>NZ_JARRAB010000022.1 GCF_030376615.1 Pseudomonas sp. sp1636
CCCGCTGTCAACCACCCTTTCCACCCGCTTTCGATCACCTCGACCGAAGCACCGACAAGCGCAAATCAGCCCCTGTCAGCCCGGCGCATTCTACACAGCTTGCGCTGCTTTGCAATCTCTCATTTTAAGTTAACTTCTTGTTTTACAAGAGGTTTCCAGAGAGACCTGCGCCGAAAGAGGGGCGAATTATAGGCCCAAAAGAAACTGCGTCAACGGTTATTTGGCTTTTATGGATATTAACGTCTCGTCGCTACGCAACCACCCTCGCTAAAAGGCCGAAACAGCAGCACCACATATCGATAGCGCAGACACGACAAAGCCGTTGATGCAACACCATCAACGGCTTTGTGACAACAGCATGAGCAATGATTAGTCGACAGTTTTACGACGACGCAATTGCAGCAAGTATTGCACCGGGCCAGAGGCCGCGTACGCCAGGAAGATAATCAGCAGAATCCGCGGAGGATCACTGAACACCACAGCAAAGACCAATACGACTGCCAGGATGGCAACAAAAGGCACCCGCCCTTTCAGATCCAGATCCTTGAAGCTGTAGTATTTGATATTGCTGACCATCAGCATGCCGGCAGTTGCCACCAATATGGCAACGGCAAAGGCCATGTTTGACCCCTTGATGCCGAAGTCACTGAAGGCCCACACGGTACCGGCAACCACGCCGGCTGCAGCGGGACTCGCCAAGCCAATGAAATAGCGTTTGTCGACGCTGCCTATCTGCGTATTGAAACGAGCCAGGCGCAATGCCGCACCCGCAACATAGATGAAGGCAACCATCCAACCGACCTTGCCCATACTACCCAGCGCCCATTCGAAGGCCAGCAATGCCGGCGCTACGCCGAAGGCGACCATATCGGACAACGAGTCATATTCCGCACCGAACGCACTCTGCGTATTGGTCAGTCGCGCCACTCGACCATCGAGACTGTCCAGCACCATGGCCACGAACACCGCAGCAGCAGCCACATAAAAGTTGCCGTTCATGGCATTGATGATGGCGTAGAACCCTGCGAACAGGTTGGCGGTAGTAAACAGGTTGGGTAGAAGATAGATGCCGCGATGACGCACCTTGCGGCCCTCGGCATCGTGGCCCTCTTCGATATGCTCATCGATGGGCAGCAGGCTTTCGGCGTCGGGGGCCGAGAGGGGCTCTTCTGGACGTTCGCTCATGAACAACACCTTGCAACTGATTTGGAGAATTTCGACAGCCATTCCAATCAGGATACGCCGTCAGCTTTGACTCAATGATCAGGCTTTATACCAGAAGCCTTGTCTCAGAATGAAAAAACGCGGCCATAGCCGCGTTTTTTCTCACACTACAAAAGCTTAGTTTTTGCTCTTGTCGACGATCTGGTTGGCAGTGATCCACGGCATCATGGAGCGCAGTTTCTCACCGACCACTTCGATACCATGGGCCGCGTTGTTGCGACGATAGGCGGTCATCGACGGGTAGTTGGCAGCGCCTTCCTGGATGAACATCTTGGCATATTCGCCGTCTTGAATGCGCTTCAGAGCGTTACGCATGGCTTGACGGGACTCGGCGTTGATCACTTCTGGACCGGTCACGTACTCGCCGTACTCGGCGTTGTTGGAGATCGAGTAGTTCATGTTGGCGATACCGCCTTCGTACATGAGATCCACGATCAACTTCAGCTCGTGCAGGCATTCGAAGTAGGCCATTTCCGGTGCGTAGCCCGCTTCCACCAGAGTCTCGAAGCCGGCCTTGACCAACTCGACGCAACCGCCACAGAGAACGGCCTGTTCGCCGAACAGGTCGGTTTCGGTCTCGTCCTTGAAGGTGGTTTCGATGATGCCGGTACGACCGCCGCCGACGCCCGAGGCGTAGGACAGGGCAACGTTCTTGGCATTGCCGGAAGCATCTTGATAGATAGCGATCAGATCAGGAATACCGCCGCCCTTGACGAACTCGGAACGCACGGTGTGACCGGGCGCCTTGGGCGCGATCATGATCACGTCGAGGTCGGCGCGCGGCACAACCTGGTTGTAGTGGATGGCGAAACCATGGGAGAAGGCCAGGGTGGCGCCTTGCTTGATGTTCGGCTCGATTTCGTTCTTGTACAGCTGGGACTGAAACTCGTCCGGGGTGAGGATCATCACCAGGTCAGCTGCCGCTACAGCAGAAGCCACGTCGGTCACTTTCAGGCCATGAGCTTCAGCCTTGGCTACAGTGGCAGAACCTTTGCGCAGGCCGACAGTGACATCGACGCCGGAATCTTTCAGGTTGCACGCCTGGGCATGGCCCTGGGAACCGTAACCGATGATGGCGACTTTCTTACCCTGAATGATCGAGAGGTCGCAGTCTTTGTCGTAATACACTTTCATGGAGAATTCCCCTATTTACCTGGCCTCAAGGGCCGTTCGCTAAAGGTTTAGATGCTGAGTACTTTGTCGCCACGGGCAATGCCCGTGACGCCACTACGTACGGTTTCCAGGATCGAGGCGGCGCCTATTGCCTGGATAAAGCTGTCCAGCTTGTCGCTCGTGCCGGCCAGCTGAATGGTGTAAACGCTGGTATTCACGTCAACGATCTGCCCGCGGAAGATGTCGGTGGTGCGCTTGACCTCGGCGCGCTGGGCACCAGTGGCCTTGACCTTGACCAGCATCAGTTCGCGCTCGATGTGGGCGCTTTCCGACAAGTCCACCAACTTGACCACTTCGATCAGCTTGTTGAGGTTCTTGGTGATCTGCTCGATCACCTCATCGTGGCCGACGGTGGTCAACGTCAGACGCGACAGGGTCGGGTCTTCGGTCGGCGCCACGGTCAGGCTTTCGATGTTGTAGTTGCGCTGCGAGAACAGACCGACCACGCGGGACAATGCGCCTGGCTCGTTTTCCAGTAGCAGGGAAATAATGTGTCGCATGATTAGGTACGCTCCGTCTTGCTCAACCACATATCGCGCATCGCACCGTCTTTGATCTGCATCGGATAGACGTGCTCGCTGGTATCGACCTGAATGTCGAGGAACACCAGACGATCCTTCAGTGCGAACGCCTCCTCCATCTTCGGCTTCAAGTCTTTCAGATCGGTGATGCGCATGCCGACATGGCCATAGGCCTCTGCCAGCTTGACGAAGTCAGGCAGCGACTCCATGTAGGAATGCGAATGGCGGCTGCCGTAGTTCATGTCCTGCCACTGGCGCACCATGCCGAGGGCGCCATTGTTCAGGTTGACGATTTTCACCGGCAGATCGTACTGCAAGCAGGTCGACAGCTCCTGAATGTTCATCTGGATGCTGCCTTCACCGGTCACGCAGGCGACGTCGTCATCCGGGAAACTGAGTTTGACCCCCATGGCCGCCGGAAAACCGAAGCCCATGGTGCCCAGACCACCGGAGTTGATCCAGCGATTGGGTTTGTTGAAGCGGTAGTACTGGGCCGCGAACATCTGGTGCTGACCCACGTCGGAAGTCACGAAGGCATCGCCACGGGTCACTTCACTGAGCGTCTCGATGACAGTCTGCGGCTTGATGATAGTGCCGTCGCCCTTGTCGTAGGGGAACATGCCGCGACTGCCGCGCCACTCATCGATTTGCTTCCACCAACTGGAGAGCGCCTCTTTGCTCGGGGTCTCGCCAATTTCCTTGAGGATCGCCACCATCTCGGTCAGTACGCTCTCCACCGGGCCAACAATCGGAATATCCGCCTTGATGGTTTTGGAGATAGAAGCCGGGTCGATGTCGATATGAATGATCTTGGCATGCGGACAGAACTTGCCTGCGCCATTGATTACCCGATCATCGAACCGTGCGCCAACCGCGAGGATCACATCCGCATGATGCATCGCCAGGTTGGCGGTGTAACTGCCGTGCATGCCGAGCATGCCGAGAAATTGCCGATCGCTGCCTGGATAGCCGCCCAAGCCCATCAGGGTATTGGTCACTGGCAGGTTGAGCATTTGCGCCAACTCAGTCAGCGGTGATGCCGCGCCCCCCATGATCACGCCGCCGCCCGCGTAAACAATCGGGCGCTTGGCGCTCAGGAGCATTTCCGCCGCCTTGCGGATCTGACCCGAATGACCACGCAGCGCCGGGCTGTAGGAGCGCAGCTTGACCTTCTTCGGGTAGACGTATTCGAATTTTTCCGCCGGGTTGGTCATGTCCTTGGGAATATCCACGACCACCGGGCCGGGACGGCCGGATTGCGCCAGATAGAAGGCTTTCTTCATGACCTCCGGAATTTCCGAGGCGTGCTTGATCATGAAGCTGTGCTTCACGATCGGCCGGGAAATACCGATCATGTCGGTTTCCTGGAAGGCATCGGTACCGACCATGTTGCTCGGCACCTGGCCGGACAGCACCACCATCGGGATGGAATCCATGTAGGCAGTGGCAATGCCGGTGATGGCATTGGTCGCACCTGGCCCCGAGGTCACCAGCACCACACCGGCCTTACCGGTGGCACGGGCATAGCCATCAGCCATGTGCGTCGCCGCTTGTTCGTGACGAACCAGGATGTGATTGACTTCTGGCTCCTTGAACAAGGCGTCATAGATATGCAGCAGGGCACCGCCAGGGTAGCCGTAAATGTTCTTAACGCCTTCGTCACGCAAGAAGCGGACGACCATTTCAGCGCCGGATAAAAGCTCCACGTTGTTCACCTCTAAAACGCCAGAAAACCGCCCGCAGCGGGACGGCTAAGATAGGTTTACTGCCAAGCAGAGCATGAGCGACGGTGGTCGCCGACTACGTCAGCTACTACTGAGCAAGTATTGGGAATGCCCCAAAGTGTTGCGGGGTCTTCCCACCCAGCGCGAGGTAACGCGTTGCGGGTGTAACAGGTCGGCGCGGGTAGCACCTCATGTCTACTGAGCTAAAGCCTGCTTGCGGCGGACTCCACTACAGCGAACGTCGAATTGTTCTGATTCGACGAGGGCAAGTCAAGTAATCCGTGATGGATTCTGCAACCGGAGACGTCTCTTCAAGCCTCTACCGGACAAGGCAGGCGTTCGGTTTTGCGCCGAAAAGTGCCCGAGAGGCCTGATTGGCTTGCTGCAACCGCGCGACGAGTAGCGCTACCGCGTACAGAGCCAAGTACGGCTCTTTAGCTTTGCGCCCGCACAGCAGAGGATAAATAGTTGTTCAGGCGGCCACGCGCTGTGACACAGCACAGGATGACGATTCGGCCGTTTTGGTTATAGTAGCCACCAGGTATCGCAGCTCTTAAAAAGGAAACAGCATGCGCCGTATGATCCTCACCAGCAGCCTGCTGCTCGCCCTGAGCGCAAGCGCCATGGCCAGTCAGGTATACAAATGGGTCGATGCACAAGGGGGCACTCACTTTGGCGCACAGCCGCCACAAGGCCAGCAAGCCACCACCATCAACACCGCAGCCCCGCCACCCAAGACTGGCGGATCCGTCGCGACGCCCACTTTCGAGAGCATGGCCGATCCGGAGCAAGCCGCTATCGATGAAAAAGTGAAGCAAGAAGTCGCGATCCAGGAAGCCGAACGCAAGAAATACTGCCAAACCGTGCGCACCAATCTGGCGCAGCTGGAAAACAACCCACGTGTGCGCCTAGAGGTCGACGGCGAAGTACGCCGCCTGAATGAAGAAGAGCGCCAGCAGCGCATCGACGAAGCCAAACAGGCGATTGCCAAGAACTGCAAGTAAGCCGCCACATGCGGCAGCCCGCTAGACCGGATGCGGCCTCAGGCCGCACCACAAATCAGCCGATCGAACTCGCCCAACAGCCTGATCAACACTCGGGCCTGCTCACTGCGCCCACCATAGACCTGTTCGGCCATTGGCTGAATGCCGCAAGCTTCGGGCAACTCGGCACCGCTCTCGAGCAGACACTTCATGCGCGGCAGGAACACCCACTGCAACCATTGCTCGAAAGCCAGCGTATCGACGCAAAAAGGTTGCTGACTGGCCAGGGCTTGAGCGCTCGGCGCCTGGTCGCCCCACCAGCCTTGCAGGCGCAACTCGCGTTCGATCAGCAACAACTGCTGGGCAATCGCAGGCACGCGTGCGTCCATCAGAGGCTGACCCGCGCCCGCTCGCGCGCCTGCGCTGCGCCGGCGGGGTCACCCTGACGTTCACGCGCCTGGGCAATCAAGTTCCACAGGCTGGCCTGCAGCGCCGGACGACCGCTGGCATAGCTCAGGCCGCGACGAGCGAACTGCTCGGCCTGCGCCGCGTCGCCTTGGGCCAAGCGCACTTCCGCCAGGCGATAAAGCACTTGCGGTTCGCGTGGAGCGATGCGCTGGGCGCGCTCCAGGCTGGACGCTGCACCATTCAGATCTCCGCTACCTTGCTGCTGCTGGGCGGCGGTAAGCAATGCCAGCACCGGCCCGTCCAGCTGTTCGTCGGCGGCCAAACCGCCAGCGCTCGGGATACCGCTCGGCATCGAAGGCGACGGCACGCTATACCCTCCGCCAGCGGGCTCGCTGATGACAGGTGCGGTGCTAAAAGATTCGCCGCCCACCCCACCACTGCTTAGCGGTGAGCTTGGCGCTGGAAAAGTCTGTATCGGCATCGAGCTGCCACCGCCCCCCGGCACCATGACCACCACACCGGAATCCTGCGGCTGACTCTGTGGCGGCTGGGCAGTCGAACCGCCGTAACCACCCGCAGCGGCTTGCTGCTGGCCATAGACCGAGGAGCTGGAATCGACAACGGGGATGGAGCCGCGCGGCACACTGGCACAACCGCCCAGCACTACCGAGGCGGTTAAAGCAGGAATCAACCACTTAATCACTTCGCACCCTCTTCACTTAATCCAACCAACCACGCACCCAATCCATCACCGAATCGACCGGAGCCTGAATACCGCAGGCCTGACCGTGGGCAGGTTCACTGCCGCGAATATACGGCATCTGTACGGCATTCGGGCAGCTCGGGTCGGAACCCTGGCCGCTGGCGGCATTCACCCAAGCCTGTACCACGTTATCCGGTAGCGGCATATCCAGCGGTAACGGATCGGCCTTGAGCATAAAGTCCGTCCAGACCTGCAAGGCACCGGTCGCGCCGGTCAACGGCGTAGGGCCATTGTCGTCACGACCGAGCCAGACCACCGCCAACAGATCCTGACTGAAGCCGGCGAACCAGCTGTCTCGTGAATCATTGCTGGTGCCGGTCTTGCCGGCCAGCGCCAGAGAACTGGGCAGGCGGCTGTACACCGAGCGCCCGGTACCCTCGCGCATGGTGCGCTGCATGGCATTTTGCAGCAGGTAGATCGCCCCGGCATCGAAACGCTGCTGAATCTGGTAGGGGTAGCGCTTAAGCGGCTCACCCTCGGCGGTCAGCACACTACGGATACCACGCAAAGGCGTGTTGAAGCCGCCGTTGGCCATGGTCTGATACATATCCGCCACCTCCATCGGAGTCAGCGCGCCAGCCCCCAGCAGCATCGACGGATAGGCCGGCCATTTACGCGTAACCCCCAGGCGCTCAAGAGTTTTGAGTACATTCGGCACCCCCAGTTCCAACCCCAGCTTGGCACTGGACAGGTTGTAGGAGTTAGTCAGGCCCTGGTACAGGTAAATGGTGCCATGGGCCTTGCGGTCATAGTTTTGCGGGCTCCAGACCTGGCCATCCTGCCCCTTGATCGAGAAGGGCTGATCTTCCAGCAAGCTGGTCAAGGTGTACTGACTCGGACGCTCCAGGGCGGCCAGGTAGATCGCTGGCTTGATCAGGGAGCCGATCGGCCTTAGCGCATCCAGGGCGCGGTTGAAGCCGGCATAACGCGGCTGACGACTACCGATAAGCACCTGAACTTCGCCGGTTTCCGGGTTGGTCACGACCATTCCGGCCTCAACCTGATCCACCCCCTTGCGCCCGGACAGGCGTTTCAGCGAATCGGCCAGGGCACTTTCGGCCTTGAGCTGGAGGATCGGGTCAAAGCTGGTGAAGATGCGCAGCCCTTCTTCGGTCAAATCCTCTTCACGGTAATCCTCACGCAACTGGCGCTTGACCAGATCGAGAAAAGCCGGAAACGAGCTATCGGCCATGCTCCCGCGCTGAGTCACACCGAGCGGCTTCTGCTTGGCCGCGGCGGCCTGCTCGGGCGTGATCACGCCCTGCTCGACCAGCACATCGAGCACCAGATTACGCCGCTCCAGGGCGCGCTCGGGATTGCGCCGCGGGTTGTAATAGGTCGGGCCCTTAACCATGCCGACCAGCAGAGCCACCTGCTCGAGTTTCAACTCGAACAGCGGCTGACTGAAGAAGTACTGACTGGCCAAACCGAAACCGTGCACCGCGCGCTGACCGTCCTGGCCAAGGAAAACCTCGTTGAGGTAGGCCTCGAGAATATCCTGCTTGTCGTAATGCAGCTCCAGCAACACGGCCATCATGGCCTCGGTGGCCTTGCGGATGAGGCTGCGCTCGTTGGTCAGATAGAAATTCTTGACCAATTGCTGGGTCAGGGTACTGCCACCCTGACGTACCTCACCAGCGGTGGCGTTGATCCAAACGGCACGGGCAATCGACTTGGGCGATACGCCAAAATGGTTGAAGAACTCACGGTCTTCCACCGCCACCAGGGTTTCCACCAGATAAGGCGGCACCTGCTCTAGCTTGATCAGCAAGCGGTCTTCCTGGTGCGCCGGGTACAGACCGCCAATCAGCATCGGCTCCAGACGGGCGACTGCCAGGCTGCTGCCGTTGGCCTGGCTCAGGCCGGCGACGTAATCGCCGGAAAAGCGCACACGGACGCGCTGTGAGGGCTCGCGGCTTTCATAGAACTGGAAGCCGCGCGTGTGCAGTTCGAGGTTATTGCCGGCGACCGACACGCCCCCCGGGCCACTGCCCGCGCTCTCCCGGCGATAACCGAGGGCATCCAGCTCCTTGAGAAAGTCGTCTTTGGCCAGTTTCTGGCCGACGAACAGCTCAAGGGGCCGGGCATAGACCTTGGCGGGCACGGTCCAGCGCTTGCCGGAGAACTTCTCCTGCACCACTGCATCGAGGTAAACCGCAAAGCCGGCCAGTACGACCAAACCGACCAAGCCGAGTTTGATAGCCCAGCCCAGCCAGGGGCGCATGCCACCTGAGCGGCGTTTTGAACGAGAACGAGGGGATCGGGTACGAGTCATGGCGCGGCATTATACGCACTTTGCCGAGGACAAGCAGGAGCAGTCCGGCGGTTTGCACAGCGGCGCTCAGCGGCCATAATGCCCGCCTCTTATTTGTTTGAAAGCCAAGGATCGCCCGTGAGCCAAGCTCTGATTGCCGCCCTGCAGAACCCGGCCCTATATCCCCACCCGGTAGAGGCTTTCCAGGTCATCGAGACGCATATCTCCTGGGTAGTGTTGACCGGCCCCTACGCCTACAAGATCAAGAAGCCGGTGAATTTCGGCTTTCTCGATTTCAGCGAACTGGCCGCTCGCGAACACTTCTGCCGGGAAGAGCTGCGCCTCAACCAGCGCCTAACCCAAGACCTGTACCTGGAAGTTTTGCCGATCGGCGGTAGCGTCGAAGCACCGCAACTGGGGGGTGATGATCCGGCCATCGAGTACGCCCTGAAAATGCGCCAGTTCCCCCAGGATCAGTTGCTCGCCGAAGTGCAGGCGCGCGGCGAGTTGAGCGAAGCGCATATCGACGCCCTGGCCGCACAGATCGCCCAGTTCCACCTCGATGCACCGCGGGTACCCCAAGCCCATGAACTGGGCTCGCCGCAAGCGGTGATGGCGCCTGTCAGGCAGAATTTCGAGCAGATCCGTCCATTGCTCGCGGACAAGGCCGACCTGCAACAACTCGACGCCCTGCAAGCCTGGGCCGAAAGCAGCTTCGAACGCCTCGAGCCCCTGCTGGCGCAGCGCAAGGCCGATGGTTTGATTCGCGAATGCCATGGCGATATCCACCTGGGCAACGTCACCCTGCTCGACGGCCAGGTCGTGCTGTTCGACTGCATCGAATTCAACGAACCCTTCCGCCTGATCGACATCGCCTCGGACGCCGCCTTCCTCGCCATGGATCTGGAAGACCGCGGCCTCAAGCCCTTCGCCCGACGCTTTGTCAGCGCCTGGCTGGAGCGCACTGGCGACTATGCCGCGCTTGAGCTGCTGAACTTCTACAAGGCCTACCGCGCCATGGTACGCGGCAAAGTCAGCCTGTTCCGCCTCGGCCAGGAGACCGATGCGGTCCAGCGCGCCGTGATCCTGCGCCAGTACCGCCGCTATGCCACCCTGGCAGAGAGCTACAGTGCCATCCCCTCACGCTTGCTGGCCATCACCCACGGGGTTTCCGCCGTCGGCAAGAGCCACGTCGCCATGCGCCTGGTCGAAGCCCTGGGCGCCATTCGCCTGCGTTCGGATGTCGAACGCAAGCGCCTGTTCGGCGAACAGAACAGCGCCGACAAAGACCAACTGAGCGCCGGCATCTACAACCAGGATGCCAGCGCGGCCACCTACCAACGCCTGCATCAACTGGCCGATGCCGCGCTGCACGCCGGCTTCCCGGTGGTGATCGATGCCACCTACCTCAAGCAGGCGCAGCGCCAGGCGGCCTGCCAGATTGCCGAAGACACCGGCGTGCCCTTCCTGATTCTCGACTGCCACGCCCCCGACGCCGTGATCGCCAGCTGGCTGGCACTGCGCCAGGACCGGGGCCAGGACCCCTCAGACGCGACCATGGAGGTGATCAAGGCCCAGCAAGCCGACCGCGAAGCCCTCTCCCAGGACGAACTGCTCCTCAGCACGCGGGTCGACACCCATGAAAGTGCCAGCCTGGACAGCCTGATCGCGCGGATTCGTCAGCACCTGCCGGGGCTGTAAACCCAGCGTTAGGGAAATACAGCCGCGACGGGCAAAGCGCGTCGCGGCTTCTATACTGGCTGGGAACCCACCACGGACGTCCCGCTCATGAGCCAGCCCTGTCAACTCGATAGCCCGCTCTACCAGCTGCTGCACAATGAAGACATTGCCGGCTTCAACGCCCATAAGCCCAAGGACGGCGAGGTAGACCTGTGCAATGGCGACTTTCGCGGGCTCGACTTGCGTGCTATCGACGCCAAGCGCATCAATTTCAGCGGCGCCTACTTCCGCGGTACGGATCTACGCGGGCTCGATCTGCGCGAGGCACTGCTTGAAGGCGCCAGCCTGGCCCATGCGCAGATTTCCGGCGCCTACTTCCCCGCCGACCTGAGCGCCGACGAGATACTCATGTCGGTCAACTTCGGCACACGCCTGCGCTACCGTACACGCTGATCATGAGCGAGATAGCCCGGCTGTTCGGCGCCCGTGCCGGAGCCTACGCCAGTTTCCGCCCAGACTACCCGGCCGCCCTGTTCGACTGGCTGGCCAGCCACTGCGCCGAACGGCAACGCGCCCTGGACATCGCCTGCGGCAATGGCCAGGCCAGCCGGCCATTGCGCCAGCACTTCGCCCAGGTGCTGGCCTGCGATGCCAGCGTCGAGCAACTGCGTGCCGCCGAAGCGCCTGCCGGGATCGGCTTGTTCGCTGCCAACGCCGAAGCACAACCCCTGGCCAGCGCCAGCCTCGACCTGATCGTGGTCGCCCAGGCCCTGCACTGGTTCGCCACCCCGGCTTTCTTCACCGAAGTCACCCGACTGCTCAAGCCTGGCGGCCTTTTCGCCGCCTGGTGTTACGGCTTGATGCGCATCAACGGCCCCCTGGATCAACTGATCGACACCTTCTACCGGGGCACGCTGGAGGGTTACTGGCCGCCCGGACGCGCCAGTGTCGACGCCGGCTACCGCGATATTCAGGCGCCCTTCCCACGCCTCGAAGCGCCGGCGTTCGCCATCGAGACGCACTGGAGTTTCACCCAGTTGACCGGCTATCTGCGCACCTGGTCGGCCGTACAACACTGGGAGCGCCAACAGGGCCGCGATCCGGTCAGCGAATTGGAGCCCGCACTCCTCAAAGCCTGGGGCGAGATCAAGCAGCCACACTTTATCCGCTGGCCACTACACTTGCTGGTAGGCACCGCGCCTTGAGTATTGCTTCACCTGCTCACAGACAGCGCAAGGAGGCTCGATGAATGACGAATTGCAACATCTGAAGAACCTTGGCAAAACCTCGGCACAGTGGCTGCATGCAGTCGGCATCCACAGCGCCAACGATCTGCGCAGACTGGGCGCCGTCGGCGCCTACCGGGCCGTACGTGCGCGCGGCTTTCGCGCCTCCAAAGTCTTGCTCTATGCCATCGAGGGTGCCCTGCTCGATGTGCACTGGAGCGAGTTGCCGCCAGCCCACAAAGCCGAATTGAATGGCCAACTCGATGCTTGCCCGGCACACAACAAGAGCTAGCTCACATCCTCTACGCGCAAGGATTTACCTGAGACCTGGCAACGCTTATTGTCTCAGGGACGTTCGTGCGCCTTAGCCAGACCAGCCAGTTCAAGGAATTACGCTCATGTATTTACTCGGGGAGCAACCGGCTTACGCCGACCAACTGATCAACCGACTGCAAAGCATCCCCA
This sequence comes from Pseudomonas sp. sp1636, assembly GCF_030376615.1. Taxonomy (GTDB): domain Bacteria; phylum Pseudomonadota; class Gammaproteobacteria; order Pseudomonadales; family Pseudomonadaceae; genus Aquipseudomonas. Next base: position 12,422 of record NZ_JARRAB010000022.1, read on the forward strand.
CCCAGTTACTCGAAGGCCTGGCGCCCTGCGGTGCCGCCCTGCAACTGGAGCGAGTCGAAGATCTGGCTCCAGTGCTTCCAGGCAACCAGCTGTTCGTTATCGAAAATGGCTTGCTGCATGCCCTGGTCGACGAACGCCCGTTGTTCTATCTGCAGGAAGGTGATCTGGTCGGCCTGCGTCAGGGCATCGACCTGCCCAGTTGCCGCTACAGCAGTGACGAGCTCCTCAGCCTGATTCCCTATTCACGCAGTGAAGTGTTCAAGCACATCTATGTCAGCGAGCAGCGCCAGGAGCTGTTCATCCAGTACCTGATCGGTCACACCGCCCTGCTCTCCGACGCCTTGGCGCGTCTCAAACAACCGGAAATCCGCCCCGCGACCGGCTTCCAGCACTTCGCCGCCGGCGAGGAGTTGATCCACCAGGGCGATACCGCCGACCATGTATTCATCATCATCGAAGGCCACGCCACCGCCTATGTCGACGGGCACAAAGTCGGCGACGTGCAGAAAGACGAGATCTTCGGCGCCATGGCCGTGTTCACCCGCGAGAAGCGCAACGCCACCGTGCTGGCCAACGAGCCTTGCACGGTGATGGTGATCCCCAAGGAGCAGTTCCTCAGCCTGATGCAGAGCAACCCGCGCATCGCCCACAGCCTGATAGAAAACATGGCGCGGCGTATCGACCTGCTGAACAAGGAAGTCACCCAGTTGCGCCTGCCCGCCACCGCCTGACAACAGGCGGTGCGCCACCCAAGCAAACCCGGCCAAGTGCCGGGTTTGCTTTTTCTCAGCCAAGGCCTGGCGACACCCTGGAATTATTTTAGTAAAGCCAGTTGACTTGCAAATGATAATCGATATTATTAGCAACAACTGATCGCGAGATCAGCTGGTAAACTCAAGAGACCTTCAGTCGGCCTCTTCAGATTATCTCCTCATCAGGCTAATCACGGTTTTGACCCGGCTCTTGCCGGGTCTTTTTTTGTCCTCGAACAACGTACCCCCCCCTGTTCAGCGCCGCTTTCAGCCTCCACGCCTAGCAGGCCGTTGCTCAATATTCGAGCTTGGCATAGAGCGTCTTGCGTGACGCCTCGCGTGCCTGCTTGAGGGTGTGGATGCCGCGCTCGGCCAGCAAGGGAATCAGCTTGAGGAACACCTCGCCCGTGACCATGGCGTCACCCAGCGCGGTATGCCGGCCGATCACCTGCACGCCGAGGCGTGCGGCGATCTGTTCCAGACGATGTTCATCGGCGGCATGCCCCGGATGCACCAGGGCGGACAGCAGCAGGGTATCGAGCACCGGCTGGATAAAGCGGATCCCGGTCTGCGCCTCCTTGAGTTGCAGGAAGCGCATGTCGAAGGCGGCGTTGTGGGCCACCAGCACCGTCTCCTCGGCAAAGCGCTGGAACAACGGCAACACCTCGGCGATGTTCGGCTGCCCCGCGAGCATCTGCGGCGAGAGGCCGTGTACCTGCTGCGATTCGTGCGGAATGGGCCGATGCGGGTCGACCAGTTGCTCGAAGCATTCCTGCATGAGCAGACGGCCGTTGACGATGCGCACCGCGCCAATCGAGATGATTTCGTCGCCAGCGGAGGGCGCCAGCCCCGTGGTCTCGGTGTCGAACACGGTGTAGGTCAGTTCGCGCAGCGGGCGCTCGTCCAGCTCGGGAGTCTGCCCCGGTTGGCTGAACAGGTCGAAGTCGTAATACACCGGTCGCCCCTGAATCCTGGCCGGTGCTGGCGCCTGCGCTTGCGGCTGGCTCACCGGCAACTGCAGATACAGGCGATTGTCTCCGGCAAGCGCGTCGGCCTGGCACCAGAGCTCGCCGCCGTGCCGCTCCAGCACCTCCTTGAGGGTGCACGCGGCGGCGTCGTTTTCGGCAACCGGGCTGCACGGCCGCTGCTCCCACTCATGCAACTGCTGGGGCTCGAGCGCCGCCCCGCTCCAGCGCAGCGCCAGACGCACGAAGTGGCCTTCGACAGCCAACTCGAACACCACCTCACCAATACCCAAGGTGGCGACCATCGCCCCCATCAGCTGAGTCAACGCCTGCACCAGGGAGTAACTGTCCAGGCTCAACCAAAGCGATTCGTCGCCGCCCTCGTACCGCACGGTCAGCCCAAGCGTGGCGGCAAAATTACGCTGCAGGGCAAGCAATAGGTCGGTCGCCAGCATGTCCTCCAGCGGCCACTGCGGGCGCAACAGGTCGGCATGCCGACTCAGTGTCTGCTCGAGGTGCTGGGACAGCCGCTGCGCCTCGTCGCTGATCACCTTGCCGAAGCGTTGGCGGTGTTCGACATCCATCTGCGGGTATTGCTCCACGGTTTCCGCCGCCGCGCGGATGTTGCCCAGCGCCGCCCGGGTGCCTTCGGTAAGCTGTTGCAACAGCGCATCGCGACGGCTGTTGAGCTCGACCGAGCGGGTGATGTCGTCGAGAATCAGCACAAAACCGATCAGCTCGCCATGCTGATCCAGCACCGGCGCCATCTGTGCCCGCAACAGATGAGCACCACGCGCCGTGACGAAATGCGCCACCGGGCTGGGGTTGTCCTGTTCAAGACGCTGCCTGATCCGTTCCAGGGCATGCACGATCAGGCGCTGGTCGAGAATGCCGAAGATCGAGCGGCCCAGCCCGACCGGCGCGCCAGCCGGGCCTGCGGCGTCTGGCTCGAGCAACAGGCTGGCGCTGCTGTTGTAGAGCAGGATGCGACCCTCGCGATTACACACCAGCACGCTCTGTTCGAGTTCCGACATCAGCGCGGCCAGGCGATTCTTCTCCTGCTCCAAATGCGCATTGGCCTCCTCGACGCGCACCGCCACCTCGCGCTGCAATGCGCAATGCGCCTCGGCAAAGGCATTCAGCGCAGCGCCCAGCCGGCGCATGTCGCGGCTGCCGGCTGGGGTCACGCGGTGCGCGGGGTTGACCCGATGGATGATGCCGACCTCCTCGCTCAGGCGGATCACCACCTCGGGGTAGGCCGCCAGCCACAGGCGCAAGAGTATGCCGAACGGGATCAGCAGCAGCCCGGCGAGCACCACCAGCAGCGCACCGCGTCCGGCCAGCAGCGCGAGCACGGCGGCCCGCTCCTGGCTACTGAAGTCGGCCCACAACAGCCCCCCGGCGAGCGCCAGCAAACTGCCGAGCAGCAGGCTGAGGATGGCCAGCCAGAAGGCGAAACGCAGGCGTGGACTCATTGGTTATTCGACCGCCAACTGCGCGCCGATCTGCGCCAGCAACTCTTGAGTCGAGAACGGCTTGGTGATGTAGGCATTGGCGCCCAGCGCCAGGCCCTTGCTGATCTCGACCTCGCGGCCCTTGGCCGTCAGCATGACCACGCGCATATGCTGCCATAGCGGATTCTCGCGAATCTTCTGGCACACGTCGAAACCGCTCAGGCGCGGCAGCATCACATCGAGCAGCACCAGGTCTGGCGGCTGCCGCTCAATGGCCTCCAGGGCCTCCTGGCCATCGTGCGCCACCAGCACCCGATAGCCGGCCTGCTCGAGCAAAAACTCCAGCGAGATGACGATATTCGGTTCATCGTCGGCGATTAATACGGTTTTGCTCATACGCCATCCTCCGTCTCGCAGCCTGCGTCTGACGCGGCCGCACTCGCCTGTCCCAAGGGCAGGGTAAAGGAAAAAGTTGCCCCCTGTCCGCGCGCACTCTGCACCCACAGCCGGCCGCCGAAGTGCTCGATGATCTGCCGGCTGATCGGCAGCCCCAGCCCGGTGCCCTGCGGCTTCTCGGTGAGGTTGTCGCCGGCCTGGCGAAACTTCTCGAAAATGGTTTCCTGGTCGACCGGGTCGATGCCGCAACCGTTGTCGTGCACGTCCACCCGCAACGCCTGCGGCAGCACCTGCACGGCGATGCCGATGCGCCCCGCCTCGCGGTCGCAGAACTTGATCGCGTTGGAAATCAGGTTGAGCAGCACCTGCAACAGGCGATCGCGGTCGCCCAGCGCCGGCGGAATCTGCGCCGGCAGCTCGAGGCGCAGTTGCACACCCTGCTCCTGCAGCAGCTGGCTGGTGCTGGCCTGGGCATCCTCGATCACCTCGCGCAGATCGAGCGCGCCGGTGTGCCATTCGGCACGGCCCGACTCGAGTTTGGCCAGATCCAGCACCTGGTTGATCATCCGCGTCAGGCGCTCGCTCTCCTTGACGATGATGGCAACGAAACGCGCGCGCTGCAGCGGATCCAGCTCGGGGTTGTCGTTGAGAATCTCGGAGAAGGCACGAATCGAGGTCAGCGGCGTGCGCAGCTCGTGGGTCACGGTGGAGATGAAGTCGTCCTTCAGGCGGTCGAGCTCCTGCAGCCGCGCATTGGCCGCGCGCAGTTCGCCGGTGGCGACCTCCAGTTCGTGCGACTGCTGCTCCAGACGGCGGCTGTAGGCGATCACCTGCGAGGCTTCGTCGAGGATGTCGAGCACCTCGTCCATGCCCAGCGGCTCCTCCTGCACCACCGAGGCCAGCATCACCCGCGCCGAGGCGGCCCCGATCGCCCCCGCCAGTTGTTGCTCGGCGAAGTGCACCAGATCGGCATCCGGCACCAGTTCGGCACTCGACGCCAGGCCGCGCTGCGCGGCGTAGCCGGCGAAGGCTCCGGCGGCCCGCGGCGGGCCGAGGAAGCGCCCGACCAGGGCGATCACCTCCGTCACCGAGGCGCTGCCGCGCCACAGGCTGGAGCCGCGCCCGGCCACCTTGAAGACGTCGACGAACAGCAGCGCCTGGGCATGTTCGCGGCTGCTCTGGCGGCCGAACAACGACACCCCGACATAGGCACCGAGGTTGGCCAGCAGGCTCCAGAACAGCGAATGGCCGATCTCGTCCAGCCCGGTCAGGCCGAACAGCGCCAGCGGCTTGAGCCAGGCGATGGCCAGCGGCCCCTGCTCGATGAAGCTCAACGGCAACCAACCGGACTTGGCGAACGCCGGCAGCAACAGGGTATAGAGCCAGAGCAGGAAGCCCAGCGACAGCCCACTCAGGGCGCCGGCGCGGGTGCCCTGCTTCCAGTACATGCCGCCGAGCATCGCCGGGGCGAACTGCGCCACCGCGGCGAACGACACCAGGCCGATCGAGACCAGCGCATAGGCCTCGCCCGCCGCGCGGTAATACACATAGCCGAGCAACATCAACAACAGGATGGCGCCGCGCCGGATGCCCAGCAGCAAGCCTGAGAGATCCGTCCGCTGCGCCAGGCCGAGGGCCTTCCAGCGCAGCAGCAGCGGCATCGCCAGGTCGTTGCAGATCATCGTCGAGAGCGCGATGGTCTCGACGATGACCATACCGGTGGCGGCCGACAGCCCGCCGATAAACACCAGCAGCGCCAGCGACTCCTGGCGCAAGGCCATGGGCAGGGTGAGGACGAAGGTGTCGGCATCCACAGTGCCGGCGGGGAAATGCATCAAGCCGGCGAAGGTGATCGGCAGGACGAAGATATTGATCGCCAGCAGGTACAGCGGAAACAACCAGATGGCCTTGGCCAGGTGGTTCTCGTTGACGTTCTCGACCACGCTGATCTGGAACTGGCGCGGCAGAAACAGGATCGACAGCATCGACAGAAAGATCAGCGACACCCAGGAACCGTAAGTCCCGGCAGGGCCGCCGAGGGTCAGCAGTTGGTCGACATCGGGCAAGCGCGCGGCCTGTTCGAAGACGTCGGCGAAGCCATGGTAGAGGCCGAAGGTGACGTACAGACCGACCGCCAGAAACGCCAGCAGCTTGACCAGCGACTCGAAGGCGATGGCCGCCACCATGCCTTCGTGGCGCTCGGTCGCGTCGAGGTGGCGGGTGCCGAACAGGATGGTGAAGATCGCCAGCAGCAGCGCCACATAGAGCGCGGTGTCCTGCAGGACACCGAGCGCCTGACCCTGATTGGGCATCTGAATCGCCGGGTACTGCCAGAGAATCAGAAAGCTGCTGGAGACCGCCTTGAGTTGCAGGGCGATATAGGGGATGACCCCGACCACCGCGATCAGGGTGACCAAGCCGCCGAGCAGCGCGCTCTTGCCGTAGCGCGCGGCGATGAAGTCGGCAATCGAGGTGATGCGGTTGGCCTTGCTGATGCGGATCATCTTGCGCAGCACCAGCCAGAACAGCGCCGCCATCAGGGTCGGCCCGAGGTAGATCGGCAGGAAGCCGACGCCGCTGGCCGCCGCCCGGCCAACGCTGCCGTAGAAGGTCCAGGAGGTGGCGTACACCGCCAGCGACAGGGCATAGATGTAGGGGTTGGCGATGATCGAGCGGCCGGCATCGGCGCGCTTGTCGCCCCAGTAAGCGATAGCGAAGAGGATGCCCAGGTAGGCGCAGGAGGTCAGCAGGATCAGGCCAGCGAGCGGCATGGGCAGCGCCTCCTCATCGGCTCGAGCACTCGACGACCAGGATCATCGCCACGATCAGCAGCGCCCAGGCAATGAACAGGTAGGCGAACAACAGCGGAATACCGAACACCTCGCCGCCGCTATCGAACAGCGCCAGCAAGGGATAGCTGAACAGCAGGCAACCCAGCATGAACAATGCCACCAGCCGCTGTGCTCGCAGTATGCGCTTGGCCATAGCCCTTACCTCCTGGGCTAAGTGTGGCCGATTATTCGCGCCGCGCACTGCGCGACCATGGTAGGGGGCGTGCACTGGCGAACAGGCACGCGCCCTCTACGAACCGGCGAAATCGGCGCAGTAGTCGCGCCTCGGCAAGGCCGGGGTAAACCAGACGAAATCGGCGGCAGCGGCGCCGACCGGCTGGCCCACTTCGGCCAGGATCAGCACCAGGCTGGCGGCGCTATCGCCCAAGTCCGCCAAGTGCAGCGGCACGCCCAGGTCGCGACGCACATGAAAGATGCCCGCGAACAACAGGCTTGGCTGTGGCGCAGCCAGCAGCGCCGTGGCCATGCGGCGGTCACGCTGCTGCTGCACGGCGAGCATGGCCGGCAGCTGGCTCTTCGGCAGTTTGTCGCAATGGGAAGTCTCGATCTGCGCCAGCAAGGGCCCGTGCACAGCGGCTGCCGTCGAGAGTGGGCCGGTCAACGGCGGTCGCTTGCGATAAATTTGCCGCACTTGCGCGCGCTCCAGGTTGGCCGCCAACAGCGGGTACGGCTGGGCTAACGCGTGCCGCACGATCGGCCCGTATAGCGCCCAGGGCCAGCCTTTTTGCCAGGCCAGTGCAGCCGGAAGGTCGGCGACCTGCTGCCCCCCGAGCACACGGGCATGCAGCGCATCGACCTTGCTCTGCTGCTCGGGCGTGAGCATTTCCAGCAGCAGGCTACCCTGCCGACGGCGCGCCTCCAGCGCCTGCAGCAACCAGAGCTGCAGGGCGTGGTGATCGGGGTTGTCATGCTTCTCGCCGACCAGCACACGTGGCGCGGGAGCCAGATGTTCGAGCAATTGCTGCGGGCTCAGGCGCTGACCCGTTCTTAGATCGACGATCTGCCCCAGCTCGGCATGTTCGCGCCCTTCCGGGCTTTGCCAGGCGGGCAGCGGCGGCAGGCAGGCCTGGCAGCCGACCAGCAGGACGACGGCCAATACAAGCAGCACGCGCATAAGGGAATCCTTGGTGTTTGGGGGGGTTATGCAAAGAGTAGCAGCGCGGCGCTGGCGAGCGTTCATCCCGGGGAGCTCGCCCCCGACAAAAGCATCAGGGCGCAAGCCCCACCCGCCACTTGGCAGTCCTCGACAGATCGGGATAATGGCCGCCTACCTGGGAGATGCCGATGATGCGCTTATGCGCCCCGAACGAGCTGGCCGAAGGCCAGAGCCGGGGCTTTGTGATTGACGGCGAAAAACTGTTTGCCGTGCGCAAGGACGGCCAGGTGTTCGCCTACCGCAACCGTTGCCCGCACAAGGGCATCCCGCTGGAATGGCTGCCGGATCAGTTTCTCGACCACAGCGCCAGCCTGATCCAGTGCGCCACCCACGGCGCGTTGTTTCTCATCGATACGGGCGAATGCGTGGCCGGCCCCTGCGCCGGACAATCGCTAAAAGCGCTGAGCTGCGAGGAAAACCGCGAAGGGATCTGGCTGACCTCGTAGCCCGGATGCAATCCGGGGAATATCTCGCGCCAGATAGCGCTCCCCGGATTGCATCCGGGCTACAACGGCCTGGAGCGATTTGAGTGGCTACAAACGCACCTCGAGCCGACGCACCAGCTGAATCCGCTGCGGGCTGATCTGCGCGCCATAGGCCAGCACCTCGACCCCGGCACTGAGCGCTTCACGCAGGGCGGCGGCGTAGGCCGGGTCGATCTCCTCGGCCGGGCGCACCGCATCGACGTCCGTCAGATTGACGCAATACAGCTGCACCGCGCGCACGCCCTCGCGGGCCAACGCCGCCAGCTCGCGCAGGTGCTTGGCCCCGCGTTCGGTGCGCGCATCGGGAAACGCCGCCACCCGGCTGTCGGCAAAGCCCAGGGTCACGCTTTTGACTTCGACGAAGGCCGCGCCGCTCGGGTAGTCCAGGCGAAAGTCGATGCGGCTGCGCTCCTGGCCATAGGGCACTTCACGCTTCAGGGTGGTGAAGCCGGCCAGCTCGGTGATCAGCCCGCCACGCAGCGCCTCTTCGACCAGGCCGTTGGCGCGTGCGGTATTGATCACCGCCAGACGACCCTGCGGCGTTTCGCCGATCTCCCAGGTGCCCGGCAGCTTGCGTTTGGGATCATTGCTGCGGCTGAACCAGATCCGCGCGCCTTCGCTCATGCAGTTGAGCATCGAGCCGGTGTTGGGGCAATGAATGGTCAATAACTCACCGTCCACAGTTTCGATATCGGCCAGGAAGCGTTTGTAGCGGCGCAGCAGCCGCCCCTGCTCCAGCGGCGGTTCAAAGCGCATCGGGGCGCCAGCTTTTCAGGCCACGGGCGATGCGTTCGACGGCCTGCTGCAGGCGTGGCAGGTCCTGGGTGTAGGAGAAGCGCACATGTCGGCTGGCCAGATGACGACCGAAGTCCAGCCCCGGAGTGAAGGCCACATGCTCGGTTTCGAGAAAGTGCTGACAGAAGGCGAAGGCGTCGCCGCCAAAGGCGCTGATATCGGCATATAGATAGAAGGCGCCTTCGGGCTCAACGGCAATCTTGAAGCCCAGCTCACGCAACGCCGGCAGCAAAAAATCGCGACGGCGGGCGAATTCGTGCCGGCGCTGTTCGAGAATCTCCAGGGTCTGCGCCTCGAAACAGGCCAACGCGGCATGCTGGGCCATGCTCGGCGCGCTGATATACAGGTTCTGCGCCAGCTTCTCCAGATCCGCCACGGCCTCCTGCGGCGCCACCAGCCAGCCAAGCCGCCAGCCGGTCATGCCGAAGTATTTGGAGAAACTGTTGAGCACAAAGGCCTCGTCGTCCACTTCCAGCACGCTGCTGGCGTCCACGCCATAGGTCAGGCCGTGATAGATCTCGTCGACCACCAGATGGCCGCCGCGCTCTTTCAACGCCCGGGACAACCCTGCCAGCTCGTCACCGGACAACAGCGTGCCGGTCGGGTTGGCTGGCGAGGCGACCAGCGCGCCGACGCTGTCCTTGTCCCAATGGCGCGCGACCAGATCCGCGGTCAGTTGATAGCGCACCTCAGGCCCCACCGGCACCAGTTGCGCGGCGCCTTCGACCAGGCGCAGGAAATGCCGGTTGCACGGGTAGCCCGGGTCGGCCAGCAGCCAGTGCTTGCCGGGGTCGACCAACAGACTGCTGGCCAATAACAAGGCGCCGGAGCCACCCGGGGTAATCAAAATCCGCTCAGGGTCTATGCTCAGTCGATAACGCTGTGCGTAGAACCCGGCAATCGCTTCACGCAGGGCCGGAATTCCGCGCGCCGCGGTGTAGCGGGTATGCCCAGCGGCCAAGGCGGCCTGGCCGGCGGCGACGATGGGCGCGGCGGTGGTGAAGTCCGGCTCGCCGATCTCCAGGTGGATGACATCGACGCCGGCGGCCTGCAACTGATTGGCGCGAGCCAGCAAGGCCATGACATGAAAGGGTTCGATGGCGCGGCTGCGCGCACTGTAGGACGTGGCCATGGACTTGCCTTGATAGAGGTTGAGGCGCGGATTCTACCCAAGCCTTGAGCGAAACGGCAGCAACCACGACAACCGGGAGTGGCGCGGCTGGTGTTGTTCTGGTAAGTTCGCCCGCTTGCAGCCGCAGGGCTGGTTTATAGCCGGCAATGGAAAGCATCCTGCGCAGTGGAATCGAGAGAGTGAGAGGCGTTCATCCATGCCCACCAAAGCAAAAGCAAAAAGCAGCCAACTGATTCGTGGCTTCGAACCCTACAAAGAAACCAAGGGTGAGGAGTACATGGGTGATCCGATGCGCGCCCACTTCACCAGCATCCTCAACAAATGGAAGCTGGAATTGATGCAGGAAGTCGATCGTACCGTGCATCACATGCAGGACGAGGCGGCTAACTTCCCCGATCCAGCAGACCGTGCCAGCCAGGAAGAAGAATTCAGCCTGGAACTGCGTGCCCGTGACCGCGAGCGCAAGTTGATCAAGAAGATCGACGAAACGCTGCAACTGATCGAAGACAACGATTACGGCTGGTGCGACTCCTGCGGCGTCGAGATCGGTATCCGCCGTCTGGAAGCCCGTCCCACCGCCACCTTGTGCATCGACTGCAAGACCCTGGCGGAAATCAAGGAAAAACAGATCGGTTCCTGATCTGACCCACGGGGCGCTGCGGCGCCCCGTGTTGTTTCTGCTCCTGCGCCCTCCTGCAGGAGCGGCTGCGGCCGCGCAAGCTCTCACCTCCTCCAGCACACAGCCTCTATATTGGCCCGTATGAACGCTCCCGCTTATATCGGTCGCTTCGCCCCCACCCCCAGCGGTTACCTGCACTTCGGCTCATTGGTCGCGGCGCTGGCATCCTACCTCGACGCGCGCGCGGCTGGCGGGCGCTGGCTGCTGCGCATGGAAGACCTCGACCCGCCACGGGAAGTCCCCGGCGCCCAGGACGCGATCCTCAGCACCCTGGACAGCTACGGCCTGCAATGGGACGGCGAACTGGTGCGCCAAAGCCAGCGCCATGCCGAGTACCAGGCGCTGGTCGAACGCTTACTGCAGCAGGGTCTGGCCTATGCCTGCACCTGCTCGCGCAAGCAACTGGAGGGCTGCCACGGCATCTACCCCGGCACCTGCCGCGACGCCGGCCACTCACCGCAGAATGCCGCGATCCGCCTGCGCGTGCCGAACCTGAGCTACGCCTTTAGCGACCGGGTGCAGGGCGAATACCGCCAGCACCTGGGCCGCGAGGTCGGCGACTTCGTCATCCGTCGGCGCGACGGCTTCTACGCCTACCAACTGGCGGTGGTGCTCGACGATGCCTGGCAGGGCATGACCGACGTGGTGCGCGGCGCCGACCTGCTCGACTCCACCCCGCGCCAGCTGTACCTGCAAGAACTGCTCGGCCTGGCCCAGCCGCGCTACCTGCACGTACCGCTGATCATCCAGCCCGACGGCCACAAACTGGGCAAAGCCTACCGCTCGCCGCCGCTGCCAACCGACCGGGCCGCACCGCTGCTGGTTCGCGCCCTGCATGCCCTGGGCCAAGAGCCACCTGGCGAACTGGAGCGCGCCCGCCCGCCCGAGCTGCTGGCCTGGGCAGTCCGCCACTGGGACGTCGGCCGCATCCCGCGCTGCCGCACCCTGGCCGAGGCGCAACTGCGCTAGCCTCATCGCGCCGCAAACCCTATGTTCATCGGTAAGCTTTGCGACGTCCCAGGATGGATGGCAATGGCGTCCCGCTCTCGCAGCCCGGATGCAATCCGGGGCGGTGTGGCGGCGACAATGACTTCCCCGGATTGCATCCGGGCTACATTACTGCCGATAACCGCAGGAGGGGCTTTAGCCCACGCGGACTAATCAGGGCTACTTTTCGCTGCGCCGAAGCGGCGCATTTCCCTTATCCTTACGCCCCATATTCAATCGCCCCACAGGATCGCCACATGCAAGCCCAACTCGAAGAACTGATCGGCAAGATAAGCTCGGGCTGCATGCTGGCCGAAGACATCGTGCGCATCGCTGCGGAAGCAGCCCAGGCCTACGCCGACCCGCAAGCCTTCCTCGCCGCCAACCCGGACATCAACTACGACGACAGCTTCCCCATCCCGCTCGGCGAATGGGTGGTGGTCGGCAGCCTGCCGGACACCGTATTGTTCCAGGCCGACAGCTACGAGCAGTTGTTCCAACAGATCGTCGACTCCTTCGGCCCGCAGGTCAGCTTCGTGCTCAAGCCCAAGCAGCTGGCCAAGACCGAAGCACTCAAGGCGCTCAACCGCATCCAGGTGCAACTCGCCAGTCTGTCGCCGGAAACCGGCGGCTATGTGCTGGTGGACTTCAGCGAAGCGCTGGATGACGAACTGCAAGCCGTGCTGGTGTATAGAAGCGACTTGGCGCGGGTGCTGGAACTGGCGGTGGAAGTGGGCATCTATGCGGCGCCGGCCTATGAGGCCATGCAAGCCGCGCATCCCCCTTCCAAGTAGGGTGCGCCGCGCGCACCATCCCACCGCCCTTCAGCCCGGAGCCTAGGCGTAATCCAGGTTATGCAACCGCAACACTCACCACGAACCATAGGGGATACCCTGCTGTTCGATATAGGCCTTGGCGGCGGGTTCCAGTGGACGGTGTCGCCCCTCTGACAAGCCTTGGTAAGGCCCCTTGGGCTCGATCTCGGCCTGTACACGCAGGATTTCCGTACCTTTGAAGCAGGGGCCGCTGACCCACAGCTTGGCAATGCCGCCAGGGGCCAGGCCGATGGTTACCGCATTGCGGTAGTCGGTCGCCCAACCGCTAATAGGACACTTTACTTTTTCGGGTTTGCGCATCAATTCGCGAGCCGAATGCGGGACATCCAATATGGCTCGGTAGGTTTGCGGTTCTGCCAGCGATTGCCAACGTACAAAAATACGTTGAGGCAACTCCATCCGATTGAGATGAACACCAGCGCCGGCGCCAACATATTCAGGCCAACCCGTTGGGTCACCGGAGCCATCCTCAGGTTGATGGATCGAGACCGTACCTTTCATGGCTTCGGTAAAGGTGATGCCCCGGGTATCTGTGACATCGACAGTTTCCAACCAGACATCCATATAGTCCGGCGCGAAGAAGCTCAGGTACCAGGCGTTGAAAGGCTTGGGCGGCTCAGCCTCGCCACAAAGGGCAGGCCAGGGGGTGAGAAGGGCTAGAGCGAGCAGCAAACGTTTCATAACAGGGATACCGGATCGGGTTTGTTCGGATGGATGGCGCGCTGGCTATCCTTCGCCGGGCGGTTGACGAAGTGAACGGTCAGCGCGCCACTCTCGCCGGGATAGACATTCCAATGGGCCGCCTGGTGCAGGAAGTGGGCGTAGAGCAGATCCTGCTCCTCGAACTCAAGGTTCAACCGCGCCTTACCCTGGGCATAGGCCATCAGCTTGTCAGCAATGGTCTGAAGCTGCCGAGGAATGGCCGTTTCGGGATCGAACTCGTCCAGCAACTTGAACGGCGCCCCCGCTTCCTGAGCCAGGGCATGCATGATGCGCAAGGGAATGCGCCCATACTCGCCGCGCACGCGACGCTCCAGTTTGACCTGGGCATAGATCACCTTGCGGCGAATGGGGCTTTCGGTGGAACGCACCTGCCGCCAGTCGATGTACAACTTGCCATTGGGCCGCGCCAGATCGATCAGGCCACGTTGCCACCATGACTCCAAAGCTTGACTGGCCTGCTTCCAGGCCTGGCTTGCCTCATTGGCCAGGCGGTTATCCACCTCGTCACGGAAGGGGCGGGTGAGGAACAGTTTTTCCTCGGCCGCCAGCGGGTAGTTGCCGCCGATGTCGCCATGGGCACCCGGCAAGACGATCTCGGCAAAGTTCGGCTGGCTGCTGTTGAGCGAGTAGTTGTGGCGGTATTCGTCGCCGGCCACCAGGTGGATCACTCGTTTTGCGCTATCCGGCGCCAGATGCAGCTTCAGGTCGCCGTTCCGGTCGTCGTTCACGTCCCAGCCATCGCTCAGCCCACCTATGGCCGCCACGGTGTCGAACAGGCCGACCAGGTTGACCTGCACATCGTGGCCGAAGCGCCAAGTGAAACTCTTCACCAGTGGCGCTTGGGATGCCGGCAAAGCTTTGGCCAATACGGATGAACTGCCCCTACGCAAATCATTGACGAAATGCCGGGCCGCCGCTGCACCTCGGCTAAAACCGAAAACATCGATTTCCAATGACGCGATCAGAATATCTGGATTCTTACTCAACAAGAACTTGAGTCGCTCGAGAAACAGGTTTCCGCTGATGGTGACTTTCTCAAGTACACCTGTATCTCCCGTGCCGAGAGCCATATCAGGAAACTGCTGATCCGGCTTGTCGGTCTCAGTACCTGCACCTTCGATATAGATGCGGAGCAAGGCTTGTTGATCGGTACGTTTAAGAGCTTGAAGCGAGTCGTCTCCATATAGATCGTACAACCGCGCAATATTGGTCCGCTGCCGCCCATAACTACTCATAGAGTCCATCTGGTGCGGCGGGCAGTATTCGAGCAGGGCGCGCTCATCGGCTGCGTCGTAGCCAAGTTGGTTGGCGCGGCACTGCTCGCCCCGCGCCACGTTGGCAGCGTTGTCGCCGGTGCCGTCGAAGAAGAAGCCTACGCGCAGGGTGATGCCCTGCTGCACGTCCTCCTCCAGCTCTTCTTCCTCGTCCTCCTCCAGGCCCAACGGTGCCGCATCGCCGGGCTCTTCCTGCCAGTTGCGCGCCATTGTGTCGGCTGGGCGTTGCGGCAGAGAGGGCGTGCTGGGGGGCAAGGCCTGGACGGAACTCGCAGCGATGGCCAAAGGCGTGGGCGGGGTAAACGACGCGGGCGTATGGCTGTTGCCGATGAGCACGCTGCCGGAGCCGGCGATCACCGCATTGCCGTGGCTGCCTATGGTGCCGAGGGTGGTGGCCGGCATGTTGTTGATCCGCACATTGGCGACCACATTGCCGGCCAGGGCGCTGCCGCAGGCGGTGGGGTCGCCCTGGCGGGCAGCGGGCAGGCCGTCGAATTGAACGTCCGGCGAGCCGGCGCTGACGGGGTTGCTGCCATGCCCGGGAACGGGGCAGGCGGTGGGGTCGGTGGCACGGGCAGCAGGTTTGCCAGACATGACCAATCTCCTTATCGGTTACGGCAGGGTCGAGACCTTGCCGCAACAGGGCGGCTTGGCGCAATCGTAATGGTCTGATTTATGCGGTGATTCGCAGCTAAAACCATCGACTGCGCAAGAACTTGCGCAGCTTTAGATAGAGCGGCCTCGCCGCAGCCCGCCAAGCGTCGGCGTACTGCCTGCGGCGAGTAGCGCCCTAGGTTCAAAGGCTCAAACAGGTCTTCCTGGCCTGGTGATTGCCGCCGAACGGCGAACACAAACGCTGATGCACCCGGCTGAGGAAACCGACCTCGAAGGCCCGCCGTTGCAGCCCGCCGGGCAGCACGTCGCGCTCGATGATCAAGTTGGCCCACAGCCAGCCGGTGTCGTCGTTGCTCAACCAGGCCTGGGCGCAGATCACACCCTTGTCGAAGGCCTGCTGACAATCCCACGGCCACTCGATCACCGCACCGCTCTGGCCGTCGTGGCTGGGCAGGTAGCTGGTACAGGGCTTACTCATCGCCAACCCTCCCCTGTGCCTGCGCCAACGAACTGCGGTACAGCACCACCACATCGTTGAGCAGCTCGCGGGCGTTCTGGCAGAGCTCGTGCAACTCCGTTGCGGCCGGCGCAGCCACTCCCGAGCGAGCCAGAATGTTGAACATCTTGTGCAGCATCGCCACCCGCAACTCGGCCGCTGCCTGGAAATAGCAGACAGGATCATCCAGGCAATCGAGCGGCTTGCAGCGTTTCGGGAAGGGGATAACAACGGGGTTGGAACTAGTCATGACGCACCTCCAGGGCGGAGATAGACGACAGGACGGACAGCCCAAGGCGGAGCCCTTGGGTAAAAGGGGGGTAGCGCATTTTCCTTATGCTCCTTCGTGTAAGTAAGGAACCACCTCTCTTCGCTACCACACGAATGGAGGCGGACCGTGCAAGGGTGGTAGACCGACTCACGAAGGACAGCCGGCCAGGCCGAGGCCTGCCTCACACGGCCCGCCATAACTGCACGAGAAAACAACAGGCACAAAAAAAGCGCCTGCTCTCGCTATGACGCTACCGCGCCTTCGTAAACCCTCGGGCTACCACACCCGATCACGGGATTGACCGTGACCGAGGCACTCTAGCCGGATGAAGCGTAATGAGCAACCGGCAGCTGCTGAGCCCCCCAGGCCTCAGACGTTGTGCAAATATCGACCGCCGTCGCGAGGCCGGCTCCAGATGTGCGCAGCAAGGCACGCGCCGGGGGTGTGCGTTGCCAGGCCGCAGGCGCCCTGGCTTGGCTCGAACGGCACACTGCACTATGCTCGGCCAAACCCAGGGACGGTCAGCCAACCCCGCCTATCCGGAAAGGATCGCCGTCACCCCCAGTCTTTTTGTCGTGCAGTCGCCAGCCCCGTTATGCGCAGGGGCGGCGGTAGCCTGCCTGAGTTACCGCTAGCCCAAAGGGCTCCGCACCCCGGCAAACCCCTGGCCCAGTACATGGGTATAGATCTGCGTGGTGCGCACATCGGCATGGCCCAGCAAGGTCTGCACGGTGCGGATATCGCTGCCGTGGCGCAACAGCTCGGTGGCAAAGCTATGGCGCAAGGTGTGGCAGCCGGCCGGCTTATGAATGCTGGAGCGCCGCACCGCCTGTTTGACCGCCTTCTGAATGGAGCTGACATGGATGTGATGGCGCACGGCAGCGCCATCTTCATCCATGCACAGGCCGGTGGAGGGAAACAGCCATTGCCACTCGAACGAGCGGGCCGCATTCGGGTATTTGCGCCGCAGCGCAAAGGGCAGGCTAACGGGAGCCTGATAGAAACTGTCCTGCTGCTTCCAGGCCGCGAACATGCGCTGCCTGCGCTCCAGCAGTGGAGTTATTAGCGAGGCCGGCAGCAAAGTGGTGCGATCCTTGGCGCCCTTGCCATCGTGCACGGTGATCACCTGCCGGTCGAAATCCACATCCTTGATGCGCAGACGTGCCGCTTCTACGACTCTCAAGCCGGCGCCATACATGAGTGAGGCCAACAACTGGTAAGGCTGACCCAGCAGGCCGATGAGCGCCGTCGCCTCGGCATGTGTCAGTACGCAGGGAATGCGCGCAGAGCGCTTGGCGCGCACGACCTCGCCGACCTGGCCCAGTGGCTGATGCAGCACCTTGCCGTAGAGAAACACCAGAGCATTGAGCGCCAGGTTCTGGGTCGCGGCGGCCACCTTGCGTTCCACTGCCAGCCAAGTGAGAAAGGCATTAACCTCTGCTGCGCCCAACTCCAGCGGATGGCGCAACTGATGGAAGCGGATAAAGTAGCGAATCCAGTACCAATAGGTCTTCTCGGTGCGGATGCTGTAGTGATGCACTCGCATCACCGCTCTGACCTGCTCACGCAGACGGGGCTTGGAGGCTGAACTGTCCATGTCGGCTCCTGGATGCTGTGTTTTTATACAGTAGTAATGGTAGAGCAGAATGCGGAAGTCAAGCGAATACAGGAAAACATTTGATGCTCTGGCGTAACATGTTGATCTGCAGGGTTTTTCAGTTTTACAGATTCAAATTGGTGCGTGCTTATGCGGAATCCACTAGCATCGGATTAACGAAGAATTCCATCTAATCACTGTTAGACCTAGATCATGAATGGACTTACACGCGAAAATCCATCGACTATCGCCTTTGTCGTTAATTGTTACTTTAGTAATGCAATTGACACTGAAGAATTGCAGCAGTGGGCTTTCATGGTTGTGGAGTCAGCAGATTCATATCCAGACTACATAGCGGAACTATTAAACTTTGACGAGCCTCGCTTCCACATCATCAGATCAATAGGCTTCAGCCCTGGCCGTAGCTTTACAGAGCAGGAAGATGAGGCAGTTTTTGGTATTGCATATCTCCGTAATCGTAAAGTATTTGACGGCCCGAGTAAGGATCGAGCTTGGAATTCACTACATAACAACCATGAAATTCTTACTGAGTTCCGAACATCTTTCCCGTTCATCCAAGTAGAAGTGCAAGGTCTAACAAGTGGTTCAAATCGTTCGCTTCGCTCACTGGGACGGGCTAAAGCCCGCCCCTTAACCAAACGTTAGGTAGCAATGCCAATATGCACGCCATCAAATCAAACTTATATCCTTGCGCTCATTGCTCCGGCATAGGCACTTGTAAAAGTGGGGCCGGCGAGAACTCATGCGCTGTTTGCATACAGTCAAATGAACTAAAAGGCAAAGAGTTTGCAGGTCTTCCATGTGGGGTTTGTGGCGGTATTGGGCAAGCCGAACCACGCACTGAGCGAATTAACAAACGCATGCCTGTAATAATGGGCTTTATGGTTGTAATACTATTGATGTTTGGTGTATTCGTAAGCGCTATTTTCAAGAGCCAATACTTTAGCGAAATTTTGGCATTTTCTGGCACACTAATCGGAACAGTACTCGGCTACTATTACTCGGGCCGTAGTAATGCAACCTAACTAGTGGTTCAAGCCGTTCGCTTCGCTCACTCGGGACTGGCTAAAGCCAGCCCCTTAACCAAACGTTAGGCAGCTCCAGAGTTCCTATCCGGTTGGTTTACACCCGCAACATCGCGTCGCCAGTAAGTCGCATAGTTAGTGGCATTATCAGAGGGAGTTGGTTTATGCCGAGCACCGTCACAAATAACTTACCGCGTTCACCTTCCAGTTCGGCGGCGCCAGCCTTTTCTTTCTGCGTTGCGGCCGCTACCGTGTCGAGCAGGCCAGGCCTAACAACTGGCTCAAATCGTTCGCTTCGCTCACTGGGACGGGCTAAAGCCCGCCCCTTAGCCAAACGTTAGGCAAATATATAATCCGCAGGCCAGCATGAAAACATATTTCAAGACCGACAGAAGCACTTATTTATTTGTCGCATACGGCATCCTAACTGGAGCTTTTCTTCACTTTGCCAACTCCACAGGACGGGACTCCTTCATATCAGTCCAGCAAAGCCTGAGCTCTCCTGCACTTGTTGGCCTGCTTATTTTGTCAGCCATCCCGCTACTTCTCATACATAACATATTCCGTGGACCGTTCACCCATGAAAAACAGAATTATTATCTAGAAAATTTCTGTTTATTCCCAATTGAAACGGGAATAAACACAGTAAAAGCCCTAATCGGCTTTATACTGGGTGTTATCACATCATATGCATGGTCAACGCCAAAGCTATTAACCATGTATATATTATGGCTCTTCATTCTTTCTCTATTCCTTCTGTTCGGGGCAGCCATTATTCACTATTCAAAAGCCCCAACCATTGAAAACTTATCTATTAGCGTCAAAAAATTTCGCGCCGTATCGCTCTTATGCTTAACTCTCTATATTGTCGCCATAGGTTACGAAGTGATCTACAAACAAATACTAGCCTAACAACTGGTTCAAATCGTTCGCTTCGCTCACTGGGACGGGCTAAAGCCCGCCCCTTAACCAAACGTTATAAGCATCCAGCCGGAGCAACTATGACCCCAAAGCAATATTTGCTGCAGCAAATAGATCTAAAATTAAACGGAGATAGAAGTCGAGTTTTAGAACTATTTACTGACAGTGCAGAATTTGACTACTTGCAATCCATTGACGACCCAAACCTAAGCAGTGTATTTAACTGCATTAATAAAACTTTCGATGGCTGGTATATTGAAAAAGTAAAATTCATGGGCGTACTTTCAAAAGAAACAACAACTTCTTATTTCGTTTGCCGCCAAGAAAGAGGCAGTAGCGAAATAATAGGTTCATTTGATAATGCTCATGACGCAGTAAAACGCTACCTAGAAGATAACAATATAAATTATTGGTAGTCCGCAATAAATTTTAAGCTTAATACTAACCACCGCGAGTGACACTTATAACAATGCGCTCAAATCGTTCGCTTCGCTCACTGGGACTGGCTAAAGCCAGCCCCTTAGCTTAATCGTTAGCCGCTAAGGGCAGACTCATGCGCCGTTTCAAGATACTCAGTGGCCAGACATTAATTGGTTGGTCGGACCTAGAAGCAGGCGATCCCCCAATGGGCGTGGCATTCGGGCAGTTCATACCCATTACCTCATACGATAAAATTCAGGCCTCAATAATTGCTAGCAATGAACTTGACCAATATCATTTATCACTTTCAGCTAAAACAGCAGAGAATCTTAATTTAGAAGCAACTGGTGGTATTCACATCACCGACTTATCAACCGAATTCGGCGGTGAGGCAATTGAAGTTTCTGTGCTTGGCATTGAAAGCTCAGTGTACGAAAAGCTATTTCCGGAACATGTATTAGCTTACAAAAATCAATTTTCGTAATGTCGGCTAACAAGTGGTTCAAATCGTTCGCTGCGCTCACTGGGACGGGCTAAAGCCCGCCCCTTAACCAAACGTTATGTTTTTCCCACCTGCTGAAAATGGTTGGAGTATCGGAGGAAGAATGAAAATACTTGGTGGCAATTTCGGGGTGAACGGCTCTGCCTTTATCAGCCGCGATCAAAAGCTTGTGATCGAAGGTGCGTCAAAGGGCATATACGATCCAGAAGAAATTAGTTCGGTTTCTGCAAATGTATCGAAAGAGAAAAAATTCGGAATATTAGGTTTTTTAGTCGGCGCAATCATACTCAGTATAGTTCTTGGCATGTTTCTCAATGTTGTAGGCGTCTTGATTGCGATAGTAATAGCTATTGCCGGTTCATTTTACTCAGAAAGCAAGAATGTCGTTGAAGTCAAGTTCAAGGACGACAAGGCAGTCACCTTGGAGTGCACGCCCAGATCCGTTAAAAAACTTATCCAGTTTGTCCCAAACTAAAAAACATAACAATTGGTTCAAATCGCTCACTTCGTTCGCTGGGACGGGCTAAAGCCCGCCCCTTAACCAAACGTTAAGTGAAAAAAAGGAATTTCATGAAATCTCAAATTATGAAAATTAGAACACCTCATATTCCAGCAGGAATCTCACTAGAAGAAGGGCTATCTATTCTTAGTGCAACAGGAAAAGTTGAGGAACATGATGATGAGGAAGAACTTTTTTATAAAGTTTCATATGAAAATTTTGATATTGGATTTTATCAATCAGAGGGTAAAGTTACCGCTGCATGGTATAACGATCCAACTGGCAGAGAATCTGATGAAGGCATAAATCAAAAAGTAACTTTGTATTTAGAACGTTATGGGAAAATTGAGGACTGGGAAGAAGGTATAAATAACGGCTGGATTCAATTTTTCAATAATAATAAAAATAATATAGGCATGGCTTATGGTGTGCACAAAGATGTCATTAGGTTTAACTTTTTTGATTAAATCACTTAACCATTGGCGGCAGGCGGACATTGTTTTCGCTCCTGCCTCGCAAAAACAAGTCCGCTGCGCCGGTCGTTATGCCTTTCAAGGAGAAATCGATGGACTCATTCTCAAAGCGCCATGGTTTCTCATCCGTGGAAGAGTCTGAAATAACTATTCGCGAGGATGCTCCAGAAGACTTTCGGGGCTTTCTCATACAACTTTCATACGAGCATGGATTAAAGCCTTCCACTCTGCGTGGCCTTGTATGCAAAGTATTGAAGAAAATGCCTGATCCAGATAACTGGTCAGAGTACCCCAACGTTGACGGCGAGGTAACCAATCTAATTTTCGCCTGCAAATGGTACAAGGTATACGACATACTTGAACGTATCCTTAATTACTTGGGGGAACATAACTACGATCCAGACATATACAACTCATTCGAAAAAGAAATAAATGAGTACTATATTGAGAATGGCATTGGCTGGAAAGTAGAAGGTGGTCTAGTAGAGTTCAGAGGTACGGAAGCATTTGAGTCAGTGGTTAAAAATGCACAGTCTATTGAAAGTGAAGCCGGTCATATCACCGCCAGCAAAGAGCTACACCAAGCTCTTGGAGATTTATCTAGACGCCCACACCCTGATGCGACTGGAGCCATTCAACATGCAATGGCCTCCTTGGAATGCGTAGCTCGTGAAATAACGGGAGATCGCAAGGCTAACCTTGGTGACATTATGAAACGCCATACTTACATAATTCCCGAGCCGCTAGATCAAGCCATAATTAAGGCTTGGGGCTATGCCTCTGAAAATGGCCGCCACATTCGTGAAGGCAGAGAACCCTCCTTAAATGAAGCAGAGCTTATTGTTGGTCTCTCTGCCTCTCTTGGCAGTTACTTAATAAAGTGTCAAAAGGCATAACAACTGGTTCAAATCACTCGCTCCGCTCGCTGGGACGGGCTAAAGCCCGCCCCTTAACCAAACGTTAGGCGGCAGAACAAAAGCAGACCAAACATGGAAGTTATGCAATCAAATAACAAATATTGCTCTCAGCAAATCACTCATCGGCAGCGTTGCCAAAAATCCACTCAGAACGTTTTCGTTCTTACCCGATCTTTTGTGGTGCCTGGACAAATCCAACCCGCAGCATGTGCTTGGCTCTCGCCGTTTCACCGCGTGCACCCACATCCGACTCGCGGCCGGCACGCGTATTCAAGTGCGCATCTTCCAATCTGCACGCCCGCACACGTATGCTCCAATCCACAATCTGAACGTCCACACGCGCATGTTCAAATCCACACATCCAGCGGCATTGAGCAATCACGTTCGGTTGCCGGCGTTCCATCGGGGCGCGGCCTAACAAGCGGTTCAAACCGTTCGCTTCGCTCACTGGGACGGGCTAAAGCCCGCCCCTTAACCTATCGTTAGACAGCAAAGCAAAGCATGTGGAACACGGACGTTATGCAATCAAAAAACCTGTTACGCATTCAGTCTGAAATTTCGCGGCGGCAGTACGAATCCGGCCCGAACTATTTGCTCCAGATCACCAGGTTATTCACAAACGTAAAGGAACGTCCGGTTCGCGCCTGCGCGGTCAGCACACGCTCCAACCGCAAGCCCGGTACACGCATGTTCCAAGCCCACGCCAACATCGCTGAGCACGTGCATAATGTTGCCGGCACGAGTCCGTGGCGCGGTCTAACAAGTGGTTCAAATCGCTCGCTCCGCTCGCTGGGACGGGCTAAAGCCCGCCCCTTAACCATTCGTTAGGGATCACTATGCCGAAGACATCGAAACCAGCACCACACCGACACGACATTCAGTGTGAAGTAGGAGGAAAGATCCACCATGGGCACTACCAAATTTCAAATGGCACAATGACTGTAAGCTGGCTATATGGCTCAAAATCAGCAACGCCTAGCTCAAATCCTGAGGTCATTGCCAAGTTAATTTTGGCGGAACTAGTTGCTGACGCCAAACGAAACAACTTTATTGATTAAGACTCCAGACAAAATTAACCTCTGTATAATTTGGTAAACAACAATGAACGACATATACCAAGACAAACTTGCAGAGTTAGAAGCAAAAATAGCCAAAGCGGAGCAAGAGCGAGATGCTTGGCGAGGTAAATCTACGCATAATTTCACCATGGCTGATGCCATGGTGAAATCGCTGAATAAGCAACTGCAAAAATTACTCAGTGAACGTCAACCCTAACAATGCGCTCAAAGCGCTCACTTCGTTCGCTGGGACCGGCGAAGCCGGCCCCTTAGCTTAATCGTTAGGGTCTTATCGTATGTCGCGTAAACTTCAAACAATTACATACGTGACAATTTTTCTCCTTGTGGCTCTGATAATAGGAGAAATGGCACTTGCTATAAAAATGGCTACGCGCTCAAAACCCTACTGGCTAGGAGACTCTTTATATCTCTCACTATGGTGGGCAGGGCCAATAGCCATAGTTGCTCTATCAATATTAAAGGGAAAGGATTTAATATTCCCTCTCACCTTGGGTTGGGCCTGCTTGGCTGCGGGTCTTTTAGTTCAATACACTCTATATGTACATAGTGATCCATCGGAAGTTTTTCTTACTTTAATTAGCTTAGCCAGTTACTGGGCCTGTGGTCTTTTAGCAACAATATCAATTTTTATTCAAAGACCCTAACAAGTGGTTCAAACCGTTCGCTTCGCTCACTGGGACGGGCTAAAGCCCGCCCCTTAACCAAACGTTATGCAAAGCCAAATGGAGTCCACTGCATTGAACATAAACGAATGGACGCTAGTCGCTTCAATAGCAACGGCAATAATCACTGCACTTGCATTATTTTTCACAGTGCGTAGCTTCAAAAAACAGCTGCAATTACAATTTTTTGCAGATTACACAAAACGCTATCAAGAAATAATGCTTAATTTTCCCGAACAAATAAACGAGGAAAAATTCTCGATAGAGAGTCTTACACCAGAAGTCAAAGATAAAACCCTTCGCTATATGAGAGCGTACTTCGATTTATGTAGCGAAGAATATTTTCTATGGAAAAACAAAAATCTTGACAATACCACTTGGAAAGAATGGGAATCCGGCATGCGCTTTGCTTTCTCAAAGCCGGCGTTCAAACAAGCATGGAATATATTGCGGCTAGACACAATATACTACGGTGACTTCACCTCCCTAGTTAAAAGCTCAATAAGCAGTGAGCTCGCATAACAATGCGCTCAAATCGCTCACTTCGTTCGCTGGGACGGGCTAAAGCCCGCCCCTTAGCTTAATCGTTAGGGTAGGTTTCACAATAGGGAACTAAAATGCTCAATATACAAATCACGGAACATGCCGGTCTCATACCAAAGCACAGTCGCACCTATAGGGAGATAATCTCTCTGGTTAAATCTTGCTCAAATGATCTTAGCATGTTTATTTACAATAAAAAAAGTGACCTGTTTGATTACCTTTCTGAAAGAGAGAAGATAAGGGCTGATCTACTACTTGATTCGGTCGGGGCAGTAGATGAAAATAGAAAAAATCTAATTCTGGCAGTTTTGCCGGAAACTGGTGAGTTCCTTGGTTTTGCAATTTGCTCTCCAAATCTAGTTCAATCAGATAGCACATCAATTACCATGATTGCCGTAAAAGAATCTTTTAGAAAAAAAGGGGTGTTTCGAGAGATCGTTAAATATATTCAATCGAAGTTCTCGCATGTGTCATTAACCTGCAAGCCTGAGCTAGTTTCGTTATATGAAAAAATCGGGTTTAATGCTTCAGGGGTGTTTCAGACTCACATATGCATGAATCACGGAAATGAAAGCGGTCCTGGGAAGCTTATTTCAGTTGACGATGAATATGTAATGCGCCACCCATCCGTTATGAAAGAATATAAAAAACTAGTGGAAAAAATTGGGAAGATTCGTGTGGATTCATGTATAGCCAAGTGGCAGAAAGATTTCTCTATGGCCGAATCCGAAGCACGAAACTTTTATGCGGGTCACGCAAAAAAGCCAACCTAACAAGTGGCTCAAATCGTTCGCTGCGCTCACTGGGACGGGCTAAAGACCGCCCCTTAGCCAAACGTTAGGTCTTTTGAGAAAAGTCATGCCAATAACATTCTCTACGCTTAGTACTGCAGTCGCTGGCACATGGAAGCTAGGTAAAGCAGTTCATGACTGGGCGACCAACGCACCGTTGAAGCAGGATTTTGAGAGGCTCTTGTCATCTCTAGAACATCGCCGAGTCCTATATGCCGAATGGCAATACGAGAGCATGCCAGCTGTACTGTCCAGCCTTTCGGATATTTTGCGCAAAATAAGAGACTTCCGATCCAACCATCCAAATAATGTAGAGCTCGGAGTTTTACTTGGAGAACTGATCGTCTCATTGCAAGAAAGCCTCGATAAATTACACAACTCTCATCCAGTAACTCCATCAGAAGAGATGAAAGCTTACAGAGTACTTCTAAAAATCAGGAGCGATATGGCCAAGGCGCTAGCCATCTTGTGCGGTAAAACTGGCGTCTCACCTCAAGGCAGCGATCTTCAAAAATTCATCATGGACATGGCTTTGGTGCGCCCAAAGACCTAACAACTGGTTCAAATCGCTCGCTTCGCTCACTGGGACGGGCTAAAGCCCGCCCCTTAACCAAACGTTAGATATTTATGCAGATAATCGAGTGGTTCATAACAGCTACAACGTGGACAAATGAGAATCAAGGCATTCTCAGTGTCGCGCTATTCGTGATCACTGTAATTTTTGGCTGGTTTAGCGGAATTTTCTCTGCTCTACGTCGAAAGCCAAAATTCAAAATAGAAACTATTCCCGGCCCAACCTTTTGCTGCACATACCTGACCGGAAGCAAGCACCAAGAATATGATGCACATCAAACAGCAATAGCCATTTATTTGCACATCTCAAATATTGGCGCTGCTCCATCTAGTATTCATAAAGTCAGAGTTGGGTATCATTGGAACCTCAAACCATGGAGCATTCTTTGGCTCAAAAACTCCATAGGCTGGTTTTGGATTGAGCATCAGGCAGCAGCACTTACTGATTTCCAAGTAGAAATCGGAGATAGCATAAAAATTTATCCATTCCTAACCCAGAAAAATCATTTATCCACTGCCAGGCCCGAAAATTTCCTCGAAATAGGCCAGTCCATAAATGGCGTTGTCTACTTTGAACAACCTGAAAGCTGGGGTGGTTGCTTTCCAAAAAATAAAAATCAGCTGGTAAACATAAAAGTAGAAATCACCGACGTATTTGGAGGCCGCCACAAAGCTATAGTTAAAATACCGGCAGTGTCCTTAGAAGAAGCAAGAAAATATAATCCAGAATTCGGAAACACCCTCTTAAAGATCAATAGCTCAGAATCAGCAAAAATTGAAGTTTAAATATCTAACAACTGGTTCAAACCGTTCGCTTCGCTCACTGGGACGGGCTAAAGCCCGCCCCTTAACCAAACGTTATATGCCAAGGACACACATGCGTATCGGTACATTACAAGAAGCCATAAAGTTTCAAATTGAAGTAAATCGTTTTTTGGCCTCAAAGAAAATAAAAGATCTTGTCGGCGATTATGGACAACTCCTTTTTGTAGAGGCTGCGGGTGGTACAAGCATGTCAGCCACAAACCAAGGCTTTGACGTGCAACACCCAACCTACAATCGTGTTGAAGTAAAAACTCGAAGATATGAATTAAAGCTTGAGGGCGGAGTAAAAAAAGAAACCCGAGCAGTAGGCTTTAAAGGCAAAGAAAATGGTTTTGACTGGCTAGCACACATAATCCTAGATACAGATTATCGCGTTGTTTCTGGAACCCTCGCAAAATACTCAGAGGTATGGCCAGAAATTCATCGTTGCTCAGAAAAAGTGAATTTTTCAGTGTCTTCCAGCTTGCCAAGTAGCATCGACATTACTGCTGCTTTGAAAGAGGCAGAATTCAATCTCGGAGTTGGCATATAACAATGCGCTCAAATCGCTCACTTCGTTCGCTGGGACGGGCTAAAGCCCGCCCCTTAGCTTAATCGTTAGGGCCTTATCGTATGTCGCGTGAGCTTCAAAAAATCACATACGTGACAATTTTTCTCCTTGCGGCTCTGATAGTAGGTGAAATAGCACTTGCTATAAATATGGCTACAGGCTCAAAGCCTTACTGGCTGGGAGATTCCTTATATCTCTCACTATGGTGGACAGGGCCAATAACAATAGTTACCTTATCAATACTCAACGGAAAGGGTTTAATATTCCCTCTCAGCTTGGGCTGGGCTTGTTTAATTACGGGTATTTTTGTTCAATACACGTTATACGCACACAGCGATCCATCCGAAGCCTTCCTTACTTTAATTAGTTTGGTTAGCTACTGGGCGTGCGGCGTTCTAGCAACAATATCAATTTTTGTTCAACGGCCCTAACAACTGGTTCAAATCGCTCGCTTCGCTCACTGGGACGGGCTAAAGCCCGCCCCTTAACCAAACGTTATGTTTACCAGCCCTTACCTTGCCCTCCCCCAGCTTCTGGCGTACGCTCAGCGGTACAAATAAACGTACGCAGGTGCCCGCCATGTCACGAGTCCATGTAGATGAAGATATACGCCCCCTCTCTGAGTTCAGAGCGGGCGTAGCCACATTTGTAAAACAGATCCATGAAACCCGCCGCCCCATGGTGCTAACGCAGAGGGGACGCGGTGTTGCCGTTCTGGTCGATGTCCAGGAGTACGAGAGGATGCAGGAGCGCCTGGAGGTACTGGAAGAGATCTATAAAGCCGAGGAGCAAATTGCCAGCGGGACAGGTATTTCCCATCAAGACGCAAAATCCCAGGTGCTGAGCAGGCTGTCCCGATGAAAATCGTCTGGTCTCCGCTTGCGTTGGAGCGCGTAGAAGATATCGCTCAATACATCGCCGAAGACAAGCCTGCTGCTGCAGTTAAATGGGTCGATGAGCTATTTGCAACAATAGAACGCTTGGCTGACCTTCCTGAGAGTGGGCGTATTGTTCCTGAGGTGGGCGCACACCGCATCAGAGAGGTAATGTTTGGTGCATATCGGGTTATTTATAGCGTCAAAGATCAGGTTGATATTCTGACAGTACGGCGTAGCAATCAGTTATTACGAGAATCCGAGCTTGGTGGTGACGAAACATAGCAATAGGTATATGGACTCTCCCCACAAGCAGTGAGCAAAGCTTTTCTTTTACCCCTGTCGTCAGCGCGGTTGCATTCGTATATCCGGCCTGTTTTGGGCTTCACCGCCCTGGCCACTCTGTAGTTCGCGCAGCGGGGGCCAAGCGTTCAATCGGTCACGAAGATCATGATTGTTATCGGTCTAGCGTAAATCACGTAAATCGGGGGCGCGTAAATCGGGAACAGACCACAGTTATTCATGTCGCCTTTAAACAAGAAGGTAAATGGGTTCAGTTTATTTATCAGCACCGTAGGGCGTACGCGCAAAGCAGTACGCCCTCGGCCAGGCGGCGCCTTCGGCGGACTGTTCGCTCCGCTCCTGAGTCCGCCCTACCCTCTTCGACCATCCATCATTTGCGCTCAAGGCCTGACAAGCGTGTCTTCTTGCCTCCTGCATCAACTGGCTCCGCTTTACAACTCCCCGCGCAACGCCTTCTCGAACAACAGGCTGTACTCGGCTGCACTGAAGGCGATTGGGTTGGTGCCGGCCGAGGGGTCGGCGGCTGCCATCTGTCCGACCTGTTCGATGCGGCTGTCGTCGATGCCGATCTGCGCCAGGCTGTGGGGAATGCCGACTTCGTTGCGCAGGTGCA
This sequence comes from Pseudomonas sp. sp1636, assembly GCF_030376615.1. GTDB lineage: Bacteria > Pseudomonadota > Gammaproteobacteria > Pseudomonadales > Pseudomonadaceae > Aquipseudomonas. The sequence continues at coordinate 41,479 of NZ_JARRAB010000022.1, forward strand.
GTACCCAGTCGAGTACGCCGATGAAGCCCGGTTTGGCCAGGTTGAGGTAGCGCGCCAGGCGTTCCATCTGTGGCTCGATGCTGGTGCGGTTGGCTTGCAGCACGTAGGGCATCAGCACCGCATTGAGCAGGCCGTGGTGGGCGTCGTACAGCGCACCGAGCGGGTGGGCCAGGGCGTGCATGGCGCCGAGGCCGCGCTGGAAGGCGGTGGCGCCCATGCTCGAGGCCACCAGCATCTGCAGGCGCGCCTCGACATCGGCGCCCTTGGTCACCGCGCGCGGCAGGTACTGCTGAACCAGGCGCATGCCTTCCAGGGCGACGCCTTCGGCCATGGGGTGGAACAGCGGCGAGCAGTAGGCCTCGAGGCTGTGCGACAGCGCGTCCATGCCGGTGGCGGCGGTGACCTTGGCCGGCAGGCCGATGCTCAGTTGCGGGTCGAGGATGACCAGGGCCGGGAGCATTCTGGGGTGGAAGATGATGCGCTTGATGTGCTCGACTTCATCGGTGATCACCGCGGCGCGGCCGACTTCCGAGCCGGTACCGGCGGTGGTCGGCACCGCCACCACCGGGGCCATGCCGGCGACGTCGACGCGGTTGCAGTTATCGCCGATATCCTCGAAGTCCCACAGCGGGCGGCTCTGGCCGACCATCATGGCGATGGCCTTGCCGGCGTCCAGCGCCGAGCCGCCGCCAAAGGCGATCACCCCATCGTGGCCGCCGGCCTTGAACGCGGCGACGCCGTCCGTCACGTTCTGCCCGGTGGGATTGCCCTTGATCGCCGAGAACAGCCCGGCCTTGAGGCCGTCGTCGCGGCACTGCAACAAGGCATGATCGATCATCGACAGGGCGGCCAGGCCGGGGTCGGTGACCAGCAGCGGCGCGCTCATGCCCAGGGCGCGGCAGGCTTGCGGCAACTCGCTGATGCGCCCGGCACCGACGTGGATCGAGGTCGGGTAGTTCCAGTTCATGCGGTATTGATTCAGGTTCATGGCGCGCCTCACGGCTTGGTTTTCAGGTGGAAGGATTTCGGCCGGGTCAGGTGTTCATAGCCAAGACTCGACAGGCTGCAGCCGCGCCCGGAATGCTTCACCCCGCTCCAGGCCAGGGCCGGGTCGAGGTAGTCGCAGCGGTTGAGGAATACGGTGCCGGCCTCGACCCGCTCGGCCAGGGCCAGGGCGGCCTCGGCATCGCGGCTGAAGATCGCGGCGGTGAGGCCGAATTCGCTGTCGTTCATCAGCGCCACAGCCTCCTCGTCGTCCTTGACCTTCTGGATGCCGACCACTGGGCCGAAGGATTCCTCGGTCATCACCCGCATGCCGTGGTAGACGTCGGTCAACACCTGCGGCGCCAGGTAGGCGGAGCCGGGGCGGTCGAGGGCGAAGCTGGCCGGGTCGATATGCGCGGTCGCGCCCTGGGCCACCGCCTCGTTGATCTGCCGCCGGACGAAATCCGCCGCCTCGGCGCGCACCAGCGGGCCGAGGGTGGTGTCCGGATCGTCGGAGCGGCCCAGCTTGTATTGCCGAACCAACGCCACCGCCTGCTCGACGAAGGCGTCGAACAGCGACTCGTGCACGTAGATGCGTTCGATCCCGCAACAGGATTGCCCGGAGTTAAAAAACGCACCGTCTATGCTGGTTGCCACCGCGTGGGCCAGGTCGGCGTCGGCGCGTACGTAGGCCGGATCCTTGCCGCCCAGCTCCAGGCCGACGCTGATGAAGCGCCCGGCGGCGGCGCGTTCGACCATGGCGCCGCCCGCCACCGAGCCGGTGAAGGCCACGTGCTGGATGGTCGGAGCCTGGATCAGCTGTTCGGTGTCGGCATGGCTGAGGTGCAGGTACTGGAACACCCCGTCGGGCAGCTCGGCCTCGACGAAGGCCTCGACCATGCGCTCGGCGCACAGCGGGGTCTGCGCCGAGTGCTTGAGCAGCACCGCATTGCCGGCCATTAACGCGGGCAGCACCGCGTTCACCGCGGTCAGGTAGGGGTAGTTCCAGGGCGCCACGACCAGGGCCACACCCAGCGGCTCGCGGCGGATCAAGCGGCTGAAACCGGGCTTGTCCGGCAGGCGGATGTCGGCCAGGGCGCTCTCGGCGATATCGACCATATGGCTGGCGCGCTCGACGAAGCCGCGGATCTCGCCGGCGGCGTAGCGGATCGGCCGGCCCATCATCCAGCACAGTTCCTCGGCCAGTTGGTCTTCCTTGGCGGCGAAGGCGGCGATGGCGCGGCGGCCGATGGCCACCCGTTCGGCCACTGGGGTGCGCTTCCAGAGTGCCTGGGCCTGCTCGGCCTTGGCCAGGGCGGCCTGGATCTCGGGGTTGGAGGCCAGGTGGCGCTCGACATACAGCGAGCCGTCGATGGGGGATATGCACTGCAATTTGCTCATTGCTCACTCCGTAGAATGCTGTCGCGATCAACACCTAGCCTGGATGCAATCCAGGATGGGCCAACGCCGCCCCCGGATTGCATCCGGGCTACGCGCAGGGGTTGCCGATCATTCAGATGATTTCGAAGTAGCGATCCAGCTCCCAGTCGCTGACATGCCGACGGTATTCACGTTCCTCCCATTCGCGGCTGGCGGCGAAATGCTCGACGAACGGATCGCCGAACAGCTCGCGGGCCGCCGTGGAGGCCTTCAGCCTTTGCGCCGCATCCCACAGGGTGCGCGGCAGGGCCAGCTCCGGCGGATGTTTCTGCGCGTAGGCATTGCCGACCACCGGAGCGCTCGGCTGCCACTGCTGCATCACCCCGTAGAGGCCGGAGCCGATGGCCACGGCGAGGGTCAGGTAGGGGTTACCATCCGCCGCGCCGAGGCGATATTCCTGACGCTGCGACTTGTCGCTGCCGGGAATCACCCGTAGCGCGGCGGTGCGGTTCTCCACCCCCCAGGTGGCGTCGGTCGGCGCCCAGAAGCCGGGGATCAAGCGCCGATAGCTGTTCAGGGTCGGCGCCACCATGCACAGGAATTCGGGCATCAAACGCTGCTGGCCGGCGAGGAACTGGCGCTGGATCAGGCTCATGTTGTGCGCCTGGCTCGGGTCGTGGAACGCCGACTTGCCGCTGGCTCGGTCGCGCAGGGAGACGTGGATATGCCCGCTCTGCCCCGGGTACTTGCCCGACCACTTGGCCATGAAGGTGGCCATCAGGCCGTTGCGCTGGGCCAGTACCTTCATGAAGGTCTTGAACAGCGCGCCCTTGTCTCCTGCGGCTTCGGCATGGTCATAGGCGATGGCCGCCTCGATCACGCCGGGGCCGGTCTCGGTGTGCAGGCCTTCGATGGGGAAGTCCATCTGCTCGGCCAGTTCGAGAATCTGGTGGTACAGCTCGGCATGCACCGAGTTGCGGATCATCGAGTAACCGAACCAGTCCGGGGTGAACGGTTTGAGGTTGCGAAAGCCCTTGTCCCGCGCCGACTCGGGAGTTTCCTCGAACATGAAAAACTCGTATTCCAGCGCCGCGAAGGGGTCGAAACCCATCGCCCGGCAGCGCTCGACTACCCGGCGCAGGGTGGCGCGCGGGCAAACCGCCTCGGCCTGCCGGTCGAACTCGCAGATGAACAGCAGCATGCCGTTCTCGAAGGGAATCTCCCGGCAGCTGTGCGCCAGCACCCGCACCGGCGCATCCGGGTAGCCGGTGTGCCAGCCGGTGTAGCTGGCATTGTCGTAGAGCTGATCCTTGACGTCCCAGCCGAGCACCACGTCGCAGAAGGCGAACCCCGAGTCCAGGGCGGAGAAGAACTTGCTGCGGCTCAGGTACTTGCCGCGCATCACCCCGTCGTTATCGAACACCCCGACCTTGATATGACTGAGACCGCGCTCCTCGACGATACGCCTGGCGTCTTCGTTGGTTTTTACATCCCGCGGATTGAGCATATGCACCCCTTGTTTTGTTGTTATGACCGCCATCCGCTTGCGCTGGCATGCAGCCCAGCCACCGTTGCCGGCCCGCACTCGTCGCCCCGGCAGCGGCCAGCAGGATGGCGCCCGTGCCCGCGAATCTGCGGAACACGGGCGCGCCGAGCCCCACCCGCCTGACTCAGTAGCGGTAGGGCGGCCCCGCCTTGGTCATCAGGGCGTTGTACTTCTTGAAGATCTCCACCACCTTGGCACTACGCGGACTGATCTTGGCGATCTCGTCCCAGAACTTGTGCGCCTCGGCTTCGACGGTGGCCCATTCGGCATCGGGGATGGTGGTCAACTGCAGCTTGCCGCCCTCGACCCGCAACTGCGCCTCGCCGCCCCAGTACCAGTGCTGGCGGTAATAGTGGGAACTGTCCATGCACAATTTGAACAGGGTCTGCAGGTGCGCAGGCACCTCGGCCCACTTCTCCGAATTGGCGAAATAGGAGCCGATCCAGGCGCCGGAGATGTTGTTGGTGAGGAAGTACTTGGTCACGTTGGCCCAGCCGACGGTGTAGTCCTCGGTGATGCCCGACCAGGTGATGCCGTCCAGCTCGCCGGTCTGCACCGCCACCTCGACGTCTTCCCAGGGCAGGGTCACCGGGATCACGCCGAAACGGGAGAGAAACTTGCCGGCGGTGGGGAAGGTGAAGATGCGCTTGCCCTTGAGGTCGGCCAGGCTCCTGATCGGCTCGACCGTGGCGAAGTGGCACGGATCCCAGGCGCCGGCACCGAGCCAGGTAACGCCCTCGACCTCGCCGTAGGCCTCCTCCCAGATCTGCCGCAGGCCGTATTTTTCGAACAGCACCGGCACGTCCAGGCTGTAGCGGGTGGCGAAGGGGAAGTAGCCGCCGAACACCGAGACATCCACCGGCGCGGCGATAGAGTCGTCGTCGCTCTGCACCGCATCGATGGTGCCGCGCTGCATGGCGCGGAACAGCTCGCCGGTGGGCACCAACTGGTCGGCGTAATAGAGCTGGATCTCCATCTGGCCGTTGGCCGCCTGGTTGAAGGCATCGATGGACGGTTTGATCACGTGCTCGGCCAGGGCCGGGCCGGCGTAGGTCTGCAGGCGCCAGGTGATCTTCTTGGGTTCCTCGGCATAGATGTGCGCCGACCCCAGAGCGGTGGCACCCACCGCGCCAGTGGTGACCGCTGCGGTCTTGAGGAAGCTGCGTCTCGTACTCATGCGGTTATCTCCAATAGTGTCGATTCAGATGTCATACATCCGCATAGCACCACTGCGACCGCTAGGAGCCTGTCGGGCTTGACCGTCCGTAGCGAGGGAAAGTCCGGTTTGATTCAGTTTTGTGGCTCTTTCGAGGCGAATAGCTGGCTATTTAACGAGAAAGAGCAACAAAACTGGGCAAATCCGGCTTTTCCGCAGTAGGACAGCGTTAAGTCCGCCAGGCTCCTAGGGTCGGTGCAGCGTTTCAGGTGGGCAACTCGATCCTCATGGGTGTCTGTACAGTTGTGGTTCGCATCAGCAATCCAATCGTTATGTACTGCCGTTCCTGAATTCGGGGGTTCAACGTGCGTAGTGCCACTGCGGCAGCCACAGCGCCAGTTGCGGAAACACCATCACCAGCACCAACGCCAGGATCATCACCAGCACGAAGGGCGTGACCGAGACATAGATGTCGCGCAAGGTCACTTCCGGCGGGGCCATGGCGCGCATGAGAAACAGGTTGTAGCCGAAGGGCGGGGTCATGTAGGCGATCTGGCAGGTAATGGTGTAGAGCACGCCGTACCAGATCAGGTCGAAACCCAAAGCGCCGACCAGCGGCACATAGAGCGGCGCGACTATCACCAGCATGGCGGTATCGTCGAGAAACATGCCCATGAGGATGAACGACAGCTGCATCATGATCAGCACCTGCCAGGGCCCCAGGCCAAGGCGGTCGATAAAGAAGCCCTCGATGGCCCTCACCGCGCCGAGGCCATCGAACACCGCGCCGAAGCACAGGGCGGCGAGGATGATCCACATGAACATGCAGGTGATGCCGAGGGTCTTGCGCAGGGTTTCCTCCATCACCTGGGCGGTCAGCCGGCGCTTGACCAAGGCGGCCAGGGTCGCCGCCGCCGCCCCCACCGCCGAACTCTCGACCAGGCTGGTGATGCCCATCAGGAACAGGCCGGTCATGGAGAAGAAGATAAACAGCGGCGCGATGCCGGCCTTGAGCAACCGCAGTTTCTCGCCCCAACTGATCTGCTGGCGCTCCTCTTCGGCCAGGGCGGGCCCCAACGCCGGGTTCAGCCGGCAACGGATGACGATATAGAGCACGAACAGGGTCGCCATCATCAGCCCGGGAAACACCCCGGCCAGCCACAACTGGCCCACCGGTTGGCGGGCGATCATGCCGTACAGCACCAGCACCACGCTGGGCGGAATCAGGATGCCCAGGGAGCTGCCGGCCTGGATCACCCCGGTGACCATGATCTTGTCGTAACCGCGGCGCAGCAATTCGGGCAAGGCGATGCTGGCGCCGATGGCCATGCCGGCGACGCTCAGGCCGTTCATCGCCGAGATCGCCACCATCAGGGCGATAGTGCCGATTGCCAGGCCGCCGTGCAGCGGCCCCATCCAGACATGGAACATGCGGTAGAGGTCTTCGGCCAGCCCGGACTCGGAGAGCATATAGCCCATGTAGACGAACATCGGCAGGGTCAGCAGCGGGTACCACTTCATCAACTTCATCGCCGCGTTGAAGGCCACCTCCGCACCACCGTCGCCCCACAGCAGCAGGGCGGCGGCCACCGCGACGAAACCGATGGCGCCGAACACCCGCTTGCCGGTGAGCAGCAACAGCATCATCGAGGAGAACATCAGCAGCGCGATGAGCTCGTAACTCATTACAGCGTCTCCCCGCGGGCCGCAGCGAGATCCTTGAAGAAGGTGGCAATCGACTGCAGCAGCATCAGTGCCACGCCGAGGGTCATGACGATCTTGATCGGCGCCATCTGCGGCGACCAGGCCGAATAGCTGGTTTCGCCATACTGCAGGGCGTACTGGGTCGAGGAGATGCCGCCGTAGAGCAGGAACACCAGGTAGAAGATCAGGAAGCCGACGGTGATGGCGTCCATGATCGCGGCAGTGCGCGGCGACCAGCGACTGTAGAACAGATCCATGCGCACATGGGCGTCGAGCTGCATGGAGTAGCCGCCGCCGAGGAGAAAGTAGGCGACCATCAGGAACTGCGCGGTTTCCAGGGTCCAGATCGCCGGGTCGGCGAAGGTCTTGCTGACCGAGGAGTACAGCAGCACCGCCAGCATGACGAAAATCAGGTACATGGCGAAGCGGCCGACGACCCGATTGATCGCGTCCACCGCGCGCACGAATACCCGTATGACCTTAGGCATGCACCATACCCGCAAAATATTGGCTATTGTGAAACTCTAGTTGAACATTCAGTAAAGCCAACATGAACCGGGCGCTGCGCCAGCAGCCGGTTGCTGGCCGCCCGGCTCAAGCTGAAACGGCCAGGGCTTTGCACGCCCTACAACCCGGCGTCGTGCAGGCGCCGGGCATGCTCCAGGAACAACCCCAGCGGATCGGCGCCCTTGCCGACCAGGCCGAAGCTCTGGTTGACGATATCGAAGTGGTCGAGCGGAAAGTCATCGCCAATCACCGTGCCCAGGTGCGAGCTGTAGCGCCCAACCATGCCGTCGCACTGCCCGGCTTCGCGACGAAAGCTGCGGGCGAACAAGCGGCAGGCACGGTTGGGCCCGTCGAAGCGGTTGCCGCCACGGTCGGTGATACCGGCTTGCAAGGTGCCCGACCAAGAGTAATAGCGCACGCCATTGACCTCGGCAGCCCCCTCGCCGCCCCAGGTATCCGGCAGGCCCTGGGGGAATTGCCGATTGAACGCGGCGACGCCCTCGGTGGTCAGCGAATGCTGGGCGGCGCCGACATCGATGGGCAGGCGCGGGCCTTGGTAGCCCGTCTCCAGCCAGGCCATGCAGCGCGCCACGCCGCGCAGCACGGCGGCCAGCAAGCGCTCGCGCCAGCTGCCATGAGGCGCCTTGCGCTGGAGAAAGTCAGCCAGCTCCGAGCCATGATTGGGGCCGGCCAGCGAGGTCACCGAGGCGACCCAGTCAGGCCTTAACGCCGCGGCGTAACGGGCGCTCAGCGCACCTTGACTATGGCCGATCAGGTGCACCTTGTCGGCCCCGGTCTCCTTGAGCACCTGGGCGATGCGTTCGAGCAGTTGTTCGCCACGCACCTCGCTGGAGTGCACCGCGGACACCAGCACCGGAAAGACCCTGGCGCCCTGTCGGCGGAGCGCCGCGATGATCCCGAACCAATAGGAATACCCCAGCAAACGGATGAAGCCGAGCAAGCCCGGCACCAACACCAGGGGGTAACGTGGCGCAGCGGTATTCGACATAACCCATCATCCCTGTTCAAACGCGTGGATCTGCACTGCCAGCGTCTGGCCGGCAGGTGCGCGGGGCGCGACCCGGCCTCGCCTGAAATCAGGCGAAAGCATCGCTCATTCGGCCAACCGCGCGCGCACCGCCATCGACAGGATCGATGGGCACTATCGCGCCGTTCGACTTCTGCTTTACGGCCAGCGCCTTAGTATGGCCAGCGTAACCATTGCGGCCTACACCCAGGAGCCCCTCATGAAACATGCCTTAGCCACCAGCCTGCTACTGGTTCTGTTCGCCAGCAACGCCTTCGCCCTGCCGAGCGATGAGCCGATGCAACTGCTCGGCGAACTAAAAGAAACCCGGCAAGCATTGCAGCCATAGCTTCGGCGTGGCGAGCACTGCTGATCCTGCCCACACCAGCGTGCGCAGCGGACAAAACCTGCCGCCGCCCCGCAACACCTAACGGGCACAGAGCCATGCAATTGAGCAAAAAAGCAGCAACTGCGGCCACGCTTAGTCCTGCACGGCCTGGGCACAAGCACGCTCAGCTTATCCACAGATCGCTCCACAGCGGCGCTGGATAACTGTTCGGCCGGCGCCCAACACGCCGGACAAACCCTTGAAATAGCTGGATTATTCCTTGACCGGAGGCGAGTCGCCATGCCTCCGCCGAACGCCTGGGCGAATTGAGCAAAAGCTGATCAACCCGCGCAACGCCAGGACTGGCAAGGCATTCAGCCAGGCATACAGAGTTACCCACAGGCCTACCCACAATAGTCGTGGACAACTTTCGGCTGTTATCCCCAACCCTCGAATAACTCAGCCAAGCATCTGTTTTATCGATGAAAACCAGGCTGGTCAAAAAACACACAAGGCGCCCGAACAGCCGCACAACTAGGCCTGCATACGCCTACACCCACCTTATCCACAGCTCGCTCCACAGTCTTTGTGGGCAACTTGAGCAGAGCGCATGCAACCCCGGAGAAAGTGCATGCGCACAGCCGTGACGGGGTCGCGCCCAAGCGCCCCAAACCGCAGGAGCCGCGCATGCCAGGACGGCACGCGCGCTCCGCTAGCGCAAGGGACTCAGTGCCCGCCCAGGTAGGCCTTGCGCACCTCTTCGTTACCCAACAACTCCTCGCCGCTGCCGCTCAGGCGGATCTCGCCGTTGACCATCACATAGCCGCGGTTGGACAGGCGCAGGGCGTGGTTGGCGTTCTGCTCGACCAGGAAGATGGTCATGCCGCTCTGGGCCAGTTCGCGCAGGGTCTGGAAGATCTGCTTGACCACGATCGGCGCCAGACCCAGGCTCGGTTCGTCCAGCAGCAACAGCTTGGGCCGGCTCATCAGCGCGCGGGCGATGGCGAGCATCTGCTGTTCGCCACCGGACATGGTCATGGCCCGCTGGTTGCGCCGCTCCTTGAGGCGCGGGAACAGCTCGAACATCGCCTGCATGTCCTGCTCGGCGTGCTGGTCGCCAATCGGGATGGTGCCCATCATCAGGTTCTCCTCGACGCTCATGTCGGGGAAAACCCGCCGCCCCTCCGGCGACTGGGCGATGCCGTTGGAGGCGACGAAGTGCGAGGACTTCAGGGTGATATCGGTGCCGCGATAGAGGATCTGCCCGGACGCCGCCCGCGGCTGGCCGAAGATCGACATCAGCAGGGTGGATTTGCCCGCCCCGTTGGCGCCGATCAGGCTGACCGTCTCGCCTTCGTCGATGTGCAGGTCGACCTGCTTGAGTGCCTGGATCGGCCCGTAGAACACGTCCAGCTGTTTCAATTCGAGGATCGGCTGACTCATACCAGTTCCTCCTCGTCGGCGCCCAGGTAGGCGGCGATCACTTTGGGGTCGTTACGGATCGCCTCGGGGCCACCCTGGGCGATCACCAGGCCATGGTCGAGCACGACTATATGATCGGAAATGCTCATGACCATGCCCATGTCGTGCTCGATCAGCAGCACGGTCAGGTCGTGCTCGTCGCGCAGCAGGCGGATGATCCGGCTGAGCGCCTCGGTTTCCTGCGGGTTGAGGCCCGCCGCCGGCTCGTCCAGGCAGATGATCTGCGGCCGCGTGCACATGGCCCGGGCGATTTCCAGGCGGCGCTGCTGGCCGTAGGACAGCTCGCCGGCCAGGCGGTTGGCGCAGTCGACCAGGTCGACCACCTCCAGCCAGTAGAAGGCATGATCCAGCGCCTGGCTCTCGGCCTTGCGAAAGCCCGGGGTATTGAACACGCCGGCCAGCAGGTTGCGGTTGATCCACATGTGCTGGGCCACCAGCAGGTTCTCCACCACCGACATTTCCTTGAACAGGCGAATGTTCTGGAAGGTGCGCGCCAGGCCGGCGCGATTGACCAGGTGGGTGCCGCCGAACATCTTGTAGTACAGGCGCTTGCAGAACTTCGCCGGGGAGACGAAATCCTCCAGGGCGAAGGGTTCGCCGAGCACCTTGATCACGTCGGTGCTCTTGCCCCGGGCATTGAGCTTGATGCTGCCGCCAGTGGCGCTGTAGAAGCCGGTCAGACAGTTGAACACCGTGGTCTTGCCGGCGCCGTTGGGGCCGATCAGGGCCGAGATGGAATTGCGCTTGATGTCCAGGCTGACATCGTTGAGCGCCTTGATCCCGCCGAAGTGCATGGCCAGGCGGTCGACCGAGAGGACAATTTCTTCGCTCATGGCGCTACTCCTTGACGTGGTTGCACACCGCTACGGCTGACCCGGATCAGCCCGCGCGGCCGCCAGATCATCATCAGCACCATCAGCACGCCGAACAGCAGCACCCGGTATTCGGCGAAGGCGCGCAACAGCTCCGGGGCGACGGTCAGGACGAAGGCCGCCAGCACCACGCCGACGGTCGAGCCCATGCCGCCGAGGACGACGATGGCGAGGATCAGCGCCGACTCGAAGAAGGTGAACGAGGCCGGGTTGACGAAGCCCTGGTAGCTGGCGAAGAACACCCCGGCCAGGCCCGCGGTGGAGGCGCCGATCATGAACGCCGAGAGCTTCACCAGCACATGGTTCAGGCCCATGGCGCGGCAGGCGATCTCGTCCTCGCGCAGCGCCTCCCAGGCGCGGCCGACCGGCATGCGGGTCAGGCGGTGCTTGATATAAAGCACCAGCAGCACCACCAGAAACAGCACCGCGTAGATAAAGATGAATTTCATGCTGGGGTTGTAGGCGATGCCGAAGAATTCATGGAAGGGCACCCCACCGTCCTTGGCCCGGCGGGTGAACTCCAGGCCCATGAAGCTGGGCGAGGGCACCGACATGCCGTTCGGCCCGCCGGTGAACTCCAGCCAGTTGTTCAGCACCAGGCGGATGATCTCGCCGAAGCCCAGGGTGACGATGGCCAGGTAGTCGCCGTGCATGCGCAGCACCGGAAACCCCAGGATCGCCCCGGCCGTCGCCGCCAGCAGCGCCGCCAGCGGCAGCACCGTCCAGAAGCCCAGGCCGAGGTGCTCATAGCCGAGCGCCAGGCCATAGGCGCCGATGGCGTAGAACGCCACATAGCCGAGGTCGAGCAGGCCGGCCAGGCCGACCACGATGTTCAGGCCGAGGCCCAGCAGCACGTAGATCAGGCCGAGAATCACCACGGCCAGCAGGTACTTGCTGGCGAAGAACGGAAAGATCAGGGCGACCACCAGCAACAGCGGCAGCACCCAGCGCAGCCGGCTCTTGTGCTCCGGCGCCAGCACATGCACGCCCGAGCCTGCACTCTCGAAAGTGGCGAGGATCGCCAGGCCCTTGGGCGTCTGCAGAAACAGACTGAGGGCGAAGCGACCGAGCATGACCACGCCGATGATCGCCGCCACCCGCTCGATCTCCAGGTTGAACTGATAGCCGTCGAGCACCACCCCGACGATCGGACCGAACACGATCAGCGCGATCAGGCCGGCGAGCACCGCATCGACCAGGCTCTTCTTTACATCCAGACGCTTGCTTGCAAGGGTTGAGGACATGGTTACACCTTCGCCACGTGGGGACGGCCCAACAGGCCCTGGGGTCGGAAGATCAGGATCAACACCAGCAGCGAGAAGCTGAACACGTCCTTGTAGTCGGTGTTGACCATACTCGAGAACTGCGACTCGGCCACGCCCAGAATCAGCCCGCCGAGCATCGCCCCGGGCAGCGAGCCGATGCCGCCGAGCACCGCGGCGGTGAACGCCTTGATACCGATGATGAAGCCGGCATAGAAGTCGAAGGTGCCGTAGTTCATCGTGATCAGCACCCCGGCCAACGCGGCCATGGCCGCACCGATGACGAACACGTAGGAGATCACCCGGTCGGTGTTGATCCCCAGGATCGAGGCCATCTTGCGATCCTGCTGGGTGGCGCGGCACATGCGCCCGAGCTTGGTGTACTGGATCACGTAGGTCAGCAGCGCCATGCCGACGAAGGCGGCGATCAGGATGAACACCTTGGTGTAGGTCAGCTGGACGAAGCCCTCGCCGATGTTCAGCTTGAACGCGCCCTCGAGCAGGGTCGGCACGCCTTGCTGGCGCGCGCCCTGGCTGATCTGCACGTAGTTCTGCAACACCAGCGACATGCCGATGGCGCTGATCAGCGGCGCCAGGCGGGTGGAGTTGCGCAGCGGCTTGTAGGCCACCCGCTCGATCACCCAGCCATACACGCCGGTGATGCAGATGGTGAACAACAGGGTGCCGAGAATCAGCAGCGGAAAGGATTCGAGACCGAAAGAAGCCAAAATGGCCAGGGTGATGGCCGCGAGGTAGGCGCTGATCATGTACACCTCGCCGTGGGCGAAGTTGATCATGCCGATGATGCCGTAGACCATGGTGTAGCCGATGGCGATCAGGCCATAGACCGCCCCGAGGGTCAGCCCGTTGATCGTTTGCTGCAGGAAGATACCGTCCATTGACTCAGTCTCGTCTGCTGGGCTGACCGGCCTGGGTGGGCCCGGATGCCTCAGGTGATTTCAGACGGGTACTGCCGAGCACCGCTGCACTGGACACAGCGGCGAACAGGGGCGGCGACTCAGCAGTTCCCGGAAGGCACTAACCGCTCAGACGCACACAGCAGCCGAGCGGTTAGCCGAGCAAGGCGCCTGCCGGGCCTGGCCATCCCGAGCGGGACAGGCCAGAGCCAGGCGGGCGCCCTGAACTTACTGCTGGTGGTATTTACCCTGCTCGTCCCATTCGTAGACGACATAGTCGGAGACCTTCAGGTCGCCCTTGGCGTCCCACTCCTTCTTGCCCATCACGGTCTGCACCGGATTGGCTTTCAACCAGGCGCTGGCCTTGGCCGGGTCGTTATCGCCGGCACCGTTGAAGGCCGCCGCCAGGGTCTGCACCGAGGCGTAGGAATACAGGGTGTAGCCTTCCGGCTCGAAGCCGTTGGCACGGAACTTCTCGATCACGGCCTTGCCGTCATCGATCAGGCGCGGATCGGCGCCGAAGGTCATCAGCACGCCCTTGGTGTACTGCGGCCCACCGGCGGTGGTGACCAGCTCGTCGGTGACGATGCCGTCGCCGGAGAGGAAGGTCGCGCTCAGCCCCTGCTCGCGCATCTGCCGCACCAGCGGGCCGGCTTCGGCATGCAGGCCGCCGAAATACACGACCTCGGCACCGGCCGCACGGATCTTGGTGACCAGGGCGTTGAAGTCCTTCTCGCCGCGGGTCAGGCCCTCGTAGATCACCTCGGTGACGCCGCGCTTGTGCAGCTGCGCCTTGGTCGCATCCGCCAGACCCTGGCCGTAGGTATCCTTGTCGTGGATGATCGCAACCTTGGAGGCTTTCAGGGTGTCGATGATGTAATCGCCGGCGACTATGCCCTGCTGGTCGTCGCGCCCGCAGATGCGGAACATGCCGGACAGGCCGCGCTCGGTCACCTGGGGGTTGGTCGAGCCGGGGGTGATGGCGATGATGCCGGCCTCGTCGTAGACCTCCGATGCCGGAATGGTCGAGGACGAGCAGAAGTGGCCGACCACACCCTTGGCCTCGTCCTGATCGACCAGACGGTTGGCCACGGCCACCGCTTGCTTGGGCTCGCAGGCATCGTCGGCCTTGACCAGCTTGATCATCTCGCCGTTGACGCCACCCGCCGCGTTGATGTCTTCGGCCGCCTGGCTCGCACCCCGCCAGTATTGTTCGCCGAAGGTAGCGTTAGCCCCCGTGTGGGGCCCCGCCACGCCAATCACCAAGTCGGCCTGGGCCAGGGAAGAAAGGCCCATGGCACTGGTCACGGCGAGCGCCAGAAAACCCTTTCTGAAAATCATCTGCGACATAGCTTTGTTACTCCATATGGTGGGTGTGAGTACTGCTACTTTTGTTATTGGTTGCGGCAAAGGGCATGAGCAAATGGCATGCCATGGTTTTCTACAGGACAATCGCCTGGCAGAAAAAGAGTTTTCTGCAAAAAATCCGGAGGTTCTTGAAAGATATTTTTTGAACCAGGCCAATTCACGACCTTTTCCCGGATAAGCTCGCCCGCTGCCGTTTACTTTCGGTAACGGCCGGTCTTTTCTTGCACCAACGAAGCGCTCCCGGTGCGTCCTAATGACCCACATCTCAGCCGCTCCAGCGGCTCACCGAGCGCCCCTCAGATCATCACGCGCAGGCACTGCCCGGCGTGATACAGCGAGAAGCCCGCCTCGTACAGGCCGCTACGCAGCCCCGCGACACTGACCTTGCGCATCGGCTGCAGCGGCATCGGCAACGCCTGCGGATCGCCCTGGCACAGGTAGTCGGCGAAGGCCTTGCCGACCACGCTGCCGGTGGTCACCCCGCGGCCGTTGTAGCCGGTGACGGCGAGCAGCCCGGGCGCCGGTTCGAACAGACGCATCAGGTGATCCGGGGTAAAGGCGATGCAGCCGGTCCAGGTGCTCCGCCACTGCACCCGTCCCAGGTTGGGGAAGTAATGCTGCTGGATGCGGTCGGCCCAGGCCCGCAGGAACCAGGCCGGCTTGGCCGCACCATTACCCAGGCTGCCCAGCAGCAGGCGGCCATCGGCATCGCGGCGAATGCTGCTGAGCACCTGACGGGTATCCCAGGCACCTTGCCCGCCGGGCAGGATGCGCGCGGCCTGCTCGCCCTGCAGCGGCTCGGAGGCGACCTGATAGTAGAAGCCGGGAAAGAAATTGCTGCGCAGCTCGCTCCATTCGCCTTCGGTGTAGGCATTGGAGGCCAACACCACCTGCTCGGCGCTGACCGCGCCACCCTCGGTGAGCACGCACCAGCCGGCACCCTGGCGCTCCAGGCGCTGCACCGGGGAGTGGTGGAACAGTCGACCGCCCAGGCCGGTCACGGCCCGAGCCAAGCCACTGGTGTAGGCCATCGGGTTGAGGGTGCCGGCACGCCGGTCGAGCAGGGCCGCGGCGATGCGCTGGGTACCGGTGGCCTGCTGGCAGGCGGCGCCGGTGAGCAATTCGACCGGCGCGCCACGTCGCCGCCACTGCTCGCAGCGGCTCTGCAGGTCGGCCAGGCCGCGCCTGTTATGCGCCATGTGCAGAGTGCCTTCGCGGCGCAGCTGGCAATCGATGGCGTATTTATCGATCAGCGCGAACACCAGCGCCGGCGCGGCGCCCATGGTCGCCACCAGCTTGCTGCCGACCGCCTGGCCCAGCTTGGCTTCGACCTCGTCCGGAGGAATCCACATGCCCGCGTTGACCAGGCCGACATTGCGCCCGGAGCCACCGTGCCCGGTTTCATGGGCCTCCAGTACGCAGACACTTTTACCCTGCTCGAGCAGGTGCAGCGCTGCGGAAAGCCCGGTGATGCCAGCGCCAACCACACAGACATCGACCTGCAGTTCGCCACTCAGGGAGCCGGCTGTCGGCCGTTGCGGCGTCAATGTTTCCCACAAACACTCTTGGCGTAGCGTCATGCAGCACTCCTTAGTGCGTCGACCTGACGCCTGCCGGCACGACCTTAGCCCGCCGATGCGGGCATTCGAGTAGCCGAGCCACACAAGCGGCGATTTCTTGGTTTTCAGTAATAGCCGGGCTCGCTCGACACAACAAACGACCTTTACTCTCCATGTCATTCCATTTAGTGATGCAGGAACCTGGTGCCGGGTTCACGCCGGCCACCCGCGAGACAAGAGAGGCCGCGACCGCCTGCAATAGGTCGACGCGCCACGCGCAACCTACGCAGGCCGTCGCGCATCCGTTACCATCGCGCTACTCACGCAAAGAGATGCGGCATGTATATCTATCGATTGGTTCTGATCCTGGTAGTGGGGATCTACCTGTTCTCCCCAGCGATCATGGACTGGTGGATCGACCCCAATGGCGCCTGGTACCGGCCCTATTTGCTTTGGCTGATCCTCATCGTGGTGACCTTTATCCTGCAAAGTCAGCGTGATGCCGATGAACTCTGAGGCATGCCGGCGAAACCTGGCGACCGCCCTTTATCATTCTTCGCAGAGCCAGCGCGATGCCGATGAACTCTGATCCGCACCGGCAACAGACCCCGGCGACCGCCCTCTCCCCTTATTCGCAGAGCCAACCCGATGCTGACGAGCTTTAGCCTTAGCCAGCTGATTCTGATCAGCGCCGCCTACTTGCTGGTGCTGTTCGGCGTCGCCTGGGTCAGCGAACACGGGCTGATCCCGCGCTGGATCATCCGCCACCCGCTGACCTATACCCTCTCGCTCGGCGTGTATGCCAGCGCCTGGGCCTTCTACGGCACGGTGGGCCTGGCCTATCAATATGGCTACGGTTTTCTCGCCAGCTACCTGGGGGTGTCCGGCGCCTTTCTGCTGGCGCCGGTGCTGCTCTATCCGATCTTGCGCATCACCCGCACCTACCAGCTGTCGTCGCTGGCCGACCTGTTCGCCTTCCGCTTCCGCAGCACCTGGGCCGGCGCCCTGACCACGGTGTTCATGCTGATCGGCGTGCTGCCCTTGCTGGCCTTGCAGATCCAGGCAGTGGCCGATTCCATCGGCATCCTCACCCGCGAGCCGGTGCAGGAACGGGTGGCGCTGGCCTTTTGCGGCCTGATCATCCTGTTTACCATCCTGTTCGGCGCCCGCCATATCGCCACCCGCGAGAAACACGAAGGCCTGGTGTTCGCCATCGCCTTCGAGTCGGTGGTCAAGCTGGCCGCCGTCAGCATCATTGGTCTCTATGCGTTGTATGGCGTGTTCGATGGACCACAGGATCTGGAACATTGGCTGGTGCAGAACCAGGCCGCCCTGGCCAGCCTGCACACGCCGCTGCAGGAAGGCCCCTGGCGCACCCTGCTGTTGGTGTTCTTCGCTTCGGCCATCGTCATGCCGCACATGTACCACATGACCTTCACCGAGAACCTCAACCCGCGGGCGATGGTCAGCGCCAGCTGGGGCCTGCCGCTGTTCCTGCTGCTGATGAGTCTGGCAGTGCCCTTGATTCTCTGGGCCGGGCTTAAGATTGGCGTCACCACCAATCCGGAATACTTCACCCTCGGCCTGGGCATCGCGGTCAACAGCCAGACCCTGGCCCTGATCGCCTACATCGGCGGCCTGTCGGCCTCCAGCGGCCTGATCATCGTCACCACCCTGGCGCTGTCCGGCATGGTGCTCAACCATGTGGTGTTGCCGCTGTACCAGCCCCCTGCCGAAGGTAATATCTATCGCTGGCTGAAGTGGACCCGCCGGGCGCTGATCTGCGCCATCATCATGGCCGGTTACGGCTTCTATCTGCTGCTGGGTGCCGAGCAGGATCTGGCCAACCTGGGCATTGTCGCCTTCGTCGCCACCCTGCAATTCCTCCCCGGCGTGCTCTCGGTGCTGTACTGGCCGACGGCCAACCGGCGCGGTTATATCGCCGGCGTGCTGGCCGGCATCAGCGTCTGGGCACTGAGCATGCTGCTGCCGCTGCTGGGCAACCTGCAAGGCTTCTACATTCCCCTGTTCAATCTGGTCTATGTGCTGGACGACAGCAGTTGGCACCTCGCCGCCATCGCCTCGCTGGCAGCCAACGTACTGGTGTTCACCCTGGTTTCGCTGTTCAGCGAAGCCAGCCCCGAGGAGAAGAGTGCCGCCGAAGCCTGCGCCGTGGATAACGTACGGCGCCCGCAACGCCGCGAGCTGCTGGCCCTGTCGCCGCAGGAGTTCGCCGCCCAACTGGCCAAGCCGCTGGGCGCCAAGACCGCCCAGCGCGAGGTCGAGCAGGCGTTGCGCGACCTGCACCTGCCCTTCGACGAAAGCCGCCCCTATGCCCTGCGCCGCCTGCGCGACCGCATCGAGGCCAACCTCTCCGGCCTGATGGGGCCGAGCGTGGCCCAGGACATAGTCGAAACCTTCCTGCCCTATAAATCCGGCAGCGAAACCTACGTCACCGAAGACATTCACTTCATCGAGAACCGCCTGGAGGACTACCACTCGCGCCTCACCGGCCTGGCCGCGGAACTCGACGCGCTGCGCCGTTACCACCGGCAGACCCTGCAGGAGCTGCCGATGGGCGTCTGCTCGCTGGCCAAGGATCAGGAAATCCTGATGTGGAACAAAGCCATGGAAGAACTCACCGAGATTCCGGCACATCGCATCGTCGGCTCGCGCCTGTCGACGCTCGGCGAACCCTGGCGCGAACTGCTGCAGCACTTCATCGAACTGCCCGACCAGCACCTGCATAAACAGCGCCTGGCGCTGGACGGCCAGACCCGCTGGCTCAACCTGCACAAGGCGGCGATCGACGAACCCTTGACCCCGGGTAACAGCGGCCTGGTGCTGCTGGTCGAAGACCTCACCGAAACCCAGCACCTGGAAGACAAGCTGGTGCACTCCGAGCGCCTGGCCAGCATCGGCCGCCTGGCCGCCGGGGTGGCCCACGAGATCGGCAACCCGATCACCGGCATCGCCTGCCTGGCGCAAAACCTGCGCGAGGAACGCGAAGACGACGGCGAGCTGACCGAGATCAGCGCGCAGATTCTCGAGCAGACCAAGCGGGTCTCGCGCATCCTCCAGTCGCTGATGAGCTTCGCCCATTCGGGCGGCCATCAACAAGCCGACGAACCGGTGTGCCTGGCCCAGGTAGCGCAGGACGCCATCGGCCTGCTGGCACTCAATAGACGCAGCGTCGAAGTGGAATTTTTCAATCTGTGCGACGCCGATCACTGGGTCGACGGCGACCCGCAGCGTCTCGCCCAGGTGCTCATCAACCTGCTGTCCAACGCCCGCGACGCCTCGCCACCCGGGGCCGCGATCCGGGTCAGAAGCGAAGCCTTCGAGCACACCGTCGACCTGATCGTCGAGGACGAAGGCAGCGGCATTCCCAAGGCGATCATGAACCGTTTGTTCGAACCCTTCTTCACCACCAAAGACCCAGGCAAAGGCACGGGGCTTGGCCTCGCGCTGGTCTATTCCATCGTGGAAGAGCATTATGGCCAAATAATAATCGACAGCCCGGTCGACCCCGAGCACCAACGCGGCACCCGTATCCGGGTGACGCTGCCGCGGCATGTCGAAGCGACGTCCATAGCGAATTGAACCAGCGACCTGAGACCGTCGAGAGACCGAATTAATGCCCCATATTTTGATCGTCGAAGACGAAACCATTATCCGCTCTGCCCTGCGCCGCCTGCTCGAGCGCAATCAATACCAAGTCAGCGAAGCCGGCTCGGTACAAGAAGCGCAAGAACGCTTCAGCATTCCCGGCTTCGACCTGATCGTCAGCGACCTGCGCCTGCCCGGCGCACCGGGCACCGAGCTGATCAAGCTCGCCGAAGGCAAGCCGGTGCTGATCATGACCAGCTACGCCAGCCTGCGTTCCGCCGTCGATTCAATGAAGATGGGGGCGGTCGACTACATCGCCAAACCCTTCGACCATGACGAAATGCTCCAGGCCGTGGCGCGCATCCTGCGCGATCGCCAAGAGGCCAGGCATGCTCCGAGTGCACCGGCCAGCGCCGCTACCGGCCGCAGCAGCGAAAAAGCCATCGACAACAGCAATGGCGAGATCGGCATCATCGGTTCCTGCCCGGCCATGCAGGAGCTGTACAGCAAGATCCGCAAGGTCGCGCCGACCGACTCCAACGTCCTGATCCAGGGCGAGTCCGGCACCGGCAAGGAACTGGTCGCGCGCGCCCTGCACAACCTGTCCAAACGCGCCAAGGCTCCCCTGATTTCGGTGAACTGCGCGGCCATCCCGGAAAGCCTGATCGAATCCGAACTGTTCGGCCACGAGAAAGGCGCCTTCACCGGCGCCAGTGCCGGCCGCGCCGGCCTGGTCGAAGCGGCCGATGGCGGCACCCTGTTCCTCGACGAGATCGGCGAGCTGCCCCTGGAGGCCCAGGCCCGCTTGCTCCGCGTGCTGCAGGAAGGCGAGATTCGCCGGGTCGGCTCGGTGCAGTCGCAAAAAGTCGATGTGCGCCTGATCGCGGCGACCCACCGTGACCTCAAGAGCCTGTCCAAGGTCGGCCAATTTCGCGAAGACCTCTACTACCGCCTGCATGTCATCGCCCTGAAACTGCCGGCACTGCGCGAGCGCGGTAGCGACGTCAGCGAAATCGCCCGCGCCTTCCTCCAGCGCCAATGCACGCGCATGGGCCGCGACGACCTGCATTTCGCCCCGGATGCCGAACAGGCCATCCGCCATTACTCCTGGCCGGGTAACGTGCGCGAGCTGGAGAACGCCATCGAGCGTGCGGTTATCCTCTGCGAAAGCACGACCATATCAGCCGAACTGCTGG
Organism: Pseudomonas sp. sp1636; assembly: GCF_030376615.1. Classification (GTDB taxonomy): domain Bacteria; phylum Pseudomonadota; class Gammaproteobacteria; order Pseudomonadales; family Pseudomonadaceae; genus Aquipseudomonas. The sequence goes on from NZ_JARRAB010000022.1 coordinate 62,376, forward strand.
GCATCGACATCGAGCTGGACGACTTGGAAGACGACGACTTCCTCGGCCTGCCAGGGCAATCCAGCAACAGCCATGAGCCCACCGAAGACCTGTCGCTGGAAGACTATTTCCAGCACTTCGTCCTCGAACACCAGGATCACATGACCGAAACCGAGCTGGCGCGCAAGCTCGGCATCAGCCGCAAGTGCCTGTGGGAACGCCGCCAGCGCCTGGGTATTCCACGGCGCAAGACCGGCGCCGCCACTGGCTAGCAGGCTGTACGGTAACTCGACATGCCGGGCACCGACCGGGCCCGCATGTCTTCTCGCGCAGGGGCGCCGGCCCTTGCGCAGCCCAGCGAACCGAAGCGCACAGTACTCGCTGCGCGCCTCGCCCCTCAGCGGTTCCCCCTAGCTCCCGCATCCCGAACCTGGGTTTCTTGCGCTCGCGGTTTACGCCGGCCTGCCGGCCAAAACGGGCGACAGATTGCCGAACACAAGGTTCCCCGCGCTGTTACCGTTTCAACACCTCGTAACAAAGTCCGGGGCTTATGGTAACGAGAGCACGGCTTTTTCAGACCGTTCGCTCACCCGACAATCTATCTAAGCCCTTGTTTTAAAAGGATTCCAAAAAGCTGGCACGGCTCATGCTATATCTCTGGCACAACAACAATAACAAGCAACGCCCCAGATAATAAAAACAAGACGTATCGACTCCAGCACAACAAAAACAACAAGGCGGAGGCGCAGCTAACTGATTCTTTTGGAAAGGAATTGCCTTTGGGGCTTGCCCCACAACCAGACAGAGAACAACAAAACTGCCTCGAGGCAGATCCCGTACTGGTTGGGTCTACACATGGTCATGGCAGCGTCAGCATCCAAAGCAATCCGTTTGCTATTGACTCCTGGCTTAGGAGAATTTCAGCAAGTCTCTGACTTAATGGAACGGGCAACTCAACAAAAACAACAAGCCCGCCATAATAATAAAAACAAAGCACGCACCTGCTTGGGGGGGAGCTTCGGCTCCCCCAGTAGCTTTCGCGAACCACCTCTCTCCCGTTGCTTCCTACACCATCTCCCGACTCAATGCTAGAATCCGCGCCATTCCAGTGGTCAGCGTTTATCCTGGCCTGTCATTTCGTCAAACAGTGCATCCCATGCTGAAAAAGCTGTTCAAGTCTCTACGCTCGCCCCTGCGCCGTGGCAAACACCCGCACAGCACTCCCGAAGTGCTGAGCAGTAGCCAGCACCCGATCAACCGTGGGGAAATCAGTCGTTATGCCAGCAGCGTGGTCGAGCGCCTGCAACACGCCGGCTACCAGGCCTATCTGGTTGGCGGTTGCGTGCGCGACCTGCTGCTCGACATCGACCCCAAGGATTTCGACGTGGCCACCAGCGCCACACCGGAGCAGGTGCGAGCCGAATTTCGTAACGCCCGGGTCATCGGCCGGCGCTTCAAGCTGGTGCATGTGCACTTCGGCCGCGAGATCATCGAAGTCGCCACCTTCCGCGCCAATCATCCGCAAGGCGACGAGGAAGAGGACAGCAACCTGGCCTCGCGTAACGAGAGCGGACGCATCCTGCGCGACAACGTCTACGGCAGCCTGGAAGACGACGCCCAACGCCGCGACTTCACCATCAATGCGCTGTATTACGACCCGAGCACCGAGCGCATTCTCGATTACGCCAATGGCGTGCACGACATTCGCAATCATTTGATCCGCCTGATCGGCGATCCGACCCAGCGTTATCAAGAAGACCCGGTACGCATGCTGCGGGCCGTGCGCTTCGCGGCCAAGCTGGACTTCGATATCGAGAAGCACAGCGCCGCACCCATCTACAAGCTGGCGCCGATGCTGCGGGAAATTCCGTCGGCGCGCCTGTTCGAAGAAGTGCTCAAGCTGTTCCTCGCCGGTTACGCCGAGTTCACCTACGAACTGCTGGTCGACTACGGCTTGTTCGGCGAACTGTTCCCGGCCAGCGCCGCGGCGCTCAAGGCCAACCCCGACTATACCGACAGCCTGATCCGCAACGCCCTGATCAACACCGACCTGCGCATTCAGCAGAAGAAAACCGTAACCCCGGCTTTCCTCTTCGCCGCCATGCTCTGGCCCGCCTTGCCGGCACGCGTAATCAAGCTGCAAGATCGTGGCATGCCGCCGATCCCGGCGATGCAGGAAGCGGCGCACGAGTTGATCAGCGAACAGTGTCAACGCATTGCCATTCCCAAGCGCTTCACCATGCCGATCCGCGAAATCTGGGACATGCAGGAGCGCCTGCCGCGGCGCAGCGGCAAGCGTTCCGATCTGCTGCTGGAAAACCCACGCTTTCGCGCCGGTTACGACTTTCTCCTGCTGCGCGAAAGCGCGGGCGAAGATACCGGCGGCCTCGGCGAGTGGTGGACGGAGTATCAGGACGCCAGCGACAGTGCAAGGCGCAGCATGATTCGCGACCTCAGCAGCCAGGACGACACCGGCAGCGCGCCGCGTAAACGGCGGCGCAGCGCCAGCAAGCGCAAGCGCGCCGACGGTGCGTCCAAGCCGGCTGCCAACGAATAATGCCGCGGGTGTATCTCGGCCTCGGCAGCAACCTTGCCGAACCGCTTGAGCAACTGCGCGGCGCCCTCACGGCGCTGGCCGCGCTGCCGCAGTCGCAATTAGTCGGCACGTCTTCCTTCTATGCCAGCGACCCGCTCGGCCCGGCCGATCAACCGCGCTATGTCAACGCCGTGGCGGCGCTGGATACCGCACTGGCACCGCTGCAACTGCTCGACGCCCTGCAAGCCATCGAGTTGAACCAGGGCCGTGAGCGCAAAGCCGAACGCTGGGGGCCGCGCACCCTCGATCTGGATATCCTGCTATTCGGCGACCTGCTGCTGAACGAGCCACGCCTGCACGTGCCGCATTACCACCTGCACGCCCGCGCCTTCGTCCTCTACCCGCTGGCCGAACTGGCCCCCGACCTGCGCCTGCCCGACGGTCGCGCCTTGCCGGATCTGCTCGCCGCTTGCCCCTTTGTCGGCCTGGAACGCCTGCCCGAGTAGGCGGCGCCTGCACAGCATTGGCCGCCTTCGACGCGCGGATAGACCCTGGCCGATGCCTGCGACCCCGCAATGGCTCACCCCCTCAGCAAGCCCCCAGGCGGGCATATTGGCGGTAACGCCAGTAACAGACCGGTAACACCTGCAATTGACTTCGAGCCCCCCCATCAGGACTATAGGCGTCCCGTTGCCCCGCACCGGCGCACACCGAGGCCCATGCAGGCCACTTTGAAGCCGCCTGACTGCTTGCTGAACGTCTGAGTGAGGACGATTGTTATGCCTGACGTTACCCTGACCACCCTGCAAAGCCTCAAGCAGAGCGGCGAGAAAATCGCCATGCTGACCTGCTACGACGCCACCTTCGCCCAGGCTGCCTGCCAGGCCGGAGTCGAGGTGCTGCTAGTCGGCGACTCCCTCGGCATGGTGTTGCAAGGTCACGACAGCACCCTGCCGGTCGATGTCGCCGACATGGCCTACCACACCGCTTGCGTGAAACGTGGCAACCAGGGCGCGCTGATCCTCGTCGACCTGCCCTTCATGGCCTACGCCACCACCGAGCAGACGCTGCACAACTGCGCGGCGCTGATGCAAGCCGGCGCGCACATGGTCAAGCTCGAGGGCGCGGCCTGGCTGGCCGAGCCGATCCGCCTGCTGGCCGAGCGTGGCATCCCGGTCTGCGCGCACCTGGGGCTGACCCCGCAAGCGGTGAATATCCTTGGCGGTTATAAAGTCCAGGGCCGCCAGGAAGCCCAGGCACGCCAGATGCGCGCCGATGCCATGGCCCTGGAACAGGCCGGCGCGGCCATGCTGCTGCTCGAATGCGTACCCAGCGAACTGGCCGCGGAAATCAGCCAGGCGGTGAAGATTCCGGTAATCGGCATCGGTGCCGGCGGCACCACCGACGGTCAAGTGCTGGTTCTGCACGACATGCTCGGCCTGTCCCTGAGCGGGCGCACGCCCAAGTTCGTGAAGAACTTCATGGCCGGGCAAAGCAACATCCAGAGCGCGCTCGGCGCCTACGTCAAAGCAGTCAAAGACGGTAGCTTCCCTGCAGCCGAACACGGATTCTCCGCATGAACACGGTTAAAACCATCCGTGAACTGCGCGCCGCCGTTGCCTTGGCTCGCGCCGAAGGCAAACAGATCGGATTCGTCCCGACCATGGGCAACTTGCACGCCGGGCATGTTGCCCTGGTTGAGAAAGCCGCCCAGCGCGCCGATTTCGTGGTCGCCAGCATCTTCGTCAATCCGTTGCAATTCGGCCCCAGCGAAGACCTGGGCAGCTACCCGCGCACCCTGGTCGCCGACCAGGAAAAACTCCTCGAGGCCGGCTGTCACCTGCTGTTCCATCCGGAGGTGGACGAGATGTACCCCGACGGCATGGCCAGCCAGACCCGGGTCAGCGTGCAAGGCGTCTCCGAAGGTCTGTGCGGCGCCAGCCGGCCCGGCCATTTCGACGGAGTCGCCACCGTGGTGACCAAGCTGTTCAACCTGGTGCAACCCGACCTCGCCGTGTTCGGCCAGAAGGACTTCCAGCAACTGGCGGTGATTCGCACCCTGGTGCGCGACCTGAACATGCCGATCCAGATTATCGGCGAGCCGACCATTCGCGCCGAGGATGGCCTGGCCTTATCCTCGCGCAACGGCTACCTGAACGCCGAACAACGCGCCGCCGCTCCAATCCTGTACCGCAGCCTGCAACAGATCGCCACTGCGCTTGGCGCCGGCGAGCAGGACTTCGCCAGCCTGATCGAGGCGGCACGCCAGCAACTGTTGAGCGCCGGCTTACGTCCGGACTATCTGGAAATCCGCGAAACCAATAGCCTGCGCCCGGCCACCGCCACGGATCGCCAACTGGTGATTCTGGTCGCCGCCTTTCTCGGCGGCACCCGCCTGATCGACAACCTGGCGCTGGATCTCGACGCCACGGCTTGATCGACGCACACCCGTGCCTGCCGAGCAGAGCACCGCGCCTGATGCCGTCGACATGGGGGCTGACTGGCCAGCATCGAGCCGCCTCGGTAATACGGTTGCTCTCGGGCTTGCCTGATCCAGGCCCACGCCAGTTACACTGAGGCCCGGTTTCGCCGGGCGCGGGGGCTTTTGGTAGGCTCTGTACACCGTTAGGTGTTGTATCACCAGGCGCGAACTGCCTGCGATCCGTAGGAGGCCCGACCTCGGGGC
>NZ_JARRAB010000023.1 GCF_030376615.1 Pseudomonas sp. sp1636
CAGGGTTTATGGAGCGGTTACGTTTATAGCGCCTTCACCCGCAGCTCCTTCGGCATCGAGAACGTCACATTCTCCGGCCGCCCTTCCAGCTCGCTCTCCCCTATCGCGCCCCAGGCCTGCAGTTGACCGACCACGCCGCGCACCAGCACCTCCGGTGCCGAGGCGCCAGCAGTAATGCCAACACCCGCAACGCCATCGAACCATTCGCGCTTGAGGTCTTCGGCGCCGTCGATCAGGTAGGCCGGAGTGCCCATGCGCTCGGCCAGTTCGCGCAGGCGGTTGGAGTTGGAGCTGTTGGGGCTGCCGACCACCAGCAACACGTCGCACTCGGCGGCCAGTTGTTTGACCGCGTCCTGGCGGTTCTGGGTGGCGTAGCAGATGTCGTCCTTGCGCGGTCCGCCGATGCCGGGGAATTTGCTGCGCAGGGCATCGATGACCTTGCTGGTGTCGTCCATCGACAGGGTGGTCTGGGTGACGAAGGCCAGGGCCTCGGGGTTGCGCACCTGCAGGCGGTCGACATCGGCCTCGTCTTCCACCAGGTAGATGGCGCCGCCGTTACTACCGTCGTACTGGCCCATGGTGCCTTCGACTTCCGGGTGGCCGGCGTGGCCGATCAGGATGCACTCGCGGCCTTCGCGGCTGTAGCGCACCACCTCCATGTGCACCTTGGTCACCAGGGGACAGGTGGCGTCGAATATCTTCAAGCCGCGCCGTTCGGCTTCGTTGCGCACGGCCTGGGATACGCCGTGGGCGCTGAAGATAACGATGACATCGTCGGGGATCTGATCGAGTTCTTCGACGAAGACAGCACCGCGCGCGCGCAGATCCTCGACCACGAACTTGTTGTGCACCACTTCATGGCGCACGTAGATCGGCGGGCCGAAGACGTCCAGGGCGCGGTTGACGATTTCGATGGCGCGGTCGACACCGGCGCAGAAACCGCGGGGGTTGGCGAGTTTGATATGCATGGTGAGTCTCGGCACGCGGAAACTTGAGGATAAAGAGTGTAACGCGAGGCGCCTGCACGATCCCAGGCTACGGGTTCAAATCGGCATGGCAACCGTCGAAAGCGCCCTCCCTGTAGGAGCGCCGCGCTTGATCGTGCCCACGCTTCGCGTGGGCATGCAGCCTGGACGTTCTGCGCCCACCTCACACCGGGACGCGGAGCGTCCCTGGCGGGATTACCATCGGAAACACCAGCATCAGAGCGCTTTGACCGCGATGATCTCCACCTCGAAGTTCAGGGTCTTGCCGGCCAGCGGGTGGTTGAAGTCGATGGTCACCTGGTTGTCGTCAAAAGCCTTGACCACCCCCGGCAGCTCGGCATTGGCCGCGTCGTTGAAAATCACCAGCAAACCATCGGAGAGCTCCATGTCCTTGAACTGGCTACGCGGCATGCTCTGCACGTTCTGCGGGTTGGGCTGGCCGAAGCCATGCTCGGGCAGCACCTGCACACTACGCTTGTCGCCGGCCTTGAAGCCGAACAACGCGGATTCGAAACCCGGCAACAGGTTGCCGTCGCCAACCTTGAAGGTGGCCGGGGCTTTGCCTGCGGTGCTGTCAACCACCTCGCCGTTTTCCAACTTGATGGCGAAATGCAGGGTGACTTCCCTGTCCGGGCCGATACGTACATCAGTCATGGGGTGGTTTCTCCGGACTTGTTGCTTTTGAACATATCCAGCGCCAAGAGGATGGCGCCGAGGGTAATGGCGGCGTCCGCGACATTGAAGGCCGGGAAGTACCAGCGGTGTTGCCAGTGCACCAGGATGAAGTCGACCACATGGCCGAATAGCACCCGGTCGACCAAGTTACCCAGCGCGCCGCCGAGTACCAGCGCCAGCGCCATGGCCAGCCAGGTTTCGTCTGGCTTCAAGCGCTTGAGCCAGACCACCAGCACAGCGCTGACGACAATCGCGATCAAGGCGAACAGCCAGCGCTGCCAACCCGAGGCGCCGGCCAGAAAGCTGAACGCCGCACCGGTGTTGTAGGCCAGGGTCCAGCTGAAGTAATCGGGGATCACCACGATCTGCTGGTACATGCTCAGCGCGTTGTCGAAGTAGAACTTGCTGGCCTGATCGATCACGAACACCAGCAGGCTCAGCCACAGCCAGGGCATGCGCCCAAAACGGCCGGCCTTAGGCATAGTGACGAACCTCGCCGGCGCCTTCGATATTGTCCACGCAGCGGCCGCAGATTTCCGGATGCGCCGGGTTGAGGCCGACGTCTTCACGGTGATGCCAGCAGCGCGCGCACTTGGCGTGGCCGGACTTGAGCACTTTCAGCTTGAGGCCCGGCACTTCGGTTGCCACCGCGTCGCTCGGCGCGCTGCTCAACGGTGCCAGGCTGGCGGTGGAGGTGATCAGCACGAAGCGCAGTTCGTTGCCGAGCTTGTTCAGGTCGGCGATCAGGCTGTCTTCGGCGTAGAGGGTCACCTCGGCCTGCAGGTTGCCGCCGATGGCCTTGGCCGCACGCAGGTTCTCCATCTCCTTGTTGACCGCGACCTTGACCGCCATGACCCGCTCCCAGAACTCGCGGCTCAGCTCGAAGTCTTGCGGCAGTTCGCTCAGGCCCTGATACCAGCCATTGAGCATCACCGACTCGTTACGCTCGCCCGGCAGGTACTGCCACAGCTCGTCGGCGGTGAACGCCAGCACCGGGGCGATCCAGCGCACCAGGGCTTCGGCGATATGGAACAGCGCGGTCTGGCAGGAACGCCGCGCCACGCTGTCGGCGGCGGTGGTGTACTGGCGGTCCTTGATGATGTCGAGGTAGAAGCCGCCCAGTTCCTGCACGCAGAAGTTATGCACCTTCTGGTAGACGTTCCAGAAGCGGTAGCTGTCGTAGGCTTCCTCGATTTCGCGCTGCAGCAGCAGGGCGCGATCCACCGCCCAGCGATCCAGGGCGAGCATGTCCGCGGCGGGCAGCACGTGCTGCGCCGGGTCGAAGCCGCTGAGGTTGGAAAGCAGGAAGCGCGCAGTGTTGCGAATGCGTCGGTAGGAATCGGCGCTGCGCTGCAGGATCACCTTGGACACCGCCATCTCGCCGGAGTAATCGGTGGAGGACACCCACAGGCGCAGGATGTCGGCGCCCAGGCTGTCGTTGACTTCCTGCGGGGCGACCACGTTGCCCAGCGATTTGGACATCTTGCGGCCGTTCTCGTCGACCACGAAACCGTGGGTCAGCAGCTCCTTGTAGGGGGCGTGACCGTCGATGGCGCTGCCGGTCAGCAGGGAGGAATGGAACCAGCCACGGTGCTGGTCGGAGCCTTCCAGATACAGATCGGCGCGCGGGCCAGTGGCGTGGCCGAGCGGGTGCGAGCCGCGCAGCACGTGCCAGTGGGTGGTGCCGGAGTCGAACCAGACGTCCAGGGTGTCGCTGATCTTGTCGTACTGCGCGGCCTCGTCACCGAGCAACTCGGCGGCATCCAGCTTGAACCAGGCTTCGATGCCCGCCTGTTCGACACGCTGGGCCACTTGCTCCATCAGCTCGGCGCTGCGCGGGTGCAGCTCGCCGCTCTCCTTGTGCAGGAAGAACGGGATCGGCACGCCCCAGTTGCGCTGACGCGAGATGCACCAGTCCGGCCGGCCGGCGATCATGCTGTGCAGGCGCGCCTGGCCCCAGGCCGGGACGAAGGCGGTCTGCTCGATGCCGGCCAGCGCCCGTTCGCGCAGGGTGTCGCCTTCGTGAGGCTGCTTGTCCATGCCGACGAACCACTGCGCGGTGGCGCGGTAGATCAGCGGGGTCTTGTGCCGCCAGCAGTGCATGTAGCTGTGCTGGATGGCTTCGTGCTTGAGCAGGCAACCGACTTCGTCGAGCTTGGCGACGATATGCGGGTTGGCCTTCCAGATGAACTGGCCACCGAAGAACGGCAGCGCTTCGACGTAGACGCCATTGCTCTGCACCGGGCTGAGAATGTCGTCGTTGCTCATGCCGTAGCCCTTGCAGGAACGGAAGTCGTCCTCGCCGTAGGCCGGCGCCGAATGGACGATGCCGGTGCCCGCGCCCAATTCGACGTAATCGGCCAGATAGACCGGCGCGAAACGCGCATAGAACGGATGGCGGAAGCGGATCAGCTCCAACGCCTCGCCCTTGGCGATGGCCAGTACTTCGCCTTGCAGGCCGTAGCGCTGCAGGCAGCTCTCGACCAATTCTTCGGCCAGCAGCAGCAGCTGGTCGCCGCTATCGACCAGGGCGTAATTGAACTCGGGATGCACGTTGAGCGCCTGGTTGGCCGGAATGGTCCAGGGCGTGGTGGTCCAGATGACTATACTGGCCGGCTTGCTCAGGCTGGCCAGGCCGAAAGCGGCGGCCAGCTTGTCGGCGTCTTCGACCGGGAAGGCCACATCGATGGCATCGGATTTCTTGTCCTGGTACTCGACCTCGGCTTCGGCCAACGCCGAGCCGCAGTCGAAACACCAGTTGACCGGCTTCAGGCCCTTGAACACGAAGCCCTGCTTGACCATCTCGGCCAGCGCGCGGATCTCGCCGGCCTCGTTGGCAAAGTCCATGGTCTTGTACGGGTTGTCCCAGTCGCCGAGCACGCCGAGGCGGATGAAGTCGGCCTTCTGCCCTTCGATCTGCTCGCCGGCATAAGCACGGCAACGTTCGCGGGTCAGGTCGGACGGCTGGTTCTTGCCGAAGGTGGTTTCGACCTTGTGTTCGATCGGCAGGCCATGGCAATCCCAGCCCGGCACATAGGGGGCATCGAAACCGGCCAGGGTCTTGGAGCGGGTGATGATGTCCTTGAGGATCTTGTTGACCGCATGACCGATATGAATGCTGCCGTTGGCATAGGGCGGGCCGTCGTGCAGGACGAATTTCGGCCGGCCTTCGCCCAGCTGGCGCAGTTTCTGATACAGACCCATGTCGTTCCAGCGTTGCAAAGTCTGCGGCTCGCGCTGCGGCAGGCCGGCCTTCATCGGGAATTGGGTATCCGGCAGGTTTAGCGTAGCTTTATAGTCGGTCATCTCAGGCTCTTCACTTAAGCGGTTGACCCTGCCAATGGGCACGGGCGGCGGCAATATCGGCAGCAATTGCCGTCTTCAGTGCCTCGAGGGAGGCGAAACGCTGCTCATCACGCAGCTTGTGGTGGAAAGCCACCGTCAAACGCCGGCCATACAGATCACCGGCAAAATCCAGCAAATGCACTTCGAGGTGGGCACGGCCATCGCCCGCCACGCTTGGACGCACGCCGATATTGGCGACTCCCGGCCACGGCTGGCCGTCGACTTCGGTACTGACCAGGTACACCCCGCTCAGCGGCACGCGCTTGCGGTTGAGCTGCACATTGGCGGTCGGCGCATCCAGTTGGCGACCCAACTTCTGCCCGTGCAGCACGCGCCCGGCAATCTGGAACGGGCGCCCGAGCAAGTGCTCAGCCAGGGCGAAATCGCCCGCCGCCAGAGCCTCGCGCACTCCGGTGCTGCTGACGCGCAGGCCATCCAGCTCGACCGTCGCGGCGGCCTCGACGGTGAAGCCTTGGCGCTCACCGGCTTGCGCCAGAAAGGCGAAGTCACCGACCCGGTCGCAACCGAAGCGGAAGTCGTCGCCGACCTCCAGATGCCGCACATCCAGCCCGTCGCTCAGAACCTTCTGCACGAACTCGGCGGCGCTCAACTCGCGCAAACGTGGATTGAAGCTCAGGCACAGCACCCGATCGACACCTTCGGCGGCAAGCAACGCGAGTTTGTCGCGCAAACGCGTCAGGCGGGCGGGCGCCGTGTCGGGAGCAAAGAACTCGCGCGGCTGCGGCTCGAAAATCACCACGCAACTGGGCAGCGCCAACTCGGCCGCACGCTCACGCAAACGCGCCAGAATAGCCTGGTGGCCACGATGGACGCCGTCGAAATTGCCAATAGTGGCGACACAGCCCCGATGCTGGGGCCGCAAGTTATGAAGGCCTCGAACCAGCTGCATAGTGCGCTTCTTGCTCATAAAGTGGCCGATTATACCCATGCTCGGCCTTCGGGCGTAGGGTCGATCGGCAGACAAGCACAATGTCGCGCTCAAACCCAGCCCCACCGGGCCATCCGGCGATCAATGGCGCAGATGGCGCATGCGCAGCCCCAGCGCCAGCAAGGCCGCAACAAACGCCAGCAGACCGCCGCCGACCAGCAGGCCCAGCCAGAGCACGCGCTGCTGCCAGCCCCAGACGAACCACTCGGCCGGCGCCACGTTAAGCCACCAGACCACCGCCACCATGGCCGCACAGGCGCCCAACAGGCGCAGGCCGTACAGCCCCCAACCCGGTGCGGGGCGATACACGCCGATCTTGTACAGGCCCCAGAACAGCAGACCAGTGTTCAGCAACGACGACAGCGAGGTCGCCAGCGCCAGACCGACATGCTTGAGCGGCCAGATCAGCAGCAGATTGAACACCATGTTCGCCACCATGCAGATGATCGCGATGCGCACCGGCGTCTTCAGATCCTGGCGGGCGAAGAACGCCGGCGCCAGCACCTTGATCAGCATGAAGGCGAGCACCCCGAGCGAATAGGCCCGCAGCGCGGCGGCCGACTGCAGCACGTCACGTTCGGTCATCGCGCCATAGTGGAACAAGGTGGCGATCAGCGGCTCGGCGAGGATCGCCAGGGCCAGCGCCGCCGGCACCCCGACCAGCAACACCATGCGCAAGGCCCAGTCGATGGTGGCCGAAAACGCCTTGGGGTCATCGCTGGCGTGCTGGCGCGACAGGCTCGGCAGAATCACCGTGCCGATGGCGATACCGAACGCCCCCAAAGGCAGCTCGGACAGACGGTCGGCGTAATACAGCCAGGACACGCTACCGGTTTGCAGCAACGACGCGAGCACGGTATCGAGCAGCAGGTTGATCTGACTGACCGACACCCCGAACAGCGCCGGCACCATCAACAGCATGATCCGCCGCACACCCTCGTCGCGGCGCACCTTGGGCGCGGGCAGCAACTTGATCCGCGCTAGGAACGGCAGCTGGAACAGCAACTGGGCCACCCCGGCAATCAACACACCCCAGGCCAGCGCCATGATCGGCTGATCGAAATAGGGCGTCAGGTAAATTGCCGCCCCGATCATGCAGACGTTGAGCAGCACCGGGGTGAACGAGGGCACGGCGAAACGCCCGTAGGCGTTCAAGATCCCGCCAGAAAAGGCCGTCAGCGAGATCAGCAGCAAATAGGGAAAGGTAATCCGCAGCAACTCCCCCGCCAGCTCGAGCTTGGCCGGGTCGCTGTGAAAGCCGGGCGCGAACAGCATGATCAGGTAGGGCGAGCCGACCACCCCCAGAGCGGTCAGGCCGGTCAGCGTCAGCCCCAGGTAGCCCGCGGTGCGGTCGACCAACTGCTTGACCTCGGCCAGGCTGCGCTGCGTGCGGTATTCCGAGAGCACCGGGACGAAGGCCTGGGCAAAAGCCCCCTCGGCAAACAAGCGGCGCAAAAAGTTGGGAATCTTGAAGGCAATGAAGAACGCATCGGCCGCCGAACCCGAACCGAAATAGGCGGCCACCACCATATCGCGTATCATGCCCAGCACCCGCGATAACAGGGTCATTACACTGACCACCGCGCTGGAACGTAACAAGCCGCCCTTCCCGGTTCGCTCGGACATAGGTAACCCCTTAGCAAAGGTCGCCGAGTTTACCGACCCGCATGGATACTGGGTAGGGCAAGCGGCGTGCCGTCGATTGCCGACGACCAGCAGACGGGTAGCACGTAACACCAAGCCAACAGGCTTGACAATGAGCGCAGGCCTCGGCATGATTCGCGGCCTTATTTGTTTGTATCCCCCCAGATTTCGAGGAGCTTGACGGTGGCCAATACACCTTCTGCCAAAAAACGCGCAAAACAGGCTGAGAAGCGTCGTAGCCATAACGCCAGCCAGCGCTCCATGGTTCGTACCTACATCAAGAACGTGGTCAAGGCTATCGACGCCAAAGATCTTGACGTAGCAAAAACCGCTTACACCCTGGCTGTGCCGATCATCGACCGCATGGCCGACAAAGGCATCATCCACAAGAACAAAGCAGCGCGCCATAAAAGCCGCTTGAATGGCCACATCAAGGCCCTCAGCGAAGCCGCAGCCGCTTAATAAGCGATTCGCGCTTTACTGCCGGTTCTTAAAAACCGACCTCAGGGTCGGTTTTTTATTGCCTGCGCAAAACCAAAAGCCTGTAGCCCAGATGAACCAAGGGCGTAATCCGGAGATTACGCCCTTGGCCGCAGGCTGCGCGAGGATCGAGATTGCGTGACGGAATCGCCACAGACAGCGCAGAGGCGCAAACCTGGCGAGCCGCCGCTACGCTCCGAAGCAGCCCCAGGGAACGTCGCCGAGCCGAGAAACGAGCAGGCTCAGCGCTTTTCCGGCCAGGGCATGATCGGAATAGCGGTGACCGCATTCTGCGGACTGCCTTCGATCACCCGGTCGCTGTACACCAGATAGACCAAGGTATTGCGCTTTTCATCGAAGAAGCGCACCACCTGCATGGTCTTGAACACCAGCGAGGTGCGCTCGCGAAACACCTCCTCGCCTTCCTTCAGCTCGGCCGCAAAGCTGACCGGCCCCACCTGGCGACAGGCAATCGAGGCCTCGGCGCGATCCTCGGCCAAACCCAGACCACCTTTAACCCCACCGGTTTTGGCCCGCGACAGGTAACAGGTGACACCCGCCACCTTGGGGTCATCGAAGGCCTCGATCACGATCTTGTCGTTCGGCCCCATCCACTTGAACACCGTGGACACTTCACCGATCTGCTCGGCCGCCGCACACATCGGCAGCACCAGCAGCGCCGCCAGCAACCCCTTTACCACTCGCATCCTCACCACCTCAAACCAAAATCAAGTTGTCACGATGCACCAACTCGGGCTCATCGACATAACCGAGCAGCCTTTCGATGGCATCCGACGGCTGACCGATGATTTTCTGTGCCTCGAGGGCACTGTAGTTGGCCAGGCCGCGGGCGATTTCACGCCCATCCGGATCGACACAGACCACCATTTCGCCACGCCGAAAGCTGCCCTGGAGCGCCTTGACCCCGACCGGCAACAGACTCTTGCGGCCAGTCGCCAGGGCCTTGACCGCCCCGGCATCCAACACCAGGGTGCCACGGGTCTGCAGATGCCCGGCCAGCCACTGCTTGCGCGCCGCCAGCAAACCGCGCTCGGGCGCCAGCAGAGTACCCAGGCGCTCGCCTGCCTTGAGGCGCGCCAGCACCTGCTCGATGGCGCCACCGACAATCACGGTGTGGGCGCCGGAACGGGCCGCCAGCCGCGCCGCACGCAGCTTGGTCTGCATGCCACCACGGCCCAGCGCACCACCCACGCCGCCGGCCACGGCATCCAGCGCCGGATCGTCGGCACGCGCCTCGTGAATCAATTCGGCATCAGGGTTATGCCGCGGGTCGGCGTTATACATACCGTCGCGGTCGGTGAGAATCACCAGCAGATCGGCCTCGACCAGATTGGCCACCAGCGCCGCCAAGGTGTCGTTGTCGCCGAAGCGAATCTCATCGGTGACTACCGTGTCGTTCTCGTTGATCACCGGAATCACGTCCAGATCGACCAAGGTACGCAAGGTGCTGCGCGCATTCAGGTAGCGCTTGCGATCCGACAGATCGTCGTGGGTCAGGAGAATCTGCGCGGTGTGCCGCGCATGCTCAGCGAAATTCGACTCCCAGGCCTGAATCAACACCATCTGACCGATAGCCGCAGCCGCCTGCAGCTCATGCATGGCCTTCGGCCGCGCAGTCCAGCCGAGCCGACTCATACCCGCCGCCACCGCACCGGAGGACACCAGCACCAGCTCCACGCCCTGCTCACGCAGCGCCACCATCTGCTTGACCCACACCGCCATGGCCGCACGATCCAGGCCACGCCCATCGGCGGTAAGCAATGCACTGCCGATCTTCACCACCCAGCGCCGCGCACTGGTCACCTTGTCACGCATGATCATCCAACCTTAGCCAGAAAGCGCCCAACGGAACGGAAGCCACTGCGCTCGCAGCCTCCAATCACTCGGTATAAAACAACAACGCCGCAATTAAGCGGCGTTCAACAGGTGCTTAATCCCGGACGTAAATGATTTCCGGGCCATCCTCATCATCTTCTTCATCCCAGAAGCTGTCGTCTTCCTCAACATCGCCGACCGCCTTGACCCCGGTACGACGCAACGCACGCTTGTCGTCCAGCGCCTGCAATTGGGCGCGCGCCTCATCTTCGATGCGCGTATCCAGCTCGACCAACTCGGCGGCGAACTCAGGGTTCTCCTGAATCCGCTCAGCGCGCGCCTCGAGGAAATCCATGATGTCGTAGCACAGCTGATCGGTACCCTGGCGCGCCAGAGCGGAAATCACATACACCGGCCCCTTCCAGTCAATCCGCGCGACGATTTCGGCGACGCGCGCCTCCTGCTCTTCGTCGACAATCTGGTCGGCCTTGTTCAGCACCAACCAGCGCTCGCGCTCGGCCAGGGACGGACTGAACTTGGTCAGCTCATCGACGATGGTCGCCGCCGACTCCGCCGGATCGGTCAGATCCAATGGCGCCATGTCCACCAGGTGCAGCAACAAACGGGTGCGGGCCAAATGCTTGAGGAAGCGAATACCCAAACCGGCGCCATCGGAAGCGCCCTCGATCAGCCCCGGAATATCAGCGACCACAAAGCTCTTGTAACGATCGACACTGACCACACCCAAATTCGGTATCAGCGTGGTGAACGGATAATCCGCGACCTTGGGCTTGGCGGCCGACACCGAACGAATAAAGGTGCTCTTGCCAGCATTCGGTAAACCGAGCAGACCGACATCCGCCAGCACCTTCAACTCCAGCTTGAGATCGCGCGCATCACCCGGCTTGCCCGGCGTGGTCTGCCGCGGCGCGCGGTTGGTGCTGGACTTGAAGCGCGTGTTACCCAGGCCATGCCAGCCGCCTTGGGCAACCAGCAGGCGCTGACCGGCCTTGGTCAGGTCGCCGATGACCTCCTGGGTGGCGGCATCAATCACCGTCGTACCGACCGGCACGCGCAACACCAACTCCTCGCCCTTGCGTCCGGTGCAATCGGTGCTGCCGCCATTGGAGCCACGCTCGGCGTCGAAGCGTCGGGTGTAGCGATAATCGACCAGGGTGTTGAGGTTCTCGTCGGCCACCATGTACACGGAGCCGCCATCGCCACCATCCCCGCCGTTCGGCCCGCCATTTTCGATGAACTTCTCGCGCCGGAAGCTCATGCAACCGTTACCGCCATCACCAGCTTTTACAAAAATCGATACTTCATCGACGAATTTCATGAGTACGCCTCCCGCAGCAACACGGGTTATCTAAACCAAGGAACACCAGGTTCTTGCAAAATTGACCTGCACCCGGATCCGTTCAGACCACGCGCGCGACAGCCAGGACAGTTTGGCAAGAACCCCTAGAATACAGAAACAAAAAAGCCCCGTCGCAAGGACGGGGCTTTCCCAGCAGTCGCGCGATTAAGCCGCAACGACGCTCACGTAACGGCGGTTGAACGCGCCCTTTACTTCAAACTTGATCACGCCTTCGATTTTCGCGAAGAGGGTGTGATCTTTACCCATGCCTACGCCGTAACCGGCGTGGAACTGGGTGCCGCGCTGACGCACGATGATGTTGCCTGCCTTGATAACCTGGCCGCCATACATCTTCACGCCAAGGCGTTTGGCTTCTGAGTCGCGACCGTTGCGGGTACTACCGCCAGCTTTTTTGTGTGCCATGAGTTCAATACTCCTATTAAGGGCTCAGACCGAAACGAATCAGGCCTGAATACCGGTGATTTTGATCTCGGTGTACCACTGACGGTGGCCCTGACGTTTCATGTGGTGCTTGCGACGACGGAACTTGATGATGGTGACCTTGTCGTGACGGCCTTGTGCAACGACCTCAGCCACAACCTTGGCACCTTCAACAACTGGAGCACCGATTTGCACGTCGTCGCCGTTGCCGACCAACAACACGCGATCGAAAGTAATGGCCTCGCCGGTGGCGATTTCAAGTTTTTCGACCTTGAGGAATTCGCCTTCGGTGACCTTGTATTGCTTGCCACCAGTAACAATCACTGCGTACATGGTAAATCTCCGTTAATCCTGCTCACCCAGCGCTTTATAGAAAGAGTTATCGACTGGCATGGCTGCTCGGGGCCGGATAAGACGCCCTTGCAATTGCGTAAGTCAGGGAAATACCCAGGGGGGAAGTTCAGGGTGCGCGATTCTACGCAAGACAGCACCGCGACGCAAGGTCCTCGACCACTCGCCTTGACAGTCCCCGGCCCGGCCCATAGCATGCCGCGCAACCTTTGAGGAGCACGTGCCGCTGATGCAACCCCAGGCTTTCTACCATGTGGTGGCGGATGACTTCACCGCCGTCGACGGCATCATCCGTCAGCAACTCGTCTCACGCGTGCCGCTGGTAGGGAAGATCGGCGACTACATTATTTCCGCTGGCGGCAAACGCCTGCGTCCGCTGCTGGTGCTGCTCAGCGGCAAGGCTCTGGGCCTGCAAGGCGACAAACTGCGCCTGCTCGCCGCCACTATCGAATTCCTGCACACCGCCACCCTGCTGCACGACGACGTGGTCGACATGTCCGACATGCGCCGCGGCCGCAGCACCGCCAACGCCCAGTGGGGCAACGCCCCTAGCGTGCTGGTCGGCGACTTCCTCTATTCACGCTCCTTCGAGATGATGGTCGAACTCGGCTCGATGCCGGTGATGAAGATTCTCTCCCGGGCCACCCGGGTAATCGCCGAAGGCGAAGTGCTGCAACTGTCGAAGATTCGCGACGCCAGCACCAGCGAAGAGACCTACATGGAAGTCATCCGCGGCAAAACCGCGATGCTGTTCGAGGCCTCGACCCACAGCGCCGCCGCCCTGGCCGGCGCCACGCCCGCACAGACCGAAGCCCTGCGCACCTTTGGCGACAACCTCGGCGTGGCCTTCCAGCTGGTCGACGACCTGCTCGACTACCGCGGCGATGCCGCGGCCCTGGGCAAAAATGTCGGCGACGACCTGGCCGAAGGCAAACCTACCCTGCCGCTGATCTACTGCATGCGCGAAGGCACTGCCGAACAGGCCGCCCTGGTGCGCCAGGCGATCCAGAAAGGCGGCATCGAGGATCTGGAAAGCATCCGTAATGCCGTGGAAGCCGCCGGCGCCCTCGACTACACGGCCCGGCAAGCCCGCGACTACGCCGAGCGCGCCATCGCCTGCCTGGACGCCCTGCCCGCCAGCGAATACCGCGACGCCCTGATCGAACTGAGCCGCTTCGCCGTGGCCCGTACCCACTGACGCTTGACGCGACAAGAAGCGCCCGTCCATGCGACGGGCTAATAATTTTTATTGCGCGACCAACGGCAGCGATTAATACTTGCTATTAATTGAATAAGAATTATTCTCATCTAACCACTTAAAAGGGAGATGAGTCATGACCTACTTGATCGACGCCTGGCTGGATCGGCCACAACCTTACCTGCGCATCCTCAATCGCAACACCGGTGAAGTCTGCGCGGTATTGCAGGACGACGCGCTGGACGAGTTGCGCGATCAGGGCGACCTGGATCTGCATGAGCTGAACTCCAGCGAACCGCTGGTGCTCAAAGAACTGGTGCGCAACCTGTTTCTCTACTGCTACGCGCGGGCATTACGCCCTTGACACGCGGCATATCACGCCCCGGATTGCATCCGGCTACGGAGACGGGCGTAGGCTGCCACTCGCCGCAGGCAGTGCACCGTGGCTGATCGGCGCGGCGCAAACCCTGGCGGGTTGCCGCTGCGCTCCGAAGCCGCCCTACGGACAAACTGCAGAATTTTGAACAGTCCGCAATCCGTAGGGCGGATGAACAGAGCGTCATCCACCCTACGCGAGCGCCGCTTAGAGGACTTCCAGCAGCTCGACGTCGAACACCAGTACGCTGTGCGGCGGAATGCTGCCAACGCCTTGCTCGCCGTAAGCCAGCTCGCTCGGCACGTAGAGGCGCCATTTGCTGCCGGCGTTCATCAGTTGCAGAGCCTCGGTCCAGCCGGCGATGACGCCACCGACCGGGAACTCGGCCGGCTGGCCGCGCTCGTAGGAGCTGTCGAACACACTGCCATCGATCAGGGTGCCGTGGTAATGGGTACGCACGGTGTCTTCGCGGGACGGCTTGGCGCCTTCACCGGCGGTCAGCACTTCGTATTGCAGGCCGGAAGCCAGCACGGTAATGCCATCACGCGCGGCGTTCTCGGCGAGGAAGGCCAGACCGGCCCCTGCCGCGGCCTCGGCCTTGGCCTGGGCTTCGGCTTGCATGATGTCGCGGATCACCTTGAAGCTGGCCGACAGCTCGGCCTCGCTGGCGCGGCTCGGATGACCGAGGAAGGCATCGGCCAGACCGGCGATGATGGCTTCCAGGCTCACACCCGGCGGCGGGTTGTCGCGCAGTTGACCGCCAAGTTGACGACCGATGCCGTAGCTGACGCGGGTTTCGTCAGTTGAAAGATTGAGTTCGGACATGCAGAGGCTCCGCTGGGGCTGAAAAAAGGCCGGTCAGACTACCACAGCCGCGCCGACCACCCCACCATTGCCACGCCCAGAGCGTGTATGGCGCCGCGCACTCCGGATGGTTACAGGCACGGCTCGCCCCGCAGTTTTCAGTGCGATGAACTCGACCCTGGCGGTTTGTCTGACTCATCGGGCATGCCGCACATTTCGTCATGCACCTGCGCCTGCACCAAGTGCAACGGCGGCAGTTGCGACAAGGGCTGCAGCACCTCGCGGGCATGCTCCAGCGAGCGCAGGTGCAGGATCTGGCCATGGCCATCTTGCAGAGTGAATGGCCGCCCACTCACCCGCGCCTCCAGCAGGTAGTAATTCCCCCCTTCGAGGGAGATCAGATTCAACTCATCGACATGCCCCGCGCGGGCATGACCGGAAAGGTCGTGCAGGTTCATGAGGTGCCACCTCGCGCTAACGATTCGTACAACCCCCATACAAACACAGTGTTTGCAGTAGGTCGCGGAAGCACAAGGCAGAAACGCAACCGCCCGTCCGTTTCGCAACGAGCGGGCGGTCTGCCTGACCAGATCAATAGCGTTGTTCAGCTGTGGTCGTGCTTGGTCAGCTTATCCAGGTAACCCATGGCGAACGCCGACACCACGAAGGTCATGTGGATGATCACGTACCACATCAGCTTGTTATCGGGGATGTTCTTCGCGTCCATGAACACCTTGAGCAGGTGGATCGAGGAGATCGCCACAATGGAGGCCGCGACTTTCATCTTCAGCGAGCCGGAATCCATCTTGCCCAGCCAGCTGAGCTTTTCCTTGCCTTCGTCGATGTCCAACTGCGAGACGAAGTTCTCGTAGCCGGAAATCATCACCATCACCAGCAGACCGCCGACCAGGGCCATGTCGATCAACGACAGTATCACCAGGATCAGATCCGCCTCGGCCATGGCAAACACGCTGGGGAGGATATGGAATATTTCCTGAAAGAACTTCACTGCCAATGCCAACAACCCTAGCGACAAGCCGAAGTAGATCGGCGCCAGCAGCCAACGAGAGGCGTACATAGTGTTTTCGATAAAGCGTTCCATGGGGTCTCGCAAGTGGCGAACAAAGCAGCCGGCGAGTATACCCAGCGTTCCCGCACAGACAAAGACGCAAGTAGCCACCGCACCCTTGCGGTTATCCCCAGCAACTGTGGATAACCTTGTGGGCATGCTCGGGATTAAAGCCGCCACGCCAGCGCCAACCGGCCGTGCGGCAGGCTGCTCAAAAGCCGACCAGGTCGAGTTCAGTTATCCGGCTGAAACTGGAAGCAACCCTGACGGCCATGGCGATTGCCATTCAAGCGGCGCAACTCGGCCTGGATATGCAAACGCCAGATCGGCAGTTCGAGGCATTCATCGTAGCCCTGAACCAGCAGGCTTTCGACAATCCCGGCAAGCACCCCTTCGGCCACAACAGGCCCGCAAAACGGGCCTTGCGCCTTGATGGCAGAGGGTTGGGCTCCGGACAGGCCAGCGGCACAGATCAGCGTCCAGAGCCCCCGATCGCCAGCCAGTGGCAATACCACGCATTCGATACGGGTAATCAGCCCCAGGCATTGACGGGTGAGACAGAGGCTGCGCGGCATGGCGGCGACCCTCATGTGATCAGGCTTTCAGCCTACACCCGCACAGGCGGCTCAGGGAAGCCGCCAGTCAGCCCGGTCATTTGTGGGTAACTGTGTGGATGAAACCCGCCGCCGCCCGACTGTCGCGGTGCGCCGCCGGCTGCATCCGCAGCCGGCCCGGCCAGCGGACGGCTGGCCGGCTCAGGCGGCCGGCTTCTTCACGCGCGGCTTCTTCTCCTCGGCCGGAGCCACCAACGCTTCGGCCTTCACCTCCTTGTCATCTTCGGCCATGCCGATTTCGGCGATCTCGCGCAGCCGCTCGACCACCCGCGCATTGACGCTGTCGGGCGGAAACTGGCCTTCGGCGTTCGGCGTGCCGGCATCTTCGCCGACCAGCAGGCTCAGCGCCTCGTCGACCTGGCGCACCGCGTAGATATGGAACTGGCCGGCGCGCACCGCTTGCAGCACGCGCTCATCGAGCATCAGGGTGGCAATGTTGGAGTGCGGAATGATCGCGCCCTGCTCGCCCGTCAGGCCGCGGGCCTCGCACAGCCGGAAGAAGCCTTCGATCTTCTCGTTGGCGCCGCCGACCGCCTGCACCTCGCCGAACTGATTGATCGAACCGGTGATGGCGAAACACTGCTTGAGCGGGCGCCGCGACAACGCCGAGATCAGGGTGCAGACCTCGCCCAGCGAGGCACTGTCGCCGTCGACATAGCCATAGGACTGCTCCAGGGCGATGCTCGCGGAAATCTCCAGGGGAAACTCCTGGGCATAGCGGCTGCCCAGGTAACCGGTGAGGATCATCACGCCCTTGGAGTGGATCGGCTGGCCGAGGTTGACCTCGCGTTCGATGTCGACGATGCCCGAACCGCCCGGGTAGACGGTGGCGGAAATCCGCGCCGGCACGCCGAAGGCCGAGTCGCCGACTTCCAGCACGGTCAAGCCATTGCACTTGCCGACCGCCGCACCGGCGGTGTCGATCAGGATGATCCCCGCCAGCATGTCGTCGATGATTCGCGCCGAAACCCGCCCGGTGCGGGTGGCCTTGGCTTTCAGCGCGCGTTCGATATGGCCGACGTCGGTCAGCGTCTCATTGGCCAGTTGGCGGATGAAATCGGCCTCGCTGACCAGCTGGAACAAATCGCCGATGCGTGCCGACAAGCGCCCCTGGTGCTCGGCCAGGCGCGCACTGAAGGTCGCCAGGCGCGCCACCGCCGCCGCGGTCAGCGGCGCCATGCCCTCTTCCATGGTGCGGGTCTTCATCAATTGGGCGAACTGTTCCAGGCTTTCGTCGCCGAGGGGAATGTCCTCGTCGAAGTCGACCAGCACGCGAAACATTTCCTGGAAGTCCGGATCATGATCCTGCAACGCGTAATACAACTGGCGCGCGCCGATGATAACCACCTTGACCTGCAAGGGAATCACCTGCGGGCTGAGGGTCACGGTGGCGATGCGACCGAGGTCGCCGAGCGGCGACTCCATCTTCAGCTGGCGCGAATGCAGGGCGCGCTTGAGCGCATCCCAGACGAACGGCTCGCCGAGCATCTTCTCCGCTTCGAGAATCAGGAAACCGCCGTTGGCCCGGTGCAAGGCGCCGGGGCGCAGCTGTCGGTAGCTGGTGTAGAGCGCGCCCTGGTCGGCGTTGTATTCGATACGCCCGAACAGGTTGTCGTAGGTCGGGTGTGGCTCGAACACCACCGGCGCGCCGCCATGCGCATGATGGCCAACCACCAGACTCGGGCAGTACTGCTCCTCGAGCAGCTTGCGGGTCTGCACATCGGCTTTTTCCACCTCGACCAATTGGTCGACCACGGTTTTCAGCAGGTTGACCTGCACCGCCTGCAGATAGCCACAGACACCGGCATTTTCCGCATACTGCTCCGACAACGGCGCCAGCAGCGGCTGCAGCGCCACTGTGATGGTTTCTTCATTGAGTTGGCGCAGCTGGTTGCTCGACTCGCGCTTCCACTGCGGCAGGCTGGCCAGCTCTTCGTTGAGCCGCTCTTCCAGGGTCGAGATGTCGACATGGAAGCGCTCACGCTCGGCTTCCGGCAACTGGGCGAACTCGGCCTCGTCCAGCGCCTTGCCCTCGAGCATCGGGGTGAAGGCGATATTGCTGCTGTCGCGGTACAACGCCACGTTCTTTTCCAGGGACAGCTTCTCGATCACATCGAGCGCCTGGTCGTAGCGCTTGTTGAACGCGCGATCGATGGCGCTTTTCTTCTGCTGGTAGGACGGGTGCTCGAATACCGCCGGAAAGGTCGCCAGCAGGTTGTCGATCAGCTGGTTGATGTCGGCGATGAAGGCTCCGGCACTGCCCGCCGCCAGCTCCAGCGCACGCGGCTCGCGCGGTTCGTCGAAGTGATTGACATAGACCTGATCCGCCGGGGTCGCCAGGCGTTTGGCTTCGGCTTTCAGGTAACGGTTGACGAAAGAGAAACGCCCGGTGCCGGGCTCGCCCATGACGAATACGTTGTACCCAGGACGCGGCATGGCCACGCCGAACTGCAGGGCCTCGACCGCGCGCTCCTGGCCGAGCACGCCACGAAAAGGCTCCAGGTCATCGGTGCTGGTGAAGTTGAACTGCGCGGGCGAGAACGGACGGGTAAGTGCTTCAGGTGCCAGCCGCAAATGGGCTGCAACGGAGTCTGGCATTGGAAATCCTTGAACGGGGTGGGGGCTGTTGCCATTTCATCGCGACCGCGCTGAAACGGCAACAGACCTAGGGAAATCATGGCCGCATCGGCCGTCATCCACAAGCCGTATGGTTGATCCCGTGCACGCGGCAAGCGCTCAGAGGTTGTGAAAATATCGAGCGTCGTCGCGAGGCTGTCTCCAAGCGTTCGCGGCAAGGCGTGCGTTTTTTCGCCGCCGCTCAGAGAAGGCCGAGGCGTTTGGCCAGGCGGTTCAGGTTGGCCCGGTCGATGCCCAGATCCCGGGCGACATCCGCCCACTTGTTCTGGTTGCGGGCCAGCGAGTCGTTGATCAAGCGCTTCTGGTACTCGCCCAGTAGCGTCTTCATGCTGGCCCCGGGGCGATCCGATGGAACCGCTAGCGGCGCGGCACTCGACAACGGATCGAGCGTTTGCTCCTCGAGATCCAGATTATGCGGTTCGAGGGTGACGATGCGTGGGCGCTCCTTGTGCCCGGCCATGGCCTTGAGCACGGCGCGGCCGATCAGGTGTTCGAGCTCGCGCACGTTGCCCGGCCAGCTGTAAGCGAGCAGGGCGTTCTGCGTGCTGGCACTGAGACGCAGGCTGCGCAGGCCGAGGCGGGCGCGATTCTCTTCGAGGAAGTAGCCGGCCAGCAGCAGGATGTCGCGGCCGCGCTCGCGCAACGGCGGCACCTGCAGCGGGTAGACGCTGAGGCGGTGATAGAGATCCGCGCGAAAGCGCCCGCTGCGCACTTCTTCGGCCAGGTCGCGGTTGGTCGCCGCGATGATGCGCACATCGACGTGATGCTCGCGATCCGAGCCGACCCGTTGCAGCTGGCCGCTCTGCAGGACACGCAGCAGCTTGGCCTGAATCGGCAGCGCCAGTTCGCCGATTTCGTCGAGGAAAATCGAGCCGCCATCGGCCAGCTCGAACTTGCCGCTGCGCTCGCCGACGGCGCCGGAAAAAGCGCCCTTGACGTGGCCGAACAGCTCGCTCTCGACCAGGGTATCGGGCAGCGCCGCGCAGTTCAGGCTGATCAGGGGCTTCTGCGCGCGCGGCGAGCTCAGGTGGATGGCCTCGGCAACCAGCTCCTTGCCCACCCCGGTTTCCCCGGTGATCAGCACGGTCAGCGCACTGTTGCCGACCAGTTGAACCTCTTCCTGTAATTGTTTGTGGCGGGCACTCTGGCCGACCAGTTCGCGCGGGCGGCGGCCGTCGGCGGCGCGCTTGTAGACGGCGGCCAGTTGCCGCTGCTCCTCGGCATTGCGCGCCAGCAGGCTGATGCGCTCGCTGGCCATCACGGTGGCGGCGGCCAGGCTGGCGAAGGCGGCCAGGTTATCCAGGTCGACGCTGCCGAAACTGGCCGGATCGAGGGCATCGAGGGTCAGCAGGCCCCAGGGTTTGTCTTGCAGGTACAGCGGACAGCCGAGGCAGTCGTGGATCGCCAGATGGCCATGATGGCCATCGACCAGGCCGTCATAGGGGTCGGGCAAGCCACAGTCGATGGCGAAACGCGTCGGCCCGCGCCGTTCGAGGAGCATGCGCAGGCGCGGGTGATGCTCGACCTTGAAGCGACGGCCCAGGGTGTCCGGGCTCAAGCCCTCGACCGACAGCGGAATAAGGGTGTCGCCTTCCAGCTTGAGCAGGGCCACGGCATCGCATGGCATCAGTTGGCGCAGCGCACGCAACAGCCGCCGGTAGCGTTCATCATCGGGCAGGTCGCGCGACAGATCGGCGACCAAGGGAACCAGGGCGAGCAGCAGTGGGTTGGTCATAACGACTCCATTCTAGTCATAGTGACAAGAAAAAACCCTAGTCACTATGACCCACTAAAATCATATGTATTTGATTTATTTGAATATTTTTTATGGCACGGAAAATGACTATACCAAGGTGTCGATAAACTATCACGCAAGGTAAAAACCATGAAACGACTCTCCGCACTGACTCTCGGCCTGTTGCTGCTCGGCGCTCAATCGGCCTTCGCCATCGAAGTAGTCGCCGAACAACCCGACCATACCGCCGGCAAGGTGTTCGGCGGCCTGGGTGGGGTCATTCTCGGCGGCGCCGCTGGCGGCCCCATCGGCGCACTGGCCGGTGCCGCCCTGGGAGCCTGGAGCGGCTCGGGCGCCCAGAACGTGCTGGGACTCAGCGACACGGCGTACCTGGTCAAGACCGACGACGGCACGCAACGCGTCGTGCGCTCGCCTAACGCACGCTTCAAGGCCGGCGAGTTGGTGAGCATCCGCGGCAACCGGCTCGCCCGGCCCGAACACTAACCGCTCCCGCACCCGCACCCGAGTGGGGCGCCGGCTAGCGCCCCACTCCACAGGATCGCTCACGAAGGCACACGTCTACCCGCCCCGCGCCCCGTGAAACACCACGGTGCGTGATGCGCTCCGGTTTTTTTGGTGGCAAAGGCCCGCTCCGCCATGGTCCGCTCCACCATGGCCTGCTCCGCTACGGCCTACTCCGGTTCCCGTGCATGCACGGTTTTCACCAATACCCACACCTGGTCGTGTGGGTTTTTTTTATGGCGATGCCTCAGATGTGCAGTAATGCCTTTGCCGGAACGGGTTTATCCGCGAAAAGCGCCTCAACACCTGCGAAGTTCGTGGCTGAAGCCGCTACAGGCTGCGACCGGACTCAAGCCATAACGGGACATCGCCGTTGCGGAACCATGCCCCGCTTATGGCTTGCAGGGGGCGGAGCTTTATCGCAGGTCGGCACAGCGCAGGCAGTACTCGGTGGCCGGCAACACCTGCAACCGCGCCGGCTCGATCGGCTCGCCACAACGCAGGCAGTCGCCATAGGTGCCTTCGGCCAACCGCAGCTTGGCCATGCCCACCTGACGCATGCCCGCTTCAGCCTCGGCCTGCAGGGCTTCCAGCACCTCATCGTTTTGCCGTTGCAGGGCCTGTTCGGCAAAGTCCGGCGAGTGGCTGCGGGCCAAATCCCGCCGAATCGCACTGGCCCGCGCACTGTACTCGGCGAACAGGGCATCGAGTGCCACTTGGGGATCGAAAGCAGACATGGAAGTACTCCTCGGTGGTCAACGACGAAACAACGCGCGGGCGCCCGACCCGACACGGCAACTCTCGGGGGCACGCGGCAAGGCGTTGCAACTGCCGCCGGCCGACCCGCAATGGCTTGCAACGGTCTATTAAGTGTGGACGCTGCCACACAGTCTGCATAACCGCCGGCAAAAACTTGTGCCGGGAGCCTGCGCCTGGATGGCCTGCGCAGATTCCGTTCGTTGGCCGGGCCGGCGAATGGGCGCATGCTTAAATCAGCCGCACGCAATTCAGCGCCAGAGCAGAGGGGCAAGGCCCGTGAATCCCATGAAACACTCCTCGCCGCAGATTCTCCAGGTCGCCAACGGCAAGCCGATCAAGCTCTGGATCCAGGGCGTGCCGCTCGAAGCCCAGGCCCGCCAGCAACTGTTCGAGACGGCGCAACTGCCGTTCATCTTCAAGCACCTGGCGGTGATGCCGGACGCGCACCTGGGCAAGGGCTCGACCATCGGCAGCGTGATTGCCACCGTCGGCGCCATCATCCCGGCCGCCGTGGGCGTGGACATCGGCTGCGGCATGATCGCCGTGCGCAGCTCGCTGCGCTCCGCCGACCTGCCGGACAACCTGCACGGCCTGCGCAGCGCCATTGAGCAGGCCGTACCCCATGGCAAGACCTTCGGCCGGCACGACCAGGGCGCCTGGGAGCGGGTGCCGGGCGCCGCGGAGCAGGCCTGGAAGGCACTGGCCGGGCGCTTCGCGGCGATCAGCGACAAGTACCCGCGCCTGGAAAAGACCAACAACCGCGTGCACCTGGGCACCCTGGGCGGCGGCAACCATTTCATCGAGGTCTGCCTGGACGAGCATGAGCGGGTGTGGTTCATGCTGCACAGCGGCTCGCGCGGGGTGGGCAATGCCATCGGCACGCTGTTCATCGAACTGGCCCAGGCCGACATGCGCCAGCACCAGGCCAACCTGCCGAACCAGGATCTCGCCTACCTCGAGGAAGGCAGCCGCCACTTCGCCGACTATGTGCAGGCCGTCGGTTGGGCCCAGGACTTCGCCCGGCAGAACCGCGCACTGATGATGCAGGCGGTGCTCGCCGCGGCGCAGCGGGTACTCGGCAAACCCTTCGTGGCCAGCCTGGAAGCGGTGAATTGCCACCACAACTACGTGCAGCGCGAGCGCCACTTCGGCCAGGAGGTGCTGGTCACCCGCAAGGGTGCGTTATCGGCGCGGCAGGGCGAGCTGGGCATCATTCCCGGCTCCATGGGCGCCAAGAGCTATATCGTCCGCGGCCTGGGCAACCCGCAGGCGTTCTGCTCCTGCAGCCACGGCGCCGGGCGGATCATGAGCCGCACCCAGGCCAAGAAGAGCTTCACGGTCGCGGATCAGATCCGCGCCACGGCCCATGTCGAATGCCGCAAGGACAAGGCGGTGATCGACGAAATCCCCATGGCCTACAAGGACATCGATGCAGTGATGGCCGCCCAGAGCGACTTGGTCGAAGTGCTGCACACCCTGCGCCAGGTGGTCTGCGTCAAGGGCTGAGCCAAAGCATCGCGCCGGGGTCGGCCCTCCCACAAGAGCAGCAGGCAACGCCTGGCAACCATCGAAAAAAAACGGAGCCCGAGGGCTCCGTTTCTGCGGGTCGCGACCTACTGCGTCAGCTTCTTGTAGCGCACGCGGTGCGGCTGGGCGGCGGCGTCGCCGAGGCGTTTCTTGCGGTCGGCCTCGTACTCGGTGTAGTTGCCCTCGAAGAACTCGATGTGCGAGTCGTCCTCGTACGCCAGGATGTGGGTGGCGACGCGATCGAGGAACCAGCGATCGTGGGAAATGACGATGGCCGCGCCGGGGAAGTCGAGCAGCGCCTCCTCCAGCGAACGCAGGGTTTCCACGTCGAGGTCGTTGGACGGTTCGTCGAGCAGCAGGACGTTGGCGCCCTCTTTCAGGGTCAGGGCCAGGTGCAGGCGGCCACGTTCGCCGCCGGAGAGATCCTTGACGAACTTCTGCTGGTCGCCGCCCTTGAAGTTGAAGCGGCCGACGTAGGTGCGCGAGGGGATCTCGTAGTTGCCGATGCGGATCTGGTCGGAACCGTTGGAGATCATCTCGAACACCGACTTGCTGCCGTCGAGGTCGTCGCGACTCTGGTCGACGCAGGCCAGTTGCACGGTTTCGCCGACCTCGATGCTGCCCGAGTCCGGCTGTTCCTTGCCCATGAGCATGCGGAACAGGGTCGACTTGCCGGCGCCGTTGCCGCCGATCACCCCGACTATGGCGCCCTTGGGCATGCTGAACGACAGGTTGTCGATCAGCGCACGGTCGCCGTAACCCTTGCTCACGTTGACGAAGTCGATGACCTTGTCGCCCAGGCGCGGGCCGGCCGGGATGTAGATCTCGTTGGTTTCGCTGCGTTTCTGGAATTCCTGCGACTGCAGTTCCTCGAAGCGTTGCAGGCGCGCCTTGGACTTGGCCTGGCGGGCCTTGGCGCCCTTGCGCACCCACTCCAGCTCTTCCTTCATGGCCTTTTCGTGGGCCGACTGCTGCTTGGACTCTTGCGCCAGGCGGTTGGACTTGGCTTCCAGCCAGCCGGAGTAGTTGCCCTCGTAGGGAATGCCGGCGCCGCGGTCGAGTTCGAGAATCCAGCCGGCGACGTTGTCGAGGAAATAGCGGTCGTGGGTGATCGCCACCACGGTGCCGGGGAAGTCGTGGAGGAAGCGCTCCAGCCAGGCCACCGAGTCGGCGTCCAGGTGGTTGGTCGGCTCGTCCAGCAGCAGCATGTCGGGGGCCGACAGCAGCAGGCGGCACAGCGCCACGCGGCGCTTCTCGCCACCGGAGAGCACGGCGACCTTGGCGTCCCAGGCCGGCAGACGCAGGGCGTCGGCGGCGACTTCCAGTTGGCGCTCGAGGTTGTGGCCGTCGCTGGCCTGCAGGATGGCTTCGAGCTTGGCCTGCTCGGCGGCCAGCTTGTCGAAATCGGCATCCGGCTCGGCATAGGCGGCATACACCTGATCGAGACGCGCCTGGGCGTCCTTGATCACACTGACGGCCTCTTCGACCACTTCGCGCACGGTCTTGTTCGGATCGAGCTGCGGTTCCTGCGGCAGGTAACCGACGTTCAGCTCGGGCATCGGCCGCGCTTCGCCGTCGAATTCGCTGTCGACCCCGGCCATGATTTTCAACAGGGTGGACTTGCCCGAACCGTTGAGGCCGAGCACGCCGATCTTGGCGCCGGGGAAGAACGACAGGGAAATGTTCTTGAGGATTTCCCGCTTCGGCGGCACTACTTTGCTCAGCCGGTGCATGGTGTAAACGTATTGGGCCATGAATAACCTTGGTTCTAAGACAAAAAACTGAAAAATGGCGACAGCAAGAGCATGGGTGACGGCACCTGCCAGGCGCGGCCCCCGGCCCCGCACTCCTGCGGGTTTGTCGCCCCCTGCTTAGCTGCGCGCGCGTGCGGCAAAGCTACCGGAATGCGCCGTGCAGGGCAAACGACGCTCGTCGGCGGCACTGGCACTTCAGCACGGTTATGGCATGCTAGCGCCCCCCCGCGCGCCCGATTGTTTAGCAGGCATCGGCACGCCCTGCTTTCATCGAGCCGTAACCGCAGGATCGTCATCAAGTGCCGAGCCACACATCACCGTCGTCACCACGCGAATCACTGACGCCCCACTGGCGCAGTTCGATCTCGGTAAAGGGCGCCCTGGTCGCACTGGTGCTGGGCATGTTGGCGCTACTGCTGTGGCAGCTGCAGCTGGAGTCGCGGCAACTGCTGGACAACCAGCGCCAACTCAGCCACCAATTCAATGCCCAACTGGCCAACCAGCTGAGCCTGAGCATGGAGCTGAAGGCCCAGGCCGGCCTGGCCATGCTGCGACAAAAGATCCCGGCGGCAGCCCCAGGTGAGCATCCCGAGCAGGTTCTAAACGGCCTGCAAAGGGTCTTTAGCAGCCTGCACAGCCTGGCCTGGCTCGGCCCCCGCGGCGACATCCTGGCCGACAGCCAGCCGCAGACGAATGACGCCCCCCTCCTCGCCAGCCTGACCCAACGCAGTAACGGCTCGTCTTATCATTATGCGTTCGGCCCCCGCGACGGCGGCCTGGTCTACCTGTTGCTGCGCCAGACCGAGGGCAACAACCCGAGCGGTTACTGGGCCTTGCGCCTGACCACCCAGGCGCTACGCAGTTGGCTGCACGAACACCATCGGAGCAGCCACCAGTGGCTGTTGGAAGACCGCCTGACCCAGCGAGTACTCGCCGACCAGTCCGGCGCCGCGGCCGCCAAGACCATCACCGCCGAAATCCTTGCCCAAAGCATTCTCCTGACACCGCTCAAAGGCAGCGACTGGCAACTGCGTGCCCTGTTCGACGAACGCCATGCGCGTATCCAGTTATTCCCCATGCTGGGCGGCAAATTCCTGCTGTTCATGCTCTGCTCCGTATTGACCCTGATCGCCCTGTACCTTCTGCTGCGCGAGCAGCGCAGCCTGCATGAACTCAATGCGGCCTCACGCCGCTCGCTGCACCAGGCGGCTAGTGCGCTGGGGGCCATCGAGGAACGCGTACTGCTCACCGACAGCACCGGCCAACTGAGCTACCTCAACCCCCAGGCCGAGGAACTGTTCGGTTTGCGCAGCAAGGACGCGCACCACTGGCACCTGCTGCAACTGCTGCCACAGCTCGACCCGCGGCAGCTGGACGGCCGCACCGCACACGACGAGCTGGGCGCCGAGCTGCTGGAGATCAAACAGGACGGCATGCTCCGGCTGTTCGCCATAAGCCGCAGCGAACTCGGCGAACCGGCGCGGCGCCAGGGCTTCGTCTGGGTGCTGCGCGATGTCACCGAGCCGCAGCAGGCCACCCGCGTCCTGCAGGAAACCCGTCGGCGCTACCAGGACATTTTCGACGGCACCGGCACGGCGCTCTGCGTACTGGATCTGGCCGCCCTGCCGGGTTACCTGCAACAGCAGCAGGTGCACGACGCTGCGAGCCTGAAGGGCTGGCTGCTCGCCCATCCGCAACGGCATGGCGAACTGCTGCGACTGATACGCTTGACCGAGACCAACCAGGTGGCGCGGCGCCTGCTCGACGCCGACTCCACCGAGCAGGCCTGGCAGCACCTGATCGACAGCGGCCCGCTGCAGCCCGAGGATTTCCGCACCCAGCTGCTCAACGCCCTGCTCGACGGCACCGGCCAGCTCGAACTGGAAAACCAGATCAACACCCCGCAAGGCCACGAACGTCACCTGTGGTTGCTGCTGCGCCTGCCGGAAAGTGCCCAAGAGCTGAACGCGGTGACCCTGAGCATCAGCGACATCACCAGTCGCAAGCAGATCGAACTGGCGCTGATCGAGCGCGAACGCTTCTGGTCGGATGTGGTGCGCGCGGTGCCGGACACCCTGTATGTGCGCGACCTGTTGAACCACCGCGAGCTGTTCAGCAACCATCACCTGGGCTTGCAGCTGGGTTACAGCGCGGCCGAGCTGAACGCGCTGGGCGAAGGTTTCTGGGAGCATATCCTGCACCCCGACGACAGTGACTATTATTGGCGCATCCGTAATCTGCAGCGGGTCGTCGGCGACGGCATACTGCTCGAGTCACAACTGCGCTGGCGCCATCGCAACGGCACTTGGCGCTGGTTCAGTCTGCGCGAACAGGCGCTGGCACGCGATACACACGGCCGCGTCAGCCGCCTGATCGGGGTGGCCAAGGACATTACCGAGCAGATCGAAAGCAGCGAATCGCTGCGCAACAACGAGCAGCGCTACCGGTTACTGGCGGAAAGCACCAGCGATGTGATCTTCTCCACCGGCAGCAACCTGCACCTCAACTACGTCAGCCCCTCGGTGGAAGCGGTGCTCGGCCATCAACCGGAATGGATCCTGGCCAACAACTTCCACAACCTGGCCGCCAACCCGCAGCAATTGGCCGGTCTGTCGATACTGCTCGACAGGGTGCGCGGAGCGCTCGGCAGCCCCCTGCGCATGATCGAGCTGCGTGAGCAATTCCAACCGCAACTGTTCATCCTCGACTGCCTACGGGCCGACGGGCGGAAAGTCCCGATCGAGCTGCGCCTGGTGCCGATGTGGGATGAAAACAGCCATTTCGAAGGCCTGCTCGGCGTGGGCCGTGACATCAGCCAGCAGCGCCGCTCGGAAAAAGACCTGCGCATGGCCGCCACGGTGTTCGAACACTCCACCGCGGCGATCCTGGTGACCGACCCGGCCGGTTATATCGTCCAGGTCAACAAGGCCTTCAGCCGGGTCAGCGGTTATTCCTCGGCCCAGGTGCTCGACCAGTTGCCCGGCATGCTTACCGCCGACCGCCAGCAGGCCAGCCACCTGCACTATGTGCTCAATCAACTCAATCAGCGCGGCAGCTGGGAAGGCGAAATCTGGCTCAAGCGCCGCAACGGCGAAAGCTTCCCGGCCTGGGTCGGGATCACCGCGGTGCAAGATGAAGAGGGCGACCTGGTCAGCTATGTGTGCTTCTTCAGCGACATCAGCGAGCGCAAGGCCAGCGAACAGCGCATCCATCGCCTGGCCTACTACGACGCCCTGACCCTGCTGCCCAACCGCACGCTGTTCCAGGATCGCCTGCACACCGCCCTGCAACACGGCGACCGGCATCAGGAGTGGGTGGTGCTGATGTTCCTCGACCTCGACCGCTTCAAGCCGATCAACGACTCCCTGGGCCACGCCGCCGGCGACCGCATGCTCAAGGAAGTCGCAGTACGCCTGGCCGCCTGTGTCGACGGCGACGATACCGTGGCGCGCATGGGCGGCGATGAGTTCACCCTGCTGCTGCAATCCGCCGCCAGCCGCGAGGCCGCGCTGAACCGGGCGATTCACGTCGCCGAGCAGATTCTCGCCAGCCTGATCCGGCCGTTCGTCCTCGAAGGCCGCGAGTTCTTCGTCACCGCCAGCGTCGGCATCGCCCTCAGCCCGCAGGATGGCAGCGAACTGAGCCAACTGATGAAGAACGCCGACACGGCGATGTACCACGCCAAGGAACACGGCAAGAACAACTTCCAGTTCTACCAGGCGGAGATGAACGCCAGCGCCCTGGAACGCCTGGAGCTGGAGAGCGACCTGCGCCACGCCCTCGAGCAGGGCGAGTTCGTGCTCTATTACCAGCCGCAGTTCTCCGGCGACGGTAAACGCCTGACCGGGGTCGAGGCGCTGCTGCGCTGGCAGCATCCGCGGCGCGGCCTGGTGCCGCCGGATGACTTCATCCCGGTGCTGGAAGAGCTGGGCCTGGTGGTGCAGGTCGGCGACTGGGTTCTGAGCGAGGCCTGTCGCCAGTTGAAGAGCTGGCACGCGGTGAAGATTCGCGTGCCCAAGGTCTCGGTCAACCTGTCGGCCCGCCAGTTCACCGAGGGCGCACTGGCTCAGCGCACCGCCGCGATCCTCGAGAGCAGCGGCGTTGCCCCGGCCTGCCTGGAGCTGGAACTGACCGAAAGCATTCTGATGCAGGATGTGGCGAGTGCCATGCGCACCCTGGCCGACCTCAAGCGCCTTGGCCTGTGCATCGCGATCGACGACTTCGGTACCGGCTACTCGTCGCTCAACTACCTCAAGCAGTTTCCCATCGACGTGCTGAAGATCGACCGCAGCTTCGTCGACGGCCTGCCGCAAGGCGAACAGGACGCGCAAATCGCCCGCGCCATCATCGCCATGGCCCACAGCCTGAACCTTTCGGTCATCGCCGAAGGCGTGGAGACCCAGGCGCAGCTGGACTTCCTGCGCACCCACGGTTGCGACGAAGTCCAGGGTTACCTGCTCGGCCGGCCCATGCCGGCCCACCAGCTCGCCGCCCAGTTCAGTGGCGCCGCGCTGTTTATGCTCAGCTGAAGCGCACTGCGCGGGGGGGGTTGGGCAACGCGCTAGCTGGCTGCCGGATCAGCCACGCCCCGCAATCGAGGAGCCGGCACGCCTGCGGCGCATGAACCCCGCTTGCCCAGCAGATGATCACGCTTCATATGCCGGACTGCGCCGAATGGGGTAGAATTCGCCCCCTCTCTCTACCGCCCAGCTGGTTTTCTTAGGGGATTTGCCATGTTCAGCCGTGATTTGAATCTTGCTCGTTTTGACGCCGAACTGTTTGCCACGATGGCGCAAGAAGCCCAGCGCCAGGAAGAACATATCGAGCTGATCGCCTCGGAAAACTACTGCAGCCCAGCGGTGATGGAAGCCCAGGGCAGCGTGCTGACCAACAAGTACGCCGAAGGCTATCCGGGCAAGCGCTATTACGGCGGTTGCGAATACGTCGATGTGGTCGAGCAGTTGGCCATCGACCGGGCCAAAGAGCTGTTCGGCGCCGACTACGCCAACGTCCAGCCGCACTCCGGCAGCCAGGCCAACAGCGCCGTGTACATGGCCCTGCTCAACCCGGGCGACTGCGTGCTGGGCATGAGCCTGGCCCACGGCGGGCACCTGACCCACGGTGCCAGCGTCAGCTTCTCCGGCAAGATCTACCACGCCGTACAGTACGGTATCGACAGCGTTACCGGCCTGATCGACTACGACGAAGTCGAGCGCCTGGCCGTCGAGCACCAACCGAAGATGATCATCGCCGGTTTCTCCGCTTATTCGCAGGTACTGGACTTCGCCCGTTTCCGCGCCATTGCCGACCAGGTCGGCGCCTACCTGTTCGTCGACATGGCGCACGTCGCCGGGCTGGTTGCCGCTGGCGTCTACCCGAACCCGGTGCCGTTCGCCGACGTGGTCACCACCACCACCCACAAGACCCTGCGCGGCCCGCGCGGCGGCCTGATCCTGGCACGCGCCAACGAAGCCCTGGAGAAGAAACTCAACTCCGCGGTCTTCCCCGGCGGCCAAGGCGGCCCGCTGGAGCATGTGATCGCGGCCAAGGCGGTGTGCTTCAAGGAAGCCCTGCAACCCGAATTCAAGGCCTACCAGCAGCAAGTGATCAAGAACGCCCAGACCATGGCCAGCGTGTTTATCGACAACGGTTATGACGTGGTCTCCGGCGGCACCGAGAACCACCTGTTCCTGCTCAGCCTGATCAAGCAGGACATCACCGGTAAAGACGCCGACGCCGCCCTGGGTCGCGCCTTCATCACCGTGAACAAGAACAGCGTGCCCAACGACCCACGCTCGCCCTTCGTCACCTCGGGCCTGCGTATCGGCACTCCGGCCGTGACCACCCGTGGTTTCAAGGAAGACGAATGCCGCGCACTGGCCGGCTGGATCTGCGAGATCCTCGCCAACCTGGGTGATGAAGCCGTTGAAGCGCGCATCCGCGAGCAGGTCAAAGCGGTCTGCGCCAAATTCCCGGTCTACGGCAACTAAGCTCAAGCACGGCCTGAACGAGCCCGGCGAATGCCGGGCTTTTCGTGGGCCGCGCAACCAAGCCATAAACGCAACGCCTGCCACCTCAGGCAGAGCGCCCAGCACCGGTAGAATCCTGGCTCTCACGCTGGAGACTTCACCAGCCTAATGACGCGGGGCGCCAAGTAAAGGCAAGCCTGTGCAATGGGTCTTGGCTATAGTGAGTGAAACCGCCCGGGAGTTTGTGCCATGAGCGAAACAGAAAACGAGCGCAGGCGCTTTCAGCGCATCGACTTCGATGCCCCCGCTGAAATCGTTCAGGGCGAGCGGCGATGGGCTGTCGAGTTGCATGACGTGTCGCTCAAGGGCCTGCTGATCAAGCGTCCGCAGCAGTGGCACGGCAACCCCAACCACCCCTTCAACGCCAGCATCCAACTCGCCGATGACGCCTGCGTGCAGATGGAAGTAGTCCTGACCCGCACCCATGGCGACCTGCTCGGCTTCGTTTGCCGGCATATCGACCTCGATTCGATCAGCCACCTGCGTCGCCTGGTAGAACTCAATCTGGGCGACGAAGCACTGCTGGAGCGCGAACTGGCAGCGCTGGGCGATGGCGACTGGGTCTAGCCGCCACGATTGAGCCAGCCTTAACCCCGTTTCCCCCTCGCGGCCGCGCCTGGTTGTCGCGGGTGGCTAACCGCGCCTATTCGAACAGGGCATCCAGCGCCTGCTCCAAACGTGTTACCGCGATCACCTGCAACCCAGCCGGCGCCTCCTTGGGGGCATTGCCCTTGGGCACGATGGCGCGTTTGAAGCCGTGCTTGGCGGCTTCTTTCAGGCGTTCCTGACCGCTCGGCACCGGGCGCACCTCGCCGGACAGGCCGACCTCACCGAACACCAGCAAGCCATGGGCCAACGGCTTGTTGCGCAGGCTGGAGATCACCGCCGCCAGAAGCGCCAGGTCGGAAGCGGTTTCCAATACCTTGACCCCGCCGACCACATTGAGAAACACGTCCTGGTCATGGGTGGGGATACCGCCGTGGCGGTGCAGCACCGCCAGCAGCATGGCCAGACGGTTCTGATCCAGGCCCAGGGTGACGCGGCGCGGGTTGGCCATATGGCTGCTGTCGACCAGCGCCTGCACCTCCACCAGCATCGGCCGGGTGCCTTCCCAGGTAGCCATCACCACGCTGCCCGACACTTCTTCCTGGGCGCGGGTGAGGAAGATCGCCGACGGGTTGGTGACCTCCTTGAGGCCCTTGTCGGTCATGCCGAACACGCCCAGTTCGTTGATCGCGCCGAAGCGGTTCTTCACCGCGCGCAGCAGGCGCAGGCGACCGTCGGACTCACCCTCGAAATACAGCACGGTATCGACCATGTGTTCGAGCACCCGCGGGCCGGCCAGCGCGCCATCCTTGGTCACATGACCGACCAGGAAGATCGCCGTGCCGCTCTGCTTGGCATAGCGCACCAGCAAGGCGGCGCTCTCGCGCACCTGGGACACGCCGCCGGGGGCCGACTGCAATTGTTCGGTAAAGATGGTCTGGATCGAGTCGATCACCATCACCTTGGGCTTTTCCAGGCGCGCGGCGGCGATGATGCTCTCGATGCAGGTCTCGGTCATGACCTTGAGCCGGTCTTCGGGCAGGCCCAACCGGCGGGCGCGCATGGCCACCTGCTGCTGGGATTCCTCGCCGGTGACATAGAGCGCGGGAAAGCGCGTGGCGATATTGCACAGGGTCTGCAGCAGGATGGTCGACTTGCCGATCCCCGGATCGCCGCCGATCAGCACCACCGACCCGTCCACCAGACCGCCACCGAGCACCCGATCCAGCTCGCCTGATGCCGTGGAAAAACGCGGCATTTCCTCGACGCTGACTTCTGCCAGGGTTTTCAGCTGCGCCTGCTGCCCCGTCCAGCCGCTACGGCCGCCGGGCGCAACCGCATGGGCTTCGATCAGGGTTTCGGTCAGGCTGTTCCAGGTGCCGCATTCGCCGCACTGCCCGGCCCACTTGGGAAAGGTGGCGCCACACTCGGTGCAGCCGTACATGCGCTTGGCCTTGGCCATGGAGCGGACTCCCTCAAACGAAAGCCCGCATCATAGCCTTTACCAGCCGGCAATCGGCAGCCTCTCAGCCCTTGCAGCCACCGCAGCAATGCGTAACAGGAGGCGCGAGGCGCGTGGCCAGCTGATCCTTGAGCTCAACGCGCTCGCGCTTCAATGCGGTCAAGGCGTCGTCGGCCAACAGCTCAACGCCATCTTCGACACGGCAAATACGCTTATCCAGCGCCTCGTACTCATCAGCCAGGCGGGCGAAGTCCGGATCGGTCTGACGCAACGCGTGCAATTCGGCACGCTGCTCGGGGAAATCATGAGCCAAGGGGTGATGTTCGATATGCATGCTTGATACTCCAGGGAATGACTGCGAGCAGCATATTCCCCTGCAGCGACTCCCCCCTTGA
Source organism: Pseudomonas sp. sp1636 (assembly GCF_030376615.1). GTDB lineage: Bacteria > Pseudomonadota > Gammaproteobacteria > Pseudomonadales > Pseudomonadaceae > Aquipseudomonas. The sequence goes on from NZ_JARRAB010000023.1 coordinate 33,495, forward strand.
CCCGGATCAACCAGCCGCACCGTGGCGCAGCAGCGTCTCGATTTCGTCCTTGAGGGTAACCCGCTGCATCTTCAGGCCCTGCAGCTGCAACTCGTCCATCGCCTCCCGGCCATCCATCACTTCATAGATGCGTTTATCCAACTGCTCATATTCTTCGGCCAAGCGGGCGAAATGGCCGTCAACCTGCAACAAGGCGTGCATTTGTGTTTCGAACTGTGGGAACTCGCGGCTGAGTGGATGATATTGCAATGGCATGGCGACACCCTCCGAATGTACCTATCAGACTAGCTCAGCACGCTGCTTCGCACCGAAATCCTAGACTACTGGCACGCAAACAGGACACGCGCGTTTTCTGGGCTCTGTAGCCGTTACGTCAGCCGCGGACTTTGCGGGTGTTTAGTCGGTGTTTTTTCAACGGCCTGCTCGACGATTTTCGTGGCTAACGCCGCCCCCTCCGGCCCGCCAGAAGCGTTACTGCACATACGCCACATCGCCGTCTTCCCGCCGCCGAGCGTCCGCCTGGCAAGCGCGGCGCCCTACATTACACTCTGCACTTCATCTACTCGGGGAGCGACACATGAGCATCATCAGCGAATTCAAGGCCTTCGCAGTCAAGGGCAATGTGGTCGACATGGCCGTAGGCATCATCATTGGCGCGGCTTTCGGCAAGATTGTCTCGTCCTTCGTCGGCGATGTGATCATGCCGCCGATTGGCCTGTTGATCGGCGGCGTCGACTTCTCCGACCTGGCACTCACCCTCAAGGCGGCCGAAGGCGACCTGCCGGCGGTGATCCTCAGCTACGGCAAATTTATCCAGAGCCTGCTGGATTTCGTGATCGTTGCCTTTGCCATTTTCATGGGGGTCAAGATGATCAATCGCCTCAAGCGCGAGGAGGCCGTGGCCCCCAGCCTGCCGCCGACGCCAAGCCCGGAAGAAACCCTGCTGACTGAAATCCGCGACCTGCTCAAGACTCAGCAACGCAAGGAGTAGAGCGGATCGCCGGATTTGAAGCGAGCCACAATCCAGGGTGCCACTCGCCGCAGGCAGTGCACCATGGTTCACCGGCGCGGCATAAAAGCCGGCGGGTTGCCGCTGCGCGCCTGATCGGCCGGCGTACCGGGCCGCCCTGCGCGCCGCCTCATCATCACCAGTAATTCTCCACCGCCACCTGTCCCGGCCGACGGGTCAGGCTCAACTGCAGGTCACGCTGTTTCAGCAGGGCACGGGTGTCGTCGATCATCTGCGGGTTGCCGCAGAGCATCAGCCGCGAATGCTCGGGCCTGAGGTTCGATCCGACGGCGCGCTCCAACTCGCCGCTGGCCAGCAGCGTGGTAATGCGCCCGCGCAGACAATCCGGCGCCTGTTCGCGGGTGACCAACGGCAGGTAAATCAGCTTGTCGGCGTGCTCGGCCAGGTGCTCCAGGTCTTTAAGACCGTGAATCAACGGCTGATAGGCCAGCTCGCCGGCGGTGCGCGCGCTGTAGACCAGAACGATACGTTCGAAACGCTGCCAGACCTCGAAATCCTGGAGGATCGACAGAAAGGGCGCCAGGCCAGTACCGCTGGCCAGCAGCCAGAGATCGCGCCCATCGACGAAACGGTCGAGCGTCAGGAAACCGAAGGCCTGCTTGCCCACCAACAAAGTGTCGCCAGCCTTGAGGCGACTCAGCTCGCCGGTGAATTCACCGTCCGGCACGACGATGGAGAAGAATTCGAGAAACTCGTCATGGGGCGCCGAAACCATCGAATAGGCACGCCAGACCGTAGTACCGTCGGCCTTGCGCACGCCAAGGCGGGCGAACTGTCCGGCCCGGAAACGGAATCCGGAATCGCGCGAACAGCGCAGACTGAACAGGCTCGGCGACCAAACATGCACGTCACTCAGTATCTGCCGGGTGAACTTGTCTTCACTGGCGGTCATACTTCACTCCCTTTCGCGCTCGGGCTACGCCCACAGTGTCGCGCAAAGCGCCGCCCACAAACACCAGCAGTCTATATGCCTATATTCGTTACGCCTTTTGCCCAGCTCGACCTGATCCGCCAGCCCGAACAGCAGGCCGACCCCCTGCAGGCCTTCGATGCCGCCGACCAGTACCTGCTCAATCACCTGCACGAGCAGGGCTTGCCCGCGAATACCCGCGTGCTGGTGCTCAACGACAGCTTCGGCGCCCTGGCGGCCAATTTGGCCGGCCAGGCCCAGGTCACCAGCAGCGGCGACTCGCACCTGGGCTACCTGGGCCTGCAGGCCAACCTGGCGCGCAATCGGTTGCCGGCAGACGCGGTCAGCTTCGTGCCGGCCAGCGCAACGGCTCAGGGCCCGTTCGAGCGGGTCGTGATCCGCGTGCCCAAGACCCTGGCGCTGCTGGAAGAGCAGCTGATCCGCCTGCATGGCCAGTTGGCGGACGGCGCCCAGGTCATCGCCGCCGGCATGCTCAAGCACCTGCCGCGCGCGGCTGGCGATCTGCTGGAACAATACATCGGCCCGGTGCAGGCCTCCCTGGCGGCGAAAAAGGCTCGTCTGCTGCTGGCCACCCCAGAGGCGAAGGCGCGGCCCCACTCGCCCTACCCGACTCGCTATCGCCTGGACAAACCGGCCATCGAACTGCTCAACCACGCCAATGTGTTTTGCCGCGAAGACCTCGACATCGGCACCCGCGCCTTTCTGCCGCATCTGCCCAAGCACCTGGGCCGGGCTCGGGTGGCCGACCTCGGCTGCGGCAATGGCGTGCTCGGCATCGCCTACGCGCTGGGCAGCCCGCAGGCCGAGCTGACCCTGGTCGACGAATCCTATATGGCCGTGCAATCGGCTCGGGACAACTGGCGAGCGGCGTTGGGCGAGCGCCCTGTGCATATTCGCCCCGGCGACGGCCTGGCCGAGCAGGCGGCCGATTCGCTGGATCTGGTGCTGTGCAACCCGCCGTTCCACCAGCAGCAGGTGGTCGGCGACTTCCTCGCCTGGCGCATGTTCCAGCAGGCCCGCGCCGCGCTGGTCACAGGCGGCGAACTCTGGATAGTCGGCAACCGTCACCTGGGCTACCACGCCAAGCTCAAGCGCCTGTTCCGCGGCGTCGAGCAGATGGCGGCCACGCCGAAGTTCGTGGTGCTGAAAGCGCTCAAATAAGCGCGCACGCGGCAACCCGCAGCAGAGTGGAAAAAACCCGCGAAGGGTTTCCACCCGTCGCTGTCCGCCGACCTTCGTGCCACCAGCAGGCCGTTGAAAAATGTAGCGAGCAAGGTTAGCCAAGGCCAACCGCAACCAAGCCCCGTTAGTACTCCACCTGCAGCTCCGCGCTGCTGGGTTCGGCCTGACAGGCCAGCGCCCAGCCCTGGCGGATCTGCGGCTCGCTCAGCGCCTGGTTGCTGCGCATGGTCACGCTGCCGGACACCACCCGGCACTTGCAGGCGGCGCAGACGCCGGTGCGGCAGGCGTTCGGCGGCTGCAGGCCGATTTGCTCCATGGCATCCAACAGCACCTCGCCGCGGCGCACATCCAGTGCATGCCGCCGGCCATTGAGCGACACCCAAAGCCGACTAGCGTCCGGGGGTGTCGCCGCAGCGTTGTGATTGTCCGGTTGCGCGGCGAAGCGCTCCAGGTGAATCCGCTGCTCTGCCACCTGCAGGCCGAGCAGTGCCTGGCGCGCCCCGTCCATGAAGGGTTGCGGGCCACAGATGAAGCAATCGGCCTCGCGCCAGTCGCTGACCTGCCCGGCAATGGCATCGGCGCCGGGCACGCCCTGGCTCTGATCAAACCAGTAGCGCACCTGCAACCGTTGCCCATAGCGCTGCTGCAAGCCTGCCAGCTCCTCGGCGAAGATCACCGAGTCGGCATCACGGTTGGCATAGAACAGACAGATCCGTGCGTGCCCCTGAGCCAGCGCCGCCTGCAGGATCGCCATCAGCGGGGTGATGCCACTGCCGGCGCCGATCAACAACAGGTCGCCATCGAGGCGGGCCGGGCTGAAACTGCCCGCTGGCGGCAACACGTCCAGGCTAGCGCCCGGCTGCAACTGCTCGTGCAGCCAGTTCGAGGCGCGACCAGCAGCCACACGCTTGACCGTGATGCGCAGCGGTTCGTCGCCCAGTACTGGCCGCGACAGCGAATAGCAGCGCAGCAGCGGCGGCTCGGCGCAGGGCACCTTGAGGATAAGAAACTGGCCGGGGCGGGCGGCGAAGCGTTCGCGCTGCTCAGCCGGCACGCGCAGCTCGAAGGAGCAGGCATCGCCCCCCTCCTCCACCCGGCCGCACACTTCGACCCGGACACTTTCGTCGGACGCAGACGGCGCCATCAGCGACGGCTGGTTCGGCGCAGCGCCAGCCCCTGGTTTCGGCAGTCCGCGCAACATCGGCCAGACCGATTGGCGGCGGAAGAGCAGCACATGGCCAATGTGCAAGCCGATCAGCCACAGCGCCAGGTTGGCGAAGAATTCATGCACCTCTTCGGCATCGCCCAGCCAGGCAACGAAGTCGATGTCGCCGGCGGCACCGAACAGCTCTGGCGAAACCCCAGGCAAGGCGGCCAGGACATCGCCGTTTTCGACCATGCCGAAGCCGATCAGGCTGGCCAAGGCGCAACTCACCAGCGTGCCGAAGGTCAGCCATTTGCCGACCGTGTCCGGGCTGGGCTTATGCGCCGGGGTTCGCGGCGGCAGCAAGCGCGGGAAGCCGCGCAGCCGCAATGGCGCGATCAGCAGGCGCAGCAACAGCAACGCGACCAGGCCGTAACCCAGCCAGATATGCAGCAGCTCGGCATCCTCACCGCTCAGGTAGACGGCGACGAAGAATCCGGCCAGTAGCCAGTGGAATAACCGGAAGCGGTTGAACGCGGCCACGATGGCAGTCCTCAGCAGAATGGAATGTCACCTTTCTAGCCCCGCTGGCTTAAGCGGAGCTGAATCCAGCCACGGCGGCTTTTAAGCTTCGTTTAAGCCAGCGGGCCTAACCTCCAGCCACCACCCCTGGAGAGCGCCCCATGCAAGCCACTCTGTTTGCCCTCGCCTGCTGCCTCAGCCTGCCGGCCCTGGCGGCGCCCGAGTCGGCGCTGATCGCCGACTACGCCGAACAGGCCCGCCAGGAAAATCCGGCCTTCAACGGTTTTTCCGCCGAGCGTGGCAAGGCGCTGTATTTCGCCGAGCAGCAGCGCAATGGCAAGGCCATCAGCTGCACCACCTGCCACACCGCCGATCCGCGCCAGGCCGGCAAGACCCTGGCTTACCGCAAGGTCGAAGCGCTGGCGCCGGCGGCCAACCCCGAGCGTTTCAGCAATCCGCAGAAGGTGGAGAAATGGTTTCGGCGCAACTGCGACGACGTCTTCACCCGCGCCTGCAGCGCCCAGGAAAAGGGCGACTTCATCACCTGGATCAACAGCCTGAAATAGGAGCGCGCCATGCGCCTCGGAAAACCACTGGCCTTCGCCCTGCTAGCACTCGCGGTGGTCGGCCTCAGCCTCGCCGCCGCCGACGACGAGCACACCCGCCGCTACCAGCGCCCCAAACGCCTGGCGGTACCGGCCGATGCCCCGCAGCTCTGGAAGGACGAATGCGCCAGCTGCCACATGCTCTACCCGCCGGGTCTGCTGCCGGCCCAAGCCTGGCGCCAGCAGCTGGACACGCTGGCCGCCCACTACGGCAGCAATGCTTCGCTGGAGCCCGAGCAAGAGCGCGAGATCCTCGACTTCCTGCTGCGCGCCTCGGCCCGCAACCGCCTGCCGGTGGAACCGGCACAGACGGCCGGCGAGCCGCCACGGATCAGCCAGACGCGCTGGTTCGAGCACAAGCACGATGAAGTCAGCGCCGCGAAATTCCGCCGCGAATCGGTAGGCGGCCCGGCCAACTGCGTGGCCTGCCACCGCGACGCCGAGCGCGGCGACTTCGATGACGACCGGGTGAAGATTCCGCGTTGAACGACACAGGCAGGCGGATCTGGCGAACATGCATGAACCGCACTGAGAGGCTGTGAAAACACCCTCGCCGATAGGCAGTACGTGCAGCTCGCCGAACAGGTTCGCGAGGAAGTCGCCGAGATGATCGAAAACTGCAAGCTGGCCGCCGAGGCCGACGCGCAACTGCACCGGATCATCGGCAAGCTGCCGGCCGGACGACAGCATGCCAGGCACTCCTCAAGCATCGCGAAACAGGTCGTGGGCATCGAGCAGCCGGTAGGCAATCTGCGGATGCTTCTCCAGGCCACGACGAATCGCCGCCGGGATCGACTGGCGGGTCTTGCGACAGAGGCCGGGCAATTCGTCGATATGGATGGCGATGCCGCGCATGCTGCGCACCTCGTGGTGGCCCGGGGCGATGGCCACGCGAAGACCCAGTTGCTCGTATAGCCGCCGTTGCAGGCGCTCGAGGTCGCTCAGGCTCTGGATATTCTCCAGGCGTTCGAGCAGGCGCTTTTCCTCCGCACGGGTCAGGCGCAGGATGCGCGAGTCGGCGTCGGGGCGGCCCTGCAATCGTTCGCGCCCGCAGTTGCAGGCACCGGGCGGACAAGGTTGGCGAAGCTCGGCAGAGGTGGTCATAGGCACCGATCATAGCCAGTCGAGGTCACCGTTGCCCACTCCAGCAATGGCTGTCCCGCCACGCACTGCACTGCCTCCGCCGTGGTGCTGGCGTTGGCTCGCGCCTCAACTGCAGCCCGCGGACGCCCACCGGGATGGCGAGCATCGCCGCGAAGGTCGAGATGTTGATGATGGTGCCCGGCGGCGGCTTGACCATGGCCGGTGTCACCGGACGCGGCGGCCGGATCGCCTTCGCACCCGGCTGATCCGCGGCGCCTGGCGCAAACGGTTTCCCATCCTGGCGCAGCGCGATCATTCAAGCGAACCGCGCGGCGCTTGAGCGTCAATGCACCAGCATGGCCTCAGCCACCTGCTTGCGCGTGCCTTTGCCGCGCAGTTGCTCGACCAGGGTCAGGGCAAATTCGAGGGCGGTGCCCGGGCCCTGGCTGGTGATGCAGTTGCCATCGACCACCACCGGCTGGTCGACGAAGACGCAGCCGCTGAGACGCTCGCTGAAGCTCGGGTAGCAGGTCATCTGCCGCTGCTTGAGTACCCCGAACGCCTGCAAGGCCAGCGCTGGCGCCGCACAGATCCCGGCGAACAACTTGCCGGCCTTAGCCTGCTGGCGCAGCCGTTCGGCCAGCGGCTCATGTTCAGCCAGGCGTTGCGCGCCGGGCATGCCTCCGGGCAGCACGATCAGGTCGAATTCCTGGGCCAGGACGTCGACCAGCATGGTGTCGGCGGTCAACCGGGTGCCGCGGGCGCAGGTAACCATGCGCCGGCCTTCGATGCTGGCGACCACCACCTCGACCTCGGAACGACGCAGTACATCGATCAAGGTCACACATTCGATGTCTTCGACGCCATCGGCAATGGTGACAAGGGCACGTGAAGTCATGTTTGCCTCCTCGGAAAACCCAACGATAATCGTCCACCGGCTCATGCCTGCACCGCTCGCGGACGAGCTGTTATGATGCGCGCCTTTTTCCAGATCGCCAGCAAAATCGTGCATATGTGCTTTGCTTGCGGTCTGCATATCGAAGGCGTAAGCAACGCCACAGGGAGTCCCGCATGCTGGAACGAATCTTCCACCTAAAAGCGCATCACACCACGGTACGCACCGAGGTTCTGGCCGGCCTCACCACCTTCCTGACCATGGCCTACATCCTCTTCGTCAACCCCAACATCCTGGCCGAAGCCGGCATGGACAAGGGCGCGGTATTCGTTGCTACCTGCCTGGCTGCCGCCATCGGTTCGGCAATCATGGGCCTGCTGGCCAATTACCCGATCGCCCTGGCGCCGGGCATGGGCCTGAATGCCTTCTTCACCTACACCGTGGTGCTGACCATGGGCCACACCTGGCAAGTGGCGTTGGGCGCGGTATTTCTCTCCGGGGTGATTTTCTTCCTGTTGTCGATTTTCAAGATCCGCGAGTGGATCATCAACAGCATCCCCATGGCCCTGCGCGCCGGCATTGCCGCCGGCATCGGGCTGTTTCTGGCGATCATCGCGCTGAAAAACGCCGGTATCGTGGTCGACAACCCCGCCACCCTGGTCGGCCTCGGCGACATGAGCCAGGGCAGCGTACTGCTGGCCTGCCTGGGCTTCTTCGTGATCGCCGCCCTGGCCTACCGCCGCGTCACCGGTTCGGTGATGATCGGCATCCTGCTGGTCACCGGGCTGTCGATCCTGCTCGGCCTGTCGCAGTTGAGCGGCGTGGTGTCGATGCCGCCGTCGCTGATGCCGACCCTGCTGCAACTGGATATCGCCGGCGCCCTGGATATCGGCCTGCTCAGCGTGATCTTTGCCTTCCTCTTCGTCGACCTGTTCGACACCTCCGGCACCCTGATCGGAGTGGCGCAAAAGGCCGACCTGCTGGACAAGGACGGTAAGATGCCCAAGCTCGGCCGCGCCCTGCTGGCCGATAGCACGGCGACCATGGCCGGCGCCGCGCTGGGCAGCTCGACCACCACCAGCTACATCGAGTCGGCGGCCGGCATCAGCGCCGGCGGACGCACCGGCCTGACCGCCTGCGTGGTTGCCCTGCTGTTTTTGCTCAGCCTGTTCTTCGCCCCGCTGGCCGGCGCCGTGCCGGCCTTCGCCACCGCGCCGGCGCTGCTGTTCGTCGCCGTGCTGATGATGGGCAGCCTGGCGCAGATAGACTGGGACGACCTTAGCGTCGCCGCACCGGTGGTGGTGGCCGCGCTGGCCATGCCGCTGACCTTCTCCATCGCCAACGGCATCGCCTTCGGTTTCATCAGCTGGACAGTGGTAAAACTGTTGGCCGGACGTTGGCGCGACCTCAACCCGGCGCTGGTGGTGCTGTCGGTGCTGTTCGTGATCAAGCTCGGCTGGTTCGCTTAATGATTAGTCGGCTGGGCCGGCGGCGATCCGCCTCGCCCTCGTGTAACCGCTGCCGGTGGGCTCAAGCCCAGCCTACGGCCAATTCGCAAATGAGTAGTCCATGAGCCGACCCCAGTTCGATCCCAGCACCTATGCCGCTCAGCTCGCCGAAAAGAAAGCCCGCCTGGTCGAGCTGCTGGCGCCCTTCGCTGCCCCCGAACCGGAGGTCTTCGAGTCACCGCGCGAGCATTATCGCCTGCGCGCCGAATTCCGCCTGTGGCGCGAAGATGGCAACCGTCATTACGCGATGTTCGCAGCCGGCGATAAGCACACCCCGATCTTCTTCGAGGAGTTCCCCATTGCCAGCGCGCGAATCAACGCCCTGATGCCGCGCCTGAAAAGCGCCTGGCAGCTGAGTTCGGCGCTTGCTTTCAAGCTGTTCCAGGTCGAGTTTCTCACCACCCTGTCCGGCGACGCATTGATCACCCTGTGCTACCACCGCCCGCTGGACGCGGCCTGGCAAGCCGAGGCGGAAAAGCTCGCGGCGGAACTGCAGGTCAGCCTGGTTGGCCGCTCGCGCGGCAAGCGCATCGTCATAGGCCGGGATTACGTCGAGGAAGAGCTGCAGGTGGCGGGGCGCGGCTTCCGCTACCGCCAGCCGGAAGGCGCCTTCACCCAGCCCAACGGCGAGGTCAATCAGAAGATGCTCGGCTGGGCCTTTGATGTGCTGGGCGAACGCGAAGACGACCTGCTGGAACTCTATTGCGGCAACGGCAACTTCACCCTGCCGCTGGCCACCCGGGTGCGTAAGGTGCTGGCCACCGAGATCAGCAAATCCTCGGTCAACGCCGCGCTGGCCAACCTGGCAAGCAACAACGTGGACAACGTCACCCTGGTGCGCCTGTCCGCCGAGGAGCTGACCGAAGCCCTCAATGAAGTGCGGCCGTTCCGCCGCCTGGCCGGCATCGACCTGCAAAGCTATCGATTCGGCAGCGTATTCGTCGACCCGCCGCGCGCCGGCATGGATCCGGACACCTGCGAGCTGACCCGGCGCTTCGACAGGATTCTCTACATCTCCTGCAACCCCGAGACCCTGGCCGCCAACATCGCCCAGCTCAACGATACTCACCAGGTCACGCGCTGCGCCCTGTTCGACCAATTCCCCTACACCCATCACATGGAGTCGGGCGTGCTTCTGAGCAGAAGATAGCAAGGCGCCTGGCTACCCAGCGCTATACCCGCGCTGTCACCTCTCGGCGGCCGGGCAACACCCCGTTTGCGCTTCTTGCCGGCGCGACAGGCGGATAGATTTCTCCGAACGCTCGGAGCTCGCCGGCGAGGTTCTGCACCCGCAGCGTCGTCAGGATAATGCTGCAACGGCCTTCATTAAGGGTGCACGATGTCTCACTGCGGATCTTTTCCCCCTCTTGTTTGCGATTAATTCACGCTAAGATCGTCACTGTTTCTGCGCCAACTGCAGAATTAAGCTTCAGGTTATGCCCCTATTCTTGGGAGGAATAGCATTGCGCGCACATAAGGATGTGATTGGGGCTCTGCCGGAGCTCTTGGCCGCACGCAACATCGATCAGGTCAAAGACCGGATTCAGCGCTTCATCAGCGCAATCGGCTTCGATTTCTTTCTGATCGGCATCGAAGACTTCCCGCTTACCGGGGCGCCCCAACACTCTATCCAGACCAACTACCCGACCACTTGCGTGGAACAATACGGCCGCCTGCAGTGGCTCGGCCGCGATCCGGTGGTGCGCCATTGCCGGCAGTCTTCGCTGCCCCTGATCTGGCATCAAGGACACTTCCTCGGGGACGCCTGCCAATTGCACGAGGAGTCTGCCGCGCACGGGATCTCCACCGGCGTGGCAACCGCCTTGCATGGCGCCAGGAGTAGCCGCGCAATGATGATCTCGGTGGCCAACGGCGCTTGTTTCAATGCAAAAACCCAAGCCTGGCTCACGGAGACCATGCCCATCGTCCATCTGCTGGCCTCTTACGCCTACGAGGCGATCAACCGTATCGATGAGATTTCCGCTTCCGAGAACATTGGCCTGACCCGACGCGAAGACGAGTGCCTGCACTGGGCCGCGGCCGGCAAGACCTCCTGGGAGATCTCGCGCATTCTCGGTTGCTCCGAAGCCACGGTGAATTTCCATTTCCGCAATATCATCCAGAAGCTGGGCGCTTCGAATCGGCGTCAGGCCGTCGTCCGGGCGCTGTCGCTGGGCCTGATTCGGCCCTGAACCGATTCAATTGACCAGCACTGCGCCGGCCTCGGCGCAGGGGTGCGTCAACAGGCTGCGCAGCTCCTGCCGTTTGAGCTTACCGCTGGGTGTTGTGGCGATATCTGTCACCAACTCTATACGGTCGGGCCGCAGGGCGCGGGGGTGGAGATCCTCGCGGATGCGTTTCATCAGGTCATGCACCAGCGCCGAGCCGGAATAGCCAGAACCGTCGGCCACCACGTAAGCACGTAGCCGCGTTAACCCTTCGGCGGTCACCAGAGGAAGGGCTGCGGCCTTCACCACACGCTTGTCCGCAAGCAGGAATTCCTCCAGCTCCTGCGGGCTCACCCAATAGCCGGATATCTTGATGCGCTCACTATCACGCGAGACGAAATACAACCCGTCGTCGTCGCGTACGAAGAGGTCATTGGTTTCGAAAATCGACGGCACGGGGTCAAGCATTTCACTCGCGCCGTTACCTAGATAACCGAGCATCAGGCAACCGCCGGAAACCCCCAAGGAAAACGCTCCGGACTCGCTACCACCAGCATGCACCCGCTCCGAATAACGGAAGCCTTCCACCCGCTGCAATGCAGCAGGGCCGGCGGCGGTCTCCGAGAGATAGGGGGCAAAGGTTTCGGTGGTGCCGATGGAGTCCAGCATTTGTGCACCGCTCCACTCCTGCCAACGCTTGCGGATCACCTGCGGTAGCCGCTCGCCGGCAGAGAGTGAGAGGCGTAGCCTGTCGAAGCGGTATGAGCGCGTCGCCCGCGACATCAGCAGGTGATAGAGGGTCGGCACGGCCAGAAACACGCTCACACATTCGGTCTCGATAGCTTCGAGGAAATCGGTGTGCTGTTGCCACTCCGGCAGCAATACGGCGGTGGCACCCACGCTCAGAGGTACATGCACACCCTGCAGGCCGAAGGAGAAGAAAGGTCCAGTGCTGGCCAGCACTCGGTCGCTCGCGCGGATATCCCACAGACGGCGGCTGACCATGCGCTCGAACTGCCAAAAAGCGCGGTGGCTGTGCACGCACAGCTTGGCTCGGCCGGTGGATCCGGACGTGGCCAGCACCAGCGCCGGGCGCAGGTCGAGGCTGGCGGCGATATCGCTCACCTCGCACAATTCATGCAACTCGACCCTCTCGATAGCCAGCTCAGCGACCGAGGTCATGGCTTCCGCGTCAATAGACACCGCACTGTAGTCGGCCAGAACCAGATCCGGGTCGAAGCTCTCCCACAAACCCTCGTAGTGATCTGCCGGCAGTGTCGGGTGCACCATAAACACTAAGTGCCCGGCACGCATGGCGCCCAACCAGTAGACGATATTCTCCAGGGTGGCCGAGCCCACCAGCGCGATGCGCTGCTGCCTGCGGCTGCCTCCCAGCCGAATGTTCAGCTCCTGTGCGGCAGCGACGGTGAGCTGTTGTAGCTGCCGGTAACTCAGGCAGCGGCGCCCCGCCGAACCGTGCTCCACCAGAGCCAGGTTCTCTCCGCGCCCGGCACGGACATGGCGGTCGACCAGCAGGTCGACACAACCGGGACTGGAATTAATATGAATCACGGCAATTCTCTCAGTGGATTGATCAATTAGCCTGACCTTCAGCTCAAGCTGGCCTTCAACTAAATCGTCCCGATTCGTCGAGTGGCTCACATGGCCATTTTTATCCCCTCGTCCAGCGGCGTTGAGCGACTGAATCCGCCCTCCGCTACCGTGCCGGCACGAAACATTGCCAATAAGCTTTTCAGGGTTGCATTGGGGTTGGCGCGTTGAAATATGTTGCGGCCGACGCAGATGCCATCGGCGTCGTAGCGCACCACGGCACTGGCAAGCTCCAGTAGCGCACGCTCATCGGCTAGCACGCCTCCGGCGAAGAGCACCGGCGTATGGCCCCGAATGCCGTCAAGCAACTCCGGTATTCGCTCCAGTGTTGCCGGCGCGGCGACCTTGAGCGCATCGACCCCCAGCTCAACCGCGGCGCGCATAAAGTGCCGCATGCAGGTAAGGCTCTGACCATTCGTCGGGGTCTTGTCATAGACCATGTTCAGCACCGGCATGCCCCAGGCATGCGCCTCGTCCACCACCCGCCCGATCAGACGCAGGTTGTGGGAGGCGGTGGCGGCAGAGAAATTGGTTTGCAGCGAAACCGCGTCGGCGCCCAGGCGCACGGCAGCCTCCACGCTGGTAACCAATTGTTTCAAGTCGGGCTGTTCATCCATGCTCACCGAGCCGTTGAGTTGGATCGTCAAACCACAGCCAAGTCCGCCAGCGAGCCGCTCGGCAAAGCCTTTGTGCAGTACTACGCCGGTGACGGCCTCCGCACTCAGCCAACGCAAGATGTCTTCGGGCCGGTTGATCCCGGCTATGGGCCCCAGGGTCAGGCCGTGATCCAGCGGTACCACCAGAGCCTTAGCGGATTGTGGATCGACGAAGCGCTTCCAGCGCCGTTTGCGTGCCATTTCACTCATTGAGATGTCTCCTTTCGCTGTGTTCTGAGTCGATCGTTACGCTTCGGCGAGCACGGCACGGATAGGCCGTTTCAGTATCTTGCGGGTGGGAATGGTGCTGGCGAAGGCGGCGAGCAGCACCACCGCCAGCGTGGCAACCACGTAGGTGGGCATCACCCAGGCCAGATCCACCGGAACGGCGTTGCTGGAGCCTGGCGGTGTCCACATGATCCGGGCTTCGCGCACGGCCCACACGATGGCACCGGCGCCGCCGATACCCAGCAGTGCCGCCGCCAGTGCCAGCCAGCTGTTTTCCAGCATGGTCAGGGCCATGACAAAGCGCCGGGTAAAACCCAGGCTGCGCAGGATGGCGAATTCGCGCGCGCGCTGGGCGAAGTTCATGTAGCTGGCGTTTAACAGACTGATAAAACCGATGGCGCAGGCGACGACGGCGATAAAGTTAAGAAAGCCCCCCAGCACCGCCTTTACCTGCTGGTAAAAGGTGGCGCGGTCGGACCAAAGAAACACCTGCACATCGGTGAGTCCGGCCTGTTGCAGAGCTGCGCTGATTCGCGCCTGCGCGGCCTGCAGGCTTGCGCCCTCGCTCAACAGCACGTGGTACTCGCTGACGTCCCGGGTGTTGAGCAGTGCCTGGGCATCCGCCATCGGCATCACGACCAGGCGATCGTTAACTTCCTTGATGCCCCAGTCCATGATTCCGCTGGGCAAGGCACGCACGGCGTTGACGCGTGCATCGCCGCGAGTGCTGGCGGTCAGCTCCAGCGGGCCGGGGGGACATTGCATCGGCTTGGATGCCGGCGTATCGCCGGGCTGCAGCGGTGCAAAACCGACCTTGGGCACCTCGCAACCGAGGATGGCGGCCAGTCCCTGGCCGAGAATCAGCGGCTGGGCGCGCGTCTCCATCCACAACGGCGTGCCGGCGACCACGTCGTACTCGTAGGCGGGGCCCTTGATCTGGCGGATGGCCTGCACGTCCTGGCCAATGCCGGCAAAGATCGTGCTCACGCGGGCGTTGGACAGCATGCCGGAAATCCGCAGGATACGGGCGCTTGCGACAACCTCGCGATCCGCCGCGAGCAATGTGTCGATCTGCTGTTGCATGGCGGCGCTGAGTGGCAGTTGGCCGGCACCTTCCACTTCCCGCGCCAGTTGCGACGCGGGCCGCTCGATCAGCAAATGACCACGCGCGCCCCAGCGCATGAAGGCATCGCGGATCAGTTCGACATTGGCCTGCATGTAACCCGACAGCAGACACAAGGCCAGGATGGACACGGCCATCACCACAAGGGTTCCGATGGATTTGCGCCCCTGACGCAGCAGGTTACGCAGTGACATGTTCAATAGCAGCTTGGTGTGCATGGTGGCTCCTCCTCTCCTATAGAGTCATCAGCGTGTCGAGCGAGAACAGGCTGTCCGACGGACTGGCCGGAGCCACCCGCGCGTATTCCAGCAGGCTGAAGCGCTCGGGGAAGTTGGCGTTAACGATCTTCATGCTCGAGACGAAGGCTCGTTGCTCTCCGTCCACCAGCACACGGTTGCCGTATTCGAAGTGCGCGACCTTGAACGGCATGCCGCTGGCGGTGAGAAACTCGGCCTTGATGCCGAGGCGCGTGCGGATATCGAGGTAATAGATGATCGATTCGTAGGTGGCGTCGGACGTCGTGGCCGTCAGTTTGAGCTTGTGGCAGTCCACTCCATTGAGCTGCACAGTGCCCAGGTATTCCGGCGAGTAGTCGCGAGCGTACTGGGTGGCGGCGATATCACCATTGGCCGCCTCGCCCACCAGTCGCTGTTGCGGGCTGATGCTGACCGGTTTGCGCAGCCCCGGCTTGGCGTACCACATGGCGCGGGAGGCGATGAGAATCTTCTCGCCGCGATAGCGTCTCGGCGCGGTGGTCTTGGCCAGGGCCCGACCTTCGTGCACCGCGATAGCGTAGGTGGTATCGGTGGCGCCGGCGGGATCTTCGGTGTGGATACGCAGCGTCCATTGATAACTGCCCCAGCCGCCACGGGCCAGGTCGGCCTGGCGCAACCACTGGCGCAACGTGGCCTCCTCCGGCACGTCGGCAACGGCAGCCGCTTCGTTAATCGCGGTTTCGGCACGCACTGACGTGGCCGGCAGCAACGCGATCGCCAAAACCAGGCAAGAGGCAGTGGCCAGCAGTTGGATAAGGGGCATGCCGCGGCGGCCGGGGCGGACTTTACCGCCGACACGTTTACGCGCCGTGAGCAACGCGCCCAGGGCGATACCCAGACCGGCCAGGACAATGGCACTCAGCGTCCAACCCAGCGGCAGCCCGAGCGTCAGCCTGGCGGGCTCGGCGATACGCGGCAATTGCGTTTCGATATGGGTGTAAGGCAGGGCGAAGATGACCAGGTAAGCCAACCCACTGGCCGCGAGCGCCGCAGCGAGCGTGGTGAGCAGGCTTTCCCGCACGAACAGGCCGGCGATGCGTCCGCGACCAAAGCCCATGGCTCGCAGCATGCCGATCTCGCGGGCGCGGTCGGCCACATTCATGGCCACGGTGTGTTGGATGGTGGTGAGCGCAATGGCGAAAATCACACTGCCGGTAAACGCGAACACCATATTGAAGAAGCCCATGAAGCTGCTGTAGAGCTGGCCGATCTGCGGATGATCCCAAGTGGTGACTTCAAAGCGACCCGGCGCGCGCCGTTGCAGCTCGGCGGCCAGCTGATCACGGAAGGCACCGGCATGGGCACGATCATCGAGCTGTACCACCACCCGCGATACGGCGTCGGTGTCATAGAGCGACTGCAGCAGCGACAGCGGCGCTTTAAGCCCCTTGTCCTCGATCGCCTCGATACCGGTGGAGAAGTCGCCACTGAACGTCGCCTCTATGGCGTTCATGCGGTTGGCATAGGAGGCGCTGAACAGTTGCAACACCGCGCCGGGTGCGGGATAACCCAGCAGATCCTGCAGTTGCCTGGTCAGCAACAGGCCGTGTTCGTCCATTGCGCTGGGGGCGAAGTCGAGCGGACTTTCAGCCTGCAGTGCGGCTTCGAATTCAGGCTCGATCCCTCGACCGAGAAACACCGCGCTGTCCTCATCGCCCTGCACCACGCCGACGCCCACCAACTGGTCGGATGCCCGCACAAAATGCGCCAGACCGCGTGCCGACTGGTGAATCAGCGCCTGCTCTTGCCGGTCGAGCGAATACTTGGCCGGGGTTGCGGCCAGTTGCTCGGGCCCGTCCACCCGGTAGACCTGCACGTGGGCATTGGCATCGCGATAAATCACGATAGCCGCGAGCGAGTTCTCGACGAAGCGGATATAGCCCAGGAACAGCAATACCGCGAAGATCCCTGCGCCCACAGCGATCACGGTCGTCAGCGTACGCCGCCGGTCGCGGTAAAGGTTGCGCAATGCCATGGACCACATTACGCCACCTCGCTTTGGCCGGCTTGCTGCTGCTCGGCGCTCGGCTGAATTTCGCGGATGGTGGAGAGGCTGCCGTCGCGCAGTTCGACCACACGACGGACATGCTGCAGCAGCCGCTGATCGTGGGTGGAAAATACGAAGGTTACGCCCTGCTCGGCATTGAGCTGTTTCATCAGTTCCACCAGCGATAGCGCGCTGGCGGTATCCAGGCTGGCGGTGGGCTCGTCGGCCAGTATCAGTTTTGGCTTGGTCACCAGCGCGCGCGCCACGGCCACACGCTGACGCTGCCCGCCGGAGAGCTGATCCGGGCGGAAATCGGCGAAGCGCCCCAGGCCGACGGAGCAGAGCGCCGCAAGGGCGCGCTCACGTATTTCGCTCGACTTGAGTGAGTGCAGGTGCAGCGGCAGCGCCACGTTTTCCAGCGCCGTCAACACCGGAACCAGGTTGAAGCTCTGGAAAACGATCCCGTAGGTGCGGCTGCGCAGCCTGTCCAGCGCCTTCTCGTCGAGGCAAGTCACTGGCTGGCCGAGAACACGGATTTCACCCGAAGTGGGCGAATCCAGGCAGCCGATCAAGTTCAGCATGGTGGTTTTGCCACTACCACTGGGGCCGGTAATCGCGACGAAATCGCCGCGCCGAACCGTGAAATTGACGTTATCGAGGGCGGTCACCTCAATCTCGCCAAGCTGGTAATGCTTGGTGACGGATTCGAATTCGATCAAGATCATGTGTCTCTCCTTGTGCTTTTTCTGCGCTCGGTCAATCGATCTGACCGGCCTGGAAAATTGCTGTGTTTCAGTTGTTTGCTGCCTAGAAAAAAAGCTCCATGGCGACATAGGTACTGCGCGGCACCGGACGGCTCATCAGCAGTGACTCCGGCACCCGGCTGTGTGCATGCCCCAGATACAAGGTGCTGGTATCCGTGGGGCTGAAGGACAGTTCGAGGAAGCTGTCGGTGCTGCTTTGCTCCAGCCCCTGCAGCACCCGTGCGGTCAGGCCCCAGCGGCGGTCGCCAAACAATTTGGGCCAAGTGCCCTGCAGCAGCGCGTAGCGGCGCTGCACAAACGGGTGCAGCGGCCGGTTGCGCGAAGGACTGCTGCCCGCCGAGGGCATGGCGGCGATCAGCGGATTGGCGACTTCGCTGTCGCTCATCGCATAGCCGTTGTAAATCAGCTCCAGACCGATCTCCGCACCGGAGCTGGCGCCATAGCGCAGATTCAGAGTGCCGTCCCAGTGCCAGCGGTTTTCGTTCTGCGCCAACGGCTCTTCGCCGACGCCACTGCTGGCGCGGCGGGCATAACCGCGCGAGGCAGCGGCTTCGGCGCCCAGGGTCCAGGCATCATCCAGCCCGTGCTGCACATAGCCGCCAAAATAGGAGTGCAAGCCGCCACCGCCGCCGGCGACGGCCCCCAGGGTGGTGATCTGACTCTGCACCCAATTCCACTCGGCACGAGCCAACCCAAAGGCGCCCCCGCGGCGAATGCCGTCAACTTCGTCGAGCCGCGGGTCGGCCACCAGCAGATTGAGCCGCCCCCGGGGAGAGAGGGGCATGCTGGCAAAGGCCATGGGTTTACCCGGGATATCGCGACGTGGCGTGGCCGCGCCGTTGTCCGGAAATAGGCGGTTAGTCGGGCTATACAGCAGCGACGGCCCCCACCCCAGTAGCCGCTTGCCAAGGCCCAGTTGCCCCTCGCCCAGAGACTGCAGCAGATAACCCTCCGCCAGGGCATCGGGCTGCGGATCCGGCATATCCCTCGGCCGCTCGTCGTCATCCAGCGACAGGCGCGGTTTGAGCACCAGGCGCGTGTCCTGGCAGGCTCCCCGATCGCACTGCAACTGCACATTGAGGCGCAGCTCCGCGGCGCTGCGGTTGGCCTCGCCGCCACCTAGTGGAGCGAAAACGTCTTCACGCTCGCGAATGAGCTGCAGGGACAATTCGTACTCCACACTCCAAGGGCTCGGATCGTCGCCGATGGCACTGTCGAACGCCGCGCTCTCGCCAATTGCGACGCTGGGGACGCAAGCGATGAACAGCGCCGGGATCAGACCGGTTGCCAGTCGCGGACGCTGGATGCGCATGGGGCACTCTCTGGTTTCTGGGGTTGCGGTCGGGTTTGCAAAACGCCGTTGTAGTGCTCACGCAGTCGCCGCTTCAGCGTCTTGCCAGTGGCACCAATGGGAAATTCGTCCCAGTCGATCAGCCACAGATGAACCAACTGCTGTTGCTCCGGTAGCCGGCGGTTGAGTTGCCGCTGCAATGCCTCGGCGTTGATGGGCTCTGCGTCAACATGCAGCGCGACCACCGCGGCGGGTAATTCCGGGCCAGTGGCTCGCTCGCGCACAGCGAAGACGCAGGTATCGAGCACACCTGGATGTTTCAGGAGCACTTCCTCCAGCGGCAGGGTGTATAGAGCGCCGTTGGCGGTGTGTATCACGTCCACTTCGCGGTCGAGGTGGACAACTTCGCCATCCTTGCCCTCGCGCACCAAGTCGCCGGTGAACCACCAGCCATCCCGGGTAGCGGCGTAGTAGGTGTCATGGGCGTTCCAGTAGCCACCGAACATGCTCTTGCCCTTGATCATCAGGCGACCGACTTCACCCCTGGGCACCGGCATACCCTCGGCGTCTGCGATCTTGATCATCGGCCCCAGCGGCGTTTTGCGCCCCACACGGCGTTCGAAACGCTTGGTCCAGGGGGTGGCAATACGCAGCAAGGCGGCGATACCCACTTCGCTGGAACCCAAGCCATCGACAAAAATGGAGCCGCGCCGGGGAATGCCGAGACGGGTAAAGAAGGAGCCCCGCGGAATAAACGCACGCTGCTGTACTTCGTGGCTGGCGTCGGCAGTCGTACCCCAAATGCGCACGCTGTCGAGCGGACAATCCAGTGCTCCAGCCGCCATAAGGCGCATGTAGGTAATGGGAAAGCCGAAGAAGACCGTCGGCTCACGATGTTGCAACTGGTGGATCAGACCGGGGACTTCGAGCGCACTGTCGATAATGCAACGCACCCCCATCAACAAAGCGCCGTGCAGGTATAGATGCGCTACCTGGTGGTTGAGGGGCAGCGCGATACAGGCCAGGTCGGCGGTGGATACCGGGTTGAACAGCACGATGGAACGCAGCGATTGAGCGATACCGTCGGATCTCAAGATCACGCCTTTGGGCACACCGGTGGTGCCGGAGGTATGCACGATATACAAGGGGTCGGTGGGGCCGCGCCGGCAATACGGAGCCGCGGGCAGGTGCTGGGCCAGCAAGGCGGCCAAGCTGTGTAAGCGCAGTTCTCGGTCGCCTGATTGTACCGGGGCGTCCACCAGCACTACCTGCTCCAGTGTGGACGGCAGAGCGTGACCTCCCAGATCGGCTAACTTCTGCCAACCCTCGTCATCGCTGATCAGCAGCTTGGCGCCCATACGCCCCATATAGCCCGCGGCGATGTCTGCAGCCACTTTGACGTTGATAGGCACAGCGATGGCGCCGATGCGCATGGCCGCCACGGAGAACAGGAAGTAATCGAAGTGATTGGCCTTGTAGATTGCCACCCGGTCACCCTCGATCACGCCGAGGTGGTGCCAACAGGCGCAGAGGCGTTCGACCATGTCGAGCAGTTGCGCAGCACTCCAGTGCCGCTCCGCACTCCATGCCAGCGGCTGAGCCAGTTCAATCAGCTCACGCTCGCCGTGCCGGCGCGCCGAAAACTCGAGCGCACGGTCGACACGGTCGTCCCAACTCACGAGTAAGGCGAGGCGACCGCAAAACCCCAGACGCACGATGACGAACCCCAGGTAACCGAGCACAAAGGCGAGGGGAATGTAGATCGCATAGCTCATAGCGACGGCAACTTTGCGCAGGGAGCTTCCAGCTCGTCCAACAGCTGCCGCAGTACGCTGAGGAAAGGTGTCGCGAACTCCTGACGAATGTCGCTGAAAGCCGCACGGCGATAGACCAGATCCAGCTGCATGCGACCGTTCACCGTGGGGGTGTAGAGGATGAAATCGTAGGGCGGTACCAGGCAGCCAAAACCGACGTAGCTCTGCGTGGTGTGCTGCGGCGAACCGAACGAGGAGAAATCCTCCTCGATACGCCCCGGATTGGAATAACAGGCGTTGGTGCCCTGACAGCGGTTCAGCAGGCGGCGCGAGAGGCCCCTCAGCAAGCGCGGTCGCAACAGCGGCAGCAGCGATTCGAGGCGCCCCAGTGCGGTGCCGATCTGGCGCTCACTGCGCGCCGCGTCTATGGCTTCATGTACGCTGCGCACCAGTGCAGGCGTGGCCTGGCCGACCCTCAGGCGGATGTTGCTGGGCACCAGATAGTTGCGGAAGCTGCGGTCGTAGCTGTGATCGATCAACCGACGCAGGCTCACTGCGCAGGTAATGCGCAAAGCCCGACGTTGCCCAACGCCATTGTTTGCGCCATTGCTGGACTCCATCAGACGCGCCAGCGCCGCGCACAGCAGTGTGTTCACAGTGACGCCGTTGTCCCGTGCACCTGCGCACAATCTTCTCTCAAGATCCTGTGGCAACAGGCTCTGGAAGAAATCCAGTCGACCGATGGCCGGGTCTTTTGCGCGCCCCTCCCAGCGCTGGCCATGCAGGCCCACGCGCAATCCCACATCGTGACGCAGCAAGTCGACGGCGACGCTGCCCAGCGCGCGCGCCCAGCGCAGACTGCGCTCAAGCGGGCGGTACCATTGCGGACGTATTTCAGTCAGCGGCGAAAAGGGCAATATACCGGTGAGCACGAACGCGCCCGGCACCCCAGTAAGGCATGCGTAATGATCGATAATCGAGCGCAACAGCAGGCAGTCACTGCGCGCATCGGCCACACCGTGGTGGCTGCTCAGATACACACAGGAATTGTGCCCACTGCCCGCGGTGACCAGCAGCAGTTGCAGCGGCGGACGGTCGCGCCAGTTCAGCCGGCGAGCCGAGCTGAAGTCCATCAGCAGGTGGCGAAAGCCGGGATCGCCAAAGTCGCAGTCATTGAGGTATTCACGGTGCTCCACCCAGCGAGCGCTACTGCTGTCGTGTTCGTGCAGCGCCGAACCAGCAGGCCGAGTACGCAACAGCGGAATTTGCGCCACAGCGCGCTGTACGCTTTGCTCCAGCAGCGACGGATCCAGGCGCCCGCTGACGATCAGGATCTGGTTGGTATTGACATTGGCCAGGTCGCCCAGGTGCACGAAAACTTCGGCCAGGGCGTCCAGCGGGCGCGCATTGCCGGGAGCAGCGACAGCCGCAACGCTTGTACTCAGAGTGGTCACGGCGGTTCCCTCAGTCTGCTTTAGCGACGGCATCTTCGTGCGCATCCGTTACGTCGATCGACTCGTCGGCATACCAGCTGCACAGGCTGTACAACTCTTCCGACGACAGCGGCTGAATCCCTTGGCCGCAACCGATAGCGGCGTCGAGCTTCGCGCGCTCGAACTGCCATTCGGTACGTGCAAAGGGTTTGTTGGCTCCTACGGCGCGGTCGAACTTCTGCTCCAGCGCAGTGGTAGGCGCGCCCAGGCAGGTGTCTATACCAGCCACCTCACCCCAGATGCGCACTATCTCGCGCATGGGCAGATGGATACCGCCAGCACTGTGGAACACCTCGAAATCGCAGCCGGCATGCTGGCGCAGCGTCAGCGAACAGGCGTCCGCCGTGAGCTGGTCGATCGGCACCAGATCCGGGCGCGTATTCCCCAACAGATCCAGCGCCAACTCTTTGTGGCCGGCCTTGGCCAGGGCGGCCATCGCGTCCTGGAACATATAAAAACCAAAGCCGTTGCGGTGCGCCCAGCCGGTGGCGCGGTGGCCGACGACCACGGTGGGGCGAAATACGGTTACCGGCAGGCCGCAACGCAAGTAGAGGAGATGCAGCGCCTGCTCGGTGCTCCACTTGGTGACCTGGTAGGTGTTGAGCATGCGGCTCTTGGCATGCAGCTCCTCGCGTACCGGCCCGCCGCTCATACCCGCCACATAGGCGGTGGAAACGTAGTAGAAACGACGGCAGAGCGGCGCCAGACGTAGGACGGTCTCGTACAGACGGGTGCTGTTGCCTACGTTGGTGTCGAAAGACAACCCGAGCTTATGGGCTGAATAACTCATCTCGGCCGCCACATGCCAAACTTCGGTGATACCTCCCAACTCGGCACTGGTGAGCGCGGTCTCCAGCTCGGCGAAGTCGATATTGATAACCTTGAGATACCTTTTCAGCGCACCGTTGATGTCTAGCCCGCAACCCTGGGCTGCAGCGACTACGGCAGTAACAGTGCGCACGCCATCGGGGTCGTTGCGAGAGAGAGCTGTCACATGAGCGCCGCGCGCCAGAAGGCTCGCGGCCAGAGCGCTGCCGACAAACCCGGTGGCGCCGGTAATAAGAACCTGATGCACTTTCATACTCCTTTTTTCCGGTTAGTTGCATAGCAGCAGGGCGAGCCAGCACAGGCTCGGCATCTGCAGGGCGACGGAATCAAAGTTCGATGATGTGCTCGTCTACTTTCACGCCGACGTGACGACCAGGCTCGGTGCCAAAGCCAAGAACGCGGTCACCAGGCTTGAGTTCGGTGACATTGAGGGGCTTGGATTTGTCGGAAAACACGCGTACATGCCAGTCGTCCTGCATGATGATGTTGACCTTGCGGTTATCCGGGAACGTAGCCTCGATCAGAATCAGCGGACGGATTTCGGTCTTGGCGCGACCGACGAAAACCTGGCGGGTTTCGCCGCGAGCATTGACCGTGGTGAGCGAGCTACCGGCGCGCAGCTCGCTGATATAGCTGGTGCGGTCATTGCCCTGGAACACATAGCTATGCACCGAGGCGGCATTGATGCGGAAGGGGCGCAATTCCATATACGGCAGATGGAAAACCTCCGGGCAGCAGAGGATGCCACCGGTGGAGGTTGAGCCCACCAATATGCCTTCATCCGGATTGAACATATGGGTGGTGTCGATGCAGGCGCGGTAGCCCAGGCCCAGGTGAGTGATGCGATCGATGACACCGACCTGGATTTCAATCTTCGGCGATGCCTGCGCATCCATTTTTTTTGCAAAACGGTCGAACTGTTCCATGGTGACGAAGGAGGCCAGCACGCCATCACTGCCCAACTCCAGTACGCCCAGCGCGATTACCGCGTCGTCCACGTCCTGGTGCACTTCCTTGAGCAGCACCGTGTTGGTCTTGTGCAGTTCGGCAATGACCAATTCCAGCGGGATATTGGTCGAATCCTTGAACGACACCATCAGAAAGTCGTAGTGCATGCCTCGATGGAAGGATGCGTGGAGGCTGCTGGCATTGTCTACGTGGGTACGCCAGCTGGTGCGATAACCGGCCTCGCGAGCAGCGGCGAGCACCTGCGCTTTACTGCTCGACACGACGGCGACACGGCGGCAAGGTTCGCTGGACTCGATCAGCGTGCCGATTGCGCCCCACTCTTCCAGGCTATCGACCTGCAACACGCGCTGCAGGCGCGGGGATATCGCCTCATTCAGCGTTTTGTAATTGTCGGCATAGAGCACAATGCCGTTGTAACGGCCCTGGCCCAGGCGTTGCACGACCGCCCCGCGGCTTTCCTCATCGAGTGCCGCCAGGACGCGGGAGTCGTACCAGAGCACGTGTTCGCGACTCTCCGGTAGATTCGTGTTCGTTGGGAAGAGCGCAGTATTGCTCGGCGGCATCGGCTCGAGTGGCGTGCTGGGTTCGCGTATCTCGGCAACCGGCTGCTGGGGGGTTCCCTTGCTGGCGGCCTTGCCGGCGACCTGGGAGAGGGTCTGAACTTGATCCATGACGTCGTCCTGATTGAGTGCAGGGGGGGCGGACAGTTCGCCGCGCCCCGATCGAGCTTGCGGCGGGGCCGCGAGAAGGTGACAAGGCGCTCTGCTGCCCTGCTCATGACTGGCAGCCGCTGCCTCTGAAACGAGCCTATCCAGAGGGCAGAAAGGCGTCACCTAGCAGAAGTGTTAGTTGCGCGACGACGACCGGATGACGCTCGACATCTGCCGCACCGGGATGGCCTCGAACCGCAGCGCCGGCAGATCAACATCGCCAGCGCCCTTGCCGCGGCAATCGAGAGCGCAACATAGGTTGCCCGGGCACATTCGGATACCGCCCATGACTTGGTCTCGAGATGCCCACAGCGCTATGCTCGCCCAGCACCCTCAGTGGAGTTCACCTATGCGCCCGTTAATCCTTATCGCCAGCCTCTTCGCCGGTCTCGCCCAGGCCGCCGAGCCGATCGACATCGACGTCCACCGCGACGCTAATTGTGGCTGCTGCAAGGCCTGGATCAGCCATCTGCAGGAGAACGGCTTCAACGTCATCGACCACGTCGAAAACGACATGAGCGCGCTCAAGCAGCGCCTCGGCGTGCCGCCGCGCCTGGCCTCGTGCCACACCGGGGTGATCGACGGCAAGTTCGTCGAGGGCCACGTACCCGCCGCCGTCATCCTCAAGCTGCGCCAGCAGCCTGATCTGCTCGGCGCCGCCGTACCGGGCATGCCGGCCGGCTCGCCGGGCATGGAGATGGGGAATCGCCAGCAGGCCTACCAGGTCATCGGTCTGGATCGGCAGGGCAAGGAGCGCGTGCTCGCCGACTACCCGGGCAACTGACCGACCGCGCTGGCGCCAGCAGCGCAGGGCGAGGACACTGAGCATCGGTCATGGCCAAGGGAGCCGGGCAATGCGCTGGAAACGGGCAAGACGCAGCGACAACGTGGTGGAGGCGCGCGGCAGTGGCGCCAGGCGCTTCGGCGGCGGCAAGGGTTTGAGCCTCGGCGGCGTCGCCGTGGTGGTGATCGTCGGCCTGCTGATGGGCCAGGATCCGCTGCAGATCCTCGCTCAGCTGGCCGGCCAGACCAGCTCGCTCGGCCAGCCACAAGCCGAACGACCGGCAGCCAACGACGAACAACTGCAGTTCGTGCGCGCCATTCTCGGCGACACCGAGGACACGTGGCGCGCGCTCTTCCAGAGCGCCAACCGCCAATACCGCGACCCGACCCTGGTGCTGTTCCGTGGCGGGATCAATTCGGCCTGCGGCTTCGCCAGCTCGGCGGTCGGCCCCTTCTACTGCCCTGGCGATCGACGGGTCTACCTGGATCTGGAGTTCTTCCGCGAATTGGAGCAGCGCTTCGCCGCGACCGGCGATTTCGCCCAGGCCTACGTGATCGCCCATGAGGTGGGCCACCACGTGCAGACCCTGCTCGGGGTTTCCGCCAAGGTGAATGCCGCGCGGCAACGTGGCGAACGCATGGAAGGCGACAGCGGCCTGTTGGTGCGCCAGGAGTTGCAGGCCGATTGCCTGGCCGGGGTCTGGGCCCATCACGCCCAGCAACGCCTCGACTGGCTGGAACCGGGCGATCTGGAAGAAGCGCTGAATGCGGCCAATGCCAT
Organism: Pseudomonas sp. sp1636; assembly: GCF_030376615.1. Lineage (GTDB taxonomy): Bacteria > Pseudomonadota > Gammaproteobacteria > Pseudomonadales > Pseudomonadaceae > Aquipseudomonas. The sequence goes on from NZ_JARRAB010000023.1 coordinate 59,816, forward strand.
CGGCGACGATCGCCTGCAGCAACAGGCGCGCGGCCAGGTGGTGCCGGACTCCTTCACCCACGGCAGCTCGGCGCAGCGCATGCGCTGGTTCAACACCGGCTTCGAGCAAGGCAACGTCAAGCGTTGCGATACCTTCCAGAGCGCCCGCCTCTAACCTGGCGCGGCCGGCGATTCGCGCAATCCACGCGGCTGTCGCCTATTGCATCCAGGGCGGCGGCGGTTCTTCGCCGACGGGGGCATCTTCGGCATTGAGCAGCGTTTGGCGGCGCGCTTCCTCGGCCAGGGTGGCTTTGATCTCGCGCAGCACCGCATCGATGTCGGCAGCCTCGTCAGGATCGTCGAACTCGCCGGTCAACGGGCTTTCCGGGGTCAGCTCACCGGCCTCGTACAGTGCCCACATTTCCTTGGCGAACTTGCTGTACTTGAGTTCCGGAGCGAACTGGCCGAAGTAGGCGGACATGTTGCCGACGTCGCGCTCGAGCATGCTGAAGGCATGGTTGTTAGCGGCGGCATCCACCGCTTGCGGCAGGTCGATGATCACCGGGCCTTCGGGGCCGAGCAGCACGTTGAACTCGGACAAGTCGCCATGCACCAGGCCGGCGCAGAGCATCTTGACCACCTCGGCGATCATGAAGGCATGGAATTCGCGGGCGTCTTCCGGGTGCAGGTCGACATCGTTGAGGCGCGGTGCGACATCGCCCTCATCGTCGAGAACCAACTCCATCAGCAGCACGCCTTCGAGGAAGTCATAGGGCTTGGGTACCCGCACCCCGGCGGAGGCCAGGCGAAACAAGGCGGCCACCTCGGCGTTCTGCCAGGCATCTTCCTGGCCCTTGCGACCGTACTTGGTGCCCTTGGTCATGGCCCGCATATCGCGGCTGCTGCGCACCTTGCGACCTTCCTGATACTGCGCCGCCTGGCGGAAACTGCGCTTGTTCGCCTCTTTATAGACCTTGGCGCAACGCAGTTCATCGCCGCAGCGCACCACGTACACCGCAGCTTCCTTACCACTCATCAGCGGGCGTATAACCTCGTCGACCAGACCAGCCTCGACCAGGGGTTCAATACGTTTTGGTGTCTTCATTAGCTTTAATCGTGGGTCCTGTGTTGCCATATTCGCGTATGCCGCCCCGTTATACGGCAATCCTCGGGCAGCGCCCAGCCCATGGATTGCCATGGGTCAGTTAACGGCCCGATAAACGTTGGCGCAATGCGCCGATTGACGGGAAATAAGCAGCCCCCCCACCGAGCGGGGGCCTGTGGCAGATTTGAAAGCGCGATTGGTGTTGGCCCAGCCGGCGCAAGGGTCGACAATCGACTCATCACTCTGCGGAGCCGCGTCATGCTCGACACCGACCTTTGCTGGCAAGCCGTCTGCGCTCGTGATGCCGCGTGCGATAAGCAGTTCGTCTTCGCCGTGCGCTCCACCGGTATCTATTGCCGCCCCAGTTGCCCGGCGCGGCGACCCAGACGCGAAAACGTCAGCTTTCATGGCGATGCGGCCAGCGCCGCCGCCGCCGGCTTTCGCCCGTGCAAACGCTGTTCGCCACAGGGCGCCAGCCCGGCCGAGCAGCTCGATCAACTGGTCATTGCCGCCTGCAAGCTGCTGGCAAACGACGAGCAGCGTCTGACCCTGGATCAGTTGGCCGCACGCATCGGCCTGTCCGCCTCCCATCTGGCCCGCGCGTTCAAGGCCCGTACCGGGCTGACGCCGAAGGCCTGGAGCAACGCCCTGCGCCGCGCGCACCTCGACGCCCACCTGGCCACAGCCGGCAGCGTATTGGACGCCGCCCTCGCCGCCGGCTACTCCAGCACCCGCAGCCTGTATCAACACGACGAGGCACTGAGCCCGGCGCAGCGACGCAAACAGGCCGCCGGCGAGCAGCTGCGCTATACCATCGCCGCCTGCCCCCTCGGCCAGTTGCTCCTGGCCAGCAGTGCAAAAGGCGTCTGCGCGCTGCTGTTTGGCGATAGCGCCGCCGCACTGTACGAAGAACTGCAACAGCGTTTTGCCGCTGCCCGGTTGCAACGCGACGACGCCGGGCTGGGCGACTGGCTGCAGCAGGTCATCGCACAAATCGAGGAACCCCAGCGCAGCGCGCAGTTGCCATTGGATCTGCGCGGCACGGTGTTTCAGCAGCAGGTGTGGCAGGCACTGCGGCAAATCCCCGGCGGCCAGACCCGCCGTTATGGCGAGCTGGCCGCCAGCATCGGCAGCCACCCGCGCGCGGTGGCGCGGGCCTGCGCCAGCAATCCGCTGGGCCTGCTGGTTCCTTGCCATCGGCTGGTCGGCGCCAAAGGTGCACTGAGTGGCTATCGCTGGGGGCTGGCGCGCAAGGCAGTGCTGCTGGAGGGCGAGGCCGAAGCCAGCAGCCACCAACCGGGAGCAAACGCCTAGCAGGCCAGTCAGCGCCAGAGGATGAACGCCATGGCCTGGCGCCTATATAGTGAGCAGCTGGCAGCCGATCTGACCCCGTGAAACAATGCTAGGAGCCACCCCACCGCCTCTCCCACGGAGCCGCATGAACCTGACCGAACTCACCGCCCGCCTGCACGCCATCCGTGACCGCAACGACTGGCGACCATTCCACAGCCCGAAGAACCTGGCCATGGCCGCCAGCGTGGAGATGGCCGAACTGGTGGAGATCTTCCAGTGGCTCAGCGAAGCGCAATCGCGCCAGCTCGCCGCCGAACAACTGCAACATGCCGGCCAGGAAGTCGGCGACATCGTGCTCTACCTGCTGCTGCTGTGCAGCGAGCTGGGGATCGATATGGAGCAGGCGGTACGCGCCAAGCTGGCCGACAGCGAACGGCGGTTCGCCCCATGAGCGACCGCCATTTCGACGAACTGGCCACCCGTTTCGCCGAGAAGATCTACGGCGGCGCCAAGGGCGCGATCCGCCTGGCGGTGCTCCAGGCCGACCTCGCCGAGGTTCTGCCGGAGCGCCCCCTACGGGTGCTGGATATCGGCGCAGGCCTGGGCCATATGGCGCTGTGGCTGGCCGAACGCGGCCATCAAGTGACCCTGACCGAACCGGCCGAGCCGATGCTCGATGGCGCCCGCGCGCGCTTTGCCGCCGCGGGGCAGCCGGCGACCTTTATCCAGGCGCCCTGGCAGGAACTGCTCGGCCAGCTCGAGCAACCCTACGACCTGGTGGTCTGTCACGCGGTGCTGGAGTGGCTGGCCGAGCCGCAGGCCATTCTGCCGGTGCTGCATCAGCTTTGCGCGCCTGACGGCTGGCTGTCGCTGGCCTTCTACAACAAGGACGCGCTGATCTACCGCAACCTGCTCAAGGGCCATTTCCGCAAGCTGCGCAAGGCCGAGTTCGCCGGCGAGAAACAGAGCCTGACGCCGCAGCGCCCAATCGATCCGCGCGAGTTGGCGGCGCAACTCGACGCGCATTGGCAGGTCGAATGTAAAAGTGGCATACGGGTTTTCCATGACTATATGCCGCATGAATTCCAGGCCAAGGCCGAGCTGATCGACCTGTTGGAAATGGAGTTGGCCTACCGCCGCCACCCCAGCTTTGTCGGCCTCGGTCGCTACCTGCACTGGCTCTGCCGACCGCGTTGAGGCCAACTGAGGAGTCCATATACTGATGCAAGCCGGGAATGAATCGAGGAGCCAACCTGGCCTGTACGGCTGGCAAAGCCCCGGATTGCCTCCGACTACACAGCGGCGCAGCGAGGCGCTGGCGGAGAATACGATGAAAATCTTGCCCCTGTTGTGGCTGCCCTTACTGGTCGCCTGCCAGAGCAGCAACCCCTACATCGCGGACTCCAGGCCCATTCCGCCGGCCCCGTCACAGGCGGTTAATCGGCTGGATCTCAGCGCCTACCCGGCTCCCGCGCGTGATTATGCGCGCTACCGAAATTGGGCCTGGCGCGACGACCGGCAGCCGGCCGGCAGCGCCTGGGCCAGCTCGACCCTGGTGCAGGAAGCGCTGAGCAACGCCCTCGACCAACGCGGCCTGCGCCCAGCCCAACCCGGCACCACCGCCGACCTCGAAGTCAGCACCGAGATGCGCCTGGAACACCGCCTGCGCCAGGTTGCCGATCACTATGGCAGCCACTACGGCCATCAACGCTACGCTGACGAATTCGGCCTGTGGGGCAGTGCGCCGCTGGTGCGCACCTATGCGGAAGAGGTGGTCGTGGTGGGCATCGAGCTGTTCGACGTGCGCGATGGCCAAGCGGTGTGGCGCGGCAGCGCGCAGATGCTCAGCGACGGCAGCCAGGGCGAGCGCGCCGACGCCTTGCGTGCGGCCCTCAAGCGCGCACTGGAGAACTACCCGCCGGACTGAACACAACCCTGCCTCAGGCGCCCCGTGCCTGCGGCATCTTTATCTGGGAGACTCAATCATGCGCCTGCATCTGTTACTGCTTGCCACCCTGCTGCTGAGCGCCTGCCAGACCGCGCAGCTCAATCGCGACTTCGACCCGAACCGCGACTTCGCCACCTATCGCAGTTGGAGCTGGCAGGAACCGGCCGTGCAATACCGGCCCGACGACCCACGATTCAACAGCGACCTGACCGAACAGCGCCTGCGCACCGCCATCAGCGAACAACTCGATCAACACGGCCTACGCCCGGCTCCCGGCAACACCAGAGCCGACTTGCGGGTGCAAGCCTGGTTGATCGTCGAT
>NZ_JARRAB010000024.1 GCF_030376615.1 Pseudomonas sp. sp1636
CTGTCTCCAGCCCGGTCTTTGCCTCGGCCGATAACTGATCGACCGATACCGCCCCATCGAGCGCCCGGTGTTACGACCGCCATCGCAGGTAACGTAACTGAGTGATACGGAAACAGCTCAGGCGTATTTTTCCTGGGAGAAAATCCAAGATAAATGCTAAGCAATTGATTTTAAATGATATTTAAAAGCTGGCACGAGCTATGCTTTCTTAATGGAATAACAACAACAAAAACAGCAAAAAGAAAAACATCTCGACTCTGGTAAAACAAAAACAAAACGGCAGAGAAGTAGCAAACAGATTTTTTTGGACAGGGTGTGCTTTTTCGGGATCAACCCCGACAACCAGTTTTAGAAGAATAAAACTACCTTGAGGTAGCTCGTTCTGGTTGGATCACCTAGTGACAATGGCAGTACCAGCAACCAAAAAAATACGTTTGCCCTTGATCCCTCCTGGGGATCTGATGAAAAGCTTGTCGATCACCAATAAAAACAACAGATCGTTAAACAAAAAAAACAAAGCACGCGTAACTTATTCGAGGGGAGCCTAGGCTCCCCTCAGTGCTTTCTGGCTTCCCCATCTCCAGCAGGGGCAGGCTTTCCTACTCGTCTAATCGGCCCCCCACGTTCTGCACTGCTATTTTGCCGAACAGGCTGGCAACTAAACCTGTGGGCTTACCGAAGCCCTCCTGCACTGCACACAAACGCTCGTTAGCCCGTCGGATCTCTCCAGCGTTGCGTGAAAAACACTCAGTTTGTTGAACCCGCGCGGCGCTGCTACACCGGCTGAGCCGCTTCCGGCGCTCTGACCTGTCAATCAGCATCCAAAACGTTTCAGGTAACACTCCTAGTCGTTACCGATTCAATCCATGGCGCTGATTGGGCCATAAGCTGCCGCTCGAAGCGGTCTATGAAACCTGGGGCTATTCAGATTGATCCTGAGCCGATGATCCACATGCTGATCCTGGGCTATTGCGAATACTCTCGCTCAGCACGCTTGCCCCAGAACAGCGCTGCAACTAAACGCTCAGCCGTGATGGCTCTCTATCAGCGCGTTAAGTCGCTGGCAGCACTTATCCAAGCCCGCATCGGGCAGGTTGGTGACGCCCAGCAGTAGTCCTGATTGCGCCGTGCTTGCTTGCGCATACCACGTGGAAAGCGGCGTCGGCGCCAGGTTGTATTCGGCTGCCTGGTTTGCAATAGCAACGTCATCAATCCCCGCTGGCAGTTTCAGCAGGAGTGCAAGGCCGGCCATGGCATCGGTGGTGCTGGATAGCTGTAGCGACTGGCGCAAGGCTTCAAGGCGACTCCTGTAGGTGCGTTTCATACGCCTTAAATGGCGCAGGTAGTGGCCCTTGCGCAAAAACTCGGCAAGGGCTAATTGCGTGACAATAGAAGAGGCGGGGGCCAGTGCTGCGGCGGCATCGGCAAACCGATTGGCATGTTCTGCGGGCACCACAACAAATCCCATACGCAGCGACGGGCTGATTGTCTTGCTGAATGTACCGACATGAATGACTCGGCCATATCGGTCGAGTGACGCTAGTGCAGGCGCAGCACGACCGGATAATTGCAACTCACTCAGGTAATCGTCCTCGACGATCCAGCTGCCATTTTGCTGGGCCCACTCCAGCAACTCATGGCGCCGCGCCAGCGATAAGGTCATCCCAAGCGGCGCCTGCTGCCCCGCCGTAACGACAGCCAGCCGCGCCTCGGGAGCTTGGCCAATGCCAGTGTTGACGCAAAGCCCTTGGTCGTCCACGTTGACTGCTACGACGCGCAGGCCTGCTATGTTTAACGCCATGCGCGTTAGCGGGTAACAGGGGTCTTCTACCCATGCTGTTGCGCGGGTTAAGCCAAGCGCGTGGATGATCAAACCCAGCGCGCCGGTATAGCCATTGGTGATGATGACTTGAGCGGACGAGCAGTTAATCCCGCGTGCAACTGCTAGATACGCGGCGATTTCGCTACGCAAGGTTAGTTCGCCACGCGGATCGGGATAGCTGACCGACGCACCTATCGCCGCTTGGCGCGAAGCCGCAGAGGTGATTCGGCTCCACAGCTTTGATGGGAATACGTCTTGGGCGGGGACACCCATCTGAAATACCAAGGGCAACTGGCTAAACGGATGGACAAAAAAATTGGGCAGCGGACTGCGAAAACCCTTGCCTTCATTTTGTTTGGCCACGGGCAGTTGATGCACGACGAAAGTTCCTGCGGCGCCTCGCGATACAACCAGTTGCTCATCAGTCAGGCGTTCATACGCGACACGCACCGTGCCCCGAGCGACCCCGAGTTGAGCGCTGAGATCACGCCACGAAGGCAGGCGCGCCCCCGCATATAAGCGGCCGTCGCGGATAGAGGCGCCAATTGCTGCGCTGATTTGCTCGGCAATCGGTGTGCTCGCAGTACGGTTTAACTCTATGCGTAAATCTTCCATGACCTATGGTACAGCATAAAGAGTAAATCTTGGTTCTTTATGCTGAACCTTTAAGGGCGGATCATGGCGCTAATCTCTCCGCAAAACCATTGGCCTGCGTAACACTTGGCTAGCGTGACGATGGGCGCGGAGCTTTTGGGTATCACGATTTAAAGGAGTTTATCCGTGCGGTTTTCTATTTTTTCGACGCGTGCTACGCAGTTAGTCGCATTAGTTGTACTGGCGAGCATTTGCCATTTTTCTTATGCGGACAGCAGTTACGACGCTGAAGGCCAGCGTCGTGCACAAAGCGCAGGCGCCTTGCTGCTCGGTAAGCCGGGGCCGGCAGCTGTATTAAAAACCATTGATGGCCAAGAGATCGATCTGTCGACGCTGTACGGTAAAAAGCCCATCTATTTAAAATTTTGGGCGACGTGGTGCGTGCCCTGCCGCCAGCAGATGCCCGCCTTTGAAAAGACTCAGCAGACGCTGGGTGACAAGATTCAAGTCATTGCTGTCAATACCGGCTTTAGCGATGACAAAGAATCGGTCATTGCCTACCGCAAGGAGCATGGGTTGAGCATGCCAATTGCCATCGATGACGGCAGTTTGGCTGCAGACCTCAATTTGAGAGTTACGCCGCAACATGTGCTGATCAATCGCAGTGGGCACATAAGCTATGTCGGCCACTTGGACGACCAACAACTGCATGATGCACTGCAGAAGCTATTACTGCCCGAGACCGAAACAGCCGCCCCCCCAAGGGATGAGAAATCCGCTGCAGAAGCTCGCTTTGCCGTGGGCGATCAAGTCGCTGGACTGAAAGCAACGACCATGGACGGCGCCAATGTTGACCTTGCCGCAGCGGCCACCGGCAAGCCGCGTGCGTTGGTGTTCTTTGCGCCGTGGTGTGAATGGTATCTAGAAGAGAGCCGTCCGCAGACCTCAAAAGCCTGCGTTAGGGTGCGCAAAGAAGTCGATCACTTGCTCACTCAGGGTGATGTTGAGTGGCTGGGCATATCGTCAGGCTTATGGGCCACTCAGGACGATCTGCAAGACTACCTAAACACCAGCAAAACCAAGCTACCGTTGGCCCTGGATGCCAACGACGAGTTGTTTCGTGCATTCGGTATCCGTGAGATCCCAAGCGTCGTATTGCTCGATGCCAACGGCCGCGTGAACAAGATTCTAGGGCCGCAAGACGCGCAACTGTCCAGCGCAGTACAGGCGTTACGCTAAGCGTTACAACTACGGGGCTGGTGTTCGTGCATCGGCCCTGCATCGTTGTTTACTCACCTAAAATCGAGTTCTCCATGCCCACCTCATCCATCGAGGCACTGCTTATTTGCCTGTGCCTGAGTGTCGCCTCTTTCGTTTCTGCTGCCCCCCAAATGCCCGGAAATGATGAGGTGTTGATTGCTTCAGCGTTAGTCGCCGAAAGCCAGACGCCTGCGCCTGGCACGCACACCACCTTAGCCATTGTCATGGAGCCACAAGACGAATGGCACGGTTACTGGAAACAACCGGGCGATGTGGGTTTTCCACCTAAATTAAGCTGGCGCCTACCCGAAGGCGTGAGTGTGGGGGAGGCAGAATATCCGGTGCCGCAAACGCTGCTTATCGATGGTTTGATGAACCATGTGTACGAGCATCCCTATGCGCTGTTGGTGCCGTTGCAGGTGCCGGCGGGTATGCCCGTTGGCAGCCAATTACCGATTCAGTTGGACATGCAGTATTTGGCCTGCCGCTATGATGCGTGCGTGCCCGAGCGTGCCTCCTTAAATACCAGGCTGACAGTGGGCGATGGAACCAGTGATGCCGCCGTACAACAGCGCTTTGCACAGTGGCGTCAGGCGTTGCCGCGCCCACTCGGTTCAAAGGCCAGCTTCAGCGTGGATAAAGGCATTTTCCGCCTGATGGTGCCGCTGCCGGCGGCGATGGCAATCAAGCAGCCCCATCTCTTCTCCGCTTCTAAGGGCGCGATCAACAATGCCGCCGAGCAACGCTTTGAACGTAAGGGTGACGTGCTGGTGGTTGAAACCGAAGCGGGTGATAAACCAGCAGATTTTTTCAGCGCAACCTTATCCCTCGGTGATGGTTTAGGGCTGGACTTGCAGGCAGGGCCTGCCGCCGTACAAGCCGCCGGAGGAAGCACGTTGAGCGTAACCTTGGTGGCTTTGGCCGGCGCGGTACTGGGTGGCTTGCTGCTTAATCTGATGCCGTGCGTGTTTCCTATCCTCAGTCTAAAGGCGCTGAGCATCGCGCGCTCCAGTAGCAATGCGGCAAGTGCACGCAGCGAGGCAGTCGCCTATTCGCTGGGTGTGATTATGGTGTGCCTATTGTTGGGCGGCATACTCCTGGCTTTACGGGCAGGGGGCGCACAAGTCGGCTGGGCATTTCAGTTGCAAGATCCGCGGGTGATCTTCGTCTTGCTGTTGCTCAGCTGCGCTATCGCTTTCAACCTGACGGGGTTGTTTGAGCTCTCTTCAGTAAGTTCGGGTTCTGGCTTAACTGAACGCAAGGGGGCTGGCGGTGCCTTCTGGACTGGCGCGTTGGCCGCGTTTGTGGCCACCCCATGCACCGGCCCTTTTATGGCTGCAGCGTTGGGCGCGGCGCTGGTGCTTCCGCCTGCGGCGGCCTTGCTGGTTTTTGCCGGTTTGGGCTTGGGCATTGCACTGCCGTTTTTATTGCTCGGGTTTATTCCAGCCTTGCAGCGCTGCTTACCCAAACCCGGTTCGTGGATGCAAACACTGCGCAACATACTTGCAGTGCCCATGTTCTTGACCGCCTTGGCGTTGCTCTGGGTACTTAGCCAGCAAGTGACCGCCAGCGCATTAGTGGCGGTAATCGGCTGCAGCATGCTGTTTGCATTTGGTTTATGGATCACTGGATTACGTCAGCGCGTGTTTAAAAAGGCCGCGTGGATGCCCGCGGTATTGGCCGCCTTGTTGGCGTTTGGGCTTGGGCTTAGCCAGACCCATCAGCAACCAGAACCAACCCCAAACGGCGATCAACTGGCGTTCGATCAAGCCAAGCTATCCAGCTTACGCAAAGCGGACAAACCGGTATTTTTGTACTTCACGGCAGACTGGTGCGTGACCTGTAAAGTGAATGAGCAAGTGGCGATTGATCGTGACGAAACCCATGAAGCCTTCGCTAAAGCGGGTGTGGTGAGCATGCGTGGCGATTGGACCGATGGCGATTCTGAAATCACGGCGTTTCTTGAACAGCATGGCCGTTCCGGTGTGCCGTTTTATCTGTGGTACACACCGGGGAAAAGTGAGCCAACGGTGTTGCCCCAGGTGCTTACGCCCAGTGTGTTTGTAGAGCAACTCGCCAATTAAATTGGCCTGATTGGTCGATGGAGCTTCAATGAAAAATGTTTTAGTGATCAATGCCAGCCCGAACCAACACGGCTCACAAAGTCGCTTGATGACCGAGCGATTTGTGCGCTTATGGATGCAACATAATCCGGCCGACACATTCACCTTTCGTGAGTTGGGCAATGCAGATATCCCGCACGTGAATCAGCAGTGGGTTAAGTCTGCTTTCACCCCAGACGAGGCGAGAAGCGCGGGCGAGAAACAAGCCATCGCGTTGAGTGATGCGCTAGTAAAAGAGCTGCAAAACGCCGACGTGATTGTTTTGGGTAGTCCGATGCATAACCTATCTGTACCTAGCACCTTGAAGGCCTACATCGACCAGATTATTCGTATGAGCATCACGACCACGCTGGTGCCCGGAACACCCAACAGCCCCTATGTGGGGCTGTTGGAAAACAAGAAGGCTTATCTGCTTTTGGTGCGCGGCGGTTATGGCTTTGGCAAAGGAGAAATCTATGAGCACATGGACTTCCAGGAACCGTATCTAAAGGCTGTCCTGCAAATGTTGGGGGTGACAGACGTGACGAGCGTGAAAATGAATCACACCGCCATGAGCGAAGAACAGCGCTCGCGTTCTTACCATCAAGCTCACGCGCAAATTGACGCATTGTTCAACTGAACGATGCGGCCGTAGTCCCCAGCAGATCAGCATCAGTCATCGCATCGAGGCAACAACCTTCTGTCAGGCGCAGGAAAACCACTGCTGCGCTGCTTGATCTTGTAGCAATCGGGTAGTGAGTGCAGGCGATTAGCCTCGTCGTGGGCTTACCAGAATCTCGGCCAGCATCTTTTTAAACTGCCGGCGGACGGTATCAGCCTAGCTTGCGCCATTCCTTCAGTGCCCGCGCATCGAACTCAAGGCTATAGGTCATCCAGCGCAACCTTCACGCACAGGGGAGCTGCCAAGCGCTCGCGCACGGCGGCGATCAAGGCCTCGTCTTCCTCGGTCATCAGTACCGGGCGAAACGGCAGCTGGCCGCGCTCGGCCACATACTGCAAGGCCTGGCGCATCAGTTCGGAAGGGGTAACGCCGAGCCGATCCAACTCGCGGTAAGCGCGAGCTTTTAGATCATCGTCGATGCGGATATTGATGGAAGCCATGGCAACGCCCAACAAGGTAATGACGCACGTCATTACCTTGCTAGTCTGGCGCCTGTTTAGCAACCGCTGACGATCAGAAGTCCAGGTTGGACACCGCCAGGGCATTGGCTTCGATAAACTCGCGGCGTGGCTCCACGGCATCGCCCATCAGGGTGTTGAAGATCTGATCCGCGCCAATGGCGTCCTCGATCGTCACCTTGAGCATGCGTCGCACTTCGGGATCCATGGTGGTTTCCCACAGCTGGTTTGGGTTCATTTCACCGAGACCCTTGTAGCGCTGGATGCTGTGGCGCTTGGTGCTTTCGGTCATCAGCCAGCCCAAGGCGTCCTTGAAGGTGGTAACGGCCTTCTTGCGCTCGCCGCGCTGCACGTAGGCGCCTTCTTCCAGCAGACTGTTCAGTTGGTCGCCCAGGCTGGTGACGGTCTTGTAGTCGTTGCTGGCGAAGAAGTCGCGGTTGAAGGTGATGTAGCTGGAAACTCCGTGGGAAATCAGCTCGACTTGCGGTAACCACAGGTGCCGTTCCTGGTCTTCGTGCAGGCTGGTCTTATACACCAGGCCGGACTTTTCCATACCCTTCAGGCGGGCATCGAGCTGGCCCAACCAGGCGTGCATGGCATCCTTGTCCGCCAACTGTTCCGTACTGACGCGCGGGATGTAGACGAAATGTTCGGTGAGCTCGATCGGGTACAGGCGCGACAAGCGATTGAGGGTTTTCATCACCAGGCGGTAGTCGTTGACCAGGCGCTCCAGCGACTCGCCGGACAAGCCGGGCGCGCTTTCGTTGACGTGCAGGCTGGCGTCTTCCAAGGCCGACTGGGTCATGTATTCCTCCATGGCCTCGTCGTCCTTGATGTACTGCTCCTGCTTGCCCTTCTTGACCTTGTACAGCGGCGGCTGGGCGATATAGATGTAGCCGCGCTCGACCAGCTCCGGCAACTGGCGGAAGAAGAAGGTCAGCAGCAGGGTGCGGATGTGCGAACCGTCGACGTCGGCGTCGGTCATGATGATGATGTTGTGATAACGCAGCTTGTCGATGTTGTACTCATCGCGGCCGATACCACAGCCCAGCGCGGTGATCAGGGTGCCGACTTCCTGGGAGGAAATCATCTTGTCGAAACGGGCTTTCTCGACGTTGAGGATCTTGCCCTTGAGCGGCAGGATGGCCTGGGTCTTGCGGTTGCGGCCCTGCTTGGCAGAACCGCCCGCGGAGTCCCCTTCCACTATGTAGAGTTCGGAAAGGGCTGGGTCTTTTTCCTGGCAGTCGGCCAGTTTGCCCGGCAAGCCGGCGATATCCAGGGCACCTTTGCGCCGGGTCATCTCGCGCGCTTTGCGCGCGGCTTCACGGGCGCGCGCCGCATCGATCATCTTGCCGACCACGGCCTTGGCTTCACCCGGGTTCTCCAGCAGGAAGTCGGAGAAGTACTTGCCCATTTCCTGCTCGACCGCGGTTTTCACCTCGCTGGAGACCAGTTTGTCCTTGGTCTGCGAGCTGAATTTCGGGTCTGGGACTTTCACCGAAATGATCGCGGTCAAACCTTCGCGGGCATCGTCTCCGGTGGTGGCAATCTTGTGCTTCTTGGCCAGACCTTCCTGCTCGATATAGGCATTCAGGTTACGGGTCAGGGCCGAGCGGAAACCCGCCAGGTGAGTACCGCCGTCACGCTGGGGAATGTTATTGGTGAAGCACAGCAGGTTCTCGTTGAAGCTGTCGTTCCACTGCAAGGCCACTTCGACACCGATACCATCCTCACGCTGGGTGGTGAAGTGGAACACCTGGTTGACTGCGGTCTTGTTGACGTTCAGGTATTCGACGAAGGCGCGCAGACCGCCTTCGTACTTGAACAGCTCTTCCTTGCCGCTGCGCTCATCCTTGAGCACGATGCCGACTCCGGAGTTGAGGAACGACAGTTCCCGGAGGCGCTTGGCCAGGATGTCCCAGCTGAAATGAATATTGGCGAAGGTAAGCGCCGAAGGTTTGAAATGAATCTGGGTGCCGCTGGTGTCGGAATCGCCGACGATGCGCATCGGTTCTTGCGGCACGCCATGCACGTAGGTCTGTTCCCAGATGTGGCCGCTGCGGCGCACGGTGAGCAGCAGATGCTCGGAAAGGGCGTTGACCACCGAGACACCCACGCCGTGCAAGCCACCGGATACCTTGTAGGAGTTGTCGTCGAACTTACCGCCCGCGTGCAGCACGGTCATGATGACCTCGGCGGCCGACACACCTTCCTCTTTATGAATATCCACCGGAATGCCGCGGCCATTGTCGCGCACGCTGATGGATTCATCCGGGTGAATGGTGATGGTGATGTCGCTGCAATGACCCGCCAGAGCTTCGTCAATCGAGTTGTCGACCACCTCGAACACCATGTGGTGCAGACCGCTGCCATCATCGGTATCGCCGATGTACATGCCAGGGCGCTTGCGTACGGCATCCAGGCCTTTCAAGACCTTGATGTTAGTGGAGTCGTACGTTTGGTTTTCGCTCATGCTTCACTCCCGGTGGTCGTGGGTCTGGGTGATACGGCCATGTTCCACGTGGAACATGGCGACGGGCGTATCCGTGCGCCAGCCGTCCCTCAACAGTTCATGGTCTACACAGGTGATGAACACCTGGCAGTGCAAATCTTCTAACAAACGGCACAAGGCGCGACGGTGCTGTTCATCCAGTTCTGACGGCAAGTCATCCACCAGATAGATGCATTGGCCGCGCTTGGCCTGATTAACTAAATGGCCCTGAGCAATACGCAGGGCACAAATGACCAACTTCTGCTGGCCTCGCGACAATACCTCTGCGGCACTGTGGGCTGCCAAGCGCAATCTGAGATCCGCCCGCTGCGGGCCTGCTTGGGTGTGGCCAATTTGCTGATCGCGGAGAAGGGAAGTGGCCAGCACCTCGTTTAGCTCGCGCTCTTTATCCCAGCCGCGATAATAACTGAGGGTCAATCCTTCCAGCTCGAGCAGCTCGCTTAGCGTGCGCTCGAAGACCGGTTTCAAGGCCTGGATATAGGCTCTTCGGTAACCATCGATTTCGTCGCTGGCAAGGCATAGCTCACGGTTCCAGGCCGCCTGCGAAGCGGCGTCAAGTGTACCATGCCGCAGCCATGAGTTCCGCTGCCGCAGGGCTTTCTGCAGGCGTTGCCAGGCTGGCATAAAGCGCGGTTCCACGTGGAACACTCCCCAATCGAGAAACTGCCGACGAACCTTGGGCGCCCCCTCGAGCAAGCGAAAACTATCCGGATTGATCAATTGCAGCGGCAGCGCTTCCGCCAGCTGGGCCGCACTGCGCGCATTCTGCCCATCGATGCGAATCTGCAACTCGCCCTGACGGTCACGGGAAATCCCCAGACTGCTTTGCCGACCATCGGCTAATCGCACCTCACCGAAAACCGTACAAGCCAGTTGCTCGTACTGAATCATGGGCAGTAAGCGTGTGCTGCGAAATGAGCGCGCCAAGCCGAGCAGGTGAACGGCCTCCAGGACACTGGTTTTGCCGCTGCCATTGGCGCCGTGAAGGATATTGATACGCGGGGAGGGGGAGAGGGTCACCGGGTGCAAATTGCGCACCGCGGTGACCATGACGCGGGTGAGGGACATTTAGCGGTTACAGACGCATGGGCATAACGACATAGGCGGAATCGTCGTTATCGGCCTCCTGCACCAGGGCACTGCTATTGGAGTCGGACAGAATCAGGCGTACCTGTTCAGTCGTCATCACTCCCAGAACGTCGAGCAGGTAGCTGACATTGAAGCCGATCTCCAACTGATTGCCGTTGTAATCCACGGCAATCTCTTCTTCGGCTTCTTCCTGCTCCGGGTTGTTGGCCTGGATTTTCAGCAGGCCGGCAGCCAGTTGCAAACGAATACCGCGGTACTTTTCATTGGAGAGAATCGCGGTGCGGCTGAACGCCTCGCGCAAGCCCTGGCGATCGGCGACCACCAACTTGTCGCCGCCGCGCGGCAATACGCGCTCGTAATCCGGGAACTTGCCGTCGACCAGTTTCGAGGTGAAGGTAAACTCACCGGTGGTTGCACGAATATGATGCTGGCCCAAAACGATGCTGACATTGGCATCCTGCTCGGTGAGCAGGCGCGCCAACTCGAGAATGCCTTTACGCGGCACTATTACCTGGTGCCGTTCGGTGTGTTCGATGTCGGCTGCCATCGAGCACATGGCCAGGCGGTGACCGTCGGTGGCGACGGCGCGCAGCACACCGGTCTGCACTTCCAGCAACATGCCGTTGAGGTAATAGCGCACGTCTTGTTGCGCCATGGCGAAACTGGTGCGTTCAATCAGGCGGCGCAGCCTGCTCTGGCTCAGGCTGAGGGTCAGCGAACCCGGGCCTTCCTCGACGGTCGGGAAATCATTGGCCGGCAGAGTCGACAAGGTGAAGCGACTACGTCCAGCCTTGACCAGCAATTTCTGCTCGTCGACGCGGATGTCGATCAGCGCATCACTCGGCAAGCTCTTGCAGATGTCCATCAACTTGCGCGCCGGCACCGTGATTTCGCCGGGCTCGGCCGCGTCTTCCAGGCTCACCCGGCCAACCAGTTCGACCTCGAGGTCGGTACCGGTCAGCGACAGTTGCTGGCCTTCGACCACCAGCAGCACATTGGACAACACCGGCAAGGTCTGGCGGCGTTCCACGACGCCGGCGACCAGTTGCAACGGTTTCAACAAGGCTTCGCGTTGAATAGTGAAATGCATGGTCTAGTCCCTTGCCCTAGTGGAGTGGCGTATTCAAGTGGTCAACGTACGCAGCAGGTTTTTGTAATCCTCGCGGATGTCCGCGTCGGATTCTTTAAGTTCAGCAATCTTACGGCAAGCATGCAATACCGTGGTGTGATCGCGGCCGCCGAAGGCGTCACCGATCTCCGGCAGGCTGTGGTTGGTCAATTCCTTCGACAAGGCCATCGCCACTTGCCGCGGCCTTGCCACCGAGCGCGAGCGTCGCTTGGAAAGCAGATCGGAAATTTTGATCTTGTAGTACTCGGCGACCGTACGCTGGATATTGTCGATGCTGACCAATTTGTCTTGCAGCGCCAACAGATCCTTCAGCGATTCGCGAATCAACTCGATGGTGATGTCGCGGCCCATGAAGTGCGAGTGCGCAATCACCCGCTTGAGCGCCCCTTCCAACTCACGCACGTTGGAGCGAATGCGCTGGGCAATGAAGAAGGCCGCATCGTGGGGCAGATCGACTTTGGCCTGATCGGCCTTCTTCATCAGGATCGCCACCCGGGTTTCCAGCTCGGGCGGCTCGACGGCCACCGTCAGCCCCCACCCGAAGCGCGATTTCAGGCGCTCTTCCAGACCTTCAATTTCCTTCGGATAGCGATCGCTGGTGAGAATCACCTGCTGGCCACCTTCAAGCAAGGCATTGAAAGTATGGAAGAATTCTTCCTGAGAGCGCTCTTTCTTGGCAAAAAATTGAATATCGTCGATCAGCAGCGCATCCACCGAGCGGTAGAAACGCTTGAACTCGTTGATCGCATTCAACTGCAGCGCCTTGACCATGTCGGCAACGAAGCGTTCCGAATGCAGGTACACCACCTTGGCATTCGGATTTTTCTGTAGCAGGTGATTGCCCACCGCATGCATCAGGTGGGTCTTGCCCAACCCTACGCCGCCATAGAGAAACAGCGGGTTGTAACCGTGCTTGGGATTGTCTGCCACCTGCCAGGCCGCCGCGCGAGCCAGCTGGTTGGACTTGCCCTCGACGAAATTATCGAAGGTGAAGGTGCGGTTCAGGTAACTGGTGTGCTTGAGCCCACCCTCTACTTGTACCGAGCGCTCGGTGCGCGCAGGGGCGGCCTGGCTGGCAGCCCCCGCCATAGGATCGAAACTGGAGCGCGATGGTTCTGCCTGGGCAGGTGCGACCTTGGGCGCTTGCGCAGGAGTATTGCTCACGACTGGAGCGGGCGCTGCAGCCACTCGTGGAGCGCCGCTGCGTTTACTGCCGATTAATAAGGAGAGTGCCGGCACCATGCCGTTGGTACGTTCGGCGAGCAATTCCAGCAAGCGAGTCAGGTACTTTTCATTGACCCAGTCGAGCACGAAACGATTCGGCGCGTAGACGCGAAGCTCATCGCCTGCGGCTTCGACCTGCAGCGGTCGGATCCAGGTATTGAATTGCTGGGCAGGCAGTTCATCGCGCAGAAGCTCCACGCACTGCTGCCAAAGTTCAACGGACACGGATAACCCCTAAATAGGAAAGCGGCGAGGCAAAAAACAGCCCTCATTGTAGCTGTCGAGGGCTGAGTTATCCACATGTAAAGGCCGCTACGAGGACATGCCGATGGCCATGTATCAGCCCTGGCCGTCATTACTGACCAGCAATTTAACCCTGTGGGTAACCCTGCCTGAACCCAGCGGATAAGCCTGGGCATAACTGGTGCGTGAACCCTGCTGTGGATAACATCGCATTCCATCCCCAGCTTATCCGCTGCCTTCACACAGCCGCCGCACCTCTTCCCGACAGACTTACCCTGCCGTGAAAGTCTCATGAAACCTGGCCTAGAGGCACTTATACACAGAAAGGTGGCTCGCTAATAGTTATTAACATTACAGAAAAGCTTTAAATATTCTCTTCTCTATATTTCTTTATTAACGAAAATGCTGGTTGGAAATTGACCTGACCCTCACGATTCTCTAGAATCGCCGGTCTCTTAAAACGGGGGCCATTCCGGCCCGTAGTCGACAGCCAGGTAACACGCCATGAAACGCACTTTCCAACCCAGCACTATCAAACGCGCTCGCACTCACGGTTTCCGTGCTCGTATGGCCACCAAAAACGGCCGTGCTGTCCTGTCGCGTCGCCGCGCCAAGGGCCGTAAGCGTCTCGCCGTCTAAATATCGGTATTGTGGTGAGTCGAGACTTCAGTCGGGAAAAGCGTCTGCTAACCCCCCGACAATTCAAGGCAGTCTTCGACTCCCCTAGCGGCAAAGTTCCGGGCAAAAATGTCCTGCTGCTGGCGCGCAACAACGAGCTCGATCACCCCCGCCTGGGTTTGGTGATTGGCAAGAAAAGCGTCAAGCTCTCGGTTGAGCGCAATCGTCTGAAGCGTCAGATCCGCGAATCGTTCCGCCTCAACCAGGACAACCTGGTCGGTTGGGACATCGTAGTGGTTGCCCGTAAAGGCCTGGGCGATCTGCAGAATGCCGAACTGGCTCATCAGTTTGGCAAGCTCTGGAAACGCCTGGCACGCAACAAGCCAAGCCCGGAAATTGCTCCCCCGATCGGGATAAGCGACAGCCCCCATGCGTAAACTGGCCTTGGTTCCAATCCAGTTCTACCGCTATGCCATCAGTCCTTTGATGGCCAGCCACTGTCGTTTTTATCCAAGCTGCTCCTGCTACGCGCATGAGGCCATCGAACAACATGGCCTCATGCGTGGTGGCTGGCTGGCATTGCGCCGGCTTGGCCACTGTCACCCGTGGAATCCCGGTGGCTACGACCCGGTTCCCCCCGCGAAAACCTCCCGTTCCTCTTCGATGGCCGAATAATCATGGATATTCAACGCTCGATCCTGATCGTCGCCCTGGCAATCGTGTCCTATATGATGGTTCTCCAATGGAACCAGGACTACGGTCAAGCTGCCCTGCCGACTCAGACTGCAGCAGTCAGCAGTACCGTTCCGAGCTTACCGGACACCACTGCCGGCGCAAAAACTGCCAACGGCGACGACATACCGACCGCAGCGCCTGCCGTCGAACCAGGTTCTATCAGCGTTGCCCCTGTGGCCGTCAGTGAGCAACTGATTCGCGTGAAAACCGACGTACTGGATCTGGCTATCGATCCGCGCGGCGGCGATGTGGTGCAACTGCAATTGCCGCAGTATCCCCGTCGGCAAGACCATCCTGATGTGCCTTTCCAGCTGTTCGATAACGGCGGCGAGCGCACCTACCTGGCGCAAAGCGGCTTGATTGGCACTCACGCGCCGGACAAATCCAGCGGTCGTGCCCTGTGGAGCAGCGACAAGCAAAGTTATGCATTGGCTGAAGGCCAGGACGAACTGCAGGTAGACCTCAAGCTCAGCGAAGACGGCGTCAATTACATCAAGCGCTTCACCTTCAAGCGCGGCCTGAACCCCAAGTGCTCGGGCAAAGAACAACAGCTGAAAAAAACCGGCTGCGTAGACCCTGCGTCTTACCAGATGACCGTCAGCTATCTGATCGACAACCAGAGTGGCCAGGCGTGGAGCGGCAATATGTTCGCTCAGCTCAAGCGCGATAGCAGCGACGACCCCTCGTCGACCACTGCCACGGGCACCGCTACCTACCTCGGCGGCGCGCTCTGGACAACCGAAGAGTCGTACAAAAAAGTGTCGATGAAAGACATCGACAAGCAAGCCTTCAAAGAAACCGTTCAAGGAGGCTGGGTTGCCTGGCTGCAGCATTATTTTGTCACTGCCTGGATTCCTGCAAAAGACAGCAGCAACCAGGTACAGACCCGCAAAGACAGCCAAGGCAATTACATTGTCGGCTTTACCGGCCCGGCCGTTCAGGTTGCTCCCGGCGCCCAAGGCGAAATCAGTGCGATTCTGTATGCCGGCCCGAAACTTCAGGGTCACCTGAAAACCCTGTCCCCCGGGCTGGAGTTGACCGTCGACTACGGCATTCTGTGGTTCCTCGCCCAGCCGATCTTCTGGTTGCTGGAACATATCCACAGCATCCTGGGTAACTGGGGCTGGTCGATCATCGTGCTGACCATCATCATCAAACTGATCTTCTTCCCGCTCTCTGCCGCCAGCTACAAATCGATGGCACGCATGCGGGCCGTCGCGCCGAAACTGGCTGCGCTGAAAGAGCAGTTCGGTGACGACAAGCAGAAGATGTCCCAGGGCATGATGGAGCTGTACAAGAAAGAGAAGATCAACCCGCTGGGCGGCTGCCTGCCGATCCTGGTGCAGATGCCAGTATTCCTCGCCCTGTATTGGACGCTGCTGGAAAGCGTGGAAATGCGCCAGGCACCCTGGATGTTCTGGATTACCGACCTGGCGATCAAGGATCCGTTCTTCATCCTGCCGATCATCATGGGCGCCACCATGTTCATCCAGCAGCAACTCAACCCGACGCCGCCGGATCCGATGCAGGCCAAGGTGATGAAGCTGATGCCGATCATGTTCACCTTCTTCTTCCTCTGGTTCCCGGCCGGCCTGGTGCTGTACTGGGTGGTCAACAACTGCTTGTCGATCGCCCAGCAGTGGTACATTACCCGCAAGATCGAAGCGGCGAGCAAGGCGGCTGCGGCCTGATCAGTCAGGGCGTCTAAGCTCAAGCAAGCCGTACACAAGACGCCCCCATCGTGGGGCGTCTTGCTATCCAGCGTTTGGAGTCCAGCATGTCAGCAGTCCGTGAAACCATTGCCGCCGTCGCGACAGCCCAGGGCCGTGGCGGCGTCGGCATCGTGCGGGTCTCCGGTTCCCTGGCCGGGCAACTGGCCCTGGCGATTTGCCAACGTGAACTGAAACCCCGCTATGCCCATTACGGCCCTTTTTTTGCCGATGCCGAACAGGTGCTGGACGAGGGCCTGGCCCTGTACTTTCCAGGGCCGAATTCCTTTACCGGCGAAGACGTGCTGGAACTGCAGGGGCACGGCGGCCCGGTGGTGCTCGACTTGCTCCTGCGTCGTTGCCTGCAACTCGGCGCTCGCCAGGCCCGTCCCGGCGAGTTCAGCGAGCGTGCATTCCTCAACGACAAACTCGATTTGGCCCAGGCCGAAGCGATTGCCGACCTGATCGAAGCCAGTTCCGCACAGGCTGCACGCAATGCCCTGCGCTCGCTGCAAGGCGAGTTCTCGCGGCGCGTGCATGGCCTGACCGAACGCTTGATCAGCCTGCGGATCTACGTCGAGGCCGCCATCGACTTTCCCGAAGAGGAAATCGACTTTCTCGCCGACGGCCACGTGCTCGACCTGCTGGAGGGCGTGCGCGGCGATCTGGCCGGCGTGCTGCGCGAAGCCGGCCAAGGCGCGCTGCTGCGCGACGGCATGACGGTGGTGATCGCCGGCCGGCCGAATGCCGGCAAATCCAGCCTGCTGAATGCCCTGGCCGGACGCGAAGCGGCCATAGTCACCGAGATCGCCGGCACCACCCGCGACGTGCTGCGTGAACATATCCACATCGATGGCATGCCGTTGCATGTGGTGGATACCGCCGGCTTGCGCGCTACCGAGGATCAGGTGGAGAAGATCGGCGTCGAGCGCGCTCTGAAAGCCATTGGCGAAGCGGATCGTATTCTCCTGGTGGTCGATGCCACCGCCGCCGAAGCCGACGACCCGTTTTCGCTATGGCCGGAGTTTCTCGATCAGCGCCCCGTGCCGGCCAGGGTCACCCTGATCCGCAACAAGGCCGATCTGTCGGGTGAAGCCATTGCCCTGGAAGTCGGCAACGACGGCCATGTGACCATCAGCCTCTCGGCCAGCTCCGGCGATGGCCTGGAGCTGCTGCGCGAGCACCTGAAAGCCTGCATGGGCTATGAGCAGACGGCCGAGAGCAGCTTCAGTGCCCGCAGGCGCCATCTGGAGGCATTACGCCTGGCCGCCAGCCATCTCGAGCATGGCCACACTCAGCTGACCCGGGCTGGGGCCGGTGAGCTGCTCGCCGAAGACCTGCGCCTGGCGCAACAGGCATTGGGCGAGATCACCGGAGCGTTCAGTTCCGACGACCTGCTCGGGCGGATATTCTCCAGCTTCTGTATCGGCAAGTAGGTCTCCAGCAGATTGTATCGGGTGGCGCGGCGCCCCCCTTTTTGCATCCAGACGACCAACCTATCGCCGCTCGGCGCAGGTTGAGCGTAACTATTCTCGGCGCCAAGCAAATCGAGCCATGCGCCGCATCTTCCTGATCGATTAAGGCCATCCCTTCCCTCTCGAAGGCACAATCGCCTGTCCTGTGCCTGCCCATCCTGCGACTTGCATGGCCTGGCCTACCCAAGGTTTTTTCGATTCTGCCATTACAGACGGCTCTGCCCCGAGCAAAACGCTGTCTGAAATTCGGCTATTTCCCCCGTCTAAGCCCTGTGGAAAACCGGGCCTGAGCCTTGCTCATAAGTCGGTGATAAAACTGAGGATAAACGCACCTGTGGATAAGTATCGCTTTCATCCACAGGCTGTCTACGGCTAGCGAACAGGCTAACGGCAGGATCAGCACAGCCTTTTGAAACGCTGTAAGCCGCGTCGCTATTGTCCTCTATCAATCTATCCACAGAAATGCGCGGCATACTTAATAAACATAAAAACAAAGATCTATATAAATTCATTCTTTTATTTTTTATTAACCGACAGCGCTGAGCAGCGCCAGGACGGCTGGCTATTTTTTGTGCAAAAGGCTTCTTTCACAGGGGCTAACTGCCTATACTTGCCGGCTTTCCAGCTTTTCAAAGCCAAAAGCCCCCCATTTCTCAACAGGCACGAGGTGCGTGGTGGATTTCCCTTCCCGTTTTCAGGTGATCGTGATTGGCGGTGGTCATGCCGGCACCGAAGCTGCATTGGCAGCGGCACGCATGGGGGTAACAACCCTGCTGCTGACCCACAACGTGGAAACCCTCGGCCAGATGAGCTGCAATCCGGCCATCGGCGGGATCGGCAAGAGTCATCTGGTCAAGGAAATCGATGCCCTGGGCGGGGCCATGGCGACGGCCACCGACAAGGCTGGCATCCAGTTCCGCGTGCTCAACAGCCGCAAGGGCCCAGCCGTTCGCGCCACTCGGGCCCAGGCCGATCGGGTGTTGTACAAAGCGGCTATTCGGGAAACCCTGGAAAACCAGGCCAACCTGTGGATATTTCAGCAGGCTGCGGATGACCTGATCGTCGAGAACGAACAGGTCAAGGGCGTGGTCACCCAGATGGGCCTGCGTTTTCTCGCCGACTCGGTGGTGCTGACCACCGGCACCTTCCTCGGCGGACTTATCCACATCGGCATGCAGAACTACACCGGCGGCCGCGCCGGCGATCCACCCTCGATTGCCCTGGCCCAGCGCCTGCGCGAATTGCCGCTGCGGGTCGGCCGCCTGAAGACCGGCACCCCCCCGCGCATCGATGGCCGTTCGGTGGATTTTTCGGTGATGACCGAGCAGCCCGGCGATCTGCCCACTCCGCTGATGTCCTTCCTCGGCCGTGCCGAACAGCAGCCGCGGCAGATCAGTTGCTGGATCACCCACACCAACGCCCGTACCCACGAGATCATCGCCGCCAACCTCGACCGTTCGCCGATGTACTCCGGGCTGATCGAAGGCGTCGGGCCGCGCTACTGCCCGTCGATCGAAGACAAGATCCACCGCTTCGCCGACAAGGACAGCCATCAGGTGTTCATCGAGCCGGAAGGCCTGACCACCCACGAGCTCTATCCCAACGGCATCTCCACCTCGCTGCCGTTCGACGTGCAATTGCAGTTGGTGCGCTCGATCCGCGGCATGCAGAACGCCCACATCGTGCGGCCAGGCTACGCCATCGAGTACGACTACTTCGATCCGCGCGATTTGAAATACAGCCTGGAAACCAAGGTCATCGCCGGTCTGTTCTTCGCCGGCCAGATCAACGGCACCACCGGCTACGAAGAAGCCGGCGCCCAGGGTCTGCTGGCTGGTTGCAACGCCGCACTGCGTGCGCAGGGCAAGGACAGCTGGTGTCCGCGCCGCGACGAGGCCTACCTCGGCGTGCTGGTCGACGACCTGATCACCCTGGGTACCCAGGAGCCGTACCGCATGTTCACCTCGCGCGCCGAATACCGGCTGATCCTGCGCGAAGACAACGCCGACCTGCGCCTGACCGAAAAAGGCCGCGAGCTGGGCCTGGTCGATGATCGCCGCTGGGCCGCGTTCGTGACCAAGCGCGAAGCCATCGCCCTGGAAGAGCAGCGCCTGAAAAGCACCTGGGTCCGACCCGGCACGCCCCAGGGCGAGGCGATTGCCGCGCGCTTCGGCACCCCGCTGACCCACGAGTACAACCTGCTCAACCTGTTGTCGCGCCCGGAGATCGATTACCCCGGCCTGGTCGAACTGACCGGCGTCGGTGCACAAGACCCGCAGGTTGCCGAGCAGGTCGAGATCAAGACCAAATACGCCGGCTACATCGACCGCCAGCAGGACGAAATCGCCCGCCTGCGCGCCAGCGAAGACACCCAATTGCCCGCGGACATCGACTACAGCGGGATCTCCGGCCTGTCCAAGGAGATCCAGCACAAGCTCGGCAATGCCCGTCCGCAGACCCTCGGCCAGGCTTCGCGGATTCCGGGAGTGACCCCGGCGGCGATTTCCCTGCTGCTGATCCACCTGAAAAAACGCGGCGCCGGCCGCCAGCTGGAGCAAAGCGCCTGATGTCTGTGGTAACCGCCAAGCACGCCGAAGAACTGGCGCAAGGCGCCCTCGAGCTGGGCGTCGAGGTATCGCCCAAGCAACAAGAACAGCTGCTCGCCTACCTGGCCCTGCTTATCAAGTGGAACAAGGCCTACAACCTCACCGCGGTGCGCGACCCGGACGAAATGGTCTCGCGCCACTTGCTCGACAGCCTGAGCGTGGTGCCTTACGTGCGTGAGGCTGGGGATAACTGGCTGGACGTCGGCAGCGGCGGCGGCATGCCGGGCATTCCCCTGGCCATCCTGTTCCCCGAGCGGCGCTTCACCCTGCTCGACGCCAACGGCAAGAAGACCCGCTTCCTGACCCAGGTGAAGCTGGAGCTGAAACTGGCCAACCTGGAAGTTATCCACAGCCGGGTCGAAGCCTTCACGCCGCAGCAGCCATTCAGCGGTATCGTCTCCCGTGCGTTCAGCTCCCTGGAGGATTTCAGCAACTGGACCCGCCATCTCGGCGATGGCCAGAGCCAGTGGCTGGCCATGAAAGGCGTGCACCCGGACGACGAACTGCAAGCCCTGCCTGCCGACTTCCGTCTGGCCGCCACCCACGTGCTCAAGGTTCCCGGTTGCCAAGGTCAGCGCCATCTGCTGATACTGCGTCGCTCGGTCTAGGGGGAAGGCTACATGGCTAAAGTATTCGCAATCGCCAACCAGAAAGGCGGCGTGGGCAAGACCACCACCTGCATCAATCTGGCGGCCTCGCTGGTGGCGACCAAGCGCCGCGTGCTGCTGATCGACCTCGATCCACAGGGCAACGCGACCATGGGCAGCGGTGTGGATAAACACGCCCTGGAACATTCGATCTACGACGTGCTGATCGGCGAATGCAACCTGGTCGAGGCCATGCAATATGCCGAACACGGCGGTTACCAGTTGCTGCCGGCCAACCGCGACCTGACCGCAGCGGAAGTCAGCCTGCTGGAAATGAAAATGAAGGAGAGTCGCCTGCGTAACGCCCTGGCGCCGATCCGCGAGAACTACGACTACATCCTCATCGACTGCCCGCCGGCGTTGTCGATGCTCACGGTCAATGCCCTGGTGGCCGCCGATGGGGTGATCATCCCCATGCAGTGCGAGTATTTCGCCCTGGAAGGTTTGAGCGACCTGGTCAACAGCATTCAGCGTATCGCCAAGATGCTCAATCCTGCGCTGAAGATCGAAGGCTTGTTGCGGACCATGTACGACCCGCGCATCAGCCTGACCAACGATGTCTCGGCGCAGCTCAAGGAACATTTCCCCGATACGCTGTACCAAACCGTTATCCCACGCAACGTGCGCCTGGCCGAGGCACCCAGCTACGGCATGCCGGCGTTGGTCTACGACAAGCAATCCCGTGGCGCCATTGCCTACCTGGCCTTGGCTGGCGAACTGGTTCGCCGCCAGCGCGCCAGCGCCCACACCGCAACCGCATAAGGAATTCCGCATGGCCGCCAAGAAACGAGGGCTGGGACGAGGCTTGGACGCCCTGCTGGGTGGTACCACCGTCACTGCTCTGCAGGAAGAAGCCGCCCAGGCCGATAGTCGCGAGCTGCAGTACGTGCCACTGGAGCTGATCCAGCGCGGCAAGTACCAGCCACGCCGGGATATGGATGCCACCGCACTGGAGGAACTGGCCCAGTCGATCAAGGCTCAAGGCGTCCTGCAGCCGATCGTGGTGCGGCCGATTGGCCAAGGCCGTTTCGAGATAGTCGCCGGTGAGCGGCGTTGGCGTGCCTGCCAGCAAGCGGGCTTGGACAAGATCCCGGCGATGGTGCGTGATTTGCCCGACGAGGCGGCCATTGCCATGGCGCTGATCGAGAACATCCAGCGCGAAGACCTCAACCCGATCGACGAGGCCGTTGCCTTGCAACGGCTGCAGCAGGAATTCCAGCTGACCCAGCAGCAGGTGGCCGAAGCCGTGGGCAAATCCCGCGTGACCATCAGCAACCTGCTGCGCCTGCTCGCCCTGCCGGACGAGATCAAGACCCTGTTGGCTCATGGCGATCTGGAAATGGGCCATGCCCGTGCCTTGCTCGGTCTACCAGCTGAACAACAGGTCGAAGGGGCGCGACATGTTGTCGCACGCGGACTGACCGTGCGACAAACCGAAGCCCTGGTACGCCAGTGGTTGAACGGCAAACCCAAGGTCGAAGCAGTGGTCAAAGCCGACCCGGACATCAGTCGCCTGGAACAGCGCCTGGCCGAGCGCCTGGGCTCCCCGGTGCAGATCAAGCACGGGCAGAAGGGCAAAGGTCAACTGGTGATTCGCTACAGCTCGTTGGATGAATTGCAGGGCGTTCTGGCCCACATCCGCTGAAACAATTGACCATGTAGCGGCTTCAGCGAAATCACTACCTGGCAGTTGAACCCTGGGGGTTAGCCCCCTATACTTTGCGCGCTTTTGTCGGCACGAAATATGCCAAGTCGTTGATTTGAGGCGGCCGACGCCGTGGGGACTGTGACGATGGTTGTTCGCACGCCAAATCGCCTGCCCTTTCATCGTTTAGCGGTGTTTCCGGTCTTGCTGACCCAGCTGGCTGTACTACTGTTAGCGGCTGCGGCGCTGTACGCCACACGCGGTGTGGTAAGTGGTTATTCGGGATTATGTGGCGGGCTGATTGCCTGGTTACCGAATCTGTACTTTGCCCACAAGGCGTTCCGTTTCAGTGGAGCGCGGGCCGCCCAGGCGATAGTCCGGTCTTTTTACGCCGGTGAAGCGGGCAAATTGATTTTGACGGCAGTGCTGTTTGCATTGACGTTTGCAGGCGTGAAGCCATTGGATGCGCTGGCGGTATTTGGCGTATTCCTGCTGACCCAATTGGTCAACTGGTTCGCGCCCTTGCTGATGAGAAAAAGACTTTCGAGACCTTAAGGCGTTTGAGGCAAACATGGCAGAACAAACCGCTTCGGGCTATATCCAGCACCACTTGCAGAACCTGACTTATGGGCAGCTGCCTAATGGTGATTGGGGCTTTGCCCACACCGCACAAGAAGCCAAAGAAATGGGCTTTTGGGCTTTTCACGTTGACACCCTTGGCTGGTCCGTCGCACTGGGTCTGATTTTCGTACTGCTGTTTCGCATGGCAGCGAAGAAAGCCACCTCTGGCCAACCAGGTGCCCTGCAGAACTTCGTTGAAGTGCTGGTCGGCTTTGTCGATGGTAGCGTGAAAGACAGTTTTCATGGACGCAACCCGGTCATTGCGCCGCTGGCCCTGACTATTTTCGTCTGGGTATTCCTGATGAACGCCATCGACCTGATTCCGGTCGACTGGATCCCGCAGCTGGCGATTATGCTCAGCGGCGATGCACATATTCCGTTCCGCGCCGTTTCCACCACTGACCCGAACGCGACTCTGGGCATGGCCCTGTCGGTGTTTGCGCTGATCATTTTCTACAGCATCAAGGTCAAAGGTATCGGTGGTTTCATTGGCGAATTGACCCTGCACCCCTTCGGCAGCAAAAACCTGTTCGTCCAGGCGCTGCTGATTCCGATCAACTTCCTGCTTGAGTTTGTCACCCTGATCGCTAAGCCGATTTCCCTGGCTCTGCGTCTGTTCGGCAACATGTACGCCGGCGAACTGGTGTTCATCCTGATCGCGGTGATGTTCGGCAGCGGTTTGCTCTGGCTAAGTGCCTTGGGCATTGCCTTGCAGTGGGCGTGGGCGGTATTCCACATCCTGATCATCACCCTGCAAGCGTTCATCTTCATGATGTTGACCATCGTTTACCTATCGATGGCGCACGAAGACAACCACTAAGAGCGCAGCACTCATTCTTATGCCCTCCCCTGCGGGAAAGGCCGATTAAGGGTGCGCTCTGCTCCAGGTGGACGCCCGCAAGGGCAACACAGGCAATGATTTAGCTTTACCGCTTTACCTTAGAAAACCTTAAACCAATACGACATAAAAGTCGGGAGGAAAGATGGAAACTGTAGTTGGTCTGACCGCGATCGCTGTAGCACTGCTGATTGGCCTGGGTGCCCTGGGTACCGCCATTGGTTTCGGCCTGCTGGGCGGCAAGTTCCTGGAAGGCGCTGCGCGTCAGCCGGAAATGGTTCCGATGCTGCAAGTTAAAATGTTCATCGTCGCCGGTCTGCTCGACGCCGTGACCATGATCGGCGTTGGTATCGCACTGTTCTTCACCTTCGCGAACCCCTTCGTTGGTCAAATTGCAGGCTAATCACTCGATTATTCGAGTGGATTGGTTTGACGGACAACGAACGAGCGAGGTGTTGGCGTGAACATTAATGCAACCCTGATTGGCCAGTCCGTTGCCTTCTTCATCTTCGTGCTGTTCTGCATGAAGTTCGTATGGCCTCCGGTCATTACGGCTTTGCAGGAGCGTCAGAAGAAGATTGCAGACGGCCTGGACGCTGCTAGTCGTGCGGCTCGTGACCTGGAGTTGGCCCAAGAGAAAGTGGGTCATCAACTGCGCGAAGCCAAAGGCCAAGCAGCCGAAATCATTGAGCAAGCCAAGAAGCGCGGAACTCAGATCGTCGACGAAGCCCGTGAACAGGCCCGTGTCGAAGCTGACCGCGTGAAGGCTCAGGCTCAGGCCGAGATCGAACAGGAACTGAACAGCGTCAAAGACGCCTTGCGTGCCCAAGTGGGTAGCCTGGCCGTCAGCGGTGCCGAGAAGATCCTGGGCGCATCCATCGACCAAAACGCGCATGCGGAGCTGGTTTCCAAACTGGCAGCCGAAATTTAAGCGAGGGCGCGATCATGGCAGAACTGACCACGCTGGCCCGACCTTACGCCAAGGCTGCTTTCGAGTATGCCCAGGCCCATCAGCAACTGGCCTCTTGGTCAGCCATGCTTGGCCTGGCTGCTGCGGTGTCGCAAGACGACACCATCCAGCGCATGCTCACGGCTCCGCGTCTGACGAGTACAGATAAGTCCACCACCTTCAATGAGGTGTGTGGTGACAAGTTCGATGCCCAGGTACGCAATTTCATCCATATCGTCGCCGAAAACGACCGCCTGGCCCTGTTGCCGGAGATCGTCGAGCTGTTCGAGCTGTACAAAGCCGAACAAGAAAAATCGGTCGATGTGGATGTCACCAGTGCCTTTGCATTGAGCGATGAACAGCAAGACAAACTCGCCAAGGTTCTCAGTGCACGGCTCGGCCGGGAAGTGCGCCTGCATGCTACGGAGGATACCAGCCTGATCGGTGGTGTCGTGATCCGCGCCGGCGACCTGGTTATCGATGGCTCAGTTCGCGGCAAAATCGCGAAGCTGGCCGAAGCATTGAAATCTTGAGTTTGAAGGGGCAGCAGAGCTATGCAGCAACTCAATCCTTCCGAAATAAGTGAAATCATCAAGGGTCGCATCGACAAGCTCGATGTGGCCTCGCAAGCCCGTAACGAAGGCACGGTCGTCAGCGTTTCCGACGGTATCGTGCGCATTCACGGTCTGGCCGACGTTATGTACGGCGAAATGATCGAGTTCCCGGGCGCCGTCTACGGCATGGCGATGAACCTCGAGCGCGACTCTGTCGGCGCCGTGGTTCTCGGTGCCTATCAGTCGTTGGCTGAAGGCATGAGCGCCAAGTGCACCGGCCGCATCCTCGAAGTGCCGGTCGGTCCGGAACTGCTGGGTCGCGTGGTCGATGCCCTGGGTAACCCAGTCGACGGTAAAGGCCCGCTGAACAACGTCGCCAGCGACGCGGTTGAGAAGGTTGCACCGGGCGTGATCTGGCGTAAGTCGGTCGACCAACCGGTACAAACCGGTTACAAGGCCGTCGATGCCATGATCCCGGTTGGCCGTGGCCAGCGCGAGCTGATCATCGGCGACCGTCAGATCGGTAAAACCGCTCTGGCGATCGACGCGATCATCAACCAGAAGAACAGCGGCATTAAGTGCGTGTACGTGGCTATCGGTCAGAAGCAGTCGACCATCGCCAACGTGGTGCGCAAGCTGGAAGAAAACGGCGCCTTGGCTAACACCATCATCGTCGCCGCCAGTGCCTCCGAATCCGCTGCGCTGCAGTTCATCGCACCGTACTCCGGTTGCACCATGGGCGAATACTTCCGCGACCGCGGCGAAGACGCGCTGATCGTGTATGACGATCTGTCCAAGCAAGCCGTGGCTTACCGCCAGATCTCCCTGCTGCTGCGCCGTCCGCCAGGCCGTGAAGCCTACCCGGGCGACGTGTTCTATCTCCACAGCCGTCTGCTGGAGCGCGCCTCGCGCGTGTCCGAAGAGTACGTCGAGAAGTTCACCAATGGCGCCGTGAAGGGCAAGACCGGTTCCTTGACCGCCCTGCCGATCATCGAAACCCAGGCTGGCGACGTTTCCGCGTTCGTTCCGACCAACGTGATCTCGATCACCGACGGTCAGATCTTCCTGGAATCGGCCATGTTCAACTCCGGCATCCGCCCGGCAGTCAACGCCGGTGTTTCGGTTTCCCGCGTCGGTGGTGCCGCTCAGACCAAGATCATCAAGAAGCTTTCCGGTGGTATCCGTACCGCTCTGGCTCAGTACCGTGAATTGGCGGCTTTCGCCCAGTTCGCTTCTGACCTGGACGAAGCCACCCGTAAGCAGCTCGAGCATGGTCAGCGCGTTACCGAGCTGATGAAGCAGAAGCAATACGCGCCGATGTCCATCGCCGACATGTCGCTGTCCCTGTACTCGGCCGAACGTGGCTACCTGCAGGACATCGAAATCGTCAAAATCGGCAGCTTCGAACAAGCTCTGATTGCTTACTTCAACCGCGATCACGCCGACTTGATGGCGAAGATCAACGTGAAGGGTGACTTCAATGACGAAATCGACGCTGGCCTGAAAGCCGGTATCGAGAAGTTCAAGGCCACCCAAACCTGGTAAGCCGCAGCGGAGGTCTGATGACCTCCGCCTGCTAACCCGATAGGTGTCAAATGGCAGGCGCAAAAGAGATTCGCAGCAAGATTGCGAGCATCAAAAGCACGCAAAAGATCACCAGCGCCATGGAAAAGGTAGCTGTCAGCAAGATGCGCAAGGCTCAAATGCGCATGTCTGCCAGCCGTCCTTATGCGGAGCGCATCCGCCAGGTGATTGGTCATCTGGCCAACGCCAACCCGGAATACCGTCACCCATTCATGATCGAGCGCGAAGTCAAGCGCGTCGGCTATGTGGTGGTGAGCAGTGACCGTGGCTTGTGTGGTGGCCTCAATACCAACCTGTTCAAGGCCCTGGTCAAGGACATGTTGGTAAACCGCGAACAAGGTGTAGAGATCGATCTCTGCGTGATTGGCGGCAAGGGTGCGGCATTCTTCCGCAGCTTTGGCGGCAATATCGTTGCTGCGATCAGCCACCTGGGCGAAGAACCGTCGATCAACGATCTGATCGGTAGCGTCAAGGTCATGCTCGATGCGTACCTCGATGGCCGCATCGACCGTTTGTCCGTGGTCTCCAACAAGTTCGTCAACACCATGACGCAACAGCCGGCAGTGGAACAGTTGATTCCCCTGGTGGCCGATTCGGATCAAAAGCTCAAGCATCACTGGGACTATCTCTATGAACCCGATGCCAAGGAGCTGCTGGACGGCTTGATGGTGCGCTACGTGGAGTCGCAGGTGTACCAGGCGGTGGTCGAGAACAACGCGGCTGAACAAGCGGCGCGGATGATCGCGATGAAGAACGCTACCGACAACGCCGGTGATCTGATCAGCGATTTGCAGCTGATCTACAACAAGGCGCGTCAGGCGGCGATCACCCAAGAGATCTCGGAAATCGTTGGCGGCGCTGCCGCGGTCTGATACCGGTTCAAATATTCAGAGGATCCAGCTATGAGTAGCGGACGTATCGTACAAATCATCGGCGCCGTGATCGACGTGGAATTCCCACGCGATCAGGTTCCGAGCATCTACGACGCCTTGAAAGTTCAAGGCGCCGAAACCACCCTGGAAGTTCAGCAGCAGCTGGGCGACGGCGTGGTGCGTACCATTGCGATGGGCTCGACCGAAGGCTTGAAGCGCGGTCTGGACGTCAACAACACTGGCGCAGCCATCTCCGTACCGGTCGGTAAAGCGACCCTGGGCCGGATCATGGACGTGCTGGGCAACCCGATCGACGAAGCCGGTCCGATTGGCGAAGAAGAGCGCTGGGGTATTCACCGCGCTGCGCCTTCTTTCGCCGAGCAAGCGGGCGGCAACGACCTGCTGGAAACCGGGATCAAGGTTATCGACTTGATCTGCCCGTTCGCCAAAGGCGGTAAGGTCGGTCTGTTCGGCGGTGCCGGTGTCGGCAAGACCGTCAACATGATGGAACTGATCCGTAACATCGCCATCGAGCACAGCGGTTATTCCGTGTTCGCCGGTGTGGGCGAGCGTACCCGTGAGGGTAACGACTTCTACCACGAGATGAAGGACTCCAACGTTCTCGACAAGGTAGCCCTGGTCTACGGTCAGATGAACGAGCCACCAGGCAACCGTCTGCGCGTAGCGTTGACCGGCCTGACCATGGCCGAGAAGTTCCGCGACGAAGGTAACGACGTACTGTTGTTCGTCGACAACATCTACCGTTACACCCTGGCCGGTACCGAAGTATCCGCACTGCTCGGCCGTATGCCGTCGGCAGTAGGTTACCAGCCGACCCTGGCCGAAGAGATGGGCATCCTGCAGGAGCGTATCACCTCCACCAAGCAGGGTTCGATCACCTCAATCCAGGCCGTTTACGTACCTGCGGACGACTTGACCGACCCGAGCCCGGCGACCACCTTCGCCCACTTGGACGCCACCGTCGTACTGTCGCGTGACATCGCTTCCCTGGGTATCTACCCGGCGGTCGACCCGCTCGACTCCACTTCGCGTCAGCTCGACCCGAACGTGATCGGTCAAGAGCACTACGACACCGCCCGTGGCGTGCAGTACGTGCTGCAGCGTTACAAGGAACTCAAGGACATCATCGCGATTCTGGGTATGGACGAGCTGTCGGAAGCCGACAAGCAGTTGGTATCCCGTGCGCGTAAGATCCAGCGCTTCCTGTCGCAGCCGTTCTTCGTGGCCGAAGTCTTCACCGGTTCGCCAGGCAAGTACGTTTCCCTGAAGGACACCATCGCTGGTTTCAGCGGTATTCTGAAAGGCGATTACGATCACCTGCCGGAGCAGGCGTTCTACATGGTCGGCGGCATCGAAGAAGCCATCGAGAAAGCGAAGAAACTGTAATCACCCGTGCGCCCGGCGACGGGCGCTTTTGTGAGGCTAGATATGGCTATGACAGTCCATTGCGACATCGTCAGCGCAGAAGGCGAAATCTTCTCCGGTCTGGTCGAGATGGTGATTGCGCACGGCAACCTGGGTGATCTGGGTATCGCTCTGGGGCACGCGCCGCTGATCACCGACCTCAAGCCGGGTCCGATTCGTCTGGTCATGCCGGGTGGCGAAGCCGAGGTGTATTACATCTCCGGTGGTTTCCTGGAAGTACAGCCGAACATGGTCAAGGTTCTTGCCGACACCGTGCAGCGCGCCGCCGACCTCGACGAAGCCTCTGCTCAGGAAGCCGTCAAGGCTGCCGAGAAGGCTCTGCACGAAAAAGGCGCCGAGTTCGACTATGGTTCCGCCGCCGCTCGCCTGGCCGAGGCTGCAGCTCAGCTGCGCACCGTCCAGCAGCTGCGCAAGAAGTTCGGCGGTAGCTGATACCAGGCTAGTCGTTGCACTTCATCGCAAGCGAGTAAAAGGGTAGCCTTGGCTACCCTTTTCTTTGTCCGTATTTTCTGGATCAGTGTCTGCCTATGTCTCTCGATATCGTCATCCTCGCCGCCGGCCAAGGCACCCGCATGCGTTCCGCCTTGCCGAAAGTCCTGCATCCGGTCGCCGGTCAATCCATGCTCGGCCACGTCATCGACCGCGCCCGCCAGTTATCGCCTGCCGGCATCCATGTGGTGATCGGCCATGGCGCGGATCTGGTGCGCGAGCGACTGGCGGCCGACGACCTGAATTTCGTCCTGCAGCGCGAACAACTGGGTACCGGCCATGCCGTGGCCCAGGCCCTGCCTATGCTTTCCGCCGAACGCGTGCTGATTCTCTACGGCGATGTGCCGCTGATCGAAGCCGCTACCCTCGAGCGGTTGTTGGCGAAGGTCGCTGACGAGCAACTGGCGTTGTTGACCGTCGACCTCATCGATCCGACTGGCTACGGGCGCATCGTCCGCGATGCCAACGGTGTGGTGCAGGCGATTGTCGAGCACAAGGACGCCACCCCCGAACAACGGCAGATCTGCGAAGGCAACACCGGCATCCTCGCCGTCCCCGGCAAGCGCCTGGGCGACTGGCTCGGCCGGCTGTCCAACAGCAATGCCCAGGGCGAGTACTACCTCACCGACGTGATCGCCATGGCCGTGGCCGACGGCCTGGTGGTGGCCACCGAGCAGCCGCTGGACGCCATGGAAGTACAGGGCGCCAATGACCGCCTGCAGCTGGCCGAGCTGGAGCGCCACTACCAGCAGCGTGCCGCCCGCAACCTGATGGTTCAGGGCGTGACCCTGCGCGACCCGGCGCGTTTCGACCTGCGCGGCGAGGTGACGGTGGGCCGCGACGTGCTGATCGACATCAACGTGATCCTCGAAGGCCGGGTGGTCATCGAAGACGGTGTGCAGATTGGGCCGAACTGCGTGATCAAGGACAGCACCCTGCGCCAGGGCGCCGTGGTCAAAGCCAACAGCCATCTGGACGGCGCCGAACTGGGCGCGGCCAGCGACTGCGGCCCCTTCGCCCGTTTGCGCCCCGGCAGCGTGCTTGGCGCCAAGGCCCACGTCGGTAACTTCGTCGAACTGAAGAATGCCGTGCTCGGCGCAGGCGCCAAGGCCGGCCATCTGAGTTATTTGGGCGATGCCGAGATCGGCGCCCGCAGCAATATCGGTGCCGGCAGCATCACCTGCAACTACGACGGCGCCAACAAGTTCAAGACCGTGCTCGGCGAAGACGTGTTCATCGGCTCCAACAGCGCCCTGGTGGCGCCCGTCACCCTGGGCGACCGCGTCACCACTGGCGCCGGTTCGGTGATCACCGCCGATGTGCCGGCCGACACCCTGGCGGTCGGCCGTGCCAAGCAGCGCAACGTCGACGGCTGGAAGAGGCCGACCAAGATCAAGAAATAAGGTCGTAGGATGGGTTGAGCGCAGCGATACCCATGCTGCCCAATTGATGGGTTACGCCGCTACGCGTCTAACCCATCCTACAGCCTTTGGTCGTTTTCCCGCTTGACGGAAAAGCTTCATTAGGTTTTGATTCGCGCCATTATCTTTCGAATCGAAACTTAGCATGTCGAAACGCAACACGCCGCAGCGTCGTCACACCATCCTCGCCTTGCTCGCCGAGCAGGGCGAGGTGAGCGTGGATGAGCTGGCCAAGCGTTTCGCCACCTCGGAAGTGACCATCCGCAAGGACCTCGCCGCCCTGGAAAAAAACGGCCTGTTGCTGCGTCGCTACGGCGGCGCGGTGCCGCTGCCGCAGGAGCTGATCGGCGATGCCGGCCAGCCGATTTCCCAGTACAAGCAGGCCATCGCCCGCGCCGGTGTGGCGCGGATCCGCGAGCATGCACGGATCATCATCGACAGCGGCACCACCACGGCGGCGATGATTCCCGAGCTGGGGCACAAGCCCGGCCTGGTGGTGATGACCAACTCGCTGAACGTGGCCCGTGCCCTCAGCGAACTGGAACACGAGCCGGTGCTGCTGATGACCGGCGGCACCTGGGATCCGCATTCGGAATCCTTCCAGGGTCAGGTCGCCGAACAGGTGCTGCGCTCCTACGACTTCGATCAGCTATTCATCGGCGCCGATGGCATCGACCTGGCCCGCGGCACCACCACCTTCAACGAGTTGCTCGGCCTGAGTCGGGTGATGGCCGAGGTGGCCCGCGAAGTGGTGGTGATGGTCGAGAGCGACAAGATCGGCCGCAAGATTCCCAACCTGGAACTGCCCTGGAGCAGCGTCCATACCCTGATCACCGACGAGCGCCTCAGTGCCGAGGTGCGTGAACAACTGACGGCGCGCGGAGTCAACCTGATCTGCGCAGCCGTAGAGCATTAAAAGGAGCAAGACTATGTGTGGCATCGTGGGCGCCGTCGCCGAACGCAACATCACCGCCGTGCTGGTGGAAGGCCTGAAACGTCTGGAATACCGCGGCTACGACAGCGCCGGTGTGGCCCTGCTGAATGACCAGGGCCAACTCGAACGCCGCCGTCGGGTGGGCAAGGTCAGCGAACTGCAGGCCGCGCTGCACGACGAGCCGCTGGCCGGCCGCCTAGGCATCGCCCATACGCGCTGGGCCACCCACGGCGCGCCGAGCGAGCGCAATGCCCACCCGCATTTCTCCGGTAGAGAGCCCGGCCAAGAGCTGGCGGTGGTGCACAACGGCATCATCGAAAACCACGAGCAACTGCGCGCGCAGCTCAAGGGCCTGGGCTACCTGTTCAGCTCCGATACCGATACCGAAGTCATCGTCCACCTGCTCGAGCACACCCTGAAAACTCAGCCAGACCTGACGGCGGCCCTGAAACAGGCGGTCAAGCAACTGCACGGCGCCTACGGCCTGGCGGTGATCAGTGCGCAGCAGCCGGATCGCCTGCTCGCCGCGCGCAGCGGCAGCCCGCTGGTGATCGGCCTGGGCCTGGGCGAGAACTTCCTCGCCTCGGATCAGCTTGCGTTAAGGCAGGTGACCGACCGTTTCATGTACCTGGAAGAGGGCGACATCGCCGAGATCCGCCGCGACGGCGTGCAGATCTGGGATATCGACGGCAAGCCGGTACAGCGCGAAAGCGTGCAGTATCACGAAGGCGCCGAAGCCGCCGACAAGGGTGAGTTCCGCCACTTCATGCTCAAGGAAATCCACGAGCAACCCAAGGTGGTGCAGCGCACTCTGGAAGGTCGCCTGGGCACTAACCAGGTGCTGGTGCAGGCGTTCGGCCCGCAAGCCGCCGAGTTGTTCGCCAAGGTCAAGAACGTGCAGATCGTCGCCTGCGGCACCAGCTATCACGCCGGCATGGTCGCCCGTTACTGGCTGGAAGAACTGGCCGGGATTCCCTGCCAGATCGAGGTGGCCAGCGAGTTCCGCTACCGCAAGGTGGTGGTGCAGCCCGCTACCCTGTTCATCAGCATCTCCCAGTCCGGCGAGACCGCCGACACCCTGGCCGCGCTGCGCAATGCCAAGGCGCTGAGCCCCGAGCAGGGCGGTTACCTGGCCAGCCTGGCGATCTGCAACGTCGGCATCAGCTCCCTGGTGCGCGAGTCCGACCTGTGCCTGCTGACCCAGGCCGGCCCGGAAATCGGCGTGGCTTCGACCAAGGCCTTCACCACCCAGCTGGTCGCGCTGATGCTGCTGTGCCTGTCCCTCGGTCAGGTACGCGGCGCCCTGGATAAACAGTTGGAGGCCGAACTGGTGGACGAACTGCGCCGCCTGCCGACCCGCCTCGACGAGGCCCTGGCCATGGACGCGGTGGTGGAGAAGCTCGCCGAACTGTTCGCCGAGAAGCACCACGCGCTGTTCCTCGGCCGTGGCGCGCAGTACCCGGTGGCCATGGAAGGCGCGCTCAAGCTCAAGGAGATTTCCTATATCCACGCCGAAGCCTATCCGGCCGGCGAACTCAAGCACGGCCCCCTGGCCCTGGTCGACAGCGACATGCCGGTGGTCACGGTGGCGCCGAACAACGAGCTGCTGGAAAAGCTCAAATCCAACCTGCAGGAAGTGCGCGCCCGCGGCGGCGAGCTGATCGTGTTCGCCGATAAGCAGGCCGGCATGAGCAACGGCGAGGGCACCCACGTGGTCAACATGCCGCACATCCACGATGCCCTGGCGCCGATCCTCTACACCATCCCGCTGCAGTTGCTGTCCTACTACGTCGCCGTGTTGAAAGGCACCGACGTCGATCAGCCACGCAACCTGGCGAAGTCGGTGACGGTGGAATAAGTTATCCACAGCTGATCGAAACAATGGATTGAGAAAATAAAAACTGTCGCTGGAAAATAAAAACTGTCGCATCCAGGGCCAGGCTCACTGCCCCTGCGATGCGATAGATGGATGCAGCCGCCTCCCTCATCTGTAATTCACTGAATACAAAATTATGTTTTTGCGAATTCAACCTGAAGAGTCGCTGCGGTCATTTATTGCGCGGAATTTCTATGTAAACAGATACAGCCCCTTAATCGCGGAGCTTAAAAAGGACTCTAATTTCGCAGTCTCGAATTACGAAATTAAAAAAATCGGTAAGGCAATGGGGTGGCTGGGTTGTTATGGATTTAACCGGTTGCTACATAATCATATCTATTACCCTAGGAAAGCATTTCTTCATAAAAACGAAGACCTATCTTATTCTGGGTGGGAATATTGTTCGTCGGGAAGTCAGTTTGAGCTTGCTAAAGAGCCATCTCGATTCTGTCCCGAGTGTGTAAGGGGCGATATTGCATCTTTGGGATTTTCTTATTGGCGAAGAGTACATCATCCGGATATTAAGGTATGTGCCACACATAACGTCTATCTCGAAGAACAATGTCCATTTTGCTTAATGCCATTTTCCTCCAAAAATCATGACTTAGATGTTATGTGGAAAGGGTGTAAAGGATTGCACTTAAGCCATACCCCTTCTAGAAGAAACTACAAATTCACGGAGCTTAAGAAAGCAAGATTCTTTAGAGATATCTTTAGTTTCGATTCAGTGATATCTATCGAGGCTGCACGCCTAGCATTGAGAGAAAGGGCCTGTGAGAGATGGCCATACCTTCGAGAAAAGCTAGTTGCCGCGGAGCAGTGGCATGAATTTATAGATCTTCTCAAAGGCGAATTTGGAGATGATTGGAATCTGGCATGTGGAATATACAATGATGTGATATATGGACTTGCACTAACACTCTATGATGGATTCCAGGATTTTTTAAATCATATTAAATGCTATGACTACAGGCTTCGAAAAGTAGAATCGCTCTGGTCTACTTACGCGACTGGTGAATATCTTGCTGTTCAGTACATACGTGAAGATTATGTGTACGGCGTAGGGCACTGGTCTTGCACTTTTTCCCCAAAAGAAATATCCGATGCCCGCGGTGATTGGTACGGTCGGCCAGTAGAGTACCCTTGTTGTAATCATGTGCCATCACTCTATAAGACTCGACCTCTACGGCCGGACCGTGTTAGGTCGGCGCCTCCGGGTGTTCCTATACTTGCAAGACATCCGTCAGAGTACTGAGGTTAAAACTTAGGTAACTGGACTACCCCAGGGCCTCGTCATGGGGCTGATGAAATAATGGATGTAGCGGACTGGATTATTCAGAAAGAATGGCGTGGTGCAGCCCGCTTTGGTCGAGTCCCGTAAAAACCGAAATGAGCGATGCGTCGAGAGATGCTCAGTCGGCACTACACCAATGGCTGAGATGAGGTGATTGGGATCCGCGGCTAGGTGGCGCTGAAAAAACCTAGGCCAGAAATGAAAAAGGCGATCTCGAAAGATCGCCTTAAACCAAGTTTCGTCACCGGTATAGGATGCCGGGAGAGGAAGCTCTTGGGCAGTAGGCACAGGATAACATCGCGCAGTACCAGGGGGTAGTTCAGCTGTCGGGAGCTGCTTGTTGGCGCTGAGCCACTGGGTACGGTATTGGAGGTTGTACGCTTCAGATTGCCACCGGAAAGCTCTTCAGCTGGGGAGAACCTGTTGCTCTACACCAACGCCAATTGCGGGCGTGAGATCGTAGTTGAGACGGTCGCGTGGAGATTGCTTCCAATTACCAGAAGCTCAATTCAGCCGACTGTACTCATCTTTGAGATGCAGAAACTGAGGAGCAAGAGGCTGGAGTGCTCGTGTCTTGCAGCACTGAGCCTTACCGCAGAAGCAGACCTAATTTCCATGTTTCGGTTATGGCTCAATCGGGTTCATCTCAGGAAGCACCGTGCCTTCACCCCTCTAGAATGGGCTTTTGCCGCCTTTATAGGACTTTATAGTCAATTATAGAGTGATTATAGAATTTGCTTAGGAAAGCCTGATTCACACACGCTTACGGTTCTGGATTCAACTGGCCAGTCTGCTTCCGGCCAGATGCGGCCATTGCCCAGCACCGATAAAGTCCTTGGCGATATGAAGCTTCTCTCTTCTCTAGGGCATCTGTATGCACTTCGATGAATTACTGGCTCGGTCGGCCATGCTTGAGGACCGGCTTTCCGGCTTTTTCGCGCCGCCCTTGGCCAGCGCTTCCAGTCGCCTTCAGGCAACCCAAGCGCTGGCAAGTCTGGGATTTGAGCATGCCCGGAGCCTTAAACATCTGGTAGCAGCAGGGCTATACACCTCTGCTGCTGCGTTGCTGCGAGTACATTACGAATCACTAGTTCGCGCACTTTGGGTGCTATATGTAGCAAAGGATGGACAGGCGGATTTGATGCTCGCTGAGCTCACACATGAGACGGCAAAGCAGGCAAGCAAGATCCCTATGCTCAGCCAAATGTTGGAAGATATTGAGGTCCAAGCTCCACACGCACCGGTAGCTCAGCTGAAGGAGTTTAAGCATTACTCCTGGAGGCCGTTGAGTTCCTACGTGCATGGAGGCATCCATGCAGTTAATCGTCACGGAAGGGGGTTTCCGCCAGAACTGGTCTTAGCAGAGATCAAACACTCGAACGGTCTGCTCGGAATAGCAGGCAATTTGCTTCTGATCCTGAGTGGTGTACCGCCTGAGACAGGAACGATGTCAGGCATCTACACGGAGTTCCAAGACTGCTTCCCCCCAGTTAACCCAACATACAAGCGGACGACCGAGTCGGCTCATTGACGGTCAGAATTGTCAGTTTTCAGGCCGCAACCACCAGAGGGAAGCGGCAGAAGCCGGCCAGAAGCGGGCAGTGATCCTGATGGAAGTCTGTTCCTATTCAGGATCAACCTAGGCTTGGAGTTTTTTTATTTCACAGGGCCGGCGGTGGCAATCTATGACGTGACCCAACAAGGAGTTACACCATGTGGAAACAACCACTCAAACAAGCATTCGGCATCGTAGACAAACGCTTTGCGGGGCACCCCTCAGACCAGGAGCGGGCGCGCGAAGCACGCAAGCTGATTAACAAGGCTGGCATTAGCTGGGACGAGATCGAGGAGGAGATCAGCCGCATTCTGCAAGGCTGCACCGCCGAACACTTGCAGGTCCAGCTCGCCGCAGCGCGCAAGTTTTTCAAATTCTGATATGCAACAGTCCAGGCGCTGCCATGCCTACTTCCGTCTGAATATGGGGCTGGTGCTCTTAGCGGAGAGGCGCCGCGCTGGATTGTTTGGCCATGCACTTAGGCAACAACCACAGTCGGCTGCTGGGTCGCGAAAGGCGTTTCCCGGTCAGAAGCGGTCGTTTCCCTAGCCTCGATCCCAAGCTTGGGCCTACCGAAGCGAATTCCAAAAATGACAGTAATTGCATTGATTAACCCTGAAAGTGATCCACACCTTATCGCTGACTGTCTTATTACCTCTGATGGAAAGGATGGGCGTGAATCAAAGTCGATCTGGGTTCCCTCCTTGGGAGTCGTTCAAACTGATTGGCGAGACATTGATGGGCCTTTCCATTTGGTGCGAATGGCCCGAAAAACTATTGTACTTCCTAACGGTGGGGGAATGCTGGCCTTTGCAGGTGACTGTCGAGCAGCATTCGAATTTTGGGCGGCGCTATCTGACGCAATCAATACAAAGAGCTATTACGACCCTAGTGCCTTGATCGATCGTGAAATGCTGGATCGGGTACTAATCGAAATGGGGACTAAGGCAAAATATTTTCATATTCTGGGTGTTCTACTTGGTGGAGATGGTCAAAAGCATGCATTTATCCATCGATCAGAAATGGTGGTTCAGACAGAAAACTTTGGTACCTGTTATCTGGCTGGAAGTGGAAGTAAGCTACTGCAGACAAAAATACTTCAGGAAGACGTGCGCTTTACGGAAATCGGCGAGTGGTCTTGGGACAAAATATCTCCTACAGAGGAGCTTGCAGAGTCATTGTGCTCTAGCATGCTCTACTATGAATCGGACGCTAGTAATGGGCGAAGGCCGGATACGCCAATACATGAGCGATTTGGTGGGTTCTATGAGTGGTATGGATTTAAATTAGCCGGTGTAAAGCCAATGCCATCGCGACTAGATATAAATCTGTACTGGGAAAACGATAAGCTCTATCTGACCCGCCTGCACTTATCAGAAACCTACATGTCTGGTAATGAGTCGGTCAGTAAATTCAAGAATCCGCAACCTTTGTTAAACGTTCTCACATTTTGCTGCCGCAGCGTCGAAGTGGATATTGCTGATTTAGTTAATTTGGATCTTAAATTTCTATTTAAAAAGGCAGACGGGTTGCTAATTGAGCGCTTCGTAAATTTATACGACACAGTTAGCGCTGCAGAAGACTCTCGCATCTCAGGATGCGCGAATGCCGATGCTCTTGAAGAACACTTTGGAATACCATTTGTAGTTAATAACGTCCGACTAATAGTTACCGTAAATGGCAAGGGCGTTATAAAGGGGGTAAGGAAGAGTGAGAGTTTTAAGCAGCCCGCCATCGTACACTCACAAAATGGCATTGTAAGTGTGGCTCTTGACAAGAATGTCACCCTTATAATCGCAGACATCTTATACAGGAACTTCTAGCAAAGATGAACCAGCAGTTTCTGGTTGCATGTCGTGGGGCGCTTGTTATCGAGCTTACAGCTTCTGACTCGGCTCGCGCTCCAAACATAATCGAGTTCTTCTCGATAGAGTTTATGCTGGTTGCTCTACTGCATTAGAAGTTTTTGACGTGCATCTGCTAGGAGGCACCCGAAGGCTGCATCTAGCACGGCTCCGCGCGGGAGCCTTTCGGTCGGAGGAACAGGCGCTCCCGGTGGTTTGGCCGCAACAAACCGACCTGTTTAAACAACTCGTGATCGGTCAGCAGATTGAA
The DNA here is from genome assembly GCF_030376615.1 of Pseudomonas sp. sp1636. GTDB lineage: Bacteria > Pseudomonadota > Gammaproteobacteria > Pseudomonadales > Pseudomonadaceae > Aquipseudomonas. Next base: position 39,099 of record NZ_JARRAB010000024.1, read on the forward strand.
GAACGTATATTGCTCATTTTACTCATCCTTGAGGGCGAAATTAGGGGCTGCACTATTAGAGGCCAGTGCGGCCAGTGCCACTGATGCCCTGATGCCGACGACATGCTGTCCGCGTCATCATCGGCGCTAGGCCTGCTCCGATCATAGTTCCTAGTAGCCATCGTCCAGCCACTAATGCTTGACCAACAACGCCTGCTTTTGGCCGACTCCTGCCTGTCGACAATGGCAGCAGCCGGCTAAAAGGGAACACAGAGAATAAATCTGTCCCTTGTCTGGTTGGTGTTCAATTAGTCGGCAATCAAACCGCGCGTTCTCCACCGCGCACGGACGAAGTCCTCGAAGACATAGTTGCCCTGCAGCGGCAGACCATCTGCGTGATCACAGACAATGATCTGCGGCTTAACGCCGGTTTCCTTGAATGTCGTGTCGCAGAATGTGGCCAGAGTAGTGAACATCTTCGATACAGCGTCTACGTCTTCATCGACCGTCTTGGTGGTCTTCCGATCCCCGCGTAGCTCATCGGCCTTGAAGGCTTCAGAATTGTCGGTGGAGGGGAAGTAGACTTGCGTCGGCTGATCCAAGAAAAGGATCGGCGGCACCTTGCACTTGGGATGCGCGGCGAACTGGTAATGCAGTGCCATGAACAGCGTCAGGTGTGAGTACAGCCAGTTTGCACCGCTGCCCATGGAGCGCAGAAATACCTTTTTTACATGTCCCCCAGCAATGGGCTTTTCATGCCAGAGATCGAAGGTATCGACATCAAACTTCAGAGAGCCATTTTTGTAGGTCTCTTCGAAGTCGAACTGCTTGCCGAACGCCTTCATTTTCTGGTTAATGTCGTTCCCCAGCGCCCAAAGCTTCGACTCGACGTCGAACTGGGCCATCTGCAGATCGTACTTTGCAACCTCCTTTTCCCAGAAGTCGACCATCCCCTTGGCTTCTGACGGTGGGTTCGCAATCCGCTTCTCAATGGCGAGCTCTAACTTGATCTTGGTCTTCTGAGCAGCACCATCCAAGGATTTCGACTTCTCAAGCCGGTCAGCTTCTTGATCAAGCGGCTTCAGTGCCTGCTCGACCAGTGCCAATTCCTTGCGAAGTTTTTTGAGTTCCGCATCGACTGCCCGGCGCTCCTCCCCAAAACCTTCGCGCGCATAGGTGGACACTTTGAGCTCGTCATTCAGCCAGTGAATCGCAGCCGACAACTTGTTCGCCTCATCCTCAGCCACATCCGACTGCGACGCACAAACGGGGCAGACCGCATGTTCAAGGTTGGCGGCCTTAGGGATTGGTAGCGCGGTTACCGAGTTGGCAAAACCTGTAGCCTGCTCAGTAGAGACTTTCAGCAGATAGCGGGTATTGAGCGCTTTTTGAATGCTGGCCATCAATTCAGCTTTGCGGTCGCGCAGTTCGTTACGTCGAGTTTCAAATGCATTGGACAGGCCATCCACTCTGACTGAAACGCCAGTGAGACGCTCCAGTGCTGGTTTAGGCTTCGTCCAGATTTCCTCAGCCGTGAGCTCCGTCAACGGCAGACCGGCCAAAGCCTCATACTCTTTTAGCAGGGTGTCGAACTCGGTGATGTAATCACCCTTGATCTTGTCCTGCTTCGGGATCTGGGCCTTGGCACGCTTGAGTTCGTACATGGCCTCGGTGCGCAGCTTCGCAAGGTCGAAGTAGTCCTCACCAACGATGTCCATGAAGATCTTGAAGTGATCGATGGCCTGATCGCGTTTGCGCTTTTCTTCGAAGCGGTAAAAGACCGCATGCCGGTTAGCCACCAGGTTCTGATGCTGCAGCATGAAAGACGGGAAACTACGAACAGAGGGCGTTGCACTCCATTTGCCAGTCATTTCCTGCTGCAGAGGATCGGTGTCGATGTTCTCCAGGGTGACACCGAAATACCGGCCCAGGCTCTTCAGAAAATCGGCCTTTGGCTGAAAGAAATTCGAGGCAAAGAAGGTGTCCACGTCCTCAATCATAGGAAGCACGTTGTCTACCGCTGGCCCGGAAATCTCCCGCAGAAAGCACCGGTTGCTAGCCGCTGCCCGCCCTACGACAACGGCCATGGTCGCAAAGCGAAGCACGGTGAAGAAGTACTTGGCCCGATCCGTGATGATGCCCTCAGGGATCGTGTCCTCCGAGCTTCCCAGACAGTAATCGAAGATATCAAGGATGGCGCTCTTACCCTTCGAGGACTTACCGGTGATGATGTTGAGACCTGGAGCCAGAGGTACGTGGTGAACGTCATTATCCTTGTCCACAACACCGAGGTAGCTTACGTAACACTTCATAGCGATTTCAGTCCCAACATCCTGTAGATAGAAACAACGTTCTCACCAGAAAGCACCATGGCCAGCTTCTGGCTGTACTTCAGCAACGATTTGTCCGAGTTGATGGATTGCGGCTTCTTGAGTGATCGCACCGACAGCTCGGGTGTGATCTCCAAACTGTTCTCAGCAGTCAGAATCAGCATGGCAGCGTTGGTGATGGGCTTAAACTCCTCCACGCGCATCGCCAGGCCGATAAGCCTCTCAGCATTTGAAGCCATGGTTCGGATCGAGCTGTCACGCCGAGCCCTGTTCAAGAAGGCATGCATAGGTTTGTAGGTGACGATGGGAAGGATCAGATAGCTGAGCAAAATATCCTTCTCAACCGGCTCCCAGTGCTGGTAGAAACTCTGAATGACAGGTGCCAGCGCAAAGGGCGTTCTGTGCAGGGTGTACAGGTGGTCAGAGACTTGCGTGGTCATCACCAGAGCCTCCAGTGAAACTCGTCATCCTCATCCTCAGGTTGTTCTCCTGCAAGCATGTGATAAATGCCATTACGGAACTCGGGCATCGTGTGTTCCAAGCCGCAAAACGAATCGGCGGGTAATCCGTTGCGCATAAGGAAGAACTTCATGGATCTAGTGCTTAGCTCGCTCGAGCAGGTGACTCCAACACAATCCACCATGGCTAGCTCACGCCCATACTGGTGTTGAGTCAGATGATTGCTGAGGTAGAGATCCACCATAGGCTTGAACAGCACACCGTCGGTGTATAGATCGGAGATCGTGGTCTGGGCGACTACCCTGTGCAGCGCCGCCCTCTTCAACTGCTGTTCGCCGCCGATTTCCAGAATTTTCTGCGCAAATCGCATGGGCCGAATTTCTTCAATGTCGATGCTCTTCTTGAGCGCCGCCATGTCCACCGAAGGAAAGGTTTTCGGGTGTTTCATGTACCGGTGTGTTAGCTCTGACAATTTGTCAGTAAAGGCTTGGTACGTGATCTGCCATCCATTGACCACAAGATCCGGGCTGCACATGAATCCCAACAACTCGTGGATGAAGGTCTGGTATTTAGAGGGTCGGATCGGCTTGAGGTGGCGGGTCTCATAGCCCTTCAGGCGCTGCTCCAGTGATTCAGCACCTGTCGTGATCTGCATCCGCTCCAATACTTCCATCAGTGCATCCCGGCGCTTAGGATCCATCACGTACTGTTGAAGCTTCTGAGATTTCGAGGGCTTGGCGGCCCCCTCCTCTAACTCCGGCTCGTTCGATACTTGATGGCCGGCGGTGGCCTGCGAGCCCGCAACGATACGCTCCATGATCGACAGCCGTTCTGCTGCAGAGGCCGCGTTCCATCCCTTGAGCAAGGTTTGCGCACCGAAATCCTGCGTCGTCAGCAGCACCAGGGTCTTGAAGGATGTGCGATCAAAATTCTCATGGAGCCAGTTTTTAAGGGTGTTCCAAAAATTGGCGTGACTGTCGGTGAGGTTGTCAGAGTAAAGCTTGACCTCGGTCTGGGTTTTGCCGGGAACAGTGACATCCCCCATGACTTCAAGCCACAGAGATTCATCGGGCGCTAGGTCGTAGCAGTACTCTACGGCGACGAGCAGCTGATACTGGAGCGCCTTGAATAGCAGAGTTGCGTCGAACGGCAGGGGAGCGGCGCCGGGTAGTGTCGTATTCAAGGATTGCGTCGTATCCATACATATTCCAATGGTGGGAATGCTTCCACGACCAACGACTCGCTAGCAGGCCGAGCATGCGCATCGCCTCGTGATACGTCAGCAAATCAACGCCGGGCACCACCCGGCGTTGGCGAAGAGCACATATCGATATTCCACTACTGTTTATAAATACAGTAATAAATATTCGATATATGCTAGCAGCACTCGCATTCTGTAGTCGCGAAAAGCCATTACTCCTATCCCAAGGAGGATTAGACCTTAGCCTTCCAATGCAGCCAGCTGAGGCAGCGGCGCACCACTGACAGCTTGCGATAGAAATTGTCGGCATCGGCCAGCCAACCTAATCGTTCACCAAGCGCATCCTTTTCCTCAACTACAGTGCGAGACTCCGGTGGCTCCGTCATCCGAGATCCGACCATGCCCCGTTGTGCCACAGTCAGGGCCGCGGTGACGCTCGATCTCCGGGCGGTGGCGACGAAAATACCCACCGTTCAAAAACGGTGCCGGCAGAGTATGAAGCAATACGCTCCCAGCCCGGCGTTGAACACCTGCCAGGTGTTGACCTCTAGCCCTAACTGCTGCAGAACCGAAATCGGTAGTGCCAGCAGGCAAGCGGCAGCGAAAAGAACAGGACAGACAATGATGCCCAGCAAGGCGCTTTTGGTAGAAGGAAAAGCGCCCCACTGGCTGAACATGCGTTGCAGTCGAATCAACATGACTTGTTTTTCTCGCCCCCAACCCAATGTTGAGCAAGCAATGGCACTTTGCCTTAGCTAATCAATGAGGATTAAAACGAATGGCTTGGTATCGCGACATCGAAAACGTTCAAAGAACTGGCGATAAGTACAAAGAGAAATACACTAAAATTTGGAAGCCTGGCCAAAATCCCGATTTCCCCGGCATCTACAAGTGTCAAGTCTGCACCTTTGAGGACGTCATCAATCGGGAGTGCTCTTCGCTGCCTCCATGCAGCAACTGCAAGCCCGGATCTATGACATGGAAACTCTTGGTGCGTGCGATGGATGCCGGTGAGTAGAATCCAGCAAGCATGTAGCTAGGGAGTGGCTACCTGAAGGTAACCCCTACCCCGACAGCGGCCGACAGCTCGGCTGGCTATTTCGAAAGATCTTTAGTCCATGAGCCGCCAGTTTCTGTAGAGCTCCAACGTGATGAGGCACTCCGTTCTAGGCTATGGCGCAAGGCATCAGGGCCCAGGAGAAGCAGGGTCTTGTGCTGATTCTCAGCACTGGGTTTCTGGCCTTGCGTCCAGTACGACCAGCAATTGAAGTAAGGCTTTTCCCTGTCCTCGACGATGTCCGGACGCAAGCGCACGATGTCCGCAGGCTTCGGATGGGCCTTTTCCGTGGCTTGGGTGGGAATGGCATCGTTCAGCTGGGCGAGGAACTCTTTGGGAATCAGGCGGTGCCCACTTGAGCCATCCTCCTTGAGAACCTCCAAGAGATCACCGTACATATCGCCTAGATAATCCCGAATCCTATAGCCTGCCAGGACATCGAATCGGAAGAACCCTCGGGCCTTGCCTCGGGCCGTAAGCGTGAGCACGAAAGGCGTGTCCCGCGTTGAGAACAGGCAATCGAAGCTCGCCGCACCTGTTCTCACCAAAAACTGCTGCATGTCGCTACCGATAGCAATCATGCTGCGGTGAAGTTGCCTCAGCGAGGTCATTTCCATCTGATGAACTCTCCTTAATCAGGGGCTCATGATGATGGAGGGAAAATAGTAAAAGGGGGGCAGATTTATTTGCTGGGATCGCTGGCTGCTTCTGGCCGTGAGCTGTCCTCTGACGTATGGGTATTGCCCATACGACACTCCTATCTCCTACGCGGGTAGTTAGTCGAGTAGGCATTGATTTTGGTCAATGGCACTTTGCCTGCTTACTATGATACCCATGTAATTCCGATCGACTAGCAGAAGGAAATGCAATATGTCCGGTTCAGGCGGTAGCTATCTGGGTCCAGATACCCCCAGCGATTCTTGTGCAACCCTTCGGTTCGACACTCAGCTTGCATCGCCGAAAGCTCAGGTGATTGCAGGGCTGCAGGTCGGTGATGTTCTCGACATTGCCTTTGGGCAAGGTGGCAACCAGGTCGTGGTTGCGTTGTGGAATGGCGTTGAGGCGGGTGGGATAGTCGATCCGCACCTGAACCAACTGCGTAACTGCATGAATCAGGGCGAACAGTTTCAGGCTCGTGTTCTGAGCATCACTGGCGGGCAGGTACGCGTTCGGGTTTACCACGTCTAATTGCGAGCAAGGAGAGCTCCATGATCACTATCGTAGGAGGCGTCTATCGTGAGCGTTGTATGCGCCCGGGTTGGGACGACATCTATGGCTCAGCAGGACGCGCAGCAGCGGCGATAGCTCGGTTTGGTGGGCACGTCGAATTGCATTCCAGCGTGGATAGCTCGACCCAGCTTGTTATGGATGCACGCGCAGCTGCGGAGGGCTTCAAGTTCAATGCTGTACCTGCTCAGGCGGGGGTGACCTTCGAGTACATTCATGGCCTGGCCAACCCAGATATTCGACGCGGTACCCATGCCAGATCGACATTGAAGGTCAGCGGAGAGAAGGTGCTTCGGTTCGGCATGATCGATGGAACTGCGGTAGTGAATGCCGATTTCGCGGTGTTCGATCCTCAGAACGCCGATGAGCCTGAATCCTTCCGTGCTAATGGGTCCTCAGCCAAACACCTGGCACTCGTCCTGAATCGCCACGAAGCAAACCTGCTTCTCCCTGGCTCCAGTGGACTGACTATCCAGCAGATCGCAGTGGCATTGGCCCAGCAGGAAGGCGCAGAAGTAGTCGTCATCAAAATGGGCCCGCTGGGTGCTCTTGTGTACGACAACGGTAAGATCTCCACGGTGCCGGCCTACCGTACCGAGCGCGTATGGAAGATCGGCTCCGGTGACACCTTCGCTGCTCACTTTGCACTGGGGTGGTTGGATAACGGCCTGTCGGCTCAGGATGCCGCCTCGATTGCGTCCATCGCTACCGCCTTCTACTGCGAAACCCAGGGCTTCCCCGACAAGGCTTTGCTGGCTGCATTCAATCCGAAGGCATTGCAGCCCTCTCAGCGATACCGCGATGGCTACGTACCGAAGGTCTATCTTGCTGGCCCGTTCTTCACGCTCGCAGAGCTGTGGATGGTCGGGCAGGCTCGCCGGGATCTAAAGGCTATGGGGCTGAGTGTCTTCTCTCCTTATCACGATGTCGGCCTGGGTTCCGCTGAAGATGTGGTTGAGAAAGACCTGGAAGGTGTCCGCGACTGCGATGTGCTTTTCGCGATTGGTGACGGCCTCGACTCGGGTACTATTTTCGAGATTGGTTACGCTCGAGCGTTGAACAAGCCTGTCGTTTTCTATGCGGAAAATGAGTCCGCCCAGGATAAGAAAATGATGGAGGGCTCCGACTGCGTCATCACTGATGACTACGTCAGCGCTATCTATCAGATGACCTGGGAGGCTGTGGAGCTATGAAGACAGGGTTGTTGTTGTCCGGAGGCATGGACTCCTTGACGCTTGCCTGGTGGAAACGGCCAGACATTGCATTCACCCTCAACTATGGCCAGTTGGCGGCTCAGGCTGAGATCGAGGCTTCACGCACGATCTGCCACGAGCTGAATATTCCTCACCATGTGATCGAGATCGACTGCCGACAACTGGGATCGGGGGACATGGCCGGAACGCAAGCCGACACTCTGGCTCCAGCTTCGGACTGGTGGCCATACCGAAACCAGATGCTGGTCACGCTAGGGGCAATGAAGGCGATTTCGTTTGGCGTAACACACCTATGGCTCGGAACTGTGAAGTCGGATGGCTTTCACAAAGATGGTTCGCCGGAGTTCATGGCTGCGATCAGCCATCTGCTCTCCCTACAGGAGGGCGGTATGGTGGTGGAGGCTCCTGCAATTGAGCTTTCAACGGCTGAACTCGTGCGTCAATCGGGCATTCCAGCTGGGCTCTTGGCCTGGGCACACAGCTGCCATAAATCCCACTTGGCATGCGGAAACTGCCGCGGCTGCAACAAGTACATGGAGGTCTTCCTAGAGGTCGGCTATGACCTGGATCGACCTGGCTGATCCTCTGCCCAGGAGTGCTCCTGAGCGTTACACCCCGATCGAGTGGGCGCTGGGCGAGACCTGCTCACTTCCATCTACCTCGGGTATGCCTGATCGGCCGTTCAGCGAGGTCATAGACGCGCGCGCGTCGCATCGCGAGTTCGGTTTTGTCGATGATCAGCAGCTCGGTGCTTTTTTCTGGCTGGCTTGCAGAACGCGAGGCGTGGGTGCTTCGGAACTTGGTTTCGATCTGGAGCATCGAGCTGCACCGTCCGCAGGTGCGATTCACCCGATCCATGTTGTCGTTAAGCGACCTGGCGATGACCGTTGGTGGTTGTACGTGCCCAGGAGTCACCGGCTCGCAGAGATCAAGCATGCGCCTGCCAAGCTCGCAGGCCTGTTCGATCTCAGCCTGCAGGTTCTGGCAGGTGATCAGGCAATCCGTTTCCTATTCCTGGCCGAGCCTGGTAAGACCCTGGGCAAGTACCAGAATGGCTGCAGCCTGATCTGGCGGGATGCAGGTGCACTGCTTGGAGTGATGGCTCTGGCGGCTACAGCTCAGGGGCTCAACTTCTGCCCGCTAGGTATCACGGGAGAGCCTTGGGCCAGTGGTTTAGCCGATCAGGGCAAGCTGGTCGGGGTTGGTCTTGCGCTTCTTGGTTCGGCCGCGAACAGCTGAGTCGGGATTATGGTGACCCATCCCCATGATGCTATGCACCGTGGAGGGGGACGACATCATTTCTAGCCACATCAGCGCATCAAGCTCGGAGGCTCTGACGCCTAGCCCTTTGCTGAATCGGATGAACTGCTCCTCGAGCTCCAGGTAGTTGCGCTCGACCGTTAGGTTGTCCTCGAAGAACTTACCCAAGAGGCCTGCCCGCAGGATATGGATATCCAAGATGGCCACGTCGTCGGCGTCCAGCCAGTTACGGGCAACCCATGACGCGGTCTTGTAACCGATGCCGGGGATATCCAGCAGCCAGTCACGAAGTTCCTTTCCCGAGGAAAGAGGCGGCCGTTCAGCAGAAAGCTTCTGAAGCGCGGCGCTGAGATAGCGCGCCTTCTGCTTGGCGAACCGGTAGCGGACTTGGCGCCCGTCAACTGCGATGGGCTCCTGCAGCCACTCAAGCAGGACTTCTTCTGCTGGGGGCTTCTCGCCGAAAGCACCACGCTCTCTTAGGTGATGGAAGGCAGCGATGCCGACGTTGGCAGGAATGCCATGGCCACCCAGCAGACAGGCACCGACTTCCTCTTTCAGCGTGGCGCCGAGCTTGTAGTTGATTCGGTTGCCGGTGAGCCGGCGGGCATAAACCTGATACGCCCAATAGGCCGGCGTCGGGAATGCTTCCATAGCACCCCAAGGGACGCCTGGAAGAACCTCTGCCTCTGCTTGGGGGAGCTCGACATTGAAGACCACCTGGTCCATGAAAATAGCGCCAAGTTGCATTAGGCGGCCTCCTCGTCGTTGCCGTAGAGCTCTTGCATCCACTTCAGTAATTCGTGCCGCTCGATGGGATCCAAGCTCTCGATACGAGTGCGAAGTCTGGTTTGGCGGCGCTGAATGGTCTGGCGATCCCGGAAGGTCTCGCCCAGGTATCGGGTGTCGTGCAGTCGACTAGGGGGTGAGAAGTTCATCCACACCACTTCCTCGCGCATCTCTACGTGGGTTTTTGCTGGAAAACTCACTTTCCGCCACCCGACCAACTCTTGGTTGTAGAGATCACAGTCATAGCCCGACAGCATCACATTGCAAGGTAGTTCGACCAAGCAACGCAGTAGGCGGATGTGGTCAGCTTCGGTGTAGTCGCAGCGGTAGACCTTCTCGCGCCGGCGCGTTTCGGGAACGTAGGGCGGATCCACATACACTAGCTCCTCACCTTCGAATGCATAGCCTTCGAGAAAGGACACCGCGTCGACCTGATGGAGCTCGCAGGTTCCGGGGAGCTTAGACTGCCAAAGCTCGATGACCTTGGCGTCGAGATCTAAGCCGATGTTCCGCTGCGCAGCTTTCTTGTTGCGCATGACGGCACCACCACCAAGGTGGGACTCAATGTATGTCTGATGCGGTGGCATCAGGTTGATCAAGCGCTGGTAGCACTTGCCTTTTCCGCCTGGGTATCTCATGCAGTCAGCATCGTCAGAAGTGACGATGATGTCAATGCTTAACGGCCGAACGGGCGATTAGCGTATGCACTATCCGTTGCCGCATAAATGGGTGCCGGGCTGACCTGCGCAAGGCTTATTCCCCGTACGCTTACCTTATCCGCGCGAAAGGATTCGTCCGAGGGGAGCATTGATTGCGTCGAATGAGTTGATGACACCATCCAGGACAAAGTCGAGTGCCCGTCCGTATCCCTGGTGCAGGCTCGCGGTATCGAATCCTTGATCCTGCAGTTTCTGAAGGGACTCCCCCACGGAATTGTGGGCGTCAGCAATCCGAAGATCGTTGGCAACGAAGAGCATTGCCAATCCAGCGTTCCTGTCATCCCAATGTTCTGGCACTTGATTGCTCCTGAATGCGTCCACTGCCTCCTCATCAGCATCCAAGCGTTGGAGGATGTTCAGCAGCGTCTGTAGCAATTTCAAGCTTGCTCGATTAGCAATTTGGGGTCTGGGAACACCGGTCGCTTGCAGGATCTGCTTGAGGAAACCGTTAGGCAGTTTTTGCCACAGCTCATGGATGGACTTGCACCGAGCCAGGAACGCCTGCTGCGTCATCGCTATTGGCGAAACCTGAGCGAGCTTTCCAAGCTGAGGGTAATGCAACCAGCCATTGTGTTTTACTTCGCTGCGCGTGAATCCAATCAAGTCTTCAGCAGACTTCTCTATGCCCAAGGCACCCGCAAGCTTGGACAGATTTTCACCCAAGGCCAGCAGTTGAACCAATAGCCTGTCCACCTTCGAGACGATGTGCTCTTCGCCCAGATCGTGCTGAGCGACGATCGTGGAATCTAGCGCATGAGTATGGGCATGCAGAATTTCTCGGTCCGGCTTTCCCTTGTATAGCTCGCGCAATTGCACCTTGATCAGGTTGCGTCCAACGCGCTCGCAGCCCGAGAACGTCCACTGTCCCAGGTAGGAAGGGTTGCAATGCCAGAAACCGTGTAGGTTGACCGGTGTGGTGGCGTAGAAGCTGTTCTGCTCGTATCGCTCAAGAAATCTGTCGTCGAGATAGATGCTGGCTTCATTGAAAATGTCGTTGGCGCGAGCGCGCGTGACAGCGCCCTGAACACCGGGCCAATGGAGGCCTTCGGCGCTCTGTTCCGGAGATAGCTCGCAGGAAACTGCCTCAACAGTCGCCCACACCTGGAGAAGCAAGCCATCACCGTCCACACGAAGATCACCCTCAAGCCATCCCCCCAGCCCCCCAAGCTCGACTAACGTGCGTCCGTTCATCCATGCGCGTAACTCCGGTGAGTCCTGAAGCATCGTCTTGTAGTAAAACTGGCGGACACCGCGTCCGCCTCGTAACCACAGGTACTTACGCAAGTACTCATTGGACATGAACCATTGGATTTTGCGTGACGCGGTAAAGTGATACTGGGCTGAAATCTCACCCTCCGCGACGCCAAACTCAGGCAACCCAAGATCATCGTAGACCAGGCGCTGCTGTTCATTACCGAAGCAACGTGGGGTGAGTCCCAGCGCCATCCATACCTTTTCTGCCAGGTGATAGGTGTAGAACGATCCATTCCCCCAGGACGCGACGATATAGTCATGTCCACTCACGCTGGGCAAAAAGCCCCTGTCGCTACCCTTGTCACGCAATACTGGGGTCGAATGAGCAACCTGACCGTGGTCACTGTGGAGAATGGGAATTGCTTTTTGACCGTCGTCGGGAACGACAGCCATCAGCATGAACACGGACTCGCATTTCGGTCCGTAGGGGTCGTCTTCCGTGAAACAACTGACTTCCACCCTAAGCGCGGGATCGGTACCGATTGGTTGTAGCAACAGACGCAAACGCTCTGGAAGCAGATTGGCTGGAATGGGAAATGCTGCGAGGTAATCAATCATCTGAACGCGTCCTTGCCTCATCAAGACCAACCCATCATCGGCGCTTCGTGAAGCGAGTACCGATGATGGGTTGGCTGTTTTCTATTTGTTTGAACTCGGGAACCTAGAAATGGTACTTCTCAGAGCGCCTCTTAAATGCCTCCTCCGATCCTTCCATGATATCGAGGATGGCGTCAGCAATTTGCTTGAGATCCGTGCCGCCTTGAGCCAAGACGCGTCCCTTCCCACCTTCTGACATCAGCGCGTAAACAAATTCACTATCCGCGTTGACTGGTAGGTTGGCGTTGTGGGTTGCCAGAATGAGCTGACGCTGAGTTTTGGACTGCCTCAGCAGCGGTACCAGATCCTTGTAGATGAAGCTGGTGTCGACCTCGTCTTCCGGTTGGTCGATGACTATCGGGCCGTCCCCGCGAACCAGCAACAGGTTAAGAATTGCAGTGTTGCGCTGCCCCTCGGACAGCTGGTTGCCCTCAATGCTGCCAATGAGGGTGTGATCCTGTCGATAGAGTTCAATGTCGATCAGATCTGGCACTCGTGATACACGCAACGTGCGCCACTTATCCTGAACGGATGCCAGGTAGGGAGGAAGCTCTGTGCTGAATTGCTGCAGGATGCTCGGCAATCTATTGATGTCCCGCATCACCCAAGCTATGTGTTCCCATGGGTTGGGCTGAGGAGAGGGATCGTTCAGGAAGTTACTGAACAAGTGCTCGCCGATCTCGTCCCATGCTTTCCCGAGTCTTGATCGGCGATCCGGCTCCAGTGCACCCCAGAGCAACATGAATGCTGGTTTGTTAGCCATGGGGGTGATAATGACGCAAATGGTTTTATTAGTTTTCTCCGTGATTTCCAATGCGGTCTGCCGGCGTAATCTGCACTGCTCTTCCCAGATATCGGAAAGCCGGCTCAGCGAATGCTCCAACTCTTCAGGGGTCTTCTCCAGCGCCTTCCACTGCAGCTCTTTGTCTTCCAAGCTTCGTTGCTTGGTTTGTCTGACTCGATCTAGATCCTGGAGTCGGCTGACATCGCTAGGCTGAATACCTTTTGCTGTGCAGGCCGATATGAAGTTGGAGTGAGCAGCGTCCAGATCCGCTGATATCGCGTGCCACTGCTGGTTCTCGGAGAACAGGTTGGCGAAATCGTTACGCATCTCGGCGAGCAGCGCATTCAGTCGCTGCTGATAGATCGCCCGGCGCGTAGCAACCTTGGCAGTCTGCTCGGTAAACCAACCCGAATGTGGCCAGGACTCTGCAACTGCTACTGGGGAGTCTGCCGTGGGGGTAAGACTACCCAGTGTTTTATCAACTGCGTTGACATCTTTTTCGAAGCCATCGCTCATACTCTGGAAGTAGCGCTTGGCGTGGATCGCGCGTTGGTAGGCTGTCGCCTCACCCTGGACGTCCTTGCGTGCTTGCCACTGTCGATCAATCTCGACGAGTTCTTGCTTGAGGCCGTTGAGCTCGTCCTCGATAGCGCCCATCTGATCCTGTGCAGCGAACAGTCTTTTGATGTCCGCAACAACTGTGCGCTCCTCGCCTTGAAGCTTTTCCAGTTCAGCTGCACATATCTCGTCGATTAGTCCGAGCAACTGATATTGCCCACCTGGGGCGGTGAGCTCACTCAATTGTTGCTGGCTATAGAACTGAATCGGCAGATGGCGCAGATAAGCCGAAAGATCGTGCGCAGTTCCCTCTATCAGCGACAGCTCATCGCTGGGTGAGTAGCGCAGCACGTCGACCTGTCCTGGAATGCCTTCCCACTCGACCAGAATCTCTGTGTCGGGAGTGAAGGTCTGTTTTGCCCGCTGAGCTTTGACCTTCGCCTTCTCGGAAAAGGCGCCCGTCTCATCTCGAGCAAACATAATGCGCAAGAGTTCGAGGATGGTCGACTTCCCGGTACCGCGGGCGCCGATTAGTGTATTGAGATTGGGTGAAAAAACGACTTTTTGGTCTTCTAGGTACTTAAGACCTTTCACCGTAATCGACACGATCCTCGGGAAAGTCTCGCGTTCGCTGGGACTCATCTTCTCCAGGCTGATCCTCGAGCCGGAGTCGAGGAAGGCCTGCTTGAGGGCAGCGATAGATGGACGCGAGCATTTGACCCAGGTGTGGCGGTAGCCCAAAGAGTTGGGCTTCGGGTTGTCGTGCTCATCCACTTTCAGCGACTTTGCATCCGAGGATTGAACGTAGGCAGGCTGCTTGCCAGGGCGAGCCCAGTCTCTATTCTTGCCTGTCAAAATGTCAGAAATCTTCTGCCCCAGCGGGTACTGAGTAACCTCTACTGCCAACAGACCCGGTAGTTGGTAATCCGGTCGATTGCTGGGGCGCTGAAGCAGGCCGTCTTCTTGGTCGGCGTGGGCCGCAATCACGATGCCGTTATTGTCGTCTTGCACGATCTTCAGCAGCTTCGCCAAGCTGATCGGAGAGTCATCTCGTCTAAGGGGGGTCGGCAAGCCTCTTTCAAATCGTTGCGATTCTGGAAGGCCCAGCTGAATGAGCACCTTGTTCACCCGCTCGAGCTCACTGGACTTCTTGGCAGGTTCGAACAGGCAAAGCACGTGATAGCCGATATCAACTTCAAAGCCCGGCAAAATGTGGATCATCTCGCGACCCAGCTCGGCAGCGATCGACTTGTTCTGCTCAATCAGATGAGTCAGGAACCAATCTCTCGGATCAGTTTGGCCAGAAAAGTTGTGGTCTGTGATGCCTACTATCTGCAGCTCAAGTTCATGGCACCTTTTGAGAAAAGCCTGGGCCTTACTGCTTATTTCACTCTCGTCGAAGACACCTTCAGCCTTTGTTCTGCGGGGGTTACCTAGTCGCAGGTCGGTGTCGCTCCAGTGCTTGCTGTCTTCAGGTGTCTGAACCTGAAAGTCAGCTTTGAACCATCTCATTCCTTGGTACTGGTCCATCGCAGATCTCTAGAGTGGCTGGTGGTAGAAATAGGTAGCCTAAAGGCCGATCAGGGCAGTCCGCAATATGGGATCAGCAATCCGCTTGTCCAGTACTGCTGATGTAGTCTTCTCGATTCCTGGGCCTATTTCTCCCAGCATGCAAATGCCTGCCTACACTTCTTTCTAGCAGAGCAGATTGCAGCCCCATACGCTCAGGGAGGGCAATGCTTGGAATGTCGGCACCTGTGAACTGAGGTCGCCGGGTTAATCGTGAAGGAGATCATGTGGCACGCATTCGCCAACTAAGTATCAACAACTTCCGCGCCATTCGAGAGCTCGATTGGAATCCAGCGCCTGGTATCAATTGTCTGATTGGCCCAGGCGATAGCGGGAAATCCAGCATCCTCGATGCGATTGACCTCTGTCTTGGAGCGCGAAGAAGCATTTCGTTCGGCGACATGGACTTCCATGCCATGAACGTTGATATCCCCATCACCATCAGTGTGACTCTGGGCAACCTCTCTCCATCGCTGATGGACATCGACGTCTATGGCGATTTCCTGCGCGGTTTCAATCCGGCCACGGGGGTTCTCGAGGATGAGCCCGGTGTGGGGCTGGAAACCGTTATCACGCTGCGCCTGCAAGTCGGTGCCGATCTGGAGCCATCATGGACGCTTTACTCATACCGCGCTGCGCAGCAGCAGCTCGAGCGCTCTCTGCCATGGAAAGAGCGTACGGCCTTAGCACCGGCACGCATTGGTGGTTTTACGAACTCGAACCTGTCTTGGAGCCGCGGATCAGTACTTAACCGTCTAACTGATGAGAGAGTAGAGCTAGGCGCCGAGCTTGCTCGCGCTGCCAGGCAGGCAAGAGAGAACTTTGGTAATCAAGCCACTCAGCATCTAACTGATACCTTGGGCGTTGTTCAACGCACTGCACAACAGCTCGGAATACCAGTAGGAGCGATGCCGAAGGCGCTTCTTGATGCTCACTCTGTATCCATTGGCGAGGGCGCCATTGCGTTGCATAACGAGGCGGGCATTCCACTTCGCTCTCTAGGTACCGGCTCTTCACGTCTATTAGTAGCGGGACTCCAGCGGGCTGCAGCCACAGTCGCGCCTGTTGCTCTGGTCGATGAGGTTGAGCATGGTCTTGAGCCGCATAGGCTGATGCGTTTCCTCGATTCGCTTGGTGCCAAGGACGCAACAGTGCCGTTGCAGGTTTTCATGACGACACACTCTCCTGTTGCTCTACGCGAGCTGTCGGGCAGTCAATTGTTTGTTGTCCGGGCCCACGCCGGACGCCACTATGCGCTACCGGCAGGGAGCTCTGACGAAGTGCAAAGCACTCTGCGGGCTGACCCAGAGGTGTTTCTTGCCAAATCAGTCATCGTCTGTGAGGGGGCCAGCGAAGTTGGTTTCGTCCGAGGGCTAGACCAGATGTGGACCACCCTTGGCGCGACTTCATTCCTCGCCCATGGCGGTAGTTACGCGAATGCTGGCGGGGGTAGCCCGGATAACAGCCTTAAGCGTGGAACTGCGCTTCGTAAGCTTGGTTATCGTGTGCTGGTTTTTGTGGATGCGGACAAGCCAGCGGCTGAGGGGGTTATGGAGGCGTTCTTGGCTGTGGGGGGTGAGATCCTAACCTGGCGAGAGGGTCTAACCCTGGAGGATGAGATCTTCCGTTCCCTCAGTGAAACCGCACTCGACGCACTTCTGGTAAAAGCAGAAGAGGTCGTTGGTGCTGATCTGATGGATGAAAACATCCGAACCAGATCCAACGGGCAGGCGACGCTTGCAAGCATCCGGGCAGCCAGGCTCGTTTCAGGGTATCCGCGGGCCACGCGAGAGTTACTAGGCTCCGCCTCCCGCATCCGCAATAAAGGGTGGTTCAAGTCGCTGACCACCTACCAGGAGATGGCGAAAAATATCATTGGCCCGGATTTGGCCAACGCTGACCCTGATTTCAGAGCCAAAGTGGATCAGCTATGGATCTTCACAAGTGCCCCCTGAAATCGACCTCCTAACCATCGAGCGAGGATCGGTAACCGCCCCGGCAGGTTGTGGGAAGACTCAGCTGATAGCGGACACCCTCGTCGCACATACGCAGGATAAGCCCGTCCTCATCCTGACTCATACGAATGCAGGCGTTGCGGCTCTCCGTGCCCGCCTTAAGCGCGCCGGCGTTCAAAATACCGCGTACCGGGTATCCACCATCGATGGCTTCTCGATGCGCCTGATCAGCAAATTCCCCGCGCGTAGCAGGCACAACCCACAGATCCTTCAACTCAACAATCCCAGGGCGGACTATCCTGCAATTCGAGAAGCCGCCCGGCAGCTCTTGAACTCAGGTCATCTCGCACAACCAATCCGGGCTACCTACGCGAGGTTGCTGGTGGATGAGTACCAAGACTGCAATCTTCCTCAGCATGGAATCGTGACTGGGTTAGCCCAGCTGCTGCCTACCTGCGTTCTCGGCGACCCGATGCAGGCGATCTTCGGCTTCACAGACCCGTTAGTAAATTGGGCGGCAGATGTGCTGGCCCAGTTCCCGGTGGCCGGCGAATTGAGGACGCCCTGGCGTTGGCGCTTGGCTGGTACTGAGGATCTGGGGCAGTGGCTGCTCGCAATGCGATTGCAACTCCAAGCTGGGCTGCCGGTGGATCTCCGTACAGGTCCTCCACAGGTGCGATGGGTCGAGCTTTTTGCTGGAACCGAAGACGAGCAGCGTCGACAAGCGGCTAGAGCGGTTGCTCCGAACGCTAATGGTACCGTTCTCGTTATCGGGGATTCGATAAACGTAGCTGGCCGACTCCAGCTTACTAGCCAAACACCTGGTGCCATGGCTGTAGAGGCTGTTGATCTTCGTGATCTGGTCAGCTTCGCCAGACAATTTGATCTTCGTTCAGCAGATCCTTTGTCGCAGCTGATTGGGTTCGCTTCGAATGTGATGACAGGGGTAGGAGCGGCCAACCTGCAAGCTAGAGTTGCTAGCCTTCGAGCAGGTCGAGCCAGAACAGCTCCAACCCCAGCTGAAGCTGAGTGCGTTGCCTTTGCCGCGGGGCCAACGATGGGCTTGGCGCTACGAGTACTAAGCGCGCTTGCTGATCAGCCTGGCGCTCGTGTGTATCGAACAGAAATTTTGCACTGTTGCCGTTCTGCTATGCAGGCCGCAATGAACGGTACAACCGACTTCGTGACTGCGGCCATTGAGGCCCGTGAGCGCAACCGGCATCAAGGTCGCCCGCTGGGCCGACGAGCTGTAGGCAGTACGCTGTTACTTAAGGGGCTTGAGGCGGATGTTTCCGTGATTCTGCAGCCGGAGAGGATGTCAGCCCAGAATCTCTACGTCGCCCTTACTCGCGGTGCAAGGCAGATTGTTGTGTGTTCCCCAACGCCGATTCTCGCTCCAGTTTGACAGTTGCTGCGATACCACTGCAGCAAGATAAGGTTTGGTTGCGAGTGGATACCATGACCGCTCCATGCTTGCAGACCACGGATCTCAGTACATCCAGGATGTCTTTGGTAACAGCTAGGCGATTGCTCGAGAGGCGGGAACCCGAAATAAAAAGGGCTCCGAAAAGAGCCCTGATTAGCAGCTAGGTAGCTTACTACTGGAGCCAGCTGTTGACGGTGTCTGCACCATACTGCTGCTTCCACGCTTTCAGCGTTTTGTGATTGCCGCCCTTGGTTTCGATGACCTCACCAGTGTTTGGGTTCTTGAATGTCTTGGTCTGACGCTCACGTCGAGTGCCGCGCGTTGCGGGCTGCGTACTGGTGGACGACTGGGGGTCGAGTAGCGCGATTATGCCGCGCAAGCCGATGTTGTAATCAGCCATAAGTGCTCTGAGTTTCTCTTCAAACTCGATTTCCTTCTGAAGCGCCTTGTCGTTTTTGAGCGATTCGAGTTGCTTCAGCTGGGCCGCGAGCTCGGCCTCCAGTGCTTTGAGTTCAGCGATCTTGGACATATACACCCCGGTTTGTCTGGTTCAACGAGTTTACCTCGATATGAGCATCGGGAAATCTCCGGCGCTGCAGGTGGAACGCCAGAGCGGTGCCTGCAGACCAACCAGATTTGTTATCAGATGGCTGAGTAGCGACGACCCTTCAGCCAAGCCACTACCCACACGAACGACCCGATGTGGAACGCGATAATCAGCGGCTCTACCGCCTCGGTAGGGCCCATCATGGCGATTGCGACGATGCTGACGTTCACCAGAGCCAGTCGGTTAAGGAATCGCCGGAGAGGTTGTTTCATTCACGTAGCCTCGGATACTGAGAAGTGGATCATCAGGCTAAGCTTGCAATTTATGGATTTGGGCTGAGTTCGTACCCAAAACTGGACCAGACTCCGACGCGTTGATATAGCCCGGGCTGGCTATCTCGGCTTCGGCTTTGGGACTGCAAGCTTGATTGAGAGGGGCGAGTGGTTCCGGAGTGGCCACGCAGCGTCCAGTGAACCACCGATCTGGTTACTTAGTGATCAATTATCTATCGAGAGATAATTGCACATAATTCAAGTATTTCGCGGCCTGCAGAGGGGTTAGCACACATTTATCGACCGTGTGCCTAGCCTAAGGTCTGCCTCCGGTCCTGTCCCGAATCTACTGCTCCTAACTGAAACGATGAGCTTGATGCTTTCGGGCCAAACCATGTCTCCTCACCGGTCTGGACACTCCAAGGCGTTTGTGAAGGCCAGTAACGAGCGTGGGATCACGTCCTGAGGAGCAGCCATACCTCAATTCCATGTGTTCCTATGACGAGTAGAGCAGCTGGATGCACCTGGTCTGGTCCACGGCACGTCAGATCGGTTCCCGCGCTAGTGCTTTCTATTAGTTATTTAGTTAAAAAGCTAAGTTGGGATTGGGGTGAATCCTGCGAATTTTAGGGTAATAGTTTTTGTTTCTTTAGTGAGCGTAATAGCGAACGGGTTCTTGGGTATTGGTTGGGTTTTTGAAGACAGACAAAAAGTGAAGGAACCAATGTATAAACGATATACGTTATGTTGCCTTCCTTCGGGCGTTCAGAAAGTATTTGCGCTAAGGCATTGAGAACTTTTTTCTCTAGCTCTATGTCTCTTTCAGTCCAATTTATCTTTGAGTGATTTCCAGTTCGACCGGTAGGTAGTTCAGAGTTCTTATTAGTTAACCAGGCCTTATCGTTGCGATAGAGCCAGGCATATAGTTTAGGGTCCTGAGCGCGAATGGTACTGGTGCTTGAATTTGGGCTGCTATTTGAAAGTGCTGTCCATTTTTTTCGATGCTCAAGCAAATTCATCTTTAACTTGGCGGCGGTCCAAGAGTCCTTTATCTGTGGTTCGGCTCTTAGCAATTTGTTGACGGTAGAAATGGTAATGCGGAATTTAGTGCAAATTGTATTCTTCGACGTTCCCTTACTGAGCAGCTTTAATATTTGAGCTCTGATGGTTGGCTTGAGAGTTTTGGGTCTGAGCTGCTTAGGTTGCTTGGTTTCGGTCCGCTTCGGTTTTGGTTGGTCCTTGGAGAGCGGTTGTGTCGCATCCGGCAGGCTTCGCTCCTGAATTTCAGTGAGGCGATCATAAGCGTCTACGAACGCATTCACTGTTCCAAACAGCCACGTGATCATTACCAAATGCTTGAGCGGGTGGCTGTTACCACGTGGAGGCCGCATGAGCTGCTGAATGTAGGTTGATGCCTTCTGCTCCGTGGTTGGTAGGGAGGTAAGCGGATGGAAGGGTTGTAGCAGCGAGGAGTGCTGAGCAAATGAGGCTGCAGCTTGTTGCGAGGCGTACCCCAGGTCGGCTATGGCGTTGCGATAGACCGATCGGACATGTAGAAGATTAAAGGTTTTGATGGTCCCAAGTGAGGCGAGGTCAAGGGTGGCATCAGCTAGCTGTTTCACGGCCGTCAGCGTGAGGGAATTGAGGTCTTTAGCTGGTCGGGGGATCAGCGCTGCCTGATCTGGCAGCGCCAATTGGAATCGGCCTGCCCATCTCCGATTAAGAGTGCTTTCCTGAAGCCATATCTTGTGAATGGGGCAGATTAGAACGCCTGGAAACTGGTGAGAAAGATGCCAGTACGCAACGCCATGGCGGCTAATGTCCATCTTTATACAACCGCTACAGGCTTTTAAGGGGTGCTCCGCTCCAAAGCGCCCTGTAATAAGACCCAGTCTATATTTAATCGAACCTGGACTATTTCCCTTCAGCATCTGCATTGCTGTCTGAATGCGTGAATGGGATTGGAAAGGCATGAAAAGCGGGAATATTGTGCGCCTGAAGATTATTGAGTTAGCATCACCCCATACCGCACGGATATTGGAGTGAAGCGTGTCCAGGCTGTGTGGAAAATCATGTTTAGTAGATTGACTGCGTGAATTGAATAGCATGTGAAGGGTGGTTGTAGGGTTGAGGTTTCCCCAAGCTGCGTGTTGGCGGCTGAAGATGCTGAAGAAAGTTTCATCTTTAAGCCACTTCAAGATTATTTCTGGTCGTTCGGGGGACGAGTAAATGGCGCAGGTAGACATATATCAATCACGTGAGATGAGGTGATTGATATTAGTAGGTCTACGCAGGCCGGAAAGACCCAAGCGAGATAAAGCCGGAGATGCAAATAGCGATTGGTTTTAGAGCGTGGCCGGCATGCAAGAAATTGTCGGCATTAATGGCTGTATGCAACGTTCGGATATAGCTTTGAATAATACAGGTTGTAGGTTTGCTGCGCCCTATTTCGAGTGCTTAGTTAGCCCAGCTTTTTCTATTGTCAGCCCCGATTTTATAGCTGTACCATGGCCAGCTTAGTCATGACGAAGTAGATACGACGTAGTGGCATCCCTTGCTTAGGGGAACTAGGTATTGCGCCGTACAGGCATAAGTAAGTCTGGCAATCGGAAGGGAAGAGAAAAATGACACCTAGCTAGATATAGGGGGCTAAGAGTCAGATAGACAAAGGCCCAAGTGCTACCTTGGGCCTCCGTGGGAAAGTCAGATTTGGTCCCTGACGAATTCCATTGTCTATCCGCTTCGTGCGGGGCGTCAAGCCCTGTACGGCTCCGTTCATCCTCAAAAAAGTTTTTATCGTGAGCAGCGAGGTGAAGTGTGCCCGCTTGCTTGAGAGGGATGATTTGTCTCTGCGCAGGCTCATTTCGAAAGTGACGGCTTGTAGAGCGACGAATGCAATGGAAGTTCTGAGATGAATAATCTTCAGCAAAAATACGATGACATGGTAAGCAGGCAAGGGAGCTTTAAGTGGGGGGATATCTACACCCCCTGCACCTTGGCTGTACCAAAGGAGGCCCCCAAAGGCTCCCGTATAAGCAGACTGAATAGTCGGTCGCTCGGCCGAACGATACATGCGCTTTCGACGCCTGAGCGTGTATTTGTACAGTTCGCACTTTACAACCCCGCACTTATTGATATCCATGAACAGAAGATGCTGTCCCCTGTACCGACAGTTCATCCTCTGCGTGGACACCCGTTGGCGACGGAGTCATTTCCCCCACCGTTATCAGGAACCTTGGCGGTAGCAAAAGCTATCGGACTTGAGCACCACACCATTGTCTATGAGTATCCAAATGGAGAGCGGAAGAGGAAGCCATTCCCATATCAGGGAGATCTCCTGCTGTACCTCATAGATAAATCAGGCAGTCCAATCGCAGTAAATTGGTCCGTAAAGGATACCAAAGAAGCATTTTCAGAACGGCGAAGCAAAAAGGCTAAAACGCCTGCTCAGCAGAAAAAAGATCGGGACTACGCAAATATGCGAGCTCTGCTTGAGTCGGAATACTATGCAAGTGGAGGTATACGGACGCAACAAGTATCTCTCGATATGCTGGACACAGCAGTAATTGCAAATCTAGATCTGTTATTTGGCATGCATGGCCTTCAATCAACACATGATCCGCAGCTTATGGATGACTTTAGCGCTGCGGTGCAATGTGCTTATGTCGAAGGAGTGCCTGTAGCGCAAACTGCTATTACATATGGTTCACGTTGGGGCTGCCGAGATCAATTTATAGCAAGAATTTACCAAGATATTTGGGTTCGTAAGCTTGCTGTTGATATGTACAAGCCAATTCTTATAGATCACCCGCTTAACTATGAGGAGAAGGATCTTCTAGTTACCTTTGGAGGTCTTTTTGAGGGCTTCAGCGGATGATGATCGGGGCAAGAATAATTGCACTTGAAGGTTTTCAGTGCTTGGCTAAAGGTGTCGTTTATCACTTTCTTCATAGTGATTCAGATTCAAATCGAGTGAAGCTTGTTCATTTTAATTATGCATCTGCCGATATAACGGTCGATCTCTTGATGCTCCCTCAGAATATATTTGAGGAGGCCTTGGAGAATAAAGCGTTAGTGGAGGATGGTCGTGATGACTACCCGCCATGGCTGAAGAATATCCAGGGATATTCAATTTCATTTTTGGAGGATCGACGTTCCTCTACCAAGGAAAACTATAATCAAAAAGTCGACCGTAGGTTCATGGCGATCTCTGAGCTTGTAGGTAAGTATCGAGAAATATTGAGTAGTGATAACCCCGGCGCAATCATAAACAGACATGCTAAATCTCAGCGACCGCAACAAAATGCAATTCGACTGAGACTTTGGTTTTATAGCTATATTGTATTTGGATTCAATAAGTGGGCACTAATGCCATTGCTCCATCGCATTGGTGGCTGGAACCGTGAAGAAAATTCTAGTGCTAAGCATGGAAGACCTCACCGTAAAGGTCAGCGATATGGTTACAACTGCTCTCCTGTCATGAAGGAAAAAATTCTTAATGGGCTTCTAGCATATAAGGATACGGCTGGTACAAAGACAAAGCTATACAGTGACATTTTAGTTAAAAAATTTGGCTGCGAAATAAAGGTTGTGAAAGGTGTTAAAACCTTCGTTCAACCGAATGGTGAGCCGTTCCCATCTTTTGGCCAGATGAAGTATTGGGCCAAACAAATGATTGGGCCAAAGAATCTAGCGCTCGAGCTCAATGGGAAACACAAGGCAAGATCTCAATCAGGTTCTGCAGGAAGCTTTGCAGAACGTTTGTCGAATTTATGTCAGCGGGTTGAGTTTGATGGGTATTACATCTCTGAGAAGCTGTCAGGCATTACGGAAGGAAGCGCCGTAGATGGCTTTTGTGTGGTACGGGCCGTCTGCGGCCTATCTGGTGCTGTAGTGGGTATCGGCTTCGCAGAAGGTAGAGAAACCATGGAGGCCTACAAGATGGCACTGTTTTCCATGGCGCTTGATAAGGTGAAGTTTTGCGAGCTATTCGGACTTAACATTAGCTCTGAAGAGTGGCCCTGCTATGGGCTGGCTGGTGGAGTCATTTTCGACCGGGGGCCTGGCGCAACATATGGCAGTGAGCCCGAAATTAATTGGTTGGGAAGCATCGAGCTTACTCCAACATTCTCTGGGCAATCCAAAGCCACCGTTGAATCATCTCACCCAAGAGATAAAAAGAGCTTGGAACAGCCGACGTATTTTCATAGCAAATTGAATTTTGTGTTAATGGCAAAGCGAGAGATTTTACAGGTTCTAGCCGACAACCAATCTTCAGACGCGAGCGGTCGGATAACGGAAGAGATGATTATCAATAGGGTGAAGCCAACACCCCACGGCATTTGGAACTTTCTGGATAGTCGTGGTCGTAACAGCTCTATAGCAATGCCGTTCGATGAGGCAGTTAGGACTTTCTTGACGGAGCATCCAGTAACTATAAGAAAGGACGCCGTGTATTTTTATGGTCGAAAGTATAGGTCTGCGGCACTTATAGACACGCACGTATTCGATATGGTTGCGAGGTCTGGTTCTATTAAGACTACAGTGTTTGCCATCACTATGTGTGTGCGCCATATTTGGATAGAGCTAGATGGATTGCTTTATGAGTTGGATTTCATGAGCACTGCAGCAACCCCAGAAGGTACTGTCGACATCTCGCTATCTGTTCTAAAAGAGATTGATAAAATACGCCGCGAAGCTGCTACCGATCATCGCGATGAGATACCTGCTATTCAGCAGGAATATCGCGACCGCTTTAAAAAAGACACAGGTGTAGAATCGGATAGCGGTCAGCGCAAAAAAGGAAGACCAACCAAAGATAGTGCCGCTCGACGCGACATCGATGACTTCAATCGCTTCAGAGGTAAGGCGAAGTGAACGAAAGTATTGGTT
>NZ_JARRAB010000025.1 GCF_030376615.1 Pseudomonas sp. sp1636
GCTGCTCTTGGCGGCGGGTGCCATCTGGCTCAGGGCTTCGCCGCTGAGGCCGGTGATTTCGCTGAGGCGCTGGCGCATCAGGGTGCGCAGGTTGTGGCCGGGGATCTTGTCGATCAGCGGGGCGGCCAGGGTCACCAGGTGCGCCTTGCCCTCCAGTGAGCGCGGGTCGGCCTCTTCGCTGAGCTGCTGGAAGAAGTAGTCGGCCAGCGGTTGCGCCTGCTGGTTGATGCGGGCGCGAAAGGCGTCGGTGCCTTCGCTGCGCACCAGGGTGTCCGGGTCTTCGCCGTCGGGGAGGAACAGGAAGCGCGCGCGCCGACCGTCCTGCAGGCTGGGCAGGGTCGCCTCCAGGGCGCGCCAGGCCGCGTTGCGCCCGGCCGCGTCGCCGTCGAAGCAGAACAGCACGCTGGGCACGATGCGGAACAGGCGCTTGAGGTGTTCTGCGCTGGTGGCGGTGCCGAGGGTGGCGACGGCGTTGCGCAGGCCTTGCTGGGCCAGGGCGATGACGTCCATGTAGCCCTCGACCACCATGATCTCGTCGAGGTCGCGGTTGCTCTTGCGGGCCTCGAACAGGCCGTAGAGTTCCTGGCCCTTGTGGAAAACCGGGGTTTCCGGGGAGTTCAGGTACTTGGGTTTGTCGTCGCCGAGCACTCGCCCGCCGAAGGCGATCACCCGGCCGCGGCTGTCGCGGATGGGGAAAATCACCCGGTCGCGGAAGCGGTCGTAGCGCTTGATTTTCTCCGGGTTGTCGGCGTTTTCCACCAGCAGGCCGGCATCGATCATGGCCTTCTGTTGCAGGCTGTCGCTGGCCAGGTGCTTGTGCAGGTTGTCCCAGCCGGGCGGGGCGAAGCCGAGGCCGAAATCGCGGGCGATCTCGCCGGACAGGCCGCGGCCCTTGAGGTAGTCGACGGCGGCCTGACGCTGCGGGTGGCCCTTCAAGGCCTGGCGGTAGTACTCGGCGGCGGCGCTCAGCAGCGGGTAAAGCGGTGAGTCGCTGGGTTGGCGCGGTTTGTTGTTGCTGTTGCGTCCGCCTTCCTCGTGCGGCACGTCCATGCCGGCGCGCTTGGCCAGATCTTCGACCGCCTGGGGGAAGTCCAGTTGGTCGTGATCCATGACAAAGCCCAGGGCGTTGCCACCGGCACCGCAGCCGAAGCAGTAATAGAACTGTTTGTCCGGGCTGACGCTGAACGAGGGGGTTTTTTCTTTATGGAAGGGGCAGCAGGCGGTGTAATTCTTGCCGGCCTTTTTCAGCTGGATGCGCGAGGCGACCACGTCGACGATGTCGGTGCGGTTGAGCAGGTCATCGATAAAAGACTGTGGGATCAGGCCGGCCATAGGCGCTCAGGATACTGCCGTGCGAGGCGGCTGGACAAATATTGCGGGAAACGGAAACTAAAAGACTCCGCGCCACCCGTGGGTGGTGCGGAGTCCCAAAGCGAAGCCCGGCCGAGGCCGGGCATTCAGGCGTTGCGCTTGTAGCTATGCGTGCAGGCGAAAGCCGCGGCGCTTAGTACAGGCGGACGCTACGGCGCTGTTCGCGCTGTACTTTCTTGGCGTGACGCTTAACAGCGGCTGCTGCTTTGCGCTTACGCTCGGAAGTCGGCTTTTCATAAAATTCACGGCTGCGAACTTCGGCCAAAACACCGGCTTTTTCGCAGGAGCGCTTAAAACGACGCAGAGCTACGTCGAAGGGTTCGTTCTCTTTAACTTTGACGGCTGGCATCCAGGGCGTACCTTCTTTATTACCGGGGGGTGTCGTACTCCTGGCAAATGGCGCTGGAGAACGTACGTTTTTAAGGGTTGCGGATGTTACCGCCTCATTGGCCGGAATGCAAAGCCTCTGATCGAAAAGCGCTGGTCTGAGTCCGTCGGCGCCGATTATCATGCGCGCCTTCTGGCGTTTAGCCCTCGATATCAAGGCGTTGCCCATGCTGGTACTGGGATTGGAAACTTCCTGCGATGAGACCGGTGTCGCACTCTATCATAGCGAGCGTGGCCTGCTGGCGGATGCGTTGTTCAGCCAGATCGATCAGCACCGTATCTACGGCGGGGTGGTGCCCGAACTGGCCTCGCGCGATCACGTCAAACGCATGCTGCCGTTGATTCGCGAGGTATTGGCCGAGGCCGAATGCACAGCCGGCGATATCCAGGCCATTGCCTATACCGCCGGCCCCGGCCTGGTCGGGGCGCTGCTGGTGGGGGCTTCCTGTGCCCAGGCGCTGGCCTTTGCCTGGGGCATTCCGGCGCTGGGCGTGCACCATATGGAAGGCCACTTGCTGGCGCCGATGCTGGAAGAAAATCCGCCGGCTTTTCCGTTCGTCGCTTTGTTGGTCTCCGGTGGCCATACCCAGCTGGTGCGGGTCGATGGCATCGGTCGTTATCAGTTGCTCGGCGAGTCCCTCGACGATGCCGCCGGCGAAGCCTTCGACAAGACCGCCAAGTTGATGGGCCTGCAATACCCGGGCGGGCCGGAAATCGCGCGGCTGGCCGAGCAGGGCACGCCGGGACGCTTTACCTTCCCGCGGCCGATGACCGATCGGCCGGGGCTGGATTTCAGTTTCAGCGGTTTGAAGACTTTTACCCTGAATACCTGGCAGCAGTGCCGCGCCGCCGGCGATGACGGCGAGCAGACCCGCAGTGACGTCGCCCTGGCGTTCCAGCAGGCGGTGGTCGAGACCCTGACCATCAAGTGCCGGCGGGCGCTCAAACAGACCGGCTTGAATCGCCTGGTGATCGCCGGCGGTGTCAGTGCGAACAAGGCGTTGCGTTCGGGCCTGGAAAACATGCTGGGCGAGCTCAGGGGGCAGGTGTTCTATGCTCGTCCGGCGTTCTGCACCGACAATGGCGCGATGATCGCCTATGCCGGCTGCCAGCGTCTCCAGGCCGGCCAGCATGACGGCTTGAGCATCACGGTGCAGGCGCGTTGGCCGATGGAGCAGCTGCCGGCGCTCTAGAGGCAGACTACAAGCCGGTGCCGGGGGCGCCGAGAACGCTTGATGCTGCTGGGTATCGCTTGGGCGTCCCTCAGAACTGCCGCTCTCGGCCGTCGAGCAGGTCGCGCAGGTTGCTGCGGTGCCGCCAGACGATCAGGCCGGTCACGGCGCTCATCGGCAGCAATGCTTCCGGTTGTTGCCAGGCCAGCAGTGGCAGGCTCAGTGGGGTGGCGATCAGGGCGGCCAATGAGCTGGTGCGGGTCAGGTTGAAACTCAGTAGCCAGGTGCCGGCGGCCAGCAGTGCCGCTGGCGGGTAAAGCCCCAGCAGCATGCCCGCGGCAGTGGCAACGCCTTTGCCGCCACGGAAGCGAAAGTACAGCGGGTACAGGTGGCCGATGACGGCGGCGAGGCCCAGCCAGGCTTGTTGCTGCAGGCTCAAGCCAAGCAGGGCGCCGCCCAGTACCGGGAGCAAGCCTTTGAACAGGTCGCCGAGCAGGGTCAGGGTGGCCAAGCGTTTACCGGCGAGGCGCAGCATATTGGTGGCACCGGGGTTGCCGGAGCCACTGGCGCGCGGATCCGGCCCGCCCGTCTTGCGGCTGAGGAGAATGGCGAAGGACAGTGAGCCGAGCAGGTAGGCGAGGATCGCCAGTAGCCAAAACATGGTATCCATTGCTCGCTGAGGGAATGGCTGGATTCTAGCAGGCCGTTGAGCAACGTAGGCGAGGCAGTCGAGACAAGGCAAAAACAGGCGAGGAAGCGGAGTTTACGAGCTGTAAATGAGCATTCCGAGCCTGTTTTTAACGCCGTATCGGCAACGTAGGTAGTTTTTCAACGGCCTGCTAGCAGCCTGTCGGGCTTAACACGGTTGTACTGCGCAAGGTGCTAACCCCGGTGCGGTGGGCGATGGCTTGCAGGGCGAGCACGATGAGTCGAAAGCGTGGTGTACGAGTCGCAAATGAGCAGCTAAACCTGATTTCAACGCCGTATAGTCGTGCGCAGTAGTGGTTCCTCGGTCAGCCAGCGATATGGTGCGACTTTGTCGTGTGGTGGTTTGTCGTGTTGTGGAGAGAGTGCTTGGACATAGTTTTTATTGAAGGTCTGGAAGTCGATACGGTAATCGGCGCCTATGACTGGGAGCGAACCATTCGCCAGTGTTTGCGCCTGGATCTGTGCCTGGGTTGGGACAACCGTCCGGCAGCGGCGGGTGACGACCTGAACCGGGCGCTCGATTACGCGGCGGTGTCGGCGCGCGTGCAGGCCTTCGCCAGCGAGGCGCAGTTCATTCTGGTGGAGACCTTTGCCGAGCGGCTGGCCGCGGTGTTGATGAGCGAGTTCCAGATTCCCTGGCTGCGCCTCAGGGTGACCAAGCCCGGTGCGGTGCCGGCGGCGATTGGCGGTGTTGGCGTGGAGATCGAGCGCGGATGTCGCTAATTCCGGTTGTGCTTGGCCTGGGTAGCAATATCGAGCGTGAGGCTCATTTGCACGCCGGGCTCGATGCGTTGGCCGCTATCCTTCGCGACATGCGCTGCTCGCCAGTGTTCGAAAGTCAGGCGGTGGGCATCAAGAGCGGGCCCTTCTTCAATCTGGTGGTGACGGGCTATAGCGAGCTGCCGCTGGGTGAATTGGATCGCCGGCTGAAGTTCATCGAGGCGGACAACGGCCGTTATGCGCCCGAGCGCAAGGGTCTGCCGTTGGATATCGATGTGCTGCTGTATGGCGATCAGGTCGGCAATTTCGACGGGCTGGTGCTGCCGCGCGCGGAAATCCTGAAAAACGCCTTTGTGCTCTGGCCGTTGGCGCTGCTGCTGCCGGATACCCTGCACCCCGCCGAACAGCGCAGCTTTGCCGCGCTGTGGCGGGCGGCGCGGATCGAGCAGCAACTCCAGCCTGTGGCATTCCAGTGGCGCGGCCGCGAGCTGACCCCGGCCGAGTTGCTTCAGGCCTCTCCACGGCGCGCCTAGGCGGCCCTGCGCCATCCGTCAGGGCACGGGCCTACGGCTGTGCCTTGTAGGCCTTGAGCGCCTTGAGGCGCTCGCGCATAAGCGCCTCGCCCAGCTCGGGGCCTTGCAAGCCCTGCTCCAGCAGCGGCTGTACCGCCACGGCACGCACCGCCTGCATGGCGCCGCGCAGGTAGCCGGCCTGCGGGTAGTCGCGTTGTTCCAGCCCGTCCCGCCCGCGGGCATCCATTTCGCAGGCCGCGATGAATGCCTCGAAGCGCTGCGGGCGGCGAAATACGTCGAAGTGCTGCAGCAGTTTCAGCAGGGTCGAGGCTTTCAGCTCCAGGGCGCGGTGGCCGTGGGTGTGGTATTCGCCGACCAGCAGGGCCAGTTCCTGGCAGTCTTTCGGTGCCTTGCTGCGCTGGTTGATCGCGCGGATCAGCTTCAGGCCGCGCTGCTCGTGGGCGATATGCCGCGGCCAGTCGGCGACCGGGGTCAGGCCTTTGCCGACATCGTGCAGCAGGCAGGCCCAGCGCACCGCCAGCGGTTGTTGGTGTTCGGCGCATTGACGCAGCACGCTGAGGACATGCGCGCCGGTGTCGATTTCCGGGTGATGGGCGGGTGGTTGGGGCACGCCGAACAGGGCGTCGACTTCCGGCAGCAGCGCCTCGAGGGCGCCGCAGTCGCGCAGTACCTGGACGAACACGTCGGGGCGCGGTTCGAGCAGGGCGCGGGAAATTTCCTTCCAGCTGCGCTCGGCGGTCAGCGCCGCCAGCTCGCCGGAGCCGCTCAGTTGCCGCATCAGGGCCAGGGTCTCGGGCGCCACGCGAAAGCCCAGTGGTGCGTAGCGCGCGGCGAAGCGGGCGACCCGCAGCACCCGCAGCGGGTCTTCGGCGAAGGCCGGGGAGACGTGCCGCAGCAGCTTGGCGGCGAGGTCGCGCTGGCCGCCATAGGGGTCGATCAGGCGGCCCTGGGCATCCTCGGCCATGGCGTTGACGGTGAGGTCGCGGCGGATCAGGTCTTCTTCGAGGGTGACGTCCGGGCTGGCGTAGAAGGTGAAGCCGCCATAGCCGCGCCCGCTCTTGCGCTCGGTGCGCGCCAGGGCATACTCCTCGCCGGTTTGCGGGTGCAGGAACACCGGGAAGTCTGCGCCCACCGGGCGATAGCCCTGCTCCAGCATCTGCTCGGCACTGGCGCCGACCACCACCCAGTCGACCTCGGTCACCGTTCGACCCAGCAGGCGATCGCGCACCGCGCCGCCGACTTTGTAGATTTGCATGTCTGTTCCTCCGCTGAGCGCAGAGGATAACGGTTCGGGTGCGCGGGCGGCCAGGAAGTTGCCGGATCGGCGCCTGGCGCAGGCTTCACGCCGCCGATCAAATCGGCGGAATGCTCAGGTCGAGTCGGGGGTAGTCGTTGCCCTGATCGTTGTCCCCCTTGGGCGGTACGTGCTGGGTGTCGATCAATTTGTCGCCCTGCAGGGTCTCCAGGTGAATGTCGAAACCCCAGAGGCGATGCAGGTGCTTGAGCACTTCGTCGGTGGAGTTGCCCAGGGGTTTGCGGTCGTGCTGCTGATGGCGCAGGGTCAGCGAGCGGTCGCCGCGGCGGTCGATGCTCCAGATCTGGATGTTGGGTTCGCGATTGCCCAGGTTGTACTGGGCGGCCAGGGTTTCGCGGATGCTTTGGTAGCCCGGTTCGTCATGGATGGCCGGGACTATCAGCTCATCCTTCTGGTCGTCATCGAGGATGCTGAACAGCTTGAGGTCGCGGATCACCTTGGGCGACAGGTACTGCAGGATGAAGCTCTCGTCCTTGAAGCTGCTCATGGCGAACTTGAGGGTGGTCAGCCAGTCGCTGCCGGCGATATCGGGGAACCAGTGTTTGTCCTCGGCGGTGGGCTCTTCGCAGATCCGACGGATGTCGCGGTACATGGCGAAGCCCAGGGTGTAGGGGTTGATGCCGCTGTAATAGGGGCTGTCGAAGGGCGGTTGGTAGATCACGCTGGTGTGCGACTGGAGAAACTCGATCATGAAGCCGTCGGTGACCAGACCCTCGTCGTACAGGTCGTTCATCAGGGTGTAATGCCAGAAGCAGGCCCAGCCCTCGTTCATCACCTGGGTTTGGCGCTGCGGGTAGAAGTACTGGGCGATCTTGCGCACGATGCGGATCACCTCCCGCTGCCAGGGCTCGAGTAGGGGCGCATGTTTTTCCAGGAAATACAGGATGTTTTCCTGGGGTTCCGAGGGGAAGCGCTTGTTGTCGTACTCGCCGCGTTTGCCGGCGCCCTTGGGAATGGTGCGCCAGAGGTCGTTGATCTGTTTTTGCAGGTGTTCCTCGCGCTCCTTCTGCCGGCGCCGTTCCTCCTCGGCGGAAATCGGGTAGGGCCGCTTGTAGCGGTCGACCCCGTAATTCATCAGGGCGTGGCAGGAGTCGAGCAGGTCTTCCACCGCATCGATGCCATGGCGCTCCTCGCACTGCATGATGTATTGCTTGGCGAACACCAGGTAGTCGACGATCGAGCTGGCGTCGGTCCAGGTGCGGAACAGGTAGTTGCCCTTGAAGAAGCTGTTGTGGCCGTAGCAGGCATGGGCAATCACCAGTGCCTGCATGCACATGGTGTTCTCTTCCATCAGGTAGGCGATGCAAGGGTCGGAGTTGATCACGATTTCGTAGGCCAGGCCCATCTGCCCGCGTTTGTAATTCTTCTCGGTGCTGAGGAAGTGCTTGCCGTAGGACCAGTGGTGATAACCCAGCGGCATGCCCACCGAGGCGTAGGCGTCCATCATCTGTTCGGCGGTGATCAGCTCGATCTGGTTGGGATAGGTGTCCAGTGCATAGCGCTCGGCGAGCCGGCCGATCTCGCGGTCGTAGGCGCGGATCAGCTCGAAGGTCCACTCCGAGCTGATGGAGATCGGTTGACGTTTCTTCTCATGCGTGGCGCTGTCATACGCTGTCATGTCGATAGCCTCCGCTGGAACAGTTCGCGGAACACTGGATAGATATCGCTTGCCGACACCAGTTGCTGCTGGGCAAAGGTGTCGTCAAAGGCCTCGCTGACCTGCTCGTACTCGAACCACAGCGCCTGGTGCTCGCGCGGGGTGATCTCGACGTAGGTGAAGTACTGCACGAACGGCATGATCTGCTTGATCAATATATCCCGGCAGATCGGCGAGTCGTCGTTCCAGTTGTCGCCATCCGACGCCTGGGCACCGTAGATATTCCATTCGTTGGTGGGATAACGCTCGGCCATGACCTCCTGCATCAATTTGAGCGCGCTGGAGACGATGGTGCCGCCGGTTTCGCGGGAGTAGAAGAACTCCTCCTCGTCCACCTCCTTGGCGCTGGTGTGGTGGCGGATGAACACCACGTCGATCTTGTCGTAGTTACGCTTGAGAAACAGGTACAGCAGGATGAAGAAGCGCTTGGCAATATCCTTGGTGGCCTGGGTCATGGAGCCGGAGACGTCCATCAGGCAGAACATCACCGCTTTCGAGCTGGGATTGGGGTGTTTGACCAGCAGGTTGTATTTGAGGTCGAAGGTGTCGAGGAAGGGCACGCGTTTAATGCGGGCCTGAAGTTTGATGATTTCCGCTTCAATATCCTGAATATCGCCGAAGTTGTCCGGCTCTTCGCGTTTCAGTCGCTCCAGTTCGAGCTGTGCCTCTTTCAGTTTGGCGCGGCTGCTGCCGGACAGTGCGATGCGCCGGGCGTGGGCCGAGCGCAGGGTGCGGACTATGTTGATCCGCGATGGGTTGCCCTCGTTGCTGATGCCCGCGCGCACGGTCTTGAAGGTATCGGCGCCGGTCAGGTGGCGCTTCACCAGGTTGGGCAGCTCGAGGTCTTCGAACATGAAGTCGAGAAATTCTTCCTGGGTGATCTGAAAGACGAACTCATCCATGCCTTCGCCGCTGTTGCTGGCCTTGCCAGCACCTCGACCGCCGCCGCCGCCCGGCGGACGGGGGATGCGTTCGCCGGTCGTGAATTCCCTGTTGCCCGGATGCACCACGGTCTGCTTGCCGCCGCGGCCGTGGTGAAACACCGGCTCGTCGATGTCGCGCCCGGGAATGCTGATCTGTTCGCCATGCTCCATGTCGGTAATGGAACGGCGGCTCACCGCCTCTTCGACGGCTTTCTTGATGTGGTCACGGTAACGCCGCAAGAAGCGCTGGCGGTTAACCGTGCTCTTGTTCTTGCCGTTCAGGCGTCGGTCGATCACATGGCTCATAGGGCCCCTCCGGGGAGCTGCAAGCCACAAGCCACACGCTGCAAGTGCGGCTCCGGCGAGCGGCCACCTTTGCTTGCAGCTTAAAGCTTGTTGCTTATGGCTGCTTCACTGCGATTTACGAACCCGCAGATACCATTCGGACAGCAGGCGCACCTGCTTGTCGGTGTAACCGCGCTCGACCATGCGAGTGACGAAGTCGTTGTGTTTCTGTTGATCCTCCTTGCTCGCCTTGGCGTTGAAGCTGATGACCGGCAGCAGGTCTTCGGTGTTGGAGAACATTTTCTTCTCGATCACCACGCGCAGTTTCTCGTAGCTGAGCCAGGTCGGGTTCTTGCCGTTGTTGTTGGCCCGGGCACGCAGCACGAAGTTGACGATCTCGTTGCGGAAATCCTTCGGGTTGCTGATGCCGGCCGGTTTTTCGATCTTTTCCAGCTCCTCGTTGAGTGCGACGCGGTTGAGGATCTCGCCGGTTTCCGGATCGCGGTATTCCTGATCCTGAATCCAGAAGTCGGCGTACAGCA
This sequence comes from Pseudomonas sp. sp1636, assembly GCF_030376615.1. GTDB lineage: Bacteria > Pseudomonadota > Gammaproteobacteria > Pseudomonadales > Pseudomonadaceae > Aquipseudomonas. The sequence goes on from NZ_JARRAB010000025.1 coordinate 9,614, forward strand.
CATAACGGTCGAAGATGTTCTGCCCGTATTCGCTGTAGGACTCCAGGTAGGCGGTCTGGATTTCCTTGCCGATGAATTCGATATAACGCGGCGCCAGGTACTCCTTGATAAAGCGCAGGTAGCGTTCGCGGGTTTCGGCGGGGAATTGTTCCTGCTCGATTTGCTGCTCCAGCACATAGAGCAAGTGCACCGGGTTGGCCGCGATCTCGTGGGGGTCGAAGTTGAACACCTTGGACAGAATCTTGAAGGCGAAGCGGGTCGACAGACCGTTCATGCCTTCATCGACCCCGGCATTGTCGCGGTACTCCTGGATCGACTTGGCCTTGGGGTCGGTGTCCTTGAGGTTTTCGCCGTCGTAGACGCGCATCTTCGAGTAGATATTCGAGTTCTCCGGCTCCTTCAGGCGGCTCAGCACCGAGAACTGGGCGAGCATTTTCAGGGTGTCCGGTGCGCAATGGGCCTTGGCCAGCGAACTGTTGGTGAGGAGTTTCTCGTAGATCTTGATTTCGTCGGTGACGCGCAGGCAGTAGGGCACCTTGACGATGTAGATACGGTCGATGAACGCCTCGTTGTTCTTGTTGTTGCGGAAGTTGTGCCATTCCGACTCGTTGGAGTGGGCCAGCAGGATGCCGCTGTAGGGAATCGCGCCGAGGCCCTCGGTGCTGTTGTAGTTGCCTTCCTGGGTGGCGGTGAGCAGGGGGTGCAGCACCTTGATCGGCGCCTTGAACATCTCGACGAACTCCATCAGGCCCTGGTTGGCGCGGCACAGGGCGCCGGAATAGCTGTAGGCATCGGCGTCGTTCTGCGGGAATTCTTCCAGTTTGCGGATATCCACCTTGCCGACCAGGGCGGAGATGTCCTGGTTGTTCTCGTCGCCCGGCTCGGTCTTGGCGATGGCGATCTGGTTGAGGATCGAGGGGTACAGCTTGACCACGCGGAATTGGCTGATGTCGCCGCCGAACTCGGTCAGGCGCTTGGTCGCCCAGGGCGACATGATGCTGTTCAGGTAGCGCTGCGGGATGCCGTATTCCTCTTCGAGGATGACGCCGTCCTCATCGACGTTGAACAGGCCGAGCGGCGACTCGAACACCGGCGAGCCCTTGATGGCATAGAAGGGCACCTTTTCCATCAGGTGTTTGAGTTTTTCCGCCAGCGACGACTTGCCGCCACCAACCGGGCCGAGCAAGTAGAGGATCTGCTTCTTCTCTTCCAGACCCTGGGCGGCATGGCGGAAGTAGGAGACGATCTGGTCGATGCATTCTTCCATGCCGTGGAAGTCGGCGAAGGCCGGATAGCGGCGGATCACCTTGTTGGAGAAGATCCGCGACAGCCGCGAGTTGCTTGAGGTATCGAGCAATTCAGGCTCGCCAATCGCCAGCAGCAGACGCTCTGCTGCGGTGGCGTAGGCGCTGCGATCCTGCTTGCACAGTTCGAGATACTCCTGCAGGGAGTACTCCTCCTGCCGGGTCGCCTCGAAACGTTGCTGGAAGTGGCTGAAAATGCTCATGACTTCACCTCGCTCGATGCATAAAGCCGCCGTGGCATCGGTCGTGCGGGTGCTGGTAATCGGCTGACGTGTCAGCCGAGAAGAATCCCCCAGAACACCTAAAGGTCTTACCGATGGCCCGGATGCCGGATGGCCGGCTCTACCTTAGTTTTGGATGGCCTGCGCTAAAGGATAGTTCGGAATCGGCAAGGTCAAGTGGCAACGAACGATAACAGGATATTACCGCCGGTTAGACCTGGCCGGTAGCCCAGTATTGGCGTGGTCTCGGGGCCGAATAAATTTTCCTGGTCGCGTAGCCAATGCCGCGTTGGCCCACTTCGCCAGGCCTGCGCTTCGGTGATCCGCCGCGCCGCCTGCATAAGGCCAGCTTTGCGCTTGTCCAGGGCGTCGTTGGAATGGCGACGGGCCGGCCGAAGAGCTGAGGGAGGTACCGGGTCGGTTCAATTAGTCGTCCGGGGTTTGCGCGGTCTCTTGCGGGAAGGTCGCACGCCACAGCTCGAAGCCGCCATCCAGGCTGTAGACGGTCGAGAACCCTTGGCCGACCAGGTAGGCGGCGGCACTCTGGCTGGAGTTGCCGTGGTAGCAGCTGACGATCAGCGGCTGGTCGAGGTCGGCCTTGGCGATAAAGTCATGCAGCGAATGATTGTCCAGGTGCTGCGAGCCTTTGATGTGGCCGGCGGCAAAGCTTTGCGGGTCGCGGATGTCGACCACGACGGCGCCTTGCTGGCGCAGAACCTGGGCCTGGGCCGGGGAAATACGGGTGAATTCGCTCATGCGGGCACCTCACTGCAGTCGCAGCGGTGGCGTTCGCCGCTGTCGATATTCAATAGGGTCAGGGCGCCGCCCCAGACGCAGCCGGTGTCCAGGGCGAACAGGCCGGGTTCGTCGCAGCGACCTTCCAGGGCGGCCCAGTGGCCGAAGATGATCTTCTGTCCGCGGGTCTTGCGCTGTTTGTGGCTAAACCAGGGCGCATAGCCGGGTGGCGAGGTGCCGATGCCTTCTTTGCTGTGCAGATCCAGGGTGCCATCGGCTGTGCAGAAACGCATGCGGGTGAAATAGTTGGTGATCACCCGCAGGCGGGTCACGCCGTGCAGGTTCTTGTCCCATCTGGCCGGATCGTTGCCGTACATGCCATCGAGAAACAGCGGAAAGCGTGCATCGTCGAGCAGGGCCTCTTCTACTTCGGCGGCGCGCCTGAGCGCTTTCTGCAGCGACCACTGCGGTGGAATGCCGGCATGCACCAGGACGAGGTCGCGCTCGGCGTCGTAATGCAGCAGCTTCTGTCGGCGCAGCCAATCGAGCAGGTCGGCGCGGTCGGGGGCGTCGAGAATCTCCTGCAGGGTGTCGCTCTTCTTCAGTCGTTCGATATTGGCCGCGACGGCCAGCAGGTGCAGGTCATGGTTGCCCAGCACGCAAGTCAGCGCATCGCGCATCTGGTAGAGGAAGCGCAGGGTTTCCAGCGATTGCGGGCCGCGGTTGACCAGGTCGCCGACCAGCCACAGGCGATCTTTGCCGGGCTCGAATGCGACCCGCTGCAGCAGGCATTGCAGGGGTTTCAGGCAGCCCTGCAGGTCGCCGACGGCATAAGTCGCCATCAGTGCAGCGAGCCTGGCACCGCCAGGCGGAACGGCGCGATAAGGGCGTCGAAGTGTTGGCCGTCTTCGGCGAGCATCTGGTAACTGCCCTGCATGGTGCCGACGTGGGTGGCCATGACGGTACCGCTGCTATAGGTGTGGCTGGCGCCGACAGCAATCAGCGGTTGTTGGCCGACCACGCCCGCGCCCCGCACTTCTTGCACGTGGCCGTTGCCATCGGTGATAAGCCAGTGACGCGAAAGCAATCTGGCCGGCAGTTGTCCGTTGTTGGCGATGGTCACGTCATAGGCGAAGGCGAAGCGGTTCTGCTCCGGCTGCGACTGCTCCGGCAAATAGCGGGTGGTGACGTTGACGTCGACCTGGTAACGGGGATCTGACATTGACTAGTACTCGGTAAACTGAAAACCAGTCTAGCTGGGTCGGTCGATGCTGGGTTGCTCGGCCAGCTTATCGGCCAGGCGGACGAAGGCGGCCAGATCCAGCTGTTCGGGGCGCAGGCTGCCATCGACGCCGGCCGCCTCGATTTCCGTTGCGCTCAACAGGGCCTTGAGCGTGTTGCGCAGGGTCTTGCGCCGCTGGTTGAAGGCCTCGCGCACCACGTTCTCGAGCAGGCGGTGATCCTTGGCCGGATGGGGCAGCACTGCATGCGGCACCAGCCGCACTATCGCCGAGTCGACCTTGGGCGGCGGATTGAACGCGCCGGGGCCGACATTGAACAGATGCTCCACTCGGCAGTGGTATTGCACCATGATCGACAAGCGCCCCCAGTCCTTGCCGCCGGGGCCTGCGGCCAGGCGCTCGACCACTTCCTTTTGCAGCATGAAGTGCATGTCGCGGATCAGCCCGGCGTTGTTCAATAGGTGGAAAATCAGCGGGGTGGAGATGTTGTACGGCAGGTTGCCGACTACCCGCAAGCTATGGGGGGCAGGGTTCAGGCTGGCGAAGTCGAACTTCAGGGCGTCGCCCTGATGCAACTGGAAGCGCGGCTCTGCGGCAAACTTGGCATTGAGGAGGGGGATCAGGTCGCGATCCAGTTCGATCACGTCGAGTTGTGCGCCGCTACCGAGCAGCCCTTCGGTGAGGGCGCCCTGGCCCGGGCCGATTTCCAGCATGCGTTCGCCTTCACGGGCATGAATGGCGCGCAGGATGCGGTGGATGACCCCGGCGTCGTGCAGAAAATTCTGGCCGAAGCGCTTGCGCGCACGGTGTTGGGGGTGTTCGGACATGGGGGCAGCTCCAAGCCTCAAGCTGCAAGCGTCACGCAAGCGCCCAAAGCAGCAAGGCAAAGGCGCGCAGCTTACCAGTTGCGCGCGCCGACGGCATCCTGATTGGCTGGCAGTCGTCAGCCCTGACTGGCGGCCATCTGGTAGGCGGTTTCCAGGGCGACCCGCAGGCTGCCGGTGTCGATCCTGCCGCTGCCGGCCAGATCCAGCGCCGTGCCGTGGTCGACCGAGGTGCGGATGATCGGCAGACCCAGGGTGATATTGACCGCGGCGCCGAAGCCCTTGAACTTGAGTACCGGCAGGCCCTGGTCGTGGTACATCGCCAGCACGGCGTCGCAATCATCGAGGTGCTTGGGGGTGAACAGGGTGTCGGCCGGCAGCGGCCCGATCAAGTCGATGCCTTCGCCGCGCAGTCGCTCGAGGGTCGGTTCGATCACCTCAAGCTCTTCGCGGCCGAGGTGGCCGCCTTCGCCGGCGTGCGGGTTGAGGCCGCAGACCAGGATGCGCGGCCGGGCGATGCCGAATTTAGTGCGCAGGTCATGGTCGAGGATGCGGCTGACCCGGGTCAGGCGCTCGGCGGTGATGGCGGCGGCAACCTCCTTGAGCGGCAGGTGGGTGGTCACCAGGGCTACGCGCAGGCCGTGGGTGGCGAGCATCATCACCACCTGTTCGCTGTGCGTCAGGTCGGCGAGAAATTCGGTGTGTCCGGAGAAGGGAATACCGGCCTGGTTGATCACGCCCTTGTGCACCGGTGCGGTGATCATCCCGGCGAAATGCCCGTCGAGGCAGCCCTGGCCGGCGCGGCTCAGGGTTTCCAGGACATAGCCGGCATTGGCCGGATTCAGTTGGCCGGCGATGACCGGGGCGGCCAGTGGCGTATCCCAGACGTACAGGCTACCGGCTTTGGCCGCGTGGGTCGGGCAGGCACTCGGGGCGACCGTGATCAGCTCGATGGCCAGGCCTAGCTGCGTGGCCCGTTTGGCGAGCAGGTCGCGGCTGGCGATGGCGATCAGGGGGTAGGGCTGCGCTTCTCGGGCCAGGAGCAGGCACAGATCCGGGCCGATGCCGGCCGGTTCGCCGGGGGTGACTGCGAAGAGTGGCGCTGTAGTCATGGGCGTATTCTCGATGGTGGCGCCGGGGGAGGGCGTCGGTGCATGGCGTGGGCGCTATGTTACGCCGCGCCGGCTGCCGAACGAAAAAAGCCCGGAGCTGCGAGAAGCAAGCGCCGGGCTTTGGTCTGATCCGCTTTGCCTACAGCTTGATTTCGATGTAGGCCTCGTCGCGGATCTGCCGCAGCCAGGCTTGCAGTTCTTCGTCGTACTTGCGGTTACGCAGCACGGTCAAGGCCTGTTGCTCGCGGAACTGCGCGCTGCCATCGGTGGCGCGGCGGCCTACAACCTGCAGCACATGCCAGCCGTAAGGGCTCTTGAACGGTTTGGACAGTTCGCCGCTGGCGGTGTTGCTCATCACCTCGCGGAATTCGGGCACCAGTACGCTGGGGTCGATCCAGTCGAGGCTGCCGCCATTGAGCGCCGAACCCGGGTCTTCCGAGAAGCTCTTCGCCAGTTCGCTGAAATCTTCGCCGGCCAGGAGGCGTTCATGCAGGCGCTCGACCAAACGTTTGGTTTCCGCCTCGCTACGAATCTCGCTGGGTTTGATCAGGATATGCCGAACATTGACCTCGTCGCGCACCTGGCTGCTGCCGCCGCGTTTTTCCAGCAGCTTGAGCATGATGAAGCCGCCCGGGGTGCGCATGGGCTCGGTGACATCGCCCACCGCCATCGCGCCAAGCATGGCATCGAATGGCGGTGGCAGTTGCGCCGCCTTGCGCCAGCCCATTTCGCCGCCCTCAAGGGCGGTCTCGCTGGCCGAGCGGGCTATCGCCATCTGGGCGAAGTCGGCGCCTTCGCGCAGTTGCTGGTAAAGCTCCTGTACCTGGCGCTCAGCCGCCTGGATGGCCTGCGGGGAAGAGCCGTCGGCCAGCGGAATGAGGATGTTGGCCAGGCGGAACTCTTCCGACAGCTGCAGCTTGCCGAGGTCGGAACTCAGGAAATTCTGCACTTCCTGATCGGTGACCTGAATGCGTTCGGCCACCCGGCGTTGCCGCACGCGGCTGATGACCATCTCGCGGCGTACCTGGTCGCGGGCATCGGCATAGGACAGGCCATCCTGCACCAGGGCGGCGCGGAACTGCTCGAGGCTCATGCCGTTGCGCTGGGCAATGCTGGTAAGTGCCTGGTTGAGTTCTTCGTCGGTGATGCGGATGCCGGAGCGGTCGCCAATCTGCAGTTGCAGATTCTCGACGATCAGGCGCTCGAGCACCTGTTGGCTGAGAATCTGCTCCGGCGGCAAGGCGCCGCCGCGCTTGGCGATGGTTTGCTGCACCTCGCGCAGGCGCGCATCCAGCTGGCTCTGCATGATCACGTCGTTGTCGACAATCGCTACGACGCGGTTGAGGGGCTGTACCTCGGCTTGCACCGCGGCACCCAGAAACAGCGCGCCCAGCAGCAGCGGGCGCACGCAATCAGAAAGCTTGATCTTCACGTTCACGATAACCTTGAATGCCTTGGTCGAGGAAAGTCTCAACCTTGTTGCCTGTCACGCCGCCCAGACCCTTGAGGACGATTTGCAGGAAAATGCCACGGTCTGGCTCGTCATTCAGCGACGGGTTCAGGCTGACTTCGTCATAGTCGATCCAGTAGCGATTGATCAGGCGCAGCTTCCAGCAGCAGCTGTCGTACTCGAAACCGCCGAAGGCCTCGAGGGTACGGTTGCGGCCGTAATCGTACTGCCAGCGGGAGATCGCGCTCCATTGCGGGACGATCGGCCAGATCACCGAGAAGTCGTGCTGGCTGACCTTGTAGTAGTCCTTGATGAAGTTGGCGCTGCCCGGGGTGCCGTAGTCGCCACCGCCGACCACCCAGTTGCCGCTGGTTTGGTCAAAGCGGATCGTGTCGTTGCGGTAGCGGTAGCCGGCATTGACCACCTTGTTCGGGTTGTCTTCCGGCTGGTAGTGGAACATCGCGCTGCCCGAGCGGGTGCGGTGAGTGTCCGGATCCCAGTTGAAGTCCGACGAGAGGCGCCAGTCGCGGTTGAAGCGGTACAGGTACTCCAGGGCGTAAGGCGATTGCGACGCCTGGGCGTCCTGGCGTGTTTTGTAGTCGATGCCCGGCATCTGCACCTGGCGGTCTTCGAAGTAGAAGGCCTGGCCGATGCTGAAGCGCTGACGCTCGAAGCCGTTGCTCTCGATCCAGCGGTTGGTCACGCCCAGCGACAACTTGTTCTCGTCGCCGATGCGATCCTTGCCGGAGAAGCGGTTCTCGCGGAACAGCGACGAATAGCTGAAGGTGCTCTCGCCGCTGTCGAACACCGGAATGTCGGTCTGGTCTTCTTCCGGAACGTAGAGGTAGAACAGCCGCGGTTCCAGGGTCTGGCGATAGCTCTTGCCGAACCACTGGGTGTCGCGGTCGAAGTACAGGCCGCTGTCGACGCTGAGGATAGGTACGCCGCGGTTCTGGCTGCTGTTGAACTGCTGTTCGGCCAGCAGGCTGGTCTTGCCCCGCTGATCGAGGCTCAGGTCGTAGTTGGTGTGCAGGTATTTGACCTGGGGCTTGACGAAGCCCCAGCTCCAATCCAGCGGTAGGCTGACGGCCGGCTCCAGGTGCAGGCGAGTGCCGTTGGCGCGGGCCAGGCCGCGTAAGTTGGCGTCATACCAGGGTTGCTCGGCGATGCCGTCTTCGTTGATAAAGCTGCCCGAGCGCAGATCCCGGTCGAAACGCACCAGTTCGCTGCCGTAGCTGATGTTCAGACCGCCCGGCTGGAACGGCAGGGCGCCATTCAGGGTGATCTGCGGCAAACGGTTGTACGGGGTGATGTCGGTGATATTGGCCAGCTCGTAGGCGTGCGCATTCAACCGTGCAACATAGCTGTCGCCGCGATAGGTCAGGGTGCCGCGCTGGTTGACGTAGCTGGTGGAATCAATGCCGAGATCGGTGTCCAGATCCTGGAAGTAATAGGGGTCGCTGATGTCGGTGTAGTCGACTTCGGCCAGCAGGCGCGAGTCGAGGCCGCCCTTGTGTTGCCAGCTATACAGCCAGCGCTGGTCTTCGTAGTCGGACTGCAGCTTGCGCTCGTCGTTGCTGTCGGCGAGGTAGGCCGCGCCCAGTTGACCTTCGCTGCTCTTGGTCAGGTAGCGGCCCTCGGCTTCCAGGAGCAGGCCGCGGTCGGCCATGTAGGTCGGGTAGAGCGTGGCGTCGTAGTTGGGCGCCAGGTTGAAGTAGTAGGGCGTCTGCAGGGTGAAGCCGTTATCGCTGGAGCTGCTGAAGCTTGGCGGCAGGAAGCCGGACTGACGGCGGTCGTCGATCGGGAAGTAGATGTAGGGGGTGTAGAAAACCGGGAAATCCTTCACCCGCAGGGTCACGTTGGTCGCCGTGCCGAAACCGGTGGCCGGGTTCAGGGTGACGTTGTTGCCTTTCAGGTGCCAGGTGTTGCTGCCCGGCTCGCAGGAGGTGTAGGTGCCGTCTTTCAGGCGGATCACCGCGCTTTCTTCCCGCTTGGCGTAGAGCGCGCTGCCGCGGGTATGGCTCTTGTGCAGCACATACTCGGCGTTGTCGACCTTGGCTTCGCCGTTGTCCAGTTGCAGTTCGGCGCGATCGCCGACTACCAGCATGCCCTGGTCGCGCAGGCGCACGTTGCCAATCAGCTCGCCGCGGTTCTCGGCTTGACGCAGATTGGCTTCGTCGGCCTCGACCTGCATGCCGGCCTGGCGCAGTACCACATCGCCGGCCAGGGTCGCGACTTGTTGTTCCTGCTCATAGCGCGAGGCTTTGGCGGAAACGAACAGCGGTGCCTCGTTCATCGGCGTCTTGTCGTTCATCCCCGGCCGGCTTGGCTCGATATAGCCGCCAGCACAGTAAGGGCCGACCTCCGCCAGTTGCGCTTCGCTGAGATTCTCGCGAGGCACCCAATCCAGGTGGCTGTAGTCGGCGCTGCGCGAAGCCAGGGCTTTGCCGCCGCTCTGCGTGACCAGGGTGGCGCGGGAGGTTCGACTCGCGTCAGAACTGTCCCGGCGCTGGGTCGTGCTCGCAACTCTCGGCTCGGGCCGCTCCGGCACGGCAGCGCTACTGGTTTTCGGGGCGCACGCCCAGCCTCCGGTAGCGGATGCCTGGCAGTCGTATTGCTCGGCAGCGACAGCGAATTGACTGGCCAATGGCTGAAGGGCCAGAAGGCCGCCAGTTACCAGAAGAGGGAATTTTTTGCGGAACCTAGGGTATTTTACTGCCATCTTGTTTTCCGGGCTTCCTGCGCGCATTGGGCCCAGGGGCCGCACGCCTCTCGATGGGCTGAAAAAGATGCTGGATAATAAAGCATGACCCGCGCAACGGCTAGCGCCGTCGGAGACCCTTGTAATGCCTGATGAAGATATACGCCTGCAGCTCCTTAAACATTGGCTCGACCAGCAACTGCCGGCCTTGTTCGCCGCCCGCGGTTGGGGCGCCGTGCCGCTCGGCACCTTGACGCCCGCCAGCAGCGACGCCAGTTTTCGCCGTTATTTCCGTTGGCAGGGCGCTGGCCGCAGCCTGATCCTGATGGATGCGCCGCCGCCGCAGGAGGACTGCCGACCTTTCGTCAAGGTCGCCGAACGGCTGGCCGGGGCCGGGGTCAATGTGCCGCAGATTCTCGCCCAAGACCTGCAGCGGGGTTTTCTCCTGCTCGGCGATCTGGGCCGGCAGACCTACCTGGAGGTGATCGACGCAGAGAACGCCGATCGGCTGTTTGACGATGCCGTGCAGGCCTTGCTGGCTTTTCAGCGGCTGCCGATGGATGCGCCGCTGCCCAGCTATGACGACGCCTTGCTGCGCCGCGAGCTGCAACTATTTCCCGAGTGGTATGTGCGGCGCCACCTGGGCGTCGAGTTGAGCGAGGCGCAGCAGGCCGCTTGGCAGCGGATCTGCGCGCTGCTGATCGACAGCGCCCTGGCCCAGCCCAAGGTGCTGGTGCACCGCGACTACATGCCGCGCAACCTGATGCTCAGCGCACCGAACCCCGGAGTGCTGGACTTTCAGGATGCGGTTTACGGCCCGGTGACCTACGACGTCACCTGCCTGTTCAAGGATGCTTTTCTCAGTTGGCCCGAGGCGCGGGTGCGTGCTTGGCTCGAGGGCTATTGGCGGCAGGCCGGGGCCGCAGGAATCCCCGTGCAGGCCGAGCTGGACGAATTCCTGCGTGCCAGCGACCTGATGGGCGTGCAGCGGCATCTCAAGGTGATCGGCATTTTCGCACGGATTTGTCACCGTGACGGCAAGCCCAGATACCTGGGCGATGTGCCGCGCTTCTTCGCCTATATAGAGGCCGTGCTGGCGCGCCGCCCGGAGTTGGCCGAACTCGGCGAGTTGTTCGCCAGCCTGCCGCAGACCGCCGCGGTGCCGGCATGAAGGCAATGATCCTGGCGGCCGGCAAGGGCGAACGCCTGCGCCCCTTGACCCTGCACACGCCCAAGCCGCTGGTGCAGGCCGCTGGCGTACCCTTGATCGAATACCACGTGCGCGCCCTGGCCGTCGCCGGTTTCCGCGAGCTGGTGATCAACCACGCCTGGCTCGGCCAGCAGATCGAGGACTACCTGGGCGATGGCGCGGATTTTGGCTTGAGTATCCAGTATTCGGCCGAAGGCGAGCCGCTGGAAACCGGCGGCGGGATTTTCCGCGCGCTACCGCTGCTGGGCGAACAACCCTTTGTGCTGGTCAATGGCGACATCTTTACCGATTACCCCTTTGCCCGGCTGCGTCGCCCCCTGGCTGGGTTGGCTCATCTGGTGCTGGTGGATAATCCGCCGCACCACTGCGCTGGCGACTTTGCCTTGTGCGCCGAGCGGGTCGGCGAGGCGCAAACCGGTCAGCCGAGCCTGACCTACAGCGGCATCGCCGTGCTGGCCCCGGCCTTGTTTGCCGGTTGTCAGCCGGGTGCCTTCAAGCTGGCCCCGCTGTTGCGCCGCGCCATGGGCGAAGGTTTGCTCAGCGGCGAACGCTTCGCCGGGCGTTGGGTCGATGTCGGCACCCATGAGCGCTTGGCCGAAGTCGAGCGTCTGCTCGCCGCGGGGCACTGAGATGCTCTGGCCGGCGACCCTGCTCGGCGCCGTTGGCGGCCTGGCCCTGGCCAGCATTCCCGGCGCCTTGCTCGGCGGGTTGCTCGGTCAGGTGGTGGATCGGCGTTTGCGCTTGCACGGCTGGGCGGCGTTGCGCGAGCGGCTGGGCGGCAAGCCGCATCCGGGCGACGAGGAGTTGCTGTTCGTCCTGCTCGGTCGCCTGGCCAAGTGCGATGGCCGGGTGCTGCCGGCGCATATTCTGCAGGCGCGCGCCGAGATGCAGCGCCTGGGCCTGGATGCGCCGGGACAGCGGCGGGCGGTGGCGGCCTTCGCCCGCGGCAAGACCGGCCGCGATGGCCTGCGCAGCCCCTTGCGCCGCCAGCGCGCGCAGGCCGAAGCCTTGCTGCGTGCGTGCTGGCGCATGGCCTGGGTGGACGGCCGGGTCAGTCAGGCCGAGCGCGAGTTGATTCTGCTGTGGGGCAAGTGGTTGGCCGTGTCGATGGCGACCCAGCAAGTACTGAGCGCGGCCTATGCGCCCAAGCAGGGATCGTTGGTTTCTGCCAGCGGCAGCTATCAGGCGGCGCTGAGCATGCTCGGGGTGACCGCCGAGAGCGAGCCGGCGCAGATCAAGCGTGCCTACCGACGGCTATTGAGTCGCCACCATCCGGACAAGCTGGCCGGCAGCGGCGTATCGCCTGAGCGGCTGCGCGAGGCCACGGAAAAGACCCGTGAACTGCACCAGGCCTATGGGCTGGTTCGCCAGCGTCGCGGCTTTCGTTAGGCGGGGCGGACGCAAGCGCGTCAACGGCTCTGCAGTTGCCGGCTGAGCCAGCCACGCAGTCGGCGGTACAGCTGTTCCTGCTCGACTTCGGGGTTGCCCGGCAAGGCCTTGAGTGCCACCTGGGTATAGGCCGGATGTTCCTGCCGCTTGCTGGCCTGGGCGCGTCTGGCGGCCGCGTTGCGCTCGGGTTGTCGATCCTTGTAGTAGAAGTCGCCGGTGGTCAGCTTGAGGTCGGCTTGCAGCTCGGCCAGCCCCGGGCTGGCATCGGCTGCCGGCTTGACGTCCACCAGCAGCAGGCTGCGCACGTCGGCGGGTTGCTCTTCGCTGAGATAACGCATGCTCCAGTAGCCGCCGCTGCCATGGCCGAGCAGGATGATGTGCTTGGCCTGCTGCTGGCGGGCCAGTTCCAGCGCCGCCTGGATGCGCTGCTTGATGCGCCGGGCGTGACGTGCGCCGGGGTCTGCCATGGGTTGGTCGGCCTGGCTGGTCGGGGCGGCTGGCGCGGTGTCGCTGGCGGCTGCCGACCCCTCCGCGGCCGGCGTGGAGGCGTCGGCCGGCGGCTCATCGGCCGCTGTGGCTGCGCTTGCGAGCTTAATCTCGGGCGCCAGCGGCTGGGCGTCCTGCGGGTCGGGCAGGCTCAGACTCAGGCTGTGCCAGCCGCCATCCGGCAGCTTGCGCCGCAGCGGGCCGAGCACTTTGGGCCAGTCGGCGCTTTCGCCATCGCCGGCGACCAGCACCACCACGCCATGGGCCTCGGCCGCATTGGCGGCTTGCCACAGGGCCAGGAAAGACTCATCTCCGGCCTGCAGTAACTGTTGCTCCTGGCTGGGCAACTGGCGGCTCAGCGCGCTGGCCGCATCCGCACTGCGCTCGGCGGGTGGCGGGCGGCTCAGGTCGGTGGCGGACGGAGCGAGTGGCGCGCGCTCGCCGTGGCTCTCCGTGTTGGCTTCTGCCGCCTGCAGCGCTGAGCCGATCGGCAGTATCAGGCTCAGGGTCGCCAGCAGGGAGGGAATGAGGTGGGGCATGGCGGACTCCAGGGGGAACGATGAGCGCCTCAGCCTACTGTTTGGCGAGCGCCTTGTCAGCGCTAACCCTTGGCTAGCCCGGCCTGGACTGGAGTAAGGTATGCGCACGTGTGAGAACTTTGCCGCCTGCGGCGACTGCCTCGCGACGAGATGCGATATTTTCACCGCCGCTGAATGTTCCCCTGGTGCCCTGGCAGAGTAATTTTGGCAATGAGTCCTATCTGGTCGCGCATCCTCTTTCTACTGCTGGTGTGGCCGTTTTTGACCTGGGCCGAAGACTCGGCGTTGCCCCTGCGTCCGCTCTACACCGCCGAGCAGCAGGCCTGGCTCGGCGAGCACCGGCAGTTGCGCGTAGGTCTGCTCATGCAAGCGCCCTGGGCCCTGTATGACCGGCGCCTGCAGCGGCTTTCCGGGGCCAACGTCGAGCTGATGACGCGCCTGCTGCAGGGCATGGGCGTCGAGCCGGTATGGCTGCGCTACGCCGATCAGGGCGAGCTGGATAGCGCGCTAAGGCGTGGCGAGGTCGACCTCGCGCCGGGGTTGCAGCAGACCCCGCGCGGCCTGCGCCTGTGGCTCTATTCCGCACCCTATATGCGCGTGCCCCATCTGGTGGTGAGCGAGCAGCGCGGCATCAGTGCGGTCGATCTCGACCGTCTGGGGCACGATGAGCTGGTCGCGGTGCGCGAGCCGAGCCCGGTGTTCGAGTACCTGTACAAGACCCATAACAACCTGCGCCTGCAGGCGGTGAGTTCGGAGCGGGTGGGCCTGCTGCGCCTGTTGCGTCAGGAGGTCAGCTACGCGGTGGTCGACGAGGCGCGCCTCAGCCTGCTGCTGCGCGAGCCGCAGTTCGCGGCCCTGAGCATCGTCGGCGATATCGGTCTGCCGCAGTTGCTGCGCGTCGCCAGTCGGCGCGACCAGCCGCTGCTGGCGGAGATCCTCGAACGAACCCTGGAGGCCATGCCCGGGCGCGAGATCGAGCGCCTGCGCGAGCGCTGGCTGCCGTTGAAATACCCGCAGATCGGCGAGTCCCTGGCCTTCTGGCGCGGCCTCGCGCTGTTGCTGTTGTTGGCCTTGCTCAGCACCGCGGCCATCGTCCTGCATCTGCGTCAGCAGCGCCGCGGTCTGGAGCGCCAACTGCTCGGCGTGCGCCAGGAGTTGAGCCAGCGCGAGGTGGCCGAGCAGGCCCTGCGCCTCAGTCAGTTCTCCATCGACCACAGCACCGTGGGCATTCTCTGGGTCAATTGGGACAGCCATGTGCGTTATGCCAACCGCGCCGCCGAGGAGATGCTCGGCTATGCCGGCGGGGCGCTGGTGGAGCTGCCGTTACAGGCCCTGGAACCGAGTCTGGATATGGACCGCTGGTTGAGCCTGTGGAAGTTGGCGCGCGGTAGCGACGAGGCCTTGCCGGGGTTCGAGAGCGAGTGCCTGCGCGCCGATGGCAGCGGCTTGCCGGTGGACGTATCGCTGAGTTTCCTGCGCTTCGACCGGGCGGAATACCTGGTGGTGTTCCTCGCCGATGTCACCGAGCGCCGGCGTGCCCGCGCCGCCCTGCAGGAGAGCGAGGCGCGGTTCAAGGGCATCGCCGGCAACGTGCCCGGCCTGGTGTTTCGCCTGGAGCGCAGTGCGTTCGAGGAGGAGGTGGTGTTCGCCTATATCAGCGAGGCCAGTGCCGAACTGGTCGGTTATCCGGCCGTCGAGTTGCAGCGCGCCGACCGCGGCATTCGCAGTCTGGTGCACCCCGACGATCAGGCCAGCTACCGGCTAACCCAGGGCGCGGCCCTGGCCGGCGACAGCGACTGGCAGTGGCAGGGGCGGATCCTCACCCGTGCCGGCCAGTTGCGCTGGGCCGACATCAAGGCCACGGCGCGCCGTCTGGGCGAGGGCCGGGTGGTGTGGGACGGGATCGTCTGGGACATCACCGAGAACAAGCAGGTGGAACTGGCGTTGAGCGAGTCGCGGGCGCGCCTGCGTGACCTCTCGGCGCACCTGGAGAGCGTGCGCGAAGAGGAAAAGGCGCGCATCGCCCGCGAAGTGCACGACGAACTGGGCCAGGTACTCACCGTGCTCAAGCTGGAAACCGCCATGTGCGAGCTGGCCTGCTCCGGCCAGTTGCCGGAGCTGGATCGGCATCTGCAGAACATGAAACGCCTGATCGCCCAGCTGTTTCAGTTGGTGCGCGATGTCGCCACCGCGTTGCGCCCGCCGATTCTCGACGCCGGCATCGCCTCGGCCATCGAGTGGCAGGTGCGCCGCTTCGAGGCGCGCACCCAGATCCCGTGCATGGTCGAGGTGCCGGAGAGCCTGCCGACACTCAGCGACGCCAAGGCCATCGGCCTGTTTCGCATTCTCCAGGAGGCGCTGACCAACATCATGCGCCACGCCGGCGCACACAGCGTGCAGGTCAGCCTGCGCCTGGAGGACGGCGAACTGTGCCTGTGCGTCAGCGACGACGGCAAAGGCTTCGTGCCCGAGCAGCGCCAGCCGGGTCAGTCGTTTGGGTTGGTCGGCATGCAGGAGCGGGTATTGATGCTCGGCGGCCAGTTGCAGATTGACAGCCAGCCCGGCGAGGGCACTACTCTGTGCGCACGAGTGGCAGTGGCCGAGGAGGCAGTGGCGTGATTCGGGTAATGGTGGCTGAAGACCACGCCATCGTGCGTGAAGGCATCAAGCAGTTGATCGGCCTGGCCCGCGACCTCGAGGTGGTGGGCGAGGCCGGCAATGGCGAGCAGTTGCTCGAGTGCCTGCGCAAGACGGCCTGCGACGTGGTGCTGCTGGATATCAGCATGCCCGGGGTCAACGGCCTGGAGGCGATTCCGCGGATCCGCGCGCTGGCCAACGGGCCGGCGATCCTGGTGCTGTCGATGCACAACGAGGCGCAGATGGCCGCCCGCGCGCTCAAGGTCGGCGCCGCCGGTTATGCGACCAAGGACAGCGACCCGGCGCTGCTGATCAGCGCCATCCGCAAGGTGGCCGGCGGCGGCCGCTACATCGATCCTGAGCTGGCCGACCGCATGGTTTTCGAGGTCGGCCTGACCGATTCGCGGCCGCCCCATGCCCAGCTCTCGGAGCGCGAGTTCTCGGTGTTCGAGCGCCTGGTGCGCGGCGAAGGGGTCAACGACATCGCCCTGCACCTGGCGATCAGCAACAAGACCGTGAGCACCCACAAGGCGCGCCTGATGCAGAAGCTCGGGGTGCACTCGATGGCCGATCTGGTGCGCTATGCCATGGAGCATCGCCTGGTTTGAGCCGTGGAACCGTACCGATCGGGTAGGGTGCGCCGCGCGCACCAATGCCTCGTCGATTTCTGCCCTGAGCCGTGGAGACATATCGATCAGTTTGGGTGTATAGACCGCGTCGATCGCCGGTGCGCGCGGCGCACCCTACGCCAGCCATGAGCCCTACCGTCGGCCGAGAAAGGCCGACGGCCATGCTGGGAAATTGTAGGGCGATTCCTACAGCAATCTCTCCGCCGGTCTGATAGCAGTTCGTCATCCCGGCCGATTTTTCCCGTGTCCCCTCGCGCCTAATCTGTGCTCAACGACGTACAGACAACAACAAAGGGTGCGGTGATGTCCGAGTCTCAGG
Organism: Pseudomonas sp. sp1636; assembly: GCF_030376615.1. Classification (GTDB taxonomy): domain Bacteria; phylum Pseudomonadota; class Gammaproteobacteria; order Pseudomonadales; family Pseudomonadaceae; genus Aquipseudomonas. The sequence continues at coordinate 26,411 of NZ_JARRAB010000025.1, forward strand.
CAAACGATGTGTTGGTGAGTTTTCGCGGTGTGCAGAAGAGCTATGACGGCGAGAACCTGATCGTCAAGGATCTCAATCTGGACATCCGCAAGGGCGAATTCCTGACCCTGCTCGGGCCGTCCGGTTCGGGCAAGACCACCAGCTTGATGATGCTGGCCGGTTTCGAAACCCCCACCGCCGGAGAAATCCTCCTCGGCGGTCGCTCGCTGACCAAGCTGCCACCGCACAAGCGCGACATCGGCATGGTGTTCCAGAACTATGCGTTGTTCCCGCACATGACCGTGGCCGAGAACCTGGCCTTTCCCCTGAGCGTGCGCGGCCTGTCGCGCACCGATACCAGCGAACGGGTCAAGCGTGCGCTGTCGATGGTGCAGCTGGACAGCTTCCGCAACCGCTATCCCGGGCAACTCTCCGGCGGCCAGCAGCAGCGTGTGGCCCTGGCCCGCGCCCTGGTGTTCGAACCGCAGCTGGTGCTGATGGACGAACCCCTTGGGGCGCTGGACAAGCAGTTGCGCGAGCACATGCAGATGGAGATCAAGCACCTGCACCAGCGTCTGGGCGTGACCGTGGTCTACGTCACCCACGACCAGGGCGAGGCGCTGACCATGTCCGACCGGGTCGCGGTGTTCCATCAGGGCGAGATCCAGCAGATCGCCGAGCCGCGCATCCTCTATGAGCAGCCGAGCAATACCTTCGTCGCCAACTTCATCGGCGAGAACAACCGCCTCAGCGGCCACCTGATCAGCCGCGCTGGCGAGCGCTGCGTGGTCGGCCTGGCCCGTGGCGAGCGGGTCGAGGCGCTGGCGGTCAACGTCGGCCAGCCGGGCGAGCCGGTGACCCTGTCGGTACGCCCCGAGCGGATTCGCCTGAACGGCCACAGCGAGGCCTGCCCGAACCGCTTCTCCGGGCGCGTCGCCGAGTTCATCTACCTGGGCGACCACGTGCGCATCCGCATGGAGGTCTGCGGCAAAAGCGATTTCTACATCAAGCAGCCGGTGGCCGAGCTGGATTCCGCTCTGGCCGTTGGCGATCTGGTGCCGCTCGGCTGGCAGGTCGAGCACGTCCGCGCCCTCGATCCACAGCAGCCTGACTGAACCACTAACAGTGCTTCATCCTTACCCATGTGACACAGAGGAGATAACAACAATGTCGAAATCCCTGAAGTTGGCGGCCCTGGCCGTTGGGGTGGCCCTTGCAGTTCCGGCGATGGCGGCCGACCTGACTGCGATTTCATTCGGCGGCGCGAGCAAGGAGGCGCAGGTCAAGGCCTTCTACGAGCCCTTCGAGAAAAGCACCGGCAACAAGATCCTGGCCGGCGAGTACAACGGCGAGATGGCCAAGGTCAAAGCCATGGTCGACACCAACAGCGTGAACTGGAACCTGCTCGAAGTGGAATCGCCCGAGCTGGCCCGCGGCTGTGACGAGGGCTTGTTCGAGCCGCTCGATCCGGCGCTGTTCGGCAACCCGGACGACTTCATCGACGGCGCTATCCAGCCGTGCGGCGTGGGCTTCTTCGTCTGGTCGACGGTGCTCGCCTACAACGCCGACAAGCTCAGCGGCGCACCGACCGGTTGGAGCGATTTCTGGGATGTGAAGAAATTCCCCGGCAAGCGCGGCCTGCGCAAGGGCGCCAAGTACACCCTGGAATTCGCCCTGATGGCTGACGGCGTTGCGCCGACCGAGGTGTACAAGGTGCTGGCGACCCGTGACGGCGTCGACCGGGCCTTCCGCAAGCTGGATGAGCTCAAGCCGCATATCCAGTGGTGGGAAGCCGGCGCCCAGCCACCGCAGTACCTGGCCTCCGGCGACGTGGTCATGAGTTCGGCCTACAACGGTCGGATCGCCGCGGTGCAGGCCGAGAGCAACCTGCAGGTGGTGTGGAGCGGCGGCATCTACGATTTCGACTCCTGGGCCATTCCGCGCGGTGCCAAGAATCAGGAAGCAGCCAAGCAGTTCATCGCCTTCTCGGTGCAAGCGCAGCCGCAGAAAGTCTTCGCCGAAAACATCGCCTACGGCCCGGCCAAGAAACAGGCCATCGACCTGCTGGCGCCCGAGCGTCTGAACGTGATGCCGACCACGCCGGAAAACATCAAGGATCAGGTAGCCATCGACGTGACCTTCTGGGCCGACTACGGCGAGCAGCTGGAACAGCGCTTCAATGCCTGGGCTGCGCGCAACTAAAGCCGCCCCGACCCCGGCCGCAAGGCCGGGGCCTTGCCTGTTTTGCCTGTGTTTACCCGTCGCCTAGTGCGGCCGTTGCATGCGGAGTTTTCCATGGCCAGCGTAATGCCTGTCACCGACCTGCCCATCACCAGTACCAGTCTCAAGCAGCGTCTGGCCCGCGCCGAACGCTTCAATCGGCTGAAGTCCAAGGCGCTGATCCTGCCCTTGCTGGTGTTTCTCCTGCTGACCTTCCTGGTGCCCATCGGCGCCTTGCTCTGGCGCAGCGTGGACAACCCGGAAGTGGTCGCCAGCCTGCCGCTTACCGTCGCGGCCATCACCGAATGGAACGGCAAGGCACTGCCGGGCGAGGCGGTCTATCGCGCCGTGAGCCTGGACATCGTCGAGGCGCGCAGCCAGCGTAATCTGGGCGACCTGTCCAAGCGCCTGAACATGGAACTGGCCGGCTTTCGCAGCCTGATCAGCAGCACCGCCCGTGCGCTGCCCTTCGCCAGCGAACCTGCGTCCTACAAGGACGCCCTGGAAAGCCTGGACGAGCGTTGGGGCGACCCGGCCTATTGGCAGGTGATCCGCCGCAACAGTTCGAGCTTCACCCCCTATTACCTGCTGGCCGCCCTCGACCATCGCATCGACGATCTCGGCGAGCTGGCCAGTGCCACCCCGGACCAGGCCATCTACCTGGACATTTTCGTGCGCACCTTCTGGATGAGTCTGGTGATCACCGCCATCTGCCTGGTGCTGGCCTACCCGCTGGCCTACCTGCTGGCCAACCTGCCGACCCGGCAGAGCAACCTGCTGATGATCCTGGTGCTGCTGCCGTTCTGGACCTCGATCCTGGTGCGGGTGGCGGCCTGGATCGTGCTGTTGCAGTCCGGCGGCCTGATCAATGGTGCGCTGCTGTCGCTGGGCATCATCGACGAACCCTTGCAGCTGGTGTTCAACCGCAGCGGGGTGTACATCGCCATGGTGCACATCATGCTGCCGTTCATGATCCTGCCGATCTACAGCGTGATGAAGGGCATCTCGCCCACCTATATGCGCGCGGCAGTGTCGCTGGGCTGCCACCCCTTCGCCAGCTTCTGGCGGGTGTACTTCCCGCAGACCCTGGCCGGGGTCGGCGCCGGCTGCCTGCTGGTGTTCATCCTGTCGATCGGCTACTACATCACCCCGGCGCTGCTGGGCAGCCCGAGCGACCAGATGATCAGCTATTTCGTCGCCTTCTATACCAACACCACCATCAACTGGGGCATGGCCACGGCCCTCGGCGGCCTGCTGCTGGGCGCCACCCTGGTGCTCTACGTGGTCTACAGCTGGCTGGTCGGCGCCAGCCGGTTGCGCCTGGCCTGACCTGACCCTGTCGTCCTCGCCCGCTGGGCGAGGACAACCTTAGGATGGAGAGAGATCTATGCTGAGCCCCTACCTGTCACCCGTCGAACGCATCTGGTACTACAGCCTGCGCAGCCTCTGCGCGCTGGTGCTGCTGTTCCTGATCCTGCCGGTGCTGGTGATCATCCCGTTGTCGTTCAACTCCGGCAGCTTTCTGGTCTACCCGCTGCAGGGCTTTTCCCTGCGCTGGTATGAAGACTTCTTCATGTCCGCTGACTGGATGCGTTCGCTGAAGAACAGCCTGATCATCGCCCCGGCCGCCACCGTGCTGGCCATGGTCTTCGGCACCCTGGCGGCGATCGGCCTGACCCGCGGCGAGTTCCGCGGCAAGGCGCTGGTGATGAGCCTGCTGATCTCGCCCATGGTGGTGCCGGTGGTGATCGTCGGGGTGGCCAGCTACCTGTTCTTCGCCCCGCTGGGCCTGGGCAACAGTTACCTGTCGCTGATCGTGGTGCATGCGGTGCTGGGCGTGCCCTTCGTCATCATCACGGTGTCGGCCACCCTGCAGGGCTTCAACCACAACCTGGTGCGTGCCGCGGCCAGCCTCGGCGCCTCGCCGCTGACCGCGTTCCGCCGGGTGACCCTGCCGCTGATCGCCCCGGGGGTGATCAGCGGCGCGCTGTTCGCCTTCGCCACCTCCTTCGACGAAGTGGTGGTCACCCTGTTCCTCGCCGGCCCCGAGCAGGCCACCCTGCCGCGGCAGATGTTCAGCGGCATCCGCGAGAACCTGTCGCCGACCATCGCCGCGGCGGCGACCCTGCTGATCGGCTTCTCCATCCTGCTGTTGCTGACCCTGGAATGGCTGCGCGGGCGTAGCGAAAAACTGCGCACCCAGCAACCCACCTGATCTGGCGAATAACAAGAGAACCCTATGAGCCTGCAACTCAACGACCCCAGCCTGCTGCGTCAGCAGGCCTACGTGAACGGCCAGTGGTGCGAAGCCGACAGCGGCGCGCGCAGCGAGATCTTCAACCCGGCCACCGCCGAGCTGATCGGCAGCGTGCCGAACATGGGCCGCGGCGAAACCCGCCGCGCCATCGAGGCCGCGCAAGCCGCTCAGCCGGCCTGGCGCGCGCTGACCGCAAAAGAGCGGGCCAATCGCCTGCGCCAGTGGTTCGAGCTGATCCTGGCCAACCAGGAAGACCTGGCGCGGATCATGACCTTTGAACAGGGCAAGCCCCTGGCCGAGGCCCGTGGCGAGATCGCCTACGCCGCCTCCTTTATCGAGTGGTTCGCCGAGGAAGCCAAGCGCGCCTACGGCGACCTGATCCCGGCCCATGCCACGGACAAGCGCATCCTGGTGCAGAAGGAAGCCGTCGGCGTCACCGCCGCCATCACCCCGTGGAACTTCCCCAGCGCCATGATCACCCGCAAGGCCGGTCCGGCCCTGGCGGCGGGTTGCGCCATGGTGCTCAAGCCGGCGCCGCAGACGCCGTTCTCGGCCCTGGCCCTGGCCGCGCTGGCCGAGCGCGCCGGCATCCCCGCCGGGCTGCTCAGCGTGATCCCGGCCGACGTCGAGGCCAGCCGCGAGGTCGGCGCCGAGCTGTGCGCTAACCCCATCGTGCGCAAGCTGTCGTTCACCGGCTCCACCGGCGTCGGCATCCAGCTGATGCAGCAGTGCGCGCCGACCCTGAAGAAGCTCTCGCTGGAACTGGGCGGCAACGCCCCCTTCATCGTCTTCGACGACGCCGATCTGGATGCGGCAGTCGAGGGCGCGATCATCTCCAAGTACCGCAACGCCGGGCAGACCTGCGTCTGCGCCAACCGCCTGTACGTGCAGGACGGCGTCTTCGATGCCTTCGCCGCCAAGCTCAAGGCGGCAGTGGCCAAGCTCAAGGTCGGCAACGGCATGCAGGAAGGCATCACCACCGGCCCGTTGATCAACGCCGAGGCCGTGGCCAAGGTCGAGCGCCATCTGGCCGACGCCCTGGACAAGGGCGCGACCCTGGTCGCCGGCGGCTACCGTTTGGGCGGCAACTTCTTCGCGCCGACCATCGTCAGCGGGGTGACCGCCGAGATGGCGGTGGCCCGCGAGGAAACCTTCGGCCCGTTGGCGCCGCTGTTCCGTTTCGAGGACGAGGCCGAGGTGATCCGCCAGGCCAACGACACCGAATTCGGCCTGGCCGCCTACTTCTACGCCCGCGACCTGGGTCGGGTGTTCCGCGTGGCCGAGGCCCTGGAATACGGCATGGTCGGCATCAACACCGGGGTGATCTCCACCGAGGTGGCGCCGTTCGGCGGCATGAAGGCCTCGGGCCTGGGCCGTGAAGGTTCGAAATATGGTTTAGACGAGTATCTGGAAATCAAATACCTGTGTCTGGGCATCTAGGCCAGGCTCCTATACGCACCTATTGCAGCTCCGTAGGGTGGAAGACCGCGCAGCGTCTTCCACCGCCAGAACAACCTGCATCCCCAACGAGGACGCCATGAGCAAGACCAACGATTCCCTGATGCAACGCCGCACTGCCGCCGTCCCCCGCGGCGTCGGCCAGATCCACCCGATCTTCGCCGACCGCGCGCAGAATGCCACCGTCACCGACGTCGAGGGCCGCGAGTTCATCGACTTCGCCGGCGGCATCGCGGTGCTCAACACCGGCCACCTGCACCCCAAAGTGGTGGCGGCGGTGCAGGAGCAACTGAGCAAACTGACCCACACCTGCTTCCAGGTGCTGGCCTACGAGCCCTACGTCGAGCTGTGCGAGAAGATCAACGCCAGGGTGCCGGGCGACTTCGCCAAGAAGACCCTGCTGGTCACCACCGGCTCCGAAGCGGTGGAGAACGCGGTGAAGATCGCCCGCGCCGCCACCGGCCGCGCCGGGGTGATCGCCTTCACCGGCGGCTACCACGGCCGCACCATGATGACCCTCTCGCTGACCGGCAAGGTCAATCCCTATTCGGCCGGCATGGGCCTGATGCCCGGCGGCGTGTTCCGCGCCCAGTACCCCTGCGCGCTGCACGGGGTCAGCACGGCTGACGCCATCGCCAGCATCGAGCGGATCTTCAAGAACGACGCCGAGCCGCGCGACATCGCCGCGATCATCATCGAGCCGGTGCAGGGCGAGGGCGGCTTCTATGTGGCGCCGCAAGAATTCATGCAGCGCCTGCGCGCCCTCTGTGACCAGCACGGCATCCTGTTGATCGCCGACGAGGTGCAGACCGGCGCCGGGCGTACCGGCACCTTCTTCGCCATGGAGCAGATGGGCGTGGCCGCCGACCTGACCACCTTCGCCAAATCCATCGCCGGCGGGTTTCCGGTGGCCGGCGTGTGCGGCAAGGCCGAGTACATGGACGCCATCGCCCCCGGCGGCTTGGGCGGCACCTACGCCGGCAGCCCGCTGGCCTGCGCCGCGGCCCTGGCGGTGATCGAGGTGTTCGAAGAAGAAAACCTGCTGGAGCGCTGTAAGGCGGTGGGCGAGCGTCTGGTCACGGGTCTGAAAGCCATCCAGGCCAAGCACAAGAGCATCGGCGAGGTGCGTGCCCTCGGCGCGATGATCGCCATGGAGTTGTGCGAGGACGGCGATGTGCACAAACCGAATGCCGCGCTGGTCGGCCAGATCGTCGCCAAGGCCCGCGACAAGGGTCTGATCCTGCTGTCCTGCGGCACCTACGGCAACGTGCTGCGGGTGCTGGTGCCGCTGACCGCCGAAGACGAACTGCTGGATCGCGGTCTGGCGATCATCGAAGAGTGCTTCGCCGAACTGGCGTAAACGATGCTGGATAAGAGACCCGCTGCGGCGGGTCTTTTGCGTTGCGAAGGGCCGACTATCGTCCGAGCGGCGCCCCCTGTTTCGCTCGGGTACAATGCGCCACTTTCGTGAATGCCACCGAGGTGCGCCATGCAACCCTTCGCCATCGCCCCGTCGATCCTCTCCGCCGATTTCGCCCGCCTGGGCGAGGAAGTGGACAAGGTGCTCGCCGCGGGTGCCGACATCGTTCACTTCGATGTGATGGACAACCACTATGTGCCCAACCTGACCATCGGCCCGATGGTCTGCGCGGCGCTGCGCAAGTACGGTATCAGCGCACCCATCGACGCGCACCTGATGGTCAAACCGGTGGATCGCATCATCGGCGACTTCATCGAGGCTGGCGCCAGCTACATCACCTTCCACCCGGAAGCGTCCGAGCATATCGACCGCTCCCTGCAGCTGATCAAGGCGGGCGGGGCCAAGGCCGGCCTGGTGTTCAACCCGGCCACCCCGCTGGAGGTGCTCAAGCACGTGCTGGACAAGGTCGACATGATCTTGCTGATGAGCGTCAACCCGGGCTTCGGCGGGCAGAAGTTCATCCCCCATACCCTGGAGAAACTCAAGGAGGCCCGCGCCCTGATCGACGCCAGCGGTCGTGAGATCCGCCTGGAGATCGACGGCGGGGTGAATGTGCAGAACATCCGCGAGATCGCCGCCGCCGGGGCCGACACCTTCGTCGCCGGCTCGGCGATCTTCAGCCAGCCGGACTATAAAACCGTGATCGATGCCATGCGTGCCGAGCTGGCCCAGGTGCGCGGGTGACCGCACTGCATGAACTGTTCGCTGGCGAGCTGCCGCGCCTGGTGATGTTCGACCTGGACGGCACCCTGGTCGACTCGGTGCCGGATCTGGCGGCGGCTATCGACAAGACCCTGGTCTTGCTCGGCCAGCCGGCGGCCGGCGCCCTGCAGGTACGCGACTGGGTCGGCAATGGTGCGCGGGTGCTGGTGCGCCGCGCCCTGGCCGGCGGCCTGCAGCACGAACATGTCGACGAGGCCCACGCCGAGCAGGCGCTCGAGCTGTTCATGCAGGCCTATGCCGAGGATCACAGCTTGACCCGGGTTTATCCGGGCGTGCTGGCGACCCTCGACTGGCTGCGCGCGCAACAGGTCGAGATGGCGATCATCACCAACAAGCCGGAGCGCTTCGTCGGGCCGCTGCTGGATGACAAGGGCCTGGGTGGTTATTTTCGCTGGATCATCGGCGGCGATACCCTGCCGCAGCAGAAGCCCGACCCGGCCGCACTGCTGCATGTGTTGCAGCTGGCCCGGGTCGAGGCGCGGCAGGCGCTGTTTATCGGCGACTCGCGCAACGACGTGCTGGCGGCCAAGGCGGCCGGTGTGCCTTGCGTGGCGCTGAGTTACGGCTACAACCACGGTCGGCCGATCGCCGAAGAGGGCCCGCTGCGGGTGCTGGATGATTTGCGCCAGCTGCTGGTGGCGGGCCGGGTTGCTTAGGTCTGGCGGCTGCGCTAGTGTTGCCAGACTTTACTCCCGCCTGAGAGAGCCCCGTGGTGGTTACCTGCACGCGCTGGTCCGCAAGAACCGGTATGAAAATCATCAAGGCCCTGGCCCGTTGGCGCTGGCGCCTCTGACCTGATCTTGGCTTTGCATAAAGCCCGCCTGCACACGACCGTTTACCCTCAAGCCACGAGGCTGATATGACCCGCGAAGAATTCCTGCGTTTAGCCGCTGCCGGCTATAACCGCATTCCGCTTGCCTATGAAACCCTGGTCGACTTCGATACCCCGTTGTCGCTCTACCTGAAGCTGGCCGATGAGGCCAACAGCTACCTGCTGGAGTCGGTGCAGGGCGGCGAGAAATGGGGCCGTTATTCGATCATCGGCCTGCCGGCGCGCACCGTGCTGCGCGCCTACGGCCACCGCGTCAGCATCAGCGTCGATGGCGTCGAGGTGGAGCGCCACGAGTGCGCCGATCCGCTGGCCTTCGTCGAGCAGTTCCAGGCGCGCTACCGGGTGCCGACCCTGGCCGGGCTGCCGCGCTTCAACGGCGGCCTGGTCGGCTACTTCGGCTACGACAGCGTGCGCTATGTCGAGCCGAAGCTGGCGGCGGGGAGCAATCCCGACCCGCTCGGCACCCCGGATATCCTGCTGATGGTGTCCGACGCCGTGGTGGTGTTCGACAACCTGGCCGGCAAGATGCACGCCATCGTCCTCGCCGATCCGGCCGAGGAGGGGGCGCTGGAACGAGGCCAGGCGCGTCTGCAGGCGCTTCTGCACAAGCTGCGCCAGCCCATTACCCCGCGCCTGGGCGTCGACCTGAATGCCCCGCCCGCTGCCGAGCCGGCGTTTCGCTCCAGCTTCAGCCGCGCGGACTACGAACATTCGGTCAACGCGATCAAGGAATACATCCTCGCCGGCGACTGCATGCAGGTGGTGATTTCCCAGCGCATGTCGATCCCGTTCGAGGCCGCACCTATCGACCTGTACCGGGCGCTGCGCTGCATCAACCCGACGCCCTATATGTACTTCTTCAATTTCGGCGACTTCCATGTGGTCGGCAGTTCGCCCGAGGTACTGGTGCGTCTCGAGGACGGCCTGGTCACGGTGCGCCCCATCGCCGGCACCCGCCCGCGCGGCGCCAACGAAGAGGCCGATCTGGCCCTGGAACGGGATCTGCTCGCCGATGCCAAGGAAGTCGCCGAACACCTGATGCTGATCGATCTGGGCCGCAACGACGTCGGCCGGGTCGCCAGCACCGGCTCGGTCAAACTCACCGAGAAGATGGTGATCGAGCGCTATTCCAACGTCATGCACATCGTCTCCAATGTCACCGGCCAACTGAAGCCAGGTTTGAGCGCCATGGACGCGCTGCGCGCGATCCTGCCGGCCGGCACCCTGTCCGGGGCGCCGAAGATTCGCGCCATGGAAATCATCGACGAGCTGGAGCCGGTCAAGCGCGGCGTCTATGGCGGTGCGGTGGGCTACCTGGCGTGGAACGGCAACATGGACACCGCCATCGCCATCCGCACCGCGGTGATCAAGGACGGCGAGCTGCACGTGCAGGCCGGCGCCGGCATCGTCGCCGACTCGGTACCGGCGCTGGAGTGGGAAGAAACCCTGAACAAGCGCCGCGCCATGTTCCGCGCGGTCGCGCTGGCCGAACAAACCGTCTTTGACCAGAACCCGCGCTGAGGAGTCTTGCCATGCTGCTGATGATCGATAACTACGACTCCTTTACCTATAACGTGGTGCAGTACCTCGGCGAGTTGGGGGCGGACGTCCAGGTGATTCGCAACGACCAGTTGAGCGTCGCCGAGATCGCCGCCCTGCAGCCTGAGCGCATCGTGGTCTCGCCCGGGCCCTGTACGCCCAACGAGGCCGGCGTCTCGCTGGCGGTAATCGAGCACTTCGCCGGCAAGCTGCCGATCCTCGGCGTCTGCCTGGGCCACCAGAGCATCGGCCAGGCCTTCGGCGGCGAGGTGGTGCGCGCGCGCCAGGTGATGCACGGCAAGACCAGCCCGGTGTTCCACGAAAATAGCGGGGTGTTCGCCGGCCTCAACAACCCGCTGACGGTGACCCGCTATCATTCCCTGGTGGTCAGGCGCGAAACCCTGCCGGACTGCCTGCAAGTCACCGCCTGGACCCAATTCGAAGACGGCGCACTCGACGAGATCATGGGCCTGCGCCACAAGACCCTGAACATCGAAGGCGTGCAGTTCCACCCCGAGTCCATTCTCACCGAGCAGGGCCACGAACTGTTTGCCAACTTCCTCAAACAACACGGAGGCGTGCGCGGATGAACATCAAGGAAGCGCTTAACCGGATCGTCGGCCAGCTCGACCTGTCCACCGAGGAAATGCAGGACGTGATGCGCGAGATCATGACCGGCCAGTGCACCGACGCGCAGATCGGCGCCTTCCTCATGGGCCTGCGCATGAAGAGCGAAAGCATCGACGAGATAGTTGGCGCGGTCGCGGTGATGCGCGAGCTGGCCAGCCATGTGCAGCTGGACAGCCTGGAGCATGTGGTCGACGTGGTCGGTACCGGCGGCGACGGAGCGAACATCTTCAACGTGTCGACGGCCGCCAGCTTCGTCGTCGCCGCCGCCGGTGGCAAGGTGGCCAAGCATGGCAATCGTGCGGTCTCGGGCAAGAGCGGCAGCGCCGACCTGCTGGAAACTGCCGGCATCTACCTCAGCCTGAAGCCCGAGCAGGTGGCCCGGTGCATCGACAGCGTCGGCGTCGGCTTCATGTTCGCCCAGGTGCATCACGCGGCGATGAAGCATGCCGCCGCGCCGCGCCGCGAACTGGGCCTGCGCACCATCTTCAACATGCTCGGCCCGCTGACCAATCCCGCGGGCGTCAAGCACCAGGTGGTCGGGGTGTTCAGTCAGGCGCTGTGCCGACCCCTGGCCGAGGTACTCAAGCGCCTGGGGAGCCAGCACATCCTGGTGGTGCACTCGCGCGACGGTCTGGACGAGTTCAGTCTGGCCGCGGCGACCCACGTCGCCGAACTGAAGGACGGCGTGATCAGCGAGTATGAAGTGCAACCGGAAGACCTCGGGCTCAAGAGTCAGAGCCTGATCGGCCTGGCAGTGGAGGGGCCGGAGGCCTCGCTGGCGCTAATCCGTGACGCCCTGAGCAAGCGCAGCACCGAAGCCGGGCAGAAGGCGGCCGACATGATCGTGCTGAATGCCGGGGCGGCACTGTATGCGGCGGATCTGGCCGGTAGCCTGAAAGACGGCGTGAGCCTGGCCCACGATGCCCTGCATACCGGGCTGGCCTGGGAGAAACTGCAGGAATTGGTGTCCTTTACCGCGGTATTCAAACAGGAGAATCAAGGGTGAGCATTCCCACCGTTCTGGAGAAGATCCTCGCCCGCAAGGCCGAAGAAGTCGCGGCGCGGCGCGCCATCGTCGGCCTCGAGGACCTCGAGCGGCAGGCCCGCGCCGCCGATACCCCGCGTGGCTTTGCCCGGGCTCTGCTGGAGCAGGCCAAACGCAAGCAGCCGGCGGTGATCGCCGAAATCAAGAAGGCCTCGCCGAGCAAGGGGGTGCTGCGCGAGCATTTCGTCCCGGCGGACATCGCCCGCAGTTATCAGGCCGGTGGGGCGACCTGCCTGTCGGTGTTGACCGACGTGGATTTCTTTCAGGGCGCCGACCGCTACCTGCAGGAAGCGCGCAACGCCTGTGCCCTGCCGGTGATCCGCAAGGACTTCATGATCGACCCCTACCAGATCGTCGAGTCCCGGGCCCTGGGCGCCGATTGCGTGCTGCTGATAGTCGCGGCGCTGTCCGATGCGCAGCTGGCCGAGCTGGCGGCGACCGCCAAGGCCTTCGACCTCGACGTGCTGGTCGAGGTGCACGATGGCGATGAGTTGGAACGGGCGCTGAATACCCTGGACACGCCGCTGGTAGGGGTCAACAACCGCAACCTGCACACCTTCGAGCTCAATCTGGAGACCACTCTGGATCTGTTGCCGCGAATCCCGCGCGACCGCCTGGTGGTGACCGAGAGCGGCATCCTCAACCGCGCCGACGTCGAGTTGATGGAAATCAGCGAGGTCTATGCCTTCCTGGTCGGCGAGGCCTTCATGCGTGCGGAGAATCCGGGGGCCGAACTGGAACGGCTGTTCTTCCCCGAGCGCCGGCGGGTGATTGCCAGCTCCGATGTGGACTGATCCAGGCGAATAAAAAACCGGCGCATGCGCCGGTTTTTTTTATACCCGGCGACTTCAGCGGGTGCCGAACACCACCATGGTTTTACCTTTGACGTGAACCAGACCCTGCTCTTCCAGGGCCTTGAGCACACGGCCGACCATCTCGCGCGAACAGCCGACGATGCGGCCAATTTCCTGGCGGGTGATCTTGATCTGCATACCGTCCGGGTGGGTCATGGCGTCCGGTTGCTTGCACAGGTCGAGCAGGGTGCGCGCGACGCGGCCGGTGACGTCGAGGAAGGCCAGGTCGCCGACCTTGCGCGTGGTGTTGCGCAGGCGTTCGGCCATCTGGCTGCCGAGGGCGTAGAGGATGTCCGGGTCTTGCTGGGTCAGTTCACGGAACTTGGCGTAGCTGAGCTCCGCTACTTCGCATTCGGTCTTGGCGCGCACCCAGGCGCTGCGTTCTTTCTCCGTGCCATCCTTGTCGAACAGGCCCATCTCGCCGAAGAAGTCGCCGGGGTTGAGGTAGGCGATGATCATTTCGCGGCCATCGTCGTCCTCGATGAGGATGGTGACCGAACCCTTGACGATGAAGAACAGGGTTTCGCAGCGATCGCCTGCATAGATGATGGTGCTTTTGGCCGTATAGCGCCGACGGTGACAATGCGCGAGGAGTTTGTCGAGGTTCTTGATTTTAGGTGTAAGGGTTATTGCAACCATGCCCGAGTCCTGAAAATAAAAAGGTAAGCCTTTGTCTGACTGGCAATTTCTTATAGTTATATGGCACCAGTGTGCCAGTAATTCGACGTCAGCTTAACCGTCGCGCCAAGGCCAGGGCCGGTTTTGCGACATGGCTAACATCTAGTCGTGGAACTTTCATGCAGAAGGCTGCAGCCAGGCGTCGAAAAGGGCTGTGCTAAGCTGCGTTCCTTTTTAACAGCGGAGGCTTGGTAATGAAAGCGCGCATTCAATGGGCCGGCGAAGCCCTGTTTCTTGGCGAGTCGGGCAGCGGTCATGCGGTGGTGATGGATGGCCCGCCGGAGAGCGGTGGCCGCAACCTGGGTGTGCGCCCGATGGAGATGCTGCTGATCGGCCTGGGCGGTTGCAGCAACTTCGATGTGGTCAGCATCCTGAAAAAATCCAGGCAGTCGGTAGAGAGTTGTGAAGCCTTTCTCGAGGCCGAGCGCGCCACCGAGGAACCCAAGGTGTTCACCAAGATCCACCTGCATTTCGTGGTCAAGGGCCGAGGCTTGAAAGAGGCTCAGGTCAAGCGTGCAGTGGAGCTGTCGGCGGAGAAGTATTGCTCGGCCTCGATCATGCTCGGTCGTGCCGGGGTCGAGATCAGCCACGATTACGAGATTGTCGAGCTGGGTTAGACGCCGCGCCACATTACAAGCCTCAAGTAAAAGTCGGACGGCGTTCGGCCGTGCGAGCACCGGTACACTGACGGCTGCTTGCTGCTAGAGGCGGTAGGTGCTCTTGGTCATCACCTTGGCCAGCAGGCTCATGCCGAACTTGAGCGGCGCCGGGAAGCGCAGGCCGCCGGCCTCCAGAGCATTGCAGGCGTGCTGCTCTTCGTCGACGCGCATCTGTTCAAGAATGGCGCGGGACTTCTGGTCTTGCTCGGGTATCTGCAACAGGTGCTCGTCCAGGTGCTTGACCACCTGATCTTCGGTGGCGGCGACAAATCCCAGGCTGATCTTGTCGCTGATCAGGCCGGTCACTGCGCCGACGCCAAAAGACAGGCCATAAAACAGCGGATTGAGCACGCTCGGGTGGCTGCCCAGCTGACGGATACGCTGCTCGCACCAGGCCAGATGATCGATTTCCTCATCGGCGGCCTGTTCCATGGCCGTACGCACCTGCGCGAGCTTGGCGGTCAGCGCCTGGCCTTGATACAGCGCCTGGGCGCAGACTTCCCCGGTGTGGTTGATACGCATCAGGCCGGCGACATGCCGCGTGGTGGGCTCATCCAGTTCGGTCTCCGCCTGCACGATGGCTGGCGAGGGGCGACTGGGCTGGCCGCTGAAGGGAAGCAAGGTACGCAGAGCCGCGTCCGCTTGCAGGAACAGGCGGTCTACGGGGGAGTAGTGACGTTCGCTGGCCATCGGGCGCCTCCGGCGAGAAGAGAGCGGCAAGTCTACTCCAATCGGCGTGCCGCGGCTTGACCGGCGTCAGGGCCATTCGGCAGGGGGCGTTGTTCAGCCCGGCGGCCAGGTCATCTGCCGTTGCCCCAGGACGTGCATATGGATGTGGTAAACGGTTTGCCCGCCCAGTTCATTGCAATTCATCACCACGCGAAAACCCTGTTCGCAGCCTTGTTCTTTGGCCAGGCGCTGGGCGGTATAGAGAATGTGCCCGGCCAGGGCTTTGTCGTCTTCGCCGAGGTCGTTGAGGGTATGAATGTGCTTTTTCGGGATCACCAGAAAATGCACCGGGGCCTTGGGGCCAATATCGTGGAAGGCGAACACCTGATCGTCTTCGTAAAGCTTGCGCGCGGGTATTTCCCCAGCGACGATCTTGCAGAACAGACAGTCCATGGGACAGTCTCCTGGCCTGTTGAATGAGGCCCGAGTCTAGCAGGCCGTTGAAAAATGTAGCGAGCGACGGCTAGGCAAGGCGAAATCAGCCGAAAAAGCGGAGTGTACGAGCAGTACATGAGCATTTTGAGGCCGATTTCAACGCCGCATAGCCGAGCGCAGTAGTTTTTCAACGGCCTGCTAACGGGTTGGGTCGATCCCGGCCAGAAGGCCGCCACAAGGAGCGGGTGTGAAGAACGATATCCATGATCTGGGCCTGGTGCTCGATTCCAAGGTCAAGCTGATCCTTATCGAGTCCTGGGATGAGCCGCGCGTGCTGCAAACCCTGACCGGCTTGGCGCTCAAGCGCGGTCTCGGGTTGCATATCTGGTCGGCGACCGAGGGCCTGCAGGGTCTCGGCTTTGCTGGCGAGCCGCGGGGCGAGGGCGCGACCGAAGAGCCGGAAGCCGCGTTGCGGCTGGTCAAGGCCGATCCGCAGGCCAATTTGTATGTGTTCTGCGACCTGCATCCCTTCCTCGATGACAACCCCAGGCTGGTGCGCCTGCTCAAAGAGGTCGCCATGCGCGATGCGTTACATGCGCCGACCCTGGTATTGGTTTCCCATGCCTGCAAGTTACCGGCGGAGGTGCAGCGCTTCGCCGCGCGCTTCAGTCTGGCCCTGCCGGCGGAAGACGAGTTGCTGGCCATCGTGCGCGAGGAAGCCAGCCGCTGGAGCGAGCGTAATCGCAATGCCCGGGTGCGCACCGATAATCGCACCTTGCAGCAGGTGGTGAAGAACCTGCGCGGCTTGAGCCATGCCGAAGCCCGGATGCTGGCGCGCAATGTGATCTGCGATGACGGCGCGATCACCCAGGAGGATTTGCCGGAGTTGAACAAGACCAAGTTCCAGTTACTGGATCTTGAGGGGGTGTTGAGCTTCGAATACGACACCGCACGCTTCGCCGATGTCGGCGGCTTGAGCACCCTGAAGCGCTGGCTGGGCGAACGCCAGGGGATTTTTCTCGAGGGCAAGGGCGTCGACCTGCCCAAGGGCATGCTGCTGGTCGGCGTGCAGGGCGGCGGCAAGAGCCTGGCCGCCAAGGCCGTGGCCGGATTGTGGGGCTTGCCCCTGCTGCGTCTGGACTTTGCCTGCCTGTACAACAAGTTCTTTGGCGAGACCGAGCGCAACCTGCGTGAGGCCTTGCGGCTTGCCGAGCAGATGGCGCCCTGCGTGCTGTGGGTCGACGAGATCGAGAAAGGTCTGGCCAGCGGCGAGCATGACGGCGGCGTCAGCCAGCGTGTGCTCGGCACCCTGCTGACCTGGATGGCCGAACGCAAGGCGCCGGTATTCATGGTGGCGACCGCCAACGCTATCCAGCGCCTGCCGCCCGAGTTGGTGCGCAAGGGCCGTTTCGATGAGCTGTTCTTCGTCGACTTGCCGGATCGGGCCGTGCGCGCGGAGATCTTCCGCATTCATCTGCTGCGGCGCGAGCTGGAGCCCAGCGGCTTCGATCTGCCTCTGCTGGCGCTTGCCAGCGAGGGATTCTCCGGGGCGGAGATCGAGCAGGCGGTGGTCAGCGCCCTGTATGCCGCCCAGGCGCAGCAACAGGCGGTGGATCAGGCCTTGCTGCTGCACAGCATCCAGAGCACTGCACCCTTGTCGGTGGTGATGGCCGAAGACCTCAATGCCCTGCGCGCCTGGGCCCGGGGCCGTACGGTCAGCGCCAATTGAGCGTCTTAGCCTAGTCGGCGTGGCAGCGCTTCGGCCAGGGTCTCTGGGTTGTCTGGGCCGGCGGCCGAATTGCCGCGGCCCAGTGATCGCTCAGGTGCCGGGTGTACCCAGCGCGCTCAGATCCATGCCGCTGAGCGCCAGGCCAAGCATGGCGAAGCCACCGAGGAACAGGGCCAGCAGGCTGCCGACCAGCAGTGCCAGGAACAGCCCGGCGAGTATCTTGACTGCCGTGCTGTTGGCGGGTGGTGGCGGGCCAAAACGATTGGCGCCTTGGCTGCCGGGAGCTGCCAGCATCAGCAGCCAGAACAGGCTGTTGACGATGGGTACGATGTTGAGCAGCAACAGCCAGCCACTCCAGCCTATGTCATGCAGGCGCTGCGCACCGATCTGTACACTGACCACCAGCATGCCGATCAGCACGGCGACGCTCAATATGCCGCCAAGCACCTCGGAAATGTTGGCGGCAATCGCCACCACGCCCATGACCCCGGTGGCGGCGAACATCAGCACCAGCGACCAGGCCAGGTAGCGCAGACGGCCGATCCGCCCGTCGATCGAGAACACATTCAGTTCGGCGAACGCAGGCAGCGCTTCACCCACCGCCGCCTGAGGCGTGGCATAGGGGGCGTTGGCCGAGTCGCGGGCCGTGCTCGGGGCATTCGTCGTTGCCGCATCCGTAAGCATGGCTTGGCGGGCGATGAATTTCTCGATGATGATGCCGCAGGCCGAACACTCGACCGCCTTGGTTTGCTGGTGACCGCACTTGGGGCAGGTCATCGTGCGGGGGCTGGCCGCTTCGTCGGCACTCCCTGCCGCGCGGTGATCTTCGGTATCCACCAGGCTCAGGCTGGCGACCAGATCCGGCTCCTTGCGCGCTTTCGCTCCCGCGCGGTGCAGGGCCGCGAGGTATTGGTCGGCTTCGCTTTCCTGCAGATCGCGTTTGATCGCGATGGTGCTGCCACTGAATAGCGAGTTGATCCGCGTGCGGTCACTTTTGAACAGGCGTGCCAGGTTGTCTTTGGCTGTTTCCAGCGCCACTTCGGGCATTAGTTCGCCATTGAAGACAATCTTGAAACGGGCTTGAGTCATGCGAGCTTCCTTGTCGGCGCTATGGGTAAATGGCCGCGATAGCCTAGCAGGCTGTCCGCGAATGCCGATTCTTGTAGGGTGGGCCAGGCGCGCGAACTGAGCCACGCGAAACCGGCGTGCCGCGGCCCTACAGGCGAATGTTGCCGGGTTTGGTTCTTCAGTGCCAATCTGTAGTTTGGCGTCAAGCGCTATTCTCCGACAGCCACTCGAACATAAATATGCCGGCTGCTTCACAGCTTTGCGAGCGGCCTGCAGTTGTCGACATGACCCCGGCCCGGTAATCGGCCTAAGGTGCCGACGTCGTCGAGCAGCCCGAGGCTTGCCGTGTCATCGCGGCCAGCGTTGTTGCAGCAATTGGGCGCGCCGCTGCGCGTCGCGGTATTCGCGATCCAGGCGCGCCACCAGTGCATCGACGCTCGGTAGGTCGGCGATGGTGCCGACGCCCTGGCCGGCCGACCACACGGTTTTCCAGGCCTTGGCCTCGTCGCTGATCGGCTTGAGCTTCTCGCCGTAGTCGATCTCGCCCTTGTTGTGCAACTGCTTGAGGTCGTAGCCGGCCAGTTCCAGACTCTGGCGCATAAAGCTGGCCGGCACGCCGGATACCGCCGGGGTGTGGAGGATGTCGGCGGCCTGGGCGTCCAGGATCATCTGCTTGTAAGCCGGCGGCGCGTTGTTCTCCTGGGTCGCGATGAAACGGGTGCCGAGGTAGCTCAGGTCGGCACCGAGCAATTGCGCGGCGAGAATTTCGTGGCCGTGATTGAGGCAGCCGGCAAGCAACAGGGTCTTGTCGAAAAACTGACGGATTTCCGCAATCAGGGCGAACGGGCTCCAGGTGCCGGCATGGCCGCCGGCGCCAGCGGCGACCGCGATCAGGCCATCGACCCCGGCTTCTGCTGCCTTTTCCGCATGGCGGCGGGTGGTCACGTCGTGAAATACCAGGCCACCGTAGCCGTGTACCGCATCGACCACTTCCTTGACTGCGCCGAGGCTGGTGATAACGATGGGCACGCGCTGTTCGATGCAGATCGCGAGATCCGCCTGCAGGCGCGGATTGCTGCCGTGTACGATCAGGTTGACCGCATAGGGCGCGGCCTCGGCCTCCAGGCCGGCGCCGATCTCTTCCAGCCAGGCTTCGAAGGCGCCGCTGTCGCGCTGGTTGAGCGCCGGAAAGCTGCCGACGATGCCGTTGCGGCAACAGGCGAGAACCAGTTGCGGGTTGGACACCAGGAACATCGGGGCGGCCACCACGGGCAGGCGCAGGCGTTGCTCGAGCAGGGCGGGAAGGCTCATACGGATTCCTTGGGCAGGTTCAGAAGGGTTTGACTACGACCAGGATGACGACCGCGAGCAAGACCAGCACCGGCGCCTCATTGAACCAGCGGTAGAACACATGGCTGCGCCGGTTCTCGCCACGGGCGAAACGCTTGAGCTGGGCGCCGCAGAGATGTTGGTAGCCGATCAGCAGGACGATCAGGCCGAGCTTGGCGTGCATCCAGCCCTGGCTGAAGTAGTAGCCGGGGTTGAGGCTGAGCAGCCAGATACCGAGAGTCAGGGTGGCGATCATCGACGGCAGCATGATGCCGCGATACAGCTTGCGCTCCATCACGCAGAAACGCTCGCGGCTGGTTTGGTCTGCGCTCATGGCGTGGTAGACAAACAGGCGTGGCAGATAGAACAGCCCGGCGAACCAGCAGACCATGGCGATGATGTGCAGGGCTTTGAGCCACAGAAAGAGCATTGTTTGACTCCCGGAAGAATAAATTGGCTCGATAGTAGTGGCCTGTGCCCGATACGTCATCTGCGCGGTTGGCCGTTGGCGGTTACGGCCTTATCATCGACAGCTTTCCAATGGCTTTTTGCAAGGGGCAAGTGATGGTCAAGGTCGGTATCGTCGGCGGCACGGGCTACACCGGTGTGGAGTTGTTGCGCCTGTTGGCGCAGCACCCGCAGGCGCAAGTTGCAGTCATCACTTCGCGCTCAGAGGCGGGTTTGCGCGTCGACGAGATGTATCCGAACCTGCGCGGTCACTACCCCGATCTGCTCTTCAGCGTCCCGGATGTCGCGACCCTGGGGGCTTGCGATGTGGTGTTCTTCGCCACTCCGCATGGCGTTGCCCATGCCCTGGCCGGCGAGTTGCTGGCGGCCGGCACCAAGGTGATCGACCTGTCTGCCGACTTCCGTCTGCAGGACGCCGCAGAGTGGAGCCAGTGGTATGGCCAGCCCCACGGCGCGGCGGAGTTATTGCCGGAGGCGGTTTATGGCTTGCCGGAGGTCAACCGCGAAGCGATCAAACAGGCGCGCCTGATCGCCGTGCCCGGCTGCTACCCGACCGCCGCACAGTTGGGCTTGATTCCGCTGTTGGAAGCCGGCCTGGCCGACACTTCGCGCTTGATCGCCGACTGCAAGTCCGGAGTCAGCGGCGCCGGGCGCGGTGCCAGCGTCGGTTCGTTGTTCAGCGAGGCCGGTGAAAGCATGAAGGCCTACGGCGTCAAAGGACATCGCCATCTGCCGGAAATTTGCCAGGGTTTGCGGCGTGCGGCCGGTTCCGCGGTCGGGCTGACTTTCGTACCGCACCTGACGCCGATGATTCGCGGCATCCATGCGACCCTGTATGCGACCGTGGCAGACCGCTCGGTCGACCTGCAGGCGCTGTTCGAGCAGCGCTATGCCGACGAGCCGTTCGTCGACGTGATGCCCGCCGGCAGCCACCCGGAAACCCGCAGCGTGCGGGGAGCCAACGTCTGTCGCATCGCCGTGCACCGGCCGCAAGATGGCGACTTGGTGGTGGTGTTGTCGGTGATCGATAATCTGGTCAAGGGTGCTTCCGGCCAGGCAGTGCAGAACATGAACATCCTCTTCGGCCTTGACGAGCGCCTGGGGCTGTCGCACGCGGCCATGCTGCCCTGATGGCCGGCGGCTGGGAAGTCCGCCCGAGCGATCCGCGCCGCGCCGGTCGGGTACGGCTGATGCTGTTGTTGTCGCTTCTGGCTATTCCCATCGCGTTCTATGCCGGAACCTGGTGGCAGCTGCGCACGACCGAGGTGCTCCAGGAGGAGTACCAGTCGATGCAGGAGCGTTTGGTCGCGTTGGAGCAGGAGCTGGATCAGTTGCGCCAACGCCTGGTCGTGCTCAGCAGCGGCGAGAAAGTCGCGCAGCAGGCCAACGAACAGAGCCGGCTGACCATCAAGTTGCTTGAAGAGCAGATTTTCAAGCAGCAGCAAGACCTGGCATTCTACAAAGGCGTGTTGGCGCCAGCCAGTCGTCGGGAGGGTCTGCGTATTCGCACCTTTGAGTTGCAGGCCACGGACAGTCCAAGGCATTTCCGCTACAAAATACTGCTTAGCCGGGTGGGCAAGGACGACAAACCGCTGGAGGGCCAGTTAGTGGTAACAGTGGAGGGGCGTCAAGGTGGTAAGGCGGCCAGCTTGGGGCTGGCCGCACTGACGCAAGATTTGTCTGATCAATTCAGAGGTCAGGTGATCCCCTTTGCGTTTAAGCATTTTCAGGCGATTCCTGAAGCTGGACGCTTCGCCGAGCTGACGTTGCCTGACGGCTTTGCCGCGCAGCAGATCAGGGTGCGTGCCGAGGTCAAAGGTGAAAAGCCGTTGGAGCGTACATTCAAATGGATCGGCCAGGAGTAACAGCTACCCATGTGGAATAAAGACAAACGTAAGATCGACCTGCAGCGCTTCAGTGGCAAGACCAGCCTGATTGCCGCAGGGGCGCACCTGAACGGAGACTTACGTTTTCAAGGGGCGGTACAGGTCGATGGGCGGGTCTGTGGTAACTTGCAGGCTAGCGACGGGATGATTCGGGTCAGTGCCGAGGGGCAGGTTGAAGGTGAACTGCGCGCCCCGCGCATAGTGATCGACGGTGAGGTGATCGGCGATGTTTACGCCAGCGAGCACCTTGAGCTGGGCAGTCGCGCGCGCGTGTGTGGCACCCTGTATTACGGCTTGATGGAAATGGCCATGGGGGCGCAGATCGAGGGGGGCTTGTGCCCGCTTAAAGAGCAGCCCGGGCCATTGGAGTTGCCCGAAAGCCTGGTTACTGCAGAATAGTTGACCGCTTTTGTAGGGTAAGTGGATAATGCAGGGCCTCAACGCAGTATGGCGTCTAGCGCCGGGAGATAGTCAGCATGAGCGTCGAAACCTTCACCCCCACAGCTTTGCTATTCACGCAGGGCGCGGCGAGCAAGGTGAAGAGCCTGGTCGATGAAGAGGGTAACCCTCGCCTGAAGTTGCGCGTGTTCGTGACGGGCGGCGGCTGTTCGGGTTTCCAGTATGGCTTCACCTTTGATGAAGAAGTCGCCGATGACGACACCATTGTCGAGCGCGAAGGGGTGAGCCTGGTCGTCGACCCGATGAGCTTCCAGTACCTGGCGGGTGCCGAAGTGGATTACCAGGAAGGCTTGGAGGGCTCGCGTTTCGTGATCAAGAATCCAAACGCCACCACTACCTGCGGCTGTGGTTCGTCCTTCTCGATCTGATCTCGTTGCCGCTGATTGACGCCGTGCCCGAGTGCGCGGCGTTGTCGTTTCTGTCCTTGCGGAAATCTGTAATCAGGCAGGATAGATTGCGCCGAGCACACGCAGCCCATTGGCGCCGGTAACGCTCGGTCGGTTGGCTGGTATGCCTTCTAGGCAACAGTGTGCCAGCCAGGCAAACGCCATGGCTTCGACCCAGTCTGCAGGCACGCCATGAAGTTGCGTGCTGTTGACGGCACAGCCTGGAAGCAGCGCAGCCAAGCGTGTCATCAGCGTACGGTTATGGGCGCCACCACCGCAGACCAGCAACTCGTCAGTCTCGCTTTGGACGCTGTTCAAGGCCATGCTGATGCTGACGGCTGTCAGCTCCAGCAATGTCGCTTGCACATCCGCCGCGGCGTAGCGCGGTTGCTGGCTCAGGTGCTGGTCGAGCCAGTCCAGGTTGAACAGTTCACGGCCGGTGCTCTTTGGCCCCTGGGTGCTGAAGAAGGGCGCGCCGAGCAACGCCTTGAGTAGCTCGGGTTGCACCGTGCCGCTGGCGGCCCAGACGCCATCGCGGTCATAACTGTCGCCGCGATGGCGGTGGATCCAGGCATCCATGAGTACGTTGCCCGGGCCGCAATCGAAGCCGCGTGCCGGCTGATCGGGTGCGAGTAGGCTGAGATTGCTGAAGCCGCCGACATTCAATACCGCGCGATAGCTGCGTTGTTTGCCAAATAAGGCCTCGTGGAACGCCGGCACCAGCGGCGCGCCTTGTCCTCCGGCGGCGATATCGCGGCGGCGAAAGTCACTCACGACGCTGATGCCGGTCAGTTCGGCAAGCAGGGCGGGGTTGCCAATCTGGATGCTGAACCCGCGGGTCGGTTCATGGCGAATGGTTTGGCCATGGCTGCCTATTGCGCGGATCGACTTGGGGCTGAGCTCTTGCTGTTGGAGTAGCGTATGTATGCCTTGGGCCGCCAGTCTCACCCAGCGTTGTTCCGCCATGGCGGCCCGCGCCAGCTCGTCCGGGCCCGGTGCGCACAGAGCCAACAGCTCAGCCCGGAGCTCTTGCGGCATGGGCAGATACTGGGTGGCGACTAGAACGGTCTTCTCGCTCTGCTCGATCAGGGCGATATCCAGGCCATCGAGGCTGGTACCGGACATCAGGCCAAGATAGAGCGGCATCGGCCTTAGCGCTTGTCGAGAGCGAGCAGGGTGGTTTTTTCCTGATCCATGCGCGCCATCAACGGGGCGCTCAGTTGCAGGAAGCGCTGCTTTTCATTGCGGGCGATGGGGTCGGCCATGGGCAGTTTTTGGCTCAGAGGATCGACGTGGGTGCCGTTGACCTGGAATTCATAATGCAGATGTGGCCCGGTGGACAGGCCGGTAGTGCCGATGTAGCCGATGATCTGACCTTGCTTGACGCTGCCGCCGGTGCGGATGCCTTTGGCGAAACCCTGCATGTGGGCATAGAGCGTGCGGTAGCGGCTGCCGTGTTGGATGACAACGGTATTGCCGTAACCGCCTTTACGCCCGGCAAGTGCAATCTTGCCATCGCCTGCCGCTTTGATCGGCGTACCGCGGGCTGCGGCGTAATCGACACCCTTGTGCGCGCGGATTTTGTTCAGGATCGGGTGGCGGCGGCCGTTGGAGAAGCGCGAACTGATGCGGGCAAAGTCCACTGGAGTGCGGATGAAGGCCTTGCGCATGCTGGTGCCATCTGCGCTGTAGTAGCTGGTGTTGCCTTGTTTGTCGGTGTAGCGCACGGCAGTGTAGGTCTTGCCGCGGTTGGTAAAGCGCGCCGAGAGAATATTGCCGGTGCCGACTGGTTTTTCGTTGACCACTTTCTCCTCGAAAACCATCTCGAACTCGTCGCCGTCGCGAATGTCCATGGCAAAGTCAATGTCGTAACCGAAAACGTTGGCCAGTTCCATGGTCAACCCATGGGAGAGACCGGCGCGTTTGGCCGACAAAAACAGCGAACTATTGATCACTCCGTGGGCATAGGCGGTTCTGACCTCCGGTTTGACAAGCACCCGTTCAAAGGCAAAGCCGTTATCATTTTTGCTCAGGCTGATGCTTTCGAGATCGCTGAGTTTGCTGCTCAGGCTCTCGAGTCGACCGTCTGCCGATAGCTGGAACTCTAGCGCCTGGCCAACTTTCAGACGACTGAACTGCTTAGCCTCCTTGCCACTGTTCAAAACCTCGTGAAGGTTGCTGGCGGAGAGGCCGACTTTGGCAAATATCGTGGAGAGCGTATCGCCATTGGCAACCCTGACGACCTTGTGGCGGGGTTCTGTTGGCGTGGAGGCGGATGCTTCGGTGCTCAGAGGGGATCTGTCGTCGGCAGCGTCAATGCTGTCCTTGGCGCTGTCGCGAATACTCGAGGAGTGCCCGATTTTGGCGAATGGCGAGGTGTTCTGATCTTCATCAAGGTCATCCGGGAGCAGGCCATTCTGTTCCAGCGAAACAAGCTCTGAGCCGTTGTCTAGCTCAAGGCTGAGGTAGGTTTTCTTCGCCTCGACTTCGCGCGAGGGGAACACTAGCAAGGCCAGGCTGAGTAGTGCGGCTATGCCGCTTGCAGCCAAAATGTGAGTTTTTGGGTATGGCGGGGGCGCTTTGCTTATAGAGGTCATAGATGGCTTTGACTTTGAATAAATGAAAAGAAAAGATGAAAAACACGATGGATATGCATTAATTGTATAAAATATAACCAAAATGCCTGTGAGGCAACCCCGAAAAGACGGCAGCTGGCTGCGGATATGTGAGCTTCAGGGCAAAACTTGTTATTTGTCCGTGATCTTGTATCGTTGGTTCCCTTTTAATTTGTGTGATCGTGAGTCCTGTCATGAAGTCGGTCGAAGAGCAGCTAGCGCTGATCAAGCGCGGTGCAGAAGAGGTTTTGGTTGAATCCGAGCTGGTGGAAAAGCTCAAGCGTGGTCAGCCGCTACGGATCAAGGCGGGCTTCGATCCGACGGCGCCGGATCTCCATCTCGGGCATACCGTGCTTATCAATAAGCTGCGACAGTTCCAGGAGCTGGGCCATCAGGTGATTTTCCTGATCGGCGATTTTACCGGGATGATCGGTGACCCGAGTGGCAAGAGTGCAACTCGACCACCGTTGACGCGTGACCAGGTGCTGGCGAATGCCGAGACCTATAAGGCGCAGGTATTCAAGATCCTCGATCCGGCGAAAACCGAGGTGGCGTTCAACTCCACCTGGATGGATCAGCTGACCCCCGCCGACTTTATCAGGCTGGCTTCGCAGTACACGGTTGCGCGCATGCTTGAGCGCGACGACTTCAGCAAGCGCTACTCGACCAATCAGCCTATTGCCATCCACGAGTTTCTCTATCCGTTAGTGCAGGGCTATGACTCTGTTGCTTTGCGTGCGGACGTCGAGCTGGGCGGGACCGATCAGAAGTTCAATCTGCTGATGGGGCGCGAATTGCAGCGTGCCTATGGCCAGGCGTCGCAGTGCATTGTCACCATGCCGCTGCTCGAGGGGTTGGACGGCGTCAAGAAGATGTCCAAGTCGCTGGGCAACTATGTGGGCATACAGGAAGCCCCGGGGGTGATGTATGGCAAGCTGGTGTCTATCCCTGATGTGCTGATGTGGCGTTACTTCGAGTTGCTCAGCTTCCGCTCTATGGAGGAGATTGCTCAGCTCAAGCTCGATGTCGAGAGCGGTGCCAATCCGCGTGATATCAAGATCAAGCTGGCTGAGGAGATAGTGGCGCGCTTTCATGGGGAAGAGGCGGCGGCGAGCGCTCATCGTTCGGCGGGTAACCGCATGCGCGAGGGTGAGCTGCCGGAAGACTTGCCGGAAATCGAATTGGTCTCAGTCGAGGATATGCCTATCGCGGCTTTGTTGAACAAGGCTGGACTGGTCAAGAACGCTGCCATGGCGCGTGACTTGCTGGGTTCCGGTGGCGTGCGAGTAGATGGCGATGTGGTGGATCGTTCCTTTATATATAAGCAGGGCGCAACCCACGTCTGCCAGGCGGGCAAGAAGGCTTTTGCGCGCATTACGCTAAAAGCCGAATAAAGGCTTGACGCAGTTTCTGTTGGGCCTATAATCCGCACCTCTTCCGGCGCAGGCCTCTCTGCAAATCTCTTGTAAAACAAGAAGTTAGCGTAAAAAGAGAGGTTGTAAAGCAGCGAAAGCTGTGTAGAATGCGTCGGGCTGACAAGGTGGTGGTTTGAGCTTGTCGGTGTTTCGGTCGAGGTGATCGGAGGCGGTGAAAGAGGTGGTTGACAGCGGTTTGAAACGCTGTAGAATTCGCCTCCCGCTAACGAGATGCCAGAAGCTGATCGGAGGCGCAAGCGGTTGAGTAGAAAGGAAATAACTTCGAAAAACAACTTGACGGAAGATGAGGCTGCTGTAGAATGCGCGCCTCGGTTGAGACGAAAGGCTCAGCCACTGCTCTTTAACAACTGAATCAAGCAATTCGTGTGGGTGCTTGTGAGGTAAGACTGTTAGTCGCAAGATTATCAGCG
>NZ_JARRAB010000026.1 GCF_030376615.1 Pseudomonas sp. sp1636
GCACTTATTTGCCAGTCCGGTGTCAACCGGCACTTTCCCCAAACTACGCGAAGAACCTTTTTTTAGCGAAGATCTGTTGCCCGCTGAGTTCCCCGCGGCATGGCCGTACTTCGCTCACGCATGGCGGCGTCATGGCCGGGGGCGAATGCGTCAGGTCAGCTATTCTGGTTAGCGACCCTTGGCCAAATCGGTAGGCGATGACGCCTTCATGGAGGCTGACATAATGCGCACCGCACTGCTGGGCTTGGGCGAGCCTGCCCCCTGGTTCACCTGCCGTACCGAGACCCGCGAACGCTTCGTCTTCGACACGGTCGCCGGTCGCTATCTGCTGCTGAGTTTCCTCGGTTCCGCCGCCGACCCCATCAGTGCCCAGGTGTTGGCGCAGCTCACCACCAGTCGCTCGCGTTTCGATGATTACAACCTGTCGTTTTTCGGCGTTACGGTCGATCCCGAGGACGAACGGCAGCGGCGCGTCGCCGCCGAACTGCCGGGGATTCGTTACTTCTGGGATTTCGATCGCCGGATCAGCGAGCTATACGGCGCGCTGCAGGAGGATGGTGGTTATCGCAAGGTGACCTACCTGCTCGACCCGATGTTGCGGGTGCTGGCCGTGCTGCCGTTTGCCGCCACCGCGCAGGCGCACGTAACGGCCGTGCTGGAGCTGCTGGATCGTTTGCCGGCGATCGGTTCGGCGTATCCGGCCCGGGCGCAAGCACCGATACTGGTGCTGCCACGGGTATTCGAGCCGAGTTTGTGCCGGGCGTTGATCGATTACTACCACACCCGTGGCGGCGAACCCTCGGGCTTCATGCAGGACATCAATGGCAAGACGGTGCTGGTGCTCGGCCAGGATCATAAGAGTCGGCGCGACTGCGCGCTCGAGGACGAGGAGTTGCGTCAGGCCTGTCGGCGGCGAATTTATCAACGGGTAGTGCCGGAGATTCTCAAGGCCTTCCAGTTCCGTGTCACGCGCATGGAGCGCTACCTGCTCGGCTGTTACGACGCCAGCGAGCAGGGGCATTTTCGCGCGCATCGCGACAACACCACCAAGGGCACGGCGCATCGACGCTTTGCCATATCGCTGTTCCTCAACAGCGGCGAGTACGATGGCGGTTTTCTGCGCTTCCCCGAGTTCGGCCCTGGGCTGTATTCGGCGCCCCCGGGCGGCGCGGTAGTGTTCTCCTGCGGCTTGCTGCATGAAGCAATGCCTGTTACCCGCGGTCAGCGTTACATGTTTCTGCCGTTTCTCTACGACGAGCAGGCGCGGCGCATTCGCGAGGAAAATCAGGCGTACCTCGATGTCGGATCCGACACCGCTACTCCCGCAGTGGCGTCGGGGCCGGTCGGGGCAGCCGGAAGCGGTTAGTCCGCGGCACTGATTATCCCTGTCTGCTGCTTCGCGTGCTGCGTTTGCCGCAAGCATGGTTCTAAACTGTGGGGACATAACTAAAACACTGCGTGATCTTGCCTGCATGAAAATCCATCCACTGCCTCCGCTCAACAGCCTGGTGGCTTTCGAAGCGGCCGCGCGCCACCTGAGCTTTACCTTGGCCGCGCACGAGCTGAACGTCACCCAGGGCGCGATCAGCCGCCAGGTGCGCCTGCTCGAGGACTACCTGGGCAAGACCCTGTTCGAGCGCACCACCCGCGCGATCAATCTGAGCCCGACCGGCAGCCAGTACTATGAGACGGTGCGTAGCGCGCTGATGCAGCTGGCCCATGCCACCGGCGAAATTCGCCACTGGCAGGGCGCCCAGCAGGTGACCGTGGTCACCAGCACGGCGATGGCCTCGTTGTGGCTGCTGCCCAAGGTGGCCGAGTTTCAGCGCGATAACGAAGAGATCGACCTGCGCATCATCGCCTATGACCAGGTCAAGGATTTCTCCCGCCTGGATTGCGACCTGGCGCTGTATTACTGCCGCACCCCGCCAAAGGACATGCAGGTGACCCCGCTGTTTGCCGAGGAAGTGTTCCCGGTGTGCAGCCCGGCCTATCTGGCCAGGAATCCGACGCTGAGCAGCCCCGAGCAGCTGGCCGATGGCACCTGGCTGTGGCTGGAAGACCCGCAGCGCGACTGGATCGGCTGGTCGGAATGGTTCCAGCGCCTGGGCCTGAAAAACCTTGAGCCGCGGCGGCGGATCAACATCAACAGCTACTCGATGCTGATCCAGTCGGCGCTCAGCGGCCAGGGCATCGCCCTGGCCTGGTCGAACCTGGTCGACAACCACCTGCAGACCGGCGCCCTGGTGCGGCCGGTCGACACCGTGCTGCAGTCGGATGCGCAGTTCTGCCTGCTCGAGCCGCTCGGCCGCGGCGTGATGCGCCAGAGCGTCAAATGCTTCCGCGCCTGGTTGCTCGAGCAGTTGCCGCCGGCGTTGGACGACGCCACGCTCGGCAGCGACGCATAAATGCCGGGCCGAAACGCATGCTGCCGCAGGCTTGTGGCCTGCGGCAGCGTTGGGCGTCTGTCGCGCGCAGCCGGATGCTGCAACGGCCCGCCGCTGCCGACCTCCTGTGGGTTCCGCTGGCTGCGTTGACGGCGGCTACAGTGGCGTTTCCCTGGCCGCTGGAACAAGCCATTTTTTTGTCAGGATTGATGATCGTTACACATAAGCACGCGCCGCCCTGGATCTGCCGGCGGTCAATCAAGCCGCTGAGCATGTACTTCTGAATGGATGACTAAAAGTCATAAATCCAGCTGTTAAAAATCGTTTGTCGAACAATCCCCCGATTCTCGAAACTCGCTGGCAACGGACTTGGCCAGTGAGCCTGCCGATCAATCAGTCACCGTGCCCAGCAGGGGAGAACAACAATGACCAACTCCATCGCTCAACATATTCCTGTGCAACAACTGGAAAGCGTCCTCAACCCGATTCACCAAGCCACCGGGCTGAGCAACGAGTTCTACACCGAGCAGCGTCATTTCGAGCTGGAGCGCGACCAGGTGATGGGCAAGACCTGGGCCTGCGTCGGCTTCGCCAGCGACCTGAGCCAGAACGGCTCGGTCAAGCCGGTCGACTTCATGGGCCTGCCGCTGCTGCTGATGCGCAACCGCGAAGGCCTGGTGCAGGTGTTCCACAACGTCTGCAGCCACCGCGGCATGAAGCTGGTGGAGGAAGAAGGCACCGTGCAGGGCGTGATCCGCTGCCCCTACCACTCCTGGACCTACGACCTCAATGGCGGCCTGCGCGGCACCCCGCACGTCGGCGGCATCGATGTGCACAAGGACGAGCGCTTCGCCTGCGAGAAGCACGGCTTGAAGGCGCTGCGCAGCGCCATCTGGATGGACATGGTGTTCGTCAACCTGTCCGGCGACGCGCAGCCGTTGGAAGAGATGCTCGCGCCGCTGACCGCGCGCTGGAGCCAGTTCCTCGGCGACGACGGCATGGGCCTGCTGCGCCGCCGCCCGCATATGGACGCCACCACCCTGGACATCAACTGCAACTGGAAGCTGGCGGTGGAGAACTACTGCGAGGCCTATCACCTGCCGTGGGTGCATCCGAGCCTGAACAGCTATTCGCGCCTGGAAGACCACTACAACATCCTGTTCGACGAGCGTTTCGCCGGCCAGGGCAGCTACGCCTACAACCTCTCCGACGTCGCCGGCACCCACCTGCCGAAGTTCCCCAGCTGGCCCCAGGATCGCCTGCGCAACGCCGAATACGTGGCCTTCTTCCCCAACGTGCTGCTCGGCATCCAGGCCGACCACGCCTTCGCCATGCAGCTGGAACCGGTCGCGCCGGGCCGCACCATCGAGCACCTGCGCCTGTTCTACGTCGGCGACGAGGCCCTGGGCGACGAGTACGCCGCCTGCCGCAACGCCATCCTGGAGTCCTGGAAGGTGGTGTTCGCCGAGGACATCGCCTCGGTCGAGGGCATGCAGAAGGGCCGTCATTCGCCGGGCTACGGCGGCGGCGCCTTCTCCCCGGAGATGGACATCCCCACCCACTTCTTCCATCAGTGGGCCGCGCGCCAGCTGCTGGCCAGCGTACCGTCCGCCTGAGGAGGCCGCCATGTATCCGATTGCCGAGAATTGGCTGAACTACATCGACGGCCAGTGGTGCGACAGCGAGTCGCGCCTGACCGTGAATAACCCCGGCACCGGCGAGCCGCTGGCGAGCATCGCCCAGGCCAACGTGGCCGATGCCGAGCGCGCCCTGCTCGCCGCCCGCCGTTGCGCCGACAGCGGCGAGCTGACCCGCGCCCGTCCGGCGCAGCGAGTCGCCTGGCTGCTGCGTATCGCCGAAGAAATCCGTGCGCTCGCCGACGAAGGCGCTTGGGTGCTGTGCCAGGAAAACGGCAAGAGCCTCAACGACGCCCGCGACGAGTTCACCGAGGCGGCGCGCTACTTCGAGTACTACGCTGGCATGGCCGACAAGATCGAGGGCAGCTCGATCCCCCTGGGCAACGGTTACATGGATTTCACCCTGTACGACCCCATGGGCGTCTCGGCGCAGATCGTGCCCTGGAACTTCCCGGTGTCGATCTGCGCCCGCTCCCTGGCTCCGGCCCTGGCCGCCGGTAATGCGGTGGTGATCAAGTCGC
Organism: Pseudomonas sp. sp1636; assembly: GCF_030376615.1. Classification (GTDB taxonomy): domain Bacteria; phylum Pseudomonadota; class Gammaproteobacteria; order Pseudomonadales; family Pseudomonadaceae; genus Aquipseudomonas. The sequence continues at coordinate 4,546 of NZ_JARRAB010000026.1, forward strand.
CGGAGCTGTCGCCGCTGGGCATGTGCGTACTGCTGCGCGCCATCGCCAAGGCCGGCTTGCCCAATGGCGCGGTCAACCTGATCTGCGGCCGCGGCCGTGAGGTCGGCACGCACCTGGTGGGCAGTGCCAAGGTCGACCAGATCGTCTTCACCGGCTCGGTGCCGACCGGCCAGACCATCCTCCGCGACGCCGCCGAGCACGCCATCCCCAGCGTCATGGAGCTGGGCGGCAAGTCGGCGGCGATTGCCTTCGCCGATGCCGACCGCGCCCAACTGCTGGCCAGCGTCAAGGGTGGCATCTTCTTCAACGCCGGCCAGGTCTGTTCGGCCATGTCGCGCCTGCTGGTGCAGCGCGAGATCTACGAGGAGGTGGTGCAGGACGTGGTCGCGTTGGCCGAGGGCCTGAGCGTCGGCCTCGGTCAGGACAACCCGGATCTGACCCCGGTGATCAGTGCCGGGCAGCTGGCCGGCATCGAGGAGCTGTGCCGCCGCGCCCTGAATGAGGGATCGGTGCTGGCCACCGGCGGCGAGCGCTTCGGCGACAGGGCCGGGCACTTCATGCGCCCGACCGTGTTCCGCGACGTGCGTCCCGAGATGGCCATCGCCCAGGAAGAGGTGTTCGGCCCGGTACTGGCGATCATCCCCTTCGACAGCGAAGAACAGGCCCTGGCGATTGCCAACGGCACCGAATTCGGCCTGGTCGCCGGCGTGTTCACCCAGGACATCAGCCGCGCCATGCGCTGCGCGCGGCGCCTGAAGGCCGGCCAGGTGTTCGTCAACGAGTGGTATGCCGGCGGCATCGAGACCCCGTTCGGCGGCGTCGGCCTGTCCGGTTTCGGCCGCGAGAAGGGCCAGGAAGCCTTGTACAGCTACGTGCGCACCAAGAACGTGGCGATCCGCGTAGCGGGGGAGTAAGCGATATGTTCAAGACTTGGCTCTGTGTAGTCTGCGGTTTGATCTACGACGAAGCGCTCGGCTGGCCGGACGACGGCATCAAGGCCGGCACCCGCTGGGAGGACGTGCCGGCGGATTGGAAGTGCCCCGAGTGCAGAGTCGGCAAGGACGATTTCGAGATGCTCGATATCAGCCCGGTGGTGGCCGCGGTTTCGGCCGCCGGCAGTGCACCGCTGCCGGCGCAGCCGACTGTGCCCCTGGCGCCGCCGCTCGCCGCCCAGCTGCGTCAGCCCATCGTCATCATCGGCAGCGGCTACGCCGGCTATGGCCTGGCCCAGGCCTTGCGCCGGGCCGATCCGCTGGTCGAGATCCGCGTGCTGACCCAGGAGTCCGGTCACCTGTATTCCAAGCCGGCGCTGTCCATCGGCCTGGCCCAGGGTAAGAGCGCTGCGGCGCTGGCGGGCGAGTCGGCCCTGGCCATCGAGCAGCGCCTGAAGATCCGCGTCTATCCCTATTGCACGGTCGAGCGCATCGACGCCACGGCGCGGCGTCTGTACACCAATATCGGCGAGATGGACTACGGCCAGTTGGTGCTGGCCAGCGGCGCGGCGCCCATCCGCCTGCCGATCGAGGGCGACACGGCGGCGCTGCTCAGTGTCAACAATTTGCATGACTACCAGAGCTTTCGTGAGCGCCTGGTCGGCGTGCAGCGGGTGGCGATCCTCGGCGACGGCCTGATCGGTTGCGAGTTCGCCAACGATCTGGCCAGCAGCGGCTTTGCGGTCAGCGTCATCGGCCTCGGTCGGTGGCCGATGGAGCGCCTGCTGCCGGTCGAGGCCGGTCAGCAATTGCAGGCCGCCCTGGGCGAGCTGGGCGTGAGCTGGCACCTGCAGAACACCGTGCAGCGCATCGACTCGGCCGAGCAGGGCTATCGCCTGACCCTCGCCGATGGGCAGAGCCTGGAGGCCGATCTGGTGCTGTCCGCCGTCGGCCTGCGGCCCAACCTGAATCTCGCCGAAAGCGCCGGGCTCGCGGTGGGCCGGGGCATTCAGGTGGACGCCCAGCTGCAGTGCTCGCAAGCGGGGATCTATGCCCTGGGCGACTGCATCGAGATCGACGGTCAGCTGTTGCCGTACCTGGCGCCGATCAACCAGGGCATTCAGGCGTTGAGCAAGACCCTGCTCGGTGCGCCGACGGCGGTCAGCTATCCGCTGATGCCGGTGACGGTGAAGACCCCGGCCGCACCGCTGTGCCTGTTGCCGCCGGCCGTCGGGGTGACCGGCGAGTGGCGCTGCACCAGCACCGAGGATGGCCTCAGCGCCGGTTTCTACGATGCCGAGGGGGCGCTGCACGGCTTCGTCCTGCTCGGTCGCCAAGCCCAAGTGCAGCGCAATACCTGGCTGCAATCCTGTCAGAACGCGCAACGGGCCGTGGCCTGAGGGCACCAACATGAGCAAGAAGATCAACCTGCCCTACGACGACGCCAGCTGCGGCTGGTACGCGGCGCTGCCCGAGCAGCCGGCCTGCACCCGCCTGCAGGGCGAGCAGCGCGCCGACTACACGGTGATCGGCGCCGGCTTCGCCGGTCTGGCCGCCGCGCGGCGCCTGGCCGAGCACCATCCCGAGGCGCGCATCCTGTTGGTCGACGCCCAGCGCGTGGCCTATGGCGCCTCCGGGCGCAACTCCGGCTTCGTCATCGACCTGCCGCACAAGTTCGCCCTCGAGCACCCGGATCCGGCGCACAAGCAGCGCCTGCTGGCGCTCAATCGCGCCGCCATCGCCCAGTTGCAGGGGCTGATCCAGAGCCACAAGATCGACTGCCAGTGGTCGCATGCCGGCAAGTACCAGGGCGCGGTGGGCCCGCGCGGTCTGGCCTACCTCGATCATTTCGAGAAGCTGATGAGCGACCTCGGCGAGCCGTTCCACCGGGTCGAGCGCGGCGCGCTGGCCAAGGTGCTGGGCACCGGCCATTACAGCGGGGCGATCTACACCCCGGGCTGCTACCTGATGCAGCCGGCGGCGCTGGTCACCGGCCTCGCTCGCTCGCTGCCGGGCAACGTCGAGCTGCTGGAAGAGTCGCCGATCCAGGGTCTGGAGCGCGACGGCCAGGGCGGCTGGATTCTCCACGGCAGCGCCGGGCGCATCCGCACCGCGCGCCTGCTGCTGGGCACCAGCATCTTCACCCAGGAGTTCGGCTACCTGCGCAACCGCCTGCTGCCGGTGATGACCTTCGCCAGTTGGACCCGGCCGCTGACCGACAGCGAGTTGGCTGTTTATGGCGGCCAGCTCGACTGGGGCCTGACCCCGGCCGACCACGCCGGCACCACGGTGCGCATGACCCAGGATCGCCGCCTGATCATTCGCAACACCTACAAGCACGTGCCCAAGTACGGCCAGAGCAGCAGCGATGCCATGCGCGCCAGCGTGCGCGAGGATCACCGCAAGGCCTTCCTGGCGCGCTTCCCGCAACTGAGCAACGTGCCGTTCAGCCACACCTGGGGCGGCGTCTATGCCATCTCGCGCAACTTCACCAACTTCTTCGGCGAGCTGGAGCAGGGCGTGTACGCCTCGGCCTGCGACAACGGGGTCGGCGCGGCCTGGGGCACCATCTCCGGCACCCTGCTGGCCGATCTGGCGGTGGGTGCCGATTCGGCGCAGTTGCGCGACATCCAGGCGGTCACCGGCATGCCGTCGTTGAACCCGCCGGAACCCTTCCTCGGCCTCGGGGTGCGCTCGCGCATTCGCCTGGCGGCCTGGAACAGTCGGAGCGAGCTATGACTCAGGTCGTTTCTGGCAAAGGCCCGGTGCTGCTGGTCGATCACCATGACCTGGAGTTTATCCCGCGTGGCGGCCCGCCTGGCGCCGCCTTCGTCGCCCGCGCCATCAGCAACGAGGTGTCGCCGAATATCGGTATCGGCTTCGCCCGCTGGGAGGGCGCCGAGGTTCACTGGACCCTGCTGTACGACGAGGTGATCTTCGTCATCGACGGCTGTTTCGAGCTGCAGGCCAACGGCGAGCTGTACCGGGTCGAACCGGGCCAGCTGCTGTGGATTCCCGAGGGCACCGAGTTGGTCTACGGCGGCCATGCGCTGTTCGGTTACGTGGTGCATCCGGGCGATTGGAAGCAACGTCACGGCCTGGCCTGAGCGTTTGCCCTGGTCATTCTGCCGCCGCATCCCCTACCCGGGAGCGGCGGTTTTCTTCGTTCTGGCCAAGGAGCCACGCATGCTCGGACTGACTAAGACCTTCGGCGCCCTGTACCTGGCCAGCCTGTTGATGCAGCTGGGCTCGACCCTGCTGATGACCTACCTGGCGCTGCGTCTGAGTGCCGACGGAGTCGCCGAGTTCTGGGGCGGCGCGCTGATGGCCGCCAACGCCCTGGGCATGGTGGCCGGCGGCAGGGTCGGGCGCGTGCTGATCGAGCAGGTCGGGCATATCCGTACCTACGTGGCCTGCGCCGGGGTGATTTCCGCCGCCGTACTGGCCCACGAATTCAGCAGTGCCTTGCCGTTCTGGCTATTCCTACGTGCGCTGGTCGGTCTGGCGATGATGTGCCAGCTGATGGTGCTGGAAAGCTGGCTCAACGACCGCGCCCAGAGCGACCAGCGCGGCAAGGTGCTGGGTATCTACATGGTCGCGGTGTACGTCGGCATGGTGCTCGGCCAGCTGGCCCTGAGCCTGAATGGCGACCTGGGTATCCGCGCGCTGCTCGGCGTGGCCATGGCTTTTGCCCTGTGTCTGGTGCCGGTGGCCCTGACCCGTAGCATGCACCCGGCGGCGTTGCAGCCGACGCCTGTGGCAATCAAGCTGTTTATCCAGCGGGTGCCACAATCGCTGGTGACCATTCTGATGTCCGGGGTGATCACCGGCGGCTTTTATGGCCTGGCACCTATCTATGCCAGTCGCCAGGGCCTGGATACCAGCCAGGTCGGCCAGTTTATGGCGCTGGTGATCGGCGCCGGCCTGCTCGCGCAACTGCCTTTGGGCTGGTTATCCGACCGCCTGCCACGGGCCAGCCTGATCCGCGCTGTGGCGCTGCTCTTGGTGTTTGCCTGCCTGCCGCTGGGTTTTTATCCAACGCCTTCGTTTGCCGCTGTGCTGTTGTTTGGCGTGGCTATCGGCTTTCTGCAGTTCTGCCTGTATCCGCTGGGCGTGGCCCTGGCCAACGATAATGTCGAGGCCGAGTTGCGCGTGTCGCTGGCCGGCTTGCTGCTGGTGACTTACGGCGTCGGTGCCTGCGTCGGCCCGTTGCTGGCCGGTGCGCTGATGGAGCGCTTCGGCGCCCCCAGTCTGTACTACTTCTTCGCCGCCTGCGCCGCGCTGCTGGCCCTGGCGGTGGGCCAGGGCAAGGTCAGCGGCGCGCATTTGCAGGAGGATGCACCCTTGCATCACCAGGCCACGCCAGTCGGCCTGGCCTGCGCGACCCTGCCGGCTGCGGTCGAACCGGCCAGTCCGAACGCCGTGGCGCCGCAAACCGCAGCCGAGCCGGCGATGCCTGCACCGCCCGAGCGGTCGGGCGTTTGACCTAACGGCGTTGCTTTAGCCCGAGTCTGTTCACTGGAATCCACCTCATGTTCGACAACAAGAATAAGTACCCGAGCGGCGAGTCCGCCGACCAGCCCTTGCGCAACCCGGTCAGCACCCAGACCCTGGAGGCGGCGCGCGCCTATCGCCTGCGACGGGTGCGCGAGCAGTTGCTGGCCGCCGATTGCGCGGCCATCCTGCTGTATGACCCGGTGAACATCCGCTACGCCACCGACACCTCGAATATGCAGGTGTGGACGCTGCACAACTTCGCCCGTTACGCCCTGGTGTTCGCCACGGGCCCGGTGATCCTGTTCGAATTCCACAACTGCGAGCACCTGCACGAGGGCAACGGCCTGCTCGACGAGATCCGCCATGCGGTGAGCTGGAGCTACTTCGGCGCCGGCTCGCGGATCTCCGAGAAGGCCAAGCTGTGGGCGACGGAAATCGTCGAGCTGCTGCGTCAGCACGCCGGCGCAGGCGCGCGGCTGGCGGTGGACAAGGCCGACTTCGAGGGGCTCGAACTGTTGCAGGCGCAGGGCCTGCGCCTGGTCGAGGGCCACAGCCTGATGGAGGAGGCGCGCAAGATCAAATCCAGTGATGAGCTGGAGCTGATGCGCTGGACCATCGCCGTGTGCGAGAAAGGCATCCAGCGTATGTACGATGAGCAGCGCCCCGGCATGAGCGAGAACCAGCTGTGGGCCTGGCTGCACTACGAGAATATCCGCCACGGCGGCGAGTGGATCGAGACCCGTCTGCTGGCCTCCGGGCCGCGCACCAACCCGTGGATGCAGGAGTCCAGCGAGCGGGTGATGCAGCAGGGTGAGATCCTCTGCTTCGACACCGACCTGATCGGCCCCTACGGCTACTGCGCCGACATCTCCCGGGCCTGGACGGTCGGCCACGTGGCGCCGACGGCCGAGCAGCGCAAGCTGTATGCCCTGGCCTTCGAGCAGGTGCAGCACAACATGGCGTTGCTGCGCCCCGGCATCAGCCACCGCGAGTTCGTCCAGCGCGCCTGGGACATTCCCCAGCCTTTCCAGCACAACCGCTATTGCTGCGTGGTGCACGGCGTCGGCCTGGCCGACGAGTACCCGGCCCTGGCGCACAAGGGCGCGGACTGGGACAGCAGCGGCTACGACGGGATCATCGAGGAAAACATGGTGCTCTGCGTCGAGAGTTACATCGGCGAGCGCGGCGGCAAGGAGGGCATCAAGCTCGAACAACAGGTGCTGATCACCCGCGATGGCTGCCAGCCGTTGTCGCAATACCCCTGGCAGGACGACTGGTTATGAAGGGGCGTGCCAGGTACGCGTCCCGAGTCGGGCCTATGCGCCGATAAACCATAGCGGGAACGCCCGTTCGGGCGGCTGATTGACCGGCGTTACTGGCGGCAGCTCCGAGCTGCGCCAGCGCCTGCCGTTAATGCTGTGGTTAGTTGCTCGTATGGATGATCAAAAGTCATTAATGGCGCACATAAAATGATTTGTGGCGAGCGCTTGGCTCCCCGACCATCACTCATCTGTTCAATTCGGCTGGCCGGCGGTTTACGTCATTAAAGTGCTAGCCGCGATTGGCCTGACTACAAAAATAATAGAGTGAGGATACTTGCGTGAAAGACATTGCCGCCGATGCTTCAGTGCCCCGGAATTTCAATACCCAGATAATGGGTTTGAACTTCCATCGGGTTATTTTTCCTGCTTCATTCTCCATTGTGCTGGCCCTGGTGTTGCTGGCCCTGAATGACCCCGCAGCCTTCGGTCAGACCCTGGAAGGGGTCAAGGGCTGGATCCTGAAGAACTGCGACTGGTTCATCATGATCATGGGCAATCTGGCCGTGCTGTTCTGCGCCGGCCTGGCGCTGTCGCCGTTCGGCAGGATCCGCCTGGGCGGTCAGGACGCCCAGCCTGAATTCAGCACCCTGTCCTGGTTTTCCATGCTGTTCGCCGCCGGAATGGGCGTCGGCCTGCTGTATTGGGGCGTGGCGGAGCCGGTGGCGCAGTACACCGAGTGGTGGAAGACCCCGCTCAACGTGCCCAAGCAGACCCCCGAAGCCCTGCACGCGGCCATGGGCTCGACCATCTTCCACTGGGGCTTCCACCCCTGGGCGATCTACCTGACCAGCGCGCTGGTGGTGGGTTTCTTCGCCTACAACAAGGGCCTGCCGTTTTCCCTCAGTTCCGGCCTGCAGCCGCTGATCGGCAAGGCCCACAAGGGGCTGCCCGGGCAACTGGTGGATACCTTTACTGTGGTGCTGACGGTGTTCGGCCTGGCCACCTCCCTGGGCCTCGGCGCCATGCAGGCGACCGCCGGGATCTCGCATGTGCTGGGCATCCCCAACTCCTTCGGCCTGCAGCTGCTGTTCATCCTGGTGGTGACCGGCGTGGCCGGATTCTCGCTGTGGCGCGGCATGGATGCCGGGGTCAAGCTACTGAGCAATATCAACATGCTGCTGGCGCTGGGCCTGTTCCTGCTGGTGGTCGCGGGGATTGGCGTGCTGAGCTTCTTCTCCGGCGTGCTGGACACCACTGCCGACTTTGCCGAGTTCTTCCTGCCGCTGGCCAACTGGGTCGATCGTCCGGATCAGGACTGGTTCCAGGGCTGGACGGTGTTCTATTGGGCCTGGTGGTGCACCTGGGGGCCGTTGGTCGGGGTGTTCGTCGCCCGCGTCTCCCGGGGCCGCACGCTGCGGCAGATGGTCGGCGTGGTGATGGTGGTGCCGACCATGGTGGCGATCTTCTGGTTCAGCGCCTTCGGCGGCGGTGCGATTGCCCAGGTGATCGACGGCACGGGCGCGCTGGCCGCCGGCCTGACGGACGTCAACATGGCGATCTTCCAGTTCCTCGAAGTGCTGCCGCTGGCGGCCGTCAGCTCGCTGCTGGTGGTGGTCCTGCTGGTCATCTTCATGGTCACCTCCATGGACTCCGGCGCCCTGGTGGTCGACAACCTGGCGGCGGGTGGCGACCCGGGTACCTCGCCGGTGCAGCGCGTGCTCTGGCTGGTGATGATTGCCCTGGTGACCATCACGCTGTTCGTGATCGGCGGCGATACGGCGCTCAAAGGCATTCAGGCCGGGGCCGTGGCCATGGGCCTGCCGTTCATGGTGTTGATGCTGCTGCTGATGATCGGCTTTCTCAAGGCGCTGAGCCAGGAGCCGCGCGGCTAACCTATCGTCCGCCGAACTGCCGGATTTGGCGCGAATGGATCGGCGGAGGACGTGGATAGAATACTTTTGGGTTGCCCCATGACTCTATAGTCAGCCGCGCAATAATGATCCGCGCGCTATGTTTCGGCGTGGCGTGCGGATGCCCTTGGCAAACTTATGAATAGTGATGTTGCCCCGCTCAGGGTGGTTTCCGTGTGCAAGCTCGAATGCTGTTCAGGGGGCGGAAGACCAGCGATGTTACGCGCCGATTAATGATTAAAACGCATTAATTGCTCGTATAAAAATCATGTGTCGGAAGTTGTTTTTTAGCGAATTATCGGGGCTGCTAAACAGCCTGGAGGCAACCGGACAGATTCATCAGCTCGCCCTGAGCCCAGCGTGCACAGCGGCATACAGACAATAACAATGGAGCACATGCTATGAGTAATTCCAGCGGGGTTTTTCGCGGCGTCGATGCCGGGATAACCTTGATCTCGATCCTGATAATTGCGGCCTTCGTCGGCTTTTGCGCCGTTATGGGTGAGCAAGCCGGGGCACTATTCGGCGAACTGTCCACGACTATCCTGCAGAATTTCAAGTGGTTCTATTTGGCCATGGCCTCGGCTGTGCTGGTTTACCTGTTGTATCTGATGACCAGCCGTTACGGCAATGTCACCCTCGGCAAGGACGGCGAAAAACCCGAGTTCAGCACGATTTCCTGGTTGTCCATGTTGTTCAGTGCCGGCATGGGCATTGGCCTGTTGTTCTGGTCGGTGGCCGAACCCATGTGGCACTACGCCGGCAACCCCTTCAGCGTCACCACCCTGAGTGCCGAGTCGGCCGAGTCGGCGATGCGCGTGACCTTCTTCCATTGGGGCATGCACGCCTGGGCGCTGTACCTGCTGCCGGCGCTGTGCCTGGCCTACTTCTCCTTCCGCAAGGGCAAGCCACTGTCGATCCGCTCGACCCTGACCCCGCTGTTCGGCGAGGCGCGGATGAACGGCTGGCTGGGTAGCCTGTTCGACATCCTGATCGTGGTGGTCACCGCGTTCGGCATCGCCACCTCCTTCGGCCTCGGCGTCGAGCAACTGGCGACCGGGATCAAGACCCTGAGCGGCTTCGAACTGGGCATCGGCCTGAAAATGGGCCTGATTCTGGCGATTTCCCTGATTGCGATCATGTCGGTGGTGTCCGGCGTCGACCGCGGCATCAAACTGCTGTCGCTGTGGAACATGCTGTTGTCGCTGGTCATCCTGGCCGCGGTGATGGCGTTCGGGCCGACCCGCTACATCCTCAACATCATTCTCGAAGGCACCTCCGGTTACGCCCAGAGCGTGATCGGCATGAGCCTGTGGAGCGACACCCAGAACGATGCCGGCTGGCAGAACTGGTGGACCGCCTTCTATTGGGCCTGGTGGCTGACCTGGGCGCCCTTCGTCGGCACCTTCATCGCGCGGATTTCCCGTGGCCGCAGCATTCGCCAGTTGGTGATGGGTTCGCTGATTATTCCGGTGCTGTTCAGCTTCGTCTGGATCGGTACCTTTGGCGGCGCCGCGCTGTTTTACGAGAAGGCCGACCGTGTCGCCCATCAGGAGCAGGTGCAGAGCCAAGGCCTGACTGGCGACGAGGCCAAGTTCGAGGGGGGTGCCATTCTAGTGGCGACCAAGGCCGATGCCACCGACTCGCTGTTCACCCTGTTCGACAAGATCGAGCAGAGCGCCGGTGCCAGCCTTGGCACGCTGCTCGGGGCGCTGGCTTCGCTGCTGATCGTGACCTACTTCGTCACCTCGGCCGACTCCGGAACCCTGGTGGTGAGCACCCTGGCGGCCCGCGGCAATATCCATCCGCCGGCCTGGAGTCGCGTGGCCTGGGGCCTGATGGTGGGTGCCATCGCCGCGGCCCTGCTGTGGTCGGGCGGGCTCAAGAGCGTACAGACCGCGACTATCTGCGCCGCCTTGCCGATCGCGGTGATCCTGGTGCTGATGGCCATGGCCCTGCATCGCGCTCTGCTGGCCGAACCTGTGGCCAGCCTGCAACTAACCAGCGCTGATGACCCGCGCACCTTGGCCAGCTGAGCCGCGCTAGGGGTGTGAACAAGGGCCTGCCTCTTTCTCGGAGGCGGGCCTTTTTTATAACGGTTGCCCAGATTGTGTCTGGGCTGGAGCAATGTGGATGGGCATCGATAGTTACAACCTGGAGCGCTTTATCGGCGATCTGCGGCGCATCGTCGCGAGCGCCGCCGATGAAGCCAGCCTGCTGGCGCAAGTCGCCCCGCTGGCCCAACGGGTCGTCGCCGAGCGCGGTTGGTTGCGCGCGGACATGTACAGCGCCGACCCGGCCCTGGGTTTTGGTACCAGCCTGCTGCACGTCGAGGCCGATCAGTCGCTGTTCGTGGTGGTCGACAGCTGGCTGCCCGGACGCGGCGTGCCGCCCCATGACCACGACACCTGGGCGGTGGTGGTGGGCGTCGAGGGCTGTGAGCGCAATACATTCTGGCAACGCCTGGACGCTGCCACGCGCCCCGGTTATGCCGAACTGCAGCCCATTGGCGAGCAGTGCATTGCACCCGGGCAGGTGCTGGCGATGCCCAGCGGCAGCATCCACAGCGTGATCAATCAAACGCCGCACACCAGCCTGTCGTTCCATGTCTACGGCCGTCACCTGAACCATACCGCCCGCCGCCAGTTCGACCCGGAACGCAACCTCGAGCTGCCGTTCATCATCGACCCTCGTTGAGGCTGGCCGGGGTCGCCGAGCCAGGGACGCTGCTTTTGCGCTGGAGCTGGCTGCTGAGTCGGGTCAGAATATCCCCCTACGCGTGCCACAAGTCTGTCAGCCGGTGCGCCTCGCCACGCTGTCAATACAAGGTTGCGCATGACTCAATCGCCGAAAGACCCGCTGCATGGCGTCACCCTGGCAGCCATTCTCAACGACCTGGTGGCGAAACTGGGCTGGGATGGCCTGGCCCAGCGCATCGATATCCGCTGTTTCAAGAGCGATCCGAGCATCAAGTCCAGCCTGACCTTCCTGCGCAAAACTCCCTGGGCGCGGGAGAAGGTCGAGGCGCTGTATATCCGGCTGCAGAAGAAGGGGCGCTAAACGACTCCATTGTTTGTAGCCTGGGGGCGGGCGCGGGTTAACCCTATTGCGAAAAATCCCCAATTTATCGTTTGGTACGGGAGCGGGATGATCTCTACTTCGGGGGCAAATGAGAACATTCTCACAAATGATGCGAGAGCTTCTATCTCGGTGCTTTCGTTGCTTGCCACTCATTATTCGATGAACTAGTTTCGCTGTTCAAACGACCGTTTATCTAACGGTTTCTGTGCCAAGGATTGCTAATGACAGATGAACACCCGGGAATGGGTGCTACTCCCGCCGTGGATAGCGGCCTTGCCTGCTTGGTCATGCTTGCACGTTTCCATAACGTTGCCGCCTCCCCCGAACAACTTACCCACGAGTACGCCGAAGACGGCCGTCTGTTTGGCCGTGCCGAAATGCTGTTGGCGGCCAAGAAGCTTGGTTTGAAGGCCAAGTCTGCACGCAGTTCTCTTTCCCGCCTGAGTCATACGCCCCTGCCGGCTATAGCCGCTGACAGCGATGGTCGCTTCTTTATCATCGCCCGCCTGGATGAGGGCAAAGCACTGATCCATGACCCGCAGGCACAGCGGCCTGAAGTACTGAGTTTCGACGAGTTGGAAGCGCGCTGGACAGGCGAGCTGATCCTGATCCGTTCAGAGTCCTCACTGACCGGTGACCTCGCGCGTTTCGATTTCAGCTGGTTTATCCCGGCCATTGTTAAGTACCGCAAGCTGCTGGGTGAAGTGCTGTTGGTGTCGTTCGTTCTGAATATTTTCGCATTGCTCACGCCGCTATTTTTCCAGGTGGTGATGGACAAGGTGCTGGTGCACCGTGGCCTGACCACCTTGGACGTGATCGCCATCGGCCTGCTCGGCATCATGATCTTCGAGACGCTGCTCAGTGGTTTGCGCAGTTATGTCTTTGCCCATACCGCCAGCCGCATAGATGTGGAACTGGGCTCCCGTTTGTTCCGCCATCTGGTGACCCTGCCGTTGGCTTATTTCCAGGCAAGGCGGGTCGGCGATTCGGTCGCGCGCGTGCGCGAATTGGAGAACATCCGCAGCTTCCTCACCGGCAACAGCATCACCCTGATTCTGGATGTGCTGTTCTCCGTGGTGTTTATTGCCGTGATGTTTATGTACAGCGGTTGGCTGACCTTGGTGGTGATTTTGTCGCTGCCGTTGTACTTCATCGTCTCTCTGCTGATCACGCCGGTGTTACGCGCTCGTCTGAACGAAAGCTTTACCCGTGGTGCGGAGAATCAGGCGTTTCTGGTAGAGACCATCAACGGCATCGACACCCTCAAGTCGATGGCGGTGGAGCCGCAGATCAACCGCAAGTGGGACAACCAACTGGCGGGCTACGTGGCCGCCAGTTTCAAAACCCAAACCCTGTCGACCATCGCCAATGAAAGTGTTGGTTTCATCGGCAAGCTGGTGACCGTCACCACCCTCTGGCTGGGTGCGCGCTTGGTGGTTGAAGGCGACCTGAGCGTGGGCCAGTTGATCGCTTTCAACATGCTTGCAGGCCGGGTGTCGCAGCCGATCATGCGCCTGGCGCAGCTGTGGACCAATTTCCAGCAGACCGGCGTATCCGTACAGCGCTTGGGCGACATCCTCAACACCCGTACCGAACTGTCCCAGGACTCACGCAGCGCGCTGCCACCCCTGCGTGGCGATGTTGAGTTTGACCAAGTGCAGTTCCGCTATCGCCCCGATGGCTCGGAAGTGCTGCGCGGTATCAGCCTGACCATCCAAGCGGGCGAAGTGATTGGCGTAGTCGGCCGTTCCGGTTCCGGCAAAAGCACACTGACAAGACTGCTGCAGCGCCTCTACACCCCCGAACGCGGCCGCGTGCTGGTCGACGGCATGGATCTAGCATTGGCCGATGTTTCGTCCTTGCGTCGGCAGATCGGCGTGGTACTGCAGGACAACATGCTATTTGCCCGTAGCATTCGCGAGAACATTGCCCTAGTTGACCCGGGCACCCCCATCGAAGCCGTGATGCAGGCCGCCAAAATGGCCGGCGCCCACGAATTCATCCTCGAGCTGCCGGAAGGCTACGACACCGTAGTCGGCGAACACGGTGCTTCACTTTCCGGGGGGCAACGTCAGCGCATCGCCATCGCCCGCGCACTGATCGGCAACCCACGCATCCTGATCTTTGACGAAGCCACCAGTGCCCTGGACTACGAGTCCGAACGCATCATCCAGCAGAACATGCAGGCCATCTGCAAAGGTCGCACGGTGATCATCATCGCGCACCGCCTGTCTGCCGTACGCGACGCCAACCGCATCCTGGTTATGGATCGCGGGCAGATCGTCGAGCAGGGCAACCACGCAGAACTGTTGGCCCATCAAGCGGGGCACTACTCACGCCTACATCGCCTGCAACAGGGCGGTGCAGCATGAGCGCCAAACGCGACTTGCTCAACCGTTACCGTCAGGCTTGGCGACATTCCTGGCAAAACCGCAAAGCCATGGATGCACCGGCACGGCTAAACCACGAGGTGCAATTTCTGCCGGCTGCCTTGGCCTTGCAGGAACAACCGGTGCATCCCGCGCCGCGCTATACCCAATGGATTATCATGGCCTTTGCCGCCCTGACCCTGCTGTGGGCCTGTGTGGGCGAAATCGATGTGGTGGCCACCGCCAGTGGCAAGATCGTGCCCAGCGGCAAAAGCAAAGTCATTCAGCCTAGTGAAGTGGCGGTGGTCAAAGCCATTCATGTGTACGACGGGCAACAAGTCAAAGTCGGTGACCTGCTGATTGAGCTGGACACCAGTCAGACCGGTGCCGATGTCGAGCGTCTGAACAGCGACCTGCTTGCGGCCCACGTCGACAGCGCCCGCGCCACCGCACTGCTTGAGGCGATTCAAACCAACGCAGCGCCCGCCAGCCTGGCGCAACTGATTCCCCATGCCAGTGCCGAGCAGCAATTAGCGGCGCAACGTTGGCTGCAAGGGCAGTACTTAGAACTGCAAAGCACTCTGGAGCAAAGCGCGGCCGCTATCGAACAGCGCAGCGCCGAGATCCAGGCTGCCCAAAGCACTGTTGCTTCACTTGAGCTAAGCCTGCCGATCACCCGTGAGCTGGCTGCTGATTACAAGCGCCTGCTCGAACGACAATTTGTCGCCAAACACGCCTACCTGGAGAAGGAACAGATTCGCCTCGACCAAGAGCGCGAACTGAGCATCCAACAATCACGGGTGCGCGAACTCGGCGCCGCTAAGAAGGCCGCGCAGAGCCAACAAAACAGTGTGATTGCCCAGACCCGCCGCGCCATGCTCGACCTGCAGCATGAGTCTCAACAACGCGCCGCTGCACTCACCCAAGAACTAAAAAAGGCTCAGCAGCGTGACAGCCTGATGCGCTTGACCGCCCCGGTGGATGGCACCGTGCAGCAATTGGCCATTCATACCAACGGCGGTGTAGTCACCGAAGCCCAGCCATTGATGGTCATCGTACCCAGTGATCAGCCAGTAGAAGTGGAAGCCATGTTGGAGAACAAGGACATCGGCTTCGTGAGGCCAGGGCAAACCGTCGAGATCAAGGTCGAGACATTCAGCTTCACCAAGTACGGCGTAATCGATGGCGTCGTGCAAAGCATTTCCAACGATGCCATCGAAGATGAGCGCTTGGGGCTGGTGTACAGCGCACGGATACAGCTTAAGAAGAACACGATTCAGGTGGGTGAGAATTTGATTGCGCTATCGCCTGGTATGGCGGTTAGGGCAGAGGTGAAGACGGACAAGCGGAAGGTGATTGACTACTTCTTAAGCCCACTGCAACAGCACACTGCGGAAAGCTTAAGCGAGCGCTGAATATCAGCTTGAAGAATAAATCTATCCGCTTTTATTGTTTGTTTCCAATATGGTTACCTTGTTGTCGAGGCCGGTGGCAGTAAAGACTATAAAGCGTAAGTCCGTAGATTTTTTCTAAAGTCCGCTCAAGGGGGTAAATTAAGATTAAAAGCCTTGTGTAAATGTTGGATTTTAAAGTGTTTGATATCAAAATTTTGAGGGCGGTTGATGATTCCTGTATTAGCAAATTTTGTGTTTTTCATTGCTACTCTTTTCTTTAAAGAGCTCAGTTTTATTTCATTGGTATTTTTTTTTACTTTTGTCGTAATTTTATGTCGAGAGTACTGGCGAATGCGTGCAAGCAATAGTTTTAACAATTCTTATGCAAGTCTTATTTATATTGTTTCAGCTGCTCCATTTTTGTATATGATTTTTACCCTGTTTTTTGAGATTTTCGCGCCGGATTTGTACGCGGAGTTCACGTTGTTCATGTCAGGTCTTTCTAGCGTAATTGGGTATGTTGTGCCCGGCATGGGAAAGACAATTGATGGGCTGAATGAGTTGGGTGCAATTGCGCGAGCTGTCGATGTAAGTCACAAATACTCAGTTGTGTGCATGCTTGGGTTTATTGGTGCTTCATTATGCATTGTGCATGGTGTTTCCGTTAGTAAGAGGGAGCTTAATTGGGTAGATAGTCAACCAGTCGAGGCATTTTCTCCTGACTTGAAGTACGTGATGTATTTTGGTTGTTTCGCGATGGTCGTGTGCGTATTTGTGCTTTCTAGTATAGATGCCTCTGAGATATGTGCGCGGGGTAAGTGCTGGACGGCTAGGTATTCTGACTTCCCCGTATTTTATTTGTTACCGCAGTTAATAATTCTTGTTGGTTTGTTCGTTGGGGCAACAATAAGGCGCGCTGTTAATTGGAAGTACAAACAAGGAAAAGTGGATGTCTGAGTATAAGGTTTACTTGCTGCCGCCTGAGCCTACGCAAGAGCAAATTGAGGCGGAGAGCCTTGTAGGTGCGACGGTTGACGCTACTGTGGCTTTTGTAGAGGGATTTAATGGGTTTCTGTTAGATAAAGTTGATCATAATGGTCAGCTAAAAATGTCAGAAGTTAGAGATTATATAAAACTTAATAGTGCCGGATTTGCGGCATATCTTGGTGATTTGAAGGGGGCGGCAAATGTTCTAGCCCCGATGAAGGTAGCTTCTCTAGGTGTCAACGGTTACAAGCTGATGAATGCTGCTCAGGACGGAAGTCCAGCTGCATTGCGGGAGTTCGGCAAAATTGCGACTGGCACGGTCGTATCTACTGTTGCTGCCGGAATAGCTGTTGGGATTGTTGCCGGCCTAGGGGCCCCTGTTTTAGTCGTTGCCGCCGCCGCTGGCCTTGCGGGAGCGGGCTTTGGCTACCTATCAGATGAAGGCTATGATCTTTTATTCGATGCACTATCCTCTGAAGATGAAGTGGTTTTCGAAAAAGATTTCCGTATTGTAGGGCCGGATGGTGAACTGAGTTACTCGACGCCAGAGGGACAGGTTAGTTATTACCAGCGGCAAGATGGTTCATTCTTTGTAGTGGATGGAATTAAGCATGAGGCCCGCATTGAAAATCGGGTTACTGCATATGTTGAAGCGTATATAAAAGAGGTTTTAGACAAGCCTTGGATCAGCTACTTAGTAGAAAATGGACGTCGATTTGCAATTGTTCAAGATCCTGGGCGTGACATTACTATACGGAACAATTTAGACCATATTGAGGCCGAGTCTTTTGTTGTTTCTAAGGTTGATCTCTTCTCTGGCGATATGATCAACCTGAAGGGGGGCATTTATGAAGTTAGCTCCGGGGATACGCTTTACGATATTGCTCGGTCTAATGGTGTGTCGGTGAAGAGCCTGGTGCTGAGCAATACTTGGCTTGTTGATCTGGGTCGGGTTCACTTTCGTAACGACCGGCTATTGCTGAAAGAGGGTGTGTCATTAACAGCTGATACTCGTGATGCCCATACGTTGATCGGCGATGGTAACGACAACTATCTAGCTGACTTCAATGGTGGCAGCGACCATATCGATGGTGGTGCCGGCGATGATGTGATGGAAGGCGGTGCTGGTGACGACACTTATGTGGTAGACACCCAGAATGATGAAGTCATCGAAAAGGCGGGTGAAGGTAAGGATCTGGTTAAAGCCAGTATTGACTACACTCTTGCTGATGAGATTGAAAACCTAGAACTTACTGGGTCTGATAATATAGCGGGCACAGGTAACGATTTAGATAACGAAATAAAAGGTAATGCCGGGAATAACAATCTGCGAGGCGGTGGTGGAACTGACACTATTTATGGCGGAGCCGGTGATGATGAAATTATTGGCGGCGATGGGCTAGGCTATTTATATGGGGATGCTGGCAAAGATACCTTGCTTGGCGGTGAGCAATCCGACGCAATGTGGGGTGGGGCGGGTGATGACACACTGATAGGAGCCTCTGGTAATGATGTGTTACGAGGCGATCAAGGGGCCGACAAGCTATATGGTGGTTTTGGCCGCGATTTTTACTTTGCTGATGCTGAAGATTCTATTTTAGATGGCGATGGTAAGGGTGGTGTTTACCTAAATAACAAGCTTCTTTCCGGTGGTAAACGTAAAGAAGATGACCCCGAGAACGAATATAAAGGTGGCGGAAATACCTACCTATTGAATGGCACGACTCTAGTCATTAACGGGGGGCTGACCATTAATGACTTTTCCAGTGGAAATCTCGGTATCAACCTAGAAACCGAGCCGGAGGAAGAAGAGGAAGAAGAGACACCGGAAACCAATCAAGCAGAAACCCAAAGATCCCCCATTATTCTTGACCTCGATGGCGACGGTATCGAAACCCTGGCATTGGGTTCCAATTACTTTGATCACGATGGCGATGGTTTGAGTGAGCGCTCAGGTTGGGTGAGTCCAGACGATGGCTTGCTAGTACATGATCGCAATGGCGATGGCCTGGTCAGTGATGGCAGCGAGCTATTCGGTAACAGTACCGTCCTGCATAACGGACAAAAGGCTGCCAACGGTTTTCAGGCGCTGGCTGAGTACGATGACAATGGTAATGGGCAAGTCGATGCGCAAGATGCCTCGTTCTCTAGCCTCAAGGTTTGGCGCGACCTCAACGGAAATGGTGTCAGTGACCAAGGTGAGTTGCAGGGGTTGGCAGATGCGGGCGTACGTTCTATTGCGACGGCTTACACCAACTCTGCTCGTGTCGACGCGAACGGTCATGCACATAAACAGCAAGGGACTATCGTCTTGGCAGACGGCACTGCCTCGACTGCCGCTGATGTGTGGTTCAAAGTCGATGGTGCGCGGCGGGTAAACAGCGGCACCATAGAGCTCACGCCAGACGTAGTGTTTATGCCTAACGCCAAAGGTTTTGGCCAGGTGCATGATCTACAACAGGCTATGGTGTTGGATGCAGGGCTAAAAGCGCTGGTTCAGCAGTTCATGGACACAACCGATGCAGCTGTGCGCAGCAATGTACTCGATGATTTGATTTATCGGTGGGCCGGGGCCGCGGATATCGATCCCTATAGTCGTGACCCCAAAAAGGTCTATGGACATGTGATGGATGCCCGCCAGTTGGTGACGTTGGAGAAGCTTGTCGGCAGACCATACGAGGGCACTTGGTGCTGGGGGGAGCGCGATCCCAATCCGCACGGTCGCGCCGCGCCGATTCTTATCGCCGAATACCTAGAATTCAAGCGTTTTACCGAGGCGCAGATTCTGGCGCAAACCACCTATGCCGATGAGTTGGACATTATCCGCTCACATTTCGGTTCGGATGCCCGAAGCATCGTGGTCGATTGGAATCAGTTGGAAAGCAAGCTCACTGCGCTTAATACTGCGGGGGAGCAGGATAGGTTGTCCGGTATCATCGCTGTGCTCAATGATCTGGGCGCGTACTCGCCGAGCTATCGTGCGGAAAAGGGGGCAGCATTCCAGGCGATTGTGGCTTCAAACGCGGATTTAGCACCCTTTTTCGACTTTTCCAGCCGAATCGGAACGGTGCTCAATGATCAGCTCCATGGTGTTGACAGCGGTACCATTTTCTATGGTTTGGGTGGCGCTGATCGGCTCTATGGCCAGCTAGGCGGTGACTCTTACCACTTCACCAGAGGACACGGCGCTGACACCATTCTCGATCAGGGTGGCTTTGACCAGGTGATATTCGGCGAGGGGATTGCTGTTGCTGACCTAGCTTTCGCGCGCGACCTCACCACAGTGTGGATCAAGGTCAAGAATATCGATGGCAGCGATGCCGGATCGATTCGGATCGATAACTTCTTCGATTTCGATGGCACAGTGACCTATGGGGCCATCGAAAAGATTAAGTTCGCCGATGGCAGCTCGCTCGATCAGCAGCAGATACTCAGCGCGCTTACGGCATCCTCGATCACCGTTGGCGACGACTTGATCATTGGTACTCCGGCTGGTGACAGTATTGATGGTTTGGCCGGCAACGATAAGATCATCGGCTTGAAAGGTAATGATCAACTAAAAGGCAATGCGGGCAACGACGAGTTGCTGGGCGATGACGGCGATGATCGTCTCGATGGCGGGACGGGCAACGACACCTTGGTTGGCGGTCGCGGCAGCGACACCTACCTATTCAGTGCCGGTCATGGCAACGATGTGATCAACAACTACGCGGAGACAACCGGTAAGGTCGACCGTATCCAGTTCGATGCAAGCATTGATAAGAGTGCGGTCAGCCTCAAGCGTAACGGTGATGATCTACTGATTCGCACCTCGCCCAGCGACAGCATTCGCGTCGTAGCTTATTTCCAGGGCGAGGCGGCGGGAGGGCATGCGATCGAGGAAATCAGTTTCCACGATGGCTCCGTTTGGAACATCGCGATGGTCAAGCATGCGGTGACCGTCGCCACTTCCGGCGATGATGTGCTCCAAGGCTATGCCGGTGACGATCAGCTTGCCGGTTTGGGGGGCAACGATACCTTGAACGGCAATGCCGGTAACGACCAACTGTCTGGTGGTGAAGGCAACGATGTGCTCAATGGTGGTCTTGGTAATGACCAACTGTTTGGCGATGCCGGCGATGACGTGCTGCGCGGTGGCGAAGGCGATGATCATCTAGAGGGTGGCGCCGGTATTGATCAGCTGTATGGCGGCATTGGCGACGATACCCTGCTCGGTGGTGAAGGTAATGACAACCTGATAGGGGAATCCGGGCGCGATACGTTGCGTGGCGGTGACGGCAATGACAGCCTATCCGGCGGAGTCGGCGACGACTTCCTGACTGGTGGCAAGGGTGATGATCAGCTCGATGGCGGCACTGGCACCAACAGTTATCTGTTCGCCAAAGGTGATGGCCGCGATGTTATTCGCGATTCTTACGAGGGTGTCGTCACCATCTATGTGGCGGATCTGTCGCTGGAGAAACTGGTGTTTCGACGTGACGGCAGCAGCCTGCAGATCACCTTCCTCGACAGCCCCGAAGATCGGCTGACGCTTAGTGCGTTTTTCCGTCTAGAGCTGCCCTTGTCGGGGCTGCGGTTGGGCCATGGCAACGGCGTACAAGTCATCACGCCCGAGCAATTGCAGTTGCTGACGTTGGACGGTACCGAACTCAATGACCTGATCTGGGCCTATTCCAGTGATGATGTAATCAAGGCGCTTGGTGGCGATGACATCGTGTTCGCTGGTGCGGGTAATGATCATATCGAAGGTGGCTTCGGCAATGATCAGCTCAATGGCGAAGCCGGCGACGATATTCTCGATGGCGGAGCAGGTGCTGACCAACTGCGTGGCGGTGCCGGCAATGACACCTACACCGTAACCGTCGGCTGGGGGCAAGATCATATTTACGATGCCTCCGGCGTCGATGTGTTGGCGTTCCGAGATGTTCAGGCCAGTGACCTATTACTGCGGCGCGCCGGCAGCGACCTGCTTATCAAACACCGCGTGACCGGTGACCAGTTGATCATCAGTGGCCAATACCAAGATGTGCTGGGCAGTGCTGGTATTTCGCCTATCGAGCGCTTCGAGTTCGACGGCGGGCAGGTATGGGACTTCGCTGCTATCCAGCGAATGGCCATGGCGGGTACTGACGAAGCCGATGAGATCTACGGTTTTGTCGACGACGATGTAATTGATGCCGGTGCGGGCGATGATCACCTGCAAAGCAGCGCAGGCAATGACAGCCTCACAGGGGGAAGTGGCAATGACCGCTTAGAAGGTGGCGCGGGCGACGATACCTATCTGTTTGGCAGTGGCTCGGGTTTAGACGAGGTTGTCGATAGTTCAGGCAGCGATACTCTGCGCTTTATCGATGCCAACCCAGCCGATGTGGTGTTGCGTCGCGACAGCTTTGATCTGCACATCCGCCGCATTGCGACGGGTGACGAGATTCGTATCAAGGATCAGTTCTCCTATCAGGCGGGCGCACACGGCAAGACACCAATTGAGGCAATACTCTTCGCCGATGGTACGTCTTGGGATATTGATCAGATCAAGCAAATGGCCTTGGCTGGTACCGATTCTGCCGATGAAATTTTCGGCCACCCCGATGATGACCTTATTCATGCGGGTGCGGGTGACGACATCGTTCATGGTCAGGAAGGCAGCGATGAGATCCACGCTGGCGAGGGCAATGACACCCTCAACGGAGGCGATGGCGACGATACGCTGCACGGTGATGCCGGCGATGACCTGCTCAACGGTGAATGGGGTGATGACCATCTTCACGGTGGGGAAGGTAACGACACTCTAAACGGGGGCGGGGGCAACGATCATCTCTATGGTGATGCCGGTGATGACCAGCTTTACGGCGATGGTGTGCTCGATGGCGGCTCCGGGAATGACTACCTGGAGGGCAGTGGCCTGCTGATGGGAGGCGAGGGTAACGACACCCTGAAAGGCCAGGGTTTCGACACTCTGCAAGGCGGTGCTGGCGATGACCTGATCGAGGCATACAGCAATGCCTGGAATCAGGGCACTAATACCATCGAGGGTGGTACTGGTAACGACACCATCTACGGTTCGTTCGGTGAAGACACATACATCTTCAACTTGGGCGATGGCAATGACCTGCTGATCGAGCGTCGAGCCAATGAGGCCTACAGCAACGTTGAGCCGACCTCAGATACTTTGAGCTTTGGTGAAGGCATCGCTGCAGGCGATCTGAGCTTCCACCGTCGTGGTCTGGACATGGTTATCGAGCACGCCAACGGCACTGACTCGATCACGGTGCAGAACTGGTTCAAGGAGCCCAACGATCACTTCAAACTGGAGCACTTCGTGTTCGCCGATGGCAGTGAGCTGAGCCAGGCGGAAGTTGAAGGGCAAGTGACCTGGCACGGCACAAGCGGTGTGGACAGCTTTATCGGTTACCGCGATCTCAACGACACCATCCGCCTTGGCGCGGGCGACGATAAGGCCTGGGGCCGCGCCGGTGATGACGTGATCCACGGCGAGGGTGGTAACGATTATCTGGACGGTGAGGTAGGTGACGACACTGTCTATGGTGGTGCTGGAAACGACCAGTTGATGGGCGGTGTTGGCAATGACCAGCTATTCGGTGGCACTGGCGACGACAAGTACGTCTACAAGTTGGGCGATGGCACCGATACCATCGACAACACTGGTGGCGGCAATGATGGCGTGTTCTTTAGCGGTGGTATCGATGAAGAGCGTCTGACCTTCACTCGCGATGGTGATGACCTGCTGATCCTGGTGGACGGCGATGCAGAGCAATCTGTACGCGTACTGGGCCACTTCCTGGGTGGCGACAAGGCCGTCAGCTATGTTCAGCCCGATGGCGGTTTCCTTATCAACGCCACACGTATCGCCCAGATCGTTGCAGCTGGCAACGTGCCTGGCGGCTTCGATACCCTCGTAGAAGGTACTGCTGCTGGTGAGCAACTGGCCGGCGGCCAAGAGCGTGATCTAGTGCGTGGTCTTGCGGGTAACGACACTCTGTTTGGTATGGGCGGCAACGACCAGATTGAAGGTGGTGACGGCAATGATTACCTGTCCGGCGGCAACGGCTCGCAGAGCGGTTCGGGTGATGACATCCTGATCGGCGGCATGGGTAACGACGTGCTTGATGGTGAGGATGGCGATGACCAACTAACCGGCGGCGCAGGTGATGACAAGTACTACTACCGTGCCAACGGTGGTGTCGATGTGATCGATAACACCGGTGGTGGTTTCGACGGTGCTTTCTTCATTGGTATCGCGCGCACTCGCTTGAGCTTCCATCGTGAGGGCAATGATCTGCTGATTCTGGTGGATGGAGATCTTGAGCAGCAGGTAAAAGTAACCGATCACTTCCTGGGCGGTGATTTCGCCATTGATTATGTTCAGCCTGATGGTGGTAGCTACATCACCACTGCACAAATTGCCGGTCTGTTGACCGCGCTGCCTGATGGCGGCACTGGTGAGCCGGGCGATGGTGGCAATCCCGGTGATGGTGGAGAGCCGGGTGACGGCGGTACTAACCCTGGTGGTGGTGACCAGCCTCCCGTTGCAGGTGTTGGCGGCGATGATGTTCTCACCGGAATCGCAGCCAATGATGTGCTGATTGGTGGCTCTGGTAAGGACACCCTTAATGGCGCCGCAGGTAATGATCGGTTGCTGGGTGGCGTTGGTGATGACACCTATGTCTACACAGCCGGCCAGGATGTGCTTGAAGAACTGGGCGGCATCGACACTCTGCGCTTCGCCAATGGCATTACCTTTAACCAGGTGGCTTCTGGCTTGGGCAAGTCGGGTAACGACCTCGTCCTCAAGGTGAATGGCAGTACGGCCAACCAAGTGACCCTGAAAGACTTCTTCCTGGGTGGCGACAACCTGGTTGAAACCATCAGCTTCGAAACGGGCGGGCAGTTGACTGCATCGCAGATCTTTGGGGCATTTGGACTGCCTGTACCAACAGCACCTGCTGCAGCTTTCGACAATGTTGTACAGGGCACCAGTGGAAACGATGTTGCACTGAACGGCACTGCTCAGCGTGACTTGCTGCAAGGCTTCAACGGCAATGACCAGCTTTCTGGTGCAGCGGGTAATGATCGCCTTGAGGGCGGCAACGGCAATGACACACTCAACGGTGGTGCCGGTAACGACACCCTAGTTGGTGGCCGTGGCGATGACACCTATGTGTTCGCTGCAGGTGGCGGTCAGGATGTCATTGATAACATTGGTGGCGGTTTCGACACGCTGCGCTTTGACGGCATCGCCTTCAATCAAGTCTCCAGTGGCTTGATGAAGAGCGGAAACGATCTGGTGCTCAAAGTTAGTGGTGGCAGCGATCAGGTCACCCTGAAGAACTGGTTCTTGGGCGGTGACCATGTCGTTGATGTGATCAGCTTTGCCTCCGGTGGCCAACTGACAGCTTCCCAGTTGTTTGGTGCGTTCGGCCTTACAAATCCGGACGTCGCAGGTTCGCCGAACTACCAGGGTGTGCCAGATGAGCGTTCCTTTGGAACCATTCTGGCGGGTCAGGCCGGCGATCAGAACATCATTGGTTCGTCCGATGCTGACCTGATTGACGGTGGCGCGGGTAACGACAAGCTGCGTGGCGGCAAGGGTAATGACTACCTGCTTGGTGGCGACGGTAGTGATACCTACTACTTCGCCGCAGGTGATGGTCAGGACACGATCAACAACCTGTCCAATACTCCGGCTGACAACGATATCCTGAGCATCGAAGGTATCACCCGTGACAACCTCTGGTTGTTGCGCCAAGGCGACAGCCTGGTGATTGATGTTCGAGGCTCGGAAGACCGCGTGACCGTGCAAGATTGGTATGCAAACTCGGCCCAGCGTCTGGATGCAATTCAGGCGGGTGGTTCGACCTTGTATGCCAATCAGGTCGATAACCTTGTCAGCGCCATGGCGGCCTTTGGCGCGCCAGCTGGTGGGGAAATCAACCTGAGTCAGGCGCAGCGTGATCAGCTCAATGCGGTCATCGCAGCAAACTGGCAGTAGGTTAAAGCGAGAACAAACAGCCCGCCTTGATGGCGGGCTGTTTGTTTGTGGGACTTATAAATCTTGCTGTGAAAAGCAGCCTGTCGGACTTGACCGTTCGTAGCGAGGAAAAGTCCGGCTTGAGGCGGTTTTTCGGTTTTTTGAGGACAATAGCCAGCTATTTGACGAGAAAAAGTGGAAAATTTTACCAAATTCGATTTTTCCGTAGTAGAGCAGCGTCAAATCCGACAGGCTGCCAGCGGCAGCATCCACAGCGTGATCAATGAAACGCCGCCAGCCTGTCGTTCCATGTCTACGGCCGTCACCTGAACCATACCGCCCGCCGCCAGTTCGACCCGGAACGCAACCTCGAGCTGCCGTTCATCATCGACCCTCGTTGAGGCTGGCCGGGGTCGCCGAGCCAGGGACGCTGCTTTTGCGCTGGAGCTGGCTGCTGAGTCGGGTCAGAATATCCCGCTACGCGTGCCACAAGTCTGTCAGCCGGTGCGCCTCGCCACGCTGTCGACACAAGGTTGCGCATGACTCAATCGCCGAAAGACCCGCTGCATGGCGTCACCCTGGCAGCCATTCTCAACGACCTGGTGGCGAAACTGGCCTGGGATGGCCTGGCCCAGCGCATCGATATCCGCTGTTTCAAGAGCGATCCGAGCATCAAGTCCAGCCTGACCTTCCTGCGCAAAACCCCCTGGGCGCGGGAGAAGGTCGAGGCGCTGTATATCCGGCTGCAGAAGAAGGGCTGACCAGCGCGTCCCGGATTGCGCCTGGGCTATTCGGGCGCCGAGAACCACCCTGGGGTCTCGACTGGCGCCGTGGTCTCCACGCCTGATGCCTACTGCCTACTGCCTACTGCCTACTTCCAACTGGCCTGCACCGGCGCCAGTGGCGGCCGGCACTGGGTCGCGGTGCCCGGCTCCAGGTAGGGCGCGAGGATCGGTGCCATGCCTTTGAGCACCTGCACCGGCAGCGCCGAGGTGAAGGTGAATTTCTCCGCGGCGCGGCCGGGGACGAAGGCGGTGAGGGTGCCGTAATGGCGCGAGCCGATGAAGAACACGAAGGTGGCGGTGCGGTTCATCGCCCGTGAACTGAGCACGCGGCCGCCGCGGCCAACGGTTTCGACCCGGTTGTCGCCGGTGCCGGTCTTGCCGCCGAGGGTCAGCAGGCGCCCATCGGGTAGGCTGAAGCTGCCTTGCAGGCGCCGTGCGGTGCCGCCTTCGACCACTTGCGAGAGCGCGCCGTGCAAGGCCGCGGCGACTTCCGACGGCATCACTCGCTTGGCACCCAGGGCATTGTGCGTGACCTGGGTTTCATAGGGTGTAGCGGCGGCGAAGTGCAGGCTGTCGATGCGCAGGGTCGGTTGGCGGATGCCGTCGTTCTGGATGATGCCCATCAGTTCGGCCAGCGCCGCCGGGCGGTCGCCGGAACTGCCGATGGCGGTGGCCAGCGACGGCACCAGGTACTCGAAGGGGTAGCCGTGTTTCTGCCAGCGGCGGTGGATGTCGAGGAAGGCTTCGACCTCCAGCATGATGCGCAGGCGGCTGTCGCGGGCACTCTTGTGGCGGCTGCGGAACAGCCAGCCGTAGACTTCCTGGCGCTGGTCGCGGCTGGCGAGCACGGCGTCGCTGAAGCTGGCCTCGGGTTTTTCCAGCAGGTAGCCGAGCAGCCATAGCTCCAGCGGGTGGACGCGGGCGATATAGCCCTGATCGGGCAGGCTGTAGGCGCCAGGGCCGTAGTTCAGATACAGCTCGCGGATGCGTTTGTCGCTGAGTTTCTCGTTGGGCACGTGGGCGCGCAGGAAGGCGGCGAAGGTCGTTTCGTCGACTTCCGGCATCAGGTAACGGTGTACGGCGGCGAGGCGTACCGAGGTGTGGCGCAGGCCGCCGAGGAAGGTCTCGAGGCGTTGCTGCGCGGGCTGGCCCTGGTATTTGCGCCAGAAGCGCAGGAGGAAGGTCTTGCCTTCGCGGTCGGCGAAGCGGTTGAGGTAGGCCTGGCGCCGCGGGTCTTTGTCGTCTTTGAGCAATTCGGCGCTGTTGCCGGGCGCCTGGTAGGTGCTGTAGCGCACCAGATCGCGCATCAGGCGGATGAATGGCAGGTTGATCGACTCGCGCAGGGCCTCGCGCAGGGTCGGGTTACGGCCGTTGTCTTCGCGGCGGAAGTTGGCGAAGCTGTGCAGGCCGCCGCCGGTGAAGAAGCGCTCGCCCGGGCTGGCCGAGTACTTGCGCTCCAGCGCGGCCTCGAGCATGGCCGGCAAGGTGGCGGCGGGGTCGCGGCGCAGGTAATCGAGCGCCCAGCGGGTGATAAAGTCCAGTTCCGCGACCTCGACTGTGCGCAGTTCCTCCGTGCTCTGCCCGGCATAGCGCTGGTGCAACTCGGCGATGATTTCCAGGTAGGTGGCCAGCACGCGCAGCTTGGCGGTGGAGCCGAGCTCCAGTTTGCTGCCTTCGTTGATGTCGAAGGGTTGGTCGGTATTGTCGGTCTGCACCCGCACCCGGCTGCCATTGGCCGTGCGTTCGAACAGGGTGAAGCTGTAGCGCACCTCGTCGGTCTTCTCGGCCGACAGCAAGCGTTCGCCGAACAGGCCTATCCGCTCGGCAAAGGCGGGCTCGGCGAGCTGCTCCAGGTAGTGGCTGACCGCTTGTTGCAGCTCGTTGTTGAGGGTGGTGCTGGCGCTCAGATCCAGCCGGTCGAGGTCATACAGCGGCATGTTGAGCAAGCCGGAGAGGCGCGTGCGGGCCACGCTGAGGCCTTTGTTGCCGTCCACCGTTTGCAGGTTCGGTTCCAGCACCCAGTCGCGGTAGCGCAACTGCTGGGCCAGGGCTGCATCGCGTAACGCCGGATCGATCAGGCCGCCGCCCGCCAGCAGGCGGATATGGCTGTCGACCAATTCGCTCATCGCCTGTCGACCCTGGGCCAGGTAATAAGAGGGTCGCCGCTGGGCGATCATCATCGCCAGTACCTGGCGCAGGGCCAGACCGCGTTCGGCATTGCTCGCCTCGGGCGAGCGTTCGGGGTCGAGCAGGCGGTTGACCTTGGCGAAGTCGGCGCCGAACCAGATGCGCAAGCCATCGGCCAGGCCATGCACCTCGCCATGCCCGAGCGCGGCGGAGAGCGGCACGCTGTTGAGGTAGTCGCGCACGATGTTTTCTCGCGCCGCCTGGGTTTGCGGGCCACCTTGATAGGCGCGCACGCTGGCGGAAACCATCTGCCGCAGTTTTTCCTTGGCCGACTGGGTCAGGCCGTCCGGGGAGTGGCGGTATTTTTCCAACTGCGTGGCCAGGGTGCTGCCGCCGGCGGATTGATCCTGCACATCCAACACCTTGCCGAGCTGCGACCAGGCGGCCTTGGCGAAGCGCGGCCAGTCCACCGCCGGGTTGGCCTGGGCCGGCTCGGGGTCGAGCAGATGGCGGTTCTCGATGAACAGCAGGCTGGCGACCACCAGCGGCGGGATAGCGCTGAAGCTCGGGTAGTGCTGTTGCGGGTAGCGGAACTGGTAGAAGGGCGTGCCGCGGCAGTCGCTGATGCTCAGGCCGGTCTGGATTTTTTCCGGGTAGGGGGCAAAGAAGCCGCGCTGCGTGTAGTCGAGCAATGCCGGGGAGAATTGGGCTTGCTGGGCAATCTGGAAGTTGCGCTGCTGCAGGCGTTCCAGCATCAGCGGCAGGTAGCTGTAACCCAGGCGTTTGTCGAAGGGGCCGTCCTGCGGGTAGACGATTGCCGGGCTGGGGCCGGGTTGCACGTGGTAGCTCAGGCTATTGCTGTAGCGGCTGAGGTAGTAGGCCTGGAAGTGCGCGGTGCGCAGCTCGAAAATGAACAGCAGCGCCGCCAGCCCTCCCAGTAGCAGCATCAGCCAGAAGGCGCTGCGCAGCTTGCCGGTGCGCTTGACCGGCTGCAGGTAGAACGCCGGCTGCTTGCTCGCCGGTAGCGCCTTCTCTGGCGCGTCGGAGTTCCATAATACGCCCATAGTCGTTCGGTCTGACCTCGAGTCACCCTTCACCACAGCTTAGTCGCTGCCTGATGAATGAGACGCTAGGGGTATTCGCCAAGGCGCATAAATTTCAACAATCCCCGCATATCCCGGCGACTTGCGCCGCCGAGCCCGTGATCGATCGCTAGAACGCCGCGGGGCTGGCTCAAATCGCTGGGACGAGTGCCGGCTGTGGGTTCAGCCGCGTAGGCGCCTGAGCGCCTGTGAAGGGGTTGAAACCGCTCCTGCAGACGGCAGTCGGGCTCAACCCATAACTCGGGCATCGTCTTTTAGCAGGCCGTTGAAAAACTACCTGCGTTGCCGATGCGTCGCCTACATTTTTCAACGGCCTGCTAGTGGCTGTTCTGGCGGACATTGCCCGGCAGCGGTGCGAGCAAGTGTTCCGGCAGGTCGAACAGGTCGTCGTCGTAGGTTTCCAGTGGCGGCGGGCGGCGCTCGAAACGCGAACCCAGTACCAACAGGCAGGGCGTCAGCAGCAGGGTCAGCAGGGTGGCGAAGCTCAGGCCGCCGGCGATGGCGCTGGACAGTTGGGTCCACCACTGGGTCGAGGGTGCGCCCACGCCCAGGCTCGGGCTCAGCAGGTCGACGTTGATGCTGAGCACCATGGGCACCAGGCCGAGTACCGTGGTCACCGCGGTCAGCAGTACCGGGCGCAGGCGCAGGCTGCCGGTTTCCAGGGCCGCCTCACGCGGCTCCAGGCCCTGGCGGCGCAGCTGGTTGTAGGTGTCGATGAGGATGATGTTGTTGTTGACCACGATGCCGGCCAGGGCGATCAGGCCCATGCCGACCATGACGATGCCGAACGACTGGCCGTTGACCAGCAGGCCCATGAGCACCCCGGCGGTGGACAGCACAATCGCGGAGAGCACCAGCAGGGTCTGGTAGAGGCTGTTGAACTGGGTCACCAGAATCAGCGCCATGAGGAAGATCGCCACGCCGAAGGCGGTGGCCAGGAAGACCGCGGCCTCGCGCTGGTCGGCATCTTCGCCGGCGAACTTCAGTTGGATGTCCGCCGGCAGCTCGCCCATGGCTTCGCGCAAGGCTTGCAGGCGTTCGTCGAGACGCGCGCCCTCGGCCAGATCCGCCTGCAGGGTGATGGTGCGGCTGCCGTCGACCCGGCGCAGGGTGCCGACCTTGGGCGCGGGTTCGAGTGTGACGAAGTTGCCCAGCGGCACCTGGCCGCTGGCGGTATTCAGGGTCAGGCGGCCCAGTTGGTCGAGCGAGCGCCAGTCGGCGGGTAGGCGCACGCGGATGTCGACCTCGTCGCTGGCGTCTTCCGGTCGGTAGGTCGCCAGTTTCAGGCCATTGCTGACCATCTGCACGGCGTTGCCGACGCTCAGCACGTCGGCGCCGAAGCGCGCGGCCGCCTCGCGGTCGACCTTGACCCGCCACTCGATGCCGGGCAGGGCACGGTCGTCTTCGATGTCCTGGAAACCGCCGAGGCTGAGCATGCGGGCGCGCAGCTGTTCGACAAACCGATCGGCCTCGGCCGGATCCAGGGCGCCGATCTGCAGCTTGACCGGTTTGCCGCCGCTGGGGCCTTGCTCCTGCTCGCGGAACTCGAGGACTACCCCGGGAATGTCGGCGCTGCGCTCGCGCATGTCGGCGAGAATCTGCCGGGCCGGGCGGCGCTGATGCCAGTCGACGAACTGGAACTGCAGGGTGCCGATCACGTCGACCCCGAGCTGGCCGTCCGGCTGGGCCAGGGAGCGGGCGTACAGCGCCTTGACTTCGGACATGCCGAGCAGACGCCGTTCCACCTGCTGCAGCAGGGCGTCCTTTTCCTGCACCGACAGGTCGCCACGGGCGCGCAGCCAGATCTGCGCATTTTCCGGCTCGACCTCGGGGAAGAACTCCACGCCGTGGTTGAAGCGGCCGTAGCCGGCGTAGATCAGGGCGATCAGCGCGAGCATGCCGAGCAGGGTCAGGCCCGGCCGGCGCAGCAGTTTGCCGAGCAGTTTGCGGTAGGCCTGGGTGCCGCGGCTGGGCGTGCTCGGCAGCGGCTGCGGGCGACCGCCGGTCACCGCGCCCAGCACCGGCAGGAACACCAGGGCCATGGCCAGGGAGGCGAGCAGGCAGACGATCACCGTGGCCGGCAGGTATTTCATGAATTGGCCGACCACTCCGGGCCAGAACAGCAGCGGCAGGAATACCACCAGGGTGGTGGCGGTGGAGGCGATCACCGGCCAGGCCATCCGCGTCGCCGCATTGGCCCAGGCCTGGCGCGGGTTCTGGCCCTGGTGCAGGTTGCGGTCGGCCAGCTCGGAGACCACGATGGCGCCGTCCACCAGCATGCCGGCGACCAGGATCAGGCTGAACAGCACCACTATGTTGAGGGTGAAGCCGAGCGTCCAGATCAGCAGGATGCCGGTCAGGAAGGCGCCGGGAATGGTCAGGCCGACCAGCAGCGCCGAGCGCAGGCCCATGCTCGCCACCACCAGGATCAGCACCAGGACGATGGCGGTCAGCACGTTGTTGAGCAGGTCGCCGAGCAGGCTCTCGACTTCCTGTGACTGATCCATGATGTAGCTGACCTGCAGGCCTTCCGGCAACAACGGCTGGGCCTGGGCCATCAGTGCCTTGACCTGCTCGATGGTGGCGATGATGTTGGCGCCGCTGCGCTTGGCCACTTCCAGGACGATGGCCGGCTGCCCGTTGATCCGGGCGAAGCCGCTCGGATCCTTGAAGGTGCGGTGGATGGTCGCGACATCGCCGAAGGTCACCACGCTGTCGCCGACCACCTTGATCGGCATCGACAGCACGTCGTCCAGGTTCTCGATGACCCCGGGCACCTTCAGGCTCATGCGCCCGGCGCCGGTGTCCAGGCTGCCGGCGGCGACCAGGCGGTTGTTGCGGCTGACCAGGCTGAACAGCTGGTTGTAGTCGATGCCGTAGCTGTCGAGCACCTGCGGGTCGACGACGATTTCCAGCAGGTCTTCGCGGTCGCCGCCGATTGCCACCGACAGCACCTCGGCGATGCCTTCGATGTTCTCCTGCAACTGGCGGGCGACATACACCAGTTGCGCTTCGGCGAGGGGCCCGGACAGGCCGATCGACAGCACCGGGAACAGCGCCACGTTGACCTCGTTGACCGTCGGTTCATCGGCTTCCTCCGGCAGCTTGCTGCGCGCGCTGTCGACCTTCTCGCGCACGTCGATGAGGGCCGCCTTGGCGTCGAAGCCGGCATCGAACTCGAGGGTCACCGAGGCATGCCCCTCGCTGGCCATGGAACGCATTTCCTTGACCGCTTCGAGGCTGCGCAGCTCCTGCTCCAGCGGGCGTACCAGCAGGCGTTCGGCGTCTTCCGGACTGATCCCTTCGAGGCTGACCGAGACGTAGATGATCGGGATGCTGACGTCCGGGTTGGCTTCCTTGGGGATGGCCACATAGGCGGCCAGGCCGCCGATGATCAGGAAGGCCAGCAACAGCAGGCTGGTGCGGCTGCGATCCAGCGCCGCGGCGATCAGGGTGTGCATGTCAACTCCCCCCTTCGGCCAGGTGCGCGAGTACCTGTTGGCCCGGTTCGACGAAGCCCTGCCCCAGGGTGATCAGCGCGACCCGTGGCGGCAGGCCGCTGACCCAGGCGCCCTGGTTGTCGACGCTGATCAGTTGTACCGCGGTGAACTCGACCTGTTGCTGCGCGTTGACCCATTTCACCCCGTGACGGCCGGCTTGATCGAGGCTGAGCAGGGCGGGCGACAGGCGGTGGGCCATGGCCGCGCCGGTCTGGATGTGCAGGGTGGCGCTGGCCCCGGCCAGACGCAGCAGCTCGGGATTGTCGACCCGTACCTCGATGCGGAAACTGCGCGAGCCGGGGTCGGCGGCGGCGGCGATAAAGTGCAGCTCACCCGTCAGTTCGCGGCCGTCGAGCAGTTGCACGCGCACCGGCTGGCCGAGGGTCAACTGGATCACTTCCTGCTGGGCGATCTGCGCGCTGACCTTGAGCTGGCGGATGTCGACCAGGGTCAGCAGGCTCTGTCCGGGCTGGACGAAGTCGCCCAGTTCGACCTGACGCGCGTCGTAGACCCCGGCGAAGGGGGCCTCGATGCGGGTGTTGCGCAGGTGCAGGCGGGCGGTTGCCAGTTCGGCGCGGGCCTTGGCCAGCTCGCTGTCCAGGCGCAGCAGTTCGTTGGCGGAAAACAGGTTGCGCTCGCGCAGGCGTTTGGCCGAGCTGACGTCGGTCTCGCGCTGGCGCACCTCGGCTTCGCTACGCGCCACCTGGGCAGGGCGGTCGTCCGGCGACAGGCTGAGGAGTAACTGGCCCTGTGCGACCGGCTGGCCCTTGTCCCGATCCAGGCGCGTCACGCTGGCACTGATCTGCGCGCGCAGCTCGACCCGGCGCCAGGCTTCGATCTGCCCCTGAACCACATGCTGGCGTTGCATCGGCTGGGCTTGCAGCCACTGGATCTCGACTTGCGCCAGACCCGGCGCGGCGACAGGTTGATCGGCCCTGGCGGTTTCCTGGGCCTTGAACAGCGAGCCGCTGAGCAGCCACAGCGCCAGCAAGACGCTGATGGCCACGGCGATCAACCAGGGACGTTTGGACAGCTGACTGAACATGGGCGGTTACTCGCGGCTGGCAGAGGGGGCGCAAAGGTTGGCGGCCTGGCCACGCAGGCCGGCGATGATGAAGTCGGTGACGCGGTCGAAGTAGTCGCTCAGGGCGATGGGCTCGGCCCAGTGCTCGAAGCCGCCGGAGGCGATACGCGCCATCACCCCGTTGACGCAGGCCTCCACGCCCCACAGCAGGTACTGGCAGTCGGCGGGGCCGAGGGCCGGTTCGCCGAGGGTGCTCTGCAGCAACTGGCCGAAGAAGGCGACGTAGTCACGCTCCAGTTGCTGAAACTGCTCGCGGTAGGGCGCCTCCAGGCGCTGCTGAAAGGCCGGGCGGTCGCAGTGCTGGCACAGCTGCGCCAGAATCGGGTCGGCGAGCATCTGCTCGAAGGCGCGGCGGATCACCTGGCGCATCGCCTGTTGCGGCGGCTGGGCGGCATGCAGGGCGCGCAGTTCGTCGAGATTGGCCCGGCTCATGTCCAGCGTCAGGCGGGCAAACAGCGCCTCCTTGCTGGGAAAGTGCTTGTACACCGTGCCCTTGCCGATGCCGGCCTGGGTCGCCACCTCGGCGATGGTCACCCGATCCCAGGGCTGTTGGCGAAACAGCAGGCGCGCGGCGTCGAGGAGGGCGCTTTCGCGTTGCAGGAAGAGTTGGTCTTGAAGGCGCATGGGCAGGAGCATGTCTGGCTGTGACTGATGGTCATGCTATGACTGCCGGTCACGGCGAGCAAGTGGACAGTTGTAACAGTGCTTGGCGACGGCTGGGTTTATCTGCGAGGTCTGCCAGCACCCGTAGCCCGGATGCAATCCGGGAACAAGCTGTGCGGCGATGCAATTCCCCGGATTGCATCCGGACTACGGGTGTCGGGTGCGCCGTTACTTGGGTTGCGCCACCACGCGCAGGTAGGGCTTGAGGGTCTTGAAGCCCTGCGGGTATTTCTGTCTGGCCACTTCGTCGGACACCGAGGTGGGAATGATCACGTCCTCGCCCGGTTTCCAGTTCACCGGCGTGGCCACGGTGTGCTTGGCGTTGAGTTGCAGCGAATCGAGCAGGCGCAGCACCTCGTCGAAATTGCGCCCGGCACTCATCGGGTAGACCAGCATGGCCTTGACCTTCTTGTCCGGGCCGATGATGAACACCGAGCGCACCGTGGCATTGTCCACCGCGGTGCGCGGGCCGCCGCTGGCGTTGGGGTGGATCATGTCGTAGAGCTTGGCCACCTTGAGGTCGTGGTCGCCGATCATCGGGTAGTTGACCGCATGGCCCTGGGTTTCCTCGATGTCGCCGACCCAGGCCCGGTGGTCGCTGACCGGGTCGACGCTGAGGCCGACGATCTTGGTGTTGCGTTTGTCGAATTCGGGTTTGAGTTTGGCCATGTAGCCCAGTTCGGTGGTGCACACCGGGGTGAAGTCCTTGGGATGGGAGAACAGGATGGCCCAGCTGTCGCCGATCCAGCGGTGGAAGTAGATAGGGCCTTCGGTGGTTTCGGCGCTGAAGTCGGGGGCTTCGTCGCCAATGCGGATGGTCATGATCAGCTCCTCTTGCGGTTGTGCGGCCGACTTGCCAACACGGCGGCTCGTCGGTCCCGGGTTGCTGGAGAAAAAAGTATAGGCCCGCTGCAATCGTCGACCCGATTCTGTGGACGTAAGGTCGCGAGCGGCGGCCCTTGGGCTGGTGCGGCGCAACCTCATGCCGGTCAATGCAGGCCAACAGAGCGTGGCCAATTGACCGTTATCAATTGTCCGCGAGCCGGCGCGAGACTAGACTGCCCGCCATGAACGCTTTCCGTCGTCTCTGTCTGGTGTTGCTCCTGGCCCTGGTTCTGCCCTTGCAGAGCCTGGCGGCTTCGCTGCTGGCCGGCGAGTCCTGCCCGATGAGCCAGAAGGCCGCACCGCTGATGGACGGCTGTGACGAGGCGACGACGCCCGCCGCCGGCCAGTTGTGCCCGGATATGGCTAAATGTCCCAGCGTCAGCCTGCCGTTGGACAGCAGCCAGCGACTGAGGCTCGCGCTGCTGCCGGTCTCGTCGCATCCCCCGCGACACAGCCAGGCGGTACTGCCGTCGCAGCCGCTGACCGCGCCCTGGCGCCCCCCCCGCGGCTGATTCCTGCTCCGTTGTGAACCCCAGCGTGCGGCCCGGCTGCTCGCTGGCCATTGCGTGCCCCGGCATGGGGCGCGGGATATCGACAGGAATCACGTGCATGTCCAACTGTTTTTCCCTCTCCGGACACCTGGCGGCCGGGGTGCTGGCGGCTGTCTTGTTCAGCCAGCCGGCTGCGGCGCTGACCCTCGACGAGGCCTTGCGCCAGGCCGAACGTGAGGCGCCTTCGCTGACGGCGCAAGCGGCACAAGTCGAGGCGGCGCGCAGCTCGGCGATACCCGCCGGCGCGTTACCCGACCCCAAGTTGTTGTTGGGGGCACAGAATCTGCCGATCGAGGGCGACAACCGTGGTCGTTTCGACCGCGAACCCATGACCATGCAGATGGTCGGGATCATGCAGGAAGTGCCCAACCGCGCCAAACGGCGGGCCCGGGTGGACGTGGCCCAGGCCGGAATCGAGCGTGCCACGCTGGCGCAACGGGTCGAACTGCTCAAGGTACGCCGGGAAACCGCGCTGGCCTGGATCGCGGCCCGCGCCGTCGAGGAGAAGCTGGCGCTGTTCCAGACCCTCTATGCCGAAAACGAACTGCTGGTCAAAGCCGTGCGCGCCCGCCTCGCCGGCGGCCGCGGCCAGGCGGCCGACAGCGTCGGGCCGCGCCAGGAAGCGGCGCTGCTGGCCGAGCAGGAAGACCAGTTGCTGCAAAGCCGTACCCAGCAGCGCGCCGCCCTGCGGCGCTGGATCGGCCCGCGCGGCGATGAACCTTTGGCGGGTCGCCTGCCGAACTGGCCGGTGGATGCCCAACATTATCGGCACAACCTGCAACGCCATCCTGAGCTGGCGTTATTCGGGCCCATGACCGACGAGGCGCAAGCCGAGGTGCGCCAGGCCGTGGCGGACAAACAACCCGACTGGAGCTGGGAACTGGCTTACCAGAACCGTGACGCCGCCTTCGGCGACATGCTGAGCGTGCAGTTCAGCGTCGATCTGCCGCTGTTCCCGGGTTCCCGACAGAATCCGCGCATCGCCGCAAAACAGGCCCAACTGAGTCAACTGGAGGCCGAACGCTACGCCGCCGAACGCGCGCATGCCCAGCAGTTGGCCGATGACCTGGCCGAGTACCAGCGCCTGGATCGCGCGCTGCGCCGCAGTCAGGATCTTCTGCTGCCGCTGGCCGAGGAGAAGGTCAAGCTGAGCCTGGCCGACTATCGTGCCGGTGCCAGCGAACTGGCCGGTGTGATCGCCGCCCGGCGTGAGCTGATCGAGGCGCGTCTGAAACATATCGACTTCGAGCAACGGCGCGCGCTGGCTAGCGCCCGCCTGTATTTCGCTTATGCAGGGGTTAACCAATGAGTGCGGCAATCGCAAAAGGTGCGCTGCTGGCCACCCTGGTGCTGGGTATAGGCGCGGCCGGCGGCTACTGGTTCGCCCAGCAGTCGATAAGCGCCGGGCCTGAGGCCGTTCGGAGCCAAAAGCAGGCCAGTACGACCGACGAGCGCAAGGTGCTGTATTGGTACGACCCCATGATGCCGCAGCAGAAGTTCGACCAGCCGGGCAAGTCGCCGTTTATGGACATGCAGCTGGTGCCGCGTTATGCCGACGAGGGTGGCGACAGT
>NZ_JARRAB010000027.1 GCF_030376615.1 Pseudomonas sp. sp1636
CCTGCAAGCTCGCGTCCCAGTCCCGCCATGAGGCCGAGTGCAGGTGTTGCGCAGGGGCGCAACCCAAACGTCCAGCACACGCGTTAACGGGCCATGCCAAGCCTTTGGCCGATGCGCACAAACTTGTCCGTCCGGTGTCAAGCTCAACGTCCCCACAGAAATGCGAAGAACCATAAATATAGGCTCGAGAAAATGCCGATCGCCTGGCTTGGGCGCAGCCACCGAGTCGTAGCCTGGATGAGCCCCGGCGCAATCCGGGAGCGGTCTGCAAGGGCAGAATCCGGCTGATCCCGACTCCGCTCTGCTGCACGCCGTCAGCAGTCGTCGCGTTCCGCGGCGCAGGACTGCCGCGCGACGTTCAGCAGAGGCTTTTCCAGGTCGCTGGCCCAGGCCGTCAGGGGCACCTGCAGATCCGCCTGCCAGATCCGCCGCCACAGCACCTGCAAGCGTCGCGGGTCGGCCAGCGGCGACGGCCAGTGCTGGGTTTCCTGATGGAGCTGCCATTCGCCGTTGCGCTGGATGGCAAAGTCGAAGCGGAACGGGTGCACGCCGGTCATGCCCAGGCGTATGTCGGTGACCACCAGGTGCGCGCCGATCTGGTCGTAGCGCAGCATGCCATCGGTGAACCAGGCCAGGCGCTGGTGCGCGGCGGAGTGGGCGAGAACCTCGGCCAGCGCGGTGCCGCGCGGCATGCGGCTGAGTTGCGCTGGCTGCTGGTCGAACCAGCCGACCAGAGCCTCGTGGTAATACGCACCATCCAGCACGATCACGCGCCAGAGCAGGCTGTTGAGTGGCGTCGGGGTGCTGAACAGCGCTTCGGCCTGGATACCCTGGCGGATCAGTTGCGCCTCGACCCGTTGTTCGGCCATGAACTTGCCGGCCAGGGTCGAACCCAGGTAAAGGGTCGACAGGGCCAGGGCGATCAGCGCCGTCTTGGCCGTTTTGTCGCGCAGGCCGAAGACCAGTCCCAGGAGCACGGCCGCAATCAACGGCAGCGTGTAGAGGGGGTCGATGATGAAGACGCTCGACCAGGCGGTGGGCGTCGGCATCAGCGGCCAGAACAGTTGGGTGCCGTAGCTGGTGAAGCTGTCCAGCAGCGGGTGGCTGAGCAGCACCAGGGCCAGGGTCGTGAACAGGCGTCGGCTCGAGTAGCCCGGGTGCAGGCGCCGGGCTAGCCAGGTCAGCAGCAGGGCCGCGCCGAAGAGAACCGGCAATGAATGGCTGAAGCCGCGGTGGTAGGTCATGTTGGCCACGGCGTCGCCGTAATCGATGAGCACATCGAGATCGGGCAGGGTGCCGAGCATGGCGCCATACAACAGCGCCTTGCGTCCCTGCCAGCGGCCGAGCATGGCACTTTGAATAGTCGCCCCGAGCACGGCTTGGGTAATCGAGTCCATCGCAGATGGTTCCGTCGCCAATATGCACTAAACGGTACACCGAGAGTCGCGCGGACGGCTGCCCGGAAATTCAAACCAAAGGTTTCTGCTCATGGTGCACGGGTGGACGGCCCGGCGGGTTCAGGGGGCCAGTTCCTGCTCCTGCTGAGTGACTGATTCGGCGCTGGACAGGGCAAGGTGCTGGCCGCACCAACTGATCAGGCTCGGCAAAGGCATGGGCCGGCCATACCAGTAGCCCTGGGCCTGGTCGCTGCCCAGTGCGAGTACTTGCTGGGCTTCCTGCTCATCTTCGATGCCCTCGCAGGTCACCTGGAAACTAAAGATATGGCATAGCTCGATGATGCTGCGCACCACGTTTTGCAGTTGCGGCTGCTGGCCGATGCCCTGGATGAACGACTTGTCGATCTTGATCCGCTGCACGCGCAGTTCACGCAGATAGGAGAGCGATGAATAGCCGGTGCCGAAGTCGTCGAGCGCCACCTGAATGCCCAATTCGTTGAGTTCGCCGAGGATGCGCGAGCCGTCATGGAAGTTGGCTATGGAAATGGATTCGGTCATCTCCACGATCAGTTGGTTAGCCTGGATAGGCGCCAGGCCAAGCCACTGCGCGAGCTCTTCGGGCAGACTCCGGTTGAACTGCGAGGCGCAGATGTTGATCGAGAAGTACAGCGAACTGCGCAGGTTGTGCGGCAGGGTCAGCAGATCCTGCTTCAGTTGGCGCAGAATCCATTGTCCCAGTGCCGGGCCCAGTTGATTGTTTTCCGCCAGTTCCACCACTTCCAGCGGCGGGATGTAGCCCAGTTCGGGATGTAGCCAGCGCAACAGGACTTCGACCCCCGTCCCCGTCCCTGTCAGGTCGACGATCGGTTGGTAATGCAGGCTCAGGCCCGAGGCCGAGGTTTGCCCTAGGGCGCGCTTGAGATCGCCCAGCAGGTTCTGGTTGCGCAGATAGCGATTGCTGATCTCTTCGCTGAAGACCTCAAGGCCCTTGCCTTGTTTCACGCGCAGTTCACGCAAGGCTAGGGTGGCGAAGTAGTAGAGCTTCTGCAGACTGAGGCGGTTCGCGGGATTGTAGCTCAGGCCAATCCGGGTGGCCACCTGAAACAGATATTTCTCGTGCTGGTAGTCGAAGGTCAGGGTCTGGCCGAGGCGCTGCAGGGTGCCGCTGACCAGTTCCTCGGGAAACCCTTCGGGGAAGGTCATGACGAATTCATCGCCAGCCATTCGGGCGACGAAGCTGCCTTTGGGCTTCAAACGTTCGAGTGTCTCGCCGATACGGCTGAGCAATCGGTCGCCGGCTTCATGGCTGATGTTCTCATTCAGGGCGCGAAAATTACTCAGTTCGATCACCGCCAGGGCTCGGCAGTCCGAGGTTGCCGAGTTCTTCTGCTGGGCCTGGAAGCTGTTGCGGTTGGGCAGCTGGGTGAGCGCATCGAAGCGGGCCAAGAAGCGATTCTTGCGCGCCTCGCGGTACAACAGCAGGCTGAGGCCGCCGCCGCATAACAGCATGCCGAGCAGGAGGAATTGGCTCAGGCTCTGGCTGCTGCGCAAGTCGTCGACGATCCGGGCGGCCTCCGGCCCGGTGAAGTTGTTGACCATCAGTTGCCGAATCGGCGTCTGATAGGTGCCGTAGCGCACGATGGCCTGGTCGATTTCGGGCCCCGGTTGCAGCCTTGGCTGGAACAGCAGGGTTTCATCGCTGCGCAATTGTTCGAAGAGCTGCTTGACCATGGCTTCGGCGTTGAAGCGCTGGCGGATCAGCCGATTTTCCTCGCCGGACAGGAACACCTCGAGACGACTCCACAGCAGGTCGTAGGCCAGCTTCAGCTTTTCCTGGGAGGCGGCCCCCGCGTTGAACAGCTGCAGGGTATTGAGAAAGCGCAGGTGCTCGAACTCCAGTTGGGCGAGCGACCAGGCGGAGATCTGGATTCGGGCGGAGGCCTGTTGAGTGGTGCGCTGGTTATAGACCAGGGAGCTGCCGATACCCACGGCAAAGCCCAGGGTGACCAGGGCGAGGAGCGCATAGCGTAAGCGGCGCATCGGCAATTAGCGCCCGACGTGCAGGGTTTTCAACTGCCAGAGCATCGCCTGCTGGTGTTCTTCCTTGCGCAGTTCGGGGAAGTCGCTCAAGGGGTAGACGATCCAGATCGGCCCCTTGTCGCGCACGCTCATCGGTTGGCCATTCTTGTGGGTTGCCAGGATCACCGGGTATTGCCGGGCGGCTTCGAGGTTGAAGCGGGCGGCGTAGTCGTTCAGGGCGGTTGCCTCGAGCCATTCGCCGCGAGTCTGGAGACTGTCGACCAGCACGCTGAGCCTGGGGCCACGGTAGCTGTCCTGCTGATCGGTCCAGGGCGTCAGGGTCTTGACCTCGACTTGCGGCAAGCGCTCCAGGCGCTCCAGGTCGAACAGTGCCTGGCCGCTGGGGCAGCAGCCGAGCTCGCCGGTCACCGTCAGGATTACCGGGTGTTCAGGCGCATCCTGCCAGCTGTCGCTTGCGCTAATGATCGGGCTGGTTAGCGTCAGGGTCGGCAGCAATAGCATCAGCAGGCTACGGGGAAAGGGCATGGCGAATAACCGAAGAGATAGGGGCGATGCCGCAGCGAGTGTCGGCTATGCCCGTTTTTATTCTTAAGTGCCGCCCTCTGGCGTGCACGTTTTGCCGGAGTGTACGGCTTGGGTTCAGCTGCTGCCAAGCGGCTGGAGGGCTGGTTTCACGCGAGCAGCAGAGGCCTGGCAGGGCCATGCCCTGGCGGGAGGGGTCATGCGGTAGTCTTGGTGAGGGTATATCCTTGCCCTTCTGTCACCGCCGAAGCCTTTGCCATGCTGGAAATTTCCAATAGCGTCCACCTGCCCGACGCTGAAATCGAGTTGACCGCCATCCGGGCGCAAGGCGCCGGTGGGCAGAACGTCAACAAGGTCTCCAGTGCCGTGCATTTACGCTTCGATAGCCAGGCCTCGTCCTTGCCGGCGTTTTACAAGGAGCGCCTGCTGGCGCTGCGCGACAGCCGCATCACGGCTGAGGGCGTGGTGATCATCAAGGCCCAGCAATACCGCACCCAGGAGCAGAACCGCGCCGATGCCCTGGCGCGACTGGCCGAGTTGATCCGCAATGCGGTTAAAACCGAAAAGGCCCGGCGTCCAACCAAGCCCACCCTGGGCTCGAAAAAGCGCCGCCTGGAAGGCAAGAACAAACGCGGGACGATCAAGGCGGGCAGGGCCAGGGTGGATTTCTGAGCGCCGCTGCGCTGCGCGCCTTCAAGGCCGAGGTGCCTGAGTCGGCCGGCCCGTTTCCGCAACAAGATCGCGTCCGTTCAATCTGGAGAACCTCGTATGGATAGCCCCGCTCAGACCCCGGTCAGCCGTGCCCAGCGCGAATTGCGCAACGGCCACGGCGCCGCCGTGCTGCTGCTCACCGGCTTGTCTGGCGCCGGCAAGAGCACCCTGGCCCAGGCCTTGGCGCGCCGGCTGTTCGAGCTGGGCGCGCACAGTTACGTGCTGGATGGCGACGAGCTGCGCAGCGGCCTGAATGCGGATCTGGGTTTTACTGCTGGGGCGCGCCGGGAAAACCTGCGGCGCAGTGCCGAGACGGCGCGTCTGCTGGCTGACTCAGGTGCGCTGGTGATCGCCGCGCTGATCGCACCGTTGGCCGAGTCCCGCGGCTACTGGCGCGAGCGGGTCGGGGCGCCGTTCTTCGAGGTCTGGTGCTGCGCCAGCTTGCAGGTCTGCGAGGCGCGTGATGCCAAGGGCTTGTACGCCCGGGCGCGGGCCGGCGAGCTGGCCGATTTCACCGGTATCTCCGCTCCCTACGAGGCGCCGTTGCAGGCGGATCTGGTGATCGACAGCGGCCGCTGCAACGTCGAGGAAAGCGTCGAACTGCTGCTGCGGATGCTGCGTCGGCATGCGCTGCTGGCGCCCGAGGAAAACTTAGGCACGAATGACCACGCCTCTGGATGAGTTGCGAGTCTTTGTCGAGGTGGTGAATCG
Source organism: Pseudomonas sp. sp1636 (assembly GCF_030376615.1). Classification (GTDB taxonomy): domain Bacteria; phylum Pseudomonadota; class Gammaproteobacteria; order Pseudomonadales; family Pseudomonadaceae; genus Aquipseudomonas. Next base: position 5,382 of record NZ_JARRAB010000027.1, read on the forward strand.
CTGCCTCAACAGGCACTGGCCTCGCGCATCGCCTGCGTTCGCGATTATCGGGGTCGTCAGCCCGGCCAGGCGAATTAGCCGGCTTGTTGCCGGTTAGCGAGTGTAGCCATAACGACGGGCAATCAGGTGGTCGATGGCCAGTATCCCCGGGCCCTTGGCCGCGAGCAGCAACAACACGGCCGCCCAGAGCCCGTGGGTCGGATAGGCGCCCGGGTAGACGAACAGCTGAATGACCAGGGTCATGCCGAGCAGGGCCAGCGCGGAGAAGCGACTGGCCAGGCCGAGCAGGATCAGCAGCGGGAACAGGTGCTCGCTGAAGGCGGCCAGGTACGCGGCCAGTTCGGCCGGCAGCAACGGCAGCCGGTACTCTTCCTCGAACAGCGGGATGGCCGAGGCGGAAAGCTGCGGCAGGCCGAATTCGAAGGTGCCGGAAACGAGATCGATGGCCAGGCCTTCGATCTTGGTCTGCCCGGATTTCCAGAAGGTCGCGGCAATCGAGAAGCGGGCGAGGAGGGCGACCAGGCTGTAGGGGATCAGCGTGCACAGGTCGATCGCCCGGGCGATCAGGCGGACAGGTGTGGCCACGGGTAGCGGAGCGTTGGTGTCGGTCATGGGCGTTGCCTTTCGCTGGCGTAACTGGAATGGATGATTGCACCCGTGCGCAGCAGCTGGGTCAGGCAGGCGCCCAGGTCGAAAGCGTTATCCAGCGCGCAGGCGTGCTCGGCAGCGCGCCCGAGGGGTTGCTGTTGTTGCAGGGCTTGGATGAAATGGACGTCGCCTTGGCGTATGCCGATCACTTCGACCTCCAGCTCATGGCGCAGCACCAGGGCGCATTGCGCCTGGTAGGGATCCACGTCGGCAAGCGCCAGTGCGCCTTGGTGAGCGCCCCACAGCGAGACCACTGCGAAGGCCGAATCGAGCAGGCCGAGCGAAGGGTGCAGGCGCAACAGCAGGGCGCCGAGGCTGTCCGGCGCGGCCAGGGCCGTCGTTAGCACATCGCTGGCCAAGGCCTCGGCGTCGGCCGCGTGGTAGGCGCGGACGCGCAGCAGTTCGAGGCGCGCCACGTCCGCCAGGTAAGGCAGGCCACTGGCGGGGGCGAATGTTTCGATGAAGCCGGGGAAGCTGGCACCGTAGTCGGCGAGGATCGGCGAGCGTGGCGGCGAGTTGCGCACATAGACGGCCGCCATGGCGCGAAAGAAGTCGCTGCCCACCAACTGCTGCACCACCGGGCAACTGGCGGCCAGGGCATCGATCAGCGAGCTGAGTACGTTATTGCGGTAGACGGCGAAACGCGCGGCCGGGGCAGAGCCGTTCCACGCCTTCAGGTCTGCGGGACAGTCGCGTTGCGGGTCGAGCAGCGCCGCGACGAAGTCGTGTTGGGTGCTCATGCCTGAACCTCATGCCCGCTGCGGCAATAGCTGTCGAGCAGCGTCTGGGCGTGGCGTGCCTCCTGTAGCAATACCTCCAGCGGCGGGATGTCGTTGTCCCGCTCAAGCAGGGTCGGAGTCGCGCCGATTAATGGCAGAACCTCCGTGTAGAGCCGCCATACGGCGTCGTCGACCGGGGCGCCGTGGTTGTCGATCAGCAAGCGGTCGCCTGCCGCGTCCTGGTCTTCGGCGAAGCCGGCGAGGTGGATCTCGCCAACGGCGCTCAACGGCAGGGCGCGCAGGTAGGCCTGGGCATCCCAGTGGTGGTTGACGCTGGAGACATAGGCGTTGTTGACGTCCAGCAGCAGGCCGCAGCCGGTGCGGCGTACGACCTCGCGGATAAACGCGGCTTCGTCCATGGTCGAGCTGGAGAACTCGACATAGGTCGCCGGGTTCTCCAGCAGTAGCTGACGCTGTAAGCGGCTTTGCACCTGGTCGATATGCTCGCAGACCCGGGCCAGGGTCGCGGCGTCGTAGGCCAGCGGCAGCAGGTCGTTGAGAAACATATCGGTATGACTCGACCAGGCCAGGTGTTCGGAAAAGGCCTGCGGCTGATAGCGTTCGAGCAAAGTGGCCAGGCGCTCGAGATGTTCCCGGTCGAGCGGCTGCTGCGCGCCGATTGACAGACCGACGCCATGGATTGACAGCGGATAGCGCTCGCGGATCAGGCCCAGGTAATGATGGAAGGGCCCGCCCGCCACCAGGTAGTTCTCGGCATGCACCTCGAAGAAGCCGAGCGCGGGGCTGGCGTCGAGGATCTGCTGGTAGTGCTGCGGTTTCAGGCCGATGCCGGCCCGGCAGGGCAGCTGGGGTTGCCATGCAGGAGCGCTGCCGGCATCGCGGGTTGGCGAGGCGATCATTATCAGCGCTCCTGCTGGGCGGTCAGGACTTCTTCATTTCTTTGAAGGCTTCGAGTTGGCCAAAACCGGTCGCGGAAGTCGGCGAGGCGGTCTGCTCGCAGGTGCCTTTAGGGACGAACTTCCAGGCGTTGCCCTGGTAGTCGACCTTAGCGGTGCCTGCGCAGGTGGTGCCCGCTCCGGCGGCGCAATCGTTCTTGCCTTTCATGGCCACGCCAAAACACTTCTCGTTCTCTGCCGCTTGGGCCGTGAGGGGGACGCTGGCGATCGTCAGGGCAGCGCCCAGGGCAAGCGCGAGGGCAGCGACTGAAACAGCATGGGAAGCGGTGGTGTTCATCTGGGTAGCTCCGTTTTAGCGATTGATACAGCACATATTGATGTAGCACATGGAGCGGCATGCCGTAGCGAGTGCTTCGCCTTGGCTGCAATTGCCGTTCTTGTCTTACTGACGGGGCTGGGCCGGTTTTGTTACAGGCCTTCGCGTAAAAAAACGCCCATAGCCCCGCACTGGCTGGGTTATGGCGGGTTTCCTGGGGTTGCCGTGAGCGATGTGGGCGCCGCGCCGAGGGGCGGCGTTAGTGATGCCCGCCGCCGGTAGCTCGGCGGCGGGCGCCGGTTAACAGGCCGTTGAAAAATGTAGACGAGGCAGCCAAGACAAGGCAAAAATGGCCGAAACGCAGCGCAGCGGAGTAACAGCCACAGGCTGGCCCGCAGGCCGAGCGAAGCGAGTCAAAAGCGGAATTTACTGTAGTAAATGAGCATTTTGAGGTCATTTTTAACGCAGCATTGGCAACGTAGGTAGTTTTTCAACAGTCTGCTAACTGCGGGCGGCGAGGTAGGCGCTGTAGTCGGGGATGCGGTAATCGTGGGCCTGATCCAGCAGCACGCTGCCGAGCATGTAGTCGGCGCTGCTTTCGTTGCAGGCCACCGGGATATTCCATACTGCGGCGACCCGCAGCAGCGCCTTGATATCCGGGTCATGGGGCTGCTGCTCGAAGGGATCCCAGAAGAACACCAGCATGTCCACTCGCCGTTCGGCGATGCGCGCGCCCAGTTGCTGGTCGCCGCCGAGCGGGCCGCTGATCATGCTTTCGATCGGCAGCTTGAGGCGCCGGCCGAGCAGCAGGCCGGTGGTGCCGGTGGCCAGCAGGTGGTGCCTGGCCAGCTTGTCGCGCTGGCGTTCGCTCCAGTCGAGGAGGAATTCCTTGCAGTGGTCGTGGGCGACCAGGGCAATGCGCTTGCGCTCGGGCAGGGTGGCGGTGGTAAAGCTGATACGGCTCATATTCGAGTCCTGGAATTGGTTAGGGTATCAGGACGCATCGTAGGAGCGGGCCATGCCCGCGATCCATAGTCTGACAGGCGTTATCGCGACCATGGAACTCGGCGTCCCCGCGGCTCCTACGGGCTTGCAGCGCAGCAGCTTCAGGGTGCCGTACACAGCGCCAGGCAGGTGTCGAGCATCCTGTTGGAGAAACCCCACTCGTTGTCGTACCAGGCCATGACCTTCACCAGCCTGCCGCTGACCTTGGTGTGGTTGGCATCGAAGATCGACGACAGCGGGTTGTGGTTGAAGTCGCAGGACACCAGCGGCAGGCTGTTGTAGCCCAGTACCGGCGAGGTGCGGCTGGCGCTCAACAGCAGTTGGTTGATTTCTTCGGCGGTGGTATCGCGTTTGACCTGCAGGCACAGGTCGACCAGCGAGACGTTGATCACCGGCACCCGCACGGCCATGCCGGTGAGTTTGCCGGCCAGTTCCGGCAGCACCAGGCCGACGGCTTCGGCGGCGCCGGTCTTGGTCGGAATCATCGACTGGGTGGCCGAGCGGGCGCGGTAGGGGTCGCTGTGGTAGACGTCGGAGAGGTTCTGGTCGTTGGTGTAGGCGTGGATGGTGGTCATCAGGCCGTGCTCGATGCCCAGTTCGCGCTGCAGCACCTGGGCCACCGGGGCCAGGCAGTTGGTGGTGCAGGAGGCGTTGGAGATTATCTGCATCGACTGGCGCAGAACCTCGTGGTTGACGCCGTAGACGATGGTGGCGTCGGCGCCCTTGGCCGGTGCCGAGATGATCACCTTGCGTGCACCGGCGGCGAGGTGGGCGGCGGCCTTGTCGCGCTCGGTGAACAACCCGGTGCATTCGAACACCACGTCGACCTTGAGCGCCTTCCACGGCAGTTCGGCCGGGTTGCGAATGGCGCTGACGGCGATGCGATCGCCGTTGACCGTCAGACTTTCGCCATCGCTGTCGACACTGCCGGCGAAAATGCCGTGCACGCTGTCGTATTTGAGCAGGTGGGCATTCATCGCGCTGTCGCCGAGGTCATTAATGGCGACCACCTGCAGCTGTTGGCGGTAGTCTTGGTCGTAGAGGGCGCGCAACACATTGCGGCCGATGCGGCCAAAACCGTTGATGGCGATGCGTATAGTCATGGGAGAGGTTCCGGTCTGGTTTTGTTGTTGGAATTACAAGATTATTCCCGTAAGTGTAGAAATCAAGTGTTTTAAGTGGCAATATTTTTGTACTAAGTACAAAACATCGCGTCCCATTCGCCAGGAGTCCAGCACATGCATCCCCGCGTTCTTGAGGTAACCGACCGTCTGATTGCCCGCAGCCGTGCCACGCGCGAGCCCTACCTGGCGATGATTCGCGCGGCGGCCAGCGAAGGCCCGCAGCGCGGCAAGCTGCAATGTGCCAATTTCGCCCACGGCGTGGCCGGCTGCGGCAGCGAAGACAAGCAGGCCCTGCGCCTGATGAATGCCGCCAACGTGGCGATTGTTTCTGCTTATAACGACATGCTCTCGGCCCACCAGCCTTACCAGCATTACCCGGAACAGATCAAGCAGGCCCTGCGCGAAATCGGCTCGGTCGGCCAGTTCGCCGGCGGCGTGCCGGCCATGTGCGACGGCGTGACCCAGGGCGAGCCGGGCATGGAGCTGGGCATCGCCAGCCGCGAGGTGATCGCCATGGCCACCGCGGTGGCGCTGTCGCACAACATGTTCGACGCCGCGCTGTACCTGGGGATTTGCGACAAGATCGTGCCCGGCCTGCTGATGGGCGCCCTGCGTTTCGGCCACCTGCCGAGCCTGTTCGTGCCGGCCGGGCCCATGCCGTCCGGGCTGTCGAACAAGGACAAGGCCGACGTGCGCCAGCGCTATGCCGAGGGCAAGGCGACGCGCGACGAACTGCTGGCCGCCGAGATGGCCGCCTACCACAGCCCCGGCACCTGCACCTTCTACGGCACCGCCAATACTAACCAACTGCTGATGGAGGTGATGGGCCTGCACCTGCCGGGCGCTTCCTTCATCAACCCCAACACCCCGCTGCGCGATGCCCTGACCCACGAGGCGGCGCAGCAGGTCACCCGCCTGAGCAAGCAGAGCGGGCAGTTCATGCCGCTCGGCGAGATCGTCGACGAACGCTGCCTGGTCAACTCCATCGTCGCCCTGAGTGCCACCGGCGGCTCGACCAACCACACCCTGCACATGCCGGCCATCGCCCGGGCCGCGGGGATCCAGCTGACCTGGCAGGACATGGCCGACCTGTCGGCCGTGACGCCGACCCTGGCCCACGTCTATCCCAACGGCAAGGACGACATCAACCATTTCCAGGCCGCCGGCGGCATGGCCTTCCTCATCCGCGAGCTGCTCGATGCGGGGCTGCTGCACGAGAACGTCAACACCGTGGCCGGTCACGGCCTCAGTCGTTACACCCGCGAGCCCTTCCTCGACGACGGCCAACTGGTCTGGCGCGACGGCCCGCGCAAGAGCCACGACCAAAGCGTGCTGCGCCCGGTGGCCAATCCCTTCTCCGCCGAGGGCGGCCTGCGCCTGATGCAGGGCAACCTCGGCCGCGGGGTGATGAAGGTCTCCGCCGTGGCCCTGGAGCACCAGTTGGTCGAGGCCCCGGCGTTGGTGTTCGAGGATCAGCAGCAACTGGCCGATGCCTTCAAGGCCGGCGAGCTGGAGCGCGACTTCGTCGCGGTGATGCGCTTCCAGGGGCCGCGCAGCAACGGCATGCCGGAGCTGCACAAGATGACCCCGTTCCTCGGCGTGTTGCAGGATCGCGGCTTCAAGGTGGCGCTGGTCACCGACGGGCGCATGTCCGGCGCTTCGGGCAAGATCCCGGCGGCCATCCATGTCTGTCCCGAAGCCTTCGGCGGCGGGCCGCTGGCGTTGGTGCGCGACGACGACCGGATCCGCCTCGATGGCCACACCGGCGAATTGCAGCTGCTGGTCGATGCCGCCGAGCTGGCCGCGCGCGAGCCGGCGCTCGGCACCCTGGACAATGCCGTGGGCTGCGGCCGCGAGCTGTTCGCCTTTATGCGTCAGTCCTTCAGCTCGGCGGAGCAGGGCGCCAGCGCCTTCACCGCCAGCCTGGAGTCGCTGCAGTGAAACTGGCCCTGGTCGGTGACATTGGCGGCACCAACGCACGCTTCGCCCTGTGGCGCGACCAGCAGCTGGAGTCGGTGCGGGTGCTGGCCACCGCCGACTTTCCGAGGCCGGAACAGGCGATCCGCGCCTACCTGAGCGAACTCGGCCTGGCGCTGGGCGCGGTCGATTCGGTGTGCCTGGCCTGCGCCGGGCCGGTCAGCGGCGACCTGTTCCGCTTCACCAACAACCACTGGCGCATCAGCCGCTCGGCCTTCTGCCGCGAGCTGCAGGTGCGCGAGTTGCTGCTGGTCAACGATTTTTCCGCCATGGCCCTGGGCATGACCCGCCTGCGCGATGGCGAGCGGCTGCTGGTCTGTCCCGGCGAGCCGGAGGCGGATCGCCCGGTGGTGGTGATCGGTCCGGGCACCGGCCTGGGCGTCGGTAGCCTGCTGGCGCTGGCCGACGGCAGCTGGCGGGCCTTGCCCGGCGAGGGCGGGCATGTCGACCTGCCGATCGGCAGCCCGCGCGAGGCCGCGCTGTGGCAGCAGCTGTATCGCCAGCTCGGCCATGTGCGTGCCGAGGATGTGCTCAGCGGTGGCGGTTTACTGGTGCTCTATCGCGCTATCTGCGCCCTTGATGGCCATGCAGTGCGCCTGAACTCGCCGGCCGAGGTTACCGCCGCGGCGCTGGCTGGCGATGCCGTGGCGCTGGCGGTGCTGGAGCAGTTCTGCTGCTGGCTCGGTCGCGCCGCCGGCAACAACGTGCTGAGCCTGGGCGCGCGCGGCGGCGTGTATATCGTCGGCGGCGTGGTGCCGCGCTTCGCCGAGCTGTTCCTGGTCAGCGGCTTCGCCCGTTGCCTGCGCGACAAGGGCTGCATGAGCGATTACTTCGAGGGCATCCCGGTGTGGCTGGTGACGGCCGAGTACCCTGGTTTGATGGGCGCGGGCGTGGCCTTGCAGCAGGCTTCTGTGTAGGGTGCGTGCGCGTTAGCCCCATAACAATTAGGACGGCGGAGCATGAGCCAGCCCGGAAAATCGATTCTGCTGGTCGACGACGACCAGGAAATTCGCGAATTGCTGCACGCCTACCTGAGCCGTGCCGGCTTTCAGGTGCGCACCGTCGGCGATGGCGCGGGCTTTCGCCAGGGTCTGTGCGCCGAACCGGCCGATCTGGTGATTCTCGATGTGATGCTGCCCGACGAGGATGGCTTCAGCCTCTGTCGCTGGGTGCGCGAGCACCAACGTTTCGCCCAGGTGCCGATCATCATGCTCACCGCCAGCTCGGACGAGACCGACCGGGTGATCGGCCTGGAACTGGGCGCCGACGATTACCTGGGCAAGCCGTTCAGCCCGCGCGAGCTGCTGGCGCGGATCAAGGCCTTGCTACGCCGCGCGCATTTCAGCCAGGAGCGTGGCAGCGAGGTATTGGCCTTCGACGAGTGGCGCCTGGACATGGTCAGCCATCGGCTGTTCCATGCCGACGGCGAGGAGGTGATCCTCTCCGGTGCCGACTTCGCCCTGCTCAAGCTGTTTCTCGATCACCCGCAGCAGATTCTCGATCGTGACACCATCGGCAATGCCACCCGTGGCCGCGAGGTGATGCCGTTGGAGCGTATCGTCGACATGGCGGTCAGCCGCCTGCGCCAGCGTTTGCGCGATACCGGCAAGCCGGCGCGGCTGATCCGCACGGTGCGCGGCAGCGGTTACCAGTTGGCCGCGACTGTTACGGCGCAGCAGCATGTTTGACTGGCGTCGGCTGTTACCGGTGCCGCGCTCGCTGCTCGGGCGCATGTTGCTGCTGACCCTGTTGGTGGTGCTGCTGGCGCAGGCGCTGTCCAGTGTGATCTGGGTCTCGCAGTTGCGCGCCAGCCAGATGGAGGGTCTGCTCACCAGTGCGCGCAGCCTGGCCCAGTCGATGGCCGCCAGCGTCGGCTACTTCCGCTCGCTGCCCCTCGGCTACCGGCCCATGGTGCTCGACCAGCTGCGCAATATGGGCGGCACGCGCTTCTTCGTTTCGCTCAACGACAAGCCACTGGATATGCAGGTGCTGCCGCAGACCCCGCGCAAGCGCGCGGTGCTCGATGCGGTTGACGCCACTCTGCGCGAGCGGCTGGGCAAGGATCTGGATCTGTTGGTGCAGTTCGTCAGCCCGGACGACCTGCGCATCTTCAACAGCGCGCTGAAGCTCGACCAGTTGCCGCGTTCCTGGGCGCACTACGCCCTGAGCCTGGAGCCGCTCAATCCGCCGGTGCTGGTGACCCAGATCCAGATCGCTCCGGGGGAGTGGCTGTACCTCGCCTCGCTGCTGCCCGAGCCCTATGCCGGCTTGGAGCAGCAGGGGCTGCCGGCCCAGCAGCTGTGGTTCATCATCCTCACCAGCAGCTTCCTGCTGCTGTTCATCGGCATTCTGGTGCACTGGCAGAGTCGCCCGCTCAAGCGTCTGGCGCTGGCCGCGCGGGAGATGTCGCTGGGCAGCGAGGTCGAGCCGCTGCCAGAGGCGGGCGGCAGCGAGGTGGTCGAGGTCAGCCGCGCGTTCAACGCCATGCGCGAGCGCATCGGCCGTTACCTGCGCGAGCGCAGCCAGTTGTTCAGCGCCATTTCCCATGACCTGCGCACGCCCATTACCCGTCTGCGTCTGCGCGTCGAACTGCTCGACGACGAAGCGGTGCAGGCTAAGTTCAGTCGCGACCTGGACGAACTGGAGATGCTGGTCAAGGGCGCCCTGCAGTGCGTCAAGGACACCGACATTCACGAGAACATCGAGCCGGTCGACCTCAACCAGCTGCTCAATTACGTGGTCGAGCCCTACCTGGCGCCGGCCGGTAATGGTCGGGTGACCCTGGATGGCCAGGCGTGCGCGGCCTATCCCGGCAAACCCCTGGCGCTCAAGCGCTGCATCGGCAATCTGGTGGACAACGCGCTGAAGTATGGGCAGAACGCCCACCTGCATATCGAGGACGATGGCCAGGCCTTCGTCCTGCATGTCGACGACGAGGGGCCTGGGGTGCCCGAGCAGCGCCTGGAACAGGTGTTCGAACCGCATTTCCGCCTGGCCGGGCAGCAGCAGGGCTACGGCCTGGGCCTGGGTATCGCGCGCAACATCGCTCACAGTCACGGCGGCGAGCTGAGCCTGCGCAACCTGCGCGAGGGCGGGCTGCGGGTAACCCTGAGCCTGCCACGATGATGGGGGCCGTAGGGCACGCCGTGCGCACCCTGCGATGTTCGTGCTTTGTAACCAGTCTGTGACCTTCGCGCATCCCTTCGTTACCCGCCAGGCACCTGGCCTTGGTTAGACTCGATTCCAGCGCAAGCACCAGACTTGCCGGTGCATAACAACAAGAAAGGAACCTGCTCATATGAATGCGATTTCTCGCCTGGCCACTGCTGTTTCCCTCGTGTCTCTGCTGCCCCTGACCGCCCTTGCCGGTGAAGTCGAGGTGCTGCACTGGTGGACCTCCGGTGGCGAAAAGCGCGCCGCCGATACCCTGCAGAAACTGGTCGAAGACCAGGGCCACAGCTGGAAGGACTTCGCCGTCGCCGGCGGCGGTGGCGAAGCGGCCATGACCGTGCTGAAGACCCGCGCCGTCTCCGGCAATCCGCCGGCCGCCGCGCAGATCAAGGGCCCGGACATCCAGGAGTGGGGCGAACTGGGCCTGCTCGCCGACCTCAATCAGGTGGCCGAGCAGAACGGCTGGAATGAGCTGTTGCCGCCCCAGGTGATCGAGACGATGCAGTTCGGCGGCGACTACGTGGCGGTGCCGGTCAACGTGCACCGGGTCAACTGGCTGTGGATCAACCCCGAGGTGTTCGCCAAGGCCGGCGCCACGCCGCCGACCACCCTCGATGAATTCTTCGCCGCCGCGGAAAAACTCAAGGCCGCCGGCTTCATGCCCCTGGCCCATGGCGGTCAGCCCTGGCAGGACAGCACCGTGTTCGAAGACCTGGCCCTGGCGCTGCTCGGCCCCGATGACTTCCACAAGGCCTTCGTCGAACTGGACGAGTCCGTGCTGACCAGTGCCAAGATGGCCGAGGTATTCGCCGCCCTGCAAAAACTGCGCGGCTACGTCGATGCCAATGCCGCCGGTCGCGACTGGAACAGCGCCACCGCCATGGTCATCAACGGCAAGGCCGGCATGCAGATCATGGGCGACTGGGCCAAGAGCGAATGGAGCGCCGCCGGCAAGGTCGCCGGCAGCGATTACCAGTGCCTGCCGTTCCCCGGCACCCAGGGCAGCTTTGCCTACAACATCGACTCGCTGGCCATGTTCAAGCTGGGCGATGCGGACAACCGCAAGGCCCAGGAGGATCTGGCGCGCACCGTGCTGGAGCCGGAGTTCCAGCAGTTCTTCAACCAGAACAAGGGCTCGATCCCGGTGCGTATGGATCAGGACATGAGCAGCTTCGATGCCTGTGCGCAGCAGTCCATGCTCGACTTCAAGGCGGCCGCCGCCAGCGGCGGGCTGCAGCCGAGCCTGGCCCACGGCATGGCCGCCTCCAGCTACGTGCAGGGTGCGGTGTTCGACGTGGTGACTAACTTCTTCAACGACCCCAAGGCCGATCCGAGCAAGGCTGCCCAGCAGCTGGCCGCGGCTATCCAGGCCGTGCAGTAGAGCCAGTCCGGCCGCCGGTGCGCCGGCGGTAATCCAACACGTTTGACCTGCTTATCCCTGGCGCACGCCCTCCGGCGCGCGCCACGGGATCGGCCGTGCCGAGATTCAGGTTCTCCGGGGCAGGGCGGATCGCAGTCGGTAGGGCGGACTCGCCAAGCAGTCCGCCGGCGCTGGCGGCCGGTACGCACAACCGGCGGACTGTTCGCTTCGCTCCTGAGTCCGCCCTACGGGGCCGTTTCACGAGTACGCCTCACGGGGCGGGTTTGTTTTATGCGTCATCGCAACACGACGGAGTGACCCATGAGTTCAATCGCAGTTTTCACCAAGGCCTCACCGCTGGATGCGCTGCAACGCTGGCTGCCCAAGCTGGTGTTGGCGCCGAGCATGCTGATCATTCTGGTCGGCTTCTACGGCTACATCTTCTGGACCTTCCTGCTGTCGTTCACCAGCTCGCGCTTCATGCCCAACTATTCCTGGGTTGGCCTGCAGCAGTACGCCCGCCTGTGGGACAACGACCGCTGGTGGGTGGCGAGCCAGAACCTGCTGGTCTTCGGCGGCCTGTTCATCGGCATCAGCCTGGTGATCGGCGTGCTGCTGGCGGTGCTGCTGGATCAGCGCATTCGCCGCGAAGGCGTTATCCGCACCATTTTTCTCTACCCCATGGCGCTGTCGATGATCGTCACCGGCACCGCCTGGAAGTGGCTGCTCAACCCCGGCCTGGGCATCGACAAGATGCTCCGCGACTGGGGCTGGGAAGGCTTTCGTTTCGACTGGCTGGTGGACCCGGAGCGGGTGGTCTACTGCCTGGTGATCGCCGCGGTCTGGCAGTCCTCGGGCTTCGTCATGGCGCTGTTCCTCGCCGGCCTGCGCGGGGTCGATCAGTCGATCATCCGCGCCGCCCAGGTCGATGGCGCCAGCCTGCCGAACATCTACCTGCGCATCGTCCTGCCGAGCCTGGGCCCGGTGTTCTTCAGCGCCCTGATGATCCTCTCGCACATCGCCATCAAGAGCTTCGACCTGGTCGCCTCGATGACCGCCGGCGGCCCCGGCTACTCCTCCGATCTGCCGGCGATGTTCATGTATGCCCACACCTTCACCCGCGGCCAGATGGGCCTCGGCGCCGCCAGCGCGATCCTGATGCTCGGTGCGGTGCTGGCGATTCTGGTGCCTTACCTGTACTCCGAACTGCGAGGCAAACGCCATGACTAAGCCCGTCAGCCTGAGCCGCCTGGCGATTTACGCCACCCTGTTGGCCGCCTGCGCGGTCTACCTGATCCCGCTGCTGATCATGCTGTTGACCAGCTTCAAGAGCCCGGAAGACATCCGCAGCGGCAACCTGCTGTCCTGGCCCGAGGTGTTCACCGCCATCGGTTGGCTGAAGGCCTGGGACGGCGTCGGCGGCTACTTCTGGAACTCGGTGAAGATCACCATTCCGGCGGTGCTGATTTCCACCCTGCTCGGTGCGTTGAACGGTTATGTGCTGGCTATGTGGCGTTTCCGCGGTTCGCAGTTGTTCTTCGGCCTGCTGCTGTTCGGCTGCTTCCTGCCGTTCCAGGTGGTGCTGCTGCCGGCGTCCTTCACCATCGGCCAGCTCGGCCTGGCCAACACCACCGGCGGCCTGGTGCTGATCCATGTGGTCTATGGCCTGGCCTTCACCACGCTGTTCTTCCGCAACTACTACGTGAGCATCCCGGATGCCCTGGTGCGGGCGGCACGGCTGGATGGCGCGGGCTTCTTCACCATCTTCGGACGCATCCTGCTGCCCATGTCGACCCCGATCATCATGGTCTGCCTGATCTGGCAGTTCACCCAGATCTGGAACGATTTCCTGTTCGGCGTGGTGTTTGCCAGCGGCGATACCCAGCCGATCACCGTGGCCCTGAACAACCTGGTCAACACCAGCACCGGGGCCAAGGAATACAACGTCGACATGGCCGCGGCGATGATCGCCGGCCTGCCGACCCTGGTGGTCTATGTGCTGGCCGGCAAGTACTTCCTGCGTGGGCTCACCGCCGGCGCCGTCAAAGGTTGAAGCTGCTGCGCTCGGTCATGCGGCGTTGGAATCAGGCTCGGAGTGCTCATTTAGCGGCCTAAACTCCGCCTCCTCGCCTGATTCCGCCTTGCCTGACCTTCGCTCGCGACGCTTCAACGATTTTGGAGAGATGAAATGGCAACCCTCGAACTGCGTAACGTCAACAAGTCCTACGGCAGCGGCCTGGTGGACACCCTGAAGAACATCGAGATCGCGATCGACTCCGGCGAGTTCCTGATCCTGGTGGGGCCGTCCGGTTGCGGCAAATCCACCCTGATGAACTGCATCGCCGGCCTGGAAGACATCAGCGGCGGCGCGATTCTGGTCGAAGGCCAGGACATCAGCGGCATGAGCCCCAAGGATCGCGACATTGCCATGGTCTTTCAGTCCTATGCGCTGTACCCGACCATGACGGTGAAGGACAACATCGCCTTCGGCCTGAAGATGCGCAAGCTGGCGCCGGCGGCCATCGAAGAAGAGGTGGCTCGGGTGGCCAAGCTGCTGCAGATCGAACATCTGCTCGAGCGCAAGCCCGGCCAGCTGTCCGGCGGCCAGCAGCAGCGCGTGGCCATGGGCCGGGCGCTGGCGCGGCGGCCGAAGATCTACCTGTTCGACGAGCCGCTGTCCAACCTCGACGCCAAGCTGCGGGTGGAGATGCGCACCGAGATCAAGCTGATGCACCAGCGCCTGAAGACCACCACGGTCTACGTCACCCACGACCAGATCGAGGCCATGACCCTGGGCGACAAGGTGGCGGTGATGAAGGACGGCATCATCCAGCAGTTCGGCACCCCCAGGCAGATCTACAACGACCCGGCCAACCTGTTCGTCGCCAGCTTTATCGGTTCGCCGCCGATGAACTTCATCCCCTTGCGTCTGCAGCGCCGCGACGCTCAGTTGCTGGCGCTGCTCGACTCCGGCCAGGCGCGTTGCGAACTGCCGCTGGGGGCGATGGAGGCGGGTTTCGAGGATCGCGAGGTGATCCTCGGTATTCGTCCCGAGCAGATCCTGCTGGCCACCGCCGAGAGCCGCAATCAGTCGTCGATTCGCGCCGAGGTCGAGGTCATCGAGCCCACCGGGCCGGACACCCTGGTATTCGTCGAACTCAACCAGACCAAGGTCTGCTGCCGCATGGCCCCGGACGATGCGCCGCAGGTGGGGCAAACCCTGGAACTGCAGTTCGATCCGAACAAGGTGCTGCTGTTCGACGCCAAGAGCGGCGAGCGCCTGCTGCCGGGCAAGCCCCTGGCCAGCGGAGGCAAAGTGGCCCAGTTCAAGGCCGGCTAGGTCGCGACGCGTACTGAATCGTAGGAGCGGGCCATGCCCGCGAGCAAGCAAATAGGCGGCATCAAAGCTTCGCGGGCATGGCCTGCTCCTACGGTTATGGCTCGCTCCGCAGGCACGGGCTGGTGCAGATGGTTGGTGGTGCGCCTGGCGTGCCGCCGGGGGAGTAGCGGTCGCGCGAGGATGCGCTCAGAGCGGCAGACAATAACAACAAAACGGAGCAGTTAATTAATGAAAACAACAAGAAACCTTACCTTGGCATTAGCCCTCGCCGGCCTGCCTTTGACTGGCCAGGCCCTGGAATTCAGCGGCTACGTCCGCAGCGGCGCCGGCAGCGCGGACGGCAATGGCAGCCAGTCGTGCTTCCAGTTGCCCGGCGCCCAATCGAAATACCGTCTGGGCAACGAGTGCGAGCAGTACTCGGAGCTGGATCTGCGCCAGGACTTGCTGACCCTGGACGACGGCTCGGTGCTCAGCGTCGAGGGCATGGCGCAGTTGTATAACGCCTACGGCCATACGCCGAAATTCACCGGCGATTACGGTTTCGCCCGGATGAACCAGATGTACGCCGAATGGAGCAAGGTGCCGGCGCTCAACGGCGGCTCGCTGTGGGCCGGGCGGCGCTTCTACAAGCGTAACGACATCCATATCAGTGACTTCTACTACTGGAACCAGAGCGCGACCGGCGCCGGTATCGAGGACTTCGAGCTGGGCGGGTTGAAATACAGCTACGCCTTCTCGCGCAAGGACAGCTATTTCCAGGAGCCCTATATCAACCGCCACGACTTCAACGTCGCCGGTTTCCAGACCAATCCGGGCGGCGAGCTGGAGTTGGGCCTGAGTTATATCGACAAGCCTGACAGTCGGGATGCCCACAGTGGCTGGGCGCTCACCGCGCAGCACAAGCAGGCCGAGTTCCTCGGCGGCAGCAACACCCTGGCCCTGCAGTACGGCCGTGGTCCGGGCACCGGCCTGGGCTATACCGGCGACGTGAGCCTGGATCGCGACAACAAGAGCTATCGCCTGGTGGAAATCTACAACTGGCAGGCCACGCCGAACTGGGGTGGCCAGGCGCAGTTCGTCTACCAGAAGGATGTGCGTCCGGATGGCAGCGACCAGGACTGGCTGTCGGTGGGCGGGCGTACCACCTATGCCTTTACCGAGCAGTTCAAACTGGTGGGTGAGATCGGCCACGACCAGGTCAGTGCCCCGGGCGGTACGCGCAAGCTGAACAAGTTCACCATCGCGCCCACCTGGTCGCCGTCCGGTCCGGGCTTCTGGGCGCGCCCCGAAGTGCGGCTGTACTACACCTACGCCAACTGGAACCAGGCAGCGCAACGTGCCGCCAACGAAATCGCCGCCGGCTCGGCGCTGTCCGACAGCGGTGCCTTCGGCGCCACGCGCCACGGTTCCAACTTCGGTGTGCAGGTCGAGCACTGGTGGTAATCAGGTAACTCTTCTGGCCCGCGTCGAGCACCGGCCCACAGTCGCCACGTTTGCATTCGAGCCGGCAGGCTGACAACCTGATTTTTTGTTTAGCACTCAATGCCCAAGGTGAGGAGTGCTGACGCAAAGGCGAAACGATACTGTGGGTTTTATACCGCAGCGAGTGCCTGCAACCCTGCCAGGAGATGCCGCCGCGCATCCCCTGGCTGAGTTGTTTGTGCCAGGCGCCAAGCCCGGTCTGCGCTGGGTGATGCATCATCAGCGCGAGCGGATGCTGATCGAATATTCATGCTCCAGAGCGCTTTGCTGACTAGGAGCCTGTCGGGCTCAACGCTGTCCTACTGCGGAAAAGCCGGACTGGGTCATTTTTCGCGCTATTTTTAACGGGCATGCCGCGAGAGACACCCCGAATCATGAAAGCCTCTCGCGGCCTACCCGTTTCCCTCATCCGGCGCTGCGCGCCACCTTCTCCCGGAGGGAGAAGGACAAAGGAGATCGTCGCTGCGCGACTTTCACGCTAAATAGAGCGACTATTCGCCTCAAAAGAGCGCAAAAACTGCCTCAAGCCAGCTTCCCCTCGCTACGGACGGTCAAGTCCGACAGGCTCCTACCTGGTGGCGCAGAGGGCTACGACCTCCTCGATCGGGCGTATTGTCGGTAAAAGGGGGCGTTGTGCATCGAGAACGGTTTCGCCGCAGAGCGCTGTTGCAGCTGCAGGGTCTGACCTACATGGCGCCTGTTGCTGACGTTCCGCGCTAGCGCCAACTGCCCTGTCTGGTAGTCCCACAGCCGGCCGCTGACTGAGGTCGGTGGGGCGGAATCCTGGGTTTCTCAGTGCATAAGTTGCTATCTATGGGGTCGATAGCTTGAGCCCGCAGCCGAGCGAGTAAGCATTGCTGGAACTGCTGGCCGGTGTTGAATGAAGCCGCGACGGCTGTTGCTCTCGGCGGCTTATACAAGCTAGCGTTGGCGCTGGTTCCTTCTGGGCGCGACTAGCCTGCCTGCCCCTTGACTGCGCACTTGCAACTTACCGATTGGGCAATAGATGCGGTTTCTTTTCGTTCACCAGAATTTCCCAGGGCAGTTTCGGCACGTCGCCCGTGCGTTGGCCGATGATCCTCGGCATCAGGTCATTGGCATTTGCGATGCGACGAACCTCAAGCCCACGTCGGGTTTACATCCGCGTGTATCGATTTTCGGCTACCCCTCGCCCACGCGGGCGGGGGCGGATACCCATCCCTATGTCAGGGATTACGAGGCGCACGTCCGGCGCGGACAACGGGTCGTGCGCGCAGCGATGCGGCTCCAGGCCCATGGTTTTTCGCCGGATGTGGTGGTGGTGCATCCGGGGTGGGGAGAGGGCTTGTTCCTGCGGGAAGTGTTTCCCAATGCTCGCCACGTTCACTACTGCGAATATTTCTATCACGCCGATGGCGGTGATGTCGGTTTCGATCCGGAGTTTCCGGTGAGTTTCGATGATCGACTGCGCGTGGTCGCGAGGAACAGCACGCAGCTACTCGGTTTGGTGCAGTGCGATGCGGGTATCTCGCCGACCTTGTGGCAGCGTGCACGTTACCCGGCGGAGTTCCAAGCGAAAATCCGTGTGCTGCATGAAGGGGTCGACAGCAGGAGGCTGAGGCCGGATCCGCAAGCCGTGCTAGAGGCGAATAGCAGAACCTTCTGCGCCGCAGAGGAAATCGTCACATTCGTAGCCCGCAATCTTGAGCCCTACCGGGGCTTTCACAGTTTCATGCGCATGCTGCCTGCGCTGCTGGCGATGCGGCCTGCGGCGCAGGTGCTGATTGTAGGGGGCGACGATGTCAGCTACGGCAGCCGTCTGCCGGCAGGCGAAAGTTACCGGCAGAAATACAGTGCGGAGATCGATGGTCAGGTCGACTGGTCGCGGATTCATTTCCTTGGAAAACTGCCATATGACCGTTACATCAAGGTCTTGCAGGTTTCTTCGGCCCACGTCTATCTGACATGCCCGTTCGTGTTGTCCTGGTCCATGCTTGAGGCGATGGCAAGCGGTTGCCTGGTGATCGGCGCGGCGACGCCTCCGGTTCAGGAGTTGATCGTCGACGGAGAGAACGGGCTGCTGGTGGATTTTTTTGACCCGGACGGCATCGCGCAAACGGTTGCCGCAGCGCTTGCCGATCCACAACGTGTCGCCCCGTTGCGCCAACGGGCGCGAGAGCAGGTGCAGCGGCACTATGACTTGCAGAGCGTATGCTTGCCGGCTTGGATTGACTTCTTGTCTGCGGCCGAGTGATCGCGGCTCCGTCAGACCTGCGATTGCGCACTGGGTGGACTGCGCAGCAAAGCCAGAGGAGCATGAAGTAATCGCACCGAACGAGTCGCCACTGCCGAAGCAGGCTGAAGTGAGTTACCGCCGCGTCCTGCTCGCATGGGTGTTGGGCGAAGGGCTCGGGTATGCCGCGCGACCCCTGCGGTCCGGAGGCTAGTCGCCGGTGGGTACCGCGCGTCATTCCGAGGTGCTCGCCGCCCCGGCACAGCTGAGTTGCTTCCGTGGCCCGGTGCGTTTCGATGCCGATGTGATAAGCGTCTGTGGTTATGCGGATGGGCATGCGCTGCCTGCCTCGGTCAGCGCATGCGACGCTTTGCTCAGGCAACTGGCGTCCGCCTTGACCATCGCCGACTATGCGCCACCCTTGTCGCTGGCCGCATTCGGACATATCCCGCCGATTGCCATAGGCGATGGCTTCGTCACGCCGAACGGAGAATTATCCCCCGTTGGCAGGCGATGTGTCCCCCGTGTGGGAGGTCGCACGGTTGCCGGTGATCGCTCGGCATAGCCAAGGACTGAGGAGGAAGGAAAAGCCGGATAGCCTGGTGGCCTGTTTGGAAAATTTACCGAGTCCATTTCGGCGCCTAAAGCCCTGATGCGGCGTCGCTGATCCGCGCCATAGCCCGCTATGACTCGTACACAGCGCCTTGTCTCCGAATCCCAGGCACCCGACCTTGAGTTAACCCACTTACCAAACAGGCCGCTAAAGCATTTTTAGGAAACGCCTGTCTGACAGAGTCGCCGGATAAGCGCAGCGTGATCCGGGGCACCGTGGCCCCGGGCTGCGTCAAGGCTTGTTCGGGCTACAAAACCGCCTGCCGCAAGATGGGTATACATAAAATGAAAATGCGCTAGCGAAAATTATCGAAGGCGTGGGGCAAGTAATGTCGACCCGCACAGTCGCCCGTTGAAACTGCTTCTCCGCAATGCCTTGCCCGCTGCTGGGCGGCCCATTATCTTCTCTTGAGTGGAGTAAGCCTCGCCGACACAGTACAGCGCGAAGTTGGGCGCATGTTCAGATAGGGAGAGGTTGTTGGTGGCGATCATAAAGTAGCTGCGCTAACAGACCGTTGAAGTATCTTGGCGAGACAGCCAGCGCAAGGCTAGGCCTCCCCGGCAAAACAGGAGAAAAAGCGGCTGGGGTCGCATTCGATTTTACGAGCTGTAAGTGAAAATTTTAGCGTGAAAGTCGCGCAGCGACGATATCCTTTGTCCTTCTCCCTCCGGGAGAAGGTGGCGCGTAGCGCCGGATGAGGGAAACGGGTAGGCCGCGAGAGGCTTTCATGATTCGTGGTGCCTCTCGCGGCATGCCCGTTAACGGGGCTCGCATCCGAGCCTACTGATATCGCCCCAATTTTTTCTTGAGAGGGGCAACGCAGGTGGTTGTTCAGCCGCCTGCTAAGATCGTCTCCGCGAGCTCAGGCTGGAAGGCGCATGACGAACGATTCTCAACCGCTATGGGTATGTAAGCAAATGCGAGGCGTCCCGTTGAATATGGACGAGCCGAATGGGTAGGGCTGGCACGGCAGCATGGGTAGGGGCGGCATGAAGGGCACGAAACGGCGAATAGGCATCGGCTGGACGTTGGGAGCCCCGGGTGACGAGGGCTGCTATGCACTGAACGTAGCGTTGCAACTGGCGCGCCGGAGCATCAGTGCGACGCTGCTGGACGTGGCCGAGCACCTCGAACTGGAGCCAATGCACCGGCATGTCCTGGCCCCCGCGCTAGAGGAATATGCCGTCAGTCGCGATAGCGTTGCTCGCCATAAAGGCCGTCAACTACCTTTTCCGGTCTGGCACCCGCTCGGCGACCGCCTGGAGGCGGGAGCCGGTGTGGTGGACACGCCGGGCAGCCCCGATATCGCCATAGCCGCCTTCCAACAGGTGGATTTTCCCGCGCAGAACCTGCAACGCGCCGCCGATATGGCGTTGATCGTCACCGGTTCGCTTTGGGGTGCTCAGGTGTTGCGTGACAATGGTCTATCTCATGTCCTGCGCTGCCCACCGAGCGTGGACCATGGCATATTTCATCCGGCCCCGCGTAGCGACCTGTTTGCACGGCGTTTCGTGGTGTACTCGGGCGCAGAGCTGGCATACAGCAAGGGCCAGGACATCGTTATCGCCGCATTCCGGGCTTTTCGCCAGCGGCATCCCGAGGCTGTGCTGATCTGCGACTGGGCCCCGTCCGCGCCGATGCGCTTGCACGAGCTGGCGCTATCGCCTCATCTGCAGACGTTGCCGGAGGTTGTCAACGGAGCGTTGCAGCTGTTGCCCTGGCTCGCACAGCACGGCATTCCTTCTGAGGCGGTGATCGCTCCCGGGCCGATGATGCCCGGACAACTCGCGAGCCTGCTGCGCGAGTGCGATCTGGCGGTATTTCCCAGCCGCTGCGAGGCCACTGCCGGCATTGCCGCCATGCAAGCGATGGCATGCGGCGTACCCTGCATCGTCGCCGGCAACACCGGGCACCTGGATCTGTTGGGCGATCATCTGTATGTGCTGAAGGATCAGCGCGAGGTGGCAAGCCTGGCCCAGACTCCCGGCAAGCTGGGGTGGGGCGAGTCGACCGTGGAAGAACTGTTGGAAACCATGGAACGTGCGTACCGGCGGCGTAGCGAGGCTGACGGTAAAGGTAAGGCGGCCGTGCAGTTTCTTCAGGTGTGGGGGTGGGACCAGCAGGTTCAGCGCTTGCTGTCCGCCACCGACCAGGCGCTGGCGGGTGTCACCGTGTCTCCCCCCGGGCCCGACGAGCGTTATGCATGGGGCCTCAGTTTGCACCGGGCAGGGCGTTTCGAAGAGGCGGAACGGGTATATGACGAGGTCTTGCGCCGTGTGCCGGACCACGTGGATGCTCGGGGGGATCGTGGCAATGCACGTCGTGATCGCGGCGACCTCGACGGTGCCGAGGCCGACTTTCGCGCGATCTTGGCCGTGCGGCCGGGGTACGCTCGGGCGCTGCAAAGCCTTGGTCTGCTGTTACGCCGCAATGAGCGCCTGGATGAGGCGATCGCCTGCCAGCTACAGGCGTTGGCCAGTGCACCGACGCCGTCACTGCAGTGGGACTTGGCGTTCTCTTTATTGCTGCAAGGGCGCTATGCAGAAGCTTGGCCGCATTTCGAGCACCGCCATCTGGCGCTGGGGTTGCGCACCGCGGATCCGGCGAAGCCAAAGTGGGACGGCCAGCCGGTGATCGGTAGCACCTTGCTGGTGCTCGATGAGCAAGGCCTGGGCGACACCTTGCAGTTTCTGCGCTTTCTATTGCTCATACCCCTAGGACCCGGTGGACGGGTGATCTTCGCCGGCAAGCCGACAACCTTGTCGGTGGTGCGCAGGCTGTTACCGGCCACAGACGTGTATCGCTGGGATCAGCCATTGCCGAGATCGCAAGCCTGGGTGCCCTTGATGACGCTGCCTGCACGCCTGGGCGTTATGCGCCCGGAAGACATACCCGTGCCGATAAGTGTGCCGCTGGCCGAGCCGGAGCGGGTGGCGCGCTGGCGCCCCTCGGTGCGTGGCGATGACGAGCGGCCGGTAGTCGGCATCTGTTGGCGCGGTAATCCTGATTTCTCCGGCGATGCGCAACGCTCGCCAGGCCTGGCGGCGCTACAGCCGTTGCTGGCAATCGAAGGGGTACGTTTCATTTCGCTGCAAGTCGGTGAGGGGCGGCAGGAGATAGCGTCGCTCGGGCTAGAACAGCGGCTGGTCGATATCGGCGCAGCCATCGAAGCCGAGGGAATCGATGTACTGGATTCGCTGGCTGCCTTGCACAGCTGTGACCTGGTGGTGAGTTCCTGCACCTCTGTGGCGCACATGGCGGGCCTGATCGGCCGACCGACCTGGGTGTTGCTGGCGGGCAGGCCGGATTGGCGGTGGATGCTGGGGCGCCGGGATTCGCCGTGGTATCCGTCCCTGCGCCTGATCCGGCAAGGTGTCAGCGATAGCTGGCGCGATGTCGCTCAGCGTACGGCGGTACAGCTCGCCGCTTGGCGGGATCGCCAAGCAACACTGGTTCTCGATTAAAAGCCCAGTTCGCGCAGCATCACATTGGTGGCCGCGCGTAGGAAACGCATGCCGGGCGCTTCCCACTCGGAGGCGATGGTCACCTGGCCGCGCCATGCGAACTGTGGCGCGCGCGTTGCGTCGGTGACCTTGAGCTGCACACGGTAGATGGCCCGTTCGGGAAAGAGGATGCCTTCACGCTCGCGTACCTGCACATGTCCACCGAATTCGGCGGCCAGTTCAGGCTCGTTCAGGGTGCGACTGGCATCGCGGTCGATACTGACCACCTCCAGGCGCAGTATCGGTCCATCGCGGCCATCATTGGCGAACAGGGCGCGGTCACCGGGGGCAATGCGGGCGAGATCCTCGTCGTTGACATAGGTAATCACTTGCTGGCTTCCCTCGGGCACCAGCCGGGCGAGCACGTCTCCCTCGCTGACCCAGTCACCGGCCTGCAAGTCGGGATCGAGGTCGCGCAGGATACCGTCGTAAGGCGCCACGGGCGCATAGCGAAGTGTGTCCGCGGTTATGGTCCGCGCTTCGGCGTTGGCGGTGGCCAGCTGCGCGTTGAGCACCTGCCAGTCGCGGCGCTGCTCTGGGTCGAAGCCCGCCGAGGCGCTCTGCCAGGAAAGGCTGCCACGGCGAGCCACGATCTGCGCAGTGCGAACTTGCAGATCCGGCGACTCCATCGCGATCAGCAGCGCACCCGCCTTGACGAAGCTGCCGTCCTCATGAGGCAGAGCGGCGATGCGGGCATGCTGCGGTGCGTAGACCACAAACGCCTGCTGCGGGCGCAGCAACGCCGAGGTCGAGATCCGTGTCGGCCATGGCACGATAAACAGCGCGGTGAAACCTACGGCGAGCAGCACGGAGCGGCGGGCTCGGCGACTGCTGCGGATAGTCGGCCACCGCTCGCGCCAGGCCCTGAGCTCTTTGAGCAGCGGAAACATGATGAACCAGCCGACCTCCACGATAAACAGCAGGATACCAATCGCCTTGATAAAGAATTGGTAGACAAGTACGGCGATACCAATGAACAACACTAATCGGTACAGCCAGGTGGCATAGGCGAACAGAATCATGCCGGTGCGCCGGTTTGCGGGAAGCGATTCCGGTGGCGGCTCGCCCAGTGCGAACAGTCCTTCGCGCAGGCTCCAGCGCGCCAGGGCGAAACTGCGCTCATGCAGATTGGGCAGTTGCAGGGCATCCGACAACAGAAAATATCCGTCGAAGCGCATGAAAGGGCTGGCATTGATGGCGATGGTCGATATCCAGGTCGTGCTCGACAGCAGGAAGGCGACCGACTTTGGCCAACCTTCCGGTAACCAGACCCAGGCCAGAGTGGCCCAGGCGGCAATTGCCAGTTCGGTGGCAATGCCGGCGGCTGCGACCTGCAGGCGCTGACTCCGGCGGGTGAGTTTCCAAACGTCGTTGGTATCGGTGTAGGCCACCGGCCATAGCACCAGCAATGCTACGCCCATGGTGGGAATGCGACAGCCGAAACGTTTGGCCGTGAAGCCGTGACCCAGCTCATGCAACGTCTTGATACCGATCAGCGTCAGGCCGTAGGCGAGCAGCCCCTGCCAGGAAATCATATCGACCAGGGTCGAGGTGAAGCGTCCCCACTGCTGGGACACGCTGAACACGCCGAACACGCCGGCCAGGACCGTGAGGTACAGGAAAGTTCGGCTGAACAGCGGATCCAGTCGTTTGCTCCAGCGACCGAGAAATACGTCGGGACGTACTAGCGGGATGCGGATGAACAGGTAGTTGTGCATCAGCCACTGGGCCAGATTCCCGCGCTTTTTGCGTAGCGCCTCGGCCAGGCGTGGCGCCGCACCGGTTGGCGGTTGGAACAGTTGGTTCGCCAACAGGAACGACGCCAGCCGCTCGACATCGCCCGAATTGAGCTGCAATGTCGTCTCACGTCCGATGGCTGTCAGGATTCGCGGCGCATCGCGCCAGGCCCACCGGCTGAGGATTTCGAAACTGGGCCAGTCGATCTGGAAGAACAGATTGCGCACCGGGTCGTGCAGGGTCCAGCTGGGTTGCCCGTCCGGCAGGCGCGGGCCGGGTAATAGATCCAGCTCTTCGCGCAGACTGGGAAACACCATCGTCATGTCGAGTCAGAGCGCCACGAACTGGCGGATGGTGGCCAGCGGGCGGCGCAGGATCCAATAGCCAAGCGTGACCCAATCGCCATAGACCTTGGCGGTACCTTTCAGGCCGATGCGGCCTGTGGCGCCCTGCTCCAGCGTGGCGCGCATGCGATAGGCATAGCTACCGTCCGGTCGCGGCACCGCGTCGTGGGCGAGATAGCGTACCTGGCCAGGGATTGAGGCAAAGGGCGTCGCGGCCAGATAGAGACGCACGGGGGCCTGCTCGGCAACGGGAATGGCATCGCCGATACCCAGCCATACTTCGATCTCCACCTCGCTGGGCGTCGCCAGGCGCATCACTCGCTCGCCGGTTTGAACGGGGCGGCCAACCCATTCGGACAGGTCATCGACCAGTACCACGCCATCCCGCGGAGCGAGTACCCGTGAGCGCTCCAGCTGGCTTTGCAGAAATTCGACTTCGGCGTGTTTCTCGTTGATTTCCCCGACAAGCACCGCGAGCTGTGCCTTGGAGGTGTTGTCATTGACCGCCATCTGAGCGAACTGTCGATATTTGGCTTCCGCTGTCGACAACGTCTGGCGGGCAACTTCCAGGCGGCTGATGATCGCTGCCTCGTCGAAGGTGAACAGCAGTTGCCCGGCCTTGACCTCGGCATTGGGCTGTACGTGAAACTGTCCGATCACGCCATCGAGCGGAGCGCGGATCACCGCGGGGTCCGCGGGTACCAACTGACCGGGGGCGAGCACGGTCAGACGAACCGGTAGAAACAGGGTAAGGAGCAGAAGTAGGCCCAGTTGCATGGAGCGTCGGCGCCACCAGGGCGCGCTTGGTTGCGTCGTCAGCGTCCTGCGCAGCAGGCTGCGTGGCCATGCCGGAGGCCGGGAGCGGGCAAACCAGGCGTGACGCCAGGTGTGCATCCACTCGTTGAGCAGCGCCTGGGTGTCCTCGGAGAACGGCTGATCGCCGGCCAACAGCAAGCCACCGCTACAGCTACCGGGCTGTGACGCGCTGGGCATGATGGGCAGCCACAACGCCTGGCCTGGCCACCACTCGGCCCATTGCTCTGCCACATCGCTGTGCAACGCCTCCCGGTCAATGGGGCGAAGTCGAGCTGCATTCTCGGCATCGGCCTGAGTCGTAAGGCTGCGACTCAGGCGGTTCAGCCATTGCACGTAGGGGGCGTTGTTCTCAGGTTGAACGACTCCAGATAGGCTGCGCACGCCACCGTCGGCGAACCACAACGCGGCTTGTCGATAAGCGACTAGCGCGCGGGTGTCGTTGACCAGCAGGAAGGCGAGTTCTTCCGGGCTCGTCGCGCCTCGGGCGCGATGGCCCAGATCGAGCAAGGCGAGCAGCGGATTGCCCGCTGCCTCGCGAGTGCCAGGTTCGAACGCACTCATGTCTTGCTAAGCGCAACCTGCACGCTATGGGACAGTGCCGCCAGACGTGGGGCCAGAGCGGACTGCTTGTCCGCCATGCGCAACTGCTCCGAAAAGCTTGATCGCGCAACGGCTGGCTCGACGGCTGAACCGTCCACTCCTTCGCTGGAGCCCTGTTGCGCTGGGGCTTCGGTGACATCGATTTCCAGTTCGGTTACTGCTTCATTGCCCTGGCTGTCGCGGGCGATGACCTTGATGCTGAGCTTGCCAGCGAAGTCCGCCGGTACTTTGCCGATAAATGCCCCAGTCTCCGGATCGAACTTGAGCCAAGTCGGCAACGGACGTCCATCGCTCTGCACGGCCTCGAGCTTGAGTGCCGAAAGGTTGCCCCCTGAATATTCGAACGTGCCAGTCGGAAGGCTGAATGATAATACGCCGTCTCGGGCGTAGGTGGTGACCGTGACTTCGGGCGCCGCCGTCAGCGGCGAATTCCCGATAGCACGCTCACCGCTCCCCATGACGAAATAGGTTGCCGATGGGCTCCAGATCGCGGTGCTCGCATCGAGCGGGTTGTTTGTCAGGGGCGAGGCAAAAATGTTCGTGTGCAGTATGAACGACGAAGTCGATGGACTGATGCCTGAGGTCGGATTCGCGACAGGCGTGAGTAGCGGAGCCTGGGACGACTCAGGGCTGGGAGCCGGGAGCGGCGTGACCGGATCGGGTCTTACGACCAATTCCTTTTGCGTGCCGCCTTCAGCTACATCGGTGACCGTGACCGTAATGGTCTGCACGTCGGTGCCACCGCGACCGTCGTCTGCGGTCACTTCAACCACGTAGGTATTGTTGCTGTCGCTATCGCCGGGTGCCTCGAAA
>NZ_JARRAB010000028.1 GCF_030376615.1 Pseudomonas sp. sp1636
CAGCCCTCTCCGTGGGCTTGATCTTCCTGCGGTGGCACGTTGTCACTCTTTGGTCTGGTCAGTTCATAGTGTTGAAACGCCTGGGCGATGGTGCTGCGCAGTTGTGCGTCGTCCCAGGGTTTGGTGAGGAACTTGTAGATTGCGCCTTGGTTGATCGCGTCTGTCACCGAGATCAGGTCGGTGTAGCCGGACAGCACAATGCGGATGGTGTCGGGGTAGAGATCCTTGACCCGGCTGAAGAACGCCGTGCCGTTCATTTCCGGCATGCGCTGATCGGAGAGAATGACCTGCACATCGTGTTTTGCCAGTAGGGCGAAGGCTTCTTGTGCTCGATTGGCGGTGAGTACTTGGTAGCCATCGCGGCGCAGCACCCGGGTCAGGGCGCGGAGAATATTCTCTTCGTCATCGAGCAGCAGCAGGGTTTGAGCGCTGCTATAGGCGGCGCTGCCCGGTTCTGGGAGGTGACGCTTGGCACGCTGTTGCTGCAGGTAATGTTCCAGCTGTGCCAGCGGCATGGGCTTGGCGAAGTAGTAGCCCTGGAATTCATCGCAGTGGCTTTTCTTCAGGAAGGCGACCTGCGGCTCGGTTTCCACGCCTTCGGCGATCACCTTGAGCTTCATGTGGTGGGCCATGGAGATGATGCCCTGGGTGATCGCTGCATCATGCTGGTCGCTGATCACATCCTGGATGAAGGAGCGGTCGACCTTCACTTTGTCGATGGGCAGGCGCTTGAGGTAGTTGAGGCTGGAGAAGCCGGTGCCGAAGTCGTCGATGGCGATGCTCACGCCCAGGTCTTTCAGGGCATGCAGGGTGTAGATGGCTCTTTCGGCGTTATCCATCAGCACGGTTTCGGTGATTTCCAATTCCAGCAGTTCTGCCGGCAGCAGGGTCTGGGCGAGGGTGCTGCGCACGAATTCGACGAAATTGGCGCGCTGGAACTGCACCGGCGAGATATTCACCGCCATCACGGCGTCGCTGAAGCCCTGGTCGAGCAACGAGCGGGCCTGGCGGCAGGCCGTCTTCAGCACCCACTCGCTGAGCGGAATGATTTGCCCGGTGTCCTCGGCCACGGGCACGAAGTATCCCGGTGAAATGAAACCCTGTTCGGCGTGCTGCCAGCGCAATAGCGCCTCGTAACCGATCACCCGGCCGCTGCGGCTGTCGATCTGCGGCTGGTAGTAAAGTTCGAAGGCCTCGGCCTCTATGGCTTTCTGCAGTTCGTTGCGCAGGGTTACCCGCTCATTGACCTTCTGGTTGAGGTCTTCGGTGTACCACTGGTAGTTGTTGCGGCCCTGTTGCTTGGCTTTGTACATGGCCAGATCGGCTTGCTGGATCAGTTGCATCGGTTGCTCGATGTGGCCGTCGTTGAGCGTGATGCCGATACTCGCGGTGATGTGCAACTCGACGCCGCCGACCGTGTAGGGGCGAGCGATGTTCTCCATGATCCGCTCGGTCACCAATAGCACGTCTTCTTCGCGGGCCAGATCCGGCAGGATGACGATGAACTCGTCGCCGCCAAGACGCGCCACGGTGTCGCCTGGGCGTACCTGTTGGTTCATGCGCCGCGCGACTTCGACCAGAATCAGGTCGCCGGAGCCGTGGCCCATGCTGTCGTTGATCGGTTTGAAGCCATCCAGGTCGATGAACATCACCGCCAGGCTGCGTTTGTAGCGCCGGCTGATCTGACAGCCCTGGCTCAGACGATCCTCCAGCAGCGAACGGTTGGGCAGGCCGGTGAGCACGTCGTGGCTGGCGTTGTAGGCCAGTTC
The DNA here is from genome assembly GCF_030376615.1 of Pseudomonas sp. sp1636. Classification (GTDB taxonomy): domain Bacteria; phylum Pseudomonadota; class Gammaproteobacteria; order Pseudomonadales; family Pseudomonadaceae; genus Aquipseudomonas. The sequence goes on from NZ_JARRAB010000028.1 coordinate 1,770, forward strand.
GGATTCGAAGCGTTTCTGCTCGGAAATATCGTTCTGCACGCCGATGAAGTGGGTGATCTCGCCCTCCTCGTTAGGCACCGGCGCGATATACAGATCGTTCCAGAATGGCGTGCCGTCCTTGCGGAAGTTGCGCAACACCACATGGCTATCGCGTTGTTCCGCCAGGCCCTGGCGAATTTCGCCGATGCCCGTTTGTTCGCGCTCGCTGCCCTGGAGAAAACGACAGTTCTGGCCGATGGCTTCTGCGGCGCTGTAACCGGTGATGCGTTCGAAGGCCGGGTTGACGTAGATGATCGGCAGATCCTCGGCTAGCGCATCGCAGATCAACGCGCCATTGTAGCTGGCTTCCAGGCTGCGCTTGAGCAGGCGCAGTTGCTCGTCGGCCTCCTTCTGCGCGGTGATGTCGCGAAAGGCCACGACCCAGCCTTGCGGAGTATCGTCATCGAGTAGCGGGGCACTGTCATAGGCGATGTAGCGCTCGCCCTGAGGCGTCAGCGACAACCTGATTTCGCCGTGGTAACTACTGGTTCGCTCGTTATGCTCGCTGTCGTTGAGTGCCAGTGGCAGGTAGTTTGCCAGTGCCTGGCCGAGCAGCTCTTCGGCCGGTTGGCCAAGCAGTTCGGCGGCCGTCGGGTTGACAAAGCTCAGCTGGCCCTGGCGGTCGGCCGCCAGCAAGCCCTCGGCAATGCTGTTGGTGATTGCCGAGGTGAATTCCAGTTGTGCTTTCAGGCGTCGCTCGCCAGCGATCACCGCTTGCATCAAACGGTTGTTTTCCATTACCGCTACAGCCATCTGGGCAAATTGCTGGGCAATCGCCAAGTCATCCAGGTCGAACTCTCCGGTGTCTTTGTCGGATAACTGCAACAGCCCGAAATTGGCGCCGCGGTAGTCTTGCAGGGGCACGGCAAGCAAGCCGCGCATGGGTGGGTGGTAATTGTCGGCACTGCTCGCGACAGGCCAGTAGGGGCGTTTTTCCAGTTCTTCCTGGGTCAGCAGGGTGGGCTGATTGATCGCGCCGGCCAGGGCGCGGACGGCGCTGTTGCCGGGCGGGGCTGGACGATCCTGCCAGGCCGCGTATTTCTCCGAGAGCGAGACTGCGCTGATCGACTGCGTCCAGTTGTCGCCCTTATTCAAACTCATGGCCGACTGGTGTGCGCCGAGCAGCAAGCGCAGGCGCTCGCTCATGTAATCCAGCAATGCCTGGGTGCCCATGATGCTGTTGATGTTGACTGCGGTTTCACTCAGGCCGCGCAGCAGTTCGGCCTGGTGTTCGGAGTGTTGCAAGGCTTCGCGCAGGGCACGGGTCATGCGGCTGCGCTCGCCGATGTCCTTGGCGATGGCGAACACCCCGACAATCTTTTCGTCGATGATGATCGGCAGATTGGTGATGTCCAGTTCCAGTAATTGCCCGTTGCTATTGTGGCAGCGGACTTCGTAGCGTTGGGTGCTGCCGGTGCTGGCAGAATCAATGTGGGCCTGAGCCAGTGCCAGGTCTTCCTCGTGTACCAGCATTGAGATGTGCTGCCCGAGCAGTTGCTTCTCGCTATAGCCGGATAGCTGGCAGCCTGCCTGGTTCATGCTCTCGAAATTGCCGTTCAGGTCGAACGAGAACACCGGATCGGGGTTGAAGGTGAACAGCGAGCGGTGGCGCTGTTCACTTTCCTGCAGGCGTAGGCGGTCGTGTTGGCGCTCAATGGCGATGGCGGCCAGTTGGCCAGCGGTGCCTAGCAGTTGCAGATCCTCGTCTTGTGGGGCGCAGGGCTCACGGCTGTAGATGGCCAGGGTGCCGAGTACATCGCCATGGTGGGAAATCAGCGGGATTGACCAGCAGGCATGCAGGCCATGCCGCAAGGCCAGGTCGCGAAACTCATGCCACAGCGGATCGCTGTCGATGTCCTCGACTATTACCAGTTGGCGCCGGTACACCGCGGTGCCACACGAGCCGACGCTGGGGCCGATGGCGATGCCATGGATGGCTTGGTTGAAGCTGTCGGGCAGATTCGGTGCCGCGCCGTGGATCAGGTGCTTTTGCTGTTTGTCGACCAGCAGCACCGAGCACAAGGTGTTGGGAGCCTGGGTTTCGGTCAGCAGGCAGATGGTTTTGAGGATCTCCGGCAGGGGTTGGTCGGTGGAGATCATGCTGAGAATATCGCGCTGATCCTCGGCGTAGGCTTCGTTGTATACCAGGCGGGTGACGTCGTGGGCCACGGCGAACAGGGTGCGGTCGTTCTCCGACCAACCCGCCGACCAGAGCAGGTGGACGGTGCTGCCATCCTTGCGCCGGTAGCTGTTGCGAAAGCCATGATGGGATTCGCCGGCCATGATCGCCTTGACCGTGGCCTGGGTGTTCTCGCGGTCTTCGGGCACGATGAATTGCAGGTAGGACTGGCCGATCAGGGTTTCCGGCGGGTAACCGAGGATTACGCTGACGGAAGGGCTGAGCTGGGTGAACCGCCCCTGTTCGTTGATCGAACAGAGCAGATCCATGGAATAGTCCATGATCTGTTGATTCAGGGTCTGCAGTTCGGCCAGGCGACGCAGGCTGAGCTCCAGCGCCTGGTTGCTCTGCTGCAAGTGTTTGGACCGCTCGATGGCCAGGTGGGCCAGGCGCTGGCTGACCATGATGACGAGGCTGAAGGCCAGGCCGAATAGCATCACGATGCTGGGCAAGTGGTTGGCGCTCAGACGGCTTGTCGCGATGCCGTGATAGCTGACTAGACGCCAGTTGCCGGCGCTCGGTTCGAGCAGCTGGTGTTCGCCTATCTCTATGGGCTGATGACCGGCCATGTCGAGCAGCAGCTGCCGATCCTGGTAGATCCGCACGCCGAACTTGCCAAGCTCGCTGCCCAGACCGTCCTGCAGGGTGCGGGCCAGATCCAGACTGGTTACCAGCATCCAGCCAGGGTTGTTCGGCAAGCTCAGGCGGATCGCCATAAGCCCCTGTGGGCGAACGGCGAGGTTATAGGCCTCGCTCATGTGCGGCTTGGCGTCGACAGGGATGCGTGCTAGCCACGCGTGCGGCTCGGGCTGGGTGAGCAGGGCGGTCAACTGTTCGGTTTCTGCGTCGCTGCGGCCGAGCAGCCGCTGCGGGTGTAACTGCTCGTCGACTAGGGTTATCGCCTCGATGTCGGCAAAATCGCGTAAATAGTTGCGAATCTCTTGTTGCCACTGGGCGTGAGCGGGCAGGCTCCCGTTCACCGCCCAGTGCTCTGCGGTGCGCTGGATCAGCGAGAGGCGAGTATTCAGGGTGCTTATGATCGAGCCCTGCTGTTTGGCCAGTAACAGTTCGCTTTGTCGGTTGTTCGACTCGATGTTCTGCAGGCTCAGCAGATACCAGATGCTGCAGGTGATGAGCGCTCCTAGCGCCCCGGTCAGCAGGGTCTTGCGGTCGAGCAGGTGGTCACGTTCAGCGGGCAAGAGATTGAGGCCAAGCAACGCAAGGCCCATGGACAAGGCGAACAGATTGGCTGAGGCGCTGATGTTGGTGTTGAAGCCCAGGCGCCAGGTGTCGGACTCTGGCAGCCAGGATGACAGCAGCGACAGGCCGGCCAGGGCAAGCACCAGGAGCCCGAGCGCACCGTTCAGGCGTTTGCCTTTGCTGCCCCATTGGCTGCTCAGTAAACCCAGGGCGAGCAGGCAGAATATCAGGGCCAGGGAGCTGCGCATGCGCAGATAGCCACTGATCAGCGACTGGCCTTGATCCGGGCTGCCGCTTGGCAGGTTGTGCGCCAGGCTGTAGAGGGCCAGGCCCAGCAGCAGGCTGAGCGCCAAATTGGCCAGTCTGGTCTTTTGGTGCGTGCAGCCCAGGAGTCCAACGCCGAGCAGCAGGCCGGCCAGGGCGCTGTCCGGCAGGAGCACGACCTGGACGGTGCCGGGGTGCGGCCAGAACAGGTAATCCAGCAGGCTGATGCCGCTCAGGGTCAGAATGGTGAAGGCCAGGATATGCAGATAGGCCTGGTAAATCATATGGCGGGTCTTGATGTCCATTCTCGAGTCCCTATCGGTCTGCGCCGGCTGACGCGGATGATCATCAGTTGGGCTGAGCGTCGTCCTGCTCATCGATCAGTACTGAACCCTGGCTGTCGCGGCGTACTCGGGTAAGGCCTGGGTACTCGACCTCCAGGCGTAGCAACTCGTGCTGCTGGCGATCGAGGGCGCTTTGTTGTCGGCGCACCTGCATAAGCAAACGCTGGTTCTCGTCGCGCAGGAGAAACAGGTCGATGGCGCCGCGCAACGCGGCTTCGATCTCGAAGTCTTCCCAGGGTTTGGCGATGAAGCGATAAACCTCCGCCTGGTTGATCGCCTGTATCATCGCCTGGCGATCGCCATGGCCGGTCAGCATTATGCGCATGGCGTTGGGCTGACGCTGTTTGGCAAACTGCAGGTAGGTGACACCGTCCAGGAGCGGCATCTTGAAATCGGAAACAATCACCGCGTAATCATGCTCGGTCAGCGCGTCCAGCGCCTCTTGCACATCGCTGAAGGCATGCACTTCCCAGTCGTGAGGGCGCAGCACCCGCTGCAGTGCCTTGAGTATCTGCGGTTCGTCGTCCAGCAGTTGAATTTTGATCATGAGGTCTTCTCCGTAGCGAGCGTGGCATCCTCGGCGGCGCGGACAAACAGGGTGTAGTGCCCGCCTTCACTGGCTTCGAAGGCGATCAGTTTGTCGATCAGAAGAGCGGTCAGCGGTTTGCCCTCATTGAGCAGCAGCATGCCATTGTCGGCGTGCAGGTTGCGCGCCAGCAGCATGCCCGGCTCCAGGCGGCGGGTATCCAGGGCGAGAATGCTCGGGTCGGCCAGGGTGATGTCCGGTGCCAGCTCGGTGCACAGGCTGATGAATTGTGCGCACAACTCCGGGTCGTAGAGGCGCCCGCTGTATTTGTTGATCAGCAACAGCGCTTCATCGCGGTTTAGCCGGCGCTCGAGAATGCTGCCGCGTTGCAGCTCGATGAAGTCCACGGCCAGTTTCAGCAGGCGTGAGCCGAAGGGCGTGGCTGCACCCTTGAGGTGGTCGGGGAAGCCGCTGCCATCCCAGCGTTCCTGATGGTGGCGGATCATTCGGGCCGCATCCTGCAGCGGCTCCAGGGTCATCAGCAGATTTTCGCCCTGAACGGGGTATTGCCGGTAACGCTCGCGCTCCTGTTTGTAGAGGAGGTCGGACGGCCGGCTGAGCAGTTGATCGTCCCAGGTCAGCTTGCCGATATTGTAGAGTGCGGCGGCCATGGTCAGGTCGCGGCTGGGGCCGGCGTCGAGGCCATGCAGCTCGGCATAGGCGCGTACCAGGGCGATGACTTGGGTGTTGGTCTGCTTGTCCCGGGGAATGCGCTGGTTGACCAGGCTGGAGAACACCTCGGTTGCCGTTACATAGCTGCGTTTGAGTTCCTCGTAGGCCAGATCGAGCATGTCGGCGGTCTGTTCCAGCTCGCCGGTGCGCGCCATGACCCGCTGCTCCAGGGTTTCGTTGAGTTCCTGCAGGCGCTGGTTCTGTTCCAGAGCCAGCGCTTCCAGGCGTACTCGCTCGCGTTCCGAGTATTGGTAGGCCAAGGCTTGGCGCATGGTTAGGCGCAGTTCGTCGTCGTCCCAGGGCTTGCTGATGTAGCGGTAGATCTGTCCCTGATTGATGGCGCGAATGGTGGTGCCGATATCGGCATAGCCGGTGAGCAGGATGCGCATGCATGTAGGCCAGTGCTTCTGCACTTCAGCCAGCAGGGTGGCACCGTCCATGCCCGGCATGCGGGCATCGGAAATTATCAGGTCAATTGGCTGGCTGCGCAGTATTTCCAGGGCATGGGTACCGCTGCTGGCGGTCTGCACGCTGTAGGGTTCGCCCCTGAGCACGCGGCGCAAGCTGTTGAGGATGTTTTCTTCGTCGTCCACCAGTAAGACGTTGGTGGTGGCGCTAGTGTTCGGTTCATTCATAGCGAGCGATGTCCTCCTGGGCCTGGGTCTGGGCCTGTGGCTGGGTTGGTTGCTGGATCGGCAGCCAGACACGAAAGCGCGTGCCCTGGCCGAGCGTGCTGAACACCTCGATCCGGCCACTGTGCTTGCGCACGATATTGTATGACAGCGATAAACCCAAGCCTGTGCCTTTGCCTACCGGCTTGGTGGTGAAGAATGGCTCGTAGATGCGGTTGAGCAAGTGCGGTGCAATGCCTTGGCCGCTATCTTCCACCTCCAGCCAGGCCCAGCCGTTCTCGTGGCCGCTGCGCAGGGTGATGCGACCGAACTGCTCGATGGCGTGGGCCGCATTGACCAGCAGGTTCATCATTACCTGGTTGATTTGCGAGGGCATGCATTCCACCGCGGGCAGCTGGCCGTATTCCTTGATCACTTCGGCCTTGTACTTGAGCTCGTTATTGACCACCTTGAGGGTGGTGTCCAGGCCGCGATGCAAGTCGGCGAGGCGGAATTCGTCCTCCTCGAAATGGGAAAAATCCTTGAGTGCGGTAATGATCTTCTTGACCCGTTCGATGCCATCCTCGGATTCACCGATCAGTGCCTCGACATCGCTACGGATGTAGTCGTATTCCAGGCTGCGTTTGAGCTGTCGCAGTTCGTCCAGGTTGGCCGCGCTATCCACTCTGTCGATAATTCGCAGCAGGTCATGCACGTAGCTGGCGAGGGTGCGTAAATTGGAGAACACGTAACCGATCGGATTGTTGATCTCGTGTGCCACGCCAGCCGCGAGCTGGCCGATAGCCGCGAGCTTTTCCGACTGCATGAGCTGAGCATTGGCTTTTTCCAGTTTCTTGATCAGTTGCTCTTGCTCGAACTGTTTGCTGCTCAAGGCATGCAGGGTGGCGTCCAGCTGTTTGTTATTGCGTGTGAAGTCGGTGCTGTCATACAACAGCAAGCCAAACAGCGACTGGCCCTCGCTGCTCTTGAACGGAAACAGTAGAGTGTTTTGCAGCATCAGCGGGGCATACTCCCCGGAGATGTCGAATGGCAGCTGAATCAGGTATGGTTTTTCGCGCCCCTCGGGGCAGGCACGCTCGCCATGTTCGCGGGTCAGGGCTAGCATCTCGTTCAAGCAAGGGGTGTCGGCTTCGGGGAAGATGTGGGTCAATGGCTGTTGCTGCGCCTGCTCAAGCGCCTTGCCGCTACGTTGGCTGATGAAGCTGTTCCAGTACTGAATGCGCAGCTCGGAATCGAGGATGATCACTCCGATTTCGATATGCTCAACAAGAGCAGAGGCCAATTCACTTTGGCGGCTATCCATGGCGCACTCCGCTTGACGGTCAGGCTGGTAGTTGTTGGTGTTGCCTGGGTTGCGTGTTGATATCCAGTATACGACTTTATTTTGACGTCCAAATGATGGCGGTGCTGGCCCTTCGCTGCCACACTTATTTTCAATATGTCACTCAGGTTAGCCCATGGCGCAGCCACCAATGGATGATTCGGTCATTCAGTATCACTTCGAGTTTGCCGATGGTCGCAGTTGGCAGCATAAGGTCGATCTGGCGGTGGCGTTGCCCGGTACGCCAGACGACAGGCCGCCGAGCTGGGCGCACCTCGGGTTCCAGCAATGCGGACACTGCCCGCTGCGTGAGGCGGATACGCCCCATTGCCCCTTCGCCGTCGCGTTGCTCAAGCCCGTCGAGGTGTTGGCGCAGCTGCCTTCCTATGAGGAGGTGGCTGTGCGTGTGTTGTGGCGGGGTAGAGACATTCGTCAGCGTACCTCGTTGCAGCGTGCTTTCGGTTCGCTGCTGGGTGTGCTTGGGGCCGCTTCGGGCTGCCCGCACACGCGTCAGCTTAAAGCCATGGCCTGGTTTCATCTGCCGTTCAGTGGCTCCGACGAAACGCTGTACCGGGTGTTCGGCACCTACTTGCTCGGCCAATACCTGCGCCAGCAGCGAGGCATGAATGCGGACTGGTCGCTGACGGGCTTGCGTGAGGTCTATCGCAACTTGCGCTTGGTCAATCTGGGCATGACGGCACGCCTGCGCGCTGCGGCAGGCGAAGATTCGGGGCCGAACGGCATGATTCTCCTCGACTTGCTGGCAGCCGACACCTTGTATTCGCTGGATCAGTACGAGGGAGAGCTGGATCGCTTCTTCGAGGCGTTTTTCGAGTAGCTCCGGGGCGGAGCAGGAAGAGCGGGGATGGGGAATGAGGCTATTCCCCATCCCCCGGCAGCGCAGGCGGGGGATGCCGGGGTCTTCATCGCCCCGACCAGACGCCCGCGTCAAGTACCCGAGCCGGGGCGGGTGGATTAGCGGTCGTCGAGGGCGAAGGCGGTGAGGGTAAAGGTGGGAATGCCGATGTCTTGCAGCTTTTGTGAGCCGCCCAGTTCGGGTAGGTCGATGATCGCAGCGGCTTCATAAATGCTCGCGCCCATGCGCCGCACCAATTGTGTGGCGGCCAGCAGGGTACCGCCGGTGGCGATCAGGTCGTCGAACATGAGTATTTGGTCGCCTTCGCAGAGGCTGTCGGCCTGTACTTCGAGAAAGGCCTCGCCGTACTCGGTCTGATAGCTCTCGCGCAGTACATCGCCGGGCAGTTTGCCCTGCTTGCGAAACAGAATCAGCGGCTTGTTCAGCTCATAGGCGATGATCGAGCCAATCAGAAAACCGCGGGCATCCATGGCGCCGATATGGCTGAACTCGGTTTCGACATAGCGCTGGATAAAGCTGTCGGCGACCATGCGCAAGGCGCGCGGTGACTGCAGTAGCGGGGTGATGTCGCGAAAATTCACCCCGGGCTTGGGGAAGTCCGCGACCGGGCGGATCAGGGTTTTGATGCTGAATTCGTCGAAAATCATCGCGCGAGTCCTACCGTTTACGGGAGTGGGCTCAAGGCTCCGGTTGGCGGCTGGGCGCCGTTCGTGTTGCGCTCAGCCATCGAGGCTGCCACCGGCCAGGGCGCACAGCTCGATGGGGTCGAGAATATGCACCGATTTGCCTTCGGTCTCGAGCAATTGGTTCTGCTGGAAGCGGGTGAATACCCGGGAGACGGTCTCCACCGCGAGGCCTAGGTAGTTGCCAATTTCGTTGCGCGACATGACCAGACGGAACTGGTTGGGAGAGAAGCCGCGGGCGCGGAAACGGGCGGACAGGTTGACCAGGAAGGTGGCGATGCGCTCGTCGGCGGTTTTCTTCGACAACAACAGCATCATCTGTTGATCGTCACGGATTTCCCGGCTCATGATCCGCATCAACTGGCGGCGCAATTGCGGCAGCAGAATCGACAGTTCGTCGAGCCGATCGAAAGGGATTTCACAGACCGAGGTGGTCTCCAGCGCTTGCGCAGACACCGGATAGGACTCGGTGTCCATGCCGGACAAGCCGACCAGTTCGCTGGGCAGGTGGAAGCCGGTGATCTGCTCTGCACCATTGTCGCTCAGGCTGAAGGTCTTCAGCGCGCCGGAGCGCACGGCGAATACCGAATTGAATACGTCGCCTTGGCGGAACAATAACTCGCCTTTTTTCAGGGGGCGGCCACGCTTGACGATCTCGTCCAGCGAGTTCATGTCTTCTAGATTCAGCGAAAGCGGTAGGCACAAGGTGGCCAGACTGCAATCCTTGCAATGGGCTTGGTGTGGCGTATGCAGCTTGATGCTTCCGGACATCGGCGTCGATTCCTAGGTAAAACACGCAATGCCCATAAGGTTACAGCAGGGGGGAGGTCTCAGCCAGTCGAGGAAAGCCTTAATCGGTTAGCAGAATGCGACATAACAGCGCCGGCGAATGATCGCTCGTCGTAGGTTTACCGATAAACCGCGACACCACAACCCGGCAGCCCTGCGCGCTGCATTCGCCGCGGGGCGCACGACCCCATGGGAGAGGTAGGGAAAATGTCGGGAACATTTCCGACGACCCCCATGGATGGGGGGAGGTAGGGAAAATGTCGGGAACATTTCCGACGACCCCCATGGATGGGGGGAGGTAGGGAAAATGTCGGGAACATTTCCGAGAACGGGCGCGGCTTCCTGCAAGATCCTGGGCAGACCATGGATCCATGGATAAGCGGGTTAACAGGCCACTGGATCACTTGCGAGAAGCGCTGGTGGCTTGAGGTAGCGATCGAACAGTATGCACAGCGAGCGAACCAGCAGGCGGCCGGCTGGGCGCACGTCGATGCCTTCAGTGGTCAGGCTGATCAGGTCGTCCTGAGCCATTTGCTGCAGTTGTGGCCAGATTTCGGCGAAGTACGTGCGGAACCGAATGCCGTGAGCCTGCTCGATCTCGGCAAAGCTCAGGCGAAAATGGCAAATCAGCTGCTCAATCACCGCACGTCGCAGGCGGTCGTCGGCATTGCAAAGCAGCCCTTGCTGGGTGGCCAGTTGGCCGTTGGCTAGGGTTTGCTGGTACTGGTGCAGTTCGCTGTCGTTCCGGCAGTAGAAGTCGCCGATCTGGCTGATGGCCGATACGCCGAGGCCGATCAGGTCGCAGCGGCCGTGGCTGCTGTAGCCCTGGAAGTTGCGCTGCAGGTTGCCGTCTTCCTGGGCGTAGACCAGTTCGTCATCGGCCAGGGCAAAGTGATCCATGCCGATGTAGCGATAACCGGCTGCGCCGAGTTGGGCGATGCTGCCCTGGCGTATCGCCAGTATGTCGCTCGGGCTGGGCAGGTCGTTGCAGTCGATGCGTTGCTGCGCCATGAACCGCTCGGGTTGGTGGGCGTAGTCGAATAATGACAGCCGGTCGGGCTGCAAGGCGATGATTTCGGCCAAGGTCAAGGCGAAGCTTTGCGGGGTCTGCTTGGGCAGGCCATAGATCAGGTCGATATTGATCGAGCGGAACTGCAGGGTGTGGGCGGCTTCGACGAGGGAGCGGGTTTCGTCCAGGGTGTGCAGGCGATTGACCGCGCGCTGTACGCATGGGTCGAGGTCTTGTACGCCAAGGCTGACCCGATTGAAACCCAGTTCGCGGAGCAGGCCCATGGTCGGCCAGCCGGCTTCGCGCGGGTCGATCTCGATGCTGTAGTCGCCGGAGTCGTCATCCAGCAGGTTGAAATGCTGGCGCAACTGGCTCATCAGCTGACGCAGTTCGGCATGGCTGAGAAACGTCGGAGTGCCACCGCCAAAGTGCAACTGCTCGACAGTCTGGCAGCGGTCGAGGTGGTGGCCGATGATGGCCATCTCGTGCTCCAGTTCGCATAGATAGGACTGAGCGCGACCGCGATCCTTGGTGATCACTTTGTTGCAGGCGCAGTAATAGCAAGCGTGCGCGCAGAAAGGTATGTGTACATAGAGTGACAGTGGGCGCAGTTGCTGGCGGCTGTCGCGCAGCGCGTGCAGCAGTTCGAATGAGCTGACGCCACTGTGCATCTGTGCGGCGGTGGGGTAGGAGGTATAACGCGGCCCGGCCCGGTCGTAGCGGCGGATCAGATCCGTATCCCAATGAGTGGCGTCAAGCATACGGGTAGTCCCCGGTCGAGCGGTAATGCCGGAGAGTCTAAATGAGGCCTGCTGGGATTGTGTTGACCTGCGTCATGCTGTCGCAGGTTCCGGTCGCAAGCCGTCAACCTCAAGTTCGAGGCCGTATTGTTGCCGCTTGCCGCTTATGGTTTGTCGCCGTATCAATGCCCCATCAGCCAGTGTTGATGCGGGCCGGGCAGGGTCCACAGGCCGAACAGAATCACCAGCAGGCCGCCGGCCATGCGCACGCCTTGTTGGCGCAGCAAGGCGGTCAGGCGTTCGGCGGCCATGCCGGTGGCCAGCAGCACCGGCAGGGTGCCGATGCCGAACGCCAGCATGAGTGCCGCGCTGTCGAGGGCATCGCCCTGGCTCGCCGCCCAGAGCAGGGTGCTGTAAACCAGGCCGCACGGCAGCCAACCCCAGAGCCCGCCCAGCAGCAGGGCGCGTGGCCGGCTGGTGACGGGCATGAAGCGACGGGTCAGCGGTTGAATGTAGCGCCACAGGCCGCGGCCAAGCGCTTCGATGCGGGTCAGGCCGCTCCACCAGCCGGCCAGGTACAGGCCCATGGCGATCAGCAGCAGCGCTGCTATAACCCGCAACAGCATGGCCGCCGGGCTGCTGGCTACGGCCCAGCCGGCCATGCCGAGCAGCAGACCGGCAGTGGCATAGCTGAGAATCCGCCCGAGGTTATAGCAGAGCAATATTTGCAAGCGCTGGGCGCGCTGCTCAGCCGGGATGGCCAGGGTCAGTGCGCCCATCAGACCGCCACACATGCCCAGGCAATGACCGCCGCCCAGCAGGCCGAGCACCAGGGCAGACAGCAGCAAGGGCGCCAGCTCAAGCACGGGGCGGCTCCTCGTTGTCGGTTGGCTCATCGGTTTTCTGCGCCTGGCTGGCGCCGGCCTTGTGCATCGGGTCTTCGTCGTCGAACAGGATGCTATGGGCCGGGCCGTCGAGGTCGTCGTACTGGCCGCTGTCGACGGCCCAGAAGAACAGCCAGATGGCGAAGCCGACCAGGGCAATGGCAACCGGAATCAGGATGTAGAGGGCGGGCATGGGGCCTCCGGGAGCCTATGGCTGTGGGGTGCGCGTCAGGCGCAATGCATTCAACACCACCAGCAGCGAACTGAGCGACATGCCCAGCGCGGCCCAGATCGGCGTGATCCAGCCGATGGCGGCGAACGGCAGTACCAGGCCATTGTACAGGCTGGCCCAGGCCAGGTTTTCGATGATGATCCGGCGGGTGCGGCGGGCCAGGCTGAAGGCCTGTACCAGGCTGCCCAGGCGGTTGGACAGGAGTACCGCATCGGCGCTGGTTTTCGCCAGGTCGGTGGCGCTGCCCATGGCCACGCTGATGTCGGCGCCGGCCAGCACCGGCACGTCGTTAACCCCGTCGCCGAGCATCAACACCCGGCGTCCCTGTGCATGCAGTTGGTGCAGCTCCGCCAGTTTGGCATCCGGGGTCAGGCCGCCACGGGCGTGTTCGATGCCGAGTTGGCGCGCCACCTCGCCGACCATCGGCGAGCTGTCGCCCGACAGCAGCAGCACCTGCCAGCCGCGCGCGCGGCAAGCGGCGAGCAGGGCGGGGGCGTCATCGCGCAGGCGGTCGTCGAGGACGAACCAGGCGAGCGGGCCCTGGCCGTCGCCGAGCAACAGCCACTGGCCCTGTGCGCCGGGGATTGCAGGGGCGGCCTGGCCGCTCAGCTGGCTGACGAAGTCGGGCTGACCGATGCGCAGCTGGCGTCCGCCGACCAGCCCCTGCAAACCCAGCCCGGGAATGCTGTCGACCTGTTCGGCGGCCTGCGCCGCACGGCCAAAGGCACGGGCGATGGGGTGTTCCGAGCGGTTTTCCAGCGCGGCGGCCAGGGCCAGGCAGGCGTCGCTGTCCAGTGCGCCGAGCGGGTGAATGGCGTTCAGGGTCAGGCGGCCCTCGGTGAGGGTGCCGGTCTTGTCGAAGATCACCGTGTCGATCTGATTGAGGCCTTCCAGCACATGGCCGCGGGTCAACAGCAGCCCCAGCTTGTGCAGACTGCCGGTGGCGGCGGTCAGGGCGGTCGGGGTGGCCAGGGCCAGGGCGCAGGGGCAGGTGGCGACCAGCAGGGCCAGCACGATCCAGAATGCCCGCGAGGAGTCGAGCTGCCACCAGACCAGACCGACGACGGCGGCCAGCACCAGCACGATCAGCAGGAACCACTGCGCCGCCTGGTCGGCGATCTCCGCCAGGCGCGGCTTCTCGCTTTGCGCGCGCTCCAGCAGGCGGACGATGGCCGACAGCCGGGTGGCATCGCCAAGCGCCTGCACCTCGACGGTTAGCGGCCCTTCGACGTTGAGGGTGCCGGCGGTCACGCTGTCGCCGACGTTGCGCGGTTGCGGCAGGTACTCGCCGGTCAGCAGCGATTCGTCGATGCTCGACTGGCCGCTGAGAATCCGCCCATCGGCCGGCAGCAGGGCGCCGGGCGGCACCAGTATCTGTTCGCCTGCGCGCAGTTCGCTGAGCAGGATGCGCTGGCTTTGGCCGTCGGCATCCAGGCGCAGGCAGGAGGCCGGCAGCAGGTTGACCAGCTGCGCGGTAGCCGCCGCGGTGCGCTCGCGGGCGCGGCGTTCCAGGTAACGCCCGGCGAGCAGGAACAGGGCGAACATGCCGACCGCATCGAAATACAGCTCGCCCTGGCCGGTGACGGCCGACCAGATGCCGGCGCCATAGGCGCCGCCGATGGCCAGGGACACCGAGACATCCATGCTCAGGTGGCGGGTGCGCAGGTCGCGCAGGGCGCCGCGGAAGAACTGGCCGCAGCAGTAGAAGACGATGGGCGTGGTGAGGAACAGACTGACCCAGCGCAGGATCTGATCCAGCTCGGGGCTGAGGTCGATGTTGAATTCCGGCCAGGTGGCCATGGTCGCCATCATCACCTGCATCCACAGCATGCCGGCCACGCCCAGCTCGCGCATGGCCCGGCGGTTTTCCCGTTGCAACTGCTCGGCGGCGGCATCGGCCTGCCAGGGGTGCGCGGCATAACCGATCTTGCGCAGCTCCTTGAGCAACTGGCTGAGCGCCAGCTGGCTATCGGCCCAGCGCACCTGCAAACGGTGGTTGGACAGGTTGAGGTGGGCCTCGGCGATGCCGGGCAGTCCGCGCAGGTGCTTTTCGATCAGCCAGGCGCAGGCGGCGCAACTGATGCCTTCGATCAGCAGGTGGGTTTCACTCAGCTCGCCGTGTTGTTCGACAAACGGCTGCTGCACATCGGTGCGGTCATACAGGGCCAGTTCGTCGGGCAGGGCTTGCGGCAGGCTGTGCGGGTTGGCGGCGCTTTCGCTGCGGTGTTTGTAGTAGTGCTCCAGCCCGCCGGCGACTATGGCCTCGGCCACCGCCTGGCAGCCCGGGCAGCACATGGCGCGAGTCTCACCCAGGATCTGGGCGTGAAAGCGGCTGCCGGCGGGAACCGGTAAGCCGCAGTGGTAACAGGGGAGAGGGCTTGCCATGGGGGAGCGGTCTGAGGCCTGGTGCTTGAGCATGCTGGGCGCAGCAGGCTGCGCCGTCAATTGTGCGGCTGAGCGCTATTGCGCATCGCCGAGCTGGATGGTTTTGCCGCTTTCCAGGGTTTCTTCTTCGAACAGGCGCCAGTCCTTGCCGCCTTCCTGACCGATCAGCTCGACGAAGCGCCGGCCCTGCACCGCATCCTGCATCTGCCCGTGGTACAGGCCCTGGCCTTGCGGCTGCAGAATGATGCGGCGGTCGCGCTCCGGTTGGGTTGGCGAGATCAGGTTCAACACCAGTTGTGGCGGGCCGCTATAGCCTTGCAGCTGCAATTTGGCCAGCCCGCTCGCGTCGTCGAGGTCGAGGGTGGCGCTCAATTTCAGGCGCTCGGCCAGGGCTTCGCGCTCCAGCGACTGGTTGATGCCTTTGCCGACATCGTAATAGTCGTCGGAAATCAAGCCCGGCGGGTTGCGCGTGGCGATGGTCAGCAGGGTCAGCCCTTGCGCCACCGAGTAACCCAGCAAGGCAATAAGGAACCAGGGCCAGAATTGCTTGAACCAGGGTTTGATCGGTGCTTGGTCAGGCATGCTTGTCCTCTTGATCAGCGAATGCTCGGGCCGATAAAGCGGCTGGCGGCGTCGTTGTGGATGCTTGCATCGTCCGCGGAACGGATGCGGAACATGATTTCATTGGTGCTGGACGGCAGGCTCGAAGGGTCGATCGACAGCTCGACCGGCAGCGACAGCACTTCACCGGCAAGCGCCTTGACTTCACGCTTGCCTTCGTAGACCAGGCCGTCGAGGCCGTCGGCTTCGATCAGGTAAGTGACCTCTTGCTGGGCTTTGTTCATGATCTTCAGGGTGTAGACGTTCTCGATCCGGCCTTCCTCGTTCTCGCGGTAGAGCACGCGATCCTTGAGCACATCCAGTTCGACCAGCGAGCGGTTGGCCACGGCCCAGGCAAAGACCGTCATCATGGCCAGCAGGGCGACGGCGTAGCCGATCAGGCGTGGGCGGATCAGCTGGGTTTTCTGCCCCGACAGGTTGTGTTCGGTGGTGTAGCTGATCAGCCCTTTCGGGTAGTTCATCTTGTCCATGATGCTGTCGCAGGCATCGATGCAGGCCGCGCAGCCGATGCATTCGACCTGCAAGCCGTCGCGGATGTCGATGCCGGTCGGGCAGACATGCACGCACATCTTGCAATCGATGCAGTCGCCCAGGCCTTCGGCCTTGTAGTCGGCATTGCGTTTACGCGGGCCGCGCTGCTCGCCACGGCGTGGGTCGTAGGAAACGATCAGGGTGTCCTGGTCGAACATCACGCTCTGGAAGCGCGCATAGGGGCACATATAGATGCACACCTGTTCGCGCAGGTAACCGGCGTTGCCGTAGGTGGCCAGGGTGAAGAAGCCGACCCAGAAGGCCGCCCAGCCGCTGGCCTGCAGGCTGAAGAGTTCGGCAATCAACTCGCGGATCGGCGTGAAGTAACCGACGAAGGTGATCGCCGTGAGCAGGGACACGCCGACCCAGATGCTGTGCTTGGCCAGCTTGCGCAGGAATTTCTGCGCGTTCATCGGTGCCTTGTCGAGTTTCATGCGCTGGTTGCGGTCGCCTTCGGTGACCTTTTCCGCCCACATGAACACCCAGGTGAACACGCTTTGCGGGCAGGTGTAACCGCACCACACGCGTCCGGCATAGACGGTGATGAAGAACAGGCCGAAGGCGGCGATGATCAACATGGCCGACAGCAGGACGAAGTCCTGGGGCCAGTAGGTGGCGCCGAGGATATGGAATTTGCGCTCTGGCAGGTTCCACCAGACGGCCTGGCGGCCATTCCAGGTGAGCCAGACGGTGCCGAAATAGAGGACGAACAGCAAGGCGCCGCCGAGCATGCGCAGATTGCGGAAGATGCCGGTAAAGGAGCGGGTATAGATTTTCTCGCGATTGGCGTAGAGGTCGACGGTTTCGACCTTGGCCGGGGTGACGTCTTTAACAGGAATCTGCGTACTCATCAGTTCATACCACGGCGGTTGGTTGGCTGCCCCGGCCGATACATGTCGGCCGGGGTCATTCTCGCTATAGCGCTATGGTACGCCTGGCTTGCTCTGCTTGGGCGCGACTGTGGGTCGCGCGCAAGCAGGGGGGAGAATCACTTCTCCACGGGTTGTTGCGACAGGCTGTACACATAAGCCGCTAACAAATGCACTTTGTCATTGCCGAGGAAGTTTTCCTGGGCGGGCATCTTGCCGTTGCGACCATAGCGCAGGGTCTGCTGAACCTGAGCGAAGCTGGAGCCGTAGAGCCAGGTCCGGTCGGTCAGGTTCGGCGCGCCCATGGCCTGTTGGCCCTTGGCGTCAGCACCATGACAGACTGCACAATTGGTCGCGAAGATGTTTTGACCTGCGGCAACGTCTATCTCGATACCTTCCGGGCTTTTCAGGCCGGACAGGCTGCGCACGTAAGCGGCCACATTGCGGATACCTTCTTCGCCCAGCGCCGCCAGTTGCGCGGGCATCATGCCCTGGCGACCGCCCATGATGGTGGTCTTGATGGTTTGTGCTTCGCCGCCGTACAGCCAGTCATTGTCGCTCAGGTTGGGGAAGCCGTAGGCACCCTTGGCGTCGGAACCATGGCACACCGAGCAGTTGGAGGCGAACAGGCGACCGCCCATCTTCAGGGCTTGCTCGTCCTGGGCGACCTGCTCGATTGGCATGGCGGCATATTTGGCGAAGATCGGCCCATATTGCGCGTCGGCCTTGGCCATTTCCTTTTCCCACTGGTGCGCGCCGGTCCAACCCGCATTGCGCATGCCGTCACTGACTTGAATGTCGGTGGCGAATGGCGTCTGGGCCTTGTTGTCGAGGTATGCGTAACCCGGCAGCAGGCCTTTGAAGTTGCCCAGGCCCGGATAGAGCACCAGGTAAGCCAGGGCGAAAACGATGGTGGCGAGGAACAGCATGAACCACCACTTGGGCAGTGGGTTGTCGTATTCCTCGATGCCATCGAAGCTATGGCCGACAGTCTCCTCGGTGGTTTCCTGGCGTTGGCCCTTGCGGGTGCCGAAAATCAGCCAAGTCAAGGCGAAGATGGTGCCTAGCGATAGGATTGTTACGTACCAACTCCAGAACGTGGTCATTGGTTATTGCTCCTGGAAGATTTTTCGTCACGCTCACTGGGTTTTGGATCATCGGCGAAGGGCAGATTGGCGGCTTCGTCGAAGCTCGATTTGCGCTTGCTGCTATAGGCCCAGAGCACCACGCTGATAAAAGCGATGAACACCACTGCCGTGCCTATGCCGCGAATGGTCCCGACGTCCGTGAGAAAAGAAGGCATGCTGGGTTACCGTTTGTTCTTGATGGAGGTGCCGAGAACCTGCAGGTACGCGACCAGCGCGTCCATTTCGGTCTTGCCCTTCACCGCGTCTTTGGCCCCGGCGATGTCTTCGTCGGTGTAGGGGATGCCAAAGCCGCGCATGACTTCCAGCTTCTTTGCGGTGTCCTTGCCGTCGAGTTTGTTCTCGACCAGCCAGGGGTAGGCCGGCATCTTCGACTCCGGCACCACGTTGCGCGGGTTGTACAGGTGGGCGCGCTGCCACTCGTCCGAGTAGCGTCCGCCGACCCGGGCCAGATCCGGGCCGGTACGCTTGGAGCCCCACAGGAAGGGGTGGTCGTAGACGCTTTCGCCGGCCACCGAGTAGTGGCCGTAGCGCTCGGTTTCGGCGCGGAACGGACGGATCATCTGCGAATGGCAGCCGACACAGCCGTTGGCGATATAAACGTCACGGCCCTCCAGTTGCAGCGCGGTGTAAGGCTTGAGGCCCTCCACCGGCTCATTGGTGACGTCCTGGAAAAACAGCGGGACGATCTGGGTCAGGCCGCCGATGCTGACGGCGAGCACCATCAGCAGCGCCATCAGGCCGATATTCTTCTCGATGATTTCGTGTTTCATCAGTGGGCGCTCCCAGCGGTGAACTGCGCGGCCGCTTCATATTCAACCGGCTTGGCGGCGCGCACGGTGCGGTAGGTGTTGTAGGCCATCAGCAACATGCCGGCGACGAAGAACATGCCGCCGACCATGCGCACCACGAAACCAGGATGGCTGGCTTCCAGTGCTTCGACGAAGGAGTAGGTGAGGGTGCCGTCTTCGTTGACTGCGCGCCACATCAGGCCCTGGGTGATGCCGTTGACCCACATCGAGGCGATGTACAGCACGGTGCCGATAGTGGCCAGCCAGAAGTGCACGTTGATCAGTGCAATGCTGTGCATCTGCTCGCGACCGTAGACTTTCGGGATCAGGTGGTAGAGCGCGCCGATGGAGATCATCGCCACCCAACCCAGTGCGCCGGCGTGGACGTGGCCAATGGTCCAGTCGGTGTAATGCGACAAGGCATTCACGGTCTTGATCGCCATCATCGGACCTTCGAAGGTCGACATGCCGTAGAAGGCCAGCGATACCACCAGGAAGCGCAGGATCGGATCGGTACGCAGCTTATGCCAGGCCCCCGACAGGCTCATCATGCCGTTGATCATGCCGCCCCAGCTCGGCGCCAGCAGGATCAGCGACATCGCCATGCCCAGGCTCTGCGCCCAGTCCGGCAGTGCGGTGTAGTGCAGGTGGTGCGGGCCGGCCCAGATATACAGGGTGATCAGCGCCCAGAAATGCACGATGGACAGGCGATACGAATAGATCGGCCGTTCGGCCTGCTTGGGCACGAAGTAGTACATCATGCCGAGGAAGCCGGTGGTCAGGAAGAAGCCCACCGCGTTATGCCCGTACCACCACTGGATCATCGCGTCGGTCGCCCCGGAGTACATCGAGTACGACTTGAACAGGCTCACCGGCACCGCCGCGCTGTTGACGATGTGCAGCATCGCGGTGACCAGGATGAAGGCGCCGTAGAACCAGTTGCCCACATAGATGTGTTTGGTCTTGCGCTTGACCACGGTGCCGAAGAACACCACGGCGTAGCTGACCCAGACAACGGTGATCAGTAGGTCGATCGGCCATTCCAGTTCGGCGTATTCCTTGCTGCCGGTGTAACCCATGGGCAGGGTGATGACTGCCAGCACGATCACCGCCTGCCAACCCCAGAAGGTGAACGCGGCCAGGCCGTCGGAGATCAGGCGCGCCTGACTGGTGCGCTGCACCACATAGAAGGAGGTGGCCATCAGGGCGCAGCCGCCGAAGGCGAAGATCACCGCGTTGGTGTGCAGCGGACGCAGACGGCCGAAACTCGTCCATTCCAATCCCAGGTTGAGTTCCGGCCACACCAGTTGTGCGGCAATGAACACGCCTAGAAGCATGCCAATGACTCCCCAGATCACCGTCATGACGGCGAACTGGCGAACCACCTTGTAGTTATAAGCAGTCTGATTGATTGCTGTGCTCATGCTGGGTTCCACGGTTAATGGATTTTTATAGGGGCAAAAATCGGCGGCAAGTATGGGTAAGACAGCTAGCGGTTACAGCGACGCAGCCCCGTGGAATCGTGTTTCCAAGTACCTTCGACATGGCTTTCGCCAGTGCCCTTCGGCACCTTGTCGGCAGCTGAAAACAGCGTGGAGATGCTTCGCCTGTGTGCTGGCGGGCTTGCGGTCGCGGGTAATCTTAACTCAAATCAAGAAAGGGCCAAACGCTTAGGTGGACGGTGCGACTTTGCGTCGCACCGTCCACGGGTTGGCCGCTAACGGGTTCGGCGCAGGATTGGCGGCCGGTTAGGGTCGCCAATCCTGGGGGGAGGGGCTTACTCGGCTGATTGTGGTTTCTGGCTCAGGCTCAGCACATAGGCGGCCAGCAGATGCACCTTGTCGTTACCCAGGTATTGCTCCTGGGCCGGCATCTGGCCGTTACGGCCATGGCGAATGGTCTGCTGCAGTTGCACCAGGCTGCTGCCGTAGATCCAGCCGGCGGGTTGGCTCAGGTTCGGCGCGCCGAGCATGGCCATGCCTTGGCCTTCGGCACCGTGACAGGCCTGGCAATTGCTGGCGAATAGCTGCGCACCCTGCGCCAGGTCGAAGGACTTGTCGGCAGGCAATGGCAGGCCGGCCAGGTCGTGGCGCACGTAAGCCGCCACCTGTTGCACGCCGTCCTCGCCGAGCGCCTGAACCCAGGCCGGCATCATGCCCATGCGGCCATTGAGGATGCTGGTCTTGATTGCGGCCGGCTCGCCGCCCCAGCGCCAATGGTTGTCGGCCAGATTGGGGAAGCCCGCCGAGCCTTTGGCATCGGAGCCATGGCAGACCGCGCAGTAGGTGGCGAACAGGCGACCGCCCATTTTCAACGCCTGCGGGTCTTTAGCCACTTCTTCCAGCGGCATGGCCGCATATTTGGCGAAGATCGGCCCGTACAGCGCGTCGGCCTGATCCACTTCGCGTTGCCACTGGGCGACCTGGGTCCAGCCGCCGTCGTAGCCCGGCAGCACGCCTTTCCAGTTACCCAGGCCGGGGTAGAGCACCAGGTAGCCGACGGAAAAGATCAACGTGCCGAGGAACAACATGAACCACCACTTGGGCAGCGGGTTGTCATATTCCTCGATGCCGTCGAAGGAGTGACCCATGGTCTGCTCGGTCTCGCTCTTGTGCGTCTCGCTCTTGCGGGTCGCGAAAATCAGCCAGAACAGGGCGAGCAGGGTGCCAACGGTCAGCACGGTTACATACCAGCTCCAGAAGGTACTCATGGGGTGTTGCTCCTCGATGCAGCAGACTTGGGTTCATCGGCAAAAGGCAGGAGTGCCGCCTCGCTGAACGCGGCGCGACGCTTGCTGCTATAAGCCCAGAGCGTCACGCAGACGAAGGACAGCAGTACCAGTGCCGTACCTATGCCGCGCAGGGTGCCGATATCAATGGTTGCGAATGACATGGCCTACCTCTTGTTCTTCACGGCAGTGCCGAGCACTTGCAGGTAGGCGACCATGGCATCCATTTCGCTTTTGCCCTTGACCGCCTCCGCGGCGCCGGCGATGTCCTCGTCGCTGTAAGGCACGCCAACCATGCGCAGCGCCTTGAACTTGGCGGCGGTGTCCTGGCCGTCCAGGGTGTTTTCCACCAGCCAGGGGTAGGACGGCATCTTCGACTCCGGCACCACGTTGCGCGGGTTGTACAGGTGGGCGCGGTGCCACTCGTCCGAGTAGCGGCCGCCGACCCGGGCCAGATCCGGCCCGGTGCGCTTGGAACCCCAGAGGAACGGGTGGTCGTAGACGCTTTCGCCGGCCACCGAGTAGTGGCCGTAGCGCTCGGTTTCGGCGCGGAACGGGCGGATCATCTGCGAGTGGCAGCCGACGCAGCCTTCGCGGATGTAGATGTCGCGGCCTTCCAGTTGCAGCGCGGTGTACGGCTTGAGGCCGGCCACCGGCTCATTGGTGACGTCCTGGAAAAACAGCGGGACGATCTGGGTCAGGCCGCCGATGCTCACGGCCAGCACCATCATCAGCGCCATCAGGCCGATATTCTTCTCGAGTATTTCGTGTCTCATCAGTGGGCTCCTTCAACCGAAAACTGCGCGGCGGCATGCAACTCGGCGGCCTGGGTATGGCGCACGGTCTGCCAGACGTTCCAGGCCATCACCAGCATGCCGCTGAAGAAGATCGCCCCGCCGATCAGGCGCACCACAAAACCAGGGTGGCTGGCTTCCAGCGCTTCGACGAAGGAGTAGGTGAGGGTGCCGTCTTCGTTGACCGCACGCCACATCAGGCCCTGGGCAATGCCGTTGACCCACATCGAGGCGATATAGAGCACGGTGCCGATGGTGGCCAGCCAGAAGTGCACGTTGATCAGGCCGATGCTGTGCATCTCATCGCGACCGAAGACCTTGGGGATCAGGTGATAGAGCGAACCGATCGACACCATCGCCACCCAACCCAGGGCGCCGGCGTGGACGTGGCCGATGGTCCAGTCGGTGTAGTGGGACAAGGCGTTGACGGTCTTGATCGCCATCATCGGGCCTTCGAAGGTGGACATGCCGTAGAAGGCCAGGGATACCACCAGAAAGCGCAGGATCGGGTCGGTGCGCAACTTATGCCAGGCGCCCGACAGGGTCATCATGCCGTTGATCATGCCGCCCCAGCTCGGTGCCAGCAGAATCAGCGACATCACCATGCCCAGGCTCTGCGCCCAGTCCGGCAGCGCGGTGTAGTGCAGGTGGTGCGGGCCGGCCCAGATGTACACGGCAATCAGCGCCCAGAAGTGGACGATCGACAGGCGATAGGAATACACCGGGCGCTGGGCCTGTTTGGGCACGAAGTAGTACATCATGCCGAGGAACCCGGCGGTCAGGAAAAAGCCCACCGCGTTATGCCCGTACCACCACTGGATCATCGCGTCGGTCGCGCCGGCGTAGGCCGAGTAGGACTTGGTCAGGCTGACCGGAATCGCCATGTTGTTGACCAGGTGCAAAATGGCCACGGTGAGGATGAAACCGCCGAAGAACCAGTTGCCCACATAGATGTGGCTGACCTTGCGCTGCATGATGGTGCCGAAAAACACGATGGCATAGCTGACCCAGACCACCGTGATCAGGATGTCGATCGGCCATTCCAGTTCGGCGTACTCCTTGGAACTGGTCAGGCCCAGCGGCAGGCTGATCGCCGCCAGCACGATCACCGCCTGCCAACCCCAGAAGGTGAAGGCCGCCAGGCGAGGTGCGAACAGGGTAGTCTGGGAGGTGCGTTGCACCGCGTAGTAGCTGGTGGCGAACAGCGCGCAACCGCCGAAGGCGAAGATCACCGCATTGGTGTGCAGCGGGCGCAGGCGACCGAAGCTGGTCCACGGCAGGTCGAAGTTGAGCACGGGCCAGGCCAGTTGCGCGGCGATCAGTACGCCGACCGCCATACCGACTATGCCCCACACCACCGTCATGATGGCGAACTGGCGCACCACCTTGTAGTTGTAGGCGGAACTGATTGTAGTGTTCATGTCTGGGCTTCCATCCACGGTTATGGGCAGATCATTCAAAAAACAGCCGGCCTCGCGTGAGCATGAGCAGCTACGCAGGCCGATGAGCTTCTAAAGCGAGGCAAGCATGAGCAAAGGGCAAAGTGCCGGTATTGACGGGGATCAATGCTCGCGACAGCAAACATGGCAGGCATGGCTGTGGGATTTACCGACGGATGAGCGCCGGGCGACCCTGATACTCGCCCATGGTGCCGGTGCGCCGATGGACAGCGAATTCATGCAGCGGATGGCGCAACTGCTGGCTGCGCGCGGGGTTGCGGTGCTGCGCTTCGAGTTCGACTACATGGCCGCCCGGCGCCTGGACGGCAAGAAACGCCCGCCCAGCACCCAGGCCAAATTGCTCGCACAGTGGCGTGCGGTGTATGCCCAGGTGCGCCAACAGGTCGCAGGGCCGCTGGCCGTCGGCGGCAAGTCCATGGGCGGGCGTATGGCCAGCGTGCTCGCCGACGAACTGGGGGCCGATGCGCTGGTCTGCCTGGGCTATCCGTTCTATGCCGTTGGCAAGCCGGACAAACCGCGAGTCGCGCACCTGGCCGAGCTGCGCACGCCGACCCTGATCGTCCAGGGCGAGCGCGATGCCCTCGGCGACCGGCAGACGGTGGCCGGCTATCAACTGGCCAGCGCGATAACCCTGCACTGGCTGGCAAGCGGCGATCACGACCTTAAGCCACTCAAACGTTCGGGCTGCACTCACGAGCAGCATATGCAGGCGGCGGCAGATGCGGTGGCGGGGTTTCTGCTGGCGATGCCCCGGTGATGTGTTGGCCGTAGCTTTTGGCTGGGTTAGGTCTTGCGGGTGGGTTAGCCGAACGCGCAGCCCGCCACCCGGCCGTTAGGCCGGCAATAGTGCGGTCTTACGGAATCACGGATGGGTTACCCCGCTATGCGGCTAACCCATCCGGAAAAACCGAGACTCTACAGCCATCAGCGCTGCCAACAGCTAACTGAAACATAGCCTTCAATATGGCTCTGTACCTGTTAGGTGTTGTATCGCCAGGCGCGAATTGCCTGCGGCCCGTAGGAGGCCCGACCTCGGGGCGAGCTTTACTATATCCACGAAACGCTGAGCAGGCAGCCCTGCGGGCTGCATTCGCCGCGGGGTCGCGCCTCCTACAAGAAATCGCGCATGCAACACATATTTGGGACATAGCCGTCAACATGGCCTTTCTGTTGGAGTGAGGATCGGTGTGTCGCTGGCAGAGCGAAATCTTAACCTCTGCTGGGCGGGCACTCGCAACCCCGATAGCGGCTTGAGTGAATGAGACGGGCGGATCTTGCGCGGCGATGGGGGAAGCATCCGCTCGATTGGTTTAGAACAATAATATTGCGCTATAGAAGCAACACTATTCATTAGAGTTAACTAAACGCTCCCGCCACAATGCCTGGGCACACAGCTCCACGCGGCCCTGCCTGTCGTGTCGACATGAACCGGCACCCACCCAGGTTTCACCTGCGCCCGGGGTGACGGCGACCTGCGCGATGCCTCCCGCGCGTCGTCCATGACCGATGCCGGTCAATTGTTTCTCGGGTTGTTCCTGTCTTGTCCAGGGAAGGACTTTTTTACCAGGCGCTTACCTCGTTACTCACAACCATGCAGAGACTAAGCAAGAACAATGCACGAGCACTTTCTCGATTGGTTCAGAATCCTGGCTCCCGTCCAGCTCAACGCTCATCCGCGGGAGTGGCTGCGCGCCGCCATCGGGGTCGCTATCGTCATGTCGCTGACGGTGTCGCTCGGCGTCTGGCTGTTCGGTGCGTCGGTCACGTTGCATATGGTCGCGCCTGCGGGCGCCTCGTCGGTGTTGCTGTTCGCCGCCTCGTCCAGCCCGTTCGCCCAGCCATGGTCGGTTCTCGCCGGCAATATGTTCGCCACCCTGATCGGGATCAGCCTTGGCCTGAGCGGGCTGGATACCCTGCCTGCCACGGTGCTGGCTGCCGGCCTCGCGCTGGTCTGTCTGTTGGCGTTGCGCTGCCTGCATCCTCCGGGCTGCGCCTTGGCCGTGGTGGCCGCCAGTGGTGGCGCGGGTGTCGCCGATATGGGGTACAGCCTGCTTTGGCCGGTGGCAGTCAACTCGCTGCTGCTGTTGGCCATAGCCCTGATCTATAACAACCTCACCGGCCACGCCTATCCGAAATCGCGCCTGTCCAGGGAAAACAGCCATCACACCCGAGACCCACTGCCGGGTGATCGCATGAGTTTCACCCGGGACGACGTCGATCAGGCGCTCAAGGAGTTCGGCGAGTATGTCGACGTCACCAGTGACGATCTCGAGCAGCTGATCAGGCAAACCGAGAAGTATGCCTTGCGCCGCAGCATGGGCGAGATCAGTGCGGCGGACATCATGTCCCGCGATCTCTGCTGTGCCACGCCCGACACTTTTATCGAACAGGCCTGGCAGACACTCAAGGAGCACCGTTTGCGTTCGTTGCCCGTCGTGGAGGAGGGCAGTGGCAAGCTGATCGGTATCGTCACCCTGGTCGACCTGCTCAAACAGTTCCAGCCCAGCCAGGCGCGAGTCAATTTCGGCCAGTTGAAGTACCTGCGCGGAACCAAGCTGCGCTCGATCATGAGCGTGCCAGTGGTGGCCGTACCGCAGGACGCTCACATGGTCGACCTGGTGTTCATGCTGTCCGACCGCGGGTTGCACTGCTTGCCGGTGGTGGATCGGCACGAGCGACTGGTGGGCATGGTCACGCAGACCGACCTGATCGCCGCGCTGTACCGGAACTGGCTCAAGCAACTGCCGGGTTGAGTCGCCGCGGGCTGCCGCGCCGGTCTTCTGGCGTGCCGACTCAGGCGCTGTCAGGCGACGTGGGCTTCATACCTCGTAATCCCAGCGCGACCAGTCGAAATCGTCCTGAGCCACCTCGCGTAACAGCTCCAGGGCATTGCGCAGAGCGGGGCTGTCGGCTGCTCTGGAGTAGACCAGATAGATCGGGTAGGAGAACTCCGGCGCCTTTTCCACCCGTTTCAGAATGCCTTCATCGAGGTAAGGCTGCACGACCCGGGTGCGTAAATAGCCGCGCCCGCCGCATTCCAGCAGGTACTGCAGGGCAAGTGGCCCAAGGTTGAAGGAGAGGGCGGCGCGGGTGTGCTCGGGGAGCGCAATGTCGTGCAGCTTACGAAAGGTCGGCCCCCAGTCGACGTACACATAGGGGTTGGGATTGTTCGTCTGCACCACCTGGATCAGCTTTTCCTCGAGCAATTGCTCGACCTGCAGGCTCGGCCAGTATTCCGGCTGATGCACCAGCGCGGCGTCGAGCACGCCGAGGTCGAGTTGCTGTTGCAGCAGGCTGCCGCTGGCGACTTCGCTGCGCACCGCATGCGCGGGCATGGCCTGGCGCAGGCGTTGCAGCCACGCCAGCATCAAGGGGTTGCACAGGCTTACCTCCGCGCCCAGCGTCAGCAAATCGCCATAGCCGCGAGGCAGAGGCAGATCCCGGCGTGCTGCTTCCCAGGTCTGCACCAGTTGAGTCGCATAGGCGACGAAGCGCTCGCCGTCGGTGGTCAACCGGGCGCCGGCACGATTGCGCACGAACAGTCGGCAGCTCAGCTGGCTTTCCAGGTTATGGACGCGCGCCGTCACCGCCGTTTGGGTGATATGCAGGCGCTCGGCGGTGGCGATGAAACTGCCGCTGCGGATGATATCCAGAAAGGTGCGGGCGAGATCGATGTCCATTGCGGCGCTTAACTTCAATAAAATTGCTGAGAGCGCCTATTGTATGGCATCGGGCGCCGGCCGAGGGCGAGGCAGGCACGCTGGCCCGCTCGAGCGCCAGCAACTGATCCCAGGACAGAACCCGGTCGTCCCCCTCACCAGGGAAAACACCTACCGCCGCTCAAGCCATTCACCTTCTCCCTGGTGGTCTCTGCTGTTGCAGCTTTGCCGGTAGCTTCCAATTAGCCGAGGTGTGGATATAAGGCCGCGCAAGCAGCGTTATATCGGCTGGCAGGGTTCGGATGGTCGCCAGCGGCGAGTTGAATGTGGCTCACCAACTCCCGTAAGGAATGCCGAAACGCTCGATATAGCGCTTGGCCTTTTCACTAACTTTGTAAGCGTAACGGCCCTCGTTGTTGCCCTGATCCGGCCCCAATGGTTCCACCTTCAATGTCGGGACTAGCCTTAA
The DNA here is from genome assembly GCF_030376615.1 of Pseudomonas sp. sp1636. GTDB lineage: Bacteria > Pseudomonadota > Gammaproteobacteria > Pseudomonadales > Pseudomonadaceae > Aquipseudomonas. The sequence goes on from NZ_JARRAB010000028.1 coordinate 29,673, forward strand.
GAAATGCATTGACCTTGCCGCAACTGCTTGGCTGGGCGCAATCGGGAAAGCCCAGATGTATGCGCCGATCCGCAGGATGAATGCGGGCTGCACAAGGGCTTGCGCAGCTTAGGTCGAGCGGCCTCGCCGCAGCCCGCCAAACCTCGGCGTACTGCTTGCGGCGAGTCGCGCCCTGGGTTCAAAGGCTCAAACAGGTTTTCCTGGCCTGGTGATTACCGCCGAACGGCGAACACAAACGCTGATGCACCCGGCTGAGGAAACCGACCTCGAAGGCCCGCCGTTGCAGCCCGCCAGGCAGCACGTCGCGCTCGATGATCAGGTTGGCCCACAGCCAGCCGGTGTCGTCGTTGCTCAACCAGGCCTGGGCGCAGATCACGCCCTTGTCGAAGGCCTGCTGGCAATCCCACGGCCACTCGATCGCCGCGCCGCTCTGGCCGTCGTGGCTGGGCAGGTAACTGGTACAGGGCTTAGTCATCGCCAGCCCTCCCCTGTGCCAACGAACTGCGGTACAGCACCACCACATCGTTGAGCAGCTCGCGGGCGTTCTGGCAGAGCTCGTGCAACTCAGTTGCGGCCGGCGCAGCCACTCCCGAGCGAGCCAGAATGTTGAACAGCTTGTGCAGCATCGCCACCCGCAACTCGGCCGCCGCCTGGAAATAGCAGACAGGATCATCCAGGCAATCGAGCGGCTTGCAGCGTTTCGGGAAGGGGATAACAACGGGGTTGGAACTAGTCATGACGCACCTCCAGGGCGGAGGCGGATGACAAACAGCAAAGCCCAAGGCGGAGCCCTTGGGTAAAAGGGGGGTAGCGCATTTTCCTTATGCTCCTCGAACTGATTAAGGAGCCGTCACCCGCCGTTGCGACACGGTTATGGGTGGCGGACCGTACGGGGGTCGCAATACCGGCGTCCGAGGGAACCGGCCAGGCCGAAGCCTGCCCCGCACGGCCCACCATAGAAATGCGGTAACCGGGCACAAAAAAAGCGCCGGCTACTCAGCTATGGCGCTTCCGCGCCTCAGACATAAAACGGGTTGCGACACCCGGCCACGGGATTGACCGTGACCGGCGCACTCTAGCCGGATGAAGCGTAATGAGCAACCGGCAGCTGCTGAGCACCCCAGGCCTCAGACGTTGTGAAAATACCGACCGCCGTCGCGAGGCCGGCTCCAGATGTGCGCAGCAAGGCACGCA
>NZ_JARRAB010000029.1 GCF_030376615.1 Pseudomonas sp. sp1636
GCTGTCGCCACCCTCGTCGGCATAACGCGGCACCAGCTGCATGTCCATAAACGGCGACTTGCCCGGCTGGTCGAATTTCTGCTGCGGCGACATGGGGTCGTACCAATAGAGCACTTTGCGCTCGGTCTGGGCGGCCTCTTTAGTCGTCAGTTCCTGCTCCTCGGCGACGACCGTTGCACTGCTGACGGCGTAGAATGCTGTTGCTCCCAGAGCCAGCGTCAGGCCACTCAGCAGCGCCAAGCGTTTGATTGGTGAATTCATTGGGTATTCTCCCCATAGGCGAAATACAGTCGGGCGCTGGTCAGCGCGCGCTGCTCGGTGAAGTCGATCTGTTTCAGGCGGTTCTCGATGAGCTCGCGGCGCGCGCCGATCAGCGTCATCAACTCACCGGTGCCTGCGCGATAGTCGGCCAGGCTCAGCTTGACCTTCTCCTCGGCCAGCGGCACCAGGGTCTGGCGGCTGCGCTGCAGGGCACGATCCAGGCGGCGATACTCGGCCAGGTCATCGTCCAGCTGTTGGGTGTGATCGCGCGTCACTGCTTCACGCTCGGCTTCCAGGCGCAACACCTCGGCGCGTTTGGCCGCAATCTTCGGGTCTTGGCGGCTGGCGCTGAACAGTGGCAGGTCAAAGGTGAACTGCAGCGAGACCATGTCGCCGAACGCCTCGTCGCGCTTCTGATAGGCCAATTCCCAGCTCCAGTCCGGTTTCTTGTCGGCTTCGGCCAGGCGTACTTGCGCCTGCGCCTCATGGGTCATGGGGGCAAACACCTGCAGTTCGGGGTGGCGTTGCAGGTGGTGGCGATAACTCAGGTCATCGACCTGCCAGTTCGGCCAGGCGCCGGACAGTGGTTCCTCGGCTGCCGCGCCGACCCAGCGGCGTAGCGCGGCACGCGCCTGCGTGCGGTTGCGCTCGAGCTCATCCTCCTGCTCGGCGAGCAGCGCCACTTCCTGCTTGGGCACCAGGCTGTCGGCCGTCTGGCCTCGGCCACCGGCCAACCGCGCCTGCACGGCCTTGGCCAGCAGGCGATTCTCGTTGTACAGGGTTTGGAACAATTGCAGCTTCTGCTCTACGGCGAGGGCACCTATCCAGGCCAGCGCGGTTTCCCGGCGTACCTTGAGCCGCTCGACCCGCTCCAGCGCACCGGCGCTGTCGATGCCTGCTTGGGCGGCCTCGACCCGGGCGCGGCGCTTGGCTCGATTGGGTACCTCCTGCATGACCCCGACCATCTGCATGGTCATGGGCTCGCGATCCAGCCGCCAGCGATTGCCGCCCTCGATAGGGACGTTCTGCAGGCCCAGGGCCAGCTTGGGGTCAGGCAGTTCGCCGGCAGGGATGGCCGCGTGGGTGGCTGCATCCAGGTTGGCCGCTTGGGCAGCAAGAGACGGTGCCTCGCGCTCGGCAAGGCGCAGGGCTTGATCCAGGGTAAGAGCGGCGGCGAGGCCGGGCACGGCCAGCGCGCACAGCGTGAGGGCCACCAGATACGGGCGCCCCCGGCGATAGCGTCGGAAATTCATGTTCACGATTCCTGTGGATGATCCGGCGCGCACCCAGTCGGGTGCACACACAGCGTCTCGCCGGCAAACGGGGCGAAACGGAACTCAGCTCGGTACGGGAATCAGGCGCGGGGAGGGCGCCAGAAAGCGGAAGGTGTCGGCGTGGGGAAAAGACCTAGGGTAAGCGAATGAGCCGACTGGCTCGAAGCAATGATCGGGGTCTTTATGACAGAGACTTGCACGGCACTATTGGTCTTGCAATCCTGACCAGTCTTGCAGACCTTGCTGCTGGAAAGTGGCTGCTGCTGATCGTCACAGCAGCTGTCCTGCATGCCATCCATCGAGTGGCCTTGCTGCTCCATGGGGCAAGGTTCGCTGAACACCAGCAGGCCCGCCACCCCATTCAGAGGAAGCGCCAAGCTGAGCAGCAGAAGCAACAGCAGATGCAGGTGTCGTTTCATGCCGCGGAGCCTAGTTGAGGTCGAAATAGGGGACAATTCGCAAGCAACCTGCAATTAACGAGGGTTGGCGACCAACGTATAGCGCTTGAGATTGGGCCGCTTTAGTCGGGGCTTCAGACTTCCTGCTAGTCTTGCCCGCTGTCGCTACAAGTCATGTACGCGCCAGCGAGCGTCAAAACTGCCACATCTCGACCTTCAGGGTGATTACATTTCTGTAAGGTTGGCCGGTCTGCTGGCGATCAGCAGTTGGCGTGATCGGCCATCTGGGTCTTACTGTCGGCCATTGGCGATTCGGCCTTCTGCTGCTGGGCGAGCGGATAGGCGACTTTTCCGGCTTGCTCCATCCGCGCGAAGGTGCGATCGGCGCCTCCCTCGGCCATGGCCAGGGAGGAAAGAGTCAGGGTGGCGATGACGATAAGCGCTTTCATGGAGTTCATTTGGACATCCTTAACTGGGATTTGGTCGGCCCCCGTTGATCCACATTCAGGATGGTCTTGGGGGTGAGCTTCAGGCTCGAAGTAACCTTACCCTGTGCGCCCTGTCAGAAAGCTGAGGTGAATATTACAGTTCGGTCAGCTTGCCAGTTCCTGCCTGCAGGGCTAGCCGATCCTGCCCAGCGCCGGAAACGCCTCCAGGAGCCAATACGATAGGGTCGACAGTTGACCGGTGGCCAAGGCCAGCCCCATGAGGATCAGGATGACACCTGAACCGATATGGATCGCCCGGCTCCAACGACGAAGGCGCTTCATATGGGCCAGAAAATGGTTGGTGAACAGGGCGGTCAGCAGAAAGGGCACGCCCAGGCCCAGCGAGTAGATGGACAGCAGCACGATGCCGTTGGCTCCGGCGGCGCCACCGGCGGCGCTCACCGTCAAGATGCTACCCAGGATAGGGCCGATGCAGGGTGTCCAGCCGAAGGCGAAGGCCATGCCCAGGGCATAAGTGGCCAGGGGGCCGAGCTTGGCATCGAATCGATGGACAAAGCGCACGTCCATATGCAGCCAACGCGGATTGATCAGGCCGGTCATAAATAGCCCGAACGTGATCACCATGATCCCACCGATCAGGTTCGCTTCCTGCTGGTAGGTCAGTAACAGCTGGCTCAGCGCTGTGGCGCTGGCCCCCAATGCGACGAAAACCGTGGAGAAGCCGAGAATGAAAGTCAGGCTCATGCCGATCACGCTGAACCGCTCGCGTCGGCTTTGTATTGATTGCAGTTCGTCCACCGACCGACCGGCTATATAAGACAGATAACCGGGTACCAGCGGCAGCACGCAAGGTGAAAGAAACGAGATCATCCCGGCGGCAAAGGCGCTCAGGATACCGACGCTGCTCAGGCTCAGCACCGGCTATTTCTCCTGGGCTGAAGCGATGACCTCCCGCAGGTACTCGATGACCTCCGGGCTGTCCCATTCGGCGGCGCCGAGCTTGCGACCCAGCTCCTGGCCCTGGCGATCCAACACCAGGGTAACCGGTAAGCCGAAGGCGTTGAGGCTACGGTTCGCTTGGGCGCCTTCGTCGATATAAAGCTCAAGGTGCTGGATGCCGATCTCAGTGTAGAAGTCCCGCACTATCTGCTCCCCGTCTTGATCGACTGAGAGTGCCAACACCTGAAAATCGGCGCCACCGAGCTGCGCCTGCAACCGATCCAGGGTCGGCATCTCCTGGCGGCATGGCCCACACCAGGTTGCCCAAACGTTGAGCAACACGATCTTGCCCTTGAAGTCAGCCAGGCTCTGCGGGTTGCCCTCACCATCCATGAAATTGACTTCCGGTACTGGCTTTGGCTCGGGCCAGATAGTCAGACCGGCAGGGGAGCCCGTATTAGTAATCGGTTCCGCCGCCTGGCTGCCGGCCAGCAGGAAGAGGGCCAAGAGGCCGGCGAGCGCCAAGCGCCAGGCCAGGTCTTGGCGCTTGCAGCGGTTCATTGCGTTGTGAGGTGATGCTGGCCCGTTCATAGCTCGCCCTCGGCGCGTTGCGAGCCGTTTAGACGGCCAGTTGCAAGCTTGCCATGGCGGCTCGCCTCGCCATGGGCAGTGCCTTGAAGCAGTGCGGCCGTGCTCGCTCTGAGCGGTGTTGGAGGATGGTCGCCGACAGGCCGGTTACCGTGTGATGGAGATAGTTAGCCTTCATTGTAGATAGCATCAAAGAAAACTCCTGGGCATGGCCTGGATCCGATGCCTATGAGCGGCCCGCCGGCTAATTCAGAGCGGCCGGGTGTTGAGCGGCGGGCGCGGCCTTATTTCACGGGATATTCGGCTACAACCTGGTCGGTGCCCGTTTGGGTCAAACCGATGACCTGGTAGGCCTGTTGTTTGCCGCCGACCTCCATGCCAGGTGAGCCAGCGGGCATACCCGGCACTGCGATACCGACGAGGTCGGGACGCTTGCTCAATTCGATGATCTGCGCCGCCGGCACATGGCCCTCGACGAACTTGCCGTCGATCACTGCGGTGTGACAGGACGCAAGCCTTGGCGCCACTCCCAGACGCTGTTTGACCAGGGTCATGTTGGATTCGACATGGTCGATGACCTTGAAGCCATTGGCTTCGAGGTGCGCGACCCATTGCTTGCAGCAGCCGCAGTTGGCGTCGCGGTGCACATCGATGTTCAAAGGCTCGGCCGCCTGGCTCGCGGCACCGAAGAGCAGGGCTGCCAGAGCGGTGGCCTGGATGCCGGCCCGGTACAGCTGTGATTTAGTTGGCATGCACATGCTCCTTGCCATCGGCGTGGGTGTGGGTCTTGGTCGCCGGCTTGGCGTCGTGGTGGCTGGTTCCGGGCGCTTCGCCGGCATGGTGGTCGCCGACGCTGGCCAGGTCGCCGGTATGCTGGTCGGCTGCGGCTTCATCAGGGTGGCTCATCCCGGCCATTTCGCCGGCATGCTGATCTGCGCCTGCCTCCGCGCTGCCGTGCTGGCCTTCATGGTTGTGCATCTCGGTTTCGCCGCCACCGTGTTGGTGGCCAGAGCTGGAGGCGACCAGGGCCTGGTACCGTTGGGCATCGAGTTCGGGCAACTGTTGCAGAAAGGCGACCATGCCCCAGATATAGGGGTCGCCCATGCTCTTGCCCCAGGCCGGCATGCCGCTGGCCTTGATGCCGTGCTTGATGATCCAGAAGGTCGCCGCCGGGTTGCCATCGACGCTGACCTTGGTCAGGTTCGGCGGCGCCGGGTAGAGTGCCTGGCTCAACTCGGTTTTGGCGACCCCGGGGGCCAGGTGACAACCGATGCACATCGAGTTGTAGTTGCCGGCCCCGGCGCGGATCAGCGCTGCGTCTTCCAGGTCGGGCACCGGGATATCCCGCGAGCGCACCTCGATGGAACGCTCCCGGGCCATGTTCAGGAAGGCGTGTACGGCCGGCAGGTGTGGATCGTCGGCGCCCACGTTGACCAGGCCGAAGTAGGCACCGGCGGTGACGGCGGCGGCGCCGACGATGCTCGCGGCGACCAGGGTCTTTATTGTTCTTTTCATTTCAGGTCCTCAAAACCACATGCGAATACCGGCAACCAAGCGTGCCTCGTTATCATTCCCGCCCTCATCGCGCAGCAGGTCGGCGCTATTGCCGTAGGCGCGGTTCCAGGTGACCCCTATATAAGGGGCGAACTCACGGCGAATCTCGTAGCGCAGGCGCAGACCGATTTCACTGTTGGCCAGGCCGGAGCCCAGGCCGCGTTCGGGGTCGTTCTTGCCGTAGAAGTTGACCTCGACCGTCGGCTGCAGGATCAGCCGATTGCTCAGCAGCAGGTCGTAGTCGCCTTCCAGGCGCAGGGCGCTCTGCCCTTGCTCGCCGACGAAACCGGTGGCTTCGACTTCCAGGCCGTAGAGCGGCATGCCCTGGATGCCGAAGGCTCCCCAGGTCTGCGCCGAGCCCGGCTCGAAGTCCTGGCGCACACCGCCGACCAACTCCCACCAGGGGCCGATGGCATGGCCCCAGAGTGCCTGAATCTCCGCCTCTTCGGTCATGCCGTTGATCCGCTCACCTTCCGAACGCAGCCACAGGCGATCGATGTCGCCGCCGATCCAGGCTGAGGCATCCCAGCTGAGCACGCTGCCTTCGTCGGCGTCCTGGTACTCCAACTGATCGAACAGCAGGAACCAGTTGAGCATCTTGTCGTGCACCCCATGACCGGCCAGCGGCGGAAACGCGGCGGCGCGGTCGGCATCGGTCAGCACCGGGATAGGCGTGCGGCTGATGGTTCTGGGGGCTTGCTCGGCACTGCCATGGTTCATCTGGCTGTGATCCATGGCATCCATCTGGCCGGGCGCCATGGCTGGCATGCCAGCGTGGCCCATTGTCGAATGATCCATTGGCTGGGCGGCATTGGCCGTACCGGCAGCAACGCTGCCCAGCACCAGTGCCAGGGCGCCAGCGACCAGTGTTCTCGGGTTCACTAATAGGCTCATTGGCAGATTCCTTTATTCATCCACTCGCACTTCACGGAACATGCCCATTTCCATGTGCAGCAACAGGTGGCAGTGGTAGGCCCAGCGGCCCAGGGCGTCGGCGGTGACCCGGTAGCTGCGCCTGGAGCCGGGCGGCATGTCGATGGTGTGCTTGCGCACCATGAAGTTGCCGTTATCGTCCTCCAGGTCACTCCACATGCCATGCAGGTGAATGGGGTGGGTCATCATGGTGTCGTTGACCAGGGTGATGCGCAGGCGCTCGCCGTACTTGAGGCGCAGCGGCTCGGCATCGGAGAACTTGATGCCATCGAACGACCAGGCGAATTTCTCCATATGTCCGGTCAGGTGCAGTTCGATGGTACGGCTCGGTTCGCGGCCGTCCGGGTCGGCGAAGGTGCTGCGCAGGTCGGCATAGGTCAGCACCCGCCGGCCGTTGTCACGCAGGCCCAGGCCCGGGTCGTCGAGCTTCGAGCTGGGCATCATGGTCTGCATGTCGACCAGCGGGTTGTTGGTTTCGGAAGCGGGGTGGGACTGCATCTGCCCGCTCATGCCGGCCATATCGCCCATGCCGGCCATCTTGCTGTGATCCATGCCGGCCATGTCGCCCATGCCGGCCATCGTGCTGTGATCCATGCCGGCCATATCGCCCATGCCGGTCATCTTGCTGTGGTCCATGCCCGCCATGCCACCCATGCTGCCATGGTCCATGCCCATATCGCCCATGCCGATCAGCGGGCGCGGGTCGAGCTCGGGCACCACAGCGCTCAGGCCTTCGCGCACGGCCAGGGTGCCGCGGGCATAGCCGCTGCGGTCCATGGACTGGGCGAAGATTGTGTAGGCCTCGGCACCGGCCGGCTCGACTATCACGTCATAGGTTTCCGCCACGGCGATGCGCAACTCGTCGACGCTGACCGGTTCCACGTACTGGCCATCGGCGGCCACCACGGTCATCTTCAGGCCGGGGATGCGCACGTCGAAATAGCTCATGGCCGAACCGTTGATGAAACGCAGGCGTAGCTTCTCGCCCGGCTTGAACAGGCCGATCCAGTTACCGTCTGGGGCCTGGCCGTTCATCAGGTAGGTGTAGGTGTAGCCGCTGACGTCGGCCAGATCGGTGGGGCTCATCTTCATCTCGGCCCACATCTTGCGGTCGGCCACGGCGGCGATCCAACCTTGCTCGCTGACGTCGTCGATGAAGTCGCCGAGCGTGCGCTTGTGGAAGTTGTAGTAGTCCGATTGCTTCTTCAGCTTGGCCATCAAGCGGTTCGGCTCTTCGTCGGTCCAGTCGCTCAGCATCACCACGTAGTCGCGGTCGTACTGGAAGGGCTCCGGCTGCTTGGCGTCGATGACGATAGGCCCGTAGACCCCGGCCTGCTCCTGCAGCCCCGAGTGGCTGTGGTACCAGTAGGTGCCGTTCTGCTGCACCTTGAATCTGTATTCGTACAGGCCGTTGGGCGCGATGCCGTGGAAGCTCAGGCCGGGCACGCCATCCATGTTGGCCGGCAGGATGATGCCGTGCCAGTGGATCGAGGTGTCTGCGCTCAGGCGATTGCGCACGCGCAGGGTCACGGTGTCGCCCTCGCGCCAACGCAGGATGGGGCCGGGCAGGCTGCCGTTGATGGTCAGCGCGGTACGCGCTGCGCCGGTGATGTTCACCGGGGTTGCGCCGATGAACAGTTCGAAATCGCTGCCCGACAGCATGGTCGGCTGGCCGGGGCTGGTGACTGCCCACACCGGGGTGCGCCACAGGCCCAGGCCCGCCAGTATGCCGCCGGCGGTCAGGCCTTTGACGAAGGTTCGCCTCGAGGTTTTCGCTTGCATGCCGTTTGTGTCCCATCAATCAAAGGAAATCAGCGCTGAACAGCCGGGGCGGTCTGCAAGTCTGCACTCTGTGAACGGCGCTTCCTGCCGACTCCCTGGCTCGTTTGCCTGTGGCAGTCATCTGCGGATGCGACCAATTAGCGCTACGAGAAGTTGCCACATTTGCCACTGGCGGATGATTACATTTCTGTCAGTTTCAAAAAAACGGCGCCCAAGGGCGCCGTCAGGTTCAGGGAGCAATCAACCAAGGCTTGCAAGATAAGGGCTATTGCTGGCACTCGGTGCGCATCAGCTTGTGCTGCCGCTGCATTTGAGCCAATGCGTCATTTACCAGCTTGTCGTGCTGCTCCATCCACGCCAGGTGCTGCTCGCTGCCCATGGCGGCGTCGGGGCTCGCATGCAGTTCCTGCATCATGTCGTCGAGCATGTTCATGTGCTTGGCCATCTGGGTGTGGCGCTGGCCGGCTGGGGCCTGTTCTGCCTGCGCCAGGACGGTCTCGGCGGCGTCGCGCATGGCCACGGCGCGCTCTAGCGTGCGATCGGCACCACCCTCGGCCATGGCCAGGGAGGAAAGGCTCAGGGCGGCGATGGCGATAAGCGTTTTCATGGACTTCATTTGGGCATCCTTAGGTGACGTGGGATTTGCTAAGCCCCCCGTTGATTCACACTCGGGATGATCTTGGGGGGGTGAGCTTCAGACTCGAAGCAACCTTACCCGGCACGTCCTGTCAGAAAGCTGAGGTGAATATTACAGTTCGGTCAGCTTGCCAGCCGTAGCCATAAGCGTGGGCTTGTTTTCAACTCAGGCACTGATCTTGGTGGCGTCGCCCAGCTATTCAGTTCGGCGTGGCGACACCGAGTCATGCCGTTTCAATCCAGCGCTCCTGAGACTCGTCGCTGTGCAGCAATATCTCTCGGGGTGGCGCTATTGCATGACCGGCGGGACGCCTAAGCAGACCGCAGGGTTGACAGGCTCAAGGCCGCGAGAAAAAAGAGAAGTGTGGGGCGCGCATCATGGCTGGCTACCCTCTTTCAGGTTTTCCAGCGCGCGCGCGAGGCTGGCGCGGGATAACTCGCCGAGATGGTTGCCGACCTGGCGACCCTTGGCGTCGTAGAACAGCGTGGTGGGCAGGGCCATGGAACCGACTTGCTGGCCGAGTCGTGCGTCGCTGTCGAGCAGTACGTTTTGCAACCCTAGCCCGCCGCTGTCGAGGAAACGGCGGATTTCGCCCGGGCCCTCGCCCTGGTTGACGAACAGGAAGGTCAACGCGCTTTCCCTGGCCTGGGCCTCGGCCAGTACCGGCATTTCCCGCCGACAGGGTGGACACCAGGTCGCCCAGAGGTTGATCACCAGAGGCTTGCCAGCATAATCCTGTAGCTCTACCGGAGCGCCGCGGCTATCGCGCAGAGTCAGTTCGGGCAGCCGTGTGCCTTGCTCCAGGGCCTGCCAGGCGAGTGTGGTTAAGCCCCAGCTCAGCACGCCGACCGTCAACGCCACGCCGAGCGGTTGGCGCAAAGCGCGGTCGCGCCAGGCCTGCCAGCCACCGAGCAGGAGCGCCGCGATCACGCCCGGCCAGGCGATAAAGCCGCCGTCGCGAATGTCCACGACCTTCCACAGTTCGCCTTGGTAGTGCTCGAAATAACTCGCCACGAAGGCCAAGCGCGCCACCAACAAGGCCACCAGCAGCAGCCGGAACAGCTGTTGTTCGGGATTGCGGCCGCTGGCGCGGCCGACCCACCAGCCGCTCAGCGTCGCCAGCAGCAGGCTGCCGATCAGTAGCAGGTGGGGGACGGCCAGGGTTAGCGGCCCTAAATTGACGGTTAACACTCGAGAGGCTCCCGGCCTTCAGGCTGATGATTGGTCGCGTGATCCACGCCCAGCGCCGGGGCTGTCTCGCGCGCTGCGCAGGGCGTAGCCATAACTTCCATGGGGGGCGATAGGCGGCGGGAAACCATGCCGGATTTATTTGCTGACTAAGTGCTGGGGGATTTTGCAGAACCCCTGAGACCGCACATCCAGGGCACTGTTGAACTTGCTTGAAAGATTTTGGAATGCAATAAGGCCGGTCAATTCGATGATGCTGTCCTCGTCAAAGAAGTGACGGAGTCTGGCCATCAGTGCATCACTTACCTGTTGGTCCGAGTAGGTGATGGCCTCGGTATAGTCGAGTACCACTCGCTCTTTTTCATCGAATAAGTCGCTGTCTCGCCACTGCGCCAGTTGTTCGACTTTGTCCATGGAGCCGGTGCGGTTGGCGAGGGTGGCAGAGTTTATGTCAATGCAGAAATCGCACCAGTTGATTTGCGAGACCCGCACTGTAACCAATGAGCGCAAGGTCGGGGGCAGGGGCGAGCCTTTTCTGTCGAGCACGCCATAAAGAACCGCGACCGCGGCGAACAGTTTCGGTACGCGTGCCCATAACAGGCCGGGCTGTAGCACGGCGCCGTATTTTCTTCGCTGATTCCAGAAGAACGGACGTAAGGCCCATGGGTACTCGCCTAGTTTCTTGGTGGAGACTCTCATGGGGCACCTCAGGTTTATGCGCTTGCCTCAGCGTCTGGCTTTTTCATTCGATGACGGTCGATGAACCGGCCACTCAGTCGCGCGGGCTATGGTGCGCCTTGTCATAAGGCCAAGTTGAGAAGGCCAGAAAGTACAGGAGAACCAGGTTGACGATTGGCAGAATCATCAACAGTCCCAGCCACTGTGAATAACCGGCTTTTTTGAAGATTAAACTAAATGGCAGGATAACGAGGGCAGCAAAGAGCACCATCATCAAAGATCCGAATGGCCACATCGTGGTGTCATGCATGGGTTTTCTCCGGGTTGTTGGGGGATTCATTAGCAGTATGCAACATTGCCAGGGCGGCGATCATCGGCGACAGCAGCAGGCCGGCTGCCAGCGGTATGCCCATGGCATAGTGAGTGCCAAATGGCGGAGAAGCACATATCCAGTGCTCATGGTCACCCTAGATAACTCTCCCTGACGTCAGGCTGGCGCCCGGATTACATTTTTGTCAGGTTTTGGTTGGCTAGCGCTTTTCACGGCACACTTGAGCCGACATTCGCATGAGTAAAATCGCATGAGACTATTGGTAGCTGAGGATGAGCCGAAAACCGGCACCTACTTACAACAGGGGCTCAGAGAAGCAGGGTTCAACGTCGATCTGGTTACCACCGGCACCGATGCTCTCCAGCATGCCCTTAGCGAAGCCTATGACCTGTTGATCCTCGACGTCATGATGCCGGGTCTGGAGGGCTGGGAAGTGCTGCGGATGGTGCGTGCCGCCGGCAAGGATGTGCCGGTGCTGTTCCTGACCGCGCGTGACCGGGTCGAGGATCGGGTAAAGGGGCTCGAATTGGGTGCGGATGACTACCTGGTCAAGCCTTTTGCCTTCGCGGAACTGCTGGCCCGCGTCAGGACGCTGCTGCGCCGGGGTAACAGTGCGCCGGTTCTGACTAGCATGAAGATTGCCGACCTGGAAGTGGATCTGCTGAAGCGCAGGGCCATTCGCAGCGGCAAACGTATCGACTTGACCGCAAAGGAGTTTGCCCTGCTTGAGTTGCTCCTGCGGCGCCGCGGTGAGGTGCTGCCCAAGTCGCTGATTGCTTCGCAGGTCTGGGACATGAACTTCGACAGCGACACCAATGTCATCGAGGTGGCGGTCAGACGTTTGCGGGCGAAGATCGACGACGACTTCGCGCTGAAGCTTATTCATACCGTGCGCGGCATGGGCTACATGCTCGAGGAGCCGGGGTCGGAATGAAGCAACTTTCCCTGACCGCCCGCCTGAGTCTGATGTTCATGTTGGCGGTGGCGGCCGTGTTGACCGTTGCGGCGTTGAGCTTCAATCGGCTCAGTCAGCATCACTTCAAGCTGCTGGATCAGCAGGTTCTGTTTGAAAAACTCGAGTCCACCCAGGCCATTCTCGGCGGCGCGGCGGGCGAGGGGAGTTTCGAACGGTTGCAACCTCAGTTTCGCGCCCTGTTCGGCGCGCACCGAGATCTGGCGGCCATCATCCTGGCGGCCGACGGCCGCGTGCTGTTCGCCGACCCGGGGCAGCTCGACATCCCGCAGCGGTTCCGCGCGCACCCCGGGCGAACGCTGTGGGAGTGGCAAGACCAACAACAGATGTACCGCGGTATCACTGCGCAGGTGAGCGCGCCAGACCAGGGCAAGCCGATTACGGTGATGCTGGTGCTCGATGTCACCAACCACATGTCCTTCTTCGAGACCTTGCAGCGCTGGTTTTGGATCGGCCTGATCATCAGTGCCCTGCTCAGCGCGGGGCTGGGCTGGGTCGTTGCCCGCAGTGGTCTGCGACCGTTGCGGCAGGTCACCCAACTGGCCACCTCGGTGTCGGCCAAGTCACTCAAGGCGCGCATTCCACTGGAGGCTGTGCCCCTGGAGTTGCAACAACTGGTGTCCTCGTTCAATGCCATGCTGGGCCGGCTGGACGATGCCTTCGTGCGGCTCTCCAACTTCTCCGCGGACATCGCCCATGAACTAAGAACGCCAGTCAGCAGCCTGATGACCCATACCGAGGTCATTCTCAACAAAAAACGCGACGTCGACGCCTACGAGGAGAACCTCTACTCGAACCTGGAGGATCTCAAACGCATGGCGCGGATGATCGATGACATGCTGTTCCTGGCCAAATCGGATAATGGCTTGATCATCCCAGAGCACGAGCAAATCGCCCTCGAAGTGGTGGTTGGCAAGCTGCTCGACTATTACCAACTGCTGGCCGACGACCGTGGCATCGGGCTCAGGGTCTCAGGGGCCGGTTTTGTTCGGGGCGATGTATTGATGTTGCACCGAGCCATATCGAACCTGCTGTCCAATGCGCTGCGTTACACCCCCGCAGGAAAAACCATCTCGGTGAAGATCCGCCAGAGCGGTTCCTCCACACAGCTAATCGTGGAGAATCCTGGGGAAACCATCCCGCCGGAACACCTGGAAAGACTGTTCGACAGGTTTTACCGCGCCGACCCAGCGCGCCGAGAGGGCAGCCCGAGCAATGCCGGCTTGGGCCTGGCGATCACCCGGTCGATCATTGAGGCCCACCAGGGCAGGATCTGGTGCACCTCCGCAAATGGCTGGACGGCTTTCCACATGGAGTTTCCCCAATCCGAGCGGCCCCAGGACGCCGAATGCCAAAAGAACAGTTGAGAGCCGAGCTTGAACGAAAAGCTAGACGCATGGCATAGCCTCATGGCAGAGCAAATCACCGTCAATTTGAATGCCAGCTTGACTGTTAAGTCCCCATCCTCGTCCGTAACAGCAGAGGCTCTACACGGGATCCGATATTGGCCGAGCATGCCAATCATCGCAGCAGCTCCTGGAGCGGGTGCAGCGGTTCCGTGAAGGCTGGCTGGACGATCGTCAGGATACCCTGACAGACGCCATTCATATGGGCGTGAACCTGTCCGTGATTCAGTTCATGGCCGGGAGGACAGATGGGCTGGTTTTGGCGCGCCTCAGTCGCGGTAGAACACCTGTACCAGGTGATAGCCAAATTGGCTTTTCACTGGGCCATGCACCTCGCGCAGGGGTTTTTTGAAGATGACCTGATCGATCGCCCGCACCATCTGCCCTGGGCGCACTTCGCCGAGATCGCCGCCGCGCTTGCCGGACGGGCAGGTGGAATACTGGCGCGCGAGTGCATCGAAGGCCTCTCCGGCGGCGATGCGCTTCTTTAGTGCGGCGGCTTCTGCTTCGGTTTTCACCAGAATATGGCGGGCCATTGCTTTTGCCATGACGAGCTCCTCATTTTCAGCGGGCGCTTATTGTGCCAGTGTTTGCTGCGTCATCAGAATGGCGTCACTTTTAAAAAATGCCGATTTACCAGGGACATGGGCGAATCTTGGCCTGACGTATTAAATCCACTCGACACAAGGGCTGTTCATGGATATCCACGCAATGTTGAAAATCCTGGCCAGTCAGGATGGCTCCGACCTTTACCTGTCTACCGGCGCGCCGCCCTGTGCCAAATTCAATGGCGTGCTCAAGGCGCTCGGCCAGGAACCATTGAAGGCCGGCGAGGTAGCCGCCATTGCCGAATCGGTGATGGATGCCGCCCAGCGCGAAGAGTTCGAGCGCGAACTGGAGATGAACCTGGCGATTTCCCTGGCCGGCGTGGGGCGTTTTCGGATCAACATCTTCAAACAGCGCAATGAGGTGTCCATAGTCGCGCGCAACATCAAGCTGGATATTCCCAAGTTCGAAGACTTGAAGCTGCCCGAGGTGCTGCTCGGCACCGTCATGGAGAAGCGCGGCCTGGTGTTGTTCGTCGGTGGCACCGGCTCGGGTAAATCCACCTCCCTGGCGGCGCTGATCGACTACCGCAACCGCAACAGCGGCGGCCATATCATTACCATCGAAGACCCGGTCGAGTATGTCCATCGGCACAAGAAATCGATCGTCAACCAGCGCGAAGTCGGCGTCGACACGCGCAGCTTCCACGCCGCGCTGAAGAATACCCTGCGCCAGGCCCCGGACGTGATCCTGATCGGCGAGATCCGCGACCGCGAGACCATGGAGCATGCCCTGGCCTTCGCCGACACCGGCCACCTGGCGATCTCCACGCTGCACGCCAACAACGCCAACCAGGCGCTGGATCGGATCATCAACTTCTTCCCGGAAGACCGTCGCCCGCAGCTGCTCAACGATCTGGGCAACAACCTCAAGGCCTTCGTCTCCCAGCGCCTGGTCAAGACCAGTGACGGCAAGCGCCGCGCCGCCGTGGAGGTGCTGCTCGGCACGCCGACCATCCGCGACCTGATCAAGCGCAACGAGTTTTCCGAGATCAAGGAAATCATGGAGAAGTCGAAGAACCTCGGCATGCAGACCTTCGACATGGCGCTGATCGACCTGGTTCACGAGGGCGCCATCGACGAAGAGGAAGCGGTGAAGAATGCCGACTCGGCGAACAATGTGCGCCTCAAGCTCAAGCTGTATCGGGAGAACCCGGCGAACCAGACGCAGGCTGTCGCGGCCGCCCCACCGGCCAAGGCGGCAGAGAGTGGCGACTGGGGGCTGGAG
The DNA here is from genome assembly GCF_030376615.1 of Pseudomonas sp. sp1636. GTDB lineage: Bacteria > Pseudomonadota > Gammaproteobacteria > Pseudomonadales > Pseudomonadaceae > Aquipseudomonas. The sequence goes on from NZ_JARRAB010000029.1 coordinate 15,225, forward strand.
TTGCAGCTGGAAGCGATCGAGGAGGAGTTGCCGCCCGAGGATCCGGGGCGGGCGGGGATCTAAGGGCACCAGCCACACCCAAGCGAGGAGGGCGATGATCTATGCACAGGCCCGACCGCAATGGCTAGCAGGCCGTTGAAAAACTACTGCGCTCGGCTCTGCTGCGTTGCCATGCAGCGAAGGTGGTCACAGCCGAAGGCTGACCCGCAAGGCGAGTCAAGCAGCCTCAACATGCTCATGTCCAGCTCGTGCACTGCGGTTTGATTCGCTGCGCTCACCCCTTCGGGGCCACCCTGCGGCGAGGCGGATGCCGGGGCACTGGGCAGATCGCTTGTAACAAAGAGCCTCCCCAGTCATCCGAATGATGGGTAACGCATCTTTGGAGGATGACGCCATGAAATCGATACTGGGCATGACGGCACTGGCCGCGCTGATGATGGCCGCTGCCGTGACTACGGTACAGGCCGAAGGCGGCAGTGACCGGCTGATGGATTACCGCCTGCAGCAAGAGGTGCTGGTGAGTAATAGCTCCAGCCAGGACTCCGGTGAGCGCTTTGCTCAGATAATCAAGGAACAGCCCACCGCCGCAGGTGTTGCGCTCGAACAGCAGGGCCAGCAGAACGAAATGTTGGCGCCCAGCTACAAGTCGCCCATCCTGAGGGACAGAGCACTCTATGGCAGCCCTCATTGAAGGCTTGCACCTTGCTGTTTGCAGCTTGGGGGGAGATGCCAACAACGCCGGTGTCCCCACCCCTGGCACAGGGACGTGCCGCCCAAGTGTGTTCTACGGTGTTCGCATTGATTGATGGCCTGCGCTCTGCTGACTGAAACAGGGGGGAGGTGCCAGCAAAGCCGGCATCACCAGGGAAGCACCGCTGCAGCGTTGCGCTACGTGAGCGCCTGGAGACAGCCTCGCGACGGCGCTCGATATGCTCACAATCGCCGAGCAATCGCTTGGCTGTTTGTTACAACGCGGTCTATTGATCGGGCGTTTGCAGCTTCTTGAGGATGGCTTGGCTATCGACCGTTTCATCCTGAAACGGCAGTCGCTGCAGCACATCGGAGGTGAGCCTGAGTTGCTTGATGTACAGCTTGCAGCGAGAGCACATGCGCAGGTGCATGAGCACTGCCAGGCGGGTGCGAAGGCTCAGGTGGCTCTCGATGATATCGGAGCCGAGTTCCGACATTTCACGGCAGGTCAGCATGTTCCGATCTCCTCGAAGTGGTTGAGCATCGCATGCATGCGTTGCCGCCCGCGGTGCAGCAGCACGCGGATATTGCCTTCGGCCAGGCCCAGGGCTTGGGCGATCTCCGGGTAATCCAGTCCGCCCAACTCGCGCATCATCACCACGCTCTGCTGGTCGCTGGGCAGCTTGTGCAGGTGCTTGCGAATGCACTCGTACAACTCGGCTTCGGTCAGCAGCTCTTCGGGGGTTTCATGGTGCCATTGGCTGGGCGGGACATCCCAGGCACCCTGCTCGTTGAAACGGGAAGCGATGGGCGAACCGTTATCGACGCCCCAACCATCCAGCGATACCTCCCGGCCTCGTTTGCGTCTTATGGCGTGGGCCTCGTTGATGGCGATGCGGGCCAGCCAGGTGCGCAGCTTGGAACGGCCCTCGAACTTGCCGATTGCGGCAAAGGCCTTCAGCCAGGTTTCCTGGGCGACATCGTCGGCCGATTCGGAACCGACCAAGGGCATGGCCATGGCGACCAGAAAGGCGTGGTGCAACTTGATGACCGTTTCCAAGGCGCCGTTGTCGCCCCGGCGAAGTCTTCTGAGCAGTTCCTGTTCATCGTCCATCAGCTTCTCCCAAGGCAGCCTGCAGATAGTGCTCGCAAGCAGCCTCAGCGTACTGCTTAGAGGCATGCTTGGGGTCATTGTTACAACCCGAATGGTTCGCCCTGCGTCAGGCGGGACGCAACGGGGGCGTTCCGCTTGCGGGCGGCGAAAGAATAGCCGAGTCAAGCCAAGCCGCTAACGGCACGTGGATAAGCGCAGGGTCAAGCCGGGGCCGGCAAGGCTCTGTGTGTAGTCGAGGATCAGGGTCGATTCCATCAGCACACTGCCATCGTCGCAGATCAGCGAGGGGGCCTTGACCACCGGGTTGATCTGGCGAAATTGTTTATAGGTGCCGAATACCGAGATCGCGCGGTGTTCGAACGGCACCTCGAGCAATTGCAGCGACACCGCGACACGGCGGACATCGGGCGAATCGAGCATTCCGATCAGTTGCATGGGCTTTCCGTGGTGGTGATCAGGTCGTCGTGTAAGTGGCCGGCGAGGCAGGCGATCAGGCCTGCGTTTCGCGTATCGGCGTGCGATGCTGCGGTGCCGGGAACGGCTTGGCGATATTGACCTGGGCGAGGTGGTAGCTGCGCTTCATCTGTTCATCCCTGAAGTGGTTGCTCAAGTTCTCATGGCCGGCCTGCTAGCCGAGTTCGAAGCTGGTCACCCCGAATACGCGCTCGATGGGCAGCTCCGGGTGGGCGCCCAGGTACATGCGGGCGGTCTCGAACGATACCGTCATGCCATGTCGTCGGGCCATCTCGAGCGCCGCGGCGTTCGTCGCCGGCGTATCCAGAAAAATCGCTGCGCCGTCGGGGGCGCGGGCTTTCAGCGCCAGGAACAGTCGCTCCGCCAGTTCGGCGTTGGCGGCGAACAAGGGGCCTATCTTGTAACCAGCACGGCATTTACGCAGCACCCCGTAACCCGCCAGTTTGCCCGCCCGGAGGATGCCGAAGGCGGTGCTGTCCGGTTGAGCGATCCAGCAACGCAGGAACGCGCTGCGGCTCTCGGGAAACAACTGCCGGTCGTAGTCGGCCAGTTCGGCAAAGGGCAGGGTGGATAGAGGCACTATGTGCGGGTCGGCTGGAAAGTCCCCGCCAGCGCTACCCTGATAGCGCACGTTGGCATTGGCCAGGGTGAACCCGGACTTCATGTAGTTGCCCTGCTGCGCCACCACGCCGTCCAGGCCTATGGTTCGGCTGCCGAGGTAGGCGAGGCCGGCGTTCCAGATCTGCATGCCATAGCCCTGGCCCCGGTATCCCGGTTTGACGATGTAACAGCCGAGGAAGCCAAAGCTGCTGCCGTATTTCACCACCGAAATGACCGCGATGGGTTCATCGTTCAGCAAGCCGATCAGGAATCCGCCAGGGTCGGCTGCATAGAAGCAATCGGCGTCATGCAATCCTGGGTTCCAGCCTTCTGCCGCGGCCCAGTCGATGGCGATAGCGACTTCTGCGCGGGTCATGGTTCTGATCTTGTAGTCAGGCTTGTGCACGGTCTTTGTCCATTACCTAGGGCGGGGCTCAGCGCGGCGGCGTGGCAGCCTCCGCGCGCAAACTGTCGCCGTTCGACGCTATTCGATCCGTTCTACCCTGTCCATCGGCCATCAGTTCTGTAGCTCGGGCAGGTTCTTGTACAGCTCCAGCGCCTCGGGGTTGGCCAGGGCGTCGGTGTTCTTCACCGGCCTGCCGTGCACCACGTTGCGCACCGCCAGTTCGACGATCTTGCCGCTGATGGTGCGCGGGATGTCGGCCACCGCGATGATCTTGGCCGGCACATGGCGCGAGCTGGTGTTGCTGTGGATCGCCTGGCGGATGCGCGCCTGCAGCGCCTCGTCGAGGGTGACGCCCTCGCGCAGACGGACGAACAGCACCACGCGCACGTCGTCGTTCCAGTCTTGGCCGATGGCGATGGACTCCAATACCTCCTCGATCTTGTCCACCTGGCGGTAGATCTCCGCGGTGCCGATGCGCACCCCTCCCGGATTGAGCACGGCGTCGGAGCGGCCGTGGATCACCAGGCCGCCGTGGACGCTTTCCTCGGCGTAGTCGCCGTGGGCCCAGACGCCGGGGAAGGTGTCGAAGTAGGCGGCCCTGAACTTCTCGTCAGCCGGATCGTTCCAGAAACCCACCGGCATCGAGGGGAAGTGTTGGGTGCAGACCAGTTCGCCTTTCTGGCCAATAACCCGCTGGCCGGCCTGGTTCCACACCTGCACGTCCATGCCCAGGCCCTTGCACTGCAGTTCGCCGCGCCACACCGGCAGCAGCGGGTTGCCCAGGGCGAAGCAGGAGACGATGTCGGTGCCGCCGGAGATCGACGACAGGCAAATGTCCTGTTTGATCTCACGGTAGACGTACTCGAAGCTCTCAGGAGACAGCGGCGAGCCGGTCGACAGGACGGTTTTCAGGCGTTCCAGCCGATGCGTGCTGCCCGGCTTGGCGCCGGCCTTTGCCAGGGCGGCCAGGTACTTGGCGCTGGTGCCGAAGATGCTGATGTTCTCCGCATCGATCAGGTCGATCAGACGCTCGGCACCCGGGTGCAAGGGCGAGCCGTCGAACAGCACCAGGGTCGCGCCCAGGGCCAGACCCGAGGCCAGCCAGTTCCACATCATCCAGCCGCAGGTGGTGTAGTAGAACAGGCAGTCGTCGGCGTGCAGGTCGCTGTGCAGACCGAGTTCCTTGACGTGCTGCAACAGCACGCCGCCGCTGCCGTGGACGATGCACTTGGGCACGCCGGTGGTGCCGCTGGAGTAGAGGATGTACAGCGGGTGATCGAAGGGCACGGCAGTGAACTGCGGCTCGCCGCCGGGCTGGTAGAAATCCTGCCACAGGGCGACCCGGGCCGAGGTCTGGAAGTCGCTCGGCTTGGTATCCGGGTTGGAGTAGGGCACCACGATCAGCTGCTGCAGCGACGGCAGCTGTTCGAGGATTTCGCCCAGTTTGCCGGTCAGGTCGAAGTTCTCGCCGGCATAGCGATAGCCGGCGGCGGCGATCAGCACCTTGGGCTCGATCTGACCGAAGCGGTCGATCACCCCCTGGGTGCCGAAGTCCGGCGAGCAGGATGACCAGGTGGCACCGAGGCTGCTGGCGGCGAGCATGCCGACCAGCGTCTGCCAGGTATTGGGCATAAAGGCCGCGACCCGGTCGCCAATGCCTACCCCGGTGGCCTTGAGGCTTTGCTGCAAGCCGGCGACCTGGGCGGCCAGCTCGGCGTAGCTCAGTTGCTCGCGCGAACCGTCCTCGCCGACGGCCACCAGCGCCGGGTGGTGGTCGCGGCGGCGCAGCAGGTGCTCGGCGAAGTTCAGCTGGGCGCCGGGGAACCAGCGCGCGCTGGGCATGAGCAGGCCTTCTTCCAGCACGGCGTGGGGCTGTTCGGCGAAGCGGATTTCGAAGAAGTCGACGATGGCCTGCCAGAACGCCTCGCGCTGCGCCAGGCTCCAGGCATGCAGCGCCGGGTAGTCGGCCAGGTCGAGGCCATGGCGCCGGTTGATGAAACGACGGAAGGCGTCCATCCGGGTGGCGGCGATGCGTTCCGGCGAGGGGATCCAAAGTGGTAGGTTCATCTGTCCTCCCAGCGCCGCTGAGTAATCGACGCCGCAGGCTGCATGACATGCCTTACATAATGGCACGCAGTCGGCGGCGTTGCCTGGCGGACGCCGTCAGCTGCCGTCCGGCGCTGTTTCGAGCCGCGGAAGATTCAGGCTGTTCCAGTCCGTGACGTGCAGCAGTACATCGCTCAGGGCCTGGGCCGCGGTCGACAGTTCGTGCTCGGCGAGGCGCAGCAGGCCGACCCGGCGTTCCACCCGCGGCCCGTAGAGAGCGACGCAACGGGCGCCGAGTTCCTCCATCTGCTGGATGCACAGGCTCGGCACGGCGCTGACCCCGAGACCCTGGGCGACCATGCGGCCGACGGTCACCAGTTGATGGCTCTCGAAGGCCACCGGCAGCCGGCCGTGCTCGGCGGCGACGCTGTCCTCCAGCAGCAGACGCACCGCCGAGGGGCGTTGCAGGGTGATAAAGCTCTCCTGCAGCAACTGCGCCCAGCTCAGCTCGGGCCGTTCGGCCAGCGGGCAGTCGGCGGGCACCACCGCGACGAAGCGGTCGGTATAGAAGGGGATGAAGTCCAGCCCCTCGAGGGAATCCGGCTCGAAGGCGATGCCCAACTCGACGCGGCGGTTGCGCACCATCTCCAGCACCTGTTCGTTGATCACGTCATGCACCGCCACGTTGACCCGCGGATGACGATTGCGAAATGCCTTGAGCGCCACCGGCAGCAGGTTGCCGGCGAAGGAGGGCATGGCGGCGATGGAGACCTTGCCCAGTTGCAGGGTGAAGTGCTGGCGCAGCAGCTCCTCGGTGTTGTCCCAGTCGGTCAGCAGGCGCCGGGCGATGGGCAGCAGCAGTTCGCCTTCCGGGGTCAGGCCGACGCTGCGGGTGGTGCGCACCAGCAAGGGGCCGCCGAGGGACTGCTCAAGGTTCTTGATCGCCAGGCTCAAGGCCGGCTGAGACAGGTGCAGGCGCTCGCAAGCCTGGACGAAGCTCAGGCTCTGGGCCACGGCGAGGAAGGCGCGCAGTTGCTTGACGGTCATTGATTTGTTTTCGTGATTAATGGCTTAGAAAAACAAACTTAACAAATCAGTCTCCAGGGGTGAAGCTCTCAATCGCTCCAGAACCTGTTTCGGAGCTCGCGAGCTAGAGCCAGGCAAGGCGAAATTGAGCGAGGACGCGGAATTTACGAGCTTAAATGAGCGATCCGAACTCGACTTCAACGCTGCATGGCCGACGCGCAGCAGCTCCGAGGCAGGTTCTTACGGCAGCCCGGCTGCCAAACCGACAATGACAAGAGGCGCAGCAATATGAGTGGACTCGACAAGCGGGTAGGCAGTTACGCGGAGGCTCTGGCCGGGCTGACCGACAACATGACCGTGCTGGCCGGCGGCTTCGGCCTGTGTGGGATTCCGGAAAATCTGATTGCCGAGATCCGCCGCCTTGGCGTGCGCGGCCTGACCGTGGTCTCGAACAACTGCGGGGTCGACGGTTTCGGCCTGGGCGTGTTGCTGGAAGACCGGCAGATCCGCAAGATGATCGCCTCCTACGTCGGCGAGAACGCCCTGTTCGAGCAGCAGCTGCTCAACGGCGAGCTGGAAGTCGAGCTGACCCCGCAAGGCAGCCTGGCCGAGAAACTGCGCGCCGGCGGCGCCGGCATCCCGGCCTTCTTCACCGCCACCGGCTACGGCACCCCGGTCGCCGAAGGCAAGGAGGCACGCGAAATCAACGGCCGCCACTACATCCTGGAGCCGGCCATCACCGGCGACTTCGCCATCGTCAAGGGCTGGAAGGCCGACCACTTCGGCAACGTGATCTATCGCCACACCGCGCAGAACTTCAACCCGCTGGTGGCCACCGCCGGGCGCATCACCGTGGTCGAGGTGGAGGAAATCGTCGAACCCGGCGAACTCGATCCGGCCCACATCCACACCCCGGGCATCTACGTCGATCGCGTCATCCAGGGCAGTTTCGAGAAGCGGATCGAGAAGCGCACCCTGCGCGCCTGATCATCCAGTCACGACTACAACAAGAGGTTTTCGCCATGGCACTTACCCGCGAACAGATGGCTCAGCGTGTGGCGCGCGAATTGAAAGACGGTTACTACGTGAACTTAGGGATTGGCATCCCGACCCTGGTGGCCAACTACGTGCCGGACGGCATCGATGTGATGCTGCAATCGGAAAACGGCTTGCTCGGCATGGGCGCCTTCCCGACCGAGGATGAGCTGGACGCCGACATGATCAACGCCGGCAAGCAGACGGTGACCGCGCGTAAAGGGGCGTCGATCTTCTCCTCGGCCGAATCCTTCGCCATGATCCGTGGCGGCCACGTCGACCTCACCGTGCTCGGCGCCTTCGAGGTGGACGTCAACGGCAACATCGCCTCCTGGATGATCCCCGGCAAGCTGATCAAGGGCATGGGCGGCGCCATGGATCTGGTCGCCGGCGCCGACAACATCATCGTCACCATGACCCACGCCTCCAAGGATGGCGAGTCCAAGCTGCTCAAGCACTGCAGCCTGCCGCTCACCGGCTGCGGCTGCATCCGCAAGGTGCTCACCGACCTGGCCTACCTGGAAATCGACAACGGCCATTTCATCCTGCGCGAGTGCGCGCCGGGGGTGAGCATCGAGGAGATCGTCGCCAAGACCGCAGGCCCGCTGATCGTGCCGGACGATGTCATCGAAATGACCTTCTGAGCAGCTCCCCGCTGCGCAGGCGGCCACCACGCATGGCCGCCTGCGCAGCGGGTTTTCTATTTGTAGAATGGGTGGAGCGCAGCGATACCCATCGCTTGTCGATGCCGCGAACGGCATCGACGCAACTCGCAGGAGTCTCAGCATGCAAGAAGTCGTTATCGTCGCCGCCACCCGCACCGCCGTCGGCAGCTTCCAGGGTTCGCTGGCGGGTATCCCCGCCCCAGAGCTGGGCGCCGCGGTGATCCGTCGCCTGCTGGAACAAACCGGCCTGAACGGCGCCGAGGTCGACGAAGTGATCCTCGGTCAGGTGCTCACCGCCGGCAGCGGGCAGAACCCGGCGCGCCAGGCGGCGATCCTCGCCGGCCTGCCCCATGCGGTGCCGGCGCTGACCCTGAACAAGGTCTGCGGCTCC
>NZ_JARRAB010000003.1 GCF_030376615.1 Pseudomonas sp. sp1636
GAGAAACCAGCGCCCGCTGTGTAGGCAACCTGTGGGCACGCCGTTATCATGCGTGCCTTGTGGCTCAGTGAGATCGGCATGCTGTCATTACTAAGGCTTCTTCAAGATGGGCGTTTTCATTCGGGTGAAGCGCTTGGCGCTGCCTTGGGTGTCAGTCGCTCTGCGATATGGAAGCAATTACAGGTTATGGAGGCTGAGTGGGCTTTGCCTGTTCACCGGGTTCGCGGGCGCGGCTATCGCTTGGAGAGCCAGCTTTTGCTTTTGGATGAAGATGTACTGGCAGTCAACGGGGCTGCTCGGGGCTGGCCGTTGAGCATTTTGCCCACGGTGGATTCGACTAATGCCGAAGTGTTAAGGCGTCTGGCCAGTGGTCATGTGCCGCCGTTTATCATGTTGGCGGAGCGCCAGACTGCGGGACGTGGCCGACGTGGGCGCAGTTGGGTGAGTCCATTCGGCGAAAACCTCAATTACAGTCTGGCTCTTCAGATCGATGGTGGGAGGCGTCAGCTGGAGGGCTTGAGTCTGGTTGTGGGCTTGGCCTTGCTGCGTGCATTGCAGGCGTCCGGGGTGGTTCGAGCTGGGCTGAAGTGGCCTAATGACTTGTTGGTCGATGGTCGCAAGATCGCTGGAATCCTTCTGGAGTTGTCTGGCGATCCCGCCGATGTGTGCCACGTGGTGATAGGTATCGGTGTCAATGTGAACATGCTGGTCGACAAGGGAAGCATCGATCAGCCCTGGACCTCTATGCGTGCTGAGTTAGGGGGGGCGGTAGATCGTAATGAGTTTGTATGTGAGCTCAATCGCCAGTTATCGCTGTATCTGGGTATGCATCAAGCGCATGGGTTTTCCGCTTTGAGAAATGAGTGGCAGGACAACCATCTTTGGCAAGGGCGTAGCGTGACGCTAGCCACGGGTGCCAACCCGATTACAGGTGTGGTGTTAGGGGTCGATCAGTCAGGCGCCATTCGTTTGCGTGTTGCCGGAGTCGAGCAAAATTTCAGCGGTGGAGAGCTCAGTTTGAGGTTGAGTGATGATTCTTGAGCTCGATTGTGGAAATAGTTTTATCAAATGGCGACTCGTTTCAGGTGGTGGCGCGAGCGCGCGTTGTGGTGGTGTTGTTGGTGCAGATGAAGAGCTGATTCAGGCCGTGCGAAAGCAATTGGTTAGTTTGCGTGCTTGTCGTCTAGTGAGTGTGCGCACGGATGAAGAGACAGGGCGGCTTATTGATGCGCTAGAGCGAGCTTTTTCCATCGAGTGTGTTTGTGCGCATCCGGCTGGCGAGTTGGCTGGTGTCCGTAATGGTTATGAGCAGTATGAGCGTCTTGGGCTTGACCGGTGGCTGGCTTTGGTTGGTGCCTACCGGCAGGCCCGGCAAGCCTGTTTGGTGCTTGATCTAGGCACTGCAGTGACCTCCGATTTTGTTGATGCTGATGGGCAGCATCTTGGCGGGTTTATTTGTCCTGGCGTGCCGTTGATGCGAGATCAATTGCGAACTCATACTCGGCGGACGCGTTATGACGACCAGCTTGCCGAGCGGGCTATGCAGAGCTTGGCGCCGGGACGCTCAACGGCGGAAGCTGTTGAGCGGGGCTGCTCGTTGATGCTGCAGGGGTTTGTTCATACTCAGCTGGATATGGCTCGTGAATATTGGGGGGAGCATTTTGTTGTCTTCTTAACTGGTGGCGATGCTGCCTTAGTGGTCGACATGATGCCTGATGCTCGGGTCGTGCCTGATCTGGTCTTTATCGGCTTGGCTATCGCCTGTCCGTTGCGTTGAGGTCGAGCATGCGTTGGATGTTCTTGTTGCTGGTTGTGTTGAACTTATTTTATTACGTGTGGCATCAGCAGCAGGCGCCTTTACGTCCTAAAGAGGTTGCTCCGCTGGCGCTTACCCAGGACAGCAAGCGCGATATTCATTTGTTGAGCGAGTCTGCTGAGCCGGCACGGCGTGAGCGCGCCGGATCCGAGGCGGCAGACGCTGTTTGCCTGTTCCTTGGCGGCTTTGAATCGGAGTCTGCCGCTGTGGCGGTTGAGCAGCGTCTGCTCAGTCTCGATATTCGCTCGCGAGTGCAGTCCGTGGAGGCCGCTGCGGCAATCGATTATTGGGTGTATTTGCCGCCGCTCGCGTCTCGTCAGGCCTCGCTTCGACAATTGAAGGAGTTGCAGGCGCGGAAGATTGACAGCTACATCATTACTCAGGGCGATTTGGCCAACGGCATATCGCTGGGAATCTTTCCTCGCGAAGACTCAGCGAAGAGTGTGATGCAGCGTCTGCGTGATGCTGGTTACGAGTCTGAGCTCAGGGCGTTGTCGCGTACTCATCGAGGCTATTGGGTGCGTATTGCCCCTGAGAGTCGTCGTTTGGTCGGCGATGCGTTGTTGCAGAACTTGGCTTTTGACTTCAATGGGTTGCAGCATCAATTAATGCCTTGCGAAAGCATTGCAACCTCGCGTTAGATTGAATAGAATGGCGCCCGCTTCGCAGGGTGATTGTAATGGTCAATCTGCAAAGTTGCTGTCAGTGCAGCTAACCTCAGGTTTTTAATGAGAAAATGCTTGACAGTAGGGTGGCTTCTAAAGAGAATGCCGCCTCCTTTTGGAGGGATTCCCGAGCGGCCAAAGGGATCAGACTGTAAATCTGACGTCATCGACTTCGAAGGTTCGAATCCTTCTCCCTCCACCAGATTTAGCGTGAGCTGCAGGCTCCGCGGGTATAGTTCAGTGGTAGAACCTCAGCCTTCCAAGCTGATGATGCGGGTTCGATTCCCGCTACCCGCTCCAGGCTTGTGGTTGGCGTAATGTGTAACGCTCATGTAGCTCAGCTGGTAGAGCACACCCTTGGTAAGGGTGAGGTCAGCGGTTCGAGTCCGCTCATGAGCTCCATTCGACAAAGGCAGATATGAAAGTATCTGCCTTTGTTTTAATGGCGATATGACTTGCTCAATTTTTCGTTTGGAGACAGTCGAGATGGCTAAAGAAAAGTTTGAACGTAATAAGCCGCACGTCAACGTTGGCACTATCGGCCACGTCGACCATGGTAAAACCACTCTGACTGCAGCGCTGACCAAGGTTTGCGCTGAGACTTGGGGTGGCTCTGCGCGTGACTTCTCCCAGATCGACAACGCCCCGGAAGAAAAGGCGCGTGGTATCACCATTAACACGTCTCACGTTGAGTACGACTCGGCCATCCGTCACTACGCCCACGTAGATTGCCCGGGTCACGCCGACTATGTGAAGAACATGATCACCGGTGCGGCGCAGATGGATGGCGCTATCCTGGTTTGCTCGGCTGCTGACGGCCCGATGCCGCAGACTCGTGAGCATATCTTGCTGTCTCGTCAGGTAGGCGTTCCTTACATCGTGGTGTTCCTGAACAAGGCTGACATGGTGGATGATGCCGAGCTGTTGGAGCTGGTTGAGATGGAAGTGCGTGACCTGCTGTCGGCTTACGACTTCCCGGGCGACGACACTCCGATCGTGATCGGTTCCGCGTTGATGGCGTTGAATGGTCAGGATGACGGCGAGATGGGTGTCACTGCTGTCCGTAAGCTGGTTGAAACGCTGGATAGCTACATTCCTGAGCCTGTGCGTGCGATCGATAAGCCGTTCCTGATGCCGATTGAGGATGTTTTCTCGATCTCCGGGCGTGGCACTGTGGTGACTGGTCGTATCGAGCGCGGGATTATCAAGATTCAGGAAGAGGTCGAGATTGTCGGTATTCGTAATACCGCCAAGACCATTTGTACCGGTGTTGAGATGTTCCGCAAGCTGCTCGATGAAGGGCGTGCTGGTGAGAACTGCGGTATTTTGTTGCGTGGCACCAAGCGCGATGATGTGGAGCGTGGCCAGGTTCTGGCTAAGCCCGGCACCATCAAGCCGCACACCAAATTCGAGGGTGAGGTGTACGTGTTGTCGAAGGAGGAGGGTGGTCGCCATACTCCGTTCTTCAAGGGTTATCGTCCGCAGTTCTACTTCCGCACTACCGATGTAACCGGTAACTGCGAGTTGCCGGATGGCGTTGAGATGGTGATGCCGGGCGACAATGTCAAGATGGTTGTCACGCTGATCGCGCCGATTGCTATGGAAGATGGTCTGCGTTTTGCGATTCGTGAAGGCGGTCGTACCGTCGGTGCGGGTGTGGTTGCCAAGATCATCGAGTAATCGGTTGATCTGTCTTCGTTGGGCCGGCATAATGGTCGGCCTGATTTCAGTTTTAGGTCAGTAGCTCAATTGGCAGAGCGGCGGTCTCCAAAACCGCAGGTTGGGGGTTCGATTCCCTCCTGACCTGCCATTTTCTAACGAATTTGGCGTGTCTTCTCACAGGGTTCTCGTAAATGAATGTTAAGGCTGAAGCCAAAGATTCGCGCTTTGATCTGCTGAAGTGGGTGGTGGTATCCGCTTTGGTGGTGGTGGGTGTGGTTGGTAATCAGTACTTCTCTGCTGAGCCAATCCTGTATCGCGTGCTGGCGTTGCTTGTACTTGCGATCGTTGCTGGTGCTGTTGCGCTGCAAACGACCAAGGGTCAGGCTTTTCTCGAGCTGGCAAAAGAAGCGCGCATCGAAATTCGTAAGGTCGTTTGGCCAACCCGTCAGGAAACCACGCAGACCACGTTGATTGTCGTGGCTGTTGTTCTGGTTATGGCACTGCTGTTGTGGGGGCTAGACGCCCTGCTAGGTTGGCTTGTTTCGTTTGTAGTCGGTTGAAGGTGTCCCGTGGCTAAGCGTTGGTACGTTGTGCATGCTTACTCGGGTTACGAGAAGCATGTGATGCGCTCGTTGATCGAGCGTGTAAAGCTCGCCGGTATGGAAGATGGTTTCGGTGAGATTCTGGTTCCTACTGAAGAAGTAGTGGAAATGCGCAATGGCCAGAAGCGCAAAAGCGAGCGCAAGTTCTTTCCTGGTTATGTGCTGGTGCAGATGGACATGAACGAGGGTACTTGGCATTTGGTCAAGGATACGCCTCGGGTCATGGGCTTTATCGGCGGCACTGCCGATAAGCCGGCAGCTATTACCGATAAAGAAGCTGAAGCCATTTTGCGTCGCGTCGCTGATAGTGGTGACAAGCCCAAGCCGAAGACGCTGTTCGAGCCGGGTGAGATGGTTCGTGTGGTTGACGGTCCGTTCGCTGACTTTAGCGGTGTGGTTGAAGAAGTGAATTATGAAAAGAGCCGTATCCAGGTGGCGGTGACCATTTTTGGTCGTTCGACACCGGTCGAGCTGGAGTTCAGTCAGGTCGAAAAGGCATAACTGACATAAGCATCCCTTACCCCGCAGCCCTGGGCTGCGGGGTTTTGTCGTCACTGGGATAAACGTGTAATAACCGGGGAGCCGCAAGGCGCTAGAACCCGTAACTGGAGTAGCTCATGGCTAAGAAAATTACGGCTTATATCAAGCTGCAAGTAAAGGCTGCGCAAGCCAACCCAAGCCCACCTGTTGGCCCGGCACTGGGTCAGCACGGCGTGAACATCATGGAGTTCTGCAAGGCGTTCAACGCCAGGACTCAGGGTATGGAGCCCGGTCTGCCGACACCAGTGATCATCACTGTATACAGCGACCGCAGCTTTACCTTTGAAACCAAAAGCACCCCTGCTTCGGTTCTGTTGAAGAAAGCGGCTGGCTTGACCAGTGGTTCGGCTCGCCCGAACACCGTCAAGGTTGGCACTGTGACTCGTGCTCAGTTGGAAGAGATCGCCAAGACCAAACAGGCTGATCTGACTTCCGCTGATATGGATGCGGCCGTGCGCACTATCGCCGGTTCTGCTCGCAGCATGGGCCTCAACGTGGAGGGTGTGTAATGGCTAAGCTGACCAAGCGTCAAAAGGCAATCGCGGCGAAGATCGAGCCGGGCAAAGCCTACAATTTCACCGAAGCGGCTGCTCTGTTGGCTGAGCTTTCGGCTGTCAAGTTCTCCGAATCTGTTGATGTCGCTGTGAATCTCGGTGTAGATCCGCGCAAATCCGACCAGGTTGTGCGTGGCGCTACCGTGCTGCCGAACGGCTCCGGTAAAAGCGTGCGGGTTGCCGTGTTCACCCAGGGCCCGGCTGCTGAAGCGGCTCTGGCCGCCGGTGCCGATCGCGTAGGCATGGACGAGTTGGCTGCCGAGATGAAGGGCGGCGATCTGAACTATGACGTGGTTATCGCTTCCCCCGATGCCATGCGCGTTGTCGGTCAGTTGGGCCAGATTCTCGGTCCGCGCGGCCTGATGCCGAACCCGAAAGTCGGCACAGTAACCCCGGACGTGGCTACTGCGGTGAAGAATGCCAAGGCCGGTCAGATCCGCTTCCGTACCGACAAGAACGGCATCATTCACGGTTCCGTAGGTAAGGTTGGCTTTGACGCTGAGAAATTGAAGCAGAACGTCGAAGCGCTGATCTCCGATCTGAAGCGTCTGAAGCCGTCGACTTCGAAAGGCATCTACGTCAAGCGCGTGACCCTGAGTACCACCATGGGTCCTGGTCTGGTTATCGACCAGGCTTCGCTCGACGCGTAACGAATCCGGCTGGCGCAAGCGATTGCGTCAGTCTGCAAAATTGGGGTCCCTGCCTGGCGGGGGCTATCCAAGACCGTAGGTGGCGCAAGCCTTAAACCCGGTGAGCGATTTCCGGCAGCCTACGCAGATGGTGCTCCCGATTCTTACCGAATCAGACACCAAAACGCCGTCCAGTCTCGGTTGGACGAAACGGTAACATCCAGGAGTAAACCCGTGGCAATTAAACTCGAAGACAAAAAGGCCATCGTCGCTGAAGTCAACGAGGCTGCCAAAGCTGCCCTGTCCGCTGTCGTGGCTGATGCCCGTGGCGTGACCGTAGCTGCAATGACCGGACTCCGTAAAGAGGCCCGCGCATCTGGTGTGTACGTGAAAGTCGTGCGTAACACCCTGCTGCGCCGCGCCGTTGAGGGCACTCAGTTCGACGTGCTCAACGACGTGTTCAAAGGCCCGACCCTGATTGCGTTTTCCAATGAACATCCGGGCGCTGCTGCCCGTATTTTCAAGGATTTCTCCAAGGGTCAGGACAAGTTCGAGATCAAGGCAGCTGCGTTCGAGGGTCAGTTCCTCGCAGCCAATCAGATCGACGTACTGGCAACTCTGCCGACTTACAACGAAGCGATTTCCCAGCTGATGAGCGTGATGCAAGGCGCTACCAGCAAGTTCGTTCGTACTTTGGCGGCTGTTCGCGACCAGAAAGAAGCTGCGGCGGCCTAAGGCTGACAGCGTCGTCTTTCAATCTTATTTGTTTAATTTGATGGCCGCGAAGGCTGTCCCCCAATACAGGAATTTAGAGTCATGGCTCTGACCAACGAAGACATCATCAACGCCGTTTCCGACATGTCCGTGATGCAGGTTGTTGAACTGATCAAGGCAATGGAAGAGAAGTTCGGTGTGACTGCCGCTGCTGCTGCTGGCCCGGCCGCTGCCGTTGCCGCTGTAGCTGAAGAGCAGACCGAGTTCAACGTCGTGCTGCTGGAAGCTGGCGAGAAGAAAGTAAACGTGATCAAGGCTGTCCGCGAACTGACCGGTCTGGGTCTGAAAGAAGCCAAGGCAGTAGTTGACGGCGCTCCTGGCGTGGTTAAAGAAGGCGTTTCGAAGGATGAAGCTGCAGCTGCAGTCAAAGTCCTGGAAGAAGCTGGCGCTAAAGTCGAGCTCAAGTAAGCGACGACCTTGCGTCTACAGCCTGAGCGATTCGCGTAAGGCTGATGGCTGGTGGCTTTTGCCACCGGCCTTTTTCCGTTGTAGGTCGGCTATTCATTGGCCGGCCCTCAATGGAGGCAACCCACCCTGAGCGGTGGCGCAAACCAAAGGGTTTGCAAGAGTTTCTGGCTGCTCCCATCGGAGAGGCCAAATAAGCAGGTGACCAAGCTGGGGAACGCTGATGGCTTACTCATACACTGAGAAAAAACGTATCCGCAAGGACTTTAGCAAGTTGCCGGATGTCATGGATGTGCCTTATCTCCTGGCCATCCAGCTGGATTCGTATCGCGAATTCCTGCAGGCGGGAGCGACCAAGGACCAGTTTCGTGACATCGGCCTGCATGCGGCCTTCAAGTCCGTTTTCCCGATCATCAGCTACTCCGGCAATGCGGCTCTGGAGTATGTTGGTTATCGCTTGGGCGATCCGGCATTTGACGTAAAAGAATGCGTGTTGCGCGGCGTCACCTTCGCCGTGCCGCTGCGGGTGAAAGTGCGCCTGATCATTTTCGACAAAGAATCGTCGAACAAAGCGATCAAGGACATTAAAGAGCAAGAAGTTTACATGGGGGAAATCCCCCTGATGACCGAGAACGGTACCTTCGTTATCAACGGTACCGAGCGCGTCATCGTCTCCCAGTTGCATCGCTCCCCAGGCGTGTTCTTCGATCACGATCGTGGCAAGACTCACAGCTCGGGCAAGCTGCTGTACTCGGCGCGGATCATTCCTTACCGCGGTTCCTGGTTGGACTTCGAGTTCGATCCGAAGGACGCCGTATTCGTGCGTATCGACCGTCGCCGCAAGTTGCCGGCGTCGGTGCTGCTGCGTGCGCTGGGTTACAGCACTGAAGAAGTGCTGGATGCCTTCTATGCGACCAACGTATTCCATGTGAAGGGCGAGACCCTCACTCTGGAGCTGGTACCGCAGCGCCTGCGCGGTGAAATCGCGGTTCTCGACATCAAGGACGAGAAGGGCAAGGTCATCGTTGAGCAGGGCCGCCGGATTACTGCGCGCCATATCAATCAGCTGGACAAGGCCGGCACCAAAGAGCTGGAAGTGCCGATTGACTACCTGATCGGGCGCACCAGTGCCAAGGCCATCGTCCATCCGTCGACGGGCGAAATCATCGCCGAGTGCAACACCGAGTTGAGCGTTGAGATCCTGGCCAAAGTGGTCAAGGCCCAGGTTGTGCGCATCGAAACGCTGTACACCAACGACATCGATTGTGGTCCGTTCATCTCCGATACCCTGAAGATCGACAGCACCACCAATCAGTTGGAAGCGCTGGTCGAGATTTATCGCATGATGCGTCCCGGCGAGCCGCCAACCAAGGACGCTGCTGAAACCCTGTTCAACAACTTGTTCTTCAGCCCCGAGCGTTACGACCTTTCTGCAGTAGGTCGGATGAAGTTCAACCGGCGTATCGGGCGCACCGAAATCGAAGGTTCGGGCGTGCTGTGCAAGGAAGACATCGTCGCGGTTCTCAAGACCCTGGTCGACATCCGCAACGGCAAAGGCATCGTCGACGACATCGACCACCTGGGTAACCGCCGCGTGCGTTGCGTTGGCGAGATGGCCGAGAACCAGTTCCGTGTGGGCCTGGTGCGCGTCGAGCGCGCGGTCAAGGAACGCCTGTCGATGGCCGAAAGCGAAGGCCTGATGCCGCAGGATTTGATCAACGCCAAGCCGGTTGCGGCAGCGGTGAAAGAATTCTTCGGTTCCAGCCAGCTGTCGCAGTTCATGGACCAGAACAACCCGCTCTCCGAGATCACCCACAAGCGCCGTGTTTCGGCGCTCGGTCCGGGCGGTCTGACCCGTGAGCGCGCCGGCTTCGAAGTGCGTGACGTACACCCGACCCACTACGGCCGCGTGTGCCCGATCGAGACCCCTGAAGGGCCGAACATCGGTCTGATCAACTCCCTGGCCGCCTATGCGCGCACCAACCAGTACGGTTTCCTCGAGAGCCCGTACCGGGTGGTGAACGACACCCTGGTGACTGACGAGATCGTCTTCCTGTCGGCGATCGAAGAGGCCGATCACGTGATCGCCCAGGCTTCGGCGACCATGAACGACAAAGGTCAGCTGGTCGATGAGTTGGTGGCCGTGCGTCACCTCAACGAGTTCACCGTCAAGGCGCCGGAAGACGTCACCCTGATGGACGTTTCGCCCAAGCAGGTGGTTTCGGTCGCCGCTTCGTTGATTCCGTTCCTCGAGCACGACGACGCCAACCGTGCGTTGATGGGTTCGAACATGCAGCGTCAGGCTGTACCCACCCTGCGTGCCGACAAGCCGCTGGTCGGTACCGGCATGGAGCGCAACGTGGCGCGCGACTCCGGCGTGTGCGTCGTGGCGCGGCGTGGCGGGGTGATCGACTCGGTCGATGCCAGCCGTGTGGTGGTGCGGGTCAACGACGACGAAGTCGAGACTGGCGAAGCCGGTGTCGACATCTACAACCTGACCAAGTACACCCGCTCCAACCAGAACACCTGCATCAACCAGCGTCCGCTGGTGAGCAAGGGCGACAAGGTCGAGCGCAGCGACATCCTGGCCGACGGCCCGTCCACCGACATGGGTGAACTGGCGCTGGGTCAGAACATGCGCGTCGCGTTTATGCCGTGGAACGGTTTCAACTTCGAAGACTCCATCTGTCTGTCCGAGCGCGTGGTGCAGGAAGATCGCTTCACCACCATCCACATCCAGGAACTGACCTGTGTGGCCCGCGACACCAAGCTCGGTTCGGAAGAAATCACCTCCGACATCCCGAACGTCGGTGAGTCTGCACTGAACAAGCTGGACGAAGCAGGCATCGTCTATGTCGGCGCCGAAGTCGGCCCTGGCGACATCCTGGTCGGCAAGGTCACGCCAAAAGGCGAAACCCAGCTGACTCCGGAAGAGAAGCTGCTGCGTGCGATCTTCGGTGAGAAGGCGTCCGATGTGAAGGACACCTCCCTGCGCGTGCCGACTGGCACCAAAGGCACCGTCATCGACGTACAGGTGTTCACTCGCGATGGCGTCGAGCGCGAT
Source organism: Pseudomonas sp. sp1636 (assembly GCF_030376615.1). Classification (GTDB taxonomy): domain Bacteria; phylum Pseudomonadota; class Gammaproteobacteria; order Pseudomonadales; family Pseudomonadaceae; genus Aquipseudomonas. The sequence continues at coordinate 10,712 of NZ_JARRAB010000003.1, forward strand.
GCGCGCGCCCTGTCGATCGAGAAGAGCCAGCTCGACGAAATCCGCAAGGATCTCAACGAAGAATTCCGCATCGTCGAAGGCGCCACCTTCGAGCGTCTGCGTGCAGCCCTGGTCGGCAAGAAGGCCGAAGGCGGTGCGGGCCTGAAGAAGGGCGCGGAGATCAGCGACGAGTTCCTCGACGGCCTCGAGCGTGGTCAGTGGTTCAAGCTGCGCATGGCCGACGACGCGCTGAACGAGCAGTTGGAGAAGGCCCAGGCCTATATCTCCGACCGCCGTCAGCTGCTCGACGACAAGTTCGAAGACAAGAAGCGCAAACTGCAGCAGGGCGATGACCTGGCGCCGGGCGTGTTGAAGATCGTCAAGGTCTACCTGGCCATTCGCCGGCGCATCCAGCCGGGCGACAAGATGGCCGGCCGTCACGGTAACAAGGGTGTGGTCTCGGTGATCATGCCGGTCGAAGACATGCCGCACGACGTCAACGGCACGCCGGTCGACATCGTTCTCAACCCGCTGGGCGTACCCTCGCGGATGAACGTCGGGCAGATCCTCGAAACCCACCTGGGCCTCGCGGCCAAGGGGTTGGGCGAGAAGATCAACCGCATGCTCGAAGAGCAGCGCAAGGTCGCCGAGCTGCGCAAGTTCATGCAGCAGATCTACAACGAGATCGGTGGCCGTCAGGAGAGCCTGGATGAACTGAGCGATCAGGAAATCCTCAACCTGGCGAAGAACCTGCGCGGCGGTGTGCCGATGGCCACCCCGGTGTTCGACGGCGCCAAGGAAAGCGAAATCAAGGCCATGCTGAAACTGGCGGATCTGCCGGAAAGCGGCCAGATGCGCCTGATCGACGGCCGAACCGGCAACCAGTTCGAGCGTCCGACCACCGTTGGCTACATGTACATGCTGAAACTGAACCACCTGGTGGACGACAAGATGCACGCGCGTTCCACGGGCTCCTACAGCCTGGTTACCCAGCAGCCGCTGGGTGGTAAGGCGCAGTTCGGTGGTCAGCGCTTCGGTGAGATGGAGGTCTGGGCACTGGAAGCCTATGGCGCCGCCTACACCCTGCAGGAAATGCTGACCGTTAAGTCGGATGACGTGAACGGCCGTACCAAGATGTACAAAAACATCGTGGACGGCGATCACCGGATGGAGCCGGGCATGCCCGAGTCCTTCAACGTGCTGATCAAAGAGATCCGTTCGCTCGGTATCGACATCGATCTGGAAACCGAATAACACGTGACGCGAATCGGGAGCGGGGCTGCATGGCCCGCTCTCTGCTCCGCCAGGAGGAAAGGCCTTGAAAGACCTACTGAATTTGCTGAAAAACCAGGGTCAAGTCGAAGAGTTCGACGCCATCCGTATCGGATTGGCCTCGCCTGAGATGATCCGTTCGTGGTCGTTCGGTGAAGTTAAAAAGCCGGAAACCATCAACTACCGTACCTTCAAGCCCGAGCGCGACGGTCTGTTCTGCGCCAAGATCTTTGGCCCGGTAAAAGATTACGAGTGCCTGTGCGGCAAGTACAAACGCCTCAAGCATCGCGGTGTGATCTGCGAGAAGTGTGGCGTCGAAGTGGCCCTGGCCAAAGTTCGTCGTGAGCGCATGGCGCACATCGAACTAGCGTCGCCGGTTGCCCACATCTGGTTCCTCAAGTCGCTGCCGAGCCGTATCGGTTTGCTGATGGACATGACCCTGCGGGATATCGAGCGCGTACTCTATTTCGAGAGCTACGTGGTGATCGATCCGGGCATGACCACCCTGGAAAAAAACCAGCTGCTCAACGACGAACAGTACTTCGAAGCCCTCGAAGAGTTCGGTGACGACTTCGACGCCCGCATGGGTGCCGAGGCCGTGCGCGAGCTGCTGCACGCGATCGACCTGGAGCACGAGATTGGCCGTCTGCGCGAAGAAATTCCGCAAACCAACTCGGAAACCAAGATCAAGAAGCTGTCCAAGCGCCTGAAGCTGATGGAGGCCTTCCTCGGCTCCGGCAACCTGCCCGAGTGGATGGTGTTGACCGTGCTGCCGGTTCTGCCGCCGGATCTGCGTCCGCTGGTGCCGCTCGACGGTGGCCGCTTCGCGACCTCGGATCTCAACGATCTGTATCGCCGCGTGATCAACCGTAACAACCGCCTCAAGCGCCTGCTCGATCTGTCCGCGCCGGACATCATCGTGCGCAACGAAAAGCGCATGCTGCAGGAAGCGGTCGATGCCCTGCTCGACAACGGCCGTCGCGGTCGCGCCATCACCGGCTCGAACAAGCGCCCGCTGAAGTCCCTGGCCGACATGATCAAGGGTAAGCAAGGCCGCTTCCGGCAGAACCTGCTCGGTAAGCGCGTGGACTACTCCGGTCGTTCGGTCATTACCGTCGGTCCGACCCTGCGTCTGCACCAGTGCGGTCTGCCGAAGAAGATGGCCCTCGAGCTGTTCAAACCGTTCATTTTCGGCAAGCTGGAAATGCGTGGTCTGGCGACCACCATCAAAGCCGCGAAGAAGATGGTCGAGCGCGAGCTGCCGGAAGTCTGGGACGTGCTCGCCGAGGTGATCCGCGAACACCCGGTACTGCTCAACCGTGCGCCGACCCTGCACCGTCTGGGTATCCAGGCGTTCGAGCCGGTTCTGATCGAAGGCAAGGCGATCCAGCTGCACCCGCTGGTCTGCGCCGCGTACAACGCCGACTTCGACGGCGACCAAATGGCCGTGCACGTGCCGCTGACGCTGGAAGCCCAGCTGGAAGCGCGCGCGCTGATGATGTCGACCAACAACATCCTCTCGCCGGCCAACGGCGAGCCGATCATCGTGCCGTCGCAGGACGTGGTCTTGGGTCTGTATTACATGACCCGCGAGGCGATCAACGCCAAGGGCGAAGGCCGCGTGTTCGCCGATCTGCAGGAAGTCGATCGGGTGTTCCGTGCCGGCGAAGCCTCGCTGCATGCCAAGGTCAAGGTGCGCATCAACGAAGTCATCAAAGATCGTGACGGCTCGATCACCAAGAACACCCGTATCGTCGACACCACTGTCGGCCGCGCGCTGCTGTTCCAGATCGTCCCGGATGGCCTGTCCTATGACGTGGTCAACCAGTCGATGAAGAAGAAGGCGATCTCCAAGCTGATCAACCAGTGCTACCGCACCGTTGGCTTGAAAGACACCGTGATCTTCGCCGACCAGTTGATGTACACCGGTTTCGCCTACTCGACCATCTCCGGTGTGTCGATCGGCGTCAACGACTTCGTCATCCCGGACGAGAAGGCGCGCATCATCGACGCCGCCACCGAGGAAGTTAAAGAGATCGAATCGCAGTACGCCTCCGGCCTGGTCACCCAGGGCGAGAAGTACAACAAGGTGATCGACCTCTGGTCCAAGGCCAACGACGAAGTGTCCAAGGCGATGATGGCCAACCTCTCGAAAGAGAAGGTCATCGACCGTCATGGCAGCGAAGTCGAGCAGGAGTCGTTTAACTCCATGTACATGATGGCCGACTCCGGTGCGCGGGGTTCTGCGGCGCAGATCCGTCAGCTCGCCGGTATGCGCGGTCTGATGGCCAAGCCGGACGGCTCGATCATCGAAACGCCGATCACCGCGAACTTCCGCGAAGGTCTCAGCGTTCTGCAGTACTTCATCTCGACTCACGGTGCACGTAAGGGTCTGGCGGATACCGCGTTGAAGACGGCTAACTCCGGTTACCTGACTCGTCGTCTGGTCGACGTGGCCCAGGATCTGGTGGTGACCGCGATCGATTGCGGCACCGAGCACGGGTTGTTGATGACGCCGCACATTGAAGGCGGCGACGTGGTCGAGCCGCTGGGTGAGCGCGTGTTGGGCCGTGTAATCGCGCGTGACGTGTTCAAGCCGGGCAGCGACGAGCTCCTGGTGCCGGCTGGCACCCTGGTCGACGAGCAGTGGGTCGAGTTCATCGAGCTCAACAGCATCGACGAAGTGATCGTGCGTTCGCCGATCACTTGCGAAACCCGCTACGGTATTTGTGCCAAGTGCTACGGTCGCGACCTGGCTCGTGGCCACCAGATCAACATCGGTGAAGCGGTTGGCGTTATCGCCGCACAGTCGATCGGTGAGCCGGGTACCCAGCTGACCATGCGTACGTTCCACATCGGTGGTGCCGCTAGCCGGACTTCCGCGGCGGACAGCGTGCAAGTGAAGAACGGCGGCATGGTTCGTCTGCACAACCTCAAGCACGTCGAGCGTCTGGACGGCAACCTGGTTGCGGTGTCGCGTTCCGGTGAGTTGGCGATTGCCGACGAGTTCGGGCGTGAGCGCGAGCGCTACAAGCTGCCGTACGGTGCCGTGATTTCGGTGAAGGAAGGTGACAAGGTCGACGCTGGCGCCATCGTCGCCAAGTGGGATCCGCACACCCACCCGATCGTTACCGAAATGAAAGGTACCGTGACCTACGTGGGCATGGAAGAAGGCATCACCATCAAGCGTCAGACCGACGAATTGACCGGTCTGACCAACATCGAAGTCCTCGATCCGAAGGATCGTCCGGCTGCCGGCAAGGACATCCGTCCGGCCGTGAAGATGGTCGGTGTCGATGGCAAGGATCTGCTGCTGCCGGGTACCGACGTACCGGCGCAGTACTTCCTGCCGGCTAACGCCCTGGTGGGTGTCGCCAACGGTGTCCAGGTCGGTGTGGGTGACGTCATCGCCCGTATCCCCCAGGAAACCTCGAAGACCCGCGACATCACCGGTGGTCTGCCGCGCGTGGCCGACCTGTTCGAGGCGCGGCGTCCGAAGGAAGCCTCGATTCTGGCGGAGATCAGCGGCACCATCGCCTTCGGTAAGGAAACCAAAGGCAAGCGTCGCCTGGTGATCACGCCGACCGATGGCAGCGATCCATATGAGGAGCTGATTCCGAAGTGGCGTCACCTCAACGTGTTCGAGGGTGAGCAGGTCAACAAGGGCGAAGTCATCTCCGACGGTCCGAGCGATCCGCACGACATCCTGCGCCTGCTCGGTGTCAGCGCCCTGGCCAAGTACATCGTCAACGAGATTCAGGACGTGTATCGCCTGCAGGGTGTGAAGATCAACGACAAACACATCGAGACCATCCTGCGCCAGATGCTGCGCAAGGTCGAAGTGGCCGAGTCGGGCGATTCCACCTTTATCAAGGGCGATCAGATGGAGCTGACCGCGGTACTGGGTGAGAACGAGCGTCTGGCAGCAGACGACAAGTTCGTCGCCAAATACACCCGCGTGTTGCTGGGCATCACCAAGGCCTCGTTGTCCACCGAATCGTTCATCTCGGCGGCATCGTTCCAGGAAACCACTCGGGTACTCACCGAAGCGGCGGTTACTGGCAAACGCGACTTCTTGCGCGGCCTGAAAGAGAACGTGGTGGTGGGGCGTCTGATCCCGGCGGGTACCGGTCTGGCCTATCACGCCGAGCGCAAGCGCAAGCGTGACGCCGACAAGCCGGTGCGCGTGAGCGCCAGTGAGGTGGAAGCCGCACTGACCGAAGCGCTGAACTCCAGCGGTAATTGAGTGTGCAGTCCTGTTGCTTGGGCAATGGGGCTGCAGCTTGACGGGGCGCGCGAGTCTCATTAGACTCATGCACCCCTAAATTTGGCAGGGCATGTGCCCTGCCAAATTGCTTTTGTTGAAAATAAATAGCGTCGAAAGACAACAGTGGAGCTAGTAGATGGCAACTATCAACCAGCTGGTACGTCAGCCGCGTAAGCGTATCGTCGAGAAATCCGACGTGCCTGCGCTGCAGAACTGCCCGCAACGTCGTGGCGTGTGCACTCGCGTGTACACCACTACGCCGAAAAAACCTAACTCGGCACTGCGTAAAGTCTGCCGTGTGCGTCTGACCAACGGTTTCGAGGTCTCCTCGTACATCGGCGGTGAAGGCCACAACCTGCAAGAGCACAGCGTGGTGCTGATCCGTGGCGGTCGTGTAAAAGACTTGCCTGGTGTGCGTTACCACACCGTTCGCGGCTCCTTGGATACTTCCGGCGTCAAGGGTCGTAACCAGGGTCGTTCGAAGTACGGTACCAAGCGTCCGAAGTAATCGGTGCTTGAGCTGAAAGTGCAATTTTCTATTTTCTGAGTCGATAAGAGTAAGGTCGGGCGCCATTTTTGTGAGGCAGTCCCGGGCTAACCTGAAGACCGTTTGAGGGCTTATCAAATGCCAAGACGTCGTGTAGCAGCCAAGCGCGAAGTGCTTGACGATCCAAAATACGGTAGCCAAATCCTGGCCAAATTCATGAACCACGTGATGGAAAGCGGCAAAAAAGCCGTTGCCGAGCGTATCGTTTATGGCGCCCTGGATAAGGTTAAAGAGCGTAAGAACAGCGATCCCCTGGAAATCTTCGAGAAAGCTCTCGACGCCATCGCTCCGCTGGTCGAAGTGAAGTCGCGCCGTGTAGGCGGTGCTACTTACCAGGTTCCGGTCGAAGTTCGTCCGTCCCGCCGTAATGCTCTTGCCATGCGTTGGTTGGTAGATTTCGCCCGCAAGCGTGGCGAGAAGTCCATGGCTCTGCGCTTGGCTGGCGAGCTGATGGATGCCGCTGAAGGCAAGGGTGCAGCAGTTAAGAAGCGTGAAGACGTGCACCGCATGGCTGAAGCCAACAAGGCCTTCTCGCACTACCGCTTCTAATTTTTGCGCTTCTAAATTTGCGAGGGCTTTATGGCTCGTACTACACCGATTAACCGCTACCGTAACATCGGTATCGTCGCGCACGTGGATGCTGGCAAAACCACCACCACCGAGCGCGTCCTTTTTTACACTGGTAAGAGCCACAAGATGGGCGAGGTGCATGACGGCGCCGCGACCACGGACTGGATGGTGCAGGAGCAGGAGCGTGGTATTACCATTACTTCTGCTGCCATTACCGCCTTCTGGAAAGGTTCCGAGAAGCAGTACAAGGATGAGCACCGCTTCAACGTCATCGATACCCCCGGCCACGTTGACTTCACCATTGAAGTTGAGCGCTCCCTGCGCGTACTCGACGGCGCTGTCGTGGTGTTCTGCGGTACTTCCGGTGTTGAACCCCAGTCGGAAACCGTATGGCGTCAGGCCAACAAGTACGGCGTTCCGCGTCTTGTTTACGTCAACAAGATGGATCGTGCCGGTGCCGACTTCCTGCGCGTGATCGGTCAGATCAAGCAGCGCCTGGGTCACACTCCGGTGCCGATCCAGTTGGCTATCGGTTCCGAAGACAACTTCCAGGGTCAGATCGATCTGATCAACATGCAAGCGGTTTACTGGAACGATGCTGACAAGGGCATGGTTCCCGTGCGCAAGGACATTCCGGCAGAATTGCTGGAAGAAGCCGAGAAGTGGCGCGGCAACATGGTTGAGGCTGCGGCCGAAGCCAACGAAGAGCTGATGAACAAGTACCTCGAAGGTGAAGAGCTCTCCATCGAGGAAATCAAGGGCGCTCTGCGTCAGCGTACTATCGCTGGTGAGATCGTTCTGGCTGTTTGCGGTTCTTCCTTCAAGAACAAGGGCGTTCCCCTGGTTCTCGACGCCGTTATCGACTTCCTTCCTGCGCCTACCGACATTCCTGCCATCAAGGGCTCCCACCCGGATGACGAGGCTGTCCAGTTGGAGCGTCATGCTGACGACAGCGAGCCGTTCTCGGCGCTGGCGTTCAAGATCGCTACCGACCCGTTCGTGGGTACCTTGACCTTCGTTCGCGTTTACTCGGGTGTGTTGAACTCCGGCGACGGCGTGATCAACTCGGTTAAAGGCAAGAAAGAGCGCGTGGGTCGTATGGTGCAAATGCACGCCAACGCCCGTGAAGAAATCAAGGAAGTGCGCGCTGGTGACATCGCGGCCTTGATCGGCATGAAGGACGTCACCACTGGCGAGACTCTGTGCAACGCTGACAAGCCAATCATTCTGGTGCGCATGGACTTCCCGGAGCCGGTTATTTCGGTTGCCGTAGAACCTAAGACCAAGGATGACCAGGAGAAAATGGGTATCGCTCTGGGCAAGCTTGCTCAGGAAGACCCGTCTTTCCGCGTCAAAACCGATGAGGAGACTGGCCAGACGATCATCTCCGGTATGGGCGAGTTGCACCTGGACATCCTGGTCGACCGCATGCGCCGCGAGTTCAACGTCGAAGCCAACATCGGTAAGCCTCAGGTTTCCTACCGTGAGCGCATCACGAAGAGCTGTGAGGTCGAGGGCAAGTTCGTCCGTCAGTCCGGTGGTCGTGGTCAGTTCGGTCACTGCTGGGTTCGCTTCGCGCCTGCCGATGAAGGTCAGGAAGGTCTGCAGTTCGTCAACGAAGTGGTGGGCGGTGTGATTCCGAAGGAATACATCCCGGCTATCCAGAAGGGCATCGAAGAGCAGATGAAGAACGGCGTCGTCGCCGGTTATCCGCTGATCGGCCTGAAGGCTACCGTGTTCGATGGTTCCTACCATGACGTCGACTCCAACGAGATGGCGTTCAAGGTGGCTGCTTCCATGGCGACCAAGCAACTGGCCCAGAAGGGCGGTGGTGAGTTGCTCGAGCCGATCATGGCGGTAGAGGTTGTTACGCCTGAAGACTATATGGGTGACGTGATGGGCGACCTTAACCGCCGTCGCGGCATGATCTTGGGCATGGAAGACACGATCTCCGGCAAGGTGATTCGCGCCGAAGTTCCGCTGGGTGAGATGTTCGGTTATGCGACCGACGTCCGTTCCATGTCTCAGGGTCGCGCAAGCTACTCTATGGAATTCAAAAAATACAATACAGCTCCGTCGCACATCGTCGAATCTGTAACCAAAAAACAAGGCTGATTCAGCCCTTTAGGCAAGGAGTTAATTGTCGTGGCTAAAGAAAAATTTGAACGTAACAAACCGCACGTCAACGTTGGCACTATCGGTCACGTCGACCATGGTAAAACTACCCTGACTGCTGCGTTGACCAAGGTGTGTGCCGAGGCTTTCGGTGGCGCTATTCGCGACTTCGCACAGATCGACAGTGCTCCGGAAGAAAAGGCTCGTGGTATCACGATCAATACTTCCCACGTTGAATACGATTCCAACATCCGTCACTACGCCCACGTAGATTGCCCGGGCCACGCTGACTATGTGAAGAACATGATCACCGGTGCGGCGCAGATGGACGGCGCTATCCTGGTTTGCTCCGCTGCTGACGGCCCGATGCCGCAGACTCGCGAGCACATCCTGCTGTCCCGTCAGGTAGGCGTTCCGTACATCGTCGTGTTCCTGAACAAGGCCGACATGGTGGATGACGCCGAGCTGCTGGAACTGGTCGAGATGGAAGTGCGTGACCTGCTGTCGGCTTACGACTTCCCGGGCGACGACACTCCGATCGTCATCGGTTCCGCGTTGATGGCTCTGAACGGCCAGGACGACAACGAGATGGGCACCTCTGCCGTGCGCAAGCTGGTTGAGACTCTGGATACCTACATTCCGGATCCGGTGCGCGTTATCGACAAGCCGTTCCTGATGCCGGTTGAAGACGTGTTCTCGATCTCCGGTCGCGGTACCGTGGTAACCGGTCGTATCGAGCGCGGCATCATCAAGATCCAGGAAGAAGTCGAGATCGTGGGTCTGCGCGATACCGTCAAGACCATCTGTACCGGTGTTGAGATGTTCCGCAAGCTGCTCGACGAAGGTCGTGCTGGCGAGAACTGCGGTATTTTGCTGCGTGGCACCAAGCGTGACGACGTTGAGCGTGGTCAGGTTCTGGCCAAGCCCGGTAGCGTCAAGCCGCACACCAAGTTCGAAGCAGAAGTGTACGTGCTGAGCAAGGAAGAAGGCGGTCGTCACACTCCGTTCTTCAAAGGCTACCGTCCGCAGTTCTACTTCCGCACTACCGACGTAACCGGTAACTGCGAGCTGCCGGAAGGCGTTGAGATGGTAATGCCGGGCGACAACGTGAAAATGGTTGTTACCCTGATCAAGTCGATCGCCATGGAAGACGGCCTGCGTTTCGCGATTCGCGAAGGTGGCCGTACCGTTGGTGCTGGCGTGGTTGCCAAGATCATCGAGTAATCGATTGATCTAAAAAAAGCCCCCGCTTGCGGGGGCTTTTTTATTGAGTTGACACTCGCTGGGGCCGTCTATAGAATTGCGCCTCCTTTTAGCGGGTGTATTGCGCCCGTTGGGAATAGCAGCTTGGAATCTGAGGTCAAAATGCAAAACCAACAAATCCGTATTCGGTTGAAGGCTTTTGACCATCGCCTGATCGATCAATCAACCCAGGAAATCGTGGAAACCGCGAAACGTACTGGTGCTCAGGTGCGTGGTCCGATTCCTCTGCCTACCCGCAAAGAGCGGTTTACCGTTCTGACTTCACCGCACGTCAACAAAGACGCGCGTGATCAGTTCGAAATCCGCACTCATAAGCGTGTTCTGGACATTGTCCAGCCAACGGATAAAACCGTTGATGCGCTGATGAAGCTCGATCTTGCGGCTGGCGTGGAAGTGCAGATCAGCCTCGGCTAAAACCTTGGGGTTTTAGTCGTGTAACGCTCTGAAATGGGCGGCCATAGCGGGTGAAAGCCCCGTACACTCATGAGGTTACAACATGACTATTGGTGTAGTCGGTCGTAAGTGCGGGATGACCCGTATTTTCACCGAAGAAGGTGTCTCCATTCCGGTTACGGTCATTGAGATCGAACCGAATCGCGTCACTCAGTTCAAAACTGAAGAGTCCGATGGCTATCGTGCAGTGCAAGTCACTGTCGGTGAGCGTCGTGCTTCCCGTGTCAGCAAGGCGCAAGCCGGCCATTTCGCCAAGGCGAATGTCGCGGCAGGTCGTGGCGTTTGGGAGTTCCGTCTTGCAGAAGGCGACTACCAGGCCGGCGATCTGATCAACGCTGAAATTTTCCAAGCTGGTCAACTGGTGGATGTCACCGGTCAGTCCAAGGGTAAAGGCTTTGCCGGTACCATCAAGCGTTGGAATTTCCGCGGCCAAGACAACACTCACGGTAACTCCGTGTCCCACCGTGTTCCGGGTTCCATTGGCCAGTGCCAGACTCCGGGTCGCGTCTTCAAGGGCAAGAAAATGTCCGGTCACATGGGTGCTGAGCGCGTGACTGTGCAGTCCCTGGAAGTAGTGCGCGTCGACGCCGAACGCAACCTGCTGTTGGTCAAGGGTGCCGTTCCTGGCGCTACTGGCGGCAACCTGGTTGTTCGTCCGGCAGCCAAGGCTCGCGGTTAAGGGGAAGCTGACATGCAATTAAATGTAAATGGCGCTCAAGCGATCGAAGTGTCCGAAGCGACATTCGGTGGCGATTACAACGAGACCCTGGTTCACCAAGCAGTCGTGGCCTACATGGCCGGCGGCCGTCAGGGCAGCAAGCAGCAGAAGACCCGTTCCGACGTGTCCGGTGGCGGTAAGCGCCCGTGGCGTCAGAAGGGCACTGGTCGTGCTCGTGCCGGTACCACTCGTGGTCCGATCTGGCGTGGCGGTGGTGTGACTTTTGCGGCCCGTCCGCAGAATCACGATCAAAAGCTGAACAAGAAAATGTATCGCGCTGCATTGCGTTCGATTCTTGCTGAGCTGGTGCGCAGCGATCGTCTGGTAGTGGTTGAGGACTTCAGCGTTGAAGCGCCGAAAACCAAAGACCTGCTGAACAAGCTGAATGGCATGGGCCTGACCGATGTGCTGATCGTGTCCGATGCTATCGATGAGAATCTGTACCTGGCTGCTCGCAACCTGCCGCATGTCGATGTGCGTGACGTGCAGGGTTCCGATCCGGTCAGTCTGATCGCGTACGAAAAGGTGTTGGTCACCGTTTCTGCCGTGAAGAAATTCGAGGAGCTGCTGGGATGAACCAGGAACGCGTATTTAAAGTGCTGCTTGGCCCGCACGTCTCCGAGAAGGCCACACTTCTGGCTGATAAAAAAAGCCAATTCGTTTTCAAGGTTGCAACCGATGCAACCAAGCTGGAAATCAAGAAGGCCGTCGAAAGCCTGTTCAGCGTGAAGGTTGAGCGTGTGACTACTCAGAATGTTCTGGGTAAGACCAAGCGCACCGCTCGCGGTCTGGGCAAGCGTAACGACTGGAAGAAGGCGATCATCTCCCTTCAGCCGGGCCAAGATCTCGATTTCGCCAGCAGTGCTGAGTAAGGAAGGGGTGCATCATGGCAATCGTTAAATGCAAACCGACTTCCGCTGGCCGCCGTTTTGTGGTCAAGGTGGTCAACAAGGAGCTGCACAAAGGCGCTCCCTACGCTCCGCTGCTCGAGAAGAAGTCGAAGTCAGGCGGTCGTAACAACAATGGTCGGATCACCACCCGTCATATCGGTGGTGGCCACAAGCAGCATTACCGTCTGGTCGACTTCCGTCGCAACGACAAAGATGGCATTCCCGCCACTGTCGAGCGTATCGAATACGATCCGAACCGTACCGCACACATCGCTTTGTTGATGTATGCAGACGGCGAGCGTCGCTACATCATCGCCCCTAAGGGCGTGAGTGCTGGCGATCAGCTGGTAGCTGGCATCATGGCTCCGATCAAGCCGGGCAACAGTCTGCAGCTGCGCAACATCCCAGTTGGTAGCACTGTTCACGGTGTCGAACTGAAGCCGGGCAAAGGTGCTCAGATCGCTCGTTCCGCTGGTGCTTCGGCTCAGCTGATTGCGCGTGAAGGCGTCTACGTGACCCTGCGTCTGCGTTCCGGTGAAATGCGTAAAGTGCTGGCTGAGTGCCGTGCGACCCTGGGCGAAGTCTCGAACTCCGAGCACAGCCTGCGTTCGCTGGGTAAAGCCGGTGCCAAGCGCTGGCGTGGCGTTCGCCCAACCGTTCGTGGTGTTGCCATGAACCCGGTTGACCACCCACACGGTGGTGGTGAAGGTCGTACCTCTGGTGGTCGTCATCCGGTGTCTCCATGGGGCTTCCCGACTAAGGGCGCGAAGACTCGTGGTAACAAGCGCACCGATAACATGATCGTCCGTCGTCGCAAGTAAATAGAGGGATACGACAGTGCCACGTTCTCTGAAAAAAGGTCCTTTTATCGATCTTCACCTACTGAAGAAGATCGAAGTGGCGGTGGAAAAGAACGATCGCAAGCCGGTGAAAACCTGGTCGCGTCGTTCCATGATCCTGCCGCAAATGGTCGGTCTGACCATTGCTGTGCATAACGGTCGTCAACATGTTCCGGTTCTGGTGAACGAAGACATGGTCGGCCACAAACTGGGCGAATTTGCCGGCACTCGTACCTATCGTGGGCACGTGGCTGACAAGAAAGCCAAGCGTTAAGGGGTTAGGAAATGGAAGTAGCCGCTAAGTTGTCGGGCGCTCGAATCTCCGCCCAGAAAGCCCGCTTGGTCGCCGACCAGATCCGCGGGAAGAAGGTGGGCGAAGCGCTCAATCTGTTGGCTTTTAGCAGTAAAAAAGCCGCTGATATCATCAAGAAAGTGCTGGAGTCGGCTGTGGCCAACGCCGAGCACAACGAAGGCGCAGATGTTGATGACTTGAAGGTCAGCACCGTTTTCGTCAACGAAGGGCGTTCGCTGAAGCGCATCATGCCGCGTGCCAAAGGCCGCGCTGATCGCATCGTCAAGCGGTCTTGCCATATCACTGTCAAGGTTGCGGACAAGTAACGGAGTCGATCAGATGGGTCAGAAAGTACATCCCATTGGCATTCGCCTGGGAATCGTCAAGGAGCACACCTCCGTCTGGTACGCCAGCGGTCGGACTTATGCGGACTATTTGTTCGCTGATCTGAAGGTGCGCGAGTACCTCCAAGACAAACTAAAAAGCGCGTCCGTAAGCCGTATCGATATCCATCGTCCGGCTCAGACTGCACGCATCACCATCCACACCGCCCGTCCCGGTATCGTGATCGGCAAGAAAGGTGAAGATGTTGAGAAGCTGCGTCAGGACCTGACCAAGCAAATGGGTGTGCCCGTGCACATCAATATCGAAGAAATCCGCAAGCCGGAGCTCGACGGTATGCTGGTTGCGCAGAGCGTAGCTCAGCAGCTGGAGCGTCGTGTGATGTTCCGTCGCGCCATGAAGCGCGCTGTACAGAACGCCATGCGCATTGGTGCCAAAGGCATCAAAATCCAAGTGAGCGGTCGTCTCGGCGGTGCTGAAATTGCCCGTACCGAATGGTATCGCGAAGGTCGTGTGCCGTTGCACACCCTGCGTGCCGATATCGACTATGCCACGTACGAAGCGCACACCACTTATGGTGTGATCGGTGTCAAGGTTTGGATCTTCAAAGGCGAAGTGATCGGTGGTCGCCAAGAAGAACTGAAGCCGCAAGCACCTGCGCCTCGTAAAAAAGCTGCCAAGTAAGGGGTACGCCAAATGTTGCAACCAAAGCGTACGAAGTTCCGCAAGCAGATGACCGGCCACAACCGTGGCTTGGCTCAGCGCGGTAGCAAAGTCAGCTTCGGCGAGTTCGCGCTGAAGTCTGTTGCCCGCGGTCGTCTCACCGCCCGCCAGATCGAGTCCGCTCGTCGTGCTCTGACTCGTCACGTTAAGCGTGGCGGGAAAATCTGGATTCGCGTGTTCCCGGACAAGCCGGTTACCAAGAAGCCTCTCGAAGTGCGGATGGGTAAAGGGAAGGGTAGCGTTGAGTATTGGGTAGCCCAGATTCAGCCAGGCAAAGTCCTGTATGAAATCGAAGGCGTTTCCGAAGAGTTGGCGCGTGAGGCTTTCGCCCTGGCTGCTGCAAAGCTGCCGCTCGCCACCACTTTTGTTAAGCGGACGGTGATGTGATGAAGGCGAATGAACTTCGTGAAAAATCAGCACAGCAGCTGAACGAGCAACTGCTCGGCCTGCTGCGCGACCAGTTCAATCTGCGTATGCAGAAAGCAACTGGCCAGTTGGGGCAGTCTCACCTGCTCTCGCAAGTTAAGCGCGACATCGCTCGTGTGAAGACTGTGCTCAATCAGCAGGCAGGTAAGTGATCATGGCTGAAGCCGAAAAAACAGTCCGTACGCTGACCGGCCGTGTCGTCAGCGACAAGATGGACAAGACCATCACCGTATTGATCGAGCGTCGCGTTAAGCACCCGATCTACGGTAAATATGTCAAGCGTTCGACCAAGCTGCACGCGCACGACGAAAGCAATCAGTGCCATATCGGCGACAAGGTTTCCATTCGTGAAACCCGTCCCGTAGCCAAGACCAAGTCTTGGGCGCTGGTTGAAGTTCTCGAACGCGCAGTGGAAGTCTAAGGACTAAGGGTCGGAGAAATATATGATTCAGACTCAATCCATGCTCGACGTCGCTGACAACAGCGGTGCTCGTCGCGTTATGTGCATCAAGGTGCTGGGTGGTTCGCATCGCCGCTACGCTGGCATCGGCGACATCATCAAGGTGACCGTTAAGGAAGCGATTCCGCGCGGTAAAGTGAAGAAAGGCCAAGTGATGACTGCTGTCGTAGTCCGCACTCGTCATGGCGTTCGTCGCCCTGACGGCTCGATCATTCGCTTCGATGGCAACGCTGCTGTTCTGCTGAACAACAAGCAAGAGCCGATCGGCACCCGTATTTTTGGGCCAGTGACTCGTGAACTTCGCTCTGAGAAGTTCATGAAGATCGTCTCGCTCGCCCCTGAAGTGCTCTAAGGAGATCCGACATGCAAAAGATTCGTCGTGACGACGAGATCATCGTGATCGCCGGTAAAGACAAAGGTAAGCGTGGCAAGGTGCTCAAGGTTCTCGCTGACGACCGTCTGGTCGTTGGCGGGATCAACCTGGTGAAGCGCCATACCAAGCCGAACCCGATGTCGGGCGTTCAGGGCGGTATCGTCGAGAAAGAGGCGCCTCTGCACGCTTCCAACGTGGCCATTTTCAATGGCGAAACCAACAAGGCTGACCGTGTTGGTTTCAAAGTTGAAGAAGGTAAAAAAATTCGTGTCTTCAAGTCGACCCAAAAAGCGGTTGATGCTTGAACACTGCTAGGTAGAAGACCATGGCACGACTAAAAGAGATTTACCGGAAAGAAATCGCGCCCAAGCTTAAGGAAGAACTTAAGCTGGCGAACGTGATGGAAGTTCCGCGCATCACCAAGATCACCCTGAACATGGGTTTGGGCGAGGCAATCGGTGACAAGAAAGTCATCGAGCACGCTGTAGCCGACCTGGAAAAGATCACCGGTCAGAAAGTCGTAGTGACTCATGCCCGTAAATCGATTGCAGGTTTCAAGCTGCGTGAAGGTTGGCCGATTGGCGTCAAGGTAACCCTGCGCCGCGATCGCATGTACGAATTCCTCGATCGTCTGCTGTCTATCTCCCTGCCGCGCGTGCGTGACTTCCGCGGCCTGAATGCCAAGTCCTTCGATGGTCGTGGCAACTACAGCATGGGCGTGAAAGAGCAGATCATCTTCCCGGAAATCGACTACGACAAGATCGATGCCCTGCGTGGTCTGGACATTACCCTGACGACCACTGCGCGTACGGATGACGAGGGTCGTGCTTTGCTGCGTGCCTTCAAATTCCCGTTCCGCAACTGATTGGAGTTGGACCATGGCTAAAATGAGCATGAAAAACCGCGAGCTGAAGCGTCAGCAAACGGTAGCCAAGTACGCCAAGAAGCGTGCCGAGCTGAAAGCTACCATCGTCGATCTGAACGCCAGTCCGGAAGCGCGCTGGGAAGCTCAGGTCGCGTTGCAGCAGCAGCCGCGTGACGCCAGTGCCTCGCGCCTGCGCAATCGCTGCCGGATTACCGGTCGTCCGCACGGCGTCTATCGCAAGTTCGGTCTGTCGCGTAACAAGCTGCGTGAAGCGGCAATGCGTGGTGATGTACCGGGTCTGGTGAAAGCCAGCTGGTAAAAACGAAGCCGGCCTAGCGCCGGCTTTGTCTTATCTGTGAATCAGGCCCCTTTGGGGCTTGATTCATTTTTGATCAGTCTCTAGAATGCTCGGCTCGCCTGAGCCTGGGTTGCATTGTTCCAGAATTCTCAGCGACTGTAGCCGCAAGGCTAATTCTTTTTGTATCAGGAGCGTCTAGCCCATGAGTATGCAGGACCCGTTAGCGGACATGCTAACTCGTATCCGTAATGCCCAGATGGCTGAAAAGTCCGTCGTAAGCATGCCGTCTTCCACGTTGAAGGTGGCTGTAGCCAAAGTTTTGAAAGACGAAGGTTATATTGCGGGTTATCAGATCAGCGGTGAAGTCAAGCCGCAGCTGTCCATCGAGCTGAAATACTTCGAAGGCCGTCCGGTTATCGAAGAAGTGAAGCGCGTCAGCCGTCCAGGCCTTCGCCAGTACAAATCCGTCGATGATCTGCCGAAAGTTCGTGGCGGTCTCGGGGTTTCCATCGTCTCCACCAACAAGGGTGTGATGACGGACCGCGCTGCGCGCGCTGCCGGTGTCGGCGGCGAAGTGCTTTGCACAGTGTTCTAAGGGGGGAATAAGCATGTCTCGCGTTGCTAAGAACCCCGTTACGCTGCCCGCTGGTGTTGAGGTCAGTCTCACCGGTCAGCAGCTGTCGGTAAAGGGTGCCAAGGGCGCTCTCGAACTGAATGTTCACTCGTCCGTTGAAGTCCTGCATGAAGCCGGTGAGCTGCGTTTCGCTGCTCGCAATGGCGACCAGCAGACTCGCGCCATGGCCGGCACTACCCGTGCGTTGGTCAACAACATGGTAATCGGCGTTAGCGCTGGCTTCGAGCGCAAGCTGCAGCTGGTCGGTGTTGGTTACAAGGCGCAAGCCAAAGGTCAGGTGCTGAACCTCGCTCTCGGCTTCTCCCATCCGATCGACTATGAGTTGCCGGAAGGTGTGGTTGCTGAAACCCCGAACCAGACCGAGATCCTGATCAAGGGTGTCGACAAGCAACTGGTTGGTCAGGTCGCTGCGGAGATTCGTGACTTCCGTCGTCCTGAACCTTATAAGGGCAAAGGTGTTCGTTACGCAGACGAAGTCGTCCGCCGTAAAGAAGCCAAGAAGAAGTAGGGCATAGCAAATGACCGACAAAAAAGTTACTCGACTGCGTCGCGCTCGCAAAGCACGCCTGAAAATGCACGAGCTCGAAGCCGTGCGTCTCTGCGTGTATCGCTCTTCGCAGCACATCTATGCCCAGGTCATTTCGGCCGACGGCAGCAAGGTCCTGGCCAGCGCCTCGACCTTGGACAAAGCACTGCGTGATGGTGCCACTGGCAACATCGATGCGGCCAAGAAAGTTGGTCAGCTGGTTGCCGAGCGTGCGAAAGCCGCTGGTGTGACTCAGGTTGCATTCGACCGTTCTGGCTTCAAGTACCACGGCCGCGTCCAGGCGCTGGCTGACGCTGCTCGTGAAGGCGGGCTGGAGTTCTAAGTTATGTCAAATAACGACCAAAAGCGCGACGAAGGCTATATCGAGAAGCTGGTACAGGTTAACCGCGTAGCCAAAACCGTAAAGGGTGGCCGTATCTTCACTTTCACTGCGTTGACCGTAGTGGGTGATGGTAAGGGTCGCGTCGGTTTCGGCCGTGGCAAATCCCGTGAAGTGCCGGCTGCTATCCAAAAAGCGATGGAAGCTGCGCGTCGCAACATGATCCAGGTGGATCTGAACGGCACCACGCTGCAATACGCGATGAAGTCTGCCCATGGCGCCTCCAAGGTGTACATGCAGCCGGCTTCTGAAGGTACCGGTATCATCGCTGGCGGCGCCATGCGTGCCGTGCTGGAAGTGGCTGGTGTGCAGAACGTTCTGGCCAAGTGCTACGGCTCGACTAACCAAGTGAACGTGGTGCATGCCACTTTCAAAGGTTTGAAAGCTATGCAGTCGCCTGATTCCGTTGCGGCCAAGCGTGGCAAGAGCGTCGAGGAGATTCTCTAATCATGGCTAATACCGTAAAAGTCACGCTGATCAAGAGCATGACCGGCCGTATCCCCAACCACAAACTCTGTGTGAAGGGATTGGGTCTGCGTCGCATCGGTCACACCGTAGAAGTCCTGGATACTCCCGAGAATCGCGGGATGATCAACAAGGCTTACTACATGCTGCGAGTCGAGGGTTAACACATGTACCTGAACGATTTGAGTCCTGCGCCGGGTTCCCGTCGCGAGAAGCACCGTCCGGGCCGTGGTATCGGTAGTGGTTTGGGTAAGACCGGTGGCCGTGGCCACAAGGGTCAATCCTCCCGCTCCGGTGGCACCATTGCTCCGGGTTTTGAAGGCGGCCAGCAGCCTCTGCACCGTCGTTTGCCCAAGTTCGGTTTCGTGTCCCTGAAGGCTATGGATCGCGCAGAAGTGCGTACCTCCGAGCTGAACAAGGTCGAAGGCGGCGTTATTACTCTGCAAGCGCTGAAGGATGCCAACCTGATTAACCAACATGTACGGCGTGTGAAAGTCATGCTGTCCGGTGCGGTTACTCAAGCGGTTACCCTTAAAGGTATCGCTGCCACCAAAGGTGCGCGTGCGGCTATCGAAGCAGCTGGCGGTAAGTTCGAGGAATAAATGGCTAAGCAAGGTGCTCTCTCAGCGCTCAGCAATGGCGGGTTATCCGAGCTCTGGGCTCGTCTGCGCTTTCTGCTTATGGCGATTATCGTCTATCGCATTGGCGCACACATTCCAGTTCCAGGCATAAACCCGGACCGGTTGGCGGACCTGTTTCGACAGAATGAGGGGACCATTCTTAGCTTGTTCAACATGTTTTCCGGGGGCGCGCTGGAGCGCATGAGTATCTTTGCACTGGGGATCATGCCGTACATTTCGGCATCGATCATCATGCAGCTCATGACCGCTGTCAGCCCGCAACTGGAGCAGTTGAAGAAGGAAGGTGAGGCTGGTCGTCGCAAGATCAGCCAATACACCCGCTACGGCACCTTGCTTCTGGCGTTCGTTCAGGCTATCGGCATGTCCGTGGGTTTGGCGAGTCAGGGCGTAGCGTTTTCGGGCGATTTCGGCTTCCACTTCGTTGCAGTCACCACCTTTGTGGCGGGTGCGATGTTCATGATGTGGTTGGGCGAGCAAATCACCGAGCGTGGTGTTGGCAACGGTATTTCGATGCTGATTTTTGCAGGCATCGTAGCCGGTCTGCCGTCGGCGATCGGGCAGTCTTTCGAGTCTGCTCGTCAGGGCGATATCAATATCTTCGCCTTGATCGCCATCGGTTTGTTGGCAGTAGCGATCATCGGTTTCGTGGTGTTCATTGAGCGTGGCCAGCGCCGGATTGCGGTGCACTACGCCAAGCGTCAGCAGGGCCGCAAGGTCTTTGCCGCGCAGACCAGCCACTTGCCGTTGAAGGTGAATATGGCTGGGGTTATCCCGGCTATTTTCGCCAGCAGCCTTCTGTTGTTCCCGGCCTCGCTGGGTGCCTGGTTTGGCCAGTCCGAAGGTTTGGGCTGGCTGCAGGATATTTCACAGGCTATCGCTCCTGGTCAGCCGTTGAACATTTTGCTGTTTAGTGCAGGGATCGTTTTCTTCTGCTTCTTCTATACGGCGCTGATGTTCAACCCGAAAGATGTAGCGGAAAACCTGAAGAAGTCCGGTGCCTTTATTCCGGGTATCCGTCCGGGTGAGCAGTCGGCGCGCTATATCGATGGCGTGTTGACTCGGTTAACCATGTTCGGTGCTCTGTACATGACGGCCGTATGCCTGCTGCCCCAGTTCCTGGTGGTGGCGGCCAACGTACCGTTCTATCTTGGCGGGACCTCGTTGCTGATCGTGGTAGTGGTTGTGATGGACTTTATGTCGCAAGTACAATCGCACCTCGTTTCGCACCAGTACGAATCCCTGATGAAGAAAGCCAACCTGAAGGGCTACGGCAGCGGCATGATGCGCTGAAGTGCCCATAAGGTTCGAGGAGTTGGTGATGAAAGTTCGTGCATCGGTGAAAAAGCTGTGCCGTAACTGCAAGATTATTCGTCGTGAAGGTGTCGTTCGAGTTATTTGCAGCGCGGAACCGCGTCACAAGCAGCGCCAAGGCTGAGTGTGATTGAAATGCTACAAGCCCGGCAGCTAGTGCGCTGCCGGGTTGATTATTTGTTTCTACAGCGCTAATATCTCGCGCCTTATTTCTTGGCTTCCGGGGCGTAGGTAGCTGTCAATTGGAGTTCCACTGAATGGCCCGTATTGCAGGCGTAAACATTCCGGATAACAAGCACGCTGTTATCTCGCTGACCTACATTTTTGGTGTCGGTCGCACTACTGCACAGAAAATCTGTGCGGCTGCTGGTGTTAATCCGGCAGTAAAGATCAAAGATCTCTCTGACGAGTTGATCGAGCAGCTGCGTGGCGAAGTAGCCAAGGTGAATACCGAAGGCGACCTGCGTCGTGAAGTGAACATGAAAATCAAGCGCTTGATGGACCTGGGTTGCTATCGCGGCCTGCGTCATCGTCGTGGTCTGCCGGTTCGCGGTCAGCGTACCAAGACCAACGCGCGTACCCGTAAGGGCCCGCGTAAGCCGATCCGCAAGTAATCGCATTCGCGCATCGACAGGAATCTAGTCATGGCAAAACCTGCTGCTCGTACTCGTAAGAAAGTCAAAAAGACAGTGGTTGATGGCATCGCCCACATCCACGCTTCTTTCAACAACACAATCGTGACCATTACTGACCGTCAGGGTAACGCCCTGTCCTGGGCTACCTCGGGTGGTTCGGGTTTCCGCGGCTCGCGTAAAAGCACCCCGTTCGCTGCCCAGGTGGCTGCTGAGCGTGCTGGTCAAGCTGCGCTGGAATACGGCCTGAAGAACCTCGACGTCAACGTCAAGGGTCCCGGTCCGGGTCGTGAGTCCGCTGTCCGTGCTTTGAACGGCTGCGGTTACAAGATCGCCAGCATCACCGATGTGACACCCATCCCGCACAACGGATGCCGTCCTTCGAAGAAGCGTCGCGTGTAATCAGGAGACAGTGAGAAATGGCTCGTTACATTGGTCCCAAATGCAAACTGTCTCGTCGTGAAGGCACTGATCTGTTCCTGAAAAGCGGCGTCCGCGCCCTGGAATCGAAGTGCAACATCGAAGCAGCCCCCGGTATCCACGGTCAGCGCCGTGGCCGTCAGTCCGACTACGGCACCCAGCTGCGTGAGAAGCAAAAAGTTCGTCGTATCTACGGTGTGCTCGAGCGTCAATTCAGCGGTTATTACAAAGAAGCAGCCGGCAAGAAAGGCGCTACTGGTGAGAACCTGCTGCAACTGCTCGAATGCCGTCTGGATAACGTGGTTTATCGTATGGGCTACGGCGCTACTCGTGCCGAATCCCGTCAGCTGGTTTCGCACAAAGCGATCAGCGTAAACGGTAAGACTGTAAACGTGCCGTCCTACCAGGTTAAAGCTGGCGACGTCGTTGCAGTTCGCGAGAAGTCGAAGAATCAGCTGCGCATCGTTCAGGCTCTTGAACTGTGTGCCCAGCGTGGCCGCGTTGAATGGGTAGAAGTAGACATTGAGAAGAAGTCCGGCGTGTTCAAGGCCGTACCGGTTCGCAGTGATCTGTCCGCTGACATCAACGAAAGCCTGATTGTCGAGCTCTACTCCAAGTAAGGGCTAGAAAATAGGTGCATCCATGCAGATTTCGGTAAATGAGTTCCTGACCCCCCGCCATATCGATGTGCAGGTGGTCAGTCCGACCCGTGCCAAGATCACGCTCGAGCCTCTCGAGCGTGGCTTTGGCCACACCTTGGGCAACGCGCTGCGCCGCATCCTGTTGTCCTCTATGCCTGGCTGTGCAGTAGTCGAGGCCGAGATTGACGGTGTACTCCATGAGTACAGCGCCATCGAAGGTATTCAGGAAGATGTCATTGAAATCCTGCTGAACCTGAAAGGCCTGGCTATCAAGTTGCACGGTCGCGACGAAGTGACGCTGACTCTGGCGAAGAAGGGCTCGGGTGTAGTTACCGCTGCCGATATTCAGCTGGATCATGATGTCGAAATCGTCAATGGCGACCACGTAATCGCCAACATGGCTTCCACTGGCGCGCTGAACATGAGGCTCACCGTAGCTCGTGGTCGCGGCTATGAGCCGGCTGACGCTCGTCAGAGCGATGAAGATGAGAGCCGCAGCATTGGTCGCTTGCAGCTGGATGCTTCGTTCAGTCCGGTACGCCGTGTGTCGTACGTGGTAGAGAACGCTCGTGTTGAGCAGCGTACTAACCTGGACAAGTTGGTTATTGACCTGGAGACCAACGGTACTCTGGATCCTGAAGAGGCTATCCGCCGTGCCGCAACCATTCTGCAACAGCAGTTGGCTGCGTTCGTCGACCTCAAGGGTGACAGTGAGCCTGTGGTTATCGAGCAGGAAGACGAGATCGATCCGATCCTGTTGCGTCCGGTCGACGATCTGGAACTGACTGTACGTTCGGCCAACTGCCTCAAGGCAGAGAACATTTACTACATCGGCGACCTGATTCAGCGCACCGAAGTAGAATTGTTGAAAACGCCGAACCTGGGCAAGAAATCCCTGACTGAAATCAAGGATGTTCTGGCTTCTCGCGGTCTGTCCCTCGGTATGCGCCTCGACAATTGGCCGCCGGCAAGTCTGAAGAAAGACGATAAGGCGACTGCCTGATCGTCATCATCACCAAGCGTCAGTTTGGTAAGGAATTGAACCATGCGTCATCGTAAAAGTGGCCGTCACCTCAGCCGCACCAGCGCACACCGTAAGGCCATGTTCCAGAACATGGCGGTGTCGCTGTTCGAGCATGAGCTGATCAAAACTACTCTGCCGAAAGCCAAAGAGCTGCGTCGCGTTGCTGAGCCGCTGATCACTCTGGCTAAGGTAGACAGCGTTGCCAACCGTCGTCTGGCCTTCGACCGTACCCGTTCGAAAGTCATCGTCGGCAAGCTGTTCAACGACCTGGGCAAGCGTTATGCCACCCGTCAGGGCGGTTATCTGCGTATCCTCAAGTGCGGTTTCCGCACGGGCGACAACGCGCCGATGGCTTATGTTGAGCTGGTTGACCGTCCGGTCGGCGGCGCAGTAGAAGCTGCCGAGTAAGTTGTAGGTTGTAGAAAAAACCGGGCCTTGGCCCGGTTTTTTTGTTTTCAGGGTGAATAATATTACGAACGGGTTGTTTGATATTGTGTGCGTCCGTCCGCTCGGGTAAGGTTCGGTTGTCCCCGAACCCGCCGATTGCGGCCCCTATAAGAACAATTGCCCATCATGTCCGAACCTAGCGCTTTGAGTCTGATCCCTCCAGCTGTCGTATTGACCCTGGCTATTTTCCTGCGTCGACCTATTCTGGCCCTGATTTTGGGCGCTGCTAGCGGTCTGTTGCTGCTGTCGCCTGGGCAGTCGCTGCATAATTTCTCCGAAATCTCCCTGAAGGTCATGCAGGACGAAACTATCGGCTGGTTGATTCTGGTGTGCGGCAGTTTCGGTGCCTTGATTGCCTTGTTGGTGCGCACCGGTGGCGCGCTGGCATTTGGGCGTTCCGCGTTGAAACTGGCAAAGGGGCGGCGTTCCTCGTTGCTGATGACCTTTGCCCTGGGCGTAGTGATTTTCGTCGATGACTATCTCAATGCGCTAACGGTGGGCGAAACCATGAAGCGCGTGACCGATCGCTTCAAGGTCTCCCGCGAGATGCTGGCCTATGTGGTGGACTCCACTGCAGCGCCTATTTGCGTGCTGGTACCGCTCTCCACCTGGGCGGTATTCTTCGGCGGGTTGTTGGAAAATAACGGCATCGCCGCCGCTGGCCAGGGGATTAGCGTGTATATCCAGGCCATTCCCTACATGCTCTATGCCTGGTTTGCGGTCATTCTGGTGCTCTTGGTTGCCGCGGGGCTGGTGCCGGCCATTGGCCCGATGCGCAAAGCAGAGATGCTGGCGCGACATGGTTCGGCCGGCGCCATGTATGTCGGTGAGTTCAGCCCCGAGCATAATTACTCCATGCGGTCGCTGGAGGAGGAGTTCGATGCTGCCGACAAGGAAGGTGGCAAGCTGCATAACTTCCTGGTACCGCTGCTGATGTTGATCGGCTTCACTGTCTACTTCGATATCGATGTGTGGATGGGCATGCTGGCCACCCTGCTGATCACTGTGCCCTTCTATCTGGTGCAGCGCTTGATGCCCTTGTCCGAAATGCTCGATCAGATGGTCGATGGTTTCAAAACCATGTTGCCGGCTATCGGTATCGTCGTCGCCGCCTTTATCTTCAAGGAAGTGTGCGATCGGCTGATGCTGCCGCAGTATGTCGTGGAGTCGCTCAAGCCCTATATGAGCGCGCAGATGTTACCGGCCATGGTATTTCTGGCCATGGCCGTGCTGGCCTTTGCCACGGGTTCATCCTGGGGCATCTTCGCCGTGACCATTCCTATCGTCATGCCCTTGGCTTATGCGCTGCAGGCCGATATTCCCTTGACCCTAGGCGCTCTGCTCTCGGCTTCGGCCTTCGGCAGTCAGGCCTGTTTCTACAGCGATTCCACCGTGCTGGCCGCGCAGGGATCCGGTTGCGACCTGATCAGCCATGCCTTGACTCAGTTGCCCTATACCTTGATCGCCGCGGGTCTGGCGTTTGTCGGTTTTATGCTGATCGCATAAACAGGCGGTATCGATAAAGGCTATGTCCCCGTTGCGTGTTGCATGAGGAGTGGTGCTTGTGTCGG
The DNA here is from genome assembly GCF_030376615.1 of Pseudomonas sp. sp1636. Classification (GTDB taxonomy): domain Bacteria; phylum Pseudomonadota; class Gammaproteobacteria; order Pseudomonadales; family Pseudomonadaceae; genus Aquipseudomonas. The sequence goes on from NZ_JARRAB010000003.1 coordinate 36,116, forward strand.
AGCGGATTTATCCGCGAGCTTCGCGGCTGAAGGCGTTTCTACGGCCTGCTAGGCGTGCTTGCAACCGTTGACGGGAGCATAGCCTTGAGAAGGAGCCGGACAAGGAGTCCGGCTTTTGGCTTTATGTTGAATGCAAAAACTATCGTGCTATTTGATGCAATATATTGGTTCTATCATCTGGTGCCGTCTAATCTTGCTCCATGCCTGCGGCGGCGGGCCGCTTGAGCCTGATATGGAGAGCACCTATGAGCCAGAAACCTACCCTAACGACCACGGCCGGCAATCCGATTGCCGATAACCAAAACTCTCTAAGCGCTGGCCCTCGCGGCCCGCTGCTGTTGCAAGACTACCAACTGATCGAGAAGCTCGCGCACCAGAACCGCGAGCGCATTCCTGAGCGCGTGGTGCATGCCAAGGGCTGGGGGGCATTTGGCACCCTGACCATCACCAACGATATTTCCAGGTACACCAAGGCCAAGCTGTTCAGCCCGCTGGGCAAGAAAACCGAGCTGGTTGCACGTTTCTCCACGGTGGCTGGCGAGATGGGCGCGGCGGATGCCGAGCGTGATGTGCGCGGCTTCTCCTTGAAGTTTTACAGCGAGGAAGGCAACTGGGATCTGGTGGGCAACAACACTCCGGTGTTCTTCGTCCGCGACCCGCTGAAATTCCCCGACTTTATCCACACGCAGAAACGCCATCCGCGCAGCAATCTGCGCTCGCCAACGGCGATGTGGGATTTTTGGTCGCTGTCGCCTGAGTCGCTGCACCAGGTGACCATCCTGATGTCGGATCGCGGTCTGCCCACCGGGGTGCGTCATATCAACGGCTATGGTTCGCATACCTACAGCATGCTCAACGCCGACAATCAGCGGGTGTGGGTCAAGTTCCACTTCAAGACGCAGCAGGGCCACAAGCACTGGAGCAACGCAGAGGCGGCCGAAGTGGTTGGCCGCACCCGCGAGTCAACCCAGGAAGACTTGTTTGGCAGCATCGAGAAAGGCGACTTTCCGAAATGGCGCATGTGTATCCAGGTGATGACCGAGGAGCAGGCCAGGCACACCAGCTACAATCCATTCGACTTGACCAAGGTCTGGCCGCATGGCGAGTTCCCGTTGATCGAGGTGGGCACTGTCGAGCTCAATCGCAACCCGGACAACTACTTCGCCGAGATCGAGCAGGCCGCATTCTCGCCATCCAACATCATCCCGGGCATTGGTTTCTCGCCGGACAAGATGTTGCAGGCGCGCATCTTCAGCTACGCCGATGCGCACCGTTACCGTCTGGGCACGCACTACGAGGCCTTGCCGGTGAATGCGCCGAAGTGCCCGGTGAATCATTACCACAAGGATGGCTCGCTGCGCTTTTTCGAGGGCAACCCGAATCCGGATGCCTTCTATGAACCGAACAGTTTCAACGGCCCGGCCCAGGCCCCGCAGTATGCCGAGCCGCCGTTGTCGCTGGATGGCGACGCCGACCGTCACGACCACCGTTTGGCTAATGACGATTACGTCCAGCCGCGAGCGCTGTTCGAGTTGTTCGACGCGGCGCAGAAGCAGCGGCTGTTCGGCAATATTGCCGCTGCCATGGGCGGCGTGCCGCAGTTCATCATCGACCGGCAGTTGGCGCACTTCGACAGGGTGCACCCGGACTACGGCAACGGTGTGCGCGCCGCCCTGAAAGCGGCGCAGTAACCAGCGTTAAACCAAGCGTCTGCTGGATTGGAGGCGCTTGGCCTTGCGCTTGACCCCGGCGTCGTGAGCGACGAGCATGTACGCCTGTTTATGCGCTTTGCTTAAGGACTTGCCTGATGAAAGGCCACGCTGAAGTTATCGACTATTTGAAAATGCTGCTCAAAGGCGAGCTGGCGGCACGCGATCAGTACTTTATCCATTCGCGGCTGTATGAGGACTGGGGCTTCAGCAAGCTGTACGAGCGGATCAACCATGAAATGGAAGAAGAGACCCAGCATGCCGATGCGTTGCTCAGGCGCATCCTGTTTCTCGAAGGCTTGCCCGATATGACGCCGGACAGCTTCACCTTCGGCCAGAGCGTGCCGGAGATGTTCAAGCTCGACCTGGCCGTGGAATATCAGGTGCGTGCGGCATTGAGCAAGGGCATCGAATTGTGCGAGCGCCATCAGGATTACCCAAGCCGTGACATCCTCCAGGCGCAGCTCAAGGACACCGAGGAAGACCACGCCTATTGGTTGGAGATTCAGCTCGGCTTGATCGACAAACTGGGCCTGGAGAATTACCTGCAAGCGCAGATGTAGGTTTCAGCGACAAGCGATAAGCCGGGGCGCATGATTCGCTCGAGGCTTAGCGCTTGTCGCTGTGTTCTACGCCCGATCCCGTTCCAGCAGCGGTTTGAGGAAGTGCCCGGTGTGCGATTGCGGCATTGCGGCGACTTCCTCCGGGGTGCCGGTGGCGATGATCTGTCCGCCCTTGGAGCCGCCCTCCGGGCCGAGGTCGACCAGCCAGTCGGCGGTCTTGATCACATCCAGGTTGTGCTCGATCACCACCACGGTGTTGCCGTGGTCGCGCAGGCGGTGCAGCACGTCGAGCAACTGCTGGATGTCGGCGAAGTGCAGGCCGGTGGTCGGTTCATCGAGGATATACAGGGTCTTGCCGGTGTCGCGCTTGGACAGCTCACGGCTCAGCTTGACCCGCTGCGCCTCGCCGCCGGACAGGGTGGTCGCGCTCTGCCCCAGCTTGATATAGGACAGGCCCACATCCATCAGGGTTTGCAGCTTGCGCGCCAGGGCCGGCACGGCATCGAAGAACTGCCGCGCTTCCTCGATGGTCATGTCCAGCACTTCGGTAATGTTCTTGCCCTTGTACTTCACTTCCAGGGTTTCGCGGTTGTAGCGTTTGCTCTTGCACACATCGCAAGGCACATAGATGTCCGGCAGGAAGTGCATCTCCACCTTGATCAAGCCGTCACCCTGACAGGCCTCGCAACGCCCGCCCTTGACGTTGAAGGAGAAGCGCCCCGGGCCGTAACCGCGCGAGCGCGATTCCGGTACGCCGGCGAACAGCTCGCGGATCGGGGTGAACAGGCCGGTGTAGGTCGCCGGGTTGGAGCGCGGGGTGCGGCCGATCGGGCTCTGGTCGATGTCCACCACCTTGTCCAGGTGCTGCAGGCCGTCGATGCTGTCGTGGGCGGCGGCTTCCAGCGTCGTCGCGCCGTTCAGCGCGGTGGCGCTGAGGGGATAGAGGGTGTTGTTGATCAGGGTCGACTTGCCCGAGCCGGACACGCCGGTGACGCAGGTCAGCAGGCCAATCGGGATATTCAGGTCGACGTTGCGCAGGTTGTTGCCGCGCGCGCCCTTGATTTTCAGCGCGAGCTTGTTGTTCCGTGGCGTGCGCTGGGCCGGCACCGCGATCTTCACCCGCCCGGACAGGTACTTGCCGGTCAGTGAGTCGGGGTGGGCCATGACTTCGGCCGCGGTGCCCTGGGCGACGATCTGGCCGCCATGCACGCCGGCACCTGGGCCGATATCGACCACGTAGTCGGCCATGCGAATGGCGTCTTCGTCGTGCTCGACCACGATCACCGTGTTGCCGATATCGCGCAGGTGGCGCAGGGTGCCGAGCAGGCGCTCGTTGTCGCGCTGGTGCAGGCCGATGCTCGGTTCGTCGAGGATATACATCACCCCGACCAGGCCGGCGCCGATCTGGCTGGCCAGGCGGATGCGCTGGGCTTCGCCGCCGGACAGGGTGTCGGCGCTGCGATCCAGGGTCAGGTAATCGAGGCCGACGTTGACCAGAAACTGCAGGCGTTCGCGGATCTCCTTGAGGATCTTCTCGGCGATCTCGCCGCGCCGGCCGGGCAACGCCAGGCTGGCGAAGTACTCGGTGGCATCGCCGATGGGCAGGCCGCTGACCGCCGGCAGGGTTTTTTCGCCGACCCAGACATGCCGCGCCTCACGGCGCAGGCGGGTGCCGCGGCAGTCCTGGCAGGCCTGGGTGCTGAGGAACTTGGCCAGCTCTTCGCGCACGCTGGCCGATTCGGTCTCGCGGTAGCGCCTTTCCAGGTTCGGCACTATGCCTTCGAAGGGGTGCGCACGTTTGACGATATCGCCCCGATCATTCAGGTATTTGAAGTCGACGCTCTGCGTGCCGCTGCCGAACAGGATGCATTTCTGATGTTCGGCAGCCAGCTCGTCGAAGGGGATTTCCAGGCTGAAACCGTAGTGCGCGGCCAGCGAGCCGAGCATCTGGAAGTAGTAGACGTTGCGTCGATCCCAGCCGCGGATCGCGCCTTCGGCCAGGGTCATCTCGCCGTTGATCAGGCGCTTGGTGTCGAAGAATTGCTTGACGCCCAGTCCATCGCAGGTCGGGCAGGCGCCGGCCGGGTTGTTGAAGGAGAACAGCTTGGGCTCCAGTTCGCTGATCGAGTGGCCGCACAGCGGGCAGGCGAAGCGCGCGGAGAAGATGATCTCTGCACCGGTTTCGCCTTCCATCGGCGCAATCAGGGCCAAGCCGTCGGCCAACTTGAGCGCGGTTTCGAAGGATTCGGCCAAGCGCTGCTGCAGGTCGCCGCGGGCCTTGAAACGGTCGACCACGGCGTCGATGCTGTGCTTCTTCTGTTTATCCAGCTTGGGCAACTCGTCCAGCTCGTAAATCTTGCCGTTGACCCGCACCCGGACGAAGCCCTGGGCGCGCAGTTCGTCGAACACCGCCAGGTGTTCGCCCTTGCGCTCGCGAATCACCGGAGCCAGCAGCATCAGCTTGCTGCCCTCCGGCAGGGCCAGCACCTGGTCGACCATCTGGCTGACGGTCTGCGCCTCCAGCGGCAGGTCGTGATCCGGGCAGCGCGGAATGCCGGCGCGGGCATACAGCAGGCGCAGGTAGTCGTAGATCTCGGTGATGGTGCCGACGGTGGAGCGCGGGTTGTGCGAGGTGGACTTCTGCTCGATGGAAATCGCCGGCGACAGGCCTTCGATGGTGTCGACGTCGGGCTTTTCCATCATCGACAGGAACTGCCGGGCATAGGCCGACAGCGACTCCACGTAACGCCGCTGGCCCTCGGCGTAGAGGGTGTCGAAGGCCAGCGAGGACTTGCCGGAACCGGACAGGCCGGTGATCACGATCAGCTTGTCGCGCGGCAGGCACAGGTCGATGTTTTTCAGGTTATGGGTGCGGGCACCCCGGATCAGAATCTTGTCCACAAACAGCGGCCTCGCATGGCGGGCGGAAAACCAGCGAGTATACGGCCCTGCGGCGCGGCGCGGCAAAGCGTGACGGCTGTGCCGCATCGTGCGGGACTGTTAGAATCGGCGCCTATTTTGATGGGGCATTTTCCATGCACGATCCTTACCGCGAGCGCATGAGCGGTGGTGAAACCCGGGCGGCAGGCGGGCTGGCGCTGGTGTTTGCCTTTCGTATGCTCGGCATGTTCATGGTCTTGCCGGTGCTGGCGACCTACGGCATGGCGCTGCAGGACAGCACCCCGGCCTTGATCGGCCTGGCCATCGGCGCCTATGGCCTGACCCAGGCATTCTTGCAAATCCCCTTCGGCATGCTCTCCGACCGCATCGGCCGGCGTCCGGTGATCTATGTCGGCTTGCTGATTTTCGCCGCCGGCAGTCTGTTGGCCGCTAATGCCGACTCGATCTGGGGCGTTATCGCCGGCCGCGTGCTACAGGGCGCCGGGGCGATTTCCGCCGCGGTGATGGCGCTGCTCTCCGACCTGACCCGAGAACAACACCGCACCAAGGCCATGGCCTTGATCGGCATGAGTATCGGTCTGTCCTTCGCCGTGGCCATGGTGGTCGGGCCGCTGCTGACCCGTGCCTTCGGCTTGTCTGGATTGTTTCTGGTCACCGCCGCCATGGCCTTGCTCGGCATCGTCATCGTCGCCGGGGTGGTGCCGCGCGCTGCCGGGCCGCTGCAGCACCGTGAGTCCGGCGTCGCCCGCCAGGCGTTGTTGCCGACCTTGAAACATGCCGACCTGTTGCGCCTGGACTTCGGCATCCTGGCCCTGCACGCGATTCTGATGGCCAGTTTCATCGCCTTGCCGTTGGCGTTGGTGGAGCAGGGCGGCTTGCCCAAGGAAGAGCACTGGTGGGTGTACCTGACCGCGCTGCTGATCGGCTTCTTCGGCATGCTGCCGTTTATCATCTATGCCGAGAAGCAACGCCGAATGAAGCAGGTATTGCTCGGCGCCGTGGCGGTACTGCTGGTCTGTGAGCTGTACTTCTGGCAGTTCGGCAGCAGCCTGCGTGCGCTGGTGCTGGGCACCGTGGTGTTTTTTACCGCGTTCAATCTGCTGGAAGCCTCGCTGCCGTCGCTGATCAGCAAGGTCGCGCCGGCAGGCGGCAAGGGCACGGCGATGGGGGTGTACTCCACCAGCCAGTTCCTCGGCGCGGCGCTGGGCGGCATTCTCGGCGGTTGGCTGTATCAGCATTACAGCCTGTCGGGGGTGTTCCTCGGTTGCGCCGCCATGGCTCTGCTCTGGCTGGGCTTTGCTGTTACTATGCGCGAACCGCCTTATGTCACCAGCCTGCGCCTGCCGCTCTCGGCCGCGGCCTTGCAAGAAGCGGGGCTGGCCGAGCGTTTACAGGCTGTGCCCGGAGTGGCGGATGCCGTGGTGGTGCCTGATGAAGCCGCCATTTATATCAAAGTGGATACCCAACAATTGGATCGCATGTCCCTGGAGCGCCTGATCGAGCCGGCGCCGGCGGCATGCTGAAAGCCTAGGAGAACGTTATGGCCCGTGGGGTTAACAAAGTCATTCTGGTCGGTACCTGCGGACAGGATCCGGAAACGCGTTATCTGCCCAGCGGCAACGCAGTCACCAACCTGAGCCTCGCCACCAGCGAGCAGTGGACCGACAAGCAGACCGGCCAGAAGGTCGAGAAAACCGAGTGGCACCGCGTGTCGCTGTTCGGCAAGGTCGCCGAAATCGCCGGCGAATACCTGCGCAAGGGTTCGCAGGTGTATATCGAAGGCAAGCTGCAGACTCGCGAGTGGGAAAAGGATGGCGTGAAGCGCTACACCACCGAGGTCATCGTCGACATGCAGGGCACCATGCAACTGCTCGGCGGCCGCCCGGATAACGCCGGTGGTGATTCCGCGCCGCGTCAGCAGCGCCCGGCGCCGCAGCCGCGCGAACAGCAGCAGGCGCCGCGTCCGGCTCCGCAGCAACCGGCCAAGCCGGCGCAGGATTTCGACAGCTTCGACGACGACATCCCGTTCTGACCAACCGAGTCCGCGTTCTATTATGCGTATGCGCCTAATGCTGTTGGGCGGCGGCAATGCCCTGGGGCAAGCGCTGATCCGTCTTGGTGCCGAGGAAGACATCGGCTTCCTCGCACCACGCCCGCCGGAAACCGGCTGGGACGCCGCCAGCCTGACCCATCTGCTGGATGAGACCCGCCCCGATGCGCTGGTCAATCTGGCCTATTACTTCGACTGGTTTCAGGCCGAAGAGGTGAGCGAGGCGCGTCTGACTATCCAGGAACGGGCAGTCGAGCGGCTTGCCGAACTTTGTCGGCATCATGAGATTCGCCTGCTGCAGCCGTCCAGTTACCGGGTGTTCGATGGTTCGCGGGTCACCGCCTACAGCGAAAAGGAAGAGCCCGTGCCCTTGGGCGTTCGCGGCCAGACCTTGTGGCGTCTCGAGCAGAGCGTGCGCGCGGTGTGCCCGCGACATGTGTTGCTGCGTTTCGGCTGGCTGCTGGACGAGAGTACGAACGGCCAGCTCGGACGTTTCCTGGTGCGTGCCGAGCGGGATGAAAGCATCGTGCTCGCCGATGATAGGCGCGGTAATCCCACCCCGGTGGACGATGCCGCGCGGGTGATTCTCGCCGTGCTCAAGCAGCTCGATTGCCAGACGCCGTTATGGGGTACGTTCCACTATGGCGGCCACGAGGCCACCACCGCGCAGGCCTTGGGCCAGGCGGTGTTGAGCGAGGCGCGTAACTTTCGCAGCAACCTGATCGAAGACATCACGGCGCAGGCCCATGCCGCGCGCCCGGATGCTACCGAGGAGCCGCAACACGCGGTGTTGGCCTGCAAGAAAATCCTGCATACCTTCGGCATCAAGCCGCGCGCCTGGCGCTCAGGGTTGCCGAGCCTACTGGATCGCTACTATCGTCATGTCTGATGCACCTATCTTGATTACCGGCGGCGCCGGCTTCATCGGTTCGCACTTGGTTGACGTGCTGCTGGCGCAAGGCCATGCGGTGCGCATACTGGACAATTTATCGATGGGCAAGCGCGCCAACCTGCCGCTGGACAACCCGCGGCTGTGTTTGCTCGAAGGCGATGTGGCCGATGCGGTTCTGGTCGATCGGGCCGTGGCTGGCTGTGCGGCCGTGGTGCATTTGGCCGCGGTGGCTTCGGTGCAAGCCTCGGTGGACGATCCGGTGAGCACGCACCAGAGCAACTTCGTCGGCACTCTCAACGTCTGCGAGGCCATGCGCCGGCATGGGCTCAAGCGGGTGGTCTACGCCTCCAGTGCGGCGGTCTACGGCAACAACGGCGAAGGCCAGGCGATCGATGAAGAAACCGCCAAGGCGCCGCTGACCCCTTACGCCGCCGACAAGCTGGCCAGCGAACAGTACCTGGACTTCTATCGCCGTCAGCACGGCCTGGAGCCGGCGATTTTTCGCTTCTTCAATATTTTCGGCCCGCGCCAGGATCCGTCCTCGCCGTATTCCGGGGTGATCAGCATCTTCACCCAGCGAGCGCAGCAGGGGTTGCCGATCCGGGTGTTCGGCGATGGCGAGCAGACCCGCGATTTCTTCTATATCGGCGATCTGCTGGCGCTGCTGACCCAGGCACTGGAGATGCCGCGGGTTGTCGCGGGCGCGGTGAATGTCGGCTGGAATCGGGCCGTCAGCCTCAACCAGCTGCTGGCCGAAATCGGCAGTCTGTGTGGCGGCTTGCCGGCGGTGGAGTATCAGGCGGCGCGGCCCGGCGATATTCGTCATTCGCGGGCGAATAACCAGCGCTTGCAGGATGGTTACCAACTGCCGCCTGCGACCTCGATGCGTGAGGGTTTGCGCAGGCTGTTGGGCCAAGGCTGATCTGTATCGACAAAAAAACCGGCGCTGAGCCGGTTTTTTTGTGGGCGGCGGTTTGCCTTAGAACTTGTAGCCGAGGCCGACCATGTAGACCAGCGGATCGACATCCACATCGACCTTGACCTTCTCGCCGCCGTAGGTGGTGGTGCCGGTGGTGTCGATGTCGATGTAACGCAGGCTGGCGTTGAGCATGATGGTGTCGCTCAACTGGTAGTCCATGCCCAGTTGGGCCGCCAGCCCCCAGGAATCTTTCATGTCCAGGCCGCTGAAGCCTTTGCCTTCGGCTTCGCTGCTCAGCTTGTCGTCGAAGAACCAGGTGTAGTTGATGCCCAGGCCCGCATAGGGCTGGAAGGCGGAGGCGCTGTCGAGCGGGTAGTAGACGACGCTCAGGGTTGGCGGCAGGTGCTTGAGTTCGCCCAGCTTGCCATTCAAGCCGGCAAAGCCACCGGGCATGCCTTTAACCCCGACATCATGGCTGAACGGCGTGGCCGCCAGCAGTTCGAGGCCGACGTGGTTGGTGAACATATAGGTGCCGGTCAGGCCCAGTTGGGTGTCGCTGTTCAGCGTGGCCTTGGTGCCGGCCACGTCGGTATTCAGGGCGCCTACCCAGATGTCGCTGCTGCTTTCGTGCGGATCGACGGTGATCGCGCCGGCGCGCACGATGATATCGCCCGGCTGGTGAGCCTGGGCAAGGGGGGCGGCCAATGCGGTGGCCAGGATGGAAAGAGCGAACAGGGACTTGCGCATGGTGAGCTCCGGTCGAGTCATCAGTTAGTTGGGCTGGCGGCAATGTTAGGGGGCTAAGTAAATCGAGTTTTGACCCAGCTCAATGAATTGGCTTTCTAATCATGTGGGTATTGCCCCGGCGCAGCTCGGCTTCGTCCTGTCCAGCGCCCGGCTGGTGCGCGATGGCGGGATGTTGGGCGTGCAGGCTGCGGTATTTGGTCGCGGTGTGTCGGTCGGTGCAGGTTTTGACAATGGCGCTGCGTAATGGAAACTTGCTTCCAGCCTCGCAAGGGATCGGCACTTGCCACGCTGTCGCCGGGTATTTATCCGTCTGGAGTTGCCGAATGCTTTGTTCGCAGTTGATAATGCTTCTCTTTAGATATTGGCCTTATTAAGGAATTCCTAATGCCCCTCGTGTCGACGCGCTGGCTGGCGGTTACGCTGGTCTTGGCCAGTACTCCGCTTATGGCGACATCCCTGGACGCCGCGTTGGATGAGAGCCAGCGCCTGGCCGCAGACGCCAAGGCGTCTCAGGCGCGTATCGAGCAGCTCGACGATGCCAGTCGCGAGATGCTCGGCGAATATCGCGCGGCCTTGCAGCAGGCCGAGGCGTTGCAAGGCTATAACCTGCAGCTGCAAGAGCTGGTTGCCGCCCAGCGCAAGGAGCTGGCCGGTTATCAAGAGCAGCTGGACGGCATCGAGCGCACCCAGGAAGCGGTGACCCCGCAGATGCGCCGGATGGTCGAGGTGCTCGGCGAGTTCATCGCCGCCGACCTGCCGTTCCTGCCGGATGAGCGTAGCGACCGCCTGGCCCAGTTGCAGGATCTGCTGCCGCGGGCCGATGTCAGCCTGGCGGAAAAGTACCGGCGCATTCTCGAGGCCTATCAGGTCGAGAGCGATTACGGTCGCACCCTGGAGGCCTGGCGTGGCGAACTGCCGGTCGAGGGCGCCGCGTCGCGCAGCGTCGAGTTTCTCCGTCTCGGCCGGGTGATGCTGTACTTCCAGACCCTCGACGGCCATGAAAGTGGCTGGTGGAACCCGCAAAGCCGCAGTTGGGAAACGCTCGATGGCAGCGCCCGACGGCCGTTGCGCCAGGCCATCGCCATCGCCCGTCAGGAGCAGGCCCCGGCCCTGCTCGATCTCCCGCTGAAAACCCTGGCCCAGGAGGCCGCCCAATGAGCCGTCGTGTATTCGCCATCATGACCCTGGCGTTGCTGCCGGCAATTGCCAGTGCCGCCGCACCGCTCAGCCCTGACCAGCTGCTGCAACGCATTCGCAGCGAGCGCGCCGCCGAAGTCACGGCGATGCAGCATCGCGAGCAGGCGTTTGTCGCCGAGCGTGGCGAGCGGGCGCAGTTGCTGGCCAGTGCCAACGCGGCCTTGCACACGCAGAAAGCCCGCGCCGAGCGCTTGAAAGCCGAGTTCGATCGCCAGGAGGCCGAACTGGCCGAACAGGAAAAACTTCTCGCCCAGCGCGTCGGCCATCTGGGCGAGTTGTTCGGCGTGGTGCGCCAGAGCGCCGGCGATGTCGCCGGGCAATGGCAGGACAGCCTGCTCAATGCGCAGTATCCCGAGCGTTTGCCGCGGCTCAAGGCGCTGGCCGAGAGGCGTACCCTGCCGTCCGCCGCGGATCTCGATGGTTATTGGATGCTGCTGCTGGAAGACCTCGCGGCCAGCGGGCGGGTCGAACAGTTGCAATTGCCGGTGGTGGCCGCCGATGGCACGCGGAATCAGCAGGCAGTGCTGCGGGTCGGGACGTTCTCGGCGTATAGCGAGGATGCCTATTTGCGTTATGACGCCGACGCCGGCGAGCTGCTGGCGCCACCGCGGCAGCCGTCCGGGATGGGTCAGGTCGAGAATTACCTGCAGGCTGGCGCAGCGCTCGCCAGCCTGCCCATCGACCCCAGTCGCGGCACGCTGTTAGCACAACTGCAGCGCCAACCGAGCCTGTGGGATCGCCTGCAACAGGGGGGGCTGGTCGGTTGGGTGATAGTCGCGTTGGGCGCGTTCGGTCTGCTCCTGGCGCTCTGGCGCATGCTCTTCCTGGCGCGTATGAGCCGTGGCGTCAGCACGCAGATGCACGACCTCAGCGCGCCGCGAGACGACAACCCACTGGGGCGGGTGATCGGCGTGCTGGGGCCGCAACCGCAGCTGGCCGACCTGGACACCCTGGAGCTGAAGCTCGACGAGGCGATCCTGCAGGAAACCCCGCCGTTGGAAAAAGGCCAGAGCCTGCTCAAACTGCTCTGCGCGGTGGCGCCGCTGCTCGGCCTGCTCGGCACTGTGACCGGCATGATCGTCACCTTCCAGGCCATTACCCAGGGCGGTGGCGGCGATTCGCGGCTGATGGCCGAGGGGATTTCCCAGGCGTTGGTGACCACGGTGCTGGGGCTGGTGGTGGCGATTCCGCTGCTGTTCCTGCACAGCCTGCTGGCCAGCCGCAGCAAGGGGCTGATCCAGTTGCTCGAACAGCAAAGTGCCGGCCTGATCGCCCTGCACCTGTCCGGGACGCCGCGTCGTGACTGATTGGCTCGGCTTATGGCTGCGGCTGCTCGACAGCAGTCACGCGCTGCTCGACTTCATGATTGCCGGCGGCGTGGTGATGTGGGCGCTGGCCGGGCTCTGCGTGCTGTTCTGGACCCTGGTGTTCGAGCGTTTCTGGTACGTGCGTCGGGTCTTCCCGCAGTGGGGGCGCGAGCGGCGCCAGGCCTGGCAGCAACTGCTGCAAAACGACGCGGGCAACTGGCAGCGCGCGGTGCGCGTCGCTTGGCTGGCACAGGCGCGGCAACAGTTGCTCGGGCCGCTGCGCCTGAGCAAGACCCTGGTGGCGATGTACCCGTTGCTCGGTTTGCTCGGCACCGTCAGCGGCATGGTTGCGGTGTTCGACGTGCTGGCCATCAACGGCACCGGCAACCCGCGCGGCATGGCCGCAGGTGTTTGGCAGGCGACCCTGCCGACCATGGCCGGCATGGTGCTGGCGATTAGCGGATTGTTCAGCCTGGCGCGCCTCGAACGCGATGCACGCCGGGCTCTCGAGCGGCTGGCCAACCAGCTGCGCCACGACTGAGGCTGCAAAACATGAGAATGCGCCGTCACCATCAGCAAGACGAAGACACCGGCATCGACCTGACGCCGATGCTCGATGTGGTCTTCATCATGCTGATTTTCTTTATCGTCACCAGCTCCTTCATCAAGGAGTCCGGTGTCGACGTGCAACGCCCGCAGGCGCAAACCGCCAGCGCGCAGGACAAGGGCAATATCCTGATTGCCGTCACCGCCGACGGCCAGGTGTGGATGGACAAGAAAGTCGTCGATGTGCGCAGCGTGCGTGCCCATGTCGAACGCATGCGCGTCGACCAGCCGGACGGCGCCGTGGTGGTGCAGGCCGATCAGGATGCGCGCACCGGCCTGGTGGTGCAGGTGATGGATCAGGCGCGCTTGGCCGGGGTACAGGACGTCGCCCTGGCTGCCACTGCGGGAGCGCTTTGATGCGCGTGCCGCTGGCCTTTCTCGGCGCCTGCCTGATGGTCTTGGCGTTGTTCGCGCTGATGCTGTACATGGTCGCGCCGCCGCGCAGCCAGCCCTCCGACGAGCCGCTGACGGTGGCCAACTTCGTGCGCCTCGATGGCAACGCGAGCGACACCGCGACGCGCACCCGCCAGCAGGCGCCGCAGCCGCCGCAACCGCAAAGCCCGCAAGCGCCGACGCCGCCCACCCCGGTAGCCGCCACCCCGAGTGCCAACCTGCCGGCGCTGGACTTGCAGCTGCCGAGCCTGAGCAGCGGCATCGCCGTCAATAGCGCGCCGACCCCGAGTTTGAGCGGCCTGAGCCCGGGCGCCACGGCCCCCAGCGCCGCCGCGCCAAGCGAGTCCGCTGGCCAGCCCGGCGGCCCGGAAAGCGAAGTGATGCCGCTCAACGATGTCAGTCCGGACTATCCGCGCTACGCCTTGCAGCGCGGTATCGAAGGCCACATCAAGCTGGCGTTCACCATCACTCGCGCCGGTGCGGTGGAGAATATCCGGGTGATCGAAGCCAGCCCGCAGAACGTGTTCGAGCGCGAAGCGCGCCGCGCCGCCGCGCGTTGGCGCTTCGCCCCGCGCACCGAGAGCGGCCTGGCGGTAGCCCGTGAAGCGGTGAAGACCCTGTACTTCCGTCTTGAGGGAGGCCGTTGAGATGCATCGTCTATTGCTGTTAGTGATGCTCTGCACCGCTGCTGCCGTGCAGGCCGCCGGGCAAAGCGTCGAACCGGGCGTATTCCGTGCCCTGAATGCGGCGCAAGCAGCCCAGCAGCAAGGTGACTATCCGGCGGCCAAGCGGGCGCTGGCTGCAGTCAAGGCCAAGCCGGATAGCCTGGAACAGGCCTTGCTGTGGCGCAGTCGCGGTTACCTGGCCTGGGCCGAAGGGCAGAATGTCACGGCCATCGAGTTGCTCGACAAGGCGTTGCGCAGCGGCAAGCTGGATGCCGAAACGCAGGCCGGCGAGCAACTGAATCTGGCCAAGCTCAATCTGCTCGAACGCCGTTACGCCCAGGTCGTCGCCCTGCTGGCGCCGCAGCAGGCCAAGGCGGGCGAAGAGCAGCTGCAGCTGCTGGTGCAGGCCTACCAGGGCTTGCAACAGCCGGCCAAGGCGCTGCCGTTGGCCGAGCGTTATGTGCGGGCCAACCCGCGGGCCGCCGACAGCTGGTTGCAGTTCCTCGTCGCGGTGAATGCCGACCTCAAGCGTTATTCCGCCGCCGAGCGCTGGCAGCACCAGTTGCTCGGCCGTCAGCCCAATGCTGTCCAGCACTGGCGCCAGCTGGCCGCCTTGCAGCAGTTGAGCGGTGCTCACGACAAGGCGCTGGCGACCCTGCGTACCGCGCACAGCAAAGGCCTGCGCTTCAGCGAAGTCGAATTGGACAACCTGGTGTTGTTGGCCGGCGCGGCCGAGCAGCCCTGGCAAGGCGCCAAGCTGCTTACCGGCCTGCTCGAGCAGGGTCTGCTGCCACGCACTGGCGCTCGTGAAGAGCGCCTGGCTCTGCTCTGGTGGCAGGCCCGCGAGCGCGCCGCGGCGGCGCGCATCTACCGCGAACTGGCGGGGCGTTCGGGCAGTGCCAAGCATTGGCTGAACCTGGCCCAGCTGGAGCTGGAACAGGCGCGTTGGCAGGCCGGGCTGGATGCCCTGGCCAAGGCCGAACGCGCCGGTGCCGAACGCCGTCAGGTGCGCGCCTGGCGCCAGTGGGCGGAAAGCGAGCTGAGTTTCGAGCGGGAGAGGCGGTTGGCCAGCGCCGGCTAGGTTGGCGCCGGGAGTCGTGCAGGTTGACGGCCGGCGATGCCGGAATGCTGTTGCGCGGTGTTGGCTTACGCGGCGCACCCTACGAACCGAAACGCTCAGCTGTCCGGCAATTCGTAGGCGTAGATCTTGTCCGCCTGCATCCGGTAGCCGGCCTCGGCCAGTTCGCTGCTGCTCTGTTCGACCCGCAGCGCGCCTTCGATCCAGAACGGCTGATAGAGCGCATCCAACCGCACGCCCAGCTCGCTGGTGACATGCACGATCTGGTTCGACGGCGGTGGCGGCACATGGATGCAGGCGCCGAAGTAGGGCACCAGCAGGAACTCGCTGACGCGGCCTTCGTCGCTGACATCCAGCGGCACTATATAACCGGGCAACTTGACCGCCTGGCCGTCCAGGGCCTCGACCACCGGCGCGCGGGGTGATTGTTGCGTGGCTGCGGGCGCTGCTTCGGCCGCCAGCGCGTCGGCCAGTTGCGCCAGGTCATGCAGCGGTGCGCTTTGCATCACTGGCGCGGGCGCATCGGCGGGAATCAGTTCGAACCAGGTCAGTTCACGCACCTCGCCGGCGCTCACCGAGGCGGCGAGGGCGAGCAGCAGGCTGGCGAGTAGCGGGCGGGACATGTGCGCTTGCCTCATAAACGAATCGACAGGCCGTCGCTCAGCGATTGCCGATAGGCGCGCCAGGCCGGGATGCAGCCCATCAACAGGGCGGCAGCGAGAATAGCGCCGAGCAGCGACCACTCATAGGGCGAGGGTGCATTCAGCGGCAGATACAGGCCGTAGTGGGCCTGCACCTGGCCCTGCGCCCCGGCGATGCCGAGATACAGCAGCAACAGGCCCAGCAGCACCCCGGCCAGGGCCAGGGCGAAGGCTTCGAGGATCAGCAGGCTGGCGATATGCCAAGGGCGGGCGCCGACCGAGCGCAGGATCGCCATCTCCCGCCGGCGTTCGTTGAGGCTGGTGAGAATGGCGGTGAGCATGCCGATCAGCCCGGTCAGGACGACGAACAGCGAGACCACGAACAAGGCTTTTTCCGCCGTGCCCATCAGGCCCCACAGCTCCTGTAGGGCGACGCCGGGGAGGATCGCCAGCAGCGGTTCGCCGCGAAACTGGTTGATCTCGCGTTGCAGGCTGAAGGTGGCGATCTTGCTGTTCAGGCCCAGTAGCACAGCGGTGATTGCTTCGGGTTGCAGTGGCAGGGCGCGTGCCTGTTCGGCCGAGACCTGGCCGGCGCCGCGCGCGGGCATGCCGTTCTGCCAGTCGATGTGCAGCGCCTGCATGCCGGCCAGGGAGATGTGCAGGGTGCGGTCCACCGGGGTGCCGCTGCGCGCCAGGATGCCGACCACGCGAAAGGGTTTGTCGTCGTGCTTGAGCAGGCTGATGGTCGCCACGCCGTGGGCCAGTACCAACTGGTCGCCGAGGCGGTAGTCCAGCGCCTCGGCCACCTCGGCGCCGAGCACCACCTCGAACGGGTCGTCGGCGAAGGCGCGGCCCTGGCTCAGGCTCAAGGGCTGGCCGCGGCCATAGCGGTAGTGCTCGAAATAGGCCGTGCTGGTGCCCATCACCCGGTAGCCGCGGTGCGAGTCGCCGAGGGAGATGGGGATCGCCCATTTGACCTGGCGGTGTGCGGCGAAGTGCTCGAAGCTGTCCCAGCGAATGTTGTTGGTGGCATTGCCGATGCGGAATACCGAGTACAGCAGCAGGTTGACCGAGCCGGAGCGCGCGCCGACGATCAGGTCGGTGCCGCTGATGGTATTGGCGAAGCTGGCGCGGGCTTCGCTGCGCACCCGCTCGACGGCCAACAACAGACACACCGACAAGGCGATGGCGAAGACGGTGAGCCACGCGGTGAAGCGGCGGTTGGTCAAACTGGCCTGGGCCAGACGTAATAGGTACACCTTCAGACCTCCGTGGCGGTGGCGGCGCGATTCAGTTCGGCCAGCGCCAGGCTGCGGTCGAACAGGTGCGCCAGGCTCTGGTCGTGGCTGACGAACAGCAGGCTGGCGCCGGCTTCGCGGCATTCGGCGAACAGCAGTTGGAGGAAGGCCTCGCGGGCGTCACAGTCCAGCGCCGAAGTCGGCTCGTCGGCGATCACCAGCTCCGGCTGGCCGATCAGCGCGCGGGCCGCGGCGACCCGTTGCTGCTGGCCGATGGACAGTTCGTCGGCGCGGCGTTCGAGCAATCTCGGCTCTTGCAAACCGAGGTGGGCGAGCAAGGTGGCGGCGGCCTGGTCGATGCTGCCGTGGCGCTGGATGGCGCGCCTGGCGCGCAGCCTGGAGAAATGGCAGGGCAGTTCGACGTTCTCGCGCACCGAGAGAAACGGCAGCAGGTTGAACTGCTGGAAGATATAGCCGGTGTGGTCGACCCGGAAGCGATCGCGGGTGCCGGCCGAGAGCGCACTCAGCTCCTGGTCGAGCAGGCGGATGCTGCCGCGGCTGGGCGTTTGCACGCCGCCGAGCAGGCCGAGCAGGGTGGTCTTGCCGCTGCCGCTGGGACCCTTGAGAAACAGGCTTTCGCCGCGCGCCAGGGTGAAACTGGGGATGTCCAGCAACTGCGCCTGGCCGGGCCAGGCGAAACCGAGGTTGGACAGGTGGATCAGGGCTGGACTCATAAGGTAGCGGCCGGGTTGCCCCGGCCGTTCTGCGGCGAATGGGGTGATTAAAAATTCAGCGTGGGGTCGGCGGCGGTCAGCTCGACGCCCTGCTGGCCGCTGGGGCCGATCAGTTGTACCTGAATTTTCTCGGTGGCGGGGAAGCGCTCGAACAGCGCGTGCAAATCAAGCTGCTGCAGCGCGTCAGGCTTGCTGCAGGTGAGGCTGTAGTGGGCGTCGATGTCACTGTGTTCGCCTTTATGTGAGGTTTCGTGCTCATGTTCATGCGCGTCGATATGTCCGGCGAACAGTGGGCTTTCCAGTTCTTGCGTGGTGACAGTGCAATCGCCTGTGCTCAAGCCGAACAGGGTGTGCGGTTGTTCCAGCTGCTGATGGACGGCTGCGACCTTGGCTTTGTCGGCGTCGCTCTTGGGCGCATGTTCAAAGCCCAGCAGGTTCATGGCGGGGCTTTCCAGTTGCAGTTCCAATGCCTTGCCGTCGAGCACCACGTTGAGCTGCGCTGCGCCGTGCTCATGGGCGTCCAGGCTGCCATGTTCGGCGTGTTCGTGTTGATGCTCGGCGTGCTCATGCGCGTGTTCGGCGGCCTCGGCAGCGGCGATGGGTAGCAGGGCAAGCGGCAGGGCGAGTAGCAGGCGACGCATGGCGTTCTCCAGTCACGATAATTTATTGTTACGTTATAACAACTTTATCATGGGCGTGGCTAGTCGCGCTTGGCGCTTCGCTGTGCGCGTGGGAGCATGGTGGCCGATTAGATGAGGGCAGGTTGATGGTGCGAATTCGTGGACAGATCGGCGCTTGGCCGGTGGATCTGACTGTAGAGCTGGATGCGCAGGATTGGGCGCAGTTGGCGCAGCACGTCACCTTGGCGGATCCGCCGGTTGCGGCTGCAGCGCCTGCCGCGAGCGTGCCGGCAAACGATGCGTTGTGGCAGACCGCGCTAGAGTTGCTGCGCCAGGCCGGACAGATCGAAGGGCCGCAACTGCTCGCTCAGTTGGCCGGGTTGGCGGGTAGCGAGGCGGCGGGCAAGCGCCTGCTGGTGCGCCTGCGCCATTGTCCGCAGGTGCGCATGGAAACGGCCGCGGATGCGCCGCTCTATCGCTGGATAGGTGCACAGTAGGCTGGGCCGAAGCCCAGCCTACTGTGCGCTCAGTAGATCGCCTGGTACAGCTTGCGCCGGTAAGTCGTGACCAGCGGGTGCTGGTTGCCGAGCAGGTCGAAGACTTGCAGCAGGGTCTTGTGCGGTAGACCGTCGGCGTAATTGCGGTTGCGCGTGAACAGCTTGAGCAGGGCGTCCAGCGCCGGTTCGTAGTGCTGGCGTGCCAGTTGCTGGATCGCCAGTTGGTAGGCCGCTTCCTCGTCTTCGGCATTTTGCGCCAAGCGGGTTTTCAGGCTGGCGACTTCCGGCAGGTCGGCGGCCTGACGCAGGAAGGTCAGTTGCGCGCGAGCCCCGGCCAGGGCCTGCTTGTGCTCATCGCCTTGTACTGCATTGAGTACGCTCTCGGCTTCGGCCAATTCGCCACGTTCGGCCAGGCAGCGGGCATAGAGGATCAGCCCCAGGGCATTCTCGCTGTTCTCGCCGAGCAGTTCTTTGAGTAGCGCTTCGGCATCGCCAATACGGCCTTCGGCAAACAGCGCCTGGGCGCTTTCCAGTGGGTCGGCGGCCGCCGGAGCCGGT
The DNA here is from genome assembly GCF_030376615.1 of Pseudomonas sp. sp1636. Classification (GTDB taxonomy): domain Bacteria; phylum Pseudomonadota; class Gammaproteobacteria; order Pseudomonadales; family Pseudomonadaceae; genus Aquipseudomonas. Next base: position 55,431 of record NZ_JARRAB010000003.1, read on the forward strand.
TCGGCAACGTGAGGTTTGAGCATTTCACGGATCGCCGATTCCGGTTGCGCGCCGGAGAAGCCGTCGACCGGCTGGCCATTCTTGAACAGCACCACGGTGGGCAGGCTGCGGATGCCGAAGCGCGCGACTATCTCCTGTTCGATGTCGCAGTTGACCTTGGCCAGCAGCAGCTCGCCCCGGTAGCCTTCGGTGATCTGCGCCAACAGCGGCATCAGCGCCTTGCAGGGTGCGCACCACTCGGCCCAGAAGTCCACCAGCACGGGTTTTTGGAAGGAGTTCTCGATCACCGACTGTTCGAAACTGGCGCTGCCGGCGATATCAAAAATATAAGGAGAGTCGCTCATGGAATGGGCTTTCGGTCAGTGGAAAAACCATAGCTTCAAGCTTCACGCCAGAAGCTGCAAGTCAGAGTAACAAGCCTGCTGCCGGCGGGGCGCTCATGGGCCGATGCGCTGGCGGCTCAGGCCGCTGGGCGTGATACAGGCTGACCTGACGGAACTCGGCGGGTTCGGCCAGATCCGGCCAGGTGCAGGCGGCCATCAGGCCAAGGCGCCGATACAGCGGATGTTGGAAGTTGCGCACCCGCGAGTCGGCGACCAGTGCCTGCTGGCCGCGGCTGAGGAACTGGTCGAGCAGCGGCAGGTTGGCGCGGTCGTAGAGCACGTCGGCGATCAGGATCAGGTCGAAGCGGTCGGTCTCGGCGAAGAAGTCCGCGGAGTAACTCAGCTCCACGCCATTCAGTGCGGCATTGGCCTGGCAGGCGGCCAGGGCCAGTGGGTCGAGGTCGCAGGCCACCACTTCGAGGGCGCCGGCCTTGGCCGCGGCAATCGCCGCGACGCCGGAGCCGGCACCGAAATCCAGCACGCGCTTGCCGCGCACCCACTGCGGGCGCTCGGCCAGCCAGCGCGCCAGCGCCAGGCCGCTGGCCCAGCAGAAGCACCAATAGGGCGGGTCTTCGAGAATGCGCCGGGTTTCCTCCGGGTTGAAGGCCCGCGTCATATTGGCCGCATCGATCAGCCAGAGTTTCAGCGCGGTGCCGGGCAATGGCTCGGCCATCAGCCTGGCGTCGCCGAGCAACTCGCTCAGCGCCGCTTGCAGGGTGGCAATGGTGCTCATGGCGCCGGCACCAGCCGCAATTCCCCGAGGTGCTGGTTGCCGCTGTGGCGAATCGGCAGCGGCGGCAGGCGCAGGATCAGCCGGCCGGCTCGATTGACCCGGCCGCGCAGCTCGACCCGGGTGCCGGAGATGAAGGCCTGGGGGTTGAAGGGCAGGCGAAAGGGCAGGGGCGCGCCGCTGCCGGTCAGTTGAATATTGCCCAGCAGGCCTTGCGGCAAGCCGCGCGCATTGATCAGCAGCAGGGCCAGTTCGACTTCGCCATCGCTGGGCACGCCGAGCAGGCTGCCGCTGAGTTCGCGCAGGTGGGCCGGCAGGGGCACGGGCGCCGCCTCGATGCTTGCGGCAGACGCAGGCGTGGACGGCGGTTGCGGCGCCAAGGCGGGTTTGCCCGCGCAGGCCGCGAGCAGTCCGGCCAGGGCAAGCGCGGCGAGCAGTCGCATGGCAATGTTCATCTAAGTGGTATGCCTGAAAGAAACGGTGTGCCTGAAAGGTAGTCGAACGCGCGCCTGTATACCGCAAAGTCCTCGGCTTGTCTTGCCCGCGGGATGCGCTACCATGGCGCTTTCCTGTTCAAGGCGGCTGCCCTGCTATGCACTGTCCCTTCTGCGGTGCCAACGACACCAAGGTCATCGATTCGCGCCTGGTCGCCGAGGGCGGGCAAGTGCGCCGTCGGCGCGAATGCCTGGCCTGCCAAGAGCGCTTCACCACCTTTGAAACCGCCGAGCTGGTGATGCCGCGGCTGATCAAGCAGGACGGCAGCCGCCAGCCGTTCGACGAAGACAAGCTGCGGGCCGGCATGCAGCGCGCCCTGGAGAAACGCCCGGTGAGCATCGAGCGTCTGGAGGCGGCGATTGCCCATATCAAGCACCAGCTGCGCGCCACCGGCGAGCGCGAGATCAAGTCGCGGGTGCTCGGCGAGCTGGTGATGGGCGAGCTGCAAAAGCTCGATGAGGTCGCTTACATCCGTTTCGCCTCGGTGTACCGGCGCTTCCAGGATCTCAACGAATTCCGCGAGGAAATCGACCGGCTGTCCCGCGAACCCGCGAAAGCGCCATGATGACCTCCGAGCATGCCAGCATGGCCCGCGCCCTGGAGCTGGCCCGCAAAGGCCTGTACTCCACCCACCCGAACCCGCGGGTCGGCTGCGTCATCGTGCGCGACGGGCAGGTTGTCGGCGAAGGCTGGCATGTGCGCGCCGGCGAGCCGCACGCCGAGGTGCATGCGTTGCGCCAGGCCGGCGAGCAGGCGCGTGGCGCCACCGCCTATGTGACCCTGGAACCCTGCAGCCATCACGGGCGCACCCCGCCGTGCGCCGATGCGCTGATCGCCGCCGGCGTGGCGCGGGTGGTGGTGGCCATGCAGGATCCCAATCCGCAGGTCGCCGGCAATGGCCTGGCGCGCTTGAAACAGGCCGGTATTGACGTGCACAGCGGAGTGCTGCAAGCCGAGGCGCGCACCCTCAACGCCGGTTTCATCAAACGCATGGAGCAGGGCTTGCCTTTCGTGCGGGTTAAGTTGGCGATGAGCCTGGACGGTCGCACGGCCATGGCCAGCGGCGAGAGCCAGTGGATCACCGGGCCGGCCGCCCGCGCCGCGGTGCAGCGCCTGCGTGCCCGCGCCAGCGTGGTGCTGAGCGGCGCCGACACGGTGTTGGCGGACGATGCCCGTCTGACCGTGCGCCCCGCCGAGCTGGGCCTGGATGCCGAACTGACGGCCCTGGCGGCGAGCCGGCCGCCGTTGCGGGTGCTGGTCGACGGCCGTCTGCGGGTGCCGCTGCAGGCGCCTTTTTTTCAGGCCGGCGCGACGCTGGTGGCGACCTGCGCGGCGGCTGCGGCGCGTGAGCGCTACCTGGACGCCGGTCACGAGCTGCTGGCTGTGCCGGGCAGTAGCGGCTATGTCGATCTGCACAAGTTGCTGGCCGAGCTGGCCGGGCGCGGGGCCAATGAAGTCCTGGTCGAGGCCGGTCCGCGTCTGGCCGGCGCCTTCGCCCAGCAGGGCCTGGTCGACGAGTACCAGCTGTTCGTCGCGCCGAAGTTTCTCGGCTCCAGTGCACGGCCGCTGCTTGAGTGGCCGTTGGCGCGCATGGCCGAGGCGCAGGCGCTGAAGATTGTCGAGATACGCGCGGTCGGCGATGACTGGCGGATTACTGCGGTGCCGCAGTAGGGCTTCAGCCCACCCAGACACAGCGCCGCCCAGTGCGGCACGCGGACATCCGTCTGCGGCAGATCGGCCAGGATGGCGCACAGGTTGTCGTGCGGCCATGCAGGCGGTTGGCAATTGTGGTAAAACGCGTCTCGGCCATTGCGGTGGCCGCAACGTTCTCAGGGCGGGGTGTGATTCCCCACCGGCGGTAATGACGCAGTGCGTCTAGCCCGCGAGCGCTTGCTGGCAGCCTTTTCCCGGGTTGCCCGCAAGGACAGCAGACCCGGTGCGATTCCGGGGCCGACGGTATAGTCCGGATAAAGAGAGAGCGGGATTCCCTCTTCGGGCGCCGTGTGCGTATCCGTGAAATCCCTATCGATCGGCATTGCCCTGTTTTGATCAAAACAGGAGTTCATCCATGCTGTTCAACATCATCTTCACGCAAACACCGGAGGACCCATGTTCACCGGCATAATCGAATCCATTGGCAGTATCCGGGCGCTGACCCCCAAGGGCGGCGATGTGCGTGTCTACGTGGCCACCGGCAAACTCGACCTGGGCGACGTCAAACTGGGCGACAGCATCGCGGTCAACGGCGTTTGCCTGACTGCGGTGGAGCTGCCCGGCGACGGTTTCTGGGCCGATGTCAGCCGCGAGACCCTGGCGCGTACCGCCTTTATCGACTTGAAGCCCGGCAGTCCGGTCAATCTGGAAAAGGCCCTGACGCCAAGCAGTCGCCTCGGCGGTCACCTGGTCAGCGGGCATGTCGACGGTATCGGCGAAGTCATCGCCCGCGCCGACAACGCCCGCGCCGTGCAGTTCACCATTCGCGCGCCGCGCGAGCTGGCCAAATACATCGCCCACAAAGGTTCGATCACCGTCGACGGCACCAGCCTGACCGTCAACTCGGTGAACGGCGCCGAATTCGAGCTGACCATAGTGCCGCACACCCTGGCGCAGACCATCATGGTCGACTATCGCCCCGGCCGGCAGGTCAACCTCGAAGTCGACCTGCTGGCGCGTTATCTGGAGCGGCTGCTGCTCGGCGACAAAGCCGCCGAGCCAAACGCCTCGGGCCTGACGGAAAGTTTTCTGGCCGAACACGGCTACCTGAAGAATTAAGGAATTGCCACCATGGCTCTTAACAGCATCGAAGAACTGGTTGAAGACATCCGCGCCGGCAAGATGGTCATCCTCATGGACGACGAGGATCGCGAGAACGAGGGCGACCTGATCATCGCCTCCGAGTGCGTCAGCGCCGAGCACATCAACTTCATGGCGCGCTTCGCCCGTGGCCTGATCTGCATGCCGATGACCCGCGAGCGCTGCGAAACCCTCAAGCTGCCGCTGATGTCGCCGCGCAACGGTTCCGGTTTCGGCACCAAGTTCACCGTCTCGATCGAGGCCGCCGTTGGCGTCACCACCGGCATTTCCGCGGCCGACCGCGCGTGCACCGTGCAGGCCGCCGCGGCCAAAAATGCCGTCGCCGACGACATCGTCAGCCCCGGCCATATCTTCCCGCTGATGGCCCAGCCCGGTGGCGTGCTGGCCCGTGCCGGGCACACCGAGGCGGCCTGCGACCTGGCGCGCATGGGTGGCTTCGAGCCGAGCGGGGTGATCTGCGAAATCATGAACGATGACGGCACCATGGCCCGGCGTCCCGAGCTGGAAGAATTCGCCAAGGAACACGGGATCAAGATCGGCACCATCGCCGATCTGATCCACTACCGGCTGATTCACGAACGCACCGTCGAGCGCGTCAGCGAGCAACTCCTCGACAGCGAGCTGGGCCAGTTCAACCTGGTGACCTACCGCGATTCGGTGGAGAACGATGTGCACATGGCGTTGACCCTGGGCGCCATCTGTGCCGAGGAGCCGACGCTGGTGCGGGTGCACAACATGGATCCGCTGCGCGACCTGTTCATGGTCAAGCAGCCCGGCCGCTGGAGTCTGCGTGAGGCGATGGCGCGAGTCGCCCAGGATGGCAGCGGTGTGGTGCTGCTGTTGGGCAACCCGCTGACCGGGCCGGACTTGCTGGCGCACCTGGAGCGCCAGTTGGGCGGCGAGACGAAAGTGGCCAACCCGGCCACCTACAGTACTGTCGGTGCCGGTTCGCAGATCCTGCGTGACCTCGGGGTGCGCAAGATGCGCCTGATGAGCTCACCGATGAAGTTCAATGCAATATCCGGTTTCGATCTGGAAGTTGTAGAATACCTGCCCTCTGAATAATCCCAGTGGCCGCTAACTGCGGCCTGGCTCTTTAAATAGACGAGACCCGCTATGACCCTGAAGACCATCGAAGGTACTTTCATTGCCCCCAAGGGCCGCTTCGCCCTGGTGGTCGGCCGCTTCAACAGCTTCGTTGTCGAAAGCCTGGTAAGCGGCGCCGTTGACACCCTGGTTCGCCACGGTGTGAGCGAAAGCGACATCACCATCATCCGCGCCCCGGGCGCCTTCGAAATTCCGCTGGTGGCGCAAAAAATCGCGCAGCGCAGCGAGTTCGACGCGATCATCGCCCTGGGTGCGGTGATCCGTGGCGGCACCCCGCATTTCGAGTACGTGGCGGGCGAATGCACCAAGGGTCTGGCCCAGGTGTCCATGGAGTTCGGCGTACCGGTGGCCTTCGGCGTACTCACCGTCGACTCCATCGAGCAAGCCATCGAGCGTTCCGGCACCAAGGCCGGCAACAAGGGTGCGGAAGCTGCACTGTCCGCCCTGGAAATGGTCAGCCTGCTGGCGCAGTTGGAGGCCAAGTGAGCCAGAACGACGGTAACCAGCCCAAGCCGCAGTCGGGCAAAGGCCCGAAAGCGCCGAGCGGCAAGACCCTGGCCCGCCGTCAGGCGCGCACCCTGGCCATGCAGGCGCTGTATTCCTGGCACATGGCTGGCCAGCAACTGAACGAGATCGAAGCGCAGTTCCGCGTCGATAACGATTTCAGCACGGTCGACGGTGCCTACTTCCACGAGATCCTGCACGGCGTGCCGCGGCAGAAGAGCGAGATCGACGGCGCCTTCGAGATCCTGTTGGATCGCCCGATCGCGGAGATCGATCCGGTCGAGCTGTCGATTCTGCGGCTGTCCACCTACGAGCTGAAGAACCGCCTCGATGTGCCCTATCGCGTGGTGATCAACGAAGGCATCGAGCTGGCCAAGGTGTTCGGCGCCACCGACGGGCACAAGTTCGTCAATGGCGTGCTGGACAAGCTGGCGCCGCGCCTGCGAGCCGACGAAGTCCGCGCCAACCGGCGCTGATGTCCTCTTGACGCGCTGCTGCGGGTTGCGGGTGCCGGGCATCAGCCTGGCCGCCGCTGGCGATTCGCTGCAGCGGGCATTGCACCTGTCAGGAGTTGCCGTCTTTGGGTGAGTTCGAACTGATTCGTCAATACTTCGCCGCGGCGTCCTGTGCGCAGGTTGGCGCAGGCGTGGCGCTGGGCATTGGCGACGACTGCGCCCTGCTGGAACTGCCACCTGGCGAACAGCTGGCGGTCTCCACCGACACCCTGGTGGGCGGGGTGCATTTTCCCGATTCAGCCGATGCTTTTCTGTTGGCTCAGCGTGCCCTGGGCGTGTCGGTCAGCGATCTGGCCGCCATGGGCGCGACCCCCATCGGCTTCACCCTGGCCTTGACCCTGCCCCGCGCCGAACCGGCCTGGCTGCAAGCCTTCGCCCACGGCCTCGATCGGATGGCACAGGACTGCGCCGTGCGCCTGATCGGCGGCGATACCTCGCGCGGGCCGCTGAGCCTGACCCTGACCGTGTTCGGCCGGGTGCCGCAGGGGTTGGCTTTGACCCGCGCGGGTGCCCGGGTCGGCGATTTGCTCTGCGTCGGCGGCGAGCTGGGCGATGGCGCCGGCGCCTTGCCGCTGGTGCTCGGTCAGCGGCAGGCGCCGGCGCCGATTGCCGAACCCTTGCTGGCGCGCTACTGGTCGCCGCGACCGCAACTGGCCCTGGGCCAGGCGCTGCGCGGCAAGGCCACGGCGGCGCTGGATATTTCCGATGGCCTGCTGGCCGACTGCGGGCATATCGCCGCAGCCTCGGGCGTGGCGTTGCTGATCGAGCAGGCGCGCCTGCCGCTGTCGCCTGCGCTGCTGGCCTTGCTCGGTGCCAGCGGCGCGCGCGACTGCGCGCTGAGCGGAGGCGACGATTACCTGCTGGCCTTTACCCTGCCGGCCGAGCATCTCGCCGGCTTGCAGGCGCAGGGCTGGCCGGTTCATGTGATTGGTCGCGTCGAAGCCGGAGCCGGCGTAGCGCTGCTGGATCAATCTGGTCAACGCATCACGCCGCAGGCGCGGGGCTATCAACATTTTGGGAGTGACGGTGACTGAACCGCTAAGCGTGCCGCCATCGGTATGGCGCAATCCGTGGCATTTCATCGCCTTTGGTTTTGGCTCGGGCGCCTTGCCCAAGGCGCCTGGCACCTGGGGTTCGCTGGTGGCGCTGCCGTTTATCCCGCTGTGGCAGATGCTGCCGGACTGGGGCTACTGGCTGATGCTCGGGGTCACCATGCTGTTCGGCTTCTGGCTGTGCGGCAAGGTGGCCGAAGACCTGCGTGTGCATGACCATGCAGGCATCGTCTGGGACGAAATGGTCGGCATGTGGATCACCCTGTGGCTGGTGCCGGAGGGTTGGGGCTGGCTGCTGGTGGGCTTTCTGATGTTCCGCCTGTTCGACATCCTCAAACCCTGGCCGATCAGCTGGATCGACCGCCACGTGCATGGCGGCGTCGGCATCATGCTCGACGATGTGCTGGCCGGGGTATTCGCCTGGCTGGCCATGCAGGCGGTTGTGTGGGGCTGGGCCAATGGCCTGGCCGCGGGGGTGGGGTTCTAAGCGTGCCGAGATCGATCATGGGCTGGGGGCTGGCGGCCCTGCTGGCCGTGTTGAGTTGCTCCGTGGCTTATGCCGAGGCGGTGCTGCCGCAGGATATCCGCCTGGCCAGCGACGTCTGGAAGGATCATACCCAGGCCGACGGCACGGGCCTGGCGTGGGATATCCTGCGCCAGGTGTTCGAGCCGGAAGGCATCAAACTGGTGATCCAGAGCGTACCCTATACCCGCTCGATTGGCCTGGTGCAGCGCGGCGAGGCCGATGCCTGGGTCGGCTCCTACCACAATGAGGTGGACGAGGGGGTGCTGTACCCGCGCTGGCATTACGACAGCGACCCAATCAGTGCGCTGGGCTCGGTCGAACAGCCGGTGCCAACCTTGGCGACGCTCGGCGAGTTCCGCCTGGTGTGGGTGCGTGGCTATGAATATCAGCGCTATCTGCCGAATTTGACGCGCTTCCGGGAAGTCCAACGACAAAGCGATATCCTCAATATGCTGAATCTTGGCCGCACGGATTTTTATATCGATGCGCGCGATGAGGTCGACGAGCTGCTCGCTGCCGCCAGCGACCCGGCGCGCTACCGGATTACCGCTCTGACCCGTCTGCCGCTGTATCTGGGGTTTGCCGATAACCCGCGTGGCCGGGCGTTGGCCCAGGTGTACGATCGGCGCATGACGGAGCTGGTTCAATTGCAGCGCTTGCGCCCGCTGTTCGAGCGCTGGCAACAGCCCTATCCCTTCGATTAACCGATTGTGAGAGCCTGATGGGTGGATTGAGATTGTTGACTGCCGCTGCGCTGCTGCTGGCCTGCGGGCTGAGCTGGGCGGCGTCCCAGGTGTTAGTGGTCGGCCTGTTCCCGGGGGCCGCGGTGCTCAATGTCGACGGCCAGCGCAAGCTGGTGAAGGTCGGCCAGACCGGCCCCGGTGGGGTGGTGGTGGTCAGCGCCGACAGTCGCGGCGCCGTACTGCGAGTGGATGGCGTGGAACGCGCCTATAGCCTCAGCCGGGAATACAACGCGGGGTTTGCCGAGCCGAGCAAGCGCCAGCTGAGCATTGCCAAGGGCATTGGCGGGCATTATTGGGTCGCCGGTTCGGTGGACGGCCATTCGGTGCAGTTTCTGGTCGACACCGGGGCCACCTCGGTCGCCCTCAACGATGGTCACGCTCGACGTCTGGGCATCGATTATCGCGTGGTCGGCCGGCCGCTGCAGGTCAGCACTGCCAGCGGCACGGTGCGTGGCTGGCGCATCAATCTCAACAGCGTCAAGATCGGTAGCCTGGAAGTGCTGGGCGTCGAGGCGGTGGTGCTGGAGGGTGGCTCGCCCACCGAAGCGCTGCTGGGCATGAGCTTCCTCAGTCGGGTCGGCTGGCGTGTCGAGCAGGATCTGTTGGTGCTGGAGTCGAAGTACTGAACGGCGGTGCAGCAACGCTCGCCTTGCCGCGCACGCCTGCAGACAGCCTCGCGACGGCGCTCGCTATTTTCACCGGCGCTGAGCTCCGCGGTAAGCTTCCCGTACCCGTCTGGTTGCATGCGCTTGGCTTGCGGGCGGCAACTTGCCGATCCTTATCATCGCTAATTCAGGCTGACCCGCCGGCCGGGGCTGCTGTTACAATGCGCCCTCGTCAATTTCCAGCCCTCATTTTTTAGGAGCATCCGGTGTCTGTCGTGTTCGTCGCCGCCTCCCAGCTGCCTACCCCGTTCGGGGTGTTTACCATGCATGGCTTTCTCGAAACGGCCACGGGCAAGGAGCATGTCGCGCTGACCTTTGGCGATGTGGCCGATGGCGAGCCGGTGCTGGGGCGTCTGCATTCCGAGTGCCTGACCGGCGATGCCCTGTTCAGCCTGCGCTGCGACTGCGGCTTCCAGCTCGAAGCCGCGTTGCGCGCGATTGCCGCCGAGGGGCGTGGCGTATTGCTCTATCTGCGTCAGGAAGGTCGCGGCATCGGTCTGCTGAACAAGATCCGCGCCTACGAACTGCAAGATGGCGGTGCCGATACGGTGGAGGCCAACGAACTCCTGGGCTTTGGTGCCGATCAGCGCGAATACGCGATCTGCCTGCCGATGCTCGAACACCTGCACATCAAAGCCCTCAAGCTGATGACCAACAACCCGCGCAAGGTCAAGGCGCTGGGCGATATGGGCATCAACGTGGCGACCCGCGTGCCGCTGCAGATCGACCATAACCCGCACAACAAGAAGTACCTGGCGACCAAGGCCGGCAAGCTCGGGCACATGCTCGGCAGCTTGCATCAAGGCGAGGTCGAGGAAAGCCTGTGACCCGCGGCAACCTGCGCCGTCGTCTGGCGCTGGCCTGGTGGTGGCAACTGGCGCTGACCCTGGCGCCGCTGTCGATGCTCAACCTGCTGTTTGGTGCCGATCGGCAACTGACGGCGCTGGCCATGCCCTTGTTCCTCGCCGGGTTGGCCTCGATGTTCGTCAGCCTGCCGCTGTTTCATGCTTACAAGCACGCCTTGATCGCCACCGAAAAGGCCCTCGACACCCCCACCGAGTCGACCGCCTGGCTGGCCTTGGCCGCTCGCCGTCGACTGGCCCTGCTCGGCGCCGGCCTGCCGGCCTGGATTGCCGCCATCGCGGTGTTCGCCGGGCTGGAGGCGATCCCGCTGATGCTCCTGGCGCTGTCCAGTGCGGTGCTGTGCTACCTCTACCGTATTCCCCGCCAGCTCGGCCGATGATCCGTCTCGGCGCCTGCCGGTGCGCCCTGCTGGTCGAGGCGCAGTAAACCTCTGCATGGACAAGACCCCGCCTAGGCGGGGTCTTGTCGCTTGTGGGGCTTGCTGCACAGGTGGTTACAGCGACGGCGTCCAGGTCACGGCAAACAGTGCGGTGCGGCCTTCGGTGTTATAGCCAAAGCGTCCGTTGCTTGTGCTGTAGGTTGCCTCGGCATAGTCCTTGTCGAAGAGGTTGTTCAACTTCAAGTCGAAGGCCACTTCCTGGCTGGCTTGCCACTTGCCGCGCAGGCTGAGCAAACCATAGCCACCCAGTTCCGTATCGTTATCGGCATCGTCATAGCGACCGCTGACTGCGCGCCAACTGGTGCCGACAGCAAACTCACCGAACTGTCGATCCAGATCCAGACTCAGCGTGCGTTTGGCGCGCCGAGCCAAGGTGTGGCCAGTGTCGCGATCCCGCGGGTCGATCAGGGCGAGCGCCAGGTTGCCCTGCCAGCCGAACAGCTCCTGTTTGAGGGCCGCTTCGAAGCCGTTGATTCGGGCGGTCTGGACGTTCTGCGGAATGAAGTTCTGGTCGAGGACAATGGCGTCGTTCAGGTCGATGCGGTACAGCGACAGCTCCAGGGCAGCGTGTTCGCTAAAGCGGCTACGCCACTGGGCTTCGTAGCTTTTCGAGGTTTCTGGCTTGAGATCGGGGTTGGCGCTCGGGAAGCAAAAGCCGCCAAAACAGAAGTCGGGGTAGTACAGGTCGTTGAAGGTCGGCGCGCGGAAGCCTTCGCTGTACGACAAGATCAAATCGTTGTCGTCGTTGAACGGCACCGTCAAGGCGGCGTTCCAGGTGTTTTCGCTACCGAACTGCTGGTTCTTGTCATGGCGCAGACCCAGTTCGGTTGAGAAGTCATCCCCGTTGTAGCGGTGTTGGATAAAACCCGCCTGGTTCCAGCGCGAGTCTTCGACGAAGTCAGTGCTGCCGCGCAGACGATCCTCATACCAGTCGGCGCCCAGCAGTACCTGTTGACGGTCGCTCAGGGCCAGGGTGTTCAGCCAGCTGGCCGAGTCGCGGTAGGTGTTGAAACTGTAGAAAGCATCGGCGCTGGCTTGTGCTTGATCGTTGCCGGTGTCGCGTTTGTCTTCGCTATGGCCCGCTTCCAGGCGGCTATTCCAAGCCTCGCTGAGGTTGGCGTCGATAAAGCCCGACAGGCTGCTGAGCTGAAAATCGGTGGTGGGCAATGAGGTGCTGAAGAGATCCTCGAACTCGGCTTGGCCGCGCTGATCGAGGGCGCTGAAGCCGATCTTCAGGTCGTCATTGACGCGGTGCGACAGGTTCAGGCTGAGCGAACGATTACGGTAGGCATCGTCGTCGCCGTTGGCGCCGAAGCTGTCGCGTGTCGCATCGATGCCCTGGGTCTCATCGAGCGCGGCGCCCAGGTTGAAGCGGGTTTGCGCGTCGCCGCCGGACAGGCCGAGGCTGCGCTCGAAGGTCTGGTTGCTGCCTGCGCCGAGGCGAACATAAGGCTTGAGACCGTCACCGCTGCCTTGGCGGGTGAATATCTGCACCACGCCACCGATGGCATCCGAGCCATAGAGTGCCGAGCGCGCGCCACGCACCACTTCGACTCGTTCGATCTGTTCCGGGCTGAGAAATTCCAGGCTGCTGGTGCCACTGGAAGAGGCGGCAATACGTTGGCCGTCTACCAGTACCAGGGTTTGCGCGGACGAGGTGCCGCGTACGAACAGGCCGGTTTGGCTGCCGGTGCCGCCGGTACGGCTGACGCTGACACCCGGGACGCGTTCGAGCAGCTCGGCCACGCTGCGCACTTGCAGCCTCTCGATATCCTTGCGGGTGAATACCGAAGTGGCGGCGGTGGCCTGCTGGCGCGTTTCGACCTGGCGACCGGAGGTGATCACCAGGGCAGGGAGTTCCAGGGCGTCCTGATAGCTGCTCGACTGTTCGGCATGGGCCGCCACGGGCAGCAGTGCCACGGCGAGGGCAAGGGGGGATAGTTTCATCGATAAATCCTCAAAAGGCAGAAAACTTTTGAGGAGGGCAGGGACAAGCACGGGCAAGCGGCAGGCGGCCAGCGCTTGACGGTGATGCCCTCCGCAACACCAGTCAGATTGCGTCGAGGCAGGTCTCCGGGCTGCCGACTGATGCTTTTCTCTCCTTCCCGGGCGAACCCAGTGGCGTGTCGAGAAAGCCTGCGCCCTGGCCGTGCTGGTCGGACGCTGTCGGTTACCGTTGCGGGGGCAGCGCAGGCGTTGCGGCTGTCGAGTCGACGGCCACGCACCTGCTTCCCTTTTCACGCGGCTGGTATGGCCGCGACCTCGAACAGGTAAAACGCCGCGCACCATAAGGTATGGCGGGATAAAAGCACAAGCAGTCCAGTACGCAGGCCCGGGAGCCGGTCGCTCCTACGCCTGGATCGTCTCCAGCAGCGACAGACGCTGGCGCACCGCCGCCTCGATACCCGCGGCGTCCAGGCCGCATTCGGCGAGCATCTGCGCCGGCTTGGCGTGCTCGACGTAGTAGTCCGGCAGGCCCAGGTGCAGCATCGGCTTGAGGATGTTCTCGCGGGCGAGGAACTCGCTGACCGCGCTGCCGGCACCGCCCATCAGGCTGTTTTCTTCGATGCTGACCAGCAGCTCGTGGCTGGCGGCCAGCTGGCGCACCAGGGCTTCGTCCAGGGGTTTGACGAAGCGCATGTCGACCACCGTGGCGTCCAGGGTTTCGCCGACTTTCAGCGCTTCGGCCAGCTGCACGCCGAATACCAGCAGGGCGGTGTGTTTGCCGGCGCGGCGAAGCACGCCCTTGCCGATCGGCAGCGGCGTCAGGCTGGTTTCGATTGGCGCGTTCGGGCCGCTGCCGCGCGGGTAGCGCACCGCCGCCGGGCCGTCGAACAGGTAACCGGTGGTGAGCATGTGGCGCAGTTCGTTCTCGTCGCTGGGCGTCATCACCAGCATGTCGGGGATGCAGCGCAGGTAGGCGAGGTCGAAGCTGCCGGCGTGGGTCGGGCCGTCCTCGCCGACCAGGCCGGCACGGTCGATGGCGAACAGCACGTCGAGGTGCTGCACCGCGACGTCGTGGATCAACTGGTCATAGGCGCGCTGGAGGAAGGTCGAGTAGATCGCCACCACCGGCTTGACGCCGTCGCAGGCCATGCCGGCGGCCAGGGTCACCGCGTGCTGCTCGGCGATGGCCACGTCGAAGTAGCGCTCGGGGTAGCGTTCGCTGAAGGCCACCAGATCCGAGCCTTCCTTCATCGCCGGGGTAATGCCGACCAGGCGCCGATCCTGGGCGGCCATGTCGCACAGCCACTGGCCGAATACGCTGGAGTACTTGGGGCCAGCGCTCTTCTTCGGGGCGACCTTGGCGTCGATCGGCTCCAGCTTGGTGATCGCGTGGTAGCCGATAGGGTCGGCTTCGGCGGGGGCGAAGCCTTTGCCCTTCTTGGTGATCACATGGAGGAATTGCGGGCCGTCGAGGTCGCGCATATTGCGCAGCGTCGCCAGCAGGGTCGGCAGGTCGTGGCCGTCGATCGGGCCGATATAGTTCCAGCCCAGTTCCTCGAACAGGGTGCCGGGAACCAGCATGCCTTTGGCGTGCTCCTCGGTCTTGCGCGCGATCTCCCAGGCGCCGGGCAGGCGCGAGAGTACCTTCTTGCTGCCCTCGCGCATGCTCGCGTAGGTGCGGCTGGAGAGAATCTTGGCCAGGTAGTTGGACAGGCCGCCGACATTCTGCGAGATCGACATGTCGTTGTCGTTGAGGATCACCAGCATGTTGGCATTGACGTCGGAGGCGTGATTCAGCGCCTCGAACGCCATGCCGGCGGTCAGCGCGCCGTCGCCGATCACCGCCACGCTCTTGCGCTGGCTGCCTTGCAGGCGCGCGGCGATGGCCATGCCCAGGGCGGCGCCGATGCTGGTGCTGGAGTGGCCGACGCCGAAGGTGTCGTACTCGCTTTCGGAGCGGCGCGGAAAGGCGGCGATCCCGTCCTTCTGCCGCAGGCTATGCATGCGCTCGCGGCGGCCGGTGAGGATCTTGTGCGGATAGGCCTGGTGGCCGACATCCCATACCAGGCGGTCGTCCGGGGTGTCGAAGACGTAATGCAGGGCCACGGTCAGCTCGATCACGCCGAGGCCCGCGCCGAAATGTCCGCCGGTCTGGCCGACCGTGTAGAGCAGGTACTGGCGCAGTTCGTCGGCCAGGGTCTCCAGCTCGGCCTCGCCCAGGCGGCGCAGCTGATCCGGCGTGTTGGCGCGGTCGAGCAAAGGCGTCAACGGACGTTGGCGGGGAATCTCTTGGAAGGTCGTCGGCATCGGGCTGATCGTTATAGGGGCAAAAGATGCGGCAGTTTACCTGAAAGCAGGCGCAAGCCATAAGCGACAAGCCAGGTGCCGGGTTGTTGCCGCTGCTGGCTGCTGGCTTGCGCTGGCGCTCTAGCCGCTATCGATGCAACGCTTCTTGCCATTAGACGGTGCCGGTTTTGGCGGCGCAATCAGTCCGCGCAGATGCCAGGCGCGGGTTTCGAGCCTTCGGGTCAGTGTTGCCGTTCGACTATATAGCGGGCCAGCTCGCGCAGCGGTTCGGCGGCCTGGTCGAAGGGGCGCAGGGCATGCAGGGCCTGGTCGCGCAGCTCCAGGGCGTAGGCCTTGGCCGCTTCCAGGCCGAGCAGGGCCGGGTAGGTCGGTTTGTCGTGGGCCTGATCCTTGCCTTGGGTCTTGCCCAGGGTGGCGGTGTCGCTTTCCACGTCGAGGATGTCGTCCTGCACCTGGAACGCCAGGCCGATGGCGCGCGCGTAGTGGTGCAGGGCTTTCAGGGTGCGCGCGTCGGCCCGGGCGCTGGCCAGGGCGCCGAGGCGCACGCTGGCTTCGATCAGGGCGCCGGTCTTGTGTCGGTGCATGGTTTCCAGCGCCGCCTGATCGAGTTTGTGGCCGACCGAGCCGAGGTCGATGGCCTGGCCGCCGACCATGCCCGCGGGGCCCGCGGCCTGGGTCAGGCTGACGATCATTTGCAGGCGCAGTTCGGCGCTCTGTGGGTTGCGCCGGGCATCGGCGAGCACCTCGAAGGCCAGGCTTTGCAGGCCGTCACCGGCGAGAATGGCGCAGGCTTCGTCGAAGGCCTTGTGGGTGGTGGGTTGGCCGCGCCGCAGGTCGTCGTCGTCCATCGCCGGCAAATCATCGTGTACCAGCGAGTAGGCGTGGATCAGCTCGACCGCGCAGGCCGCAGCATCGGCGTGCGCCGGCTCGCCGCCAAGGGCTTCGCAGGCGGCGTAGACCAGCAACGGGCGCACGCGCTTGCCGCCGTTGAACACGCTGTAACGCATGGCCTGGTAGAGCCGCTGCAGTTCGCTGTGCGGGGCTTCGAACAGGCTTTCCAGCGCCGTATCGACGCGGCCTTGGCACTGCGTCTGGTAGGTCGCGATCATGCCTGTCGATCCGCGTCGAAGGGGGCTTCCTCCAGCTCGCCGTCGCGCTCCATCAGAATTTGCACCTTCTGCTCGGCCTGAGCCAGGGCGGCCTGGCAGTCGCGAGTCAGGCGGATACCCTGCTCGAAGGCGCTCAGCGAGTCTTCCAGCGACAGCTCGCCGTTCTCCAGGCGTTCGACCAGGTTTTGCAAGTCGGTGAGGGACTGCTCGAAGTCGAGCGAGGCTTTTTTACGGGCCATGGCGGGTATTCTCTGGCGGGGTTCACAACCGGCGCGACACTAGCAGAGCCATGCCGCGCGGGCAAATTGATGCGCGCCGCGGATCACCTTTGGCCCGCGAAATAGGTCGCCCAAAAATAGTAGAGGGTCATGCTGGCCCCCACCAGAATGACCAAGGCGCGCAGCAGCGCTGGCGGCAAGCGTTGGCCCAGGGCGCCGCCGGCATAGCCGCCGAGGGTCGCGCCGGCCAGCAGGATCGCCAGCTCGTACCAGCTGACCCGCCCGGCGACGATAAAGGTGAGGCTGGCGACGCTGTAGATCACCGCCGAAATCAGGTTTTTCAGGGCATTGGCGCGGGCCAGGGGGTGGCCCTCGATGGCAAACGCCGCCAGTTGCAGGATGCCCATGCCGGCGCCGAAATAGCCGCCGTAGACCGATACGCCGATATGCGCGGCGAGCGACAGCTTGTTGTGCGGCGGTTGCGCGGCCTCGGCGCGGCGTGCGGCCAGCCAGCGGCTGAGCCAGGGGCTGGCGGCAAACAGCACGGTGGCGGCCAGCAGCAGCCAGGGGATCAGATTGGCGAACACGTCGTCGCCGCCGGTCAGCAGCAGCAGGCCGCCGAGCAGGCCGCCGCATAAGCCGGCCCACAGCAACGGCAGCAGATAGCGGCCCAGTGGGCGCAACGAGGCGCGTGCCGCCCAGGCACCGGCCAGGCTGGCCGGCCATAGGGCCACGGCATTGGTGGCGTTGGCGGTGACCGGTGGCAGGCCGGCCGCGAGCAGGGCCGGAAAGGAGAAAAAGGTACCGCCGCCGGCCAGGGCATTCATGCCGCCGGCGGCGCAGCCGGCGAGGATCAGCAGCAGGATGTCGGGTGGACTCATGGCGTGCTTCGCACAAAAGAACACAGCTTACGCAGGTCGCCGACGGCGGCCAAGCGGGTAGCCGTCTGGCCGATCAGGCAATGGTGCGCGCCGCGCTATTCGGCACGGCGGCGGATCGGCGGCTGAGCGCATGGCGCCGTTCGTGACCGAGGTCATCGACAAACGCGAGGCAATCGCCATGCTGCAGCGCCTGGCGAGAAGCTTCGGCGCGGCACGTCCGCCCGGCGCGGAACTTCGAGTCTGCTGTGCAGGGATAACCGGGTGAGTCTTGGCGGTTGCGCCGTCAATCAAGTCGTTGAGGAGGCGTTATTCCGATGAGTACAGAGACCCCGTGGCAGGGGCGGCGTTATTACCCCATCAGCCAGTATTTTCGCCGGCGCTTCGGGGAACGGGTGGCCAAGATCTCGGTGAGCGTTGCCGAAACCTGTCCCAATCGCAGCTCGGCTAATGCAATAGACCCCTGCATCTTTTGCGACGAATGGGGCTCGGCCGCTTATCCCCTGGAAAAGGATCGTGGCTTGCTGGAGCAGATCCGCTTCAACAAGAGCCTGGTCAGCCGCCGGCTCAAGAGTCAGCGTTTTCTGGTGTATTTCCAGTCCTATACCAACACCCTGGATAAAGTAGAAATTCTCCGCCAGCGTTTCGAAACGGCGCTGGCGGAAGACTATGTCGATGGCCTGGTGGTGGGAACCCGTCCCGATTGCCTGCCGCGACGGATATTCCCGCTGCTGGAGGAAATGAGCCAGCGCAGCTATGTCATGGTGGAGCTTGGCGCCCAGAGTTTCTTCAACGACCAGTTGGAGTTTCTCAAGCGCGGCCACAGCGCAGAAAAGAACATCGAGGCGGTTTGTGCGCTGGCCCGGCACAGCCATGTGGATATTGGCGTGCATTTGATTTTCGGCATGCCTGGCGAGACGCCACAGCGACTAATCGAGACGGCGCGGATTATTAATAACTTGCCGATTTCCAATGTGAAGCTGCACAACCTGCATGTGCTGACCAACACGCCGCTGGCGGAGATGTATCGGCGCGGTGAGTTTGTGCCCGACGAACTCGATGCCTATGCCGACAAGGTCATCCTGTTCTTGCGCCACCTGTCGCCCACTGTCGCCGTGCAGCGCCTGGCCGCGGTCGCCAGCCGTTGGGATGAATTGATTGCGCCCAAATGGACCGGGCAGAAGATGCAGCCCATCGACTTTATCGAAATGAAAATGCGCCACGCCGGGGTCGTCCAGGGCGATCTTTATGCCGCCGATAGCATGCCCGAGCGCATCTTGCTGGCCAGCGGCTAAGGGCGGCCGGGGTGGGGCGCCTGCGAGCCAGGCGCACTCAAGCTTGCAAGCTTGCTGCCAGCCAGCGTGGATGGGGTTTCCAGGTGCGTTTCCATTCGATGAGCGCTGCTGCCGGCATTGGCTTGGCGATGGCGTAACCCTGCGCCACCGTGCAGCCAAGACCGATCAGCACTTCGCCGTGGCGTACCGTTTCCACGCCTTCGGCCACCAGGTTGCGATTGAATGCCCTGGACAGGCCGATAATGGCGCGCAGAATGGAAATGTTGCCATTATCCTGCAGTGAATCCAGGACAAAGCCTTGGTCAATTTTCAAGGTTTGTACGGGCAGTTGCTTCAAGTAGGAAAGGGACGAATAGCCGGTGCCAAAATCGTCCAGGGAGAAACTGACGCCCAGCGCCTCGCATTGCAAAATAACCTCGGTGGCCTTGTCCAGGTCGCCGAGGGTGGCTGTTTCCAGGATTTCAATGTCCAGTCGTTGCGGGGCGATATCGGGGAAGCGCGCAAGAATGGCCTGTAAGCGCCTGACGAATGCGGGGTGGAGCAGCTGCAGTGCGGCAATATTGACACTCACGTTTAGCCGCAGTCCCTGCCCATCCCAGCGGCGCATCTCCTGCAGCGCCGCCTCGATCACCCACTCACCGATATCGACAATGATCAGGTGATGCTCGATCGAGGGCAGGAAGTCACCCGGCTGGAGCAAGCCCTGTTCCGGGTGCTGCCAGCGAATCAGGGCTTCCAGGCCAATCAGCTCGCCGCTGCACAGGTCGACCTTGGGTTGGTAGTAAAGTCGGAACTGGTCGTTGTGCAACGCCTGTTGCAGCTCTTCCAGCCGCTTCTGCCTGAATCGGTATTGGCGTTGCTCACCCGCCTCGAGAAATAACCAACTGCCCCTGGCCTCCTGCTTGGCGTGGAACAGGGTCTGGTCTGCCTGGCGCAACAGGGTGTCGGCATCGTTGGCGCTGTCGTGCAGAAACAGCACGACTCCTGCGGTGAAACTGCTCGTTACCGCTTGGCCGCCCAGGTCGCAGGCCTGCCCAGCGGTCAGGCGTAGCGCCTCCAGCTGTGCGTGCACCTGTTCGCCGTCCTTGAGCAGCACCACGAATTCATCGCCACTGACCCGCGCCAGTGCTCCGCCCGGGTACAGCGCATCGAGCCAGCGGCGACCGAGCAGACCAAGATAACGATCCGCGGCCTCTTCGCCAAAGCGCGCATTCACCTCGTAGAAGTTATCCAGATCCAGCGAGATCAGCGCGCCCTCACCCTCGACCGAACAGTCGCGTTGCAGGGTTGTCTTGATTTCGCGAATGATGCCGTTGCGGTTCATCAGGCCAGTCAAGGGATCGTAGTAGGCCAGGAACTCCAGTTGTTGCTGGTAATCGCTGGCCTGCTCTTCCAAGGCCTGGCGGATGTGCTGCTGCTGCACGCGGGTCAGTTCTTCTTCAACTCTCAAGCGTGCGTTTTGTTCACGCATAAGCTGGATGGCCAGGGCCGAGAGCTTGCCGTAGATGTCCAGCAAGCCAGCAACCAGAATGGAGGCGGAACTGTTGAGCTGCTTGTCAGCCCAGACTTTGGCCTGTTCCAGAGTGTCTCCGCCCTCAACGGCTTGCACCGTCAGGGCCATCTTGCGATCCGAATCCAGAATATGAAACGCCAGCCAGCGGGTGAGGTATTTGAACAGCGCCGTCAAGACCTCCTCTCGCGGAGCTTGGCGGCCCTGGAATTCCCGGATCTGGGCAAAAAACAATTGATGAGTGTCGTGGTGATCTTGTGTCTGTCGGCTGTCGGAGAGGGCATGGCGCCATATCTGCTCTTCCTCCTCGAAGTGAAACGCCGCATAGTCCAGCAGCTCATCGAGTACCCGATTGCAGCCCAGCTCCGGGGGGTTGCAGGCAAAGTGCCGGGCCAGCCGGTTAAGAATCTCCACCAGCGTTTTATGTTGCTGGTCGATCAAGTCGATGCCCGTTTCGAAATTCCGGTTCCAGGGGAATATTTCGAATACCAGATTTTCGCTGTTGTCTTCTAACATCCGGGATGCCTCGTTGGCGGTGAAATCATATGAGGCAACAGCAAGGGTCATAACGGCTGGTCGGGGTGTGGCAAGCGGGCGCTGCTGGGCCTGAGGCGCATCATACATCCCGATTACGTCCTGACATGGTTGCGGTCAGGTATTTTCCTCCGGCTGGCTGACCTGCTCGGCGGGGTGGTTGCTATGCGCCGATGCGGCACCGAAACCATCGACTGGATTTTGCATATAGCCGAGGGAAGAAGTCGGGTATTTTGTTGAGCAAGAGTAGCAGCCGCTTGCAGCGCGCGCCTTGGCGGATCGGCATTTGCAGAGCAAAAAAAACCGGCTTGTGGCCGGTTTTCAGGGGGTGGTGCCAGCTTATTTTTGGTAAGCCGCCACTGCCTTGGTGATTTCGGCGCGGGCCGCGTCGGCGTTGCCCCAGCCTTCGACCTTGACCCACTTGCCTTTCTCGAGATCCTTGTAGTTCTCGAAGAAGTGCTTGATCTGCTCGAGCAGCAGGGCTGGCAGGTCGGTGTATTCCTTGACGTCGACATACAGCTGGCTCAGCTTGTCGTGGGGCACGGCAAGCAGCTTGGCGTCGCCGCCGGCTTCGTCGGTCATGTGCAGCACGCCGACCGGACGGGCGCGGATCACCGAGCCTGGCGCGACCGGGTACGGGGTCACGACCAGCACGTCGAGGGCGTCGCCGTCGTCGGCCAGGGTGTTGGGGATGTAGCCGTAGTTGGCCGGGTAGAACATCGGGGTGGCCATGAAACGGTCGACGAACAGGCAATCGCTGTCCTTGTCGATTTCGTATTTGATCGGCGCGTGGTTGGCCGGGATTTCGATGGCGACGTAGATGTCGTTCGGCAGGTCTAGACCTGCTGGAATCTTGCTGTAGCTCATGAGTGGCTCCCGGGATGGGCTAAAAAAGTGGCGCGATTATAGGCATATTCCCCGGCGCTGGCTATGCCGGGGTGCCTAGCCATTGGTCGCGTGCTGGCTGTCATTGGGTGTAGTGCGATAGTCCGGGTGCGCCGCCTGCAAGCGCTGCAGACGCGCCAGCGGATCTTGCCGGTAGAACAGTGCCAGCTGCGCATAGACGGCGGGAAAGGCGTCGGCGAGCAGATCCGGGGCGCTGAAGAAGTACTCGCTGGTGACCGCGAAGAATTCTGCCGGGTTTTCCGCGGCGTAGGCATCGATGGCGGTTGTGCTGTGCGGGTCGGCGTCGAGCTGGGCATTCATGGCGTCGTAGGCGCTTTGCATGGCGCTGGCCCAGTCGTCGATGCGCATGTTGCCGTGCAGCGGCGGCAGGCCGTTGGCGACGCCATTGAGCATGTCCAGCTTGTGCGCCAGTTCGTGAATCACCAGGTTGTAGCCGTCCCAGCCGCCGCCGGCCTGTACGCCAGGCCAGGCGAGGATCACCGGGCCCTGTTGCCAGGCTTCGCCGCTGTGCTCACCCTCCCACTCGTGCACCACGCCGCTGGCATCGCGGTGGCGTTGCGGGCTGACGAAGTCGTCGGGGTAGAGGACGATTTCATGAAAGCCCTGGTACCAGTCGAGGTCGGCCAGGTGCAGCAGCGGCAGTTCGGCCTGCGCCGCCAGGGTCAGGCGGTCGATGGCGTCCAGCTCGACGCCGGGTAGGGCACTCAGGTGTTTGTCGTGCAGGAACAGCACGGAGCGTTGGCGCAGGCGCTGCTCTTCGCTGTCGCTAAGGCCATCGAGCAGCGGCAGGCGCTGACGCACCGTGGCCCAGGTCGAGAGGTTTAGCGGATGGCGGGCAAGGATGCGCCGGCGGCGCCAGGCGCGGAACGACCACATGGCTGATGGGCTCGGGTTGCACGGCTGCCCACCATAAGCGGCGCCTGTGTATGCGGCAAGCCGCGCGAAGCGGCACAAAGGCTGTCGTGGTACTTGGCAGTGCTGCCCAGGGGCGCCGCG
This sequence comes from Pseudomonas sp. sp1636, assembly GCF_030376615.1. Classification (GTDB taxonomy): domain Bacteria; phylum Pseudomonadota; class Gammaproteobacteria; order Pseudomonadales; family Pseudomonadaceae; genus Aquipseudomonas. The sequence continues at coordinate 77,968 of NZ_JARRAB010000003.1, forward strand.
TGCCGCGCTATCGATGGCCGCCGGGGCCGGGTGCGCCGCCTGATCAGTCGTCGTTGATGGGCAGCACGTAGCTCTTGAACTGCTCGTCTTCGACGAAACCGATCGACTCGTAGACCTTCTGCGCCACCTGGTTATCGCGGCTGGTGGCGACGCGCATGCGCACGGCGTTGGTTTCCTTGGCCATTTTCTTGGCGGTTTGCAGCAGGCGGTCGGCAACCAGTTGCCGGCGCGCGTCTTCGGCGACGTAGATGTCGTTGAGGATCCACACGCGCTTGAGCGCCAGCGAGGAGTAGCTGGGGTAGAGCTGACAGAAACCGAGCAGCTTGTCCTCGTCGTCGGCCAGGGCCAGGTAGATCACCGACTCCTTGCGGCGCAGACGGGTTTCCAGAAACTTGCGCGAGGAGTCGGGGAACGGCAGTTCGCCGTAGAACTCACGGTATTTGACGAACAGCGGGGTCAGCAGATCCAGGTGCTCCAGAGTGGCTGGGACGATACGCATGGCGAGCCTCGGCGTTGATGATTGGCTGGGTTGGCACTGCCTGAGCTATGCCAGCGGACGAGCTGATGCTGCCTAATGCTTTTGGAAAGCGCAATCCAAGCAAGCGTTTGATTGATTTTTCGGTGCCTTGCACTTTTATTGGCGGCGCCCGGTCTGAGTGGCGCAGCGCGCCGAGATCAAGCGCTGGCCGCTGTGCTAACCTGCGGCGAGTTTTTACCGGGCCTGAGCGCCTGTTTCAGGGGTTATCCATGCATATCCATATTCTCGGCATCTGCGGCACCTTTATGGGTTCGCTGGCCGTGCTGGCCAAGGAGTTGGGCCATCGCGTCACCGGTTCCGACGCCAATGTCTACCCGCCGATGAGCACCCAGCTGGAAGCCCAGGGCATCGAGTTGACCCAGGGCTATGACGCCGCGCAACTCGACCCGGCGCCGGATCTGGTGGTGATCGGCAACGCCCTGTCGCGCGGCAATCCGGCGGTGGAATACGTGCTCAATCAGGGGCTGCCTTACGTCAGCGGCCCGCAGTGGTTGGCCGACCATGTGCTGCAGGGCCGTTGGGTGCTGGCGGTGGCCGGCACCCATGGCAAGACCAGCAGCAGCAGCATGCTGGCCTGGGTGCTGGAGCACGCCGGCATGAGCCCGGGCTTCCTGATCGGCGGCGTGCCGCAGAATTTCGGCATCTCCGCGCGCCTGGGCGGCACGCCGTTCTTCGTGGTCGAGGCCGACGAGTACGACAGCGCCTTCTTCGACAAGCGCAGCAAGTTCGTCCACTACCGCCCGCGCACCGCGATCCTGAATAATCTGGAGTTCGACCACGCGGATATCTTCCCTGATCTGGCGGCCATCGAGCGGCAATTCCATCACCTGGTGCGGACTATTCCCGGTGACGGCCTGATCATTCACCCGACCAGCGAGCCGGCGCTTAAACGGGTAATCGAGATGGGCTGCTGGACCCCGGTGCAGACCACGGGGGAGGGCGGCCAATGGCAGGCGCGGCTGCTCAGTGACGACGGTTCGCGCTTCGCGGTGAGCTTCGCCGGCAAAACGGCAGGCGTGGTCGATTGGCAACTGAGCGGTCAGCATAACGTCGCCAACGCCCTGGCGGTGCTGGCGGCGGCGCGGCATGTCGGCGTGGTGCCGGAACTAGGCATCGCCGCGCTGTGCAGCTTTATCAACGCCAAGCGGCGCATGGAGAAGGTCGCCGAGGTCAACGGCGTGACCATCTTCGACGACTTCGCCCACCACCCGACGGCGATTGCCACCACCCTCGATGGCCTGCGCAAACGCATCGGCGCCGCCAAGCTGATCGCCATCGTCGAGCCGCGCTCCAATTCGATGAAGCTCGGTGCCCACCGCGCCGGCTTGCCGGAGTCGGTGGCCCAGGCCGATTCGGTGTACTGGTACGCGCCGGCCAGCCTCGGCTGGGATCTGGCCGCGACCGTGGCTTCGTCCACCGTGCCGAGCCGGGTCTGCGACTCGCTGGAGGCGATCATCGCCGGGGTCAAGGCCGAAGCCGCGCCCGGTACCCAGGTGGTGATCATGAGCAACGGCGGCTTCGGCGGCCTGCATGGCAAGCTGGCCGGGGCGTTGGCTTGATGCGGCCCAGGGTGGAAAAGCCTTCGGCGTTTTCCACCCTACGCAATCCCTGTATGGATAACCGCGCAGCGTTATCCACCGAGTCCGAGGAGTTTCGATGAGCGGTCCCGAACGTATTACCTTGGCCATGACCGGCGCCTCGGGCGCCCAGTATGGCCTGCGCCTGCTCGACTGCCTGGTGCAGGAAGAGCGCGAGGTGCACTTCCTGATCTCCAGGGCCGCGCAGCTGGTGCTGGCCACCGAAACCGACGTCACCCTGCCGGCCAAACCCCAGGCCATGCAGGCGTTCCTGAGCGAGTACACCGGCGCCGCGCCGGGGCAGATTCGCGTCTACGGCAAGGACGACTGGATGGCCCCGGCGGCCTCCGGCTCCGCTGCGCCGAGCGCCATGGTGGTGGTGCCGTGCTCGACCGGCACCCTCTCGGCGATTGCCACCGGCGCTTGCAACAATCTGATCGAGCGCGCCGCCGATGTGCTGCTCAAGGAGCGCCGCCAGTTGATCCTGGTGCCGCGCGAGGCGCCGTTCTCCAGCATCCACCTGGAGAACATGCTCAAACTGTCGAACCTGGGCGCGGTGATCCTGCCGGCGGCGCCGGGCTTCTATCACCAGCCGCAGAGCATCGACGACCTGATCGATTTCGTCGTCGCGCGCATCCTCAACTGCCTGGGCGTGCCCCAGAACATGCTGCCGCGCTGGGGCGAGCAGCATCGGGGCTCGGATGAGTAACAGAATCGTGCGGGCCGCGTGCTTGCTGCTCCTACTGTCGAGCAGCGGCTGCGCCACGCTGCGCACCCTGGATGCGGCCAAGCCGGGCGCGCCGCTGATCTACGCCGGCACCCGCCTGGATCTGTATGCGCTGAACCATGGCTGCTGCGCGCAGCAGCGTTTCGGCGCCGAGGCGCCGCGCTACCCCGGCCTCGACCTGCCCGCCAGCGCGTTGCTGGACAGCCTGTTGCTGCCGTTCTCGCTGGCCAGCGAACTGGGCCTGAACCTGGGCGTCAGCGGCGGCTTGTAGCTAGCCGAGTGACGGCGGCAAGGGGTGTTCTGCCGCGTGCTGTTTGGATAGGCTATGTCCCAATTATGTGTTGCATGCGCGCTCTCTTGTAGGATGGCCGCGCCTGTTCCTGACAGGCTAGCGGCATTTCCCACATCCATGTGGGTCACGCGACCCCGCGGCGAATGCAGCCCGCAGGGCTGCCTGCCCATCGTTTCGCGGTATAGCCAAAGCTCGCCCCGAGGTCGGGCCTCCTACGGATCGCAGGCAGTTCGCGCCTGGTGATACAACACCTAACGGCTACAGAGCCTTTGGATAAGGATCAAGGCCGTCTGCACGCTGGGCTGTATGGGCTGGGCGGGCGCTGTTTACCAGTGCTTCAGCCAGCGGTTCCAGCGGTACAGCGCGCGGGCGAACAGGTTGTAGCTCCAGCGTGCCAGCAGGTGCAGGCCGGGAATCTGTAGCAGTCTGCTCAACCACTGCTGGCCAGGGGTGCGCTGGAACAGTTCGGCAAAGGCGTCCACGCCGATCGCGATGCGTCCGGATTCATCCTTGAGGTAGAGGCGTTCGCGCACCTGCTCCAGCGGGGTGTCCAGTTCTGCGCTGGCGCCGGGTCGCTGATGCACGTCGATCCACTCGACCGGGCAACTGCCGTCGGCCTGCATGCGCCGGCGCTGGCCGTCGATGCCGGCTTTGCACACTGGGCAGGCGCTGTTGTAGAAGACTTTGAGCTTGGCCATGGCGGCTCTGCGTGGCTGCACTGTGCAGAGCCTGGCACATCTCGGCCCATTCGGCATGCCCCCGTGCGTCCGGCGCCCGCTCAGTCGGCCAGTGCACGAACCTCGGCGACCTGCTGTTCCAGGCCATAGCGGCCTTTGCCATCGCGCACGATCTGGCCCATGGCAATCGCCGGGTCATGGGTGAAGACCAGGCGGCCGGCGCGGGCCAGCAGGTCGGCGAGCAGCGCTTCCTTCTCCTCGATCAGGCCTTCGGCAAAGCGGTCGTAGCCCATGGTGATCGGCAGGTGCACCCAGGGCGCGCCGGGGATCAGGTCGCTGGGGAAGAGCACCGGGCCGCCGGGCATGGCCACTTCCGGCAGCAGCAGCCCAGGGGTGTGGCCGTCGCTCCAGTGCAGGCGCCAGTCCGGGCCGAGCAGGGCGCAGTGCGGCTGCTCATCGAGCAGTTCCAGGCGGCCGCTGTGCTCCAGCAGTTCGAGCAGTTCCGGGATATAGGAGGCGCGGTCGCGGGCGTGCGGGTTGCAGGCGCGCTGCCATTGGCGCCGACCGGTGACGAAGCGCGCGTTGGGAAACAACAGGCGGGCCGGTCGATCCTTGGCCCAGGCGGCGAGCAGGCCGCCGGCGTGGTCGAAGTGCAGGTGGGTGAGGATGACGATGTCGATGTCGGCATCGCCCAGCCCCTGTTCGGCCAGGCTGTCGAGCAGCACATGGCGCTCTTCCTGCACGCCGAAGCGGGTTCTCAGCTGCGGGCTGAAGAAGGCGCCGATGCCGGTCTCGACCAGGATATTGCGTTCCGCTTCCTGCACCAGCAGGGCGCGGCAGCCGAGGTCGATGCGGTTGAGTTCGTCGGGCGCCATCCAGCGTTGCCACAGGGCTTTGGGGGCGTTGCCGAACATGGCGCCGCCGTCGAGTTTCTGGCTGTTGCCGGTGAGGGTGGTCAGGGTGCGCATAGTCTTCTCGTCCGGGTGTCTGCTATCGGTGCGCAGGGTGCACCCTACGGCTTGAATAAAAAAGCGCGATGTCTGCTTGCCAGCCCACCGCGCCAACGCTCAACTGTTTCTGCGGCCTGTCAGAACTGTTCGGCGCTCAACCCATACAGCGCCGCGCTGCCGGCGCGGATGCTCGCCTCCAGGCTCAGGGTGCGCGGCAGCAGGCGGGCGAAGAAGAAGGCCGCAGTGGCCAGCTTGCCGCCGTAGAAGGCCTCGTCCTCGGCGCGTTTGGCCTCGGCCACCGCGGCCATGCGCGCCCACATGTAGGCATAGGCGACGTAGCCGAACAGGTGCAGGTACTCCACGGCGGCGGCGCCGACCGCGTTGGCATCGGTCTTGGCCTGCTCCAGCAGCCAGCCGCTGACGCCCTCCAGGCGCTCCAGGGCGGTGACCAGCTCGCTGGCATAGGGCGTTGCGTGCCGGTAGGCGAAGTGGCGCACTTCGGCGGCGAACTGGCGCAACGCCGCGCCGCCGCCCGCCACCACCTTGCGCCCGAGCAGGTCGAGGGCCTGGATGCCGTTGGTGCCTTCGTAGATCTGCGCGATGCGCACGTCGCGCACCAGCTGTTCCTGGCCCCATTCGCGGATGTAGCCATGGCCGCCGAACACCTGCTGGCCATGCACGCAGCTGTCCAGGCCGCTGTCGGTGAAGAAGGCCTTGGCCAGCGGGGTGAGCAGGGCGACCAGGGCTTCGGCGGCGCTTTTCTCCTCGGCGTCGCTGCCGAACTTGGCCAGGTCGAGCTGCTGGCCGACGTAGCAGGCGAAGGCGCGGCCGCCCTCGGTCATGGCCTTCATGCTCAGCAGCATGCGGCGCACGTCGGCGTGCACGATGATCGGGTCGGCGGCCTTGTCCGGCGCGACCTTGCCGGTGGCGGCACGGCTCTGCAGGCGCTCGCGGGCGTAGCTGGCGGCGGCCTGGTAGGAGGCTTCGGCGCAGCCGATGCCCTGGATGCCGATGGACAGACGCTCGTAGTTCATCATGGTGAACATCGCCGCCAGGCCCTGGTTGGCCTCGCCGATCAGGTAACCGCTGGCGCCGTCGAAGTTGATCACGCAGGTAGCCGAGGCCTTGATGCCCATCTTGTGTTCGATCGAGCCGCAGCTCACCGCGTTGCGCGCGCCCAGGCTGCCGTCGTGGTTGACCATGACTTTCGGCACCAGAAACAGCGAGATTCCCTTGGGCCCGGCCGGCGCCCCCGGCAGCTTGGCCAGCACCAGATGGATGATGTTCTCGGTCAGATCCTGCTCGCCGCCGGTGATGAAGATCTTGCTGCCGCTGATGCGGTAGCTGCCATCGGCCCGGGGTTCGGCCCTGGTGCGGATCAGGCCCAGGTCGGTGCCGGCGTGGGCTTCGGTCAGGCACATGGAGCCGGCCCAGCAGCCCTCATACATCGCGGGTAAATAGGTGCTTTTCAGTGCTTCGCTGGCATGCGCATCGATCGCCAGGCAGGCGCCGGAGCTCAAGGCCGAATAGAGGGCGAAGCTTGCGCCTGCGGCGTAGAGCATTTCCTCGAACTGCACCGCGAGCATCTTGGGCATGCCCATGCCGCCGTACTCGGGGTTGCCGGACAGGCCGACCCAGCCGCCTTGGATATAGGTGGCGTAGGCCTGCTGGAAGCCGGCCGGGGTGCGCACCTCGCCGGCGAGCCACTGCGCGCCTTCCTCGTCGCCGCTGCGGTTGAGCGGGGCGATCAGGCTGCCGGTGACCTTGGCCGCCTCTTCGAGAATGGCGTCGGCGGTGTCTCTGTCCACGGTCTCGGCCAAGGCCGGCAGGCGTGCCCACAGGGCGGGGGCGTCGAAGACTTCGTGGAGGACGAAACGCAGGTCGCGCAGGGGCGCGTTGTACTCGGGCATGGGACACCTCAATACGGAGTGCCGCAGGCGAACCTGCGGCGTGGCAGTGATGTAAAGGGTTATAGCGGATCAGTCGGCTGGCGCGATGCCGTCGGTCTTGTCCTTGACCGAGGTGAATTTCAGCAGGTGGGTGCGCTCGACCAGGATATACAGCGCGGCACCGGCGGCCAGCCCCCAACCCGCGCCGTAGACGGCCAGCACCACACCCATGGTGCCGGCGACGCCGCGTTCGGTGTTGTTGCCCAGTTGCTCGAAGCCGACCATCAGGCAGATATAGCCGGTGAGGATCAGGGTCAGCGAGAGGGCGATTGGCAATACCGGCTGGAAGAAGCTCACCAGCGGCAGGGCGAACAGGGCGATGAAACCGGTGATCCAGAAGGTGCCGGCGCCGCTGTAGATCGAGTCCATGGCCTTGCGCCCGTACTTGTAGCGCTCGGCCATGGTCGCCGCCACGGCGGTCCACAGCGGCCCAGCCAGGCCCGGATAGGGGGCGAAGAAGGCATGCAGGGCGTTGCGCAGGGCGGTCACCAGGTGCACGCGGTCGATGCTGTTTTCGATCACTTCGTCGGTGCGCAGTTCGTCGGCGCGCTGCATCAGCGACTGGCCGACGATGATGTCGCCGAAGGCGATGATGTAGGCGATGACCGCCGTCGGCACGGCCAGCAGGAACACGTCCAGGCCGGGAAAGCCGACGTTGAACGGCAGGTAGTTCCACATATCGGCGAAGGCCGGCGCGGTGATGCCGAAGCGCACGTCGGGCATCTGGTATTCGCCCACGGCGATGCCGATGAAGATGGCGATCAACATACCCGGCACCATGCCGTAGTTGACGATCTTGCGCGCCAGCGGCACGCGCTCGGTAAGCCCCTTGAACGACACCGAGAACATCAGGTACAGGCAGATCAGGCTGCCCAGCACCAGGGAGATCGGCGTGTTGGCCAGGCGTCCGCCGCTGGAGATTTCGCCCATCAGCGCGGCGATGCCGGCACCGATGATGATCCCGCCTTTCATCGAGTTGGGAATGATCCTGACCAGGGCGCTGCCCAGGCGGGTGACGCCGAGCGCCAGGAAGATCGCGAACACCAGAAATTGCAGGGCGAACAGCGCCTGGATCGCCTGCGGGCCGGGCTCGAACTTGCCCAGGAACAGCAGCACCACCGGGATGCCCGGGGTGATCCAGCCGGGCACCATGGGCACCCCGAGCAGTGCCGGCAACATAAAGCCGATGCCGCACACCACGACATAGGCCAGAGCCACGTCGTAGGGCAGGCCGAGGTATTTTTCCAGCAGCGGAATCATCGCCAGGCTGACCACGAACATGATCAGCGCCTGGAGCATTTCCGCGGTTTCCCAGCGGTAGTGGATAAACGGCAGGCGCACTCGGAAAGGCCCGAAAGACCAGCAGGGTTGCTGTTCGCCATCTTTGCGTTGGTAGAGTTGCATGGGTTGCCTCCGTCGGCCGCGCGCATTCCGGCGCGGGCCGCTTTTTGTTGTTGGGCTTTTTGTTGTTGTGGATAGGGGGCGATGGCCGCCCGCCCTCGACGGGCGCGCGGGTCGCTCGCTCAGAGTGCCTTGGCCATGTCGCGCAGGACGAATTTCTGGATCTTGCCGGTGCTGGTCTTCGGCAACTGGGTGAAGACCACGGTTTTCGGCACCTTGAAGCCGGCCAGGTGTTCGCGGCAGAAGCCGACGATGGCGGCCTCGCTCGTGGCCTGCTGGTCGACCTTGAGGGTGATGAAGGCGCAGGGGGTTTCCCCCCATTTCTCATCCGGGCGCGCCACCACGGCCGCTTCCAGCACCGCCGGGTGGCGGTAGAGCACGCCCTCCACCTCGATGGTGGAGATGTTCTCGCCGCCGGAGATGATGATGTCTTTCAGCCGATCCTTGATTTCCACATAGCCATCGGGGTGGCACACGGCCAGGTCGCCGGTGTGGAACCAGCCGCCCTCGAAGGCCTCGGCCGTGGCGCTGGGGTTTTTCAGGTAGCCCTTCATCACCGTATTGCCGCGCATAAAGATCTCGCCGATGGTCTCGCCATCGCGCGGGGTCGACTGCAGGGTTTTCGGATCGCCGACCATCAGCCCTTCCAGGGTCGGGTAGCGCACGCCCTGACGGGACTTGATCTGCGCCCGCTGTGCCAGCGGCAGCTCATCCCACGCGGCGTGCCAGGCGCACACGGTGACCGGGCCGTAGACCTCGGTGAGGCCATAGACGTGGGTGACCTTGATGCCCATCTCTTCCACCGCGCCAATCACCTTGGCCGGCGGCGCCGCGCCGGCGACCATGGCATTGACCGGGTGTTCGATGGCCGCCTTGGCCGACTCGGGCATGTTGACCAGGGCGTTGAGCACGATGGGTGCGCCGCACAGGTGGCTGACCCGATGCGCGCGGATCAGGTGGAGGATCTTCTGCGGGTCGACGCGGCGCAGGAACACGTGCACGCCGGCCAGGGCGGTGACGGTCCAGGGGTAGCACCAGCCGTTGCAGTGGAACATCGGCAGGGTCCACAGGTACACCGGGTGGTTACCCATGGCCCAGGTCATCTGGTTGCCCAGCGAGTTGAGGTAGGCGCCACGGTGGTGGTAGACCACGCCCTTGGGGTTGCCGGTGGTGCCGGAGGTGTAGTTGAGGCTGATCGCCTGCCATTCGTCCGTCGGCCATTGCCAGGCGAATTCGGGATCGCCTTCGGCCAGCAGGGCTTCGTAGTCGAGGTCGCTGACCGCCTGGCCTTCGCCGTATTCCGGGTCGTCGACATCGATCACCAGCGGCGGGTGATCGAGCATGCCGACGGCGGCGTGAATCACGTTATGGAACTCGCGGTCGGCGATCAGCACCTTGGCTTCGCCGTGCTGCAGCATGAAGGCGATGGCCTCGGCGTCCAGGCGCACGTTGAGCGGGTTGAGCACCGCGCCGATCATCGGCACGCCGAAGTGCGCTTCGAGCATCGCCGGAATATTCGGCAGCATCAGCGCCACCGTGTCGCCCTGGCCGATGCCACGGCCGGCCAGGGCCGAGGCCAGGCGCCGGCAGCGCGCATAGGTCTCGGCCCAATCGCGACGAATCGAGCCATGGATCACCGCCGGGTAATGCGGGTAAACGCTCGCCGTGCGCTCGAGAAAGCTCAGCGGGGAGAGGGCGATGTGGTTGACGGCGGCGGGCGCAAGGCCTTGTTCGTAGATCGACATGCGGGTACCCATGGCAGATTGTTTGCTCTTGTAACGCCTGCTCGCTGGGCGAACGGACGCTTTATGTTGCAGCTGGAGGGTATTTATATATTTACCTAGTAAAATATGGAAGTTAAACCATAGTTTTATAGTATATATACTAGGTGTGCGTATCTGGATATATGCCTTGGTCGCTTTGCATTTCGTGCGCGTTGCCCTGATGCTCGCCGCTGGTGAAAACACGCCCGCGGAATTTCCGCTGCGAGGAAACCCAATCGATGAGTGAGATCCGCGTGCAGTTGCACAGTTGGCTGTGTTTGCAGCGCGAGGCGTTGCCTTTGGCGGTGCGCGCCGATGCCTTGTGCCGCACCCTGCAGGCCTGCCCCGAAGTGCGCCAGGTGTTCTTTCTGGGCTGGCAGCCCGGCACGGGCATCTACAGCCATGCAGGCAGCGCTGCGCATCTGCCGCCCGGTTTTGGCGACCCTTTGCAGGCCAGCGATCAGTCGTTGTACCAGGCGTTGGCGCAGCAGCCGCGCCTGAGTCTGGCCGAGTTGCGCGGGCTGCCCTGTTGGCTGGCCGGGCGCGTGCGCCGCGCCGCCATCAGCCACGGTCAGGTGCTGGCCTTGCAGCTGGATCAGGGCCGCCCCGGGTTACTGCTGATCGAACTGCAGGAGGGGGTCAGTCTCGCTTGGCTCGACTTCATCCACGAACTGCTGCTGGCCCTGCTGGCCAGCCTGGCGGTGCAGGCGCGCGGCAGTCCCTTGCTCGGCGCCGATCCGCAGCCGAGCCTGCTACTGGATGCGCAGGCGCAGGCGCTGCAATTGAATGCGGCCATGCTCAGGTTGCTGGGCGAGCGGCCGTTGTCGGCGCTGGCGGCGTTTTTGCCGGTCAACGCCGCGCAACTGGTGCGCGCCTGCTTGCAGCAGGGCCGTGCCATCGAGGAGGTCGAGGCTCAGGTCGAGGGGCAGATTCTGATCTGGCTGTTCATCCCCGACCCTCTCGAACAGCGGGTACTGGCCCGCTGTCGGCTGGCCACCGCCCAGGTTCGCGCCGAACGCGAGGCGGCCAAAGCCAGCCGGCTGTACCGCCTGATCACCGAAAACACCACCGACCTGATTTCCCGGCACACCCCGGACGGGCGTTTCCTCGATGCCTCGCCGGCCAGTTGGACGCTGCTCGGCTATTGGCCCGAAGAGTTGCGCGGCACCCTGGTGCAGGCGCTGTTGCACCGCCAGGATCAGGCGCAGCTGGTGCAGCGCACCCGCGAAGCGCTGGAGCAGGAGGGTTACCACACCATGACCTTCCGGATTGCCCACCGCGACGGCCGTTACCTGTGGTTCGAGACCGCCAGCCGGGCGATCCGCGAAACCTACACCGGGGCGGTGGTGGAAGTGGTCAGCGTGTCGCGCGACATCACCGCGCGGGTGCAGGCCGAGGAGAACAAGCGGCGCCTGGCCGAGGTGGTCGAGGCCAACACCGACCTGGTGCTGTTCATCGAGCCGGGCGGATGCCTGACCTACCTCAATCCGTCGGCCCGGCATGCCCTGAATATCGTCCCGGATCAGCCGCTGCCAGAGTTGCAGGCGTTGCTCGCCGAAGACGATGTGCAACGCCTGCAGGCCCGCGGCTGGGCCACCGCCGATAGCCGTGGCGTATGGAGCGCCGAGGCACGCCTGCTGCCGCTGGGGCCGTGCGCCCCGCTGCCGGTGTCTCTGGTGCTGCTGGCTCATCGTGGCAGTGGCGGCGAGCGTTACTACTCGCTGGTGGCCCGCGACATGACCGAACGCGAACTGCGCGAAGCCCAGCAGCGCCGCCACCAAGACGAGCTGGCGCACACCGCGCGGCTGGTCACCCTGGGCGAGCTGGCTTCGGGTATCGCCCACGAGATCAACCAGCCGCTGGCGGCGGTGGTCAACTACGCCAGCGCCAGCCAGCGCTACCTCAAGACCCTCGCGAGCAATCCGCAGGCGGCGGATAAAGTGGCCCAGGGCCTGGAACGCATCACCGAACACGCCAACCACGCCGCCGAGGTGATCAAACGGCTGCGCGCCTTCCTGCGCAAGGGCCAGCGCCGCACCCAGGCGCTGGACATCGCCCAGGTGGCCCGCGAGGCGGTGCGTCTGTGTCAGTGGGAGGCGAGCAACTGGCAGGTGAATATCGTCGAGCAACTGGCGGATAATCTGCCGCCGGTGTATGCCGACCGGGTGCTGCTCGAACAGGTGCTGCTCAACCTGCTGCGCAACGCCATCGACGCCAACCGCGAAGCCCATCCGAACCAGCCTTCGCGTATCGAACTGAGCGCCGGCGAGCGGGGCGGCCAGTTGTGCGTCTGGGTCAGCGATCAGGGGCCGGGCGTGGCCGCGGCGCAGTTGCAGCACATCTTCACCCCGTTCTACACCAGCAAGGCGGAGGGCCTGGGCCTGGGGCTGTCGATGAGCCGCAGCATTATCGAAGGTTTCGGCGGCGCCCTGGAGGCGCATCCGGGCAAGGCCGCCGGACTCTGCCTGGAATGTCGGCTGCCGCTGGGCCGGGCTGACGAGGCCGCGAGCGAGAACAATCAGAGGAGCAGGGGATGAGCGGGCAAGCGCAACAACAGGTGTATGTGGTCGATGATGACCAGGGCATGCTCGACTCCACGGTCTGGCTGTTGGAATCGGTGGGGCTCAAGGCCTTGCCCTTTACCAGCGGTCGGGCGTTTCTCGAGGTGTGCGCTGGCGAAACCCGCGGTTGCGTGCTGCTGGACGTGCGCATGCCCGGCATGGGTGGGCTGAATGTGCAGGAAACCCTGCGCGAGCGCGGCATCGAGATGCCGATCATCTTCGTCAGCGGCCATGCCGATGTGCCCATTGTGGTGCGCGCCTTCCGCGCCGGCGCGGTGGACTTTATCGAGAAACCCTACAACGAGCAGTTGCTGCTCGACAGCGTGCAGCAGGCGCTGAGCCGGGTGCCGGCGACCCCGCCGGCGGATCGGCGCCTGCAGGCGGTGCAGGCGCGCCTCGCCAGCCTGACCCCGCGCGAGCGCGATGTGCTGCTGCCGCTGGTGCGCGGTTACACCAATCGCGAAGTGGCCGAGCAGCTGGCAATCAGCGTCAAGACCGTCGACCTCTACCGTTCGCGGGTGATGAAGCGCATGCAGGCCGACACCCTCGCCGACCTGGTCGGCATGGCCATCGCCGCCGGCCTGGTGGATGCCCTGCAGCTGCGCGAGCAGGCTGTTGTGGATCAGACCGCAACGGACAGACCTGTGGTCTGAGCTGACTGCCGGTAAATTGCTATCATGCGTATTTTCTGGCCCTTGCCCGGCGGCGGGCCAGTGTTGGTAAACCCATCGAGTTGTTCCATGATCCTGAAGTTTATCGAAAGCGCGGCTCTGCTGATCGCGCTGTGCTGGCTGCACGCCCTGAATATGCGGCATGTTCAGCGGCAACTGCTGCGCCAGCTACTTGCCGGCGGCCTGTTCGGGGCGATCTGCGTGGTCGGCATGCTGGCTCCGCTGCAGTTGCATGAAGGGCTGATCTTCGATGCGCGCACGGTGGTGCTGAGCATGGCCGGCCTGTTCGGCGGCCCTCTGGTGGCCACCATTGCCGGGCTTATGGCCGGCGCCTATCGGCTCTGGTTGGGCGGGGTGGGGGTCATTCCGGGGTTGTTCAATATCCTCATGCCGGTGCTGCTGGGCCTGGCTTATCGCGCGGCCTGCCGGCGTAATTGGCTGCGCATCGGGGTTTGGCAACTGCTGGTGTTCGGTGCGCTGGTGCATCTGTTGCTGGTGCTGAGCCTGAGCCTGCTGCCCGCCAAGGATTTCAGCCAGGCGTTGCGGCAGGTGGCCGTGCCGATTTTTCTGGTGCTGACGCCGGCCACCCTGCTGTTGGGGCTGCTGTTGCAGGACATCTACCGGCAGGCCAGGGATCGCCAGGCCCTGCGCGAGAGCGAGGCACGCCTGCGGGCAATCAATGAGGCCAGCCCGGATCTGACCCTGCTGCTCGACGAGGAGGGGCGCTACCTGGAAGTCATGGCTCCCGAACCCTGGCTGGACTATGGCGGCGGTGCGGGCTTGCTGGAAAAGCGCCTGACCGATGTGCTGGCCGTGGGGCAGGCGGAGAAGTTTATGGCCTTTATTGCCCGTACCCTGGCCAGCGACAGCCCGCAAACCCTTGAATACGGGATGCAGACACCGGCCGGACACCGGGTGTTCGAGGGCCGCGCCAGGCGCCTGGATACCCCGTTGCAGGGTAAGCGGGCCGTGGTGGTGATCGCCCGCGATATTACCGATAGGATCAATTTCGAGCTGGATCGGCGGATTGCGGCGATTGCCTTCGAGTCCCAGCAGGGCATGCTGATCACCGATGCCAGCACGCGGATCCTCAAGGTCAACCAGGCCTTCTGTCAGATCAGCGGCTACAGCGCCGCTGACGTCATCGGCCGCACCACCCAGATGCTCAGCTCCGGACGCCAGGGGCCGGAGTTCTATCAGGCCATGTGGCAGGCTCTTGCCGAGACAGGCGTTTGGGCGGGGGAGATCTGGAATCGGCGCAAGAATGGCGAAGTCTTCCCCGAGTGGCTGGTCATCAGTGCGGTGCGCGATGAGCGGGGGCGGGTCAGCAACTACGTGGCCTCGTTGGCCGATATCAGCGAGCGCAAGTGTGCCGAGGAAAAGATCAAGCACCTGGCGTTCTACGATGCCCTCACCGGGTTGCCCAATCGGCGCCTGCTGCGCGACCGCCTGCAGCAGGCGCGGGCGTTGAGCCGGCGCAGTGGCCAGTATGCCGCGCTGGTATTCCTCGACCTCGACAACTTCAAGAATGTAAACGACTTGTATGGCCATCAGGTCGGTGACGAGCTGCTGTGCCAGGTGGCCGAGCGCTTGCGCCATAGCCTGCGTGAGCGCGACACCGTGGCCCGCCTGGGCGGCGACGAGTTCGTCGTCATGCTCGAGGGGCTGAAGAGCTGTGCCGAGGAGGCTGCCTCCCAGGTCGAGCACCTGGGCGCCAAGGTGCTGGAAACCCTGCGCCGGCCCTATCTGGCTGGCGGCCATAGCCTGTTCAGCAGTGCCAGCCTGGGCGTGGTGCTGTTCTGCGACGAGCAACACTCGGTGGACGAGTTGATGCAGCAGGCCGACTTGTCGATGTATACGGCCAAGGCCGCGGGCAAGAACGCCCTGAGTTTTTACGACCCGCAGATGCAGGAGGCGGTCAGCGCCCGCCTGCAGCTGGAGGAGGATCTACGCCGGGGGCTGCAGGACGGCGAGTTCCCCTTGTTCCTGCAACCCCAGGTGGATCAGTTGGGGCACTTGACCGGGGCCGAGGTGCTGGTGCGCTGGCAGCACCCGCAGCGCGGCTTGCTCGGGCCGGACGCGTTTATCGGCATCGCCGAGCGCAGTGGGTTGATCGAGGCCCTGGATATGCAGGTACTCGGCGCCGCCTGCGCGTTGCTCGCGCACTGGGCGCAACAGCCGCACAGCGCCGGCTTGAGCCTGTCGGTAAACCTCAGTGCGCGCCTGCTCTATCAGGCGGGCTTTATCGAAGCGTTGCAGCAGCTCCTGCAAGTGACTGGCGCCAACCCTCAGCGCCTCAAGCTGGAGCTGACCGAGTCATTGCTGCTGGCGGACATGCAGGAAGCCAGTACGCGCATGCAGACGCTGAGGAACATGGGTATTCGTTTCGCCATCGATGATTTCGGCACGGGCTATTCGTCCATGGCCTATCTGCAGCAGTTGCCGCTGGATCAGCTGAAGATCGATCAGTCGTTCATTGGCGAGTTGCCAAGCAATTCCAGCAGCCTGGCCATTGTGCGCGCGATTGTGGCCCTGGCAGAGAGCCTGGAGCTGGAGGTGATCGCCGAAGGCGTGGAAACCCAGGCGCAACGTGACGGCCTGCGAGCCCATGGCTGTGTGCATTATCAGGGCTACTTGTTTGGCCGGCCGATGGCCGTGGCGGATTTTACGGCCTCCGAATTGTTCCAGCTCAGGCTCGCGGCTGCGGTACGCGAAGCCTGAACGGCGGGGGCGGCAGGCCTGCTCGGACAGGCTTCTGAAAGCGCTCAACAGGTTGGCTAAGCCCGCGGAGCCGCGGCGCCCGCCGATGGTTGCCAGCGTTGCCAGCGTTGCCAGCGCTGCCAGCGGCAACGGCTCAAGCGCCGCTTGCGCTGGCAGCCATGGGCCACTGCTCCAGTATCTGGGCCGGTCCCGGCTTGGCGAACAGATAGCCCTGAAATCGCTGGCAGCCCAGGTGCAGCAGGGCGTCGAGCTGGGCCCGGGTTTCCACGCCTTCGGCGATCACGTGCAGATCCAGGCTGCTGCCGAGGGCGACGATGGTGCGCACGATGGCCGCATCGTTGCGGTCGCTGAGCAGGTCGCGGACGAAGGAACGATCGATTTTCAACTGGTTCAGCGGTAGGCGCTTGAGGTAGCTGAGGGAGGAATAGCCGGTGCCGAAGTCGTCCAGCGAGAAGCGCACCCCATGGGCCTTGAGCTGGCCCATCTTGTCGATCATCGCCTCCACGTCCTCGACCAACAGGCTCTCGGTCAGCTCCAGCTCCAGGCATGCGGGGTTGGCCCCGGTTTCTTCGAGGGTGGCCAGCACGTCCGCGACGAAGTCCCGGTGGTGCAGCTGCCGGGCGCTGATGTTGACCGCCAGGCTGAGTTTGGCCAGCTCGGGCCGTGTCGCCCAGCTCGCCAATTGGCGGCAGGCGCGGTGCAGGATCCAGCGCCCCAGGGGCAGGATCAAACCGGTGCTTTCCGCCAGGGGGATGAACTCTGCCGGCGCTACCAGGCCGCGGCTGGGGTGCTGCCAGCGCACCAGGGCTTCGGCGCCGAGCAGTTGCCCCTGTTGATCGACCTGGGCTTGGTAGTGCAGGACGAACTGGCGCTCTCTCAGACCCTGGCGCAGGTCGCTTTCCAGCTTTGCGCGGGCGCTGACTTCGGTCTGCATCTCGTGGTTGAAGAATCTCAGGGTGTTGCGTCCGGCGGCCTTGGCCTTGTACATGGCCAGGTCGGCGTGCTTGAGCAGTGCATCGGCTTTGCCGTGGCATTCGGAAAACAGCGCGACGCCGATGCTGGCGGTGCTGACATGGCTGTACCCGGGCAAGTCGAAGGGGGCGGCCAGGGCCTGGAGCAGCTTGCTCGCTACAGTGTCGATCAGTTGGAGGGCTTGTTCGGGCTGCAGGCTCAGCCCCTCCAATACCAGCACGAACTCGTCGCCGCCGAGGCGGGCCAGGGTGTCCTCCGCACGCACCTGGTCGCGCAGGCGCTCGGCCACCTGCCGCAGCAGCTGGTCGCCACTGTCATGGCCGAGGCTATCGTTGAGATCCTTGAAATTGTCCAGGTCGATAAACAGCAGGGCGCCTTCGAGCTGGTTGCGTGCCGTCTGGGCCAGGGCATGCTGCAGGCGGTCGAGCAGCAGGCGGCGGTTGGCCAGGCCGGTGAGCGGGTCGTAGAACGCCAGGCGATGGATCTGTTCGAGGTTCTGCTTGTGCTCGCTGATGTCGGTGGAGATGCCGCACAGGGCATAGATGTCGCCCTCGGCATCACGTAAGGGCAGCTTGACCGAGAGGTAGGTGCGCGCGCTGCCATCCTTGCGGTTATGCAGGATTTCCTCGTACTCGACGCGTTCGCCGTGTTCCAGCACCCGTGTATCGACTTCGCGCAGTTGGGCGGCAGTGGCGCTGTCGAAGAAGGTCTCGGCGGTTTGCCCTACGGCCTGCTCCGCGGGTTGCCCCAGCAGCTCGCAGGTCGTGCGATTGAGGTACTGGTAGCGAAACTCACGATCCTTGATGTACACGTGGGGTTCGATGCTGTCGAGGATGGTGTTCAGGCGTGCCTCGCTGGCGTATAGGTGACGGGTCTTCTCGGCCACCTGGCGGCGCAGCAGCAGGGCGCCGCCGAGGGCCAGCAGCAGCAGGGTGGACAGGCTGGCCAGGCCCCACCAGAGCGAGGTCGGAATCAGCAGCCTGGGACGTTCGCCGCCCCAGCGCTGGAGTATCTGGTAATAGACCGAGGACGACGCGGCCTGCCAAGCCTGCAGGTGGCGGTCGATGGCGGCCAGCAGGTCGCCGTTGCCGCCCTTGCCGGTGGCGTAGAACAGCCGCGCGGGCTGGAACATGATCGGGTTGCTGCGCAACTCGAAGTCGGGCGCGTGATAGTCGCCGAACTGCTGGTTGGCCACCGCCACGTCGGCCTGGCCCAGGGCGACCCGCTCGAAGCCTTGCTGCAGGCTGTGCACCGCAATCAGCTCGGCCTGCAGGCCGAAGCTGTCGAGCAGGGTCTTCAGGTAGTCCTGCTGGATCGAGCCGTCCAGCACCGCGATGCGCCGGCCCTGCAGGTCGAGCACCGAGGCGAGCGTGATCTCCTCGCGGCTGTAGAGCTGCGACCAACCGAACAGCGCGGGCAGTCGATGGAAGTCGAGCAAGGCGGCGCGCGCCTCGCTGAAGGCCACATCCGGCATCAGGTCGATCGCGCCACTCTGGGTCAGCTCCAGGCAGCGCTGCCAGTCGCAAGGCACCGGCTGCAGGCGCCAGTTTTCCTGGCGGGCGATTTCGCCGAGCAGTTCGCCGAGGATGCCGGAAAGCCGGCCGTCGGCGCCCTGCATGATCTTCGGCTCGTTGGCATAGACCCCCACGCGCACCTCTCGCACTTCGGCCCAGGCGGCCGGAGCGAGGGCAAGGCCCAGCAGCAGTGAGCCGAGCAGGCGGGCGCCGTGGCGCAGCAGTGGGGGCTTCGAGGATGGCTTCATGCGCGTATTGCCTGCAGTCCGGTGTCTAGCTGCAACCATAGCTGGATATGCTGGCCGAGGCACCTCTGGTGCGTGCGTTAGCGGTTGTCTTCACTGTGCGCTTGTGAAAAATCCCTCGCCGACGGCAACCGCCTCCAAACGCCCGCGGCGGCCTGGCGTTAGGTGCAAAGCAATGCGCCTTAGCGCGAACGCCTGGGGACTATCCCGCGGCGGCGCTCGATATTCTCACAAGCTCTGAGCCCAGCCGCGGTAGACGTAGGTCATGGGCCTGGGGCCTTTCAGGTAGCCGGTCTGCAGTTGGCCGATGCTGAAGCCGCCGGCTGCGAGCAGCGCCGGGATGTCGCGGTTGAGGTGGCAACCGCCGGCCAGGGGCTTCCAGTAGGGGGTCAGCCGGTGCTGCCAGCGCACGACCGAGGCATCCGGGGCCAGGCCGTGCTCGCAGAACAGCAGGCGGCCGCCGGGCTTGAGCACCCGGCGCATCTCTTGCAGTGCGGCCAGGGCATCCGGGATGGTGCACAGGGTGAAGGTGCAGACGATGCTGTCGAAACTGGCCACGCTGGCCTGGATCTGGCCCAGCTCCAGGGCGATCATCTCGACTGGGATGGCGATTCGCGCGGCGCGCTGGCGGGCCAGTTTCTGCATCTCGGCCGAGGGGTCGACGCCGACGATGGCGCTGACTTGCGCGGCATCGTAGAACGCCAGGTTCAGGCCGCTGCCGATGCCGATCTCCAGCACCCGGCCCTGGGCCTGGGGAATGATCTGCGCGCGGGCCTGCATCACCTCGCCCAGGCCGCAGGCGAAGTCGATCAGGTGCGGCAGGATATAACGCTCATACAGCTGCATGGCACGCTCCGCCGGGCTCAGCCGTCGCTGCCTTGGGAGCCTTCGTCGCGGTCGAGGTTGTCGCCGCTGATCGCCGCGAAGCACTTGATCCGGTGCTCTGTGCTGGCATCGGCCAGGCGCCAGCTGTCGCTCTCGGCATCGAAGCGCGCCGCGCTCACCGCGGCCAGGGAGAACTGCCAGCGGCGGCGAGCGCTGCCGTCTATGCAGTCGATGCTCAGCAGCGGCCGGTCTTGGCTGTCGGCGTCGGCCGAGCCGGCGCTGACCTGGGCCAGTAGCTCTTTATCCAGGTTGAATTGCCAGGCGTAGAGATTGTCGATTTCGAGCATGTCGGCGGCTTCGAGGGCTTCGATCAGGCTGCTGTGGGCTGTACTCATGGGTTGGCTCGATAGGCAGTGGGAAGGGGATCAGCGACCGAGGCGGCGCAACCGGTCGGACTCGATGACGCGCACGCCGTCGTCCTCTTCCAGGGCCAGGCGCCAGAGGGCGCGGGCCAGGACGGTGGCTTCGATGCCGTGGTATTTGCCCGGCAGCCAGCGCGCCAGCGGCGCGGCCAGGCGCTCACCGAGGCGGAACTCGGTGCGCGGGCCGAGCAGCAGGGCGGGGCGCACCAGGGTCAGCTGCGGCCAGTCCTGGGCTTGCAGCGCCTGCTCCATCTCGCCTTTGACCCGGTTGTAGAACACCGAGGACTTGGCGTCGGCACCGAGGGCGCTGACCACCAGCAGATGACGCGCGCCGAGCTCGCGGGCGCGCTGGGCGAAGGCCAGCACCAGGTCGTGGTCGACGCGGCGAAAGGCTTCCTGCGAGCCGGCCTGCTTGATGGTGCTGCCCAGGCAGCAGAAGGCGGTATCGATGGGGCCTTGCAGTTGCGGCAAAAGATCGAGCAGTTCGCCGACCGGGTTGTCCAGGTGCGAGTGTTCGGCCAAGGGCCGGCGGCTCGGCGCCAGCACGCGCGCGACCGTGGGTTCGTTGAGCAGACGATCCAGCAGGTGTTCGCCGGTCAGGCCGGTGGCACCCGCGAGGAGGATGTGCTGAGGCGTCAAATACATGGTCGTGGGGTCTCCGCTGATATCTATCAGCTTAACAGGCCGTTGAAAAACTACTGCGTGTTGCGCTCGATACTTGCTTCGCCGGCTGCCGGGCCGGCGGCAGTCTGCTTGCCGGGCGCGGCAAGCAAGGCCCGGCTAGCCTGCCGGGCGCGCAGCGTGCGCCAATGTTGCAACACCGCTTTGGCTGGCCAGATTTGCGGCTCTGAGGCCTCGAAGCCATCGGCTTGTTCGCGCTCGGTGACGTTCTCCTTGGCCAGCTCGAAGGCGCGTTGCAGGTCATCGGTCTGGTTGAGGGCTTCGGCGAACAGCGCTCGGCCAAAGTAGGTGAAGTCGTTTTCCTCCGTGCAGCCGAAGGACACCCGATCGGCTCGCGCGGCGGTCATCACCAGGGTTTTGTCGTCTTGCAGCGGGGGAATGAAGCCGCCGGAAAAACAGGCTGAGATCACCACCACCTTGTGCCGCTCGCGCAGTGGCAGCAGCAGGGTGGCCAGCTCGCTGGCCGGCAGGTCGCTCAGCTGCAGGCGCGGCTGGTCGAGACTCAGCTCATGCTGGCGCGAGCCGTGACTGGTCAGGTAGATGAAGATCAGATCCTCCGGTCCGCTGCGTTCGGCCAGTGCCTGCACCGCGCGCCGGAGGTTTTCGCGGGTGGCCAGTGGGCGTTCGCCGATCTGATCGCGGTGATTGGTCAGGCTGATGCGGCCATGGGCGGCGAAGCGTTCGCCGAGCAGGTTGGCGACGTAGTCGGCTTCGCGCATGAATACGCTCTGCTTGCCATCGCCAGCCAGGGTCAGGGCGTACAGTTCGATGGCGGGGGTGGAGGCGGGCAGGTCGGCGATGGCCTGGTCGAGCAGGCGACCCTGCGCCAGCAGGCCGAGTTCCAGCGGGTCGGGCAGCGGGCGACCCTGTTCGTCGCGCAGGCGTTGGCCGCGCAACCAGGTGCCGTCTTGTTGGCGGCCATCGCCGTGGGTCAGGCTGCCGCTACCGGCGTATTCGCCATGCTCGAAGTGGCCCTCGTAACGGCTGCCGTCGGCCAGGTGCAGGCGGCCTTGACCGTGGTAGCGCCAGTCGCGAAATTCGCCGCGGTAGCGCTCGCCGTCGGCGCCCTGGAACTGGCCGGTGCCGCTGAGTGCTCCCGCCACGAACTGGCCGCTCCAGACGTCGCCAGCGGCACTCTGGTAGCGGCCTTTGCCGTGGAACTGGTTGTCACGGAAGGCGCCGCTGTAGAGGTCGCCGTCACTGCTCTTGAAACTGCCGGGACTGTTCAGCTGACCTTTGGCGAACTGGCCGCTGAACTGGTTGCCGTACTCGTCGCGGCGTACGCCCTGGCCATCCGCCAGGCCTTTGCTGAACTGGCCGTGGAAGCTGCTGCCGTCTGCGCGTTCGAGGTTGCCCAGGCCATGGAACAGATCGTCTTTGAAGGCGCCGCGATAGACCAGGCCGTCCTGTTTGAGGGTGCCTTCGCCTTCCAGCCGACCCGCGGCGAAACCGCCCTGGTAGCTGCTGCCGTCACGATAGTGGAGTGTGCCCTGGCCATGAAAGGCGCCTTGCTCGAATTCGCCGAGGTAGTGCTCGCCATTCGCGCCGTGCCATTCGCCGGGGCCGTGCAACTGGCCATCCTTGAAGGTGCCGACGAACCAACTGCCGTTGCGGTAATCCAGGCGGCCGGGGCCTTGCAACAAACCGTCGATCACCTCGCCGCGATAGCGGCTGCCGTCGGGCAGGGTCGCGTTGGCGGGTAACAGGGGTTCGCCGTCGCCGCAGGCGGCAAGCAGCAGGGCGAGGCTCAGGGAAGCCAGGTTGGCGAGGCGGCGCATGGCAAACATCCAGATCTAGGTGTTGCCGGAAGTATGCCGTAAAGCATTGACTCTGCGCTGCCGCGCCGCACAGCGCCGATGGATAAGCGGCGTTCGCTCGGCTGAGGGAACGCCGCTTATGGCTGTGCAGATCAGACGAAGCAGAGGGTCAGGGGTTCGGCCACATAGGCCGGTTTTTCCTGGCCTTCGATTTCCAATACCGCGCGAACCTTGAGCAGCCACTGACCTGGGTTCTTCTCGTTGGCGTCGGTCAGGGTCACCACCAGGCGTACCCTGGAGTCGACTTTGACCGGCTGGATGAAGCGCACGCTGTCCAGGCCATAGTTGATGGCCATTTTCAGGCCCTGGGGCATGATCATGATGCCTTCCATCAGCATGGGAATCAGCGACAACGACAGGAAACCGTGGGCGATGGTGCCGCCGAAGGGGGTCAGCTTGGCCTTTTCCGGGTCGACGTGAATGAATTGACGGTCGCCGGTGCATTCGGCGAATTGATTGATGCGTTGCTGGTCGATGGTCAGCCAGTCGGAGCGTCCTAGTTCCTTGCCCACATAGTTGTTGAGTTCTGTTACGGGTACTGACGGCATAGTTCCTCCTTGAGGAGACGGGTGATTTATTGTTTTTCGAGTCGAACCGCTCAGGCCATAGATCATCACGCGGATCGGTGTCGGGTCAAGTGCGCGCTGCCTTGCTGAATCGCGGGTTATACAGGGCGGGCGCTTTGCCGGCCTATAATGGCCGCGCTGGGCCATGGCCCGAGGGCCAGACGCTCTGCTTATGCGCTCGCCGCTGTTCGTCAACCGATTCGGAGATTCACTCATGCTGTTACGCGGCCTGTCCTGGCTGGTGCTGTGCCAATTGCTCGGCACTGGAATCAACGTCTTGTTGTTGCCGATGTTGCCGGGGCCGATCATCGGCATGTTGCTGCTGTTGCTGTTCCTGCTGGTGCATGGCGAGGTCAGCGAGCCCTTGCACGTCGCCTCGAGCAACCTGCTCAAGTACCTGCCGCTGTTGCTGGTGCCGCCCGCGGTGGGAGTGATGGTCTATGCCGATGCGATTGCCGCGGACTTCTGGGCGGTGGTCGGGGCGTTGACCTTGTCGCTGGTGCTGTCGGTGGTGTTCGCCGGCTGGATGATGCAGAAACTGATCGAACGTCAGCAGCGTCGCCGGGAGGAGGCATGAACCTCGACTGGTTCGGCGCCTGGCAGGCGGTCGCCCATCACCCCTTGTTTGGCGCCGGGATCACCCTGGGCGTTTACCAACTGGCCATCGCGGCTTACGAGAAGACCCGCTGGATGTTCCTGCAGCCGGTGCTGGTGTCGATGACGGTCGTTATTGGCGTGCTGCTGTTGTGCGGCCTGAGTTTCGCCGAGTACAGGGTCAGCGCCGAAGCCCTGACCCTGTTCCTCGGCCCGGCCACGGTGGCCTTGGCGGTGCCGTTGTTCCTCAATCTGCGACGGATCCGCCAGTTGTTCTGGCCGACCGTGCTGACCCTGCTGATTGCCGGGGCGCTGGCGACGGTGCTGGGCGTGGCATTGGCCTGGTGGTTCGGCGCCGACTCGCTCATGTTGATGAGCATGGCGCCGAAGTCGGTGACCTCGCCGATCGCCATGCTGGTGGCCAGCCAGATCGGCGGTACTGCCGCATTGGCCGCGGTGTTCGTGATGCTCACCGGGGTGGCCGGGGCGATGCTCGGGCCGTCGCTGTTGCGCCTGTTCGGCGTGCATCATCCCGCCGCAGTCGGCATGGCCCTGGGCATGACCGCGCATGCGGTCGGTACCGCCCGGGCCATGCAGGAAAGCGAGGAGTGCGGCGCTTTCGCCGCGCTGGCGATGAGTCTGATGGGCATGCTCACGGCGGTGCTATTGCCGCTGGCGATTATCTTCCTGACATGAGAACGACCCCATGAAACTATCCCTGTTTCCGCTCGATACCGTGTTGTTTCCAGGCTGCCTGCTCGATTTGCAAATATTCGAGGCGCGCTATCTGGACATGATCAGTCGCTGCATGAAGCAGGGCGAGGGTTTCGGCGTGGTGTGCATCGTCGAGGGGCAGGAAGTCGGCGAGGCCGCCGGGCACTTTTCGGCGATCGGTTGTGAGGCGCGGGTCTGCGATTTTCAGCAGCGGCCCAACGGGTTGTTGGGGATTCGGGTCGAAGGCGGCCGCCGTTTCAAGGTGCGCCGCGCCCAGGTGTTGCCGGATCAACTGACCGTCGCCGAGGTCGATTGGCTGGAGGAGGCGGCGGAGCAGCCCCTGGGTTTCGAGCATGCGGATCTGGCGGCGTTGCTCGAGGCGCTGGCCGAACACCCGCTGGTCGCCGCCCTGGGCATGAATCAAGCGGTCAGCGGTCAAACGGCCCTGGCCAATCAACTGGCCTACCTGTTGCCCTTGGCGCTCGAGCAGAAACTCCAGCTGCTCGAACTCGATACGCCGCAGGCGCGCCTGAGCCAGCTGCAACTCTGGCTCGAGCAACTGCAGGGCGAGAGCGGCGCGGCTCAGTAGCGATAGAGCAGCAGGCCTTCCGACAGATGCCAGGCGGCAATGGCGCCGAGCAGCGCCAGGCATGCCGGCAGCACCAACCACCACACCCTGGCCGATAGCGCTGCCAGCGGCATGCGCCATTGCGTCAGGCCCAGACTGAGCGCGCACAGGCCACCAGCCAGCAGGGCGCCGGCGATGACGTCGCTTGGCCAGTGCACGCCCAGGTACACCCGCGACAGGGCGATGCTCAGCGCCGGCAAGCTGGCCAGCAACAGCCAGGCCAGGCGCAGGCGCGCCGGTTGCTCGCGTCCGGCCAGCACCCCGAGCGCCAGGAAGAAGGCGAATGCCGCCGAGCTGTGGCCGCTGGGCAGGCTGAAACTGTTCAACGGCTCAAGCAAGACATCCGGGCGATGCCGGGCGAGCAGGGCTTTCAGCGCGCTGTTGGCCAGTGCGGTCGCGAGCAGGGTGCCGCCGGCAAAGCACAACGCCCGCCACTGCCGAGCCAGCAGCAGCAACAGGCAGAGCAGCAACGCCGCGGCCAGCTGGCTGCGCAGATCGCCGAGGCGGGTGATCAGCACCATCGATGCGTCGAGGCTGGCATTGCGCTGCTCCTGAACCAGGGCGAGCAGGCCCTGGTCGAGCAGGCCGAGGCGCGGCCAGCCAATCAGCAGGCCGAGCAACAGCAACAGGCTCAAGCCTGCAGCGATCCAGCTGGCGCGGCGTTGTTCGTGCAGGCAACTGTGCACGCTGAGCAGCAGCAAGGCGGCCAGGCCGGCGGCGAGTACCGCGGTTTGTGGCCAGAACCCCTCCGGCAGCGGCAGGCGCAAGGCGGCGCCGGTGGCCCAGCCAGGCAGCAGGTAGGCGAGCGCCCAGCCGGCCGAAGCGACCAGGCTGACCAGCAGAAAACGCCCGAACGGCATATTCAGCATGCCGGCGATCATCGGCAGCATCGGCCGCAACGGGCCGATATAGCGCCCCACCAGCAGGCTGGCGACGCCGTAACGCTGGAAGTAGAGCTCGGCACCCGTCAACCATTCGGGGTGGTGACGCAGCCCCGGCAGACGGCGGATGTCCTGATGGAAATAGCGCCCCGTGGCATAGGACAGCAGATCGCCGAGCAGTCCGCCGCAATAGGCCAGAACCAGGGTGGTGCCGAGCGTCAGGGCGCCGTTGCCGGCCAGTACGGCGACGGCGAACAGCAAAAGAGTGCCCGGCACCAGGATCCCGACAATCGCCAGGCATTCGGCGCAGGCGATCAGGACGATGGTCAGGCCCAGCCACTCGGGATTGTTCGTGAGCCAGAGGCTCAAGCTGTCGAGCCATGGACTCATCGATGCTCATCCTTGGCGGCGAGTAGGTAGAAGTCGCGGCCTTCGACCTGGCCGCGGCGCAGTGGGTTGCGTGTGCAATGGCCGGCAAAGGCGGCGTCGACGAAACGATAAGGCAGATGCTCGTCGCGCCCGCTCGGGATGCCCAGGCGCGAAGTCTGCACGACCCGACTCGGACGCTCGCCGACATCCTCGACGAACAGGTGTTGCGGGTCGAAGCGCCGCGCATCCCAGTCCGGCACTTTCAGGCCAAGCGCTTTGCATAGCAAGGTTTGTCCGGCGCAGAGTTTTCCCGCGGGGCGCGGACGGCCCTGGCTGTCCGGGTTGTTGCTCTGCATCCGCGCCAGGCTGGCGTCGGGCGAGTGCGAGTCGAGCCAGGGGTAGGCCGATTTGATCAATACCGCATTGCCGGGGCCCTGGGCGCTGAAGTTCAGCGAGTCGCCGCCACGGGCGTAATACATGTAGATGTGCCCGCCGCCGAGGAACAAGGCCTTGCGCTTTTCGGTGTAGCCGAGCGAGGCGTGGCTGCCTTTCTCCGCCAGGTAATAGGCCTCGGTCTCGATGATTCGTGCGCTTAGCCAGAGTTCGCCGCAGCGGTGGCGAATGACTTTGCCGAGCAGGTCGCGGGCGAGCTGGCGCGCATCGCGGTCGAAGAAACTGTCGCTCAGGGCGCGGGCATCTGGCCAGGGCGAGCTGCGGGTGGGGGCGTGAGGCATCTGAGGTCACTGGTCGATAGCGGGGTATTAGGCTGGACGCGATGATAACAACAAGAGCCGTGGCGGTGCCTGAGGCGGTCTGCGCGGGCAGGCCCGCGCCACTGCTTGTCCACTATCCGCCAGGCGCCGCTGTGCGTGGGGCGGTGGCGCCGCTATAATCAGCCGCTTTAGTTATTGCCAGGCTACCGAGACCATGACCGAGTCCGTGCTCGACTATATGACCCGCCTGGGCCGTGCGGCCCGCGCTGCCGCCTGCGTGGTCGCCCGCGCCAGCACCGCGCAGAAGAATCGTGCCCTGTACGCCGCCGCCGAGGCCCTGGATGCCGCGCGTGCCGAGCTGAGCGCCGCCAACCAGCTGGATCTGGCCGCCGGCCGCGCCAATGGCCTGGAAGCGGCGCTGCTGGATCGTCTGGCGCTGACCCCGGCACGGATCGACGGCATGATCGAAGGGCTGCGCCAGGTCGCCAGCCTGGCCGACCCGGTCGGCGCGATCCGCGATATGAGTTACCGTCCGTCGGGTATTCAGGTCGGCAAGATGCGCGTGCCGCTCGGCGTGATCGGCATCATCTACGAGTCGCGGCCCAACGTGACCATCGACGCCGCCAGCCTGTGCCTGAAGTCCGGCAACGCCACCATCCTGCGCGGCGGCTCGGAAGCGATTCACTCCAACCGGGCGATTGCCGCCTGCATCCAGCGCGGCCTGGCCGCCGCCGAGCTGCCGGCCGCCGCCGTGCAGGTGGTGGAAACCACCGACCGCGCCGCCGTCGGGGCGTTGATCGCGATGCCCGAATTCGTCGATGTGATAGTGCCGCGCGGCGGCAAGAGCCTGATCGAGCGGGTCAGTCGCGACGCCCGGGTACCGGTGATCAAGCACCTGGATGGCATCTGCCATGTGTATGTCGACGCCCTGGCCGAGTTGGCCAAGGCCCAGGCCATCGCCTTCAACGCCAAGACCTACCGCTACGGCATCTGCGGCGCCATGGAAACCCTGTTGGTCGATCAGGCGGTGGCGGCGGCATTCCTGCCTTCCATGGCGACGATGTTCGCCGAGAAGGGCGTCGAGCTGCGCGGCTGCGAACGCACCTGCGCGCTGATCCAGGCAACGCCTGCGACCGAGGAGGACTGGAGCACCGAATACCTGGCGCCGATCCTGTCGATCCGCGTGGTCGACGGCCTGGATCAGGCCATCGAGCATATCAATCGCTACGGCTCGCACCACACCGACGCCATCGTCACCGAGCATCAAGGCCGCGCCCGGCGCTTCCTCGCCGAGGTCGACTCCAGCTCGGTGATGCTCAATGCGCCGACCTGTTTCGCCGACGGCTTCGAGTACGGCCTGGGCGCCGAGATCGGCATTTCCACCGACAAGCTGCACGCCCGCGGCCCGGTGGGATTGGAAGGGTTGACCTGCGAGAAGTATGTGGTGATCGGCGACGGTCAACTGCGCGGGCAGAATGCCTAAACGCATCGGCCTATTCGGCGGCACCTTCGACCCGGTGCATATCGGCCACCTGCGCAGTGCGTTGGAAGTGGCGGAGTTCATGGCCCTCGACGAGTTGCGCATGATCCCCAGTGCACGACCGCCGCACCGCGAGGTGCCGCAGGTGTCGGCGCGCGATCGTCTGGCCATGGTCGAACTGGCGGTGGCCGGCTTGCCACCGCTGTGCGTCGACAACCGCGAACTCAGGCGCGACAAGCCGTCGTACAGTATCGACACCCTGGAGTCGTTGCGCGCCGAGTTGGCGGTCGACGACCAGTTATTCCTGATCATCGGTTGGGATGCCTTCTGCGGGCTACCCAGCTGGCACCGCTGGAACGAGTTGCTGGAGCACTGCCATATCCTGGTGTTGCAGCGCCCGGATGCCGACAGCGAAGCGCCGGAAACCTTGCGCAACCTGCTGGCGGCCCGCAGCCTCAGCGACCCGCTGACCCTGGAGGGGCCGGCCGGGCAGATTTCCTTTATCTGGCAGACGCCCTTGGCGGTATCGGCCACGCAGATCCGCACGCTGCTGGCGAGCGGCAAGTCGGCACGTTTTCTGGTGCCCGATGCGGTACTCACCTATATCCACGCGCACGGACTTTACCGGGCGTCGAATTGAACACAAGGCAAACGAGTTACTTATGAAGAAGCAAAAAATGCTCAGCGAAGACCTGGTCAAATTGGCCATCGCCGCCCTGGAAGACATCAAGGCGCAAGACATCACCACCATCGATGTGCGCGACAAGACCAGCATCACCGACTACATGGTGATCGCCAGCGGCACCTCCAGTCGTCACGTCAAATCGCTGGTCGACAACGTGCTGGAAAAGGTCAAGGAGCAGGGCGTGCGCCCGCTCGGCAGCGAAGGCCTGGACTCTGGCGAGTGGGCATTGCTCGACCTGGGCGATATCGTCGTGCATGTGATGCTGCCCACCGCGCGGCAGTTCTACGACCTCGAGCGCCTGTGGCAGGGGGCCGAGCAGAGCCGCGCGCAGCACGGCACGGATCACGAGTAAGGGCTGCCTGGGGTGCGGATCAAGCTGATCGCCGTCGGCTCGCGCATGCCGCGCTGGGTGGAAGACGGCTGGCAGGAATACGCCAAACGCATGCCGGCGGAGCTGGCCCTGGAGCTGGTCGAGATTCCGCTGACCACCCGTGGCAAGAATGCCGATGTGGCGCGGATGATTCGCCAGGAAGGCGAAGCCATGCTGGCCAAGGTGCTGCCCGGGGAGCGCATCGTCACCCTGGAGGTCGAAGGGCGGCCGTGGCGCACCGAGCAGTTGGCTGTCGAACTGGATAAGTGGCGCCTGGATGCGCGCACCGTCAACCTGATGGTCGGCGGTCCCGAAGGTTTGGCGCCGCAAGTGCAGGCCCGCAGCGAACAGCGCTGGTCGCTGTCGCCGCTGACCTTGCCGCACCCGCTGGTACGCATCCTGATCGGCGAGCAGATCTATCGAGCCTGGACCCTGTTGTCCGGCCATCCTTATCACAAATAACCAGCAGTCATAGATGCCGCAGCCGATTCGCCTCAAGGACCACGAAAAAGACGCGCGCCTGATTCGCCGGCGTGCGCTGGTCGGTGCCTTGGTGTTTCTGCTGCTGACCGCGACCTTGGTCGCGCGCATGTATTACCTGCAGGTGGTGCAGTACGAGTACCACTCGACCCTCTCGGAAAACAACCGGGTGCACGTGCAGCCGATTCCGCCGACGCGCGGGCTGATCTTCGACCGCAACGGGGTGATAGTGGCCGACAATCGGCCGAGTTTCAGCCTGACCCTGACCCGCGAACGCGCGGGCGACTGGGAGCAGGTGCTGGATGTGATCGTCGAGGTGCTGGGGCTGAGCGAGGACGAGCGGACGCTGTTCGAGAAACGGGTGCGCCAGGGCCGTCGGCCGTTCGAGCCGGTGCCGGTGTTGTTCGAGTTGAGCGAAGAGCAGATTGCCTCGATCGCGGTCAACCAGTTCCGCCTGCCGGGGGTCGAGGTGGCGGCGCAACTGGTGCGCCATTATCCCCAGGGCGAACACTTCGCCCATTCGGTGGGCTATGTCGGACGGATCAACGAGAAAGAACTCAAGGAGCTCGATCCGGTGGCGTACAGCGGTACCCACCATATCGGCAAAACCGGTGTCGAGCGCTTCTACGAGGAACAGTTGCACGGCGAGGTCGGCTACGAAGAGGTCGAAACCAACGCCCGTGGCCGCGTGCTGCGAGTGCTCAAGCGCATCGATCCGCTGCCGGGCAAGGATGTCATGCTGACCATCGATGTGCGCCTGCAGGAAGCCGCCGAGGCCGCGCTGGGCGGGCGCCGCGGCGCCATCGTGGCGATCCAGCCCGACACCGGCGAGGTGCTGGCGATGGTCAGCCAGCCGAGCTTCGACCCCAATCCGTTCGTCACCGGCATCAGCTTCAAGGCCTATGCCGAACTGCGCGACTCGATCGATCAGCCGTTGTTCAACCGCGTCTTGCGCGGCCTCTACCCGCCCGGCTCGACGATCAAGCCGATGATGGCGGTGGCCGCCCTGGATGCCGGGGTGATCACCCCCACTTCGCGGGTGTTCGATCCGGGGTTCTATCAATTGCCGAATAACAGCCACAAATACCGCAACTGGAATCGCAGCGGTGACGGTTGGGTGAGCCTGGAAATGGCGATCATGCGCTCCAACGACACCTACTTTTACGATTTGGCGCACAAGATGGGCATCGACCGCATGTACGACTACATGAGCCGCTTCGGCCTCGGTCAGCGGGTGGCCCTGGACATGTTCGAGGAAACCGCCGGGCTGATGCCGTCGCGGGACTGGAAGCGGGCGCGCTACCGTCAGCCCTGGTACCCGGGGGAGACCCTGATTCTCGGCATCGGCCAGGGCTACATGCAGACCACGCCGCTGCAATTGGCCCAGGCCACCGCGCTGATGGCCACCCGTGGCAAGTGGATTCGTCCGCATCTGGCCAAGACCGTCGAAGGATTGCCGCCGGTCGACCCTGCGCCGCTGCCGGATATCCAGTTGCGTGACCCGAAAAGCTGGGACTCGGCGCGTTTCGGCATGGAGCAGGTGATGCACGGCCCGCGTGGTACCGCGCGCAAGGTCGGCGACAGTTCGCTCTACCGCATCGCCGGCAAGAGCGGCACGGCGCAGGTGGTGGCGATCAAGCAGGGTGAGAAGTACGACCGCAACAAGGTGCAGGAGCGCCATCGTGACCACGCCCTGTTCGTCGCGTTCGCCCCGGCAGGCAATCCGCAGATCGCCGTGGCGGTGATGGTGGAAAATGGCGAGTCCGGCTCGGGTGTGGCCGCCCCGGTGGTCAAGCAGGTGATGGATGCCTGGCTGCTGGACGACAACGGCCAGCTCAAGGCCGAGTACGCCATGCCCGTGGGCGCAGGGGTCAGTCAGCGATGAACGCTAATTTCGATCGCGTGCTGTCCAGCGAGGACGTGCTGCGCCGCCGTGCCAGCCTGCTGCAGCGCCTGCATATCGACGGCATTTTGCTGCTGTTGCTGCTGATTCTGGCGGTCGGCAGCCTGTTCATTCTGTATTCGGCCAGCGGCAAGAACGTCGAGCTGTTGGTCAAGCAGGCCAGT
Source organism: Pseudomonas sp. sp1636 (assembly GCF_030376615.1). Classification (GTDB taxonomy): domain Bacteria; phylum Pseudomonadota; class Gammaproteobacteria; order Pseudomonadales; family Pseudomonadaceae; genus Aquipseudomonas. The sequence goes on from NZ_JARRAB010000003.1 coordinate 109,818, forward strand.
TCCTTTGGCATCGGCCTGGTCGGCATGTTCATCATCGCCCAGTTCGAGCCGCGCTTCATGGCGCGCTGGGTGCCTTTGGCGTATGTGGCCGGCGTCGGCTTGCTGGTGGCGGTGGATGTGATGGGCCACAACGCCATGGGCGCTACGCGCTGGATCAATATTCCCGGGGTGATCCGCTTCCAGCCCTCGGAGTTCATGAAGATCATCATGCCGGCGACCATCGCCTGGTACCTGGCCAAGCGCAGCTTGCCGCCGAGCTTGAAGCACGTTGCGATCAGCCTGTCGTTGATTCTGCTGCCGTTCGTGCTGATCCTGCTGCAGCCGGATCTGGGCACCTCGTTGTTGGTGATCGCCTCGGGCGCCTTCGTGTTGTTCATCGCCGGCTTGCAATGGCGCTGGATCACCGGCGCATTGGCGGCGGTGGTGCCGATCGCCGTGGCCATGTGGTTCTTCGTTCTGCGCGAGTACCAGAAGCAGCGCGTACTGACCTTTCTCAACCCGGAGAGCGATCCGCTGGGCAGCGGCTGGAACATCATCCAGTCGAAGGCGGCGATCGGCTCTGGCGGGGTCTTCGGCAAGGGCTGGCTGCTCGGCACCCAGTCCCACCTGGACTTTTTGCCGGAAAGCCACACGGACTTTATCATCGCCGTGCTCGCCGAGGAGTTCGGCCTGGTCGGCGTCTGCTTGTTACTGCTGGTTTACCTGTTGTTGATCGCGCGCGGCCTGGTGATTACCGTGCAAGCGCAGACGCTGTTCGGTAAGCTTCTGGCCGGCGCGCTGACCATGACGTTTTTCGTTTATGTGTTCGTCAATATCGGTATGGTCAGCGGCTTGCTGCCGGTGGTGGGGGTGCCGCTGCCGTTCATCAGCTATGGTGGTACTTCGCTGATTACCCTGCTGGCAGGGTTTGGCATTTTGATGTCGATCCACACGCACCGTAAGTGGATTGCACAGGCTTAAATTGGGGTTATGAATTCAATGCACATATTGCGTGGCTGGGCTGCACGGCAAACACTTTGGCTCGGTCTGGCCGCCGCCTTGAGTGTGGTTCAGCCGGCGCTCGCCGCTGATTATCGGGATTCGCCGCAGGTTCGCGAGTTCGTCGCCGAGATGAGCCGCGATTACGGCTTTGCCGCGGAGCAACTGGATCGCCTGTTTGCCGAAGTGCAGCGCAAACAGACGATTCTCGACGCCATCTCGCGTCCGGCGGAGAAGGTCAAGCCCTGGAAAGACTACCGGCCGATCTTCATCACCGACTCGCGGATCGCCCGCGGCGTGGACTTCTGGCGTCAGCACGAAGCGACCCTGGCGCGCGCCGAGGCCGAATACGGCGTGCCGGCGCAAGTGATAGTGGCGATCATCGGCGTGGAAACCTTCTACGGTGGCAACACCGGCAGCTACCGGGTGATGGACGCGCTCTCGACCCTGGCCTTCGATTATCCGCCGCGCGCACCGTTCTTCCGCAAGGAGTTGCGCGAGTTCCTCATGCTCTCGCGCGAGGAACAGGTCGATCCGCTGACCCTCAAGGGTTCCTACGCCGGAGCCATGGGCTTGCCGCAGTTCATGCCGAGCAGTTTCCGCGCCTATGCGGTGGACTTCGACGGCGACGGCCATATCAATATCTGGACCAATCCGGTGGATGCCATCGGCAGCGTGGCCAGCTACTTCAAGCGCCACGGCTGGCTGCCCGGCGAGCCGGTGGCAAGCCGCGCCACGGTCGCCGGCGAGCAGGTCGAGCAGGGCCTGAGCGCCGGCCTCGATCCGCAGCTGAACGTCGACCAATTGCGCCGCCTCGGCTGGTCGAGCAGCGCTGCGCTGGACGGCGAGATGCCGGTCACCGCCTTCCGCCTCGAAGGCGCGCAGGGCGACGAATACTGGCTGGGCTTGCCGAACTTCTTCGTCATCACCCGCTATAACCGCAGCGTGATGTACGCCATGGCGGTCAATCAGTTGGCCGAATTGCTGGTCGACGCACGAGGGGCCAATTAATGTCGGGCCTGCCGTTCCAGTTTGCCGCCTGTGCGGCCCTCGCCCTGTTGCTGGCGAGTTGCACGTCCAGCCGTGTGCCGCACCCGCAGGCGCCGCTCAAGCCGGGTGCGCCGCTTAGCGGCCCGGGCGACTTCAGCCGCCCGCACAAGGACGGCGCGCCCTGGTGGGACGTCGACGTCTCGCGGATCCCGGACGCCGTGCCGATGCCGCACTACGGCCCGGTCAAGGCCAGCCCCTACGTGGTGTTCGGCAAGCAGTACTACCCGATTCCTGACGCGCGCCGTTATCAGGCGATTGGTCCGGCGTCCTGGTACGGCACCAAGTTCCACGGTCAGGCCACCGCCAACGGCGAAACCTACGACCTGTACGGCATGACCGCCGCGCACAAGACCCTGCCGCTGCCCAGCTACGTGCGGGTGACCAACCTGGAAAACGGCAAGACGGCGATCCTGCGGGTCAACGACCGCGGCCCGTTCTATTCGGATCGGATCATCGACCTGTCCTTCGCCGCCGCGAAGAAACTCGGCTACGCCGAGAGCGGTACCGCGCGGGTCAAGGTCGAGGGCATCGATCCCCACGAGTGGTGGGCTCAGCAGGGGCGCCCGGTGCCGCTGGTGCTGGCCGCGCAGCCCGCGGCTCGGGTCAAGACTGTCGCCCAGCCGCTGGCGCCGCCGCTCGAACAGTACTCGCCGCCGGCGCAGCAGCATGCCGCGGCCGTGCTGCCGGTGCAGATAGACGCAAAAAAAAACGTTTCAGGCGCAGCCTCTGGCCTGTTTCTCCAGGTGGGAGCCTTCGCCAATCCGGACGCTGCGGAGTTGCTCAAGGCCAAGTTGAGCGATACGGTGGCTGCGCCGGTGTTCATCAGCTCAGTGGTGCGCAACCAGCAGATCCTGCATCGGGTGCGCCTGGGCCCGGTGGGCAGCCAGGGCGAGGCTGAGCAATTGCAACTCAGCGTGCGCCTGGCCAACCTCGGTCAGCCCAGGCTGGTCAAGGCGGATTGAGACGGCACTTATCCACGCGGTTCCGGACTAAGTACACGACTGGATGCGCAACATACTGCGGCTACCCACATCACCTGATTTGCCCTTTCGGGCCTGTTCGACCATTAGCAATCTAGAGAGACGGATGAATATCACCAGCTTTGCCCAACGCGTTTGCTTGTCACTCCTGCTGCTCAGCGCACCGGCCGTCTGGGCCAGCCCGATGGCGATTCCGGCGCCGCCGCAGCTGGCGGCTAAATCCTATGTGCTGATGGATGCCGCCAGCGGCAACGTTCTGGTCGAGGAGAATGCCGACGAACGTCTGCCGCCAGCCAGCCTGACCAAGTTGATGACCGCCTACCTGGCGACCCTGGACATCAACCGCGGTCAGATCAAGCAGACCGACATGGTGCGTATCAGCGAGAAAGCCTGGCGCATGGGCGGCTCGAAGATGTTTGTCGAGGTCGGCAAGGAAGTCTCGGTCGACGACCTGCTGCATGGCATCATCATCCAGTCCGGCAACGATGCCAGCGTAGCGATTGCCGAGCATATCGCCGGTAGCGAAGAAGCCTTCGCCGACATGATGAACAGCAATGCCCAGCGCCTGGGCATGAGCAATAGCCAGTTTCGCAACGCCACCGGCTGGCCGGATCCCGAACATTTCTCCTCGGCCAAAGACATGGCCAAGCTGGCACGCGCAATCATCTACGAAGATCCGCAGCACTACGCCATCTATGCACAGAAGGAATTCCTCTGGAACGGCATCAAGCAGCCCAACCGCAACCTGCTGCTGTGGCGCGACAAAACCGTCGACGGTTTGAAAACCGGGCACACCGACGAGGCCGGCTATTGCCTGGTGTCTTCCGCCGTACGGGATGGCATGCGCTTGATCTCGGTGGTGTTTGGCACCAATAGCGAGCAAGCCCGCGCCGCCGAAACCCAGAAGCTGCTGACCTACGGCTTCCGCTTCTTCGAGACCCGCACCTTCTATCAGAAAGGTGCCGAACTGGCCCAGGCCCAGGTCTGGAAAGGCGCCACTCGTCAGCTCAAGGCCGGCCTGGCTGACGACCTGACCCTGACCATGGCGAAAGGCCAGCTGGACAAGCTGCAAGCCGGCATGACCCTCAATCCGCAACTGGTCGCCCCTATCCAGCAGGGCGATGTGATCGGCAAGGTCGAAGTCAAATTGGCCGATGAGGTGATCCATAGCGTCGATCTGGTGGCCCTGGAAACCGTCGAGGAAGGTGGCCTATTCCGCCGTCTGTGGGATAGCATTCGGCTGTTCTTCTTCGGGTTGTTCAACTGACTCACCCCGACGCCTCTACCCGGGCGTCCTGTTCTGGACAGGCCACAAGCCTGCTGATGCCATGACCGATACTGACGTTCAAGCCCCAAAAATCGAGTTCCCCTGCGAGCGCTACCCGGTCAAGGTGATCGGCGATGCTGGCGAAGGCTTCACCGAACTGGTGATCGCCGTGATCCAGCGCCACGCGCCGGATTTCGACGCGACCTCGTTGGTGGTGCGCGACAGCCGCAACGGCCGTTTCCTCTCGGTGCAGGCGCTGATCACCGCCACCGGGGTGGAGCAGTTGCAAGCGCTTAACCTCGATCTGCGCGCCACTGGTCGCGTGCACATGGTGTTGTGATGAGCCTGGGGGTTCGCGAGCTCGGCCTGGTCGACTACGAGCCGACCTGGCAGGCCATGCAGCGCTTCACCAGCCGGCGCGATGCCGCTACGGCGGATGAAATCTGGCTGTTGCAGCATCCGCCGGTGTTTACCCAGGGGCAGGCGGGCAAACCCGAGCACCTGCTGTTACCCGGCGATATCCCGGTGGTGCAGGTCGACCGTGGCGGCCAGGTGACCTATCACGGCCCCGGCCAACTGGTGGCTTATCTGCTGCTGGATGTGCGTCGCTCGGGGATGGGCGTGCGCGAGCTGGTCAGCCGCATCGAGCGCAGCCTGATCGCCACCCTGGCCAGCTATGGCGTGACCGCCAATGCCAAGGCCGATGCGCCCGGGGTTTACGTGGATGGGGCGAAGATCGCTTCGCTCGGCTTGCGTATCCGCAATGGCCGCTGCTTTCATGGCCTGGCGTTGAATGTGGACATGGATCTGCAGCCGTTTCGCCGAATCAACCCCTGCGGCTATGCCGGTATGGCCATGACCCAGTTGGCCGACCTGGTCGACGAGCCGCTAGAACTCTCCGAGGTCAGTGCCCGGCTGCGGGAGCAGCTGGTCAAGCACCTCGACTACGCGCAGCAGAAGACCCTGACGGGCGCAATAGGCTGACCGGCCGCGGGGTAGGTAGGTGGGGATAAACCAGGCGCCTGCCCCTAGCAGTTAAAACCTAGGGGTAGGCGTTACACGGCCCTATCACTTCAGATTGAGGGTCGGGATCAGGCTGCTGTCGACCGTCTGGCCCGGCACCGGTACTTGGGCGGCCAGGCCCAGGTTGTTTTTCTCGAACACCCGGTCGGCGCGGTAGCTGGAGCGTACCAGCGGGCCGGCGGCCACTTCCATAAAGCCCTTCTCCAGGCCGATATCGCGCAAGCGATTGAACTCTTCCGGGCTGACCCAGCGCTTGACCGACAGGTGGTTGCGGGTCGGCTGCAGGTATTGCCCGAGGGCGAGAATGTCCACGCCGATGGCGCGTAGGTCATCCATGGTTTCCAGGACTTCTGCGTCGCTTTCGCCCAGGCCCAGCATCAGGCTGGTCTTGGTCAGGATGTCCGGGCGATGGCGCTTGGCGTGCTCCAGCACGCGCAGGGTCTTCTCGTAGCCGGCGCGGGGGTCGCGCACTTCATGGGTCAGGCGCTTGACCGTCTCGACGTTCTGCGCGAAGACCTCAAGACCCGAGTCCACCACGCGCTCGATGGCCAGCGGGTCGCCGTCGAAGTCCGGGGTCAGGGCCTCCACCACCACCTGCGGGGTGCGCTCCTTGATGGCGCGCACACAGGCGGCGTAGTGTGCGGCACCGCCGTCGTCCAGATCGTCGCGATCCACCGAGGTCAGCACGATATAGCGCAGCGCCATCAGCTCCACCGACTTGGCGGTGTTCTGTGGCTCTTCCTGATCCAGCCAACCGTTGGGGTTGCCGGTGTCCACGGCGCAGAAGCGGCAAGCACGGGTGCATACCGAGCCCATCAGCATGATGGTGGCGGTGCCGTTGGACCAGCATTCGCCCATGTTCGGGCAGTGCGATTCCTCGCACACGGTGCTCAGGCGGTGTTCGCCGACATTGCGCTTGACCGCTTCGAAGCGGCTGCCGCCGGGTGCCTTGACCCGCAGCCACTTGGGCTTGGGTTCGTACACCTGGGGTTCGCTTGAGGCACGGTGCTTCTGCCCGTCCTTGATCGCGGCGATGCCCTGAGTGGTGCGGAATTTTTCGCCGCTGGCAACGGTTTTGGGTTGGGAGGTATCGGACATCGGCAATCTGGGCTCCGCTAGAGGCTCCGTGGACGAGGCGGCTTGTGGCCGCCGCGCAGTTTAGCACAGGAGCTGACCGTTCAGTCCGTCGAGCGCGCTGGGCTTTAATGTTGCAATTGACCTATGTCCCGGCCATGCCCTCAGAGCGGCGTACGCAGCCGCACCAGCAGTTCCTGGGTCGGGTAGCCGTCGGCGGGCCAACCCAGGTGTAACTGAAAGGCGCGCACGGCCTTGCGTGTGTTGGCGCCAATGATGCCATCGGCCGGCCCTGGCTCGAGGCCGTTCTGCGCGAGCAATTGCTGCAACTCGATGCGCTCGCTGCGGCCCAGTTGGCGCTCCTCGCGGGGCCAGGCGGCACGTATGCCAGCGCCGCCGCGCAGGCCGTCGGACAGCAGGCCGATAGCCAGGGCGTAAGCGGTCGAGTTGTTGTACTTGAGGATGCTGCGGAAATTGCTCAGCAGCAGGAAGGCGGGGCCGCGATGGCCGGCCGGCAGCAGCAGGGTCGCGCCGGTTGCGGCGGCTACGTCCTGGGCGGGCGGATTGAGCGGTGCGACGCCCAGGGCGACCCACTCGGCCAGGCTGCGGCGCAGTTCCGGGTCGGCCAGGCTGTAGTCGAACGTCTGCGGCAGGCGTACCTCGAAGCCCCAGGGCTGGCCTTGCTGCCAGCCCGAGGCTTGCAGGTAATGGGCTGCCGAAGCCAGGGCGTCAGCCGAGGAACCCCAGAGGTCGCGGCGGCCGTCGCCGTCGAAATCCACGGCATGTTCGTTGTAGGTGGTGGGCATGAACTGGGTCTGACCCATGGCGCCGGCCCAGGAGCCGAGCAGGCGCTCCGGGGTGATGTCGCCGTGCTGGAGAATCTGCAGCACGGCGAGCAGCTGGCTGCGCCAGAACACTTGGCGGCGGCCTTCGTAGGCCAGGGTGGCGAGCGAGCGGATCACGTTGTGATTGCCGATATTGCTGCCGAAGTTACTCTCCAGGCCCCACACCGCCACCAGGGTTTCGCGATCCACGCCGTAGCGTTGTTCGATGCGTGCGAGGGTGTTGCCGTGTTGCAACAGCAGGCTTTGCCCGCGGCTGATGCGCAGGGGCGAGACCGCGCCATCGAGATACTCCCACACCGGCCGGGTAAATTCCGGTTGGCTGCTGTCGGCGAGCAGTACGTCGGGGTTGGGGCTGACGCCGGCGAAGGCGCGATCGAACAGCTCGGGGTCGATACCGGCGGCAATCGCATCGCTGCGCAGCAGGGCGCGCCAGTCGGCGAAGCTGAGCTTTGCGCGGGCGGCTATGGGCTGTTTGATCGGGGTGCTGCTTGGGTGGTCGGCTACGGTTGCCAGCGATTGCGCAGGCGCTTCGGCACAGGCGGTCAAGAGCAGAAGGAGGCAAGCCGAGGTGATGTGGCTCAGGCTGCGAAGTAGCAGGTTGGGCATGGCGGTCTCAAGGCGTTTTTGCAGGCCGTTACCTTAGCACGGTTGGGGCTCCAGGCGGGCCGCAGCGGGGTTTCAGGCGACCAGAAGGACTGAAGCCTCCCAGTTTTGCTGGGAGGCTTCGCGGCGGTAACTGCCTTTGCCTTTGCCGGGCTTTTCCTGACGACAGCGGAACAGCGGCTGGGCGATCAGGGATTTGGCCTTGTTCGGCCGTGCTTTGCGGTTTTTGGCCATGCTCCATCCTCATTGGCGGCCCGCGACGCGCGGGTGCGTGAATGATGATCCGCTGGTTAAAAAATGTCCAGTCGGCAAGTTGGGCTTACCGACCCGCATTCGGGCTTATGCCGGGCGGTTACCAGGCAGGCTCGCTGGCCAGATCCAGGCGTTGCCCGCACAGGGCCAGGGTCAACAGGCGCAAGCCGCTCCAGGGGTCGCCCGCGGCTTGGCCCTTGATCTGCGCGTCGATGCGCTGAGCGTCCTGCAGCAGCGCGGCCCAGCGTGTGGCCGAAAGGCGTTGCAGGGCTTTGCTGACCAGGGGGCGGCGCTTGTCCCAGACCGGCGGGCGCGCCGAGCTGAAGGCCTTGTCCAGCGGCATGCCCTGGGCGTATTGCTGGGCGATGGTGGCGAGCAGGCGGATCTCGCGGGCCAGCGCCCAGAGAACCACCGGCGGCTCGACCCCTTCGCCGCGCAGCCCTTCGAGGATGCGCAAGGCATGCGCGGCCTCGCCGTTGAGCGCGGCATCGATCAGGCCGAACACGTCGAAGCGCGCGCTGTCGGCCACCGCGGCGTGCACCGTGCTGGCCTCGATCTGCCCGCCTGCGGCGAGCAGCTTGAGCTTCTCGATTTCCTGGGCGGCGGCCAGCAGGTTGCCTTCCACCCGCACGGCGATCATTTCCACGGCTTCCTGGCTGGCACTCAGGCCGGCCTGGGCCAGGCGCTGGCGAATCCATTGCGGCAACTGCTGAGCATCCACCGGCCAGATCTGCACGAACTGACACTGCGGGCCGTCGATCAGGGCCTTGGCCCACTTGGTCTTCTGTGCGCTGCCGTCGAGTTTCGGCAGGCTGATCAGCAGCACGGTGTCTTCCGCTGGACGCGCCAGGTATTCGAGCAGGGCGGCCGCGCCCTTGTCGCCCGGCTTGCCGGAGGGCAGGCGCAGTTCCAGCAGGCGCTTGTCGGCGAACAGCGAGAGGCTGGCGCCGGCCTGCAGCAGGGTGCCCCAATCGAAACTGGCGTCGGCGTTGAATACCTGGCGTTCGCTGAACGCCTGCTGGCGGGTGGCGGCACGAATCGCGTCGCAGGCCTCCTGGCACAGCAGCGGTTCGTCGCCACTGACCACATACACCGCCGCCAGGTTGCCCTGGAGGTGTTTGCCGAGTTGTGCGGGGTTGAGTTTCATCAGGCGCTAACAGGCGGGGCCGCGGCGGCGACCCCGACAGGTCTATTGGCTGGGTGTCGGCAGTTGCACGGGCGACTGCTGCGGTTGCGCGGCTTCACGCTGGCGGGCGGCCTCCAGGGCATCGGCTTCGGCCTTGGCCTTGGCGGTGGCGGTCTGTTGCAGCTGGTCGAGCTGGGCCGATGTGACCAGGCGCAGACGCTGGACCAGTTGTTGGATCAGTTCGCGGCGCATTTCGCTGCGCAGCTGGGCCGCTTCCTGATCGGAGCCGACCAGGTTGTTACCGTCCTGGGCGTAGACGTTCTGCACTTCCAGCTGGTTGCTGGTCAGCAGCAGGTTCTGGGCGCCGCGAATCTCGTAATCGAGGGTCGTGGTCAGTTCGTATTCGGCGCTGCGTGCCGAGCTGGTGTAGCTGGCGGTGCGCTGGCTTTCCTGCTCGTTGCTCAGCACCAGGCGATAGGCGGCGCCCGGGTGGACGCGCACGCCGTTGTCTTGCAGCACTTCGCGCACCTGCTTGAGCGTATCGCCGTAGGCGTTGCGCGCGCTGACGTCGAGCTCCTTGAGGGCGAACTCGACGCCGCCGGTGCCGCGCAGCTGGAAGCCGCAGGCGCCGAGCAGCGCGGCGAGGCCGATTACCAACAGATTCCGTTTCATCATCTTTGCTATCCCCTTGGCGAACCGCTCGACGCGCCGCTTGGCGGCCGCGTCGAGCTTTGTCAGTTGGCGACTATATTGACCAGCTTGCCCGGCACCACAATCACTTTGCGGATGCTCAAGCCTTCGGTGAAGCGCAGTACGTTTTCGTTGGCCCGCGCCGCCGCTTCGATTTCCTCGCGGGAGGCCGCGGCGGGCATTTCGATGTGCCCGCGCAACTTGCCGTTGACCTGGATCACCAGGGTCAGGCTGTCTTGTACCAGTGCCGCGTCATCCACCGCCGGCCACTGGGCGTCGATGATCGCGCCTCGATGGCCGAGTTCGAGCCACAGTCGGTGGCTGATGTGCGGGGTGATCGGTGCCAGCAGCAGGGCCACGCTTTCCAGGCCTTCCTGGAGCAGGGCGCGATCCTGGGCGGTGTCTTGGGCAGCCTTTTCCAGCACATTCATCAGGGTCATCACCTGGGCGATGGCGGTGTTGAATTTGTGATGCTGGCCAATGTCCTGGCTGGCTTGCCTGATCGCCAGGTGAATGGCGCGGCGGATCTCTTTCTGGCTGTCGTTCAGTGCCGCTTTGTCGAGCGCGCCCGGCAAGCCGGCGCTGACATGGGTCTGGGCCAGGCGCCAGACGCGCCGCAGGAAGCGGCTGGCGCCTTCGACGCCGGAGTCCGACCATTCCAGGCTCATGTCCGGCGGCGAGGCGAACATCATGAACAGGCGGCAGGTGTCGGCGCCGTAGGCATCGATCATCGCTTGCGGGTCGACGCCGTTGTTCTTCGACTTGGACATCTTCTCGGTGCCGCCGATTTCCACGGCCAGGCCGTCGCTCTTCAGTTTGGCGGCGATGACCTTGCCCTTGGCGTCGCGTTCGATTTCCACATCGGCCGGGTTGAACCAGTCTTTGCCGCCATTATCCAGGGTGCGGTAATAGGTGTCGGCGATCACCATGCCCTGGGTCAGCAGATTCTTGAACGGCTCGTCGGAGTTGAGCAGGCCTTCGTCGCGCATCAGCTTGTGGAAGAAGCGCGCGTAGAGCAGGTGCAGGATGGCGTGTTCGATACCGCCGATGTACTGATCCACCGGCAGCCAGTGGTCGGCGGCAGCCGGGTCGACCATGCCTTTGCTGTACTGCGGCGAGGCGTAGCGGGCGAAGTACCAGGACGACTCGACGAAGGTGTCCATGGTGTCGGTTTCACGCTTGGCTGGTGCGCCGCATCGCGGGCAGCTGCACGCGTAGAACTCGGCCATGCGCGCCAGCGGCGAACCGGCGCCGTCCGGTACCACGTCTTCGGGCAGCACCACCGGCAGTTGCTCTTCCGGCACCGGCACGTCGCCGCAGCTGTCGCAATGAATGATCGGGATCGGGCAGCCCCAGTAGCGCTGACGGCTGATGCCCCAGTCGCGCAGGCGGAACTGGGTGCGCGATTGGCCGAGGCTTTTCTTCTGCAGGGCGACTTCGATGGCGTCGAAGGCACCGGGGAAATCCAGGTCGTCGAAGTCGCCGGAGTTGATCAGGCTGCCGTGCTCGCCGTAAGCGTCCTGCCAGGGCGCGGGCGTCTCGTCGCCGGCGCTGGTGCGGATCACCGGCTGGATCGGCAGGTCGTACTTGTGGGCGAATTCGAAGTCGCGCTCGTCGTGGGCCGGCACCGCCATCACCGCGCCGTCGCCGTAGTGGATCAGCACATAGTTGGCGACCCACACCGGCAGCTTCTCGCCGGTCAGCGGATGCTCGACGAACAGGCCGGTGGGCAGGCCTTTCTTTTCCTGGGTGGCGACGTCGGCTTCGGCGACGCTGCCGCTTTTGCATTCGTGGATAAACGCCTGCAGTTCGGCGTTGTTCTGCGCGGCAAGCGTCGCCAGGTGGTGCTCGGCGGCGACCGCCACGTAGGTGGCGCCCATCAGGGTGTCGGGGCGGGTGGTGAAGACTTTCAGCGCGCCGCTCTCGCCGATGCTGGCGAGGTCATAGGGGAAGCTGACTTCCATGCCGCGCGATTTGCCGATCCAGTTGCGCTGCATGGTCTTGACCTGTTCCGGCCAGCCATCCAGGTCGTCCAGACTGCTCAAGAGCTCTTCCGCGTAGGCGGTGATCTTGAAGTAGTACATGGGGATTTCGCGTTTTTCGATGACCGCGCCGGAGCGCCAGCCGCGACCGTCGATGACCTGCTCGTTGGCCAGCACGGTCTGATCCACCGGATCCCAGTTGACCGTGCCGTTCTTGCGGTAGATCACGCCTTTCTCGAACAGGCGGGTGAACAGCCATTGCTCCCAGCGGTAGTAGTCCGGCTTGCAGGTGGTGACTTCGCGCGACCAATCGACGGCCAGGCCCAGGCTTTTCAGCTGGGTCTTCATGTACTCGATGTTCTCGTAGGTCCACTTGGCCGGCGCGACCTTGTTCTTCATCGCGGCGTTTTCCGCCGGCATGCCGAAAGCGTCCCAGCCCATCGGCTGCAGCACGTTCTTGCCGAGCATGCGCTGGTAGCGGGCAATCACGTCGCCAATGGTGTAGTTGCGCACATGGCCCATGTGCAACTTGCCACTGGGGTAGGGGAACATCGACAGGCAATAGAAGGTGTCCTTGCCTGGCTGTTCGCTCACTACAAAGGATTTTTGCGAGTCCCAGTGGGATTGCGCGGCGGCTTCGATTTCGCGTGGCTGATACTGTTCGTGCATGGCTACTGGCGCTGGGGGATGGGGGCTTCGGGAAACGCCGTAGCATACATGACCCCTCGCAACTGAGGGAAACCCTGATTGCACGGCGGGGCAGGCGCCAAGGCTGGCGCATCGCCGTTGGTCGCAGCGTCGGGCTGGTTCAAGGCCTGCCGCTAAGCTTGTTATATAAGCCGGATGAATGAGTCCGGCATGAGGTGATTGGATGGGTGAGTTGCGACGAGCGGAGGCCTCGGGCGGTTTGTACGAACGGTTGTTGCAGCGTCTGGCCGTGGCGCTGGATGAGGCCGATAGTATGACTCGCCTGTCTGCCAAGGCGCCCGATGAGTTGGAGTTGCGTGGCCTGACTGCGGCCGAGGTGGAGTTGATTCGTGCGTATATGGATCATGACCTGAACTGGTTGCGTGGCTGGCATGCCGCTGCCGAGGAGTTGACGCTGATCGAACGTTGGCCCGTGCGCGTGGCCAGGGCCAACCGCGCGGCGCTGAAACCGCTGGGCAAACCATTCGGCAAGGTGAAGCCGCTGCTCAAGCATCGCGTGCAGCTCTGTTGCGCGCTCTGTGGGGTGGTGGCCAATTGGCGGCCGGGGCTGGGTATACAGGCCTGCGTTTCCTGTGGCTCGCAGCTGTTCCGGGCGCGCGATCCCCGTTAGGCTACTGGGCGCTAGGGAGGTGCCCAATGCCGATTCGCTACATCGTCAAACAACTGCTGATGCCGCCGGGTGTGTTACTGCTCGTGTTGCTGGCCGCCTGGTGGCTGCGCAAGCGTTTCCCGCGGTTGGCTGCCGGCTGTTTCGGCTTGGCGTTCGGCGGGTTGTGGTTGATGAGTCTGCCGGTCGCGGTGCAATGGTCGGCGCGCCTGCTGGAGCGTGAGCCCGCGCTGGCCGAGGCGCGCTGGGCCGATCTGGCGCAGCAGGCCGATGCGATTGTCGTGCTCGGCGCTGGGCGCGAACAGGGTGATCCGGCCTGGTCTGGCGATCAACCCAGCTCGATGGCGCTGGAGCGCTTGCGCTACGCCGCGCGCCTGGCCAAGGCCTCGGGCGTGCCGCTGGCGACCAGTGGCGGCCTGCATTATGGTCAGCCGCCCAGCGAGGCGGCCTTGATGGCGCAGGTGCTGGCGCGTGATTACGGCATGCCGGTGCGCTGGCAGGAGGAGGCGAGTCGCACGACTTGGGAAAACGCGACCCTCAGCGCCGGGTTGCTGCACGAGGACGGGGTCAGGCGGGTGCTGCTGGTCACCCAGGCCTGGCACATGCCCAGGGCGCGCTGGTGTTTCGAGCAGGCGGGCTTTCAGGTGTTGAGCGCGCCGGTGGGGTTTCTCGGCGTAGCCCATGGCCGCCCGGCAGGTGGCTGGTTGCCGGAAAGCAAGGCGTTGTGGCAGAGCAGCCTGTTGCTCAATGAGGCGTTGGGGCTGCTGCTCTATCCGTTGGCCTACGGCCAGCCGTAAAGCTCAGTCGGTAGCCCGGATAAGCGCAGCGCAATCCGGGGTCGCCGCGACCCCGGATTGCGCCAAGGCTTATCCGGGCTGCGTAGGGCAGGCCTTGTCCACGGGCTTGACTGTGCCCACGCGGAGCATGGCTACGATCAAGCCTGCCGCTGTCTCCTACAGCGTTCTGGCCATGCGCCCGGCCAGCAACGCCCAGGCCAATAGCAGGGCGCAGAGGATCAGCAGCGGCCAGCCGCGCCAATGCAGATAAGGCGTCAGTTGTTGCATGGGCACCACCTCGCCATAGAGCACGCCCTGTTCGAACTGGGGCAGTTGCTCGCTGATCCTGCCGAAGGGGTCGATCAGTGCGGTCATGCCGTTGTTGGTCGCGCGGATCATCCAGCGTCCGGCTTCGAGGGCGCGCATCTGGGCCATCTGCAGGTGCTGCAGCGGGCCGATCGAACTGCCGAACCAGGCGTCGTTGCTCACCGTCAGCAACAGTTCGCTCTGCGCGGCGAGCCCGGCGGCAAACTCCGGGTAGACCACTTCGTAGCAGATGAAGGTGGCGATCTTGTAGCCTTTGGCCTGCAGCAGCGGCTGCTCGGCCGCGCCACGGGCGAAGTCCGACATCGGCAGGTTGAAGAAGGCGATCAGCCCGCGCAGCAGTTCCTGCAGCGGCACGTATTCGCCGAAGGGCACCAGTTTCTGCTTGAGGTAGTCGCCGCTGCCCTGGCCGAGCACGCTGACGGCGTTGTAGTAGCGCAGCTCGCCACGCTCGTTGGCCTGGCGGATCGGTACGCCGGTGAGCAGTGCGGCCTGGCGGTCGTTGGCGAAGCGCGCCATAACGCTGAGGTAGCCGGCGGCCTGCTCCTTGAGCAGCGGCACCGCGGTCTCCGGCCAGACGATCAGATCCACCGGTTGGGCGCTGAAGCTCAGGTCGCGGTACAGCGCCAGTTGGGCGTTGAGCTGGGCCGGATCCCACTTCAGATTCTGCTCCACATTGCCTTGCATGGCGGCGACCCTGAGCGGTGCGCCGGCCGGGGCGGTCCAGGCGTGGCCTTTGAGGGCGGTGCCGGCGATCCAGGGCGCGATCAGCAGCACCAGGGCGGTGGCGAGAAAGGCTGCGCGCGCGCGCAGTTGCGCCAGGTTGACCAGCAGTGCCGCGCTCAAGGCCAGGACGAAGGACAGCAGCCATACCCCGCCGACGGGGGCGAGCCCGGCCAATGGGCCGTCGAGTTGGCTGTAGCCGGCGTAGAGCCAGGGGAAACCGGTGAGGAACCAGCTACGGAAGGCTTCCTGGGCCAGCCACAGGGCGGCGAAGGCCAGGGCGTCGGCCAGTGGCGCTTCGCTGCGGCGTAGCCAGCGTGCCCAGAGCCAGGCGGCCAGGGCTAGCAGCAGGCCCAGGCCGGCGACGAAGCCAAGGGTGAGGAAGGCGGCCAGGGCCGGCGAGGCGGCGCCGTAGTCGTGGATGCTGACGTAGACCCAGCTGGTTCCGGCGGCGAACAGGCCGAAGCCGTAGTACCAGCCGCGCCACGCCGCCTGGCGTGGGTTCAGGTCGCGCAGGCCGAGATAAAACAGGGCAATCGAGAGCAGTGCCAGCGGCCACAGGTCGAAGGGGGCGAGCGCCAGCGGGGTGATGGCCCCGGCCAGTAGGGCGATCAGGTTGCCGGGCCAGCCGGGACGAGTTATCCAGTGCATTGCATGCAGATCCTTGGATTGGGGGTGGCGCAAGGGTAGAGCGGAATGCGGAAGGGGGGAAGGTTTGTCGGGGGGATGAGGGATTGGGTAGGAGGCCGCCTGCTCCCCGGCGTCTCCTCCCTCATCTCCGCGGTCAGGCCGCGCTTCAGCGCACCAGTGGGGTCAGGCGCAGCAGGTGGATACGGCGGCTGTCGGCGTTGAGTACGCGGAAGCGGAACTCGCCGATCTCGGTCACTTCGTTGCGCTTGGGCAGGTGGCCGAAGGCGCTCATTACCAGGCCGCCGACGGTGTCGAACTCGTCGTCGGAAAACTGGGTGTCGAAGGATTCGTTGAAGCTGTCGATCGGGGTCAACGCCTTGACCAGGAAATCGCCGCTGGGCAGCGGTTTGACGTAGCTGTCTTCCTCGACATCGTGTTCGTCCTCGATGTCGCCAACGATCTGTTCGAGCACGTCCTCGATGGTCACCAGGCCGGCGACGCCGCCGTATTCGTCGATCACCACGGCCATGTGATTATGGTTGGCGCGGAACTCGCGCAACAGCACGTTGAGGCGCTTGGACTCGGGGACGAAGGTTGCCGGGCGCAGCACATCCTTGATGTTGAAGCTCGGCTGCTCGTCCAGCAGCACCAGCGGCAACAGATCCTTGGCCAGGAGGATGCCGATCACGTCATCCAGGCTCTCGCCCACCACCGGATAGCGCGAGTGCGCGGCTTCGATGATCGAGGGCAGGAATTCTTTGGGCGTCTGGTTGGCCCTGATGCTGATCATCTGCGAACGTGGCACCATGATGTCGCGAACTTGCAGGTCGGCCACCTGGATGGCGCCTTCGACTATGGCCAGCGCCTCGCTGTCGAGCAATTTGTTCTGGTGTGCTTCGCGCAGTACTTCCAACAGTTCCTGGCGGTTTTTCGGCTCATGAGCAAAAGCCTGGGTCAATTTGTTCAACCAGGACTTTGGCTCGTTGCTCGATCGGTCTTCGCTCATGGGGAGTTACTCGGGATCCTTGCTGGTGGGCGGTTATTGGTCGTCGGCGTAGGGGTCGGGGTGACCCAGTTCGGCGAGCAGTGTGCGTTCTAGCGCTTCCATTTCCTCGGCTTCGGCATCGTCGATGTGGTCGTAGCCGAGCAGGTGCAGGCAGCCATGAATCACCAGATGCGCCCAGTGCGCCTCCCGGAGTTTTGCTTGTTCGAGCGCCTCGCGCGCGACCACCGGCACGCAGATCACCAGGTCGCCGAGCAGGGGGATGTCGAGCATTTCATCGGGCACGTCAGCGGGGAAGGACAGCACGTTGGTGGCGTAATCCTTGTGCCGCCAGGTGTGATTGAGCTCGCGCCCTTCGGCTTCGTCGACCAGGCGGATGGTCAGCTCGGAATCGGCGCTGCGCTGGCGCAGGGCGAGTTCGCACCAGCTGCGAAACTGCGCCTCGCTGGGTAAGTCGGCGGCTGAGGCCTGGGTGGCGACTTGCAGATCCAGTTCAAGCATGGCCGCTGTCCTGCTCGTCGATCAGCTTGCCGTGAACCCGGTTGTCGTAACGCTCGTAGGCCTCGACGATGCGCTGTACCAGGGGGTGGCGCACCACGTCCTTGGGTTTGAAGTGGGTGAAACTGATGCCCGGCACGTCGCGCAACACATCGATCACGTGGGTCAGGCCGCTCTTGGTGCCGCGCGGCAGGTCGACCTGGGTGATGTCGCCGGTAATCACCGCGGTGGAGCCGAAGCCGATGCGGGTGAGGAACATCTTCATCTGTTCCAGGGTGGTGTTTTGGCTCTCGTCGAGGATGATGAAGCTGTTGTTCAGGGTGCGCCCGCGCATATAGGCCAGCGGTGCGACCTCGATCACCTGCTTCTCGATCAGCTTGGCCACTTGTTCGAAGCCGAGCATCTCGTAGAGCGCGTCATACAGCGGGCGCAGGTAGGGGTCGATCTTCTGCGCCAGGTCGCCGGGCAGGAAGCCGAGTTTTTCGCCGGCCTCCACGGCTGGGCGTACCAGCAGGATGCGTCGGATCTGTTCGCGTTCCAGGGCATCCACGGCGCAGGCCACCGCCAGGTAGGTCTTGCCGGTGCCGGCCGGGCCGACGCCGAAGTTGATGTCGTGCTCGAGTATGGCTTTGACGTAGCGTTGCTGGTTGGCCCCGCGCGGACGAATCATGCCTTTGCGGGTGCGCAGGGCGATGCCGGTTCCGGCGCTGGGATTGGCCAGTTCCTCGATGCCGGACTCCTGCAGGAACAGGTGCACCATGTCCGGTGACAGTTCCGTGCTTTTGGTTTCGCGGTAGAGGCGGCGCAGCAATTGTTCGGCGGAGTTGGTCTGCTCCGGCGCGCCGATCAATTCGAACTGGTTGCCGCGGTTGCGGATCTCGATGGCCAGGCGCGCCTCGATCAGGCGCAGGTGCTCGTCGAATTGCCCGCAGAGGCTGGCAAAGCGGCGCGCTTCATAGGGCTCGAGGATAAAACGATGGGGTTCTATGGGTGTGTTCAAGGTCGTTTGGTGGCCGCCAGTCGGCTGGGGTAGTGAGGCGAAGAATACCGCTAGCGGTGCGCGCGGGAAAGCTCGGACTGCTGCGACTTTAGCATCGCCTGCGGTGGATTCGGATTGTGCCTGAGATCGTGGCAGCCCTGCGTCGGGTGCGTGCGGCGCACCCGGGGCTATTCACTCGCCGAGCAGGCTGCCGCGCAGCGAATTGGGCAGGGCATCGTCGATATGCACATCGACGAACTGGCCGATCAGGCGTGGGTTATCGGTGCGGAAGTTGACCACGCGATTGCTCTCGGTGCGGCCCTGGAGCATGCCGGGGTCTTTTTTCGAATAATCGCTGACCAGAATGCGCTGCACCGTGCCGACCATGCGCCGACTGTTTTCGGCGCCTTGTTGGCTGATGCGTTGTTGCAGGATCGCCAGGCGCTGCTTTTTCAGCTCTTCCGGGGTGTCGTCGGCCAGATCCGCCGCCGGGGTGCCGGGGCGCGCGCTGTAAACGAAGGAATAACCGAAGTCGAAGCCGACATCCTCGACCAGCTTCATGGTCTGTTCGAAGTCCTTCTCGGTTTCGCCGGGGAAGCCGATGATGAAGTCCGTACTGATCAGAATGTCCGGCACCGCGGCGCGCAGTTTGCGGATGCGCGACTTGTATTCCAGGGCGGTGTGGCCCCGCTTCATGGCCGCGAGGATGCGGTCGGAGCCCGATTGCACCGGCAGGTGCAGGTATTTCACCAGCTCGGGAATCTCGGCGTGGGCCTGGATCAGGGCGTCGGAGAATTCCAGCGGGTGGCTGGTGGTGTAGCGAATGCGCTCGATGCCGTCGATGGCGGCCACCGCGTAGAGCAGTTCGGCGAAGTCGGCGAGCTGGCCGTCCAGGGTTTCGCCGCGGTAGCCGTTGACGTTCTGGCCGAGCAGGGTGATTTCGCGCACGCCGTTTTCGGCCAGGTGCAGCACCTCGCTGAGGACGTCGGCCAGCGGTCGGCTGACTTCCTCGCCGCGGGTGTAGGGCACCACGCAGAAGGTGCAGTACTTGCTGCAGCCTTCCATCACCGAGACATAGGCGCTGGGGCCGTCGACCCGCGGTTCGGGCAGGCGGTCGAATTTCTCGATTTCCGGGAAGCTGATGTCCACCTGGGCGATCTTGGTGCTGCGCGCGGCGTCGATCATTTCCGGCAGGCGGTGCAGGGTCTGCGGGCCGAAGACCACGTCGACATAGGGCGCGCGATCGCGGATCGCCGCGCCTTCCTGGCTGGCCACGCAGCCGCCAACGCCGATCACCAGATCCGGGTTGCTCAGTTTCAGCTCGCGCCAGCGGCCGAGCTGGGAGAACACCTTGTCCTGGGCTCTTTCGCGAATGGAGCAGGTGTTGAGCAGGATCACGTCGGCGTCTTCCGCGCGTGCGGTGACTTCCAGGGCTTGATGTTCACCCAGCAGGTCGACCATGCGCGAGCTGTCGTACTCGTTCATCTGGCAACCGTGGGTTTCGATATAAAGCTTCTTGGTCATGCGTACTCGAAAGCTGATTCGAAGAACCGCGCATTATAGTGGCCAAGCGGCTGGCTTCCTAGCATTGCCTGCCCGGTGGCTGTGCTATGATTTGCGCCCTCTTATTTCCCCTTCAGTCTAGACTTGCATCCATGAGCAAACGCGAACCCATCTACAAGGTGATTTTCCTCAACCAGGGGCAGGTGTACGAAATGTACGCCAAGCAGATCTTTCAGAGCGATCTGTGGGGCTTTCTGGAGGTGGAGGAGTTCGTCTTCGGTGAGCGTACCCAGGTGGTGGTCGATCCCAGCGAAGAGAAACTCAAGGCCCAGTTCGACGGTGTGGTGCGCAGCTTCTTGCCGATGCACGCGATCATTCGCATCGATGAAGTCGAGCGCCTGGGCACGCCGAAGATCAGCGAGGCCCGGGGCGGCGGCAATATCATGCCGTTCCCCATGCCCATGCCGGACAAGTAGGTTAGCGGCAGGTACAGGCTGGTGCGGGTTGCATGCGGGTACGGCTGCGCGTGCAGCCGCAGCTCGCTATGGCAGCGGGGCGAACGGCGATTGGCCGTCGGCGGCCTGTAGTTCGAGCAGGTAGTTGCGGAATATTTCGCCGAGTACCTGGGCGGCGATTTCCAGTTCTTCGCGCTGCATGCGCTCCGAAACCAGATCGGCGCTGTCCATGGCTTCGTCCGAGCCATTCACCGCCGCCATCTTCAGCACTATAAAAGCTTGCACGTTGTTCGCCGGTACGCCTTCGCCACGGAAGAACATCATGCCCAGGCGGTATTGGGCCTGGGGGTGGCCTTGCAGCGAGGCCTGCTCGAACCAGCCGAGCGCTTGCGCCAGGTCGCGCGGCGCGCGCTTGCCATCGTAATAGAATTCGCCCAGTTCGTATTCGGCTTGCGGGTCGCCGTTGTGCGCCGCTTGTTGGCAGGCGGTCAGGGCTTCGGCCAGGTCTTCGGGCGCGGTATTCAGCGAGCAACTGCCCGTTGCGGGGATCAACAGGGTGTTGCCGCCGGCGAACGCGAGCAGCGGCAGAAGAAGCAGCAGGCAGCCCAGAGATAGGGTGCGGCCGGTGCAAGTCATGGAGATTCGTGTACCTCAGGGAGCGGTGCGGGCGTAGTTCCCGGCCGACAAGGCACGTCGGCGGTTGCATTATGAAATAAGCGGTAGCGTTCTTACAAAGTCTTTACGGGGTTTTCTCCGTTGACGCAATCTTCGGTATTGCCCGGCAGGGTCAGTAGTAGCCAGGCTAGCAGAGGGTACGCCGGCGTTAGCAAGGCCTGGGACGCATCGATGTGGCGCAACGGGCCGATCAAACCGTCGTTGCCGACCGCCCATCTGGCCAGTAAAAGCAGGCCGGCAACGGCCGTCGCGGCGCATAGCGGGGTGCGCCTGGGCCACTGGATGGCGCCGGCATAGGCAATCAGCAACAGGGTCGCCAGATTGAGCAACAGGCGATAGTCGTCGAGCAGGTTCATCTGCCGGAACAGCTCGAAGAAGGCGCACAGCCCCAGCAGCACGCGGCCCCAGTTCGCTCGACTGCAGGCCCAGCCGCGGCCCAGGGTCAGCGCGGCCAGGCCCAGCAGCGGCAGGCCGAGGAAGCTGCTGGCCTGGCTCAGCCACAGGTGCGCGGCCTGCCAGCTCGGGTCGACGGCGTAACGCATGACGCCGACCGTGGCCGCTGCGGCCGGCAGGAGAAAGCCGAGCTGGGCACAGAACAACGCCGGCTGGTCGGCTTCGCCATAGCGCTGGCGGGCTTTGCCGATGACCACGGCGCAGGCCAGGCAGGCCAGCGCCAGGATGCCGGCGGACAGGACGCTGCTGTATTGCATCAGATTTTTTTCAGCTCGGCGAAGGCGCGCTCGGCGGCGTCCAGGGTGATCTTCAGTTCCACTTCGCCATGGGCGATGGAGGTGAAGCCGGCCTCGAAGGCGCTCGGTGCCAGATAGACGCCGCCATCCAGCATCAGATGGAAGAAGCGCTTGAACCGTTCGGCGTCGCTGGCCATCACGTCGTCGAAGGTGACGATGGCCTCGCGCTCGCTGAAATACAGGCCGAACATGCCGCCCGCCTGGGTGGTGGCGAACGGAATGCCGGCGGCATCGGCGCGCTCTTGCAGGCCTTGCAGCATGCGACTGGTGTAATCGCTCAGCTCCGTGTGGAAACCCGGGCGCTGGATCAGTTTGAGGGTGGTCAGGCCAGCCGCCATGGCCAGCGGGTTGCCGGACAGGGTGCCGGCCTGGTAGACCGGGCCGAGCGGGGCGATGCACTGCATGATCGCGCGCTTGCCGCCGAAGCAGCCAACCGGCATGCCGCCGCCGATGATCTTGCCGAAGGTGGTCATGTCCGGGGTGACGGCGTAATGCGCCTGGGCACCGCCCAGGGCGACGCGGAAGCCGGTCATCACTTCGTCGAAAATCAGCACCACGCCATGTTTGTCGCATTGCTCGCGCAGGCCTTGCAGGAAGCCCGGCGCCGGGGGCACGCAGTTCATGTTGCCGGCCACCGGCTCGACGATGATGCACGCCACGTTCTGGCCGACTTCGCCGAGCATTTTTTCGACCGCGGCAATGTCGTTGAACGGCAGGGTCAGGGTGTGTTTGGCGAAGTCCGCCGGCACCCCGGCCGAGCTTGGTACGCCCTGGGTCAGCAGGCCGGAGCCGGCCTTGACCAGCAGGCTGTCGGAGTGGCCGTGGTAGCAGCCCTCGAACTTGATGATGCTGTCGCGGCCGGTGAAGCCGCGGGCCAGGCGGATCGCGCTCATGGTCGCCTCGGTGCCGGAGCTGACCATGCGCACCATCTCCATGGACGGCACCAGGGCGCAGACCAGGTCGGCCATCTCGGTTTCCATGGCGGTTGGCGCGCCATAGGACAGGCCGTGTTCCAGTTGGCGGCGCACCGCGTCGAGCACGTCCGGGTGGCTGTGGCCGAGAATCATCGGGCCCCAGGAGCCGACGTAGTCCACGTAGCGCTGGTCATCTTCGTCGGTGACATAGGCGCCGGCCGCATGCTTGAAAAACAGCGGGGTGCCGCCGACGCTCTTGAAGGCGCGCACTGGCGAGTTGACGCCGCCGGGGATGTGTTTCTGGGCACTGGCGAAGAGGGTTTCGGAACGGGACATGGTATGACCTTACTTTGATTTGGTTAGCTTGTAGGAAACCGATCCTTGATTCTCGATTACAAGGCCTTGCCTGATTAGCTCATTAATCAGTGCGGTAACTGCGGAGTCGTCCAGTTTCTTCTGGAAAAGAGATTTTATTGCTGAATCCAGTGTCTTGAGTTTTGCAGGCTTGGCCTTCCCTGCTCGATTTAGGTGCTGACGAACATGTTCTACACGCTCCGCCAGGGACATCTGTAGTGGAGATTTCTTCTGATTTTCTGTTGCCACAACGGGTGTGGCGGTGGGCGCTTTCGTTGCTGCCGCGACACCGCTGCGATTAGCCGGAATTCCACATCCTCGCATGTGCTTAAGCAGAGGATCGTAGCCGGTGTCTTTTGATAGCACGACAAAACGACTTTCGGGATCGCTGGCTGATATGCGGCCCATATAGAAAGCGATATGGAAGTCGAGTGCGTTCTTACCGCTGGCCTCTATTTGTATGTATTCCGCATCACTTCCAAATGACTGCAGCTCTACTGCCAGCCCAATGGCAATTTTGCTTTGAGTTGCACCAACAAAAACCTTGATCCGGTAGCCTTCTTTTTTCAATCGCTGTAGAGATGCTGGCTGGATGTTTTCCAAGTCAATCAAGGCGTAATGATTGGCCATAATGCGTCCTTGCTGTCTTAAAAAAGCTGGCTGAAGGCGCGGGCGCGGCGCTCGACTTCGGCGGCCGAATCGGCGCCGAACAGCGCGTGGATCACCGCCACCATGCTGGCGCCACGGGCGATCAGCAGGGCGGCATTGTCCAGGGTCACGCCGCCGATGGCGACGATGGGCAGGTCGATGCGACTTTTCGCCGCGTCCAGCAACTCGAGCGAGGCGCCGGGGGCGCCGGGCTTGGTGGCGGAATCGAAGAAGCGACCGAAGGCGGCGTAGCTGGCGCCTTCTCTGGCGGCCGCTTCGGCCAGTTCCAGCTGCGCATGGCAGGTGCCGCCGATAATCGCCTGGCGCCCGAGCAGGGCGCGGGCGGCGGACAGCGAGCCATCCGTCTGGCCCAGGTGCAGGCCGACGCCGAGGCGCGCGGCCAGTTCGGCGTCATCGTTGATGATCAGGGCGGCGCCATAGCGCTGGCACAGTTCGCGCAGGGCTTCGGCCTGGCGCAGGCGGAGCGCCTGGTCGCTGGACTTGTCGCGGTATTGCAGCAGGGTGGCGCCGCCTTTCAGTGCCGCTTCGGCGTAAGGCAGCAGCTTGTCGCCGGCCAGCAGTTGGCTGTCGGTGATGGCGTACAGGCCGCGCAGTTTCATTGGAAGCGCTCCATCAGCTGCTTTCTATTAATAAGCATCCAGCGGCAGGCGCCGCGGGATAAATTGGCCGTGGCCGGGTTGTTCGGCATCGCGCAGGGTGCGCCAGGTGTAGTCGAGGGCGAACTGCACGGCGCTGACCAGTTCCTGGCCCAGGGCCAGGCGGCCGGCCAGGGCGCTGGCCAGGGTGCAGCCGGAGCCGTGGTAGCTGCCGGGCAGGCGCTGACAGGTAAAGGTATGGCGACTGCCGTCCCGGCAATACAGGCGGTTGTGCACCTGCTGCTCGTCGCCATGGCCACCGGTGATCAGCAGGTGCTGGACATGGGGCAGCAGTTTTTCCGCGCACTGATCCGGCGTGCCGTCCGGCAGTTCGGCGAGGATGCGCGCTTCCGGCAGGTTCGGCGTGGCGATGGTGGCGACGGCAAACAGGCGTTCGCGCATGGCGTAGCCGACTTCATCCTGGCCCAGGGCGCCGCCGCCGCCAGCGCGCAACACCGGGTCGCAGACCAGCGGGATGCCCGGCAGCTGGTGCATGATCTGCAATACCGTCTCGACCATTTCCACCGAGCCGAGCATGCCCAGCTTGACGGCCTCTATCGGCAGGTCGGCGATCACCGCATTGGCCTGGGCCAGCACCCAGTCGCGATCGAGTACGCGGAAGCCGGAGACGTTGACCGTATCCTGCACGGTCAGCGCGGTGACTGTCGGGGCGGCGTGGCAGCCTTGCGCGAGCAGGGCTTCGATATCGGCTTGCAGGCCGGCACCGCCACTTGGGTCGTGGCCGGACAAGCAGAGCACTACGGGGCGGGAAGTAGGCGTTTTCATGGTGCGCGAGCTTAGCATTAAACGGCCCCGATTGAACCGAGGGCAATCCGTTGCGATCAAGTCAGCCGGTTCCGCTTCCAGGGTACGACCCCGATCGTGCCGGCAGTTTTCGCAAGGCGTTCGAAGATGGCGGCCCTGTTGGCCCTGAGGCTTATTCCAGAGCGCTGCAGATGCTGCCCGTGATGTTTGCGCTGGCGAGCATTCTCCCCGTAAGGCCTGTGCTAGAGTGATGATTATTCAAATAACCGGGTAGGCGAGGCGGTGCCAGTCAGGAGAGGAAGGGCTCTTTGGCGCCCCCCATTGTCCGACTTTGCCTTCGTGGGGCCGCATGCGCTACCTCTTGATCCTTCTGTTCGCGGTCTGGCCGCTATGCGCTTCTGCCGTGGTGTTCGATGAGCATACCCGCATGCTGCCGCTTGGCCAGGCCATGCAGGTGTTCGAGGATGTGCGCGGCGATGCGACCATCGACGAGGTCGCCTCGGCGGCACTGCAGGCGAGTTTTCGCCAGCATGACAAGCCGGTGCTGAACGCCGGTTATTCGCGTTCGGTATTCTGGTTGCGTCTGGATCTGGAGTATCGGCCGCAGCGTCTCGAGGGGGCGCAGCCCTGGTTGCTGGAATTGGCCTATCCGCCGCTGGATAAACTGGATTTGTATCTAGAGGACGCCGGGGGCAAGTTCAGGCTGGCCCAGCGTACCGGCGACTCATTGCCCTTTGCCAGCCGGCAGATTAAACACAACAACTACCTGTTCGCCCTCGACCTGCAGCCGCACCAACCGCAGCACGTCTATTTGCGCCTGCAAAGCCAGGGCTCGATCCAGGCGCCGCTGAGCCTCTGGGCGCCCACGGCCTATCTGGAAGAACAGCCCGCGCGTATCTACGTGCTCGGCATCATCTACGGCATACTGCTGGTGATGCTGGTCTACAACCTGTTTATCTTTCTCAGCGTCAGGGATGCCAGCTACCTCTACTACATCCTCTATATCGCCTCGTTCGGTTTCTATCAGGTGTCGGTCAACGGTGCCGGCATCGAGTATTTCTGGCCCGACAACCCCTGGTGGGCGAATGCCGCGACGCCCTTCCTGATTGGTGCGGCGGCGTTGTTCGGCAGTCAGTTCGCCCGCAGTTTCCTGCATACCGGCGAGCACAGTCCCTGGGTCGACCGCACGCTATTGCTGATGATGCTCTCTGGTGCCGGGGTGATGATCCTGGCGCTGACCGCCAGCTATGCGCTGTCGTTGCGCCTGGCCACTTACCTGGCGCTGCTGTTTACCGTGGTGATCTTCGCCGCCGGGATCATTGCCTGGCTGCGCGGCATGCGCGTGGCGCGTTACTTCATCATCGCCTGGACGGCCTTTCTCGCCGGCGGGGCGATCAACTCGTTGATGGTGCTGGGCTACCTGCCGAATATCTTCCTGACCATGTATGCCAGCCAGATCGGTTCGGCCCTGGAGGTCGGCCTGCTCTCGTTGGCCCTGGCCGACCGGATCAATGCGATGAAGGAGGAACGCACGCGGATTCTCCAGGATGGCGGACGCAAGCTGGAGGTGCTGAACCAGGAACTGGCCAACAGCAACCGCCTGAAGGACGAGTTCCTCGCCACCGTCACCCACGAGCTGCGCACGCCGATGAACGGAGTGATCGGCTCGCTGGAGTTGATGCAGACGCGGAGTCTGGACGCCGAGCTGGCGCAGTACCAGAAGACCGCCGCCAGTTCGGCGCGGGACATGATGCGCATGGTCAACGACATCCTCGTCCTCAGCGAGCTGCAGGCCGGCAAACTCTATCCGCGGCGCGAGCCGTTCAGCCTGCGCGGGCTGCTCGACGGTTTGCGCGCGCAGTACGCGCCGCACGCCGAGGGCAAGGGGTTGCGTTTCGTGCTGGAACTGGACGAAAGCCTGCCCGATACCCTCGACGGCGATGCCGGCAAGCTGGCGCAGAGCCTCGGTTATCTGCTCGACAACGCGATCAAGTTCACCAGCCAGGGCGAGATCCGCCTGCGGGTCGGTCGCGGCAATACGGTGGCCGATAGCCTGCCGCTGAGCTTCGAGGTGATCGACAGCGGGGTGGGGTTCAGTGTGCCGCAGGAGACGGCGCTGTATCAGCGCTTCCAGCAGATAGACGGCTCGATGACTCGCGAATACGGTGGCCTGGGCATCGGTCTGGCGATCTGTCGGCAGTTGGTCGGCCTGCAAGGCGGCAGCCTCAGCCATGAGTCGCAGCCCGGCCAGGGCAGCTGTTTCCGCTTGGACGTGCCGCTGACCTTGCCGCTGCCGGTGGCCGCGCCACCTGCACCGCTGCAGCGGGAGCCTGCCCAGGTCGCGCGCAGTCCCGAGCAGTGCACGGTACTGGTGGTCGAGGACAACGCGATCAATCAGTTGGTGATCCGCGGCATGCTACTCAAGCTGGGTTACCGCGTGCATACCGCCGACAACGGTGCCGAGGCGCTCGAGGTGCTGCGGCGCGAGCCGGTTGATGCGGTTCTGCTGGATTGCCAGATGCCGGTGATGGATGGTTTCGCCACCTGCCGGGTGTTGCGCAACTTGCCGGACTGCGCCGAGCTGCCGGTGCTGGCGATCACCGCCCACAGCCACAGTGGCGACCGCGAGCGCTGCCTGGCAGCAGGCATGAGCGACTATCTGGCCAAACCGGTGAAGTTCGAGGCATTGCGCGGCCTGTTGCGCGATTGGGTGTTGTGTCGCGCAGGCTGATGCCGTGATACGGCCTGCCGGTCGTCGCCGCTTGGCGTTTTCAGCGGCTGTTCTGCCCTGAATCCCGCTGTCGGCAAAATCTGAATGCTGGTTCACTAAAGCAATCGTGAATCTGGATTCAGACTATGGCTTATCGCCCCACTGCCTTGCGTATCGACCGCGATCAAGCGCTGCGCGAGCGTATCCTCGCCAGCGCCCTGGCGCGCGTCGCCGATGGCGGTTTCGCCGCCCTGACCATGCAGGCGTTGGCCGAGGACGTGGGCATCGCCACCGGCAGCCTGTACCGGCACTTTCACAGCAAGGGCGAATTGGCCGCCGAAGTCTTCGCTAGCGCCAGTCAATGTGAGCTCGATGCGCTGGTTCAGACCTTGCGCGGCGCGGGCCGGCCGGCCGAACGCCTGGTCGCCGGCTTGCAGCAGTTCGCCGCCCGCGCCTGGCACAGCCGGCGCCTGGCCTTTGCCTTGATCGCCGAGCCGGTCGAGCCGCAGGTCGACGAGCAACGTTTGCTCTACCGCGAGGCCTATGCCGAGTTGTTCGCCGAACTGCTGGAGGAAGGCCGCGTTGCAGGTGTGTTCCGCGTCCAGCATTCCAGCCTGACTGCGGCCTGCCTGGTCGGCGCCATCGGCGAAGCCCTGGTCGGCCCCCTGTCGCCCCCCGCCCGTGCCGCCCGGGAAGCGGGTTGCCCCATCCTGAGCCTGAGTGAAGTCAGTCAGGGTCTGGTCACTTTCTGTCTACGCGCCGTTGGCGCCGAGGAGCCTCAAGCATGAATGCCAGTCAGCAAGCCGAAACCCATGAAGTGTTCAACCAGGTGCCGCCGCTGGACGGGGTCAATCTGTACCGCGTCGACCTGCCCTTGCAGGAATGGAACAAGCGTTTCGGTGGCGGTTGGGCCGAGGCGCGGATCGACACCTATGGCGCCCTGGCCGGCGGCGAGCTGATGGTCGCGGGCTTTCTCGCCAACGAGAACAAGCCGCTGTTCAAGAGCCACGACCGTTATGGCCAGCGCATCGACCTGGTCGAGTACCACCCGGCCTACCACCAGTTGATGAGCGCGGCCATCGAGCACGGTATCCCTTCACTGCCCTGGAGCGACCCGCGCTCCGGTGCCCAGGTCGCCCGCGCCGCCATGAGCTACCTGCACAGCCAGGCCGAAGCCGGTAGCGGTTGCCCGCTGACCATGACCTTCGCCAGCGTGCCGGCGCTGAAACTGCAGACGGATATCGCCGAGCAGTGGCTGCCGAAGATTCTCTCCACCCAGTACGACCCGCGCAACCTGCCGATCGAGCAGAAGAGCGGCGCCACCATCGGCATGGCCATGACCGAGAAGCAGGGCGGCACCGACGTGCGCGCCAACACCACACGCGCCTATCCGGTCGGCGCCGGCGGCCCCGGCCAGGCCTATGAACTGGTCGGGCACAAATGGTTCTGCTCGGCGCCCATGTGCGACGCCTTCCTGACGCTGGCCTACACCGACAAAGGCTTGAGCTGCTTCCTGCTGCCACGCCACCGCCCCGACGGCAGCCGCAACGAGCTGTATATCCAGCGCCTGAAAAACAAACTGGGCAACTGGTCGAATGCCTCCAGTGAAGTCGAGTACCGCGGCGCGCTGGCCTGGATGGTCGGCGAGGAGGGGCGCGGCGTGCCGACCATCATCGAAATGGTCGCGCTGACCCGCTTCGATTGCATGATCGGCTCCAGCGCCCTGATGCGCCAGGCCCTGACTCAGGCCGCCCATCACTGCGCCCATCGTCAGGTCGGTGGCCGGGTGCTCAGCGAACAGCCGCTGATGCAGAACGTATTGGCCGACCTGGCTCTGGAGAGCGAAGCCGCGCTGGCCCTGAGTATGCGCCTGGGCCAGGCGCTGGATCACCCGCAGGACGAGCAGCAGGTCAAGTTCGCCCGTCTGGTCACCGCGGTCGGCAAGTACTGGATCTGCAAGCGCGCGCCGGCGATGGTCAACGAGGCCGCCGAATGCATGGGCGGCGCCGGCTACGTCGAAGACAGCATCCTCCCAAGGCTGTACCGCGAGGCGCCGGTCAACTCGACCTGGGAAGGCTCCGGTAACGTGCAGTGCCTGGACGTGCTGCGCGCGCTGTCGAAGGAACCGGGCGTGCTCGATGCATTGTTCGCCGAGCTGGGCGACGGCCATGGCGATGCCCGGCTCAAGCAGCATATCGACAAACTCCAGGCGGATTTCCGCGACAGCGCCGACTTCCAGTACCGCGCCCGCCAACTGACCGAAGACGTGGCCCTGGCCCTGCAAGCCAAGCTGCTGCTGGAAGCCGGCAATGCCAAGGTAAGCGATGCCTTTATCGCCAGCCGCCTGGGCGAGGGCGCAAGAACCTACGGCACCCTGCCGCGCGGCACCGACGTCGCCGCGCTGCTGGCGCGCAGCACGCCGCAGCTGGTGTGAATGGTAGATTCTGCGCCGAACCATTTTCCATTTTGTTGAATTGCAGTGTGCAACTTGTTGCGCACTAAAATGTGGGTAAGCCTGTGGATACTTCTCTGCAGGTTACGCGGCTAAAGGTCTATAGGAGGGTGCGCAACTTCTTGCACAGTGCTGCGCAAGAAGTTGCGCACTTTTCAGTGACTTAGCGCACACGGTGACTATTACGTATCTTGTGGTCACTCTAATTTGATGGTTTTATTATTGTTTATAAAATTGGCACGATAATGGCTTTCTACTGGACTCCCGGATCATCTCAGATCCCTGACCCAAGGCAAGGAAAGCACTCATGCCAACACCCGCGTATCTGTCCCTCGAAGGCACCAAACAAGGCCTGATCACCGCCGGCACCTTCACCGAAGATTCGGTCGGTAACATCTTCCAGGAAGGTCATGAAGACCAGATCTTGGTGCAAGCCTTCAGCCACCAGGTGATCATCCCGCGTGACCCGCAGTCCGGTCAGCCGACTGGCCAGCGCGTGCACAAGCCGCTGATGATCACCAAGGTGTTCGATAAATCCTCGCCGCTGATCTTCAACTCGCTGACCTCCGGCGAGCGTCTGAACAAGTGCCGCCTGGAGTGGTACCGCACTTCCTCCACCGGTACTCAAGAGCACTACTTCACCATCGAACTGGAAGATGCGGTGATCGTCGACGTGCAGTCGCGCATGCCGAACTGCCAAGACCCAGGCATGTCGCACTTCACCCATCTGGAAGACGTCTACTTCACCTACCGCAAAATCGTCTGGACCCACGAAGTCTCCGGTACTTCCGGCTCCGACGACTGGCGCACCCCGATCTCCGCCTAAACATCGGCTGAGTTCTCGCTCCACCGCAGCGGCCAGGCATCGTCCTGGCCGCTGCGTTTCAGTGCGATGGCAATAGCAAAAAGTCGAATGCGCACGTTCGCCCGGCCGCTTCTGGGGTAAAACGACTGCGCGCCAAGCCGCTTCGACTCATGGAACGAAAGAAGAGGAACAACCAATGTTCGCCCCTGCCAACCAGACCCATTTCAGCCTGAGTATCGAAGGCGTCAGTCACGACCTGCAGATCCTCGAATTCAGCGGCCGCGAGGCGATCAGCCAGCCCTTCGAATTCGAGCTGGAACTGGTCAGCGATCGGCCCGACCTCGACCTGGAAAGCCTGCTGCACCAAGCCGCTTTTCTGGCTTTGTCCCAGGCCGGCAACGGTATCCACGGGCACATCTACCGCGTCGCCCAGGGCGAATCCGGCCAGCGCCTGATCCGCTATCACATCAGCCTGCGCCCGCAGCTGGCCTACCTGGCGCACCGCAGCAACCAACGGATCTTCCAGCACCTGACGGTGGCGCAGATCATCGGCCAAGTGTTAGAGGAGCACGGTATCCAGGCCAACGCCTACCAATTTCAACTCGGCTCGATTTACCCCGAGCGCGAGTACTGCGTGCAGTACGACGAAAGCGACCTGCACTTCGTCCAGCGTCTGTGCGAGGAGGAGGGTATCCACTACCATTTTCAGCACAGCACTGACGGGCATGTGCTGGTCTTCGGCGACGACCAGACGCCGTTCACCAAGCTCGCCCCCACAGCCTATCAACAAGACAGTGGCCTGGTCGCCGACGATCCGGTGATCAAACGCTTCGGCGTGCGCGTGGAAACCCGCAGCAGCCGGGTGACCCGCCGCGACTACGACTTCGAAAAGCCACGGCTGCTGATGGAGGCAGACGCGAAAAGCGCGTTTGTGCCCGACCTCGAGGATTACGACTACCCCGGCCGCTTCGTCGAGCGCGAGCGCGGCAAGCACCTCAGCCAACGCGCCCTGGAGCGCCACCGCCACGATTTCGAACTGGCCCAGGGCGAGAGCGACCAGGCGCTGCTGGTGAGCGGCCACTTCCTCGCCTTGGCCGAGCATCCGCGCGCCAGTTGGAACGACCTCTGGCTGCTCACCGAGCTGCACCACCAAGGCAAACAACCGCAGGTGCTGGAAGAGTCGGTGGCCGAGCACGGCGCAGCCGATGGCGGCTTCCAACAGGGCTACCGCAACCGCTTCAGCGCCACGCCCTGGACGGTGCCCTATCGCCCGCCGCTGAACCACCCCAAACCACGCATTCTCGGCAGCCAGAGCGCCGTGGTCACCGGGCCGGCCGGCGAAGAAATCCACTGCGATCAATACGGCCGGATCAAGGTGCAATTTTTCTGGGATCGCGAAGGCCACGCCGACGACCAGACTAGTTGCTGGCTGCGCGTGTCCAGCAGCTGGGCCGGCGACCGCTACGGCGCCATCGCCATCCCGCGTATCGGCATGGAAGTGCTGATCACCTTTCTCGAAGGCGACCCCGACCAGCCGCTGGTCACCGGCTGCCTGCACCACAAGGAACACGTCGTCCCTTACGACCTGCCGGCGAACAAGACCCGCACTGTGTTCAAGACTCTCAGCAGCCCCGGCGCTGGCGGCTACAACGAGCTGCGCATCGAAGACAAAAAGGGCGCCGAGCAGATCTACCTGCACGCCGAGCGCAACTGGGACGAAAACATCGAGCACGACCAGAAAATCCGCATCGGCCACCAGCGCCACGACAGCGTCGAAGCCAACAGCTACAGCGAATTCAAAGCCGAAGAACACCGCACCACCCACCTTGATCGCAAGAGCGAAATCAAAGCCAGCGACCACCTCACCGTGGGGCAGAACCAGCACATCAAGATCGGCACCGGCCAATTTATCAATGCCGGTCAGGAAATCCATCTGTCCAGCGGGCAGAAAGTCGTGCTCGAAGCCGGCAGCGAACTGACCTTCAAGGCCGCCGGCAGCTTTATCAAACTCGACGCCGGCGGCATCACCCTGGTCGGCCCGATTATCAAATTCAACTCCGGCGGAGGGCCGGGCAGTGGTTCGGGGGCGGCGCCGCTGTTGCCGGTTATTCCCAAACCCGCCGATACCGCACCAGTCGGTGAAAAGACCGGCCAAGCCAACGTCAATCCGCTGTTGCCATTGGCGAGCCAAGCCGAGCAAGGGCCGCAAAATCTGATTATCGATGTATGGGGCGATCCCGCCCTGGGTGGCCAGGTACAACTGCTCGACCCGGAAGGTGACGCATGAGCGAGCTAAAGGATCAGCCTATCGAGCAGGGCACCCGCAAACGTGCGGAATATGACAACGCACGTCGCGCGCGGCTGGCACTGAATATCGAGCGCAGCGATGGCGGGATGCTGCAGATTCCCGTCGAAGCGGATATGCGCAGCCACGAAGAAGAACCGGAGGTTCAGCAAAATACCTTTCTCGCGGTGGTGCCCATGGCGCGGTTGCCGGGTTACGACAAATTCGACGAGGCACCTAAAGGCGGACTGCTGCGTCCCGGCCGGCTTTATATATTCCGCCAAGGCAAACTGTGGCGCGAGTTGGAAAGCGACGGTCAGGGCCAGCTATTCGAGGTAGATGTCGCACACTGGCGTAAAGCAGCTGAGGCAGGTGAAAACGCGGATGAGCGCGAGCCCGTTGGCGTCCAGCAGCATCTGCTTCTAGTCCCGATGCTGCTGCAAGGGCGCTTTGTTGGGGATCAACTCGCTATGGCTTATAGCGAGTTGCCCTGGATCTGGGAATACATTCAATGGCTGGAGGCCAGCTCCGGGCGTATCAAGCAGCGTTGCCAGAACATAGCACCTGCCTGGGCCGCCGCCGTCGTAGGGCCCGAGCAATGGAAAGCCACCCAGGCGATGCCGGTCATCCCGATCACCCGCATCAGCAAAGGCATGTGCGCCCGCGAACTGCACCTTGAAACCTTGCTCGAAGACCCATTGCTATTCAATACCGGTCTCACCGAGTTGCCCGCTACATCTTTGGTCAAGCAGCTCGAACAACGGCAAAAGGAACTGGCCGGCTTTATCAAGAGTGCACCTCCCGAGCCTCTGCCCACATTGCCGGCAAACACAGACTTGCTCAGCGAATACCAGTTGCGCGGCCATCCGCAATTGGTCGGGGTGATGCTCGATGACCCCATCTTCGCCTTGCGCCATGCGGTAGCCCAGTCACGGTTATGCGCTGAGCTGTTGCAAACCCTCAATGCCTTGGTTCCGCACCAGCCCTTTGGCCGTTATGCCGAGGTGCTTTATCAGGAGGCCATGCCAGCAGGCGGCCCGCTGCAAGAGTTCAAAGGTCATATCGACATAGCCGCGCTGAAGAAAGCCACCTTGCATGCCGAGCGCGAGCAGGCCCGCGAACAGCTCTATCGCCAGCAGGAACGCATGCTCAAGCTGGTCGAACGGCTGCCTGCGGTGTGGAACGACTTTTACCATAGCCACGACGAACGTCTGTTGGAGCCCTATGCCCAGCTAGTCGAGCTGCTGGAAGTGCTTAACCGCTCGCCCAAGGGCTGCGACCCGCGCTGCATCGAAGCACAAGACATGAAAGTCAGCGCCGGCGTGGACAAACTCAGCCGCCAACTGATCGAGGCCACCCACGCGTTGACCAAAGGCCTATTGGCCAATGCCCAGGGCGAGCTGCCGGAAACGGCCAAACGCCTGCAGGCCCTGGCGGCCGGCGGTCTTGCCGTCAAGCCGGAGCGCTTGGGCCTGAGTGCGCTGAGCT
The DNA here is from genome assembly GCF_030376615.1 of Pseudomonas sp. sp1636. Taxonomy (GTDB): domain Bacteria; phylum Pseudomonadota; class Gammaproteobacteria; order Pseudomonadales; family Pseudomonadaceae; genus Aquipseudomonas. The sequence goes on from NZ_JARRAB010000003.1 coordinate 144,394, forward strand.
TTCTCAACACGGCCTATATCGGCCAGAACCTGATGTTGGCGCTGGACGAGCTGCTTAACCATGTCGCCACGGCCAGCGCGCTGGCGGTCAAGCGCATCAGTGCGAGCAGCAGCGTTACCCAGGTGCAACTACACCGCAGCTTCGCACCGACCTTCGATGTACTGAAAAAACTGCATAGCCGCGCCAAAGGCTTAAAACTGCTGCCGCAAGGTGAAGCCCTCGCCAAGAATATGGTGGTGCTTGGTGTGCATGGCGATGGCTTCAGCTTCGGTATCATCGCCGCCGAGCGTGCGACCCTGACCTGTGACAACTACCTGTATGCCAGCCTGGAAAAGAACAATGGCAAGGTGCTCGCCACCAGCAGCGGCAAGCTGGCCGAGCGCCTGAACTTTGCCCGCAAAGACCTCGGCCAGGTGATGGTGGTGGCCGCGAAGGCCAACGATCCACTGGTCGCCGACTACAAACAATGGCGCACTGCTGCTGCCCATCTGAAGACGGCCAAGGCGCTCGCCAATAGTAAGTCGATACCCATACTGGCGACTATTTGTGCGGGGTATAGCTTATTTGCGAATACGGTGGGGGCGAGGTCGCTATATAAAAGTGGTGAGGTAGGGCGATTTGCAGTGGGCCTTGTTGGTGCCTCAGCAGATCTTGCACTTGCTGCCAATAACGTTGCGCTTAAACTGCTAACTGATGCAAAGCGGACGGCTAATTCTTGGCATGTGTTCTGGGAACAACGCGGTATTCAGACAACAGGATTCTGGGCGGAGAATCTCAAAAAGCGTACTGGTAAAAGCCTGTTGAGTCATTCGCGCATCGGCTCATTTGCCGCGATGGGCATTGTTACCGCTGGCTTGTTTGTGTGGGATGCCGGGCGCGCCCTTCGTGACGGCGACGACGATGTCGCCATGGCCAATATGATCGCCGCCAGCGGCTCGGGTATCTGGGCGCTCTATAGCATTGGCCTGCTGGCCAGTCCCTGGCTGCTCGGCCTGGGGATCGGGCTGTTGGTGGCCGGTGTTATTGGCACGGTTATGCTGGCCGATGGCGCGGTGGAACAGGCCATCAAGCACGGCCCCTTCGGCACTAAACAACGTCTGCCGCAGATGAACGACTCCTTGCATGCCTACCAACAGCTGCTCGGCGCCCTGGGCGAGCCCCGTTTCCATGTCGAACGCCTGCAGCTCTGGCAGGGCAAGGCCGGCGCGGCGGACAATGCCCGCCTGCTGGCCGCGCAAAACCAAGCGCGCGTTTACCTGGCACCGCAAGACTGGGTGGTGGAACTGCGCACTCCGTTGCTGGGCCAGTTCCGCAATGGTGTCGACTTCAACCTGTTCGCCAAGGAAGTGTTGCGCACGCGCAACGGCTCCTCTGGCTGGAATTACCGCCCCCCTGAGCTTATTCCCAAGGAAAAGCTTGGCGCGGTAGTGCTAGACGGCAACCGTTTGCTCTTTGTCTTGCCCGCGCACTACGCCGTGCCCACTGAGAGCGACCCGCGGCGTTATTTCCAGGCCATCGAATACAGCCTTAAGGTCTACGGCCAGTTCCACTTGGGCGAAACCATGTGCTACGCGGATGATCCCTTCCCCGGTTATAACCGCATCACCCTGCCACAGCCCAGGTCACGTGACTGGCAGCCGTTCGCTGCGAGTACACCCACAGACCGCGACAACACCGATGACGTACCCTACTGGCTAATCACCCAAAGGGACTTTGCCAAAGTATGAATGCCCCCGTTGAGCCGACAACGCCCTATGCCAACTCCGCTTACCGCAGCACGGCCATCCCCGCCCAGCCGCCGTACAAATGGCCGCAGGATGCCAATCGCACCGGCCCAACCCGCACCCAATTGCGCTGGGGCCATTACGCCAACCTAGAGCCCTGGCAGGATGTGGATGCGCAGCTAAAACCCAATATGCCTGGTTATTTAGACGGCAACAAAGAAAGTGATTTATATATCAATCAAAAGCGCTGGAATTTTGATAACACCAACAAATGGATGATCCTAATTCCGTATCTTAAATGGTCCTCAATTTTATATATTCCATGGATTTTATGGATCGTCACCCTAGGCATAGCAGGGGATAACTTCCTTAAGTGGCTGATTGAAGACTATGGGTTCAATGGTTTTCTGTTGTTAGCCATGAGTATTAATGTTTCCGGCTTCATAATGATTGGCTTCAGTTCTTGGTATATGTGGGCCGATAATCCTCGTTACAAGCACTATTTGATTCAAGTCGGGATAGGCTTTGCCGTAGCATTAACTGCTTCGTTACTGACCTTCCCAATATCTACCGATAGTATGGATCAATTTTGGCTATGCGGCGGCATGGCCTTTAGCGTCTTTATGGGCCTGGTCGGCTGGGATTATCTGCTCGACCTGTACTTGCGTGTATTCAAACACGATGGCAGCGGCTTTAACCGTCAGACCGGCATGCTCACCATTGGCCGGCGTTTCCAGAAGCCCTTTAGCGCACCCTTCTACGAATTCGACGCCACCCTGGAATTCCGTCCCGGCCCCCATGGCAACAGCGGCTTCGCCATCTGGCTGCACCATCGCTACACCTCGGTCGAAGTGTTTCTCGGCGCCAAGATTCAATCACTGGGCATGAGCCTGGAAGAAGCACTGGCGTTCTGGGATACGCTGCAACGTTATATGGACGTGACTCAACCCTTACCCGAACTGCCGATCCTCGAACAATTCCGCCGCCTCGACCCCACCACCGCCGAGCACGACCGCCAGAGCAAACGCGACCCGCGCCGCTGGCGCGATATGCCTTACCGGGCCTGGGAACGTCGTGGCCGCGCGGAGATGATAAAGCGCAACCGCGATTACAACTGGCAGGAGAAACCCTGCATCCTTCAATCCAAGACCGATCCCAGCCTGAGTATCGAAACCTACTACCGCCAGCAGGAGGCCAAAGACATCCATGCCACGCCCAAGGGCGATGATTACGACAATATTCACCGGGGCTAAAGCATGAAGACCATCGGGGGCAGGCCACGGTTTCTCAAGGGCGACCGCTGGTACCCGCTCGGTAATCCCGGCACCAGGCGGGCCGGGGCCTTGACCCGGCAGGCGCTGCCGGAGGAGCTCAAGAGACTGCTGGAGTAGCCACGTCGCGCTATGCCAAGGCGCGGCGATCAAGGCAAGATAGGCCCGTGTATTCAGCCAGGAATAGCTGCCGTGACCCCCAGCGTAGAAGACTTCGTCGTCGCCCATACTGCCGAAGAGGCGGTGGATCGTCTGGCGGCCCTGCATCAGCAGGCCACCAGTGCCCTGAGTCGGGCGCTCAAGCGTTATGTCAAGGAAGGCATCAAGCCTGACGCCGAGCAACTGCGCCAGTTCCATTACCCCGAGCTGCGCCTGGTTTACTCGGGCCAGAGCGAGGTGCCCACGACGTTGCGCGCTTATGCCAAGGTTCAGGTGCCCGGTACCTACAGCATCACCGTCACCCACCCGGAGGCTTTCCGCAGTTATCTGCTGGAGCAACTGCAGCCGCTGATGCGCGACTTTAGCGTGCGTGTCGAAGTGGGCATCAGCCAGCAGAATATTCCTTATCCCTATGTGGTCGAGCATGGCGATGAGTTGGCCGGGGCGGGGATTACCGCCGCCGAACTGGCGCGGGTGTTTCCCAGCACCGACCTGTCCGCCGCCAACGACGGCACGGCCGATGGCCTGTACGACTGGGAAGGTGCGGAGCAATTGCCGCTGGCGCTGTTCGACGCCGCCCGGGTGGATTTTTCCTTGCGCCGCCTGGTGCATTACACCGGCAGCGACTGGCGCCATGTGCAGCCGTGGATCCTGCTGACCAACTATCACCGTTACGTCGACCAGTTCATTCGCCATGGCCTGGATGTGCTGCAGGGCGACTCGCGTTTCGTGCGCATGGTGCTGCCGGGCAACGTGGTGATCGAACGCGGCATGGCCGAAGGCGAGATGCAGGCGATCATCGAGAGCGTGATCTGGCACCGCTACCAGATGCCGGCCTACCACCTGCAGGGCGCCAGCCCAGGCGATGGCATCACCCTGGTGAATATCGGCGTGGGTCCGTCCAACGCGAAAAACATCACCGACCACCTGGCCGTGCTGCGCCCGCATTGCTGGCTGATGATCGGTCACTGCGGCGGCCTGCGCCAATCGCAAACCATTGGCGACTACGTCCTGGCCCACGCCTATATGCGCCGCGACGGCATTCTCGACCGGGTGCTGCCGCCCAACATCCCCTTGCCGGCCCTGGCCGAAGTGCAGCTGGCCTTGCAGGAGGCCGCCGCGCAAGTCACCGGCGAGCGTGGCGATGCCCTCAAGCGGCGTTTGCGCACCGGTACCGTACTGACTTATGACGATCGCAACTGGGAGTTGCGCTGGGCTCAGGAGCGGCCGCTGATCAACCTGGCGCGCGCCGTGGCGGTGGACATGGAAAGCGGCACCATCGCCGCCCAGGGCTATCGCCTGCGGGTGCCCTACGGCACCCTGTTGTGCGTCTCGGACAAGCCGCTGCACAGCGAAATCAAACTGCCAGGCGCGGCGGGGGCCTTCTACGAGCGGGCGGTGACCCAGCACCTGCATATCGGCATCGCCGCCCTCGATCTGTTGCGCAGCCAGCTCAACGCGCTGCATTCACGCAAGCTGCGCAGTTTCGACGAGCCGCCGTTCCGCTAGGCTGGGGCGGTGTAGGGTGTGCCCTGCGCACCTTGTTCTGTGGGAGCTTGGTGCGCAGGGCACCCTCCCGCGGAGTCGACAATTACTGACTGGCGTCGAGCACCACCCGGTAACGCGCCTTGCCCGCGTGCAGGTGGTCGATGGCGTCGTTGATCCGGCTCATGGGGAAGAGCTCGACCTGCGGCAGGATCTGATGCCGGGCGCAGCATTCCAGCATGCTCGCCATATTCGCGGGCGAGTCCACGGGTGAGCCGGACAGGCTGCGCTGGCGGTGGCCGGGAGGAATTCCAGCAGCGGGCTGAATACCGTCGAACCGGCGCAGGTCGGGTTGCCCGAGGTGTAAACCGGAATAAGCCCGGCTGATAGGCGAACGTCGGCCTCGGTTACACTGGCGGCCCCGATTGCCGTTAGCGAATTGCGCATGCCCCGTCCGCCACGCCCCCATTCCCCAGGCCGCTCCGCCGGCAAGCCTGCCCACCGCCGGGTGGCCAAGGCGCCGCCGGTCGAGCCGCGTTTGTTACTGCTGAACAAGCCCTTCGATGTCCTGGCCCAGTTCAACGATGAGCAGGGCCGCGCCACCCTCAAGGACTTCGTCGCGGTGCCCGGGGTCTACCCGGCCGGGCGCCTGGATCGCGACAGCGAGGGTTTGCTGTTGCTGACCAATGACGGTGGCCTGCAGGCGCGCATCGCCGATCCCAAGCACAAGCTGGCGAAAACCTATTGGGTGCAGGTGGAAGGCGAGCCGAGCGCCGAGCAACTGCAGCGCCTGTGCGAAGGCGTCGAGCTGAACGACGGGCCGACCCTGCCGGCCGAGGCGCGTTTGCTGGATGAGCCGCAGTTATGGCCGCGCGATCCGCCGGTGCGTTTTCGCAAGAGCGTGCCGACCGCCTGGCTGGAGCTGGTGATCCGTGAAGGGCGCAATCGCCAGGTCAGGCGCATGACCGCGGCGGTAGGCCTGCCGACCCTGCGTCTGGTGCGCGTGCGCATCGGCCCGTGGAGCCTGGACGGCCTGCAACCCGGGCAGTGGAAAGAGGTCGAGGCGCGGTTGTAGGGGGGCGGCTGTTTGCCGCGGCGATCCGTTCATAGGACGAGTCCGGACGCCGGCCGCTTCGGAGCGCAGTGACAACCCGCCGGCTTTGTGCCGCGTCGGTGATCCGCGCTGCGCTGTCTGCGGCGAGACAGCCGGCGCGGCGGTTCTCCAGCTACGGCTCAGACGCCTTCCAGGCCGGCGATCACCACGGTCTTGATCAGAAATCCGAGCACGCCCAGGCCCAGGGCGAGAAACAGGATCATGCTGCCGAAACGGCCGGCTTTGGATCTCTTCGCCAGATCCCAGACGATAAACGCCATGAACAGCACCAGGCCGCCGATCAGCACGGTCATCATCAACTCTTCGAATACTTGCGGATCCATCGTGACCTCAATTGACTGGCATCGGGTTGCCGTGGCAGTGCGCCGACGTCCTCCGGATTGCCTCTACCGGGCAGGGCAAAACGCCGGCGATTATACGCCAGCCCTTGGGCTTGTCAGCGACCGTCGGTAAGTACCGCTCAGTTGCGCAGGTGCTGCAGCGGCAGCTGGGTGCTGGAGAGGATCTGTTGCAGGACGAAGCTGGAACGCACGCTGGAGACCCCGTCGATGCGGGTCAGGGTGCCGAGGAGGAATTGTTGGTAATGATCCATGTCCGGCACCACCACCTTGAGCTGGTAATCGGCATCCATGCCGGTGACCAGGCTGCATTCCAACACTTGCGGGCATTGGCGGATCATCTCCTGGAAGTGCTCGAACCGCTCGGGGGTGTGTTTGTCCATGCCGATCAACACGTAGGCGGTGAGGGTCAGGCCGAGCTTCTTGCGATCGAGCAGGGCGACCTGGCCGAGGATGTAGCCGTCGTCCTCCAGCTGTTTGACCCGTCGCGAACAGGGCGAGGGCGACAGGCCAATGCGCTCGGCCAGATCCTGGTTGGACAGGGTGGCGTCGCGCTGCAGTTCGGCGAGAATATTCAGGTCGTAACGATCAAGTCTGGTCATGTTTGCTGTGCTTTCGTCTGTTGGTTGCGATTAATCATGCGCCGTTAGTTAAAAATTGCGCAAGCGGTACATTAATCGGCAACATTCGCAATCTTTCGCTGCGCCGCTATCTGTAATCTTTACCTCAGTTTCACGGCCCGGACGACACGTCCACCCGGCTCGCCCAACCAGGCGAACCGGCGCCGCCGGCCTTACCAGGCCGCCACGGCACCCGGGTCCGCACTGCCCAACCAGGCAGGCGACGAAAGCGGCGCCATCATCGCCAATCAGGGACAGACAAAAATGGGAGGCCGTTCGGTCTCCCATTTTTGTTGGTGCGGCGTGCCTTGTGGCGTCGTGCAGAGACGGCCTACGAGGGGCGAACCACGCTGAGCGGGTCGGCATGCACCAGCACTTCGGCGCGGGGAAATTCGCTGCGAATGGTTGCTTCCACCTGATCGCACAGGGCATGAGCCTGGAGCAGGCTCAGCTCGCCGGGCAACTCCACATGCAGTTGCACGAACCAGCGGGTGCCGGACATGCGCGTGCGCAGGTCATGGGCGCCGAGCACGCCGGGTACGCTGCAGGCCAGCTGATGCATGCGGGCACTGAGTTCCGGTGCCAGCTCTTTGTCCATCAATACGGCCGCGGCCTCGCGGGCGATGCTCAGGGCGCTCCAGAGAATGAAGAAGGCGATGCCGATACCGAACAACGCATCCAGTTGCGGCCAGCCGAAACTGGCCAGCAGCAAGGCGAGCAGGATGCTGGCGTTGAGCAGTAAGTCCGAACGGTAGTGCAGCGAGTCCGCGCGGATCGCGGTGGAGCCGGTCTGGCGCACCACATGGCCCTGGAACAACAGCAAGGCGCCGGTCAGCGCCAACGACAGGAGCATCACCGCGACGCCCAGGGTCGCCGCGCCGAGCGGTTGCGGGTTGAGCAGGCGCTCCACGCCATGGGCGCCCACCAAGAGCGCACTGATCGCGATAAACAACGCCTGGCCGAGCCCGGCCAGGGCCTCGGCCTTGCCGTGGCCGTAGCGATGGTCTTCGTCCGCCGGGCGCAGGGCGTAGTGCACGGCGATCAGGTTGAGCAGGGAGGCGGCGCCGTCCAGCAGCGAGTCGGTGAGGCCGGCCAACAGGCTGACCGAACCGCTCAACCACCAGGCGATGGCTTTGGCCAGTGCCAGGGTCAAGGCCACGGCCAATGCCGCAAAGGTGGCCTGGCGCATCAGGCGGGCATGTTGCGGCAGTATGGTCACAGAATCTTGCTCTCGGTGTCAGGCCTGGCCTAGAGAACTAGGCCAGGGTTGATGCGGGGCTAGCGGGCGCTCAGGCGCCCGGGCGCAGGCCATAGGCCGCCAGTTGCTCGGCACTGGCGCTGCTGCGGATCAGCCGTGGGTCGTCGAGCGGCAGGCGGTGACCGGTGTGTTGCTCGATCAGGGCTTTGAGCCGGGCGTTGTCGATCTTGCCCTCGGCATCCACCACCTTGTGCAGTTCCTGCGGGTCGATTTGGGCGGTGTTGCCGCCCGGCAGGTAGATGGCGCCGGTGGCGAAGTCGATGCCGAAGGCGATCAGCCCGGGGACCACATAGAACAGGATGCCGATGGCATTCAGCGCGGCGACCACCGGGTCGATCCGGCCTTCGATCTGGCCGCGCCGATCGGGGAAGAACAGCGTGCCGCAGGCGGCCAGTTGGGCGAGCAGAGTGACGGTGAGAGCACCGCCGATAACGCGATATTGGGTGCGCATCGAATACCTCCGGATAAAAAGTGGCGCAACTATAGCAAGCCGGCCGATGCAAAGCCGCAGCGCATTGACGTGACTAACTGGCAGAGCGGGCGGGCGGTTCGCCGCTATAATCGCCGGCCAGATTGGAGAGTCCATGAATTCCCTGCCTATCGACGTTCTGTTACCGGCGCTGCGCCAAGCCCTGGCGAGCCGCCACGAGGCGGTGCTGGAGGCTCCGCCCGGCGCCGGCAAGACCACCCGCGTGCCGCTGGCGCTGCTGGATCAACCCTGGCTGGCCGGGCAGCGCATCATCATGCTCGAACCGCGCCGCCTGGCCGCGCGCGCCGCCGCCGAGCGCCTGGCCAGCGAGCTGGGCGAGGCGGTCGGCGAGACCGTCGGCTATCGCATCCGTCTGGACAGCAAGGTCGGCCCGCGCACCCGCATCGAGGTGGTCACCGAGGGCATCCTCGCCCGCCGCCTGCAGGACGACCCGGCGCTGGAAGGGGTCGGTCTGGTGATCTTCGACGAATTCCACGAGCGCAGCCTGGATGCCGACCTGGCCCTGGCCCTGTGCCTGAATGGCCGCGCGCTATTTCGTCAAGGCGCGGGGCGTGGCGAGGACTCGGGCGAGCCGGCGCTCAAGCTGCTGTTGATGTCGGCGACCCTGGAAGGCGAGAAGCTGGCTGGGTTGCTCGGCGAGGCGCCGGTGTTGCGCAGCGAGGGGCGCATGTTCCCGGTGGAACTGCGCTGGGGCGCGCCTTCTCAACCTGGCGAGTGGCTCGAGCCCAGGGTGGTGCAGACGGTGTTGCAGGCGCTGGCCGACGAGCCGGGCAGCCTGCTGGTATTTCTCCCCGGGCAGGCGGAGATCCGTCGGGTCAACCAGCAGTTGGCCGAGGCCCTGGCCGGGCGTGACGAGATCCTCCTCTGCCCGCTGCATGGCGAGCTGGATCTGAGCGCCCAGCGCGCCGCCATCGAGCCGGCGCCCGCCGGCAAACGCAAGGTGGTGCTGGCGACCAATATCGCCGAGACCAGCCTGACCATCGACGGCGTGCGGGTGGTGGTGGACGCCGGCCTGGCGCGGGCGCCGCGTTTCGATCCGGGCAGCGGCATGACCCGGCTGGACACCCAGCGCATTTCCCGCGCCAGTGCCACCCAGCGTGCCGGCCGCGCCGGGCGTCTGCAGCCGGGGGTGTGCTACCGCCTGTGGTCGCAACACCAGCACGAGCAACTCGCGGCCTACGGCGCGGCGGAAATCCTCCAGGCCGACCTGGCCGGACTGGCCCTGCAATTGGCGCGCTGGGGCGTGACGCCGGCGGAACTGGTCTGGCTCGACCCGCCACCGCCTGCGGCTTATGCCCAGGCCCTGGAGCTGCTGACCCGCCTGGGCGCGTTGAATGAGCGCGGGGTGCTCACGGCCCACGGCCAGGCCATGGCCGAATTGCCGGCGCACCCGCGTATCGCCCACTTGCTGCTGCGCGGCCAGGCGCTGGGCCTGGCCGCGCTGGCCTGCGATCTGGCCGCCTTGCTCGGCGAGCGCGATATCTTGCGCGGTGCGGGGGCCGACCTGCACAGCCGCCTGGCCCTGCTCGGCGGCGCGAGCAAGGCCGCGCGTGGCAGCCAGGGCGGCGTGCAGCGGGCGCGTCAATTGGCCCGGCAGTTCCACGGCTATCTCCAGCGCACGGCCGCGACGGCCCCGCTGAGCGACCCCGAGCATCCGCGCTGGCTCGGCGCCTTGTTGGCATTCGCCTACCCGGATCGGGTGGCCCGGCAGCGCCGAGCGGGGGGCGCCGAGTACCGTCTGGCCAATGGCCGCGCGGCGCTGTTCGCCGAGGCCGATGCCTTGATGAAGCATGAATGGCTGGTGCTGGCCGATCTCGGCAGCCGCCAGGGCCAGCGCGAGGAGCGCATCTACCTGGCCGCCGATCTCGATCCGCAGTTGTTCGAGACGGTGCTGGCCGAGCAGGTCAGCGTGCATGAGGAGCTGGACTGGGACGAACGCGAAGGCGTGCTGCGCGCCGAACGCCAGCGCAAGGTCGGCGAACTGGTGCTCGAGCGCGAACCCTTGACCGGCCTGGACGAGACGGCGCGCAGCCGTGCCTTGCTCGATTTGGTGCGGCGCAAGGGCTTGGCGCTGCTGCCCTGGACGCCCGAGTTGCGCCAGTGGCAGGCGCGGGTGGCCTTGCTGCGTGCGCTGGATCTGGCCGCCAAGGGGGCCAGCGAGTGGCCGGATGTCAGCGATGCGGCGCTGCTCGCCAGCCTGGACGATTGGCTGCAACCCTACCTGGGCAAGATCAAGCGCCTCAGCCACTTCGCCAATCTGGAGCTGGCCGGAATGCTCCAGGGGCTGTTGCCCTGGCCGCTGCCGCAGCGTCTCGACGAGTTGGCGCCGCGCAGCCTGCAGGTGCCGTCCGGCTCGCGCATCGCTCTGGACTACAGCGAGCAGCCGCCGGTGCTGGCGGTGCGCCTGCAGGAATTGTTCGGTCTGGCCGAGACCCCGCGCATCGCCGGCGGCCGGCAAGTGGTCAAGCTGCACCTGCTGTCGCCGGCGCGGCGGCCGGTGCAGGTGACCCAGGATCTGGGCAACTTCTGGCGCAGCACCTACAGCGAGGTCAAGAAGGATCTCAAGGGCCGTTACCCCAAGCATTATTGGCCGGACGACCCGCTGATCGCCGAACCCACCGCGCGGGCCAAGCCGCGCAAGTAGCCCGGGTAATGGGGAGGCTGTCGCGGTGCCTGGTTGCAGGAGGCGCGACCTCGCGGCGATAGCGGACACCGCCCGCTCGAAGTACAACAGCTTCGCGGATAACTCCGCGCCTACAAAAGCAGCAGGCCGTGCTCCTCGTGCAGCAGGCGAGAGTTCTTCCACTCAGGGTAGGCGCAGATCCTCGCCGGCCGCGCTGAGCTCCCGGTAGGCGCGATCCAGTGCATCGCGCAGGGCTTCGGCCGCGGGCGCGTGACGCGAGACGATCAGCTTCAAGGGCATGCTCTGCAGCCGCACATAGGGCAGTTCGCCCATGCCCAGGCTGCGCCTGGCCTGTTCCGCCGGAGCCTGGTAATCCAGCAGAAAGTCGCCGCGGCGGTGCTGGAGCATTTCCAGGGCGGCGCTGTGAGTGCCGGTACGCTGCTGCCGGATCGCCAGGGCCGGGTCGTTGAGCAGGGCATTGGTCTGCGGCCAATAGCTGTAGCCGCTGATCATGATGATGCCGCGTCCTTGCAGATCTTCGGGAATTCTCGGCAGCAGGGTATCGCGGCGGAAATACAGGTTGAGGGCGATTTCCCCCAGCTGCGTGCGGGTTTCCAGGGTGTGCTCGCTCAGCTCAGGTTTGCCGGGCGCACCGGGCCAGAGCTGTACGCTGCCATCGCGCAGGCCGTTATACAGCCGCGCGCCCGGGTAGGTGCGCAGCACGGCCTGGTAACCGGCGTGCTTCAGCAGCCGCTTGGTCAGGTGCAGGATCGCCCCTTGCGGGCGGCCCTGGCTGTCGGTGTAGGAATAGGGCGGGAACTCATAAAAGCCGACCTGAACCGGCGGCCGTGCCCCGTCGCTGGCGCTGTGAGCGGGGCTCGCGCCAGCCCAGAGGGCCGCGAGAAGAACTAGGCAGAAGATTCTGGGCATTGACCTGACCGCGGCGCTTGGCCGTCTTATTGTTATAAAACCATTACATGGTTGAGCATGTCGGCGAATGGCCGGGTTTGTCCAGTGGCATCTGCGCTCAGGCGAGTAGGCCGGCGCTAACCGATCGCCACTGCCCAGGCTGCCGGAGTGCCGAGGCACTGCGGCAGGCCGCACGGGGGCACGTAGGGCGCGCGGCAGGGTCAGGAGGCGGTTGGGCTATGCTGAAATAACCGAGGAGGCTGCAGCGCAACAGTCGGCTGATGCGTTGGGTCGCCGAGTTTGTCGGTGCCGATCCACCCCGTGAGTCGAGGAGCTAACATGAGCGAGCCGCTGATTGCCCAACGGAGCCCCTTTGCGGTTGAAGTGCAGGCCGGAAAAGACTATCTCTGGTGCCGTTGCGGGCGTAGCGCGAACCAGCCGTTTTGCGACGGCAGCCATAAAGGCATGGGTTTCACGCCGTTGAAATACCATGCCGAACGGAGCGGCACCCTGTATTTTTGCGGTTGCAAACATACCCGGACGCCGCCCTGTTGCGACGGCAGCCATAAACAGCTGTAGTACCAGCAGCCAGTAAAGCCGGGGGGCAAACCATGTATCGCAAGGTCTTCGCCAGTAAAGTATTCGATCGCAAGGTGGTGTTGATCAGCGGCGGCTGCGCCGGCATCGGCCGCGCCCTGGCGGTGCGCTTGGCCCAGGCCGGCGCCCGCCTGGTGATCCTGGATCTGCAGCAGCAGGCGCTGGACAGCCTGGTGCAACACCTGGCCGACCATCACAACGCCGAGGCGTTGGGGCTGGTCTGCGACGTCGCCGATGCCGAGGCGGTGCAGCGGGCCATCGCCCTGGCCGTCGAACGTTTCGGCGGCATCGACGTGCTGGTCAACAACGCCGGCATCACCCACCGCAGCAGCTTTGCCGAAACCGAACTGGCGGTATTCCAGCGGGTTATGGCGGTCAATTACTTCGGTGCCCTGCATTGCACCAAGGCGGCGTTACCCAGCCTGATCGCCCGCGGCGGGCAGATCATCGTGCTCAGTTCGTTGTCCGGGTTCTCCCCGCTGCTTTACCGCAGCGCCTACAACGCCAGCAAGCATGCCCTGCATGGTCTGTTCGAAACCCTGCGTTACGAGCTGAAAGACAGCGGGGTCGGCGTGATGCTGGTGTGCCCGGGCTTCACCGCCACCGATCTGCGCAAGAATGCCCTGGTCGGCGACGGCTCGGTGGCTGCGCAGCCGCCGCTGGCGATGGGCAAGGTCGCCTCGCCGCAGGATGTCGCCGAGGCGATCTACCTGGCGGCGCTCAAGCGCAAGCGTTTGTTGATCCTGTCCAATGTCGACTGGCGGGCGCGGCTGCTGGCGCGCTTCTTCCCGCGCTTGTTCGAGCGGGTGTTGTTGCCGCGCCTGTCCGGCATGAAGCCACAACGCGGCGGGCCTGTCTGATCAGCGTTCGTGCGGCTCGATATACAGCTCGTAGACCTGCTCCAGATCCCAGTACGTCGCTTCGATCTTGTGTCCGTCGAGGTCGCGGACAAAGCAGCCGTAATAGGGTTCGCCGTATGCGCCGCGCGGGCCGGGTTCGCCTTCGCCAATCGCGCCGGCTTCCAGGGCTGCTGCGTAGAAGGCATGCACGGCGGCCTTGTCCTGGGCGGCGAAGCCGAAGTGAGTGCCATTGCCGACGCTCGCCGGCTGGCCGTCGATGGGCGTCTGCACCCAGAACTCCGGGTATTCACGGCCATAGGCCACCGCCCCGGGGTGGGCCAGAATGCGTTTGCACCCAAGGGTCGGCAGCACCTGGTCGTAAAAGGCCACGGCCTGGTCGAACTGGTTGGTGCCGAGCGATACGTGCGACAGGCCGCTGGGGTTGGTGTCGGTCATTGGCTGCTCCTCCTTGGACATCAACAGACCCTAACAGCCTAGTCCGGATTTATTCCTCTGTCGGCAGCGTAGCGCGCAGCATGAACAGACGAAACAGCACCACGGTGGCGAACAGTTGCAGAAAGCCGTTGGCGCTGTCGAGCAGCAGGTTGAGCAGCACATCGGCCTGCGCGCCCTCGGCCGGCTGGCTGGCCCAGGAGAGCAGCCACAACGGCAGCATGACGCACAACACGCAGGTCAAAACCTGCCAGAAATAACCGCTGGTCAGCTCGAAACTCTCATGCAGCGCTTTCATCGGGCTCAGCCCGCGCAGCACCAGCAGGTATTCGGCGAATGCCAGCTTGATCATGATCCACAGGCCCGGCAGGACGAACAGCGAGGCGCCGAGCATGATCGCCAGAGTGCTCAGGCCCGCCAGCAGGGCAAAGCTCGGCCACAGGCGCAGGCTGGCGGCGAGCAGGTCGCGGCTGGCCGGCGCCTCGCCCCGGCTGCGCGCATCGAGAAACAGGATCAGCGCCGCGGTATACAGCGGGTAGAACAGCAGGCCCAGCAGAATGCCGTAAGCCGCCGCCGATTGGGTTTCGAGTTGGGCCGTCACCAGTTGTTGCACCAAGGCTTCGAGTACCACCAGCGGCAAACACAGGCGGGCGATCGCCGACAGGTTGTGGCTGAAGAAATACCAGGCATCGCGCAGGACGTGGAACGCATTCATGGGCAGGGGTCGCGGTCGAGTGAGCAGGCCGCCACTCTAGCCGATCGCGGCAGTCGCTCCAAATTCGCAGCGAATGGGTTGTGCAGGCGGGCAAGCGTGCCCGGCGTATCTGGCATACTGGGCGGCGTTTGTTACCCCCAAGAGGATTACCGGTGAAGAGAATCGCCGTATTCGCCGATGTACAGAACCTCTATTACACCGTGCGCCAGGCCTATGGCTGCCACTTCGACTACGCCGCGCTGTGGGCCGACATCAGCCAGCACGGGCAGATCGTCGAGGCCTATGCCTATGCCATCGACCGTGGCGACGCCAAGCAGCAGCAGTTCCAGCAGATCCTGCGCAACCTCGGCTTTAGCGTGAAGCTCAAACCCTATATCCAGCGCAGCGACGGCTCGGCCAAGGGCGACTGGGACGTGGGCATCGCCATCGACATCATGGACACCGCGCCGCAGGTCGACGAGGTGGTGCTGGCGTCCGGCGATGGCGATTTCGATCTGCTGCTGGAGAAAATCCGCAGCAGTTACGGGGTCGAGGCCGTGGCCTACGGCGTGCCGGGGCTGACGGCACAATCGCTGGTGCGTGCGGCCAGCCGTTATGTGCCGATTGAAGGCGCCTTGTTGTTACGAAATTGATAGTCGTTGAGAACCTGATAAATGCTCGAAGCTCCGATAGCCGTCCTCGATTTTGAAACCACTGGCATGTCGCCGGCGCAGCAGGCGCGCGCCACCGAGATCGGCGTGGTCATCGTCGAAGGCGGGCAGATAGTGGCGCGCTACCAGAGCCTGATGAACAGCGGCGCCTGGGTGCCGCCTTTCATCGAGCAGCTCACCGGGATCAGCAACGCCATGTTGCGCAGCGCCCCGCCGGCGGCGCAGGTGATGAACGAGGTGGCGGATTTTGTCGGCGACATTCCCTTGCTGGCGCATAACGCCGCCTTCGACCAGAAGTTCTGGGATGCCGAGCTGGCCCTGATCCGCCGCCAGCGGGTGCAGCCGTTCGCCTGCTCGTTGCTGCTGGCGCGACGCCTGTTGCCGCAGGCGCCGAACCACAAGCTCGGCACTCTGAACCGCTGGGCACAGCTGCCGGATACGGGTAAAGCGCACCGTGCCCTGGCCGATGCGGAAATGGCGGCCAACCTGACCTGTTTCATGGCCGCGCTGCTGCGCGAACGGCATGGCCTTGCCAAGGTTTCCCACGAGTTGTTGTGCAGCTTGCAGAAGGTTCCGGCGGCCAAGATGGCCCAGGCGCTGCAACGGCTGCGCGGGTTTTAGCCGATTGGAAAGTTCTGTCGATCCTATATCGAGGCGCAAGCCTCGCAGGCCGCAGAGCTCGTAGGCGCGAGTCATGGCCGCGATGCTCTTTGCCGTCCCGTAGCCCGGATGCAATCCGGGACATCGGTAGGGGCCATCAAGCCGGCTCCCCGGATTGCATTGGGCCACGACTTCCAGGCGGGTGCGATCACCCCCTCAGGGCAGGATCACCAGGCGGTTGGGCAGCTCGTTGCGTTCGTGGGTGGCCGGCACCTGCTGCTTGAGCTGTTCGCCGCAGGCCTGAATGCAACCGAGAAAACCTTCCAGGGTCTGGCCCTGTTTCACCCGCTGGGTGAAGTCCGCGACTATGGCCTGCCAGGTGGTGTCGGGCAGGCGGCTGGAAATGCCGCGGTCGACCAGAATCTCCACATAGTGCTCGGCCGCCGAGACGAAGATCAGCATGCCGGTCGCCCCGCTGGTGTGGTGCAGGTTGTGTTCGAGAAACTGCCGGCGCGCCAGGTTGGAGGCGCGCCAGTGGCGCACGGCGCGCGGGATCAGCCGAGTGGTGAGCGACGGGATGCGCAGCAGCAGGCTCAAGCCGGCAAAACTCAGCCACTGCACCAGGAGCAATTCCTGGGCGCTCAGCCAGGCGCCAAAGTAATTCGCCGCGCCAGGCACCAGCAGCGCCACCAGGCTGGCCCAGAGCAACGGAATATAGGTGTAATCGTCCGCCTGGGCCGCCAGCACCGTGACCAGCTCGGCATCGGTCTCGCGCTCGACCGCGCTGATCGCCTGGGCGACCTGCCGTTGTTCGCTTGCACTCAATAAAGCCATGGGGTCTGTCTACTCGTTGAATTCTATTCGTTGAATTGAATTACCAGCCGCCGGAAGCGCCACCGCCACCGAAACCGCCGCCACCACCGCCAAACCCGCCACCGCCGCCAAAACCGCCGCGCGAACCGCCACGGCCCATCCCGGCAGCCAGTAGCCCGCCGAGCAGCAGGCCGCGCCGGCCGCCACGGCCACCGCCGATCAGGCCCATGACGATCAGCAGCAAGACGAAGAAGGGCAGCGCCTTGGGCTGTTCCTCCTGCGGCGCGGTGCTGGCCGCCATGGGCTCGCCGCCGAGCACCTGGAGGATGGCCGCCACGCCATCGCCGATGCCCTTGGCGTAATCGCCGCGCTTGAAGGCGGGCGTGATCACCTGATTGATGATTACGGAGGATTGCGCATCGGTCAGGCGACCCTCGAGGCCATAACCGACCTCGATGCGCAGTTTGCGTTCGTCGCGGGCGACCAGCAGCAAGGCGCCGTTGTCCTCGCCTTTCTGGCCGATGCCCCAGTGCCGGCCGAGCCGGTAGCCGAAGTCCTCGATGGCCAGCCCTTGCAGGTTCGCCAGGGTGACCACCACCAGTTGCTCGCCGCTGGCTTGTTCATGCGCCGCCAGCAGTTGGCTCAGGCGCGCTTCGGTTGGCGCATCGAGCAGTTCGGCCTGATCGACCACCCGCCCGCTGAGTGGCGGAAATTCGGGTTCTTGCGCCTGGGCCAGCCAGGCCCAGGCGCACAGCAGCAGGAACAGCGGCAGGCGTAGCGTGACGGCCATCAGAATTTCACTTCGGGCGCTTTTTCCGCCGCGGGCGCAGTCGCTTCGAAGTTCTCGCGCAGCGGCATGTCGCTGTACATCAGGCTATGCCAGATGCGCCCGGGAAAGGTGCGGATCTCGGTGTTGTAGCGCTCGACCGCGGCGATGAAATCGCGCCGGGCCACCGCGATGCGGTTTTCCGTGCCTTCCAGCTGGGATTGCAACGCCAGAAAATTCTGGTTGGACTTCAGCTCCGGGTAACGCTCGGAGACCGCCATCAAACGGCTCAAGGCGCCGCTGAGTTGCTCCTGGGCCTGCTGGAACTGGCGCATTTTTTCCGGTTGATCCAGGGTGCTGGCGTCCACCTGGATGGAGGTGGCCTTGGCTCGCGCCTCGACCACCGCCACCAGAGTGTCCTGCTCCTGCCGGGCGAAGCCTTTGACGGTTTCCACCAGATTGGGAATCAGGTCGGCACGCCGCTGGTACTGGTTCTCCACCTGGGACCAGGCGGCTTTGACTTGTTCGTCGTAGCTGGGGATGTTGTTGATGCCGCAGCCGCTGAGCAGCGCCGCCATGACCAACAAGGCCGCCACGCGCGCGCCGAATCCGTATCGCGATGTCATTTGCATGATCCGTTGATTTCCGTTCAGTCATGAATGATAGACGCTCACCCTACCTGTCCCCCGGCCCATAAGCCAATCGCGTCCCCGCGCAACAGAAACGCGATGGCCGGTTCCGGGCAGGGTAAACTGCGCGCATTCGCCTATTAGTCTCCCTGTTCTGGTTGCCCTCTATGACCTTCGCTTCCCTCGGCCTGATCGACCCTCTGCTGCGTACCCTCGACGGCCTCGGCTATGCCACCCCCACCCCGGTGCAGGCCCAGGCCATCCCGGCGATCCTGAAAGGCCTCGACCTGATGGCCGCGGCGCAGACCGGCACCGGCAAGACCGCCGGTTTCGCCCTGCCGCTGTTGCAGCGCTTGATGATGGAAGGGCCGGTGGTGGCCAGCAACTCGGTGCGCGCCCTGGTGCTGGTGCCGACCCGCGAGCTGGCCGAGCAGGTGCAGCAGAGCTTTCTGACCTACGGGCAAGACCTGCCGCTGCGCAGCTACGCGGTGTACGGCGGGGTCAGCATCAACCCGCAGATGATGAAGCTGCGCAAGGGCCTCGACGTGCTGGTCGCCACCCCCGGCCGGCTGCTCGACCTGTATCGGCAGAACGCGGTCAAGTTCAACCAGCTGCAGGTGCTGGTGCTCGACGAGGCCGACCGCATGCTCGACCTGGGCTTCGCCCGCGAGCTGCAGGACGTATTCGCCGCGCTGCCGAAGAAACGCCAGACCCTGCTGTTCTCCGCGACCTTCTCCGAAGCCATCCGCGGCATGGCCGGCGAGATGCTGCACGAGCCGCTGAGCATCTCGGTCAGCCCGCGCAACGCCGCGGCCAAGTCGGTCAAGCAGTGGCTGATCCCGGTGGACAAGAAGCGCAAGAGCGAACTGTTCCTGCACCTGTACCAGAGCAAGCGCTGGAGCCAGGCGCTGGTGTTCGTCAAGACCCGCAAGGGCGTCGACGAGCTGGAAGGCGAGTTGCAGCGCCACGGCATCAGCGCCGACGCGATCCACGGCGACAAGCCCCAGGCGACCCGCCAGCGCGCCCTGCAACGCTTCAAGGATGGCGAGATCAAGGTGCTGGTGGCCACCGACGTGGCGGCTCGCGGCCTGGACATCGACGACCTGCCGCTGGTGGTCAACTTCGACCTGCCGATCGTCGCCGAAGACTACGTGCACCGTATCGGCCGTACCGGTCGCGCTGGCGCCACCGGCCAGGCGGTGTCGCTGGTGTGTGCCGACGAGGTGCAGCACCTGTCGGCCATCGAGACTCTGATCCAGCAGGTCCTGCAACGCGTCGACGAGGCGGACTTCATCCCCGACCACAGGGTGCCGCTGACCCTGGCCGGCGGCCAGGTGGTGAAGAAACCGAAGAAAGCCAAGAAGCCCAAAGTGGTCGGCGCCGGCAAATCCGCCAGCCTCGGCCGCTGGCTGGAAAGCGACGAAGCCGCCGCGCCTGCGGTCAAGGCCGTGCGCAAGGTGCCGAGCTTCGGCGGCAAACCGGCCAAGGGCGGCAGAAAAGCGTAGGGCCGACGAGGAACGTGCGATCCGTAGGGTGTCACTCGCCGCAGGCAGTGCACCGGTGGTTCACTGGCGCGGCGCAAAGCCGGCGGGCTGTCGCTGCGCTCCGAACGGATCGCCGCCCGTAGGGCGTCATTCGATTTGCAACCACTCCAGCATGCCCAGCCCCGCCGTCCGGCCGCTGGCGAAGCAGGCGGTGAGCAGGTAGCCGCCGGTCGGCGCCTCCCAGTCGAGCATCTCGCCGGCGCAGAACACCCCGGCCAGTTGCTTGAGCATCAGCCGCCGATCCAGCGCCTCGAAGGGCACGCCGCCGGCCGTGCTGATGGCCTCGTCCAGCGGCCGCGGCCTGACCAGGGTCAGCGGCAGCGCCTTGAGCGCGGCGGCCAGGCGCGCCGGGTCGGCGAAACAGTCGGCGGTTGCCAGTTCGCGCAGCAGCGCGGCCTTGACTCCGTCGATGCCGACCTGGCGGTGCAGGTGCTTGGCCAGCGAGTGCGAGCCGCGCGGCTTGGCCAGCGCGGCTTGCAGCTTGGCCAACGGGCGCTGCGGCAGCAGGTCGAGATGGAGGGTGGCGCTACCCTGGAGGTTGATCCGCTCGCGGATCGGCGCCGACAGGGCATAGATCAGGCTGCCTTCGACGCCGCCCGCGGTGAGGACGAACTCGCCCTGGCGTGGCGCTTCGTCATCCAGGCGCAGGCTGACGTTCTTCAGCGGCGCGCCGGCGAACTTGCCCTGCAGCAACGGGCTCCAGCCGGCCACCTCGAAACCGCAGTTACTCGCCTGCAGCGGCGCGATCGCGACCCCGTGCGCCTGCAGCAGCGGCACCCAGGCGCCGTCGGAACCGAGCCGCGGCCAGCTGGCGCCGCCCAGGGCCAGCAGGGTGGCATCGGCGTGCACGGCGGTTTCGCCGGTGGCAGTGGCGAGGCGCAGGGCGCCGCCGGCCGTCCAGCCCAGCCAGCGCTGGCGGGTGTGAATAGTGACGCCCAGTTCGCGCAGGCGCTTGAGCCAGGCGCGCAGCAGCGGCGCGGCCTTCATGTCGGTAGGGAAGACCCGCCCCGAGGTGCCGACGAAGGTGGCGATGCCCAGGCCGTGAATCCAGGCGCGCAAGGCGTCGGCATCGAATTCGGCGAGCAGCCGGGCGAGCTCCTCGCGGCGCTCGCCGTAGCGCGAGATAAACGCCTCCTTGGCCTCGGAGTGGGTGATGTTCATCCCGCCCACCCCGGCCAGGAGGAACTTGCGCCCGACCGAAGGCATGGCGTCATACAGCTCGACCCTGACGCCGGCCAGCGCCAGCACCTCGGCCGCCATCAGCCCGGACGGGCCGCCGCCGATGATAGCGACGCGAGGGGCGGTGTGCTGGGCCGAGTCGGTCATGGCATGGGCTAATCGTGGCGGGAGAGGGCGCATTCTACCCGAGGCCGGTCTGCGCGGCATGCCGCAGGCCGGTGGATAGTCGCGTGGAGGTTTGACGGTTTCGGTGCAGCAACCGAACGCCGTAGGCTGGCGTTGAGCGCAGCGGTACCCATCACCACATGCCGCTGACGCGTCAGCGTGGTTGGTCTTCCGGCTTTTTCGTTGCCTCTGGCGCCTCGATATCCCAGTCGCCGATCAGGTGCCAATCCTCGCCGAGCATCTCGGCCGGGTGCATGGTGCGGTCGGCGCCATTGCCGCAGGCCAGCGAGCCTGCCGGACAATACCTGTCGCAGCCCCAGCAAATACGCTCGGGATGTTTGGGCTGTAAGGGAAACTTCTTGGCCATGTTCGCCCCCTGAGGGTTGCTGTGGCGGTCGCGACCAGACTACTCCGGTTGCGGCAAGCAGCGCTTGATCCCACGCAAGAAGCTGAAGCGCCGAGGCGCGGGCCTTTCTACGACTGAAGTAGCGCTCTACCTACCGGCAAGTCGCATGGCGCTCAGCGGTGCGCTGGATAGCATGGCTGCAGAGGGACAAAACTGACGAGGCGTCGCCATGCCATCCTGTTTCAGCCGCTTTGCCTGCTTGCGAGTGCTCTTGCTGGCGTGCGCGCTGCTCAGCCAGCCGCTGGCCGCCGAGGCGTTGCAGGACGAGATCCAGCAGCTGTTCCCGAAAGCCACGCGCATCGAGCCCAAGCAGGAGGCGCCGCCGGTCTACAGCGTCTACCAGCTCGACGAACTGCTCGGCTACGCCTTCGAGTCCAGCGACTACTCCAGCCTGCAGGGCTTCTCCGGCAAACCCATACGGCTGCTCATCGGCATGGATCTGCAGGGCGTGCTGGCCGGGGTGCGGGTGCTCGAACACCACGAGCCGGTGTTTCTCTATGGCCTGGGGGTGCAGCCGCTGCTGGACTTCGTCGAGCAATACCGGCAGCAGCCCATCAGCCGGCCGATCATCGTCGGCGGCCGGCGCGCGGACAGCGCCGATGGCGAATCGGTCACCCAGTTCGACGGCGTCAGCAAGGCCACGGTGTCGGTGGTGATTCTCAATGAAACCGTGCTGCAAGCGGCGCTGAGCGTCGCCCGGCAACTGCTCGAAGGCTTCGCCAGCGACCCGCTGGCCACGCCGAAAAGCGATCTCTACCAGCCCATGGACTGGCAGCGCCTGCTGGACAACGGCTATGTCCAGCACTGGACGCTGGATCGCGAGGAAGTCGAGGCGCAACTGGGGTATCCGCTGAGCGACTACGGCGAACTCGACCTGGCGGATGAACGCGCGCCCTTCAGCGAACTGTATTTCGCCTACCTCAACGCCCCGAGCATGGGCCGCAACCTGCTCGGCGAGGCCGGTTTACACAAGCTCAATGAAGAATTGCAACCCGGCGAGCAGGCGCTGCTGGTGATGTCCAGCGGCCTGTATCGGCATGTCCCGGCCGATTTCACCCCGGCGACGGCGCCCAGCCGCCTGGTGCTGATGCAACACGGCCAGGCCATCGAACTGTACGACATGGACTTCAATAACGGCGAGGTGCTGGAGATGCTCGCCACGCCGCTGGCGAATGTCGACGCGCATATCTTTCGGATCAAGACCCACGCCGCCTTCAACCCGGCGCAACCCGCCGCCCTGCAACTGAACGTCAGCCTGCGGCGCAATCATCTGGTGGAAAGCAGCACGCACTTCACCCGGGAGTTTCAACTCGACGAGCAACTGTTCGATATCCAGGAGGCTGTCGCCGCCGTCAAACCGGTGCCGATCTGGCTGCGCATGTGGCAGGAACGCATGTGGCAGATTGCCCTGCTGGTCGGGGCGCTGATCCTGCTGAGCGGCGTGTTCATCTTCCAGCAGCGCATCAGCGCGCACAGCCGCGGCTTTCACCTGTTGCGCGGCGGTTTTCTGCTGTTCACCCTGGGCTTTATCGGGCTCTACGCCCAGGCCCAGCTATCGGTGGTGAATGTCTTCACCCTGCTGCTGACCCTGCGGGACGACTTCGATATCCGCATCTTCCTGATGGATCCGCTGATCTTCATCCTCTGGAGCTTCACCTTCGTCAGCCTGTTCATCTGGGGCCGTGGCCTGTTCTGCGGCTGGCTCTGCCCCTTTGGCGCCCTGCAGGAAATGCTCGGCTGGGTGGCCAAGGGCCTGCGGATCAAACAATGGAAAGTCTCCGAGCGCAGCCACCTGCGCCTGCAAAAGCTCAAATATGCAATTCTGCTCGGCCTGCTGCTCACGGCTTTCTACTCCCTGAGCCTGGCCGAGCGCCTGGCCGAAGTGGAACCCTTCAAGACCTCGATCACCCTGTTCTTCGTGCGCAGCTGGCCGTTCGTGCTCTACGCCGTGATCCTGCTCGGCCTGGGCCTGTTCGTGCACAAGTTCTATTGCCGTTACCTCTGCCCGCTTGGCGCCGGCCTGGCCATGCTCGGCAAGTTCCACCTGTTCGCCTGGCTCAAGCGCATCGACGCCTGCGGCAAGCCCTGCCAGCACTGCAAGAACCACTGCGAGATCGGCGCCATCGAACGCGATGGCCGCATCGACTACGACGAGTGCATCCAGTGCCTGGAATGCATCGTGATCCTCAACGACGACGACCAGTGCGTGGCCAGCATCAGCGCGCGCAAAAAAGCAGAAAGGGCCAACAGGCAGCCAGGCCGCGACCGGATTATCGCGACCGATTGGTTGCCGGGCTGATGGCGCGGCACGGTCGCTGTGCCGAGTCAGGCATGGAGCGGCGCTGGCCGTGGCAGGGAAGGGCTGCAAGCGACCCAGCAGGTCACGTTCTGGGTTGAAATGAGCTTGCCGCTAAATTGCGCGATTGCGTTATTGCTCGCCATCAGCCATGCGCTTGGTCATACGCTGTCAATAATGAATCGCCGGATTCGAATCATCGATAAAAGAAGACCCCACATCGTGGGGCCTTCTTTCATTGCCGAGCCATTAAATCAAAGCGACTGCAAAGAAATGCTCGCGCTTTGAGAGTTTTGCTGGCTATCGGCATCCATCCATACCCACTGGGTACCGTCACCTTGCAGATTGCTGGAGATACTCTGGATCTGCGTAGCGGTGATGGTGACGGCCCCGGCTTCCTTGGCGGTAGGTCCCATGGCGGTGACTTGGCCGGAGAGCAGGCCGTTCGAGGTTTCATTCACCACGATCACGACGGCCTTGTCCTCGCGGAACTGGCACGAGATGAATTGGGTGATTGCACTGGTGATCGTCAGGTTCATCCACTTCGACGGAGGTACCGCGTAGTAACGGCTGTACTTGTTGAACGGATACTGTTCGCCGTTGTCGTTCAACTTGGAGTTGGACAGGCCCTTGGTGTTGGTCGGCATACTGACACTGCCTAACCAGACTTCCACTTGAGCGATGCCGCTGTTGCTAGGCAGTGAAACCGAGATGGTTTGAGTATCAGTACCCGAGACAAAGCCCAGCGATGCCAGGCCTGCATTGGCCGTGGTGCCGGGAACAGTGATCGTGGCGGGTGGCTGGCTATTGCTCCAAACCACATTCACGGCAGCGTTATTGTCACTTCCCGCAGAGTTGTAGATAAATATCCCATAGAGCTGGCCTGGACGAAGTGTGGTACAGGTCGCTGTATCCCCTGCTTCGAGAGTAATGCGTTGCCCACCGTTCCAGTTAGTTTGAGATGTTGCGATAGCGAAGCTTTCCATTTTAGAAGTCCCTTCTTTTCCTGATTAAGTACGATCCGCGCAGCGAGGTATCTACCTCCGCTTCACGTGGAAGGGAGATTAGCCCCCCGTGCTATTCTCGCCTTTCGATATCTAGATTTATTGGCTATGAATCGGAGAGGTT
Organism: Pseudomonas sp. sp1636; assembly: GCF_030376615.1. GTDB lineage: Bacteria > Pseudomonadota > Gammaproteobacteria > Pseudomonadales > Pseudomonadaceae > Aquipseudomonas. The sequence continues at coordinate 169,165 of NZ_JARRAB010000003.1, forward strand.
TTAATGCGGACTGATCTACAGTTGGTTAGGCATACGGATCATTGCCGTTGAGCCGCGCTGAGCGTTTACGGGCGTTTGCAGTGGTCGAGCCGATCTGAAAATACAGGGGTTAGTGGCCTGATCGATTAACCCGTTTATCCATGGATTCAAGTCTGTCCGCAACCTTAGTAGGAGGCCGCGCCCGCTCTCGAAAGTGCTCCCTGCATTTTCTCTACCTCCCCCATCCATGTGGGTGATCTTCGTGGTCGATTGAACGCTTGGCCCCCGTTGCGCGAATTACAGGGCGGTAACGCCCAGCACAGGTCGGAAATACGAATGCAACCGCACTGACGACAGGGCTGGGAAGCGTTACTCACTGCTTGTGGGGAGGGGCCATATAGGAAGATACGATCTACCACATAGACACGGTTGAGTGTTCGTATGCAAGTGTGCAGTTGTTAGGCTTGACTGTATTTCAAGAGTGAACGCTTTTGAATAGTGACTGCTGCTATTGCTAGGAATATTGCTAGTGAATAGGCAAATAGGCCTAGGTTTAGGCCGAGTATGGTTTTCTCACTGCCGTCGGAAAGAATCATGGAGCCGCCGTAGTAATCGCGAAGACAGTAAGAAACAAGAAACCCGCCTGTAACGAACGTTGTCATTAATGCCGCAAGACGAATGTTATTTTTTGACCATGTTAACCAGAGGCTAAAGATGCCAATTGCAGTGTTGGTAGATAATTGCCAGGCCTCATGAAGGCGTGCGTGAGGTTCCCAGGCCGGGTTAAAAACATGGGTGTTGTTTATTTCAAAAAACGGGACAACCACTGCGTAAAAAATTATTCCTATTGTGATAAATATCTTTGGCGTCATTTGCAATTCCTACGATCCATGTGCGGTTTTGGACAGTGTCTAGCACCGTGTGCAACACGTTTGTTAAACGTTATTCAACTCGCTGAAAATGATTTTATTGCCAAACGGATCTGCAATTGGCATATCTCTACCCCAAGGTTGATCCGTAATGCCAGGCCGAGCGTTTTTGTATTTCTTATCATTCAAGTGCTTGTGAAAAAAATCAAGTTCGTCGATCTCTATTCTAAGGGAAGAGCCTGGGCTGCTGTCGCCATGATGCTCGGATACATGGATAACACAATCGTCTTTAGATATTTGCATGTATAAGGGTGCTCCATCTTCGAATCGATGCTCCCAGTCCACCTTGAACTCAAGAAATTCTATATAGAACTCCTTGGCTTTAACTTCGTCAAATGAACGAATTATTGGTATTGGATTTCCAACTTTCATTGCTATGAACTCCGCTTGTGTCTAACGATTAAGCTAAGGGGCTGGCTTGATCAATGGGGCAGTGTCATTGATGATTAGCTTCCCGCTACTCCGCAAATTCCCTGTCCCCACCCCGCCCCAAGGGAACAGCCCGCCGCTCCTTCTTGGCTGCGATTTTGGCTTTTAACCGATCATCGCCCCGACTCCTTGAGAAAGGACAATTATTGCCACGCTGAATCACGTGCTGGGCGCAGCCGGGAAAAGAGAGACGGGGCAAGCGGGCCATGGAGGGTTCTCCTCGGGTCACAGGGAGAAGGCTAGCCCTCTTGGCGCGCAAAAATCAATGACTCTGGCCCCGTTGATCGTTATATGTACGCTTACATTTTATTTGCGAAATAAGCCATTATCTCGGCGGTTGTCATTTCTTTTGTTTCATTTGAAAAGCAGTAATAACTAGGGCGCATGTCGCTAAAGTACTGCATGTCCATCTCCAGTCCTTCCACGTTTGGAAACATGCCTACTGGCATATTATATTCGCCGCTTTCTTTGAATTTATAAAACAAATGAGTCCCGCACTCTGTACAAAACCCACGAGATGCCCAAGATGATGACTCATACATTTTAACTTTATCATTTCCTTCGATTTTAACTTTCGTGCCGCACTTAACCGCAAAGAATGGTGCGCCGCCCCAAGTTCTACATGATTGGCAATGGCACACTGTGAATTTAGGGTTGATTTCCTCTGCTGTAATTTTTACAGCACCACAAAGGCAGTTTGCTTCTGAGTGAGACATTTCGATGACACCTTAATTGATAAATATATAACGTTTGGTTAAGTTGCGGGCTTTGGCCTGTCCCAGTGAGCGAAGCGAACGATTTGAACCGCTTGTTATAAGGCAGTGCATGCCAGCCTGAGGTGCCCAGCGATGAGTCTTTAATTATCTGTTGGTAATAAATATTTCAAAATCTTCCAAGGTGTCAGTGACATTTCCTGCTAATGATGGATGTTTTTCCTGGGTTTCTTTAAGAGCATTGATGGCTTTTTCTAAATCTAATTTTTCGTGCAGCCTAGCGATGTGACTTAGGGCAGTAATTGAAGCGGAAACAATGCTTTCATTGCTGTTTTTTAAGTGTTGAAGGCATATGTCTTGCGCCCACTGCCAATCTGTCTCGTTAAGGCCGATGGAGATTATTGCGGATATTATTAATTCAGGATCATTTGTCGAGAGAAGGTGAATGGCGTGATCGTGACTAATTGTTGGATCTTGATATGACAGGCTCATTTGGATACTCCTAAAATATTCCCTTTGCTGTCTGTTTTTCCGGCTTTGATAAGCACATTTTTCATGTCCTGATGAAGTTTTTCCCAAGGCCGTACATGGCCGTGGTAAACATCTCCGCCTGTCCGGTCAAAGACTACGATTTCGTTTGTTTTAGGATCGATACCGACGCGCCTGGGTGAGGTTGGTTTTACTTGAACAGAATTATCAAGAGTTTCTTGTCCATTTGCTGGCCCCTTGCTTTTAACTGCGTTGTCTGTTTTCCCATGATAAGCCGCCGGTTCAAATGCTAGGCTCATGACCACATACAGCGGCTGTATCCCCGAGTCAGCCGGGAAGACCAAAATGAAGTCTTTGTATTCGGGCGGGTAGATTGGGTTTTCTAGCGCTTTCGCGGCCGTATCCGTTGCTGGGTAAATCCAGATAGGCGGGACTTGTGGCCCCGCTTTCAAGGGCGGGATGCCTTTTGCCGCTGCCGGGTCAACTGTAGGCGTCCAAATTAGGGTGATGCCGTCGCCGAAGTCGGCTACTTGCTCGCTGCCTTGCGCTTTGAATTGAACGACGTTAATCATTTCCCAGCCGGTCTTGGCGGCGGTATGAAAGCCATACGCTTTGATGGTGCCGTCTGCGGCTTGCTCTATGCGAAAGCGCACTCTTGTGCGGGCGCTGTTCATGTTGCGTAGCTGTTCTGCGGTGTAAAGGTCTGAATTGGCCAAAGGGCTTGGCCAGAAGAGCGCAACAAGCCCCACCAGCGTTCCCGCAATTACTCCGCCCGTAACAGCTGCTCCAGTTGCACCGCCTACCGCGCCGGTGCCGCTTACTGCACCTCCGGTACTCCCCGCGACGGCCAGCCCACGAAGGGATAGCGTGGTAAGCCCAGCGACGGATTCGCCGGACAGGCGGCTAAGTGGAAAGTCGCCAGCAGCATTGGCGCTGCTGGCGGCGAGGACTGCGGTTTTGCCGTAAGTGCTAATGAGTTCGGCAGGAGCTGTGCGCGGATAATCGATTTGACCATCAGGCAATGTGCAGGGCTTGGCGAACACGCAGCCCATGACCGGGGAGGGTTTTTCGGATGGCTTGGGTTTTGGTTCATCAAAGACAAGCGGCCGGGGAGGCTGCTTGTCGAAGTCCCCGTTGTAGGGTTGCATGATTGGGGCTGCTTTAGATTGCCCGTTCGGTATGCCAGGCCGGCATACCTGAGGCATTGGCCCCGGCCCTTGGTTATTTCCCATTGTTGAGTCTTCCTTGAAAATTCAGATGGTAACTGCCTGATTCTGACTTATAACATCCGAAATGGCGTCGCGGCATTTCGCTCTCAGCCTGATCCGAACCATTGCCGCCGATAGAATATTCAGGGGCAGGCCGCGATTTCTCGGCGATGTGTTGGCGTAAATCATGGGTTCGATCCCTGTAACCGCTAGGCCATTTCCAGCCATCGGCGGAAAGCCCACTGAAATTTTGTAAGTGCCAAACAGGAAGGAAGATAACTGGCGTCCAGCCTGCGGGGTGCTTCATTGCATGGCCAGAACCTACCCGAAGGTTCTGCGCCGCCACAAGTGCTTTTGTCGCGGATTGCCATTCCCCATGGGGCTTGCCCATCGCTCTGTGCCGGGCTAGAGTGCGCCGGTCACGGTCAATCCCGTGGCCGGGTGTAGCAACCTGACTGTCTGGGGCGCGGTAGCGCCATAGCTGAATAGCCGGCGCTTTTTTTGTGTCTGGCTATCGCATTTCTATGGTGGGCCGTGCGGGGCAGGCTTCGGCCTGGCCGGTTCCCTCGGACGCCGGTTTGCTACCCCCGTACGGTCCGCCACCCAAACCGTGTAGCAACGGCGGTGACGGCTCCTTAATCAGTTCGAGGAGCATAAGGAAAATGCGCTACCCACCTTTTACCCAAGGGCTCCACCTTGGGCTTTGCTGTTTGTCATCCGCCTCCGTTCTGGAGGTGCGTCATGACTAAATCCAACCCTGCAGTTATTCCCTTCCCGAAGCGCGTCAAGCCGCTCGATTGCGGCACTGCCACTGCCTGTCATTTTCAGGCGGCGGCCGAGTTGCGGGTGGCGATGCTGCACAAGCTGTTCAACATTCTCGCTCGCTCGGGAGTGGCTGCACCCGCCGCAACTGAGTTGCACGAGCTCTGCCAGAACGCCCGCGAGCTGCTCAACGATGTGGTGGTGCTGTACCGCAGTTCGTTGGCACAGGGGAGGGCTGGCGATGACTAAGCCCTGTATCAGCTACCTGCCCAGCCATGACGGCCAGAGCGGCGCGGCGATCGAGTGGCCGTGGGATTGCCAGCAGGCCTTCGACAAGGGTGTGATCTGCGCCCAGGCCTGGTTGAGCAACGACGACACCGGCTGGCTGTGGGCCAACCTGATCATCGAGCGCGACGTGCTGCCCGGCGGACTGCAGCGACGGGTCTTCGAGGTCGGTTTCCTCAGTCGGGTGCATCAGCGTTTGTGCTCGCCGTTCGGTGGTAGTCATCAGGCCAGGAAAACCTGCTTGAGCCTTTGAACCCAGGGCGCGACTCGCCGCAGGCAGTACGCCAACCCCCGACCAGGTTGCGCAAGTTGTTGCGCAGCCTGGTTCTTTTGCGAGTCAGGCCATGACACCGTGCGATTGCATTGCGGCCAAGAACCAAGGCTGGCAAGCCCAAGCCGCCGGCTAACTGCAGTCCGGGGCAGGCAAGGGCGAGTGTTGTTGCCGCCATTTTCTCGGCGGCATGCCGCTCCAGCGCTTGAATGCGCGGGAAAAGGCGGTTTCATCGGCATAGCCCAGGCCTAGCGCCAAATCGGTAATCGATTGGTTGGACAGGCGCAGCTGCTGTTGTGCCTCGGCATAGCGTGCCTGTTCCAGGATGCTGCGAAACGTTTCCCCGCTGAGCTGCAAATGCTGCTGCAGGCTGCGTGGATGCAGGCCTAGCAGGCGGGCCACCACGGGCAGGGTGACTTCCCCGGTGGACAAGATGGACTGCAGCACCACACGAATCTGACTGACCCTGTCCGCCGGCGCTGGTCGATCATGGGCGTACTGGTTAATCAAGTGCGACTTCAGTTGGGCGCGCTGCTCCCGGGGTTTTAGCTCCAGGGCATCGGCGGCCAGGACAAAAGTGCTGCTGGCCTGCTCGAACAGTAATGGGCAGGCAAACACCCGTTGGTACACCGCCGGCTCGCTGAGGCAGGCATGGCCAACCAGCAACTGTTGCGGTTGCCAGTCGGCCTTGAACAGGCGCTGCATGGAGTGCTGCACGACGCCCAGGCCCAACTCGATCAGCTGGCGGCGGTCGACGGGGTCATCCAGTTGCAGCTGATACTCCACGCGCAATTGCTCGCTGTGCTCGGTTACCCGCAAGGTGATGCCCTGGGCATGCAGGTGCACGTACTGCTGGGTCAGCTTGAGCACTTCGGCAAAGCTGTCGGCCTGCGCCAGCAATAAGCCAAAGGGGCCGAGCACCAGGTATTCGTGATAGGCGCTTAACTGCAGGCCAAAGTTCGGCGCGGAGCCTTCGCTGGCGGCCAGGTTGAGCGCTTGAGCGAAGCGCCCATAGGGCACATACAGATCGTGACGGCGCAGCACCAGCGGATCGAGCCCGCAACGGCGCAGCAGGTCGTGGGGGTTGAGGCCGTGTTGCCGGCACAGGCTGTCGAAACCGATGAAAACGGCGCTGCGGGCGATCTGGGTCATGGGGGCCACCAGGTACTTTGAGCTGAGAACACTGCAGCCCGCCACTCGCAATATGTCAAGTTTCGGTTCGTTAAATGTCAGGAATTATGGTCTCGGTTTTCATAGTCTGTCCCCATGCGTTTAAGTCTGTGGGAGCCCTTCATGCACGCGCGCCGTCATTGCTGCGAAACCTTGGTTATCGGTGCGGGTCTTGCCGGCATCGCGACGGCGCTGGAGTTGCTCGACCGTGGCGCCAGCGTCTTGCTCCTGGATGCCGCGCCGCGCGAGCAGCTCGGTGGCCAGGCCAACGATGCCTTCGGCGGCATGCTGTTGTGCGACACCCCCGAGCAGCGCCGTAACGGCGTCCGCGATTCGCCACAGCTGATGTTCGACGACTGGCTGCGCGCGGCCTGCTTTGCCAGCGAAGACCAGTGGGGGCGGCGCTGGGCGCAAGCCTATGCCGAGCACAACCGCGCCGACATCTATGACTGGCTGCGTCGGCATGGCATTGGTTTCTTCTCTGCGGTGCAGTGGGTCGAGCGCGGCAATCATGGCGACGGCAATTCGCTGCCGCGTTACCACGTCGCCTGGGGCTGTGGCCTGGGGATTGTGCAGGCGCTGGCCAAGCGCTTGTTGAACCATCCGCGGCAGGCGCAGTTGCAACTGCTGTTCGAGCACCGGGTGCTGGGCCTTGAGCAACGCAATGGCGCGGTTGTCGGCTGCCACGGGCGCAGTGCCGATGGCGCGTTCGAGGTACAAGCCGAGCATGTCGTGCTCTGCAGTGGCGGTATCAATGGCGATTTGCACAAGGTTCGCCAGCACTGGGATCCCCTCTACGGCCCCTGTCCGGAGAACCTGCTCAACGGCACCGATCCGCGTGCCGATGGCGCCCTGCATCGACAGGTTCAGAGCGTCGGGGGGCAGGTCGTCCGGCTCGGGCAGATGTGGAACTATGCCGCGGGCATTGCCCATCCGCAGCCCCAGTATCCACAACATGGTCTGAGCCTGATTCCGCCGCGCTCGGCCTTGTGGCTGGAGGCCAGCGGCCGCCGCGCAGGCCCGGCGCCCATGGTGTCGGGGTTCGACACCCATGACCTGTGCAAACGCATGGGCCATCTTCCCGGCCAATATGCCTGGCAACTGCTCAACTGGCGCATTGCGATCAAGGAAATGGCCATTTCCGGTGCGGCCTACAATCCGCTGTTTCGCGACCGCAAGTTGCTGCGCCTGCTCTGGCAGACCCTCACCGGCAATCGGCAGCTGGTGCGCTGGATGATCGATCAGTGCCCGGATGTTCTCGCCGCCAAGGATCTGCCCAGCCTGGCGGCGCAGATGAGCGGCTTGGCTGGCGATGGCCGCCTGAACCCCTCGCTGCTGGCCGAGGCCGTGCAGCAATACGACGCTCAAGTGCGCCGAGGCCCGGCGCTGCACAACGACGAACAACTGTGGCGCATCCAGCAGTTGCGCCAATGGCGCAGTGACCGCCTGCGTACCTGCCGCTTCCAGGCCATCCTTGAGGCCAAGGCTGGCCCTTTGCTTGCGATCCGCACCCGCCTGATCAGCCGCAAGAGCATGGGCGGCATGCTTACCGATCTGCACAGCCGTGTGCTCGACGCCCAGGGCCAGCCCGTGGCCGGCCTGTATGCGGCCGGCGAGGCGGCAGGCTTCGGCGGCGGCGGCAGCAGCGGCATACGCTCGCTGGAAGGCACCTTCTTGTCCAACTGCATCTTCAACGGCCGGCGCGCCGCCTGGGCCATCAGCGGCAATGCGCCGAAACCTGTTTAAAGGAAGCCAGTCATGAAAAAATCCGGAGCCGCGCTGGCTCGCTTTGCCCTCGAACAACTGGGTGTCACCCATACCTTCGGCATCCCCGGCGTGCACAACACCGAGCTGTACGACGAGCTCAATGCCGCGCCCGGTATCCAGCCGGTTCTGGTCACCCACGAGTGCGGTGCCGCGTTCATGGCCGATGCCTTCAGCCGTACCGGCAGCAGCATCGGCACCCTGGTCATAGTGCCCGCCGCAGGCGTCACCCATGCCGCCAGTGGCATTGGTGAAGCCGGGCTGGACGGGATTCCCATGCTGGTGATCTCGGGCGGCATCCACAGCGCCAATGGCCGGCGCTATCAATTGCACGATATCGACCAGCACAGCCTGCTCAAACCCATCACCAAGGCCAGCTTTCGCATCGAGAGCCATGCCGAGGTGATTCCCACGCTGTACCAGGCCTACCACATTGCCACCAGTGGCGAACCCGGCCCGGTGTTCGTCGAGTTGCCGTACAACATCGGCAACTTTCTCGGCGAGGTGGACGAGTTGCCACTTTTCGTCAAAACCCCGGTCAGCGCAAAGCTCGATCGCCAAGCCATATGCCAGGCGGCCCAACTGCTGGTCGAGGCCCGCCAGCCGGGGCTGTTCCTCGGCTGGGGCGCGCTGGGTGCGCAGGCCGAGTTGATGGCCCTCGCTGAGCTGCTGGCGGCGCCGGTGTGCACCACGCTGCAAGGCCTCAGCGCTTTTCCGGCCAAGCATCCGCTGCACACCGGCATGGGCTTTGGCGCCTATGCGGTGCCGGCGGCAAACAACGCCTTTGCCCACTGCGACTGCCTGCTGGCCGTGGGCACGCGCTTCTCTGAAATCCCGACCGGCAGCTACAGCATGCCGGTGCCGGCAACCTTGATTCATCTGGATATCAATCCGGCGGTGTTCAATGCCAACTATCCGGCGACCCTGGCCATTGAGGGCGATGCCGCCGTGCTGCTGCCCGCCCTGCTCGAAGAGGTGCGAGCCTTGCGCAGCCTGCCGCCGAGCAGCGACCTGCCGGCCCGGATCGGCGCCCACAAGGCGGCCTACCGCGAGCAGTGGTTGCGCCATGACAGTGGCAACCGCGTCAACCCCGCGCATTTCTGCCAGCAGTTGCGCGAGCAGTTGGCCGATGACGCTTTCGTCGTGGCCGATGACGGCAACCATACCTTCCTGCTCGCCGAGTTGCTGCCGATCCAGCGGCCGCGCGGTTTTATTTCGCCAAGCGACTTCAATGCCATGGGTTACTGCATTCCGGCGGTCATCGGTGTCAAGCTGGCCAATCCCCATAGCCAGGTCGTCGGCGTGGTGGGCGATGGCGCGTTGCGCATGACCGGCCTCGAACTGCTCACCGCCAGCGCCCAGGGCCTTGGCGTGCCGGTGTTCGTGTTCAACGACGGCGAGCTGTCACAGATCGCCCAGGCCCAGGAGATCCCCTACAACCGCAAGACCTGCACCCTGTTGCCGGCGCTGAATATCGCCGCCCTGGCCGAGGCCACCGGGGCACAGTTCGTCTCCATCGAAAACAATGCGCAATGCGCCAGCGGAATTGCCCAGGCCCTGGCCCTGGCCAGCCAGGGGCGTCCGGTGCTGGTCGATGTGCGTATCGATTACAGCAAGCGCACCCGCTTCACCGAGGGCGTGGTCAAGGCCACCCTGCAGCGCTTCACCCCGCGCGACAAGTTACGCGTGATCAGCAGGGCGCTGTGGCGCCGGGTGACCGGTTGAGCTGCCGGTGAGCCTGTTTGCGCGGGCATTTGCCGCCAGTTGCTGCGACTACCGCCGGCTGGCTCGGCGGCGCCTGCCGCAGTTTCTCTTCGACTACATCGATGGCGGCGCCAATGCGGAGCAAACCCTGGCGGCCAATAGCGCCGACTTCCGCCAGCTGCAGCTGCGCCAGCGCGTCTTGCGCGATGTCAGCCAGTGCGACACCGCCGGTGAGCTGATCGGCCAGCCGGCCAGCTTACCGCTGGCCCTTGCCCCGCTGGGCATGGCCGGGCTCTTTGCTCGGCGCGGCGAAGCCCGGGCGGCGAGCGCGGCAGCCCGTTGCGGCGTGCCGTTCAGCTTGTCCAGTGTGGGTATTTGCAGCCTGACCGAAGTACACGCCGCCAGCGCCCAGCCGTGCTGGTTCCAGCTGTACATGCTGCGCGATCGCAATATCGTGCAGGACGTGCTGCGCAACGCCTGGGCACAAGGCTGCCGCACCCTGTTGTTTACGGTCGATCTGGCGGTGGCCGGTATTCGTCGACGCGATCAGCGCAACGGCATGCATGACCCGGGTTGGCGTGGCCGCTGCTACAAGACCTGGCAGTTGCTTCAGCGCCCCGCGTGGTTGATGGATGTAGGGCTGCTGGGGCGACCGCACCACTTCGCCAACCTGAGCCAGTGCCTGGCCAACCCTGCGGATATCAATGGCTTCAAGGCCTGGCTCGATGCCCAGTTCGACCCGAGTGTGACCTGGGCGGATATTCGCTGGTTGCGCCAACAATGGCCGGGCAAGCTGCTGCTCAAAGGCATTCTCGAAGTGGATGATGCCTTGCTCGCGCTGGACTGTGGCGCCGACGGCATGGTGCTGTCCAATCACGGCGGCCGACAGCTCGATGGTGTCAGCTCCAGTGTCGCGCAATTGCCAAGCGTGGTTCAGGCACTGGGTGGACGCCTGCCGGTTCTCCTCGATGGCGGCGTGCGCAGTGGCGTCGATGTGTTCAAGGCTCTGGCACTCGGCGCCCAGGGGGTGCTGATCGGCCGGCCTTGGGCCTGGGCGCTGGCGGCCGGCGGCCAGCCCGCGGTTGAACAGCTGCTGCATGGCTTCAAACAGGAACTGGCGGTGACCATGGCGCTCTGTGGGGTTAACCGCATCGAGCAGATCGACCGGCAAATGCTGCGCCAGACGCCCCTCGGCCCTGTGTCGGGCTAAAGCGGCTCAGGTTCGCGAGGTCTGGCGAGGTGCGTGCTGGCGACCAGCAGGTGGACGCGTTGAGCCGCCTGCTTGGTTCTTGATCGGTGCAGGGTTCGGCAACAGAGGGCGGATTGTTTGGCCATTTCCGGCTGGCGGCAGGCGGCAGGCGACTTCTGTTCGGTTGCTCGCTCGGATTTTGCGCCCGGTAGTTGTCGATCCATACGGACGTTAGCGGCAGACAGCGTACAACCAAAAGCCTGCCAGATATGTCTGCGAAACTAGGGGCGCTTCAATAGCCATTCAAGCCGTGACTGGGGCGGCCACTTGTCGGTCGGACTAGGCGGTGGGCGGCGTAGGCCTCCAGTCGTCACCGGGCATGATCCTGCACATGTACAGGTCGAACATCGGCACTGTAAAGGCAGTGTCGCCGTGGGTCGGACTCCAGATCATGCCTTTGCCAATTAAGGCGCTGCGGATTGGCCCAAGAGACTGGCTTGTTCGGCCCAGGCTCGCAGCGATGTCACCCGAGCGATGGGGGCCTTCGCCAAGCGAGGCCATGGCGCGCAGGTAGGTTTTTTCCGCCAGGGTCATTCGGTCGAATCGTACCCGGAAAAAGCTCTCGTCCAATGCGGCGATAGCGTGCGCCGATGCGTTCTGTACATCTGCCAGCGTGATGTGATCATTCTGCGCGGCATCCCAGGCGCTGCTGCCCCACTCTTGAATGAAGTAAGGGTAGCCGAGCGTAACTTGAACGACCATATCTGCCGCTTCCGGGTCTACAGTCACACCTTCGTCCTCTGCTGGCTTTACAAAGGCCAGACGCGCCTGGGGTGGCTCCAGTGGGCCGACCTCTGGATAGTCGAAGAGTCGTTCCGCGTAGGACTTCGCATTCCCGGCCCGGCCTCGGAGTTGAGGTAGGCCAGCGCCGACGAGGGTAACTGGCAAGGCCAGTTGCGAAACGCGGTGTAGCGCTGTGATCAACGCGGCAAGCTGTTCTTCTGCGACGTATTGCAGTTCGTCCACGAAGATTACCAGGGCGCTGCCAGCAGCTTTTGCCACTTCACCGAGCTGTGTCAGCAGGGCAGTAAGATCGCCTTCCAGATCGCCATTGTCCGCCAGACCAGGCTCGGGCTCGTAGTCAATACCGACCTCAATGTCTCCAAACTTCACCTTCAAGGCGTTGGCAAAACCGGCCAGGGCGCGCAGGCCGGTGATGGCTGCGTCCTTGGCTGCTTCAATGCGGCTCAACCGTAACAAGGCGAGGCGTAGCTGTGGAGCGAGTATCGCTGGCAGGGAACGAGATTCAGGCGCCTCAACGTAAACGGTGTGAATGTTGGTCGCTTCAGCATCTCGCAGCATCTGGTTCAGCAGCACGGTTTTACCGACGCCGCGCAATCCGACCATGATTAGGCTCTTGGCGGGCCGGCCAATGCGAATTCGCTCAATCGAGACGCGCACCCGTTCGCGCAGTGCGTCGCGGCCTGCAAGCTCGGGTGGGCGAGTGCCGGCGCCAGGGGAGTAGGGATTGCGGACGGCGTCCATATTGTACCCAAATTAGTTAAGTTATCTAAAAGCGATAATATGCCGATAAATCACTACACTCAAGTGTGCCCGGAAGGCCGACCTCTTTATCGCCGCCAGCGAGGTAGCCCGGATAAGATCTGCTGGAAAACGCTCTGCGGTTTTCCAGCCTACGTGCACTTGGGCGCTGCGTAGGGTGAACAAGGTTTACTTGTTCACCAGCTTCTGCGACCGGCCGCTTGCCAGTCCCCGCTGAAAAACACTTATCATTCAGGCATATACCTCATGCCCTGGGTGGGAATCGTCGAATGTTGTCTGCCGTCGAGCGCTATAGGTTGCTCCTCTCCGGGGCTTTGGCGCGTTACTTTCCGCGCACCACCGCCTACCTGCGCGCCGAGCGCGAGGCGGGGTTGGTGCAGCAAAAAACTCGGGCTCGGGCTAAGAAAGCCAGCGTTGCGGCAGGTAAAAGCCAGGCGGGTACTGGGAAAAAGCCGGCCAGGCCCCGAGCCAAACCGGGCCAGCCGGCGAGCGCCGCCATCTACGGGCCGGCGTTGCTGGCGGTCGAGACGGCGCAGGTCGAGGCCATGCGCGAGCGCGTCGGCCAGGCGGTGGCGGCGGGGGTGGTCAGTGCGCCTTCGGACGAGCAATGGGCGATGATCCTCGCTCGCCACCCGCTCACGCGGATCTTCGCCGGGGCGGGGTCGGGCAAGTCCACCACCCTGGTGCTGCGGGTGGTGTTCATGCTCTGTCATCTGGGCATCGAACCGGGTCGGCTGACGGTGATTTCCTTCACTAACGCCTCCTGCGCCGAGCTGCGCGAGCAAATGCTCAAGGTGCTGCGCTTCTGGCAGTACCCCTTCGACGCCGCCCAGGCCCGCCAGTGCGTGCGCACTTTCCATTCGGCCATGGGCGTGCTGGCCAAACAGGCGTTGAACAACCCGCGCTGGTTCGAGCAGCTGGATGACCCGCCCGGCGCGCCCCGCGAGTTGGATAACCCGCTGACCGGCGCGCGCCTGCGTCCGGCCCAGCAGCGCCTGCTCAAGCAGGCGTATCAGAGTTGCTACGCCCAGGAGCCGGTTTTTCGTGAACACGTGCACAGCCTGCTGGGCTTGCCGGCGCCGGCGGCGGGCACTGGCGAGGGTAAGCGGCCCCGGGTGGTCAAGGCGCCGCTGGATGGCTTCAAGCTGGCGGGGGAGTTCGCCGCGTTGCCGCTGTTCGAGGCCTTCTATGTGCAGGCCGGTTTTATCCAGAGCATCGGCATCCGTCCTGCGCGGATCGACCCTGCGGCGTTGCTCTGTTCGCCCCGCGAGCGCCGCTTTATCGAGGCCCTGGTGCTGTTCTGGGCGGCGTTCGAGGGCTGTCTGCGCGAGCAGGGCCTGATGACTTTCGACGGCGCCTTTCAAGCCCTCGGCGACAGTCTGGGAGCAGCGCCGGGAATCCCGACCGAGGCGCTGGCGCCGTTCAATCACCTGCTGATCGATGAGTTCCAGGACATCTCGCCGCAGATCGTGCAGTGGCTGCAGGCCGTCCATCGCGCTCTGGCGCGTCAGGGCACGGCGGTCAGTCTGATGGCCATCGGCGACGACTGGCAGTCGATATACGGCTGGCGCGGCAGCTCTCCGGAGCTGTTCATGGATTTCGACCGGCACTTTCCGGGCAAGGGTAAGGCGAAGAGCAGCGCGCTGCTGATGCTGGCCACCAACTACCGCTCCATCGAGCCGGTAATCCGCGACGGCGAGGCGCTGCTCGCGGGCGTGGCCTGCAAGCAAGCCAAAACCAGCAAGGCGTTCAAGGCCATGCAGCCGGGCGATCACGGGGTCAAGCTGGTGCAGGGTTTCGATAGCAAGGCGCGCCTGGCGGAGCTGCTGGAGACCATCGAGGCCCAGTGCGCGCACGTCGCCAGCCGCAAGATGGCCGACCGCACGGCGGTGCTGCTGTTGAGCCGGCGCAACGAGCCCTTGCAGGCGATTCGGGCCCGGCTGGACAAGAAACTGCCGGTCAAGGCCTGCACCATCCACAGCGCCAAGGGTTTGCAGGCCGAAGTGGCGATCATCCTCGACGATGGTGCTCCGGCCGAACCGCACCCGCTGCGCAATGCGCTCTATGCCTACTCGGGATTCTTCCGCAACAGCTATGACCAGGCGATGGCGGATGAAAGCCTGCGCCTGGCCTATGTGGCGATCACCCGGGGCGTGAGCCGGGTGCTCTGGTTTGCCAAGAGGACCCAGGGCGCGACCCAGGTGCTGGCGGGGCGCGCCGGACGGCGCGGCGGCGGGGGCTGACTGGGGGCAGAGGTTGCGAACATATTGCAGGCGCCCAACGCGTAGAGCCTATGTTTATGTGCAAGGCTCCGACCCCGGAGCGAGTTTTTAACCTGTGCTCGCCAGGCGATAGTTGGGCAGCCCTGCGGGCTGCATTCGCCGCGGGGGCGCGCCTCCTACAAGTTGCGCGGCATTAGCCTGGATGCAATCCCGGAGCGGTTTTTCAGGGCCAGACTTTCCCGGATTGCATTGGGCTACAGAAAATGCCCTCACTTGGCTTGAGTGGGCAGCGTTGCCGCAGCGGCTGAACGCGTTTTCATCCGTGCTCAGAGTTTGTAGCCGATCTGGCGCAGCAGTTCCTTGCGCGCGAGGATGTCGTCGTCGGTTTCCAGGTCATGCGCGCAGCAACCGTCGACTACGCCGAGCACGGCACGGCCCTGCGGCGTCTCGGCGAGCACCACTTCGGTCGGATTGGCGGTGGCGCAGAAGATCCGGCAGACCTCGGCCACCTGCTTGACGCTGTTCAGCACGTTCAGTGGGTAGAAGCCCGCGCCGAGGAAGATGATGAAGCAATGGCCGGCGCCAATGGCCTGGGCATTGCGCTGGGCCAGTTCGATCATCGCGGCATCGGTGCCCGACCAACGCACCAGGCAAGGGCCGGAGGCCTCGCAGAAGGCCAGGCCGAACTCGATCCCGGGCACGGCCGCGACCAGGGCTTCGTGGATGTCCTCGACGGATTTGATAAAGTGGCTCTGGCCGAAGATGAAGTTGCTTTCTTGCGGCTTGTCGATGTTCACCGTGATCAGTTGCATGGCAGCTATCTCCTTGGCCGAGCAGGTTCGCCAGCCTGGCTGATCCCTGGCTGGGACACCGATTTGGCGCTGGGATAAGCATAGCCATTGATGGGCCGGAGCCCTGTCCGTGGCCGGTCAAGCCAGCCCGCGTTCGGCCCAGACCCTGGCCGCGCTGTGATGCAGGATGCCGTGGCGGCGGGCACGGCTCGGGGCGCGGCAACTCGGCGTCGCGGGTCAGGCCGCTGGCCACCAGGTGATCGCGCAGCAGGCGGAACTTCTCCATGGGGAAGCGATGAGCGGCCGGGAAGGGTGGGCTGTAGTCGTCGTGATAGACCGGCGGCAGGCGCATACAATGGCACTCTTTAATGCAGCGCCCGAGTATGGCGACGCTGCCTGGGCCGACTCAAGCGGAGCCATGATGACCGAACTGGACGCCGTGCGCGCCTATCACCAGCTGAGCAAGCACCAGCCGCAACGCTTCGCCCCCGGGCCGGGACAGTTGGAGTGGGCGACTCAGCCGGCTGCTTTTCGCCGTTACCGCGGCGCGCGCCTGATCGAGCTGTGGCAGCGGCCGCTGCAGGAGTCGCCCGACTACGACGCGGTGTTCGCCGCGCCCCTGGGCGCACCGGCGCCGCTGAATCGGGCCAGCCTGTCGCAGCTGCTGTACGACAGCCTGGCGCTGTCGGCCTGGAAGGAGGCCGGCGGCAGCCGCTGGGCGCTGCGGGTCAATCCGTCGTCGGGCAACCTGCACCCGACCGAGGCTTATCTGTTGTTGCCGGCCGGCAGCCTGCAGGCCGAGGCCTTGCTCGCCCATTACACGGCCGACGCCCATGCCCTGGAAGTGCGTGGCGAACTGCCGGCGCCGCTGGCCGTGCAACTGTCCCAGGCGTTGCCGGCGGGCGGCTGCCTGCTGGCGCTGGCCAGCATTGCCTGGCGCGAGGCGTGGAAGTACGGCGAGCGCGCCTACCGTTACTGCCAGCACGACCTCGGCCATGCCCTGGCCGCGCTGGCGATTGCCGCCAGCGGACTGGGCTGGCAGGTGCGCCTGCTGCGCGGGGTGGCCGAGGCGCGGCTGGATGCGCTGTTCGGCCTGGATCGCGCGGGTTTTGCCGAGGCCGAGCACGTCGACTGCCTGCTGTGGATCGGTTCGGCCCAGGCCAGCGAGTTCGCCCTGCCCGACAGCCTGTTGCAGGGCTTGGCCGCACTGGAACTGCAGGGCACGCCCAAGCGTCTGTCGCGCCAGCAGCGCGCCTGGCCGGAGTTGGCGCGGGTGCAGGCGTTGTGTCGCGCGCCGGTCTTGCCTGCGCAGCCTTGGCTGAGCGAAGCCGGTCGCGCGCCGGCGGACAATCCCGGCCTGCCGCTGCGGCCGATCCTGCATCGCCGGCGCAGCGCGCAAGCCATGGACGGCCAGAGCGGGATTCACGCCGAGCTGTTGTTCGCCTGGTTGCAGCGGCTCATGCCGAGCCATTCGCCGGTGCCTTTGGCGCTGACCGGGGAGGCGGCACAGGTCGACCTGCTGCTGTTCGTCCACCGGGTGCAGGGCCTGGAGCCCGGTCTGTACTGGTTGGCGCGGGTCGATGGCCAGGCGCAACGCGGGCTGCGCGAGGATTTTCTCTGGCAGCGGGCACACGCCGAATTGCCGCTGTACCGCCTGCTCGAAGGCGATGCCCGCGGCCTGGCGGAGTTTCTCTCCTGCGGGCAGGACATCGCCAGCGCCGGCTGCGTGGCCCTGGCCATGCTCAGCCGCTTCGACACGGCCCTGGCAGCCGGCGCCTGGCGCTATCCGCGCTTGTACTGGGAGTGCGGGCAAATCGGCCAGTTGCTCTACCTGGAAGCCGAGGCGGCGGGTCTTTCCGCTACCGGTATCGGCTGTTTTTTCGACGATTCGGTACATGAATTGCTCGGACTTGCCGACAGCCGCTGGCAAAGTCTTTACCATTTCACCCTGGGTCGGGCGGTGTGGGATGAACGCCTCAGTTCCCTGCCGGCCTACCCCGAATTGCGCTTGCCGCTTATCTAGCGACTACTGGAGAACATTTACATGAGTCAGGTACTGGACGAATTGGTCGCCCTGTTGAGTCTGGAGGCCATCGAAGAGAACCTCTTTCGAGGCGTCAGCCAGGATCTGGGCTTTCGTCAGCTGTTCGGCGGCCAGGTGCTCGGTCAGTGCGTCTCGGCGGCCAGCCAGACGGTCGAGGCCGATCGCCATGTGCACTCGCTGCACGGCTACTTTCTGCGTCCCGGCGATGTTGCATTGCCGGTGGTCTATCAGGTCGAGCGGGTGCGCGATGGCGGCAGCTTCAGCACCCGGCGGGTGACGGCGGTGCAGAAGGGCAAGCCGATCTTCACCTGCAGCGCCTCCTTCCAGTACGACGAGGACGGCTTTCAGCATCAGAGCCCGATGCCGGATGTGCCGGCGCCGGAAGGCTTGAAGTCGGAAACCGAGCTGGCCCGGCTGGTCGTCGACTCGCTGCCCGAGCGCATGCGCGAGCGCGCGGTGAGCGACAAGCCGATCGAGATCCGCCCGGTGACGGTCGCCAACCCCTTCGCCCCCGAGCCGAGCGAGCCGGTCAAGTATGTGTGGTTCCGCGCCGCCGGCGAGCTGCCGGACGATCCGCAATTGCACAAGTACCTGCTCGGCTATGCCAGCGACTTCAACCTGCTGACCACCTCGATGCTGCCCCATGGCGTGTCGGTGTGGCAAAAGTTCATGCAGGTCGCCAGCCTCGACCATTCGCTGTGGTTCCACGGCAACCTGCGCATGGACGACTGGCTGCTCTATGCCATGGACAGCCCCTGGGCCGGCAATGCCCGGGGCTTCGCCCGCGGCAGCATCTTTAATCGTCAGGGCCAACTGGTCGCCTCGGTCGCCCAGGAAGGCCTGACCCGAATCCGTGAGGATTGGAAGTGAGCCGCGAGGACTGGAAATAATGAGGCTGCAAACGGCGCGCCACTGGGTGTTCGACATGGACGGCACCCTGACTCTGGCGGTGCATGATTTCGAGGCGATCAAGCGCTCGCTGGACATCCCCCTGGCGGACGACATTCTCCACCACCTGGCGGCCTTGCCCGAGGACGTGGCGGCGGCCAAATACGCCTGGCTGCTGGAGCACGAGCGCGAGCTGGCGCTGGGCGCCGAGCCGGCCGAGGGGGCCATTGAACTGGTGCGCACGCTGCACGGGCGCGGTTGCCGGCTCGGCATCCTCACCCGCAACGCCCATGAGTTGGCGCTGCTGACCCTGCAGGCGATCGGCCTGGGCGATTGTTTCGCCAGCGCCGACATCCTCGGTCGCGACGAGGCGCCGCCCAAACCTCATCCCGGCGGTTTGCTGCACCTGGCCGAGCGCTGGCAGGTGGCGCCGGGCGAGCTGGTGATGGTCGGCGACTACCGCTTCGACCTGGAATGCGCCCGCGCCGCCGGTGCCTGCAGCGTGCTGGTCAATCTGGCGGAGAACCCCTGGCCGGAACTGGCCGATCACTTCGCGGTGGATTGCGCGGCGCTGCAGCGCGCGTTGTAGAGCACCCCGGATTGCATCCGGACTACGGGGGCGCGGTGTCTTTCAATGGCCGCCGCCGGTTTCCAGATCCTTGAGGATCGGGCAGTCGGGACGGTCGTCGCCCTGGCAGTGTTGCATCAGCTCCTGCAGGGTGTCGCGCAGGCTACTGAGCTCGGCGATCTTGTGGTTGAGCTCGGCGACATGCCCGGCGGCCAGCGCCTTGACGTCGGCGCTGGCGCGCTGGCGATCCTGCCACAGCGCCAGTAACTGGCTGACCCCGGCCAGGGAAAAGCCCAGATCCCGCGCGCGCTTGATAAAGCTCAGGCGATGCAGGTCTTGCGCGCCGTACTGGCGATAGCCGCTGTCGCTACGTCCGGCGGCCGGCAGCAGCTCGATGCTCTCGTAGTAGCGGATCATCTTGGCGCTGAGGCCGGTCTTCTGCGCGGCTTGGCCGATGTTCATGGGCGGTCTCCGAAACGTCGTTCGTAGGATGTTGGTCGTAGGTTGGGTTAGCGGCGGCTGCACTCCCGAGCAAGCCGCAGATGCGAGACGCCGCGTAACCCAACAGAGCGTCAGCAGGTACGCCGCAATGATGGGTTACGCCGCGCAGAAAACGCGATCTTGCCGGGCATCGCCTGGGCGGCTAACCCATCCCTACGATCTGTCCGTGAAATCGTGATCGCGGGCATGGCCCGCTCCTACAGGGTTATTGGCGATCTTTCGGCTTCCAGGTCTTCAGCAGCAGCGCATTGCTCACCACGCTGAGGCTGGACAAGGCCATGGCGGCGCCGGCGAGCATCGGGTTGAGCAGGCCGGCGGCGGCCAGGGGGATGCCGACCAGGTTGTAGACGAAGGCCCAGAACAGGTTCTGCCGAATCTTGTTGTAGGTGCGTCGGCTGATATCCAGCGCCGCCGGCACCAGGCGCGGGTCGCCGCGCATCAGGGTGATGCCGGCGGCATGCATGGCCACGTCGGTGCCGCTGCCCATGGCGATGCCGACATCGGCGGCGGCCAGCGCCGGAGCATCGTTGATGCCGTCGCCGACCATCGCCACCACCCCGGTTTGCCGCAGTTCGGCGATGATCGCCGCCTTGTCCGCCGGCAGCACTTCGGCGTGCACGGCATCGATGCCCAGGGCGCCGGCCACGGCCGTGACGCTGCCGCGGTTGTCGCCGCTGATCAGGTGGCTGCCGATGCCTTGCGCCTTGAGCTGGGCGATGGCCTCGGCGGCGCCGGTTTTGAGGGTGTCGCCAAAGGCGAACAGGCCCAGCACCCGGGGCGTGGGCGCCTGTTCGATCAGCCAGGACAGGGTGCGGCCTTCGGCCTCCCAGGCCAGCGCCTCGGCCGTCAGGGGTTCGCTGTGCAGCCAGCGCTCCTCGAGCAGGCGTTTGTTGCCCAGGGCCAGCTGGCGTTCGCCGATCTGTCCGGCAATCCCGCGCCCGGCCAGGGCCTGGCTGTCGGCCACCTCGGCCAACGGCAACTGGCGGGCAGTGCATTCGTCCAGCACCGCCTTGGCCAGCGGGTGTTCGCTGCCGCGCTGCAGGGCGCCGGCCAGTTGCAGCAGGCTGGCGGTGTCGCCATCGAGCGCGCTCAGGTGGGCGATGCGTGGCGTGCCGGAGGTCAGGGTACCGGTCTTGTCGAACGCCACCGCCGTCACCCCGTGGGCCACTTCCAGGGCTTCGGCGTCCTTGATCAGGATGCCGTGGTGCGCGGCCACCCCGGTGCCGGCCATGATCGCCGTGGGCGTGGCCAGGCCGAGGGCGCAGGGGCAGGCGATCACCAGCACCGCCACGGCGTTGAGCAGGGCGACTTGCAGGGGCGCACCGAGCAGCAGCCAGACCAGCAGGGTGGCCAGGGCGAGCAGCAGCACCGTCGGCACGAACACCTGGCTGACCTTGTCCACTAGTTTCTGGATCGGTGCCTTGGCCGCCTGGGCGTCCTCGACCAGGCGGATGATCTGCGCCAGCACGGTTTCCGCACCCAGGGCGCCGACTTCGATCAGCAGACGGCCTTCGCCGTTGATCGCCCCGGCGGTGACCTTGTCGCCCGGCTGCTTGGGTTGCGGCAGGCTCTCGCCGCTGATCAGCGCCTCGTCGGCATGGCTCTGGCCTTGCAGTACCTGGCCGTCGACCGGGAAGCGCTCGCCGGGTTTGACCACCACCCGATCGCCCAGGGCCAGGGCGCTCAGGGCCACCCACTGCTCGACGCCATCGCGCAGGCGCAGCGCCTGTTCCGGACGCAGGGCCTGCAAGGCGCGGATGGCGCTGGTGGTCTGCCGCTTGGCGCGGCTTTCCAGGTATTTGCCGAGCAGGATCAGGCTGATGATCACCGCCGAGGCCTCGAAATACAGCTGCGGCATCGCGCCGCTCGGGGCGATCGCCCATTGATACAGGCTCAGGCCGTAGGCGGCGCTGGTGCCCAGGGCAACCAGTTGATCCATGTTGCCGGCAGCGGCACGCAGGGCCAGCCAGGCGGCGCGGTAGAAACGCGCGCCGAGGACGAACTGCACCGGCGTGGCCAGGGCGAATTGCAGCCAGGCCGGCAGCATCCAGTGGCCGCCAAACGGCTCCGCCAGCATCGGGATCAGCAGCGGCGCGGTGAGCAGCAAGGCCAGCGCCAGGATCCAGCGCTCGCGCTGCAAATGCCGTTCGGCCTGGGGCTTGGCGGGCGTGTCGCTGTCCACCAGGCTGGCCGTGTAGCCGGCTTTGGCGACCGCTTGCAACAGGCTTTGCGGGTCGAGCCCCGCGGTCACTTGCAGCAGCGCTTGCTCGGTGGCCAGGTTGACGCTGGCCGTCAGCACCCCTGGCAGTTGCGCCAGGGCGCGCTCGACGCGGCCGACGCAACTGGCGCAGGTCATGCCGCCGATGGCCAGCTCCAGGCGTTCGCTGGGCACTTCATAGCCGGAGCCTGCAACGGCGGCGAGCAACTGCCCGAAGCTGTCCGCTGGCGCCTCGATACGCGCCAGTTCGCTGGCCAGGTTGACGTTGGCGCTGGCGACGTTGGGCACTTTGCGCAAGGCGCGCTCGACTCGCCCGGCGCAGCTGGCGCAGGTCATGCCCCTGATGGGCAGGTCGAAAGTGGTCAAGCTGGACATGCAGGAGCCTCCGCGGGGTTCCCGTACAGGATCAACCTTGACCCCTGGGTAAGGTCAAGCGTTGTTTTATGCCTTGACCTTACCCAGGGGGGAGGGCCGAAACTGAGCGCCTCCCGTAAAGGGGCCATACATTCAATCAGGAGGTTGCAGATGCAAGCATCAAAGGTTCACACGTTCAGGATCGAAGGCATGACCTGCGAGCATTGCGTGAAGACGGTTACCGAGGCCTTGCAGGCGCGAGACCCGGCTGCCGAGGTCAAGGTCAAGTTGCAAGGTGGTGAGGCGCGAGTGGTCAGCAGCCTGTCGAGCGATGAGCTGATCATCGCGATTGCCGAGGCCGGTTATGGGGCTGGCCTGGCGTAACGACGCCTGCCTGGCTGCGCGAGCGCGAGTCTCCAGGCCGGAGTGGTGCACGCCTTGCTCCAGAAAGAGGCGGGTTACGTGGTGCGGCGCATGGCGGCAGAGGGATAGCTGACTAGACTCATCTGGGAAACAGAGAGTAGTGATTTTACGCGTTGTGGCCTGTTTACATGCAGGCGCGTATCTAACTAGCATCCTCGCCCTCTTGTGCGCCCTGTATTGTCATGGAGACATCTATGCCCGTTGCCCAACGCTTCACCCTCGTTTTGGGGCTTCTCGCCTTGACTGCCCTGGCGCCCATTGTCCAGGCCGCCGATGCGCCGCCGGCCCCCGAAGTGCTGGTGGAAACCGTCAAGGCTGCGCCGCTGCCGCTGGAGCTGGAGTATGCCGCGCGTACCGCAGGCTTTCGCGAGGTGCAGGTGCGCGCCCAGGTCAGCGGCATCCTGCAGGAGCGCACCTACCTGGAGGGTAGTCAGGTCAAGCAGGGCCAGGTGCTGTTCCGTATCGAGCCGCGCACCTACCAGGCCGCCCTTGGCCGTGCCAAGGGCGCGCTGGCCCAGGAGCAGGCACGCTACCGGCAGACCGAGCGCGACCTCAAGCGTACCCGCGAATTGCAGAAGAAGGGCTACGCCAGCGAGAGCGAACTGGACAACGCGATCTCCAACTTCGAGCAGAGCAAGGCCAACATCCAGGCGGCCGAAGCCGAGGTGCAAGCCAAGCAGATCGACCTCGACTATTGCACCGTGACGGCGCCGATCTCCGGCATCACCAGCAAGGAAACCGTCTCCGAAGGCAGCCTGATGGTGGCGGGCGACCCGAACGCCAGCCTGCTGACCAACATCACCCAGCTCGACCCGATCTACGTCAACTTCGCCGCTCCCGACCGCGACGTGGAAAGCATGCGCAGCGGCCTGCAGAGCGGTGCCCTGGTCTTGCCGGAGGACGGCCAGATGAGCGTCGCCATCAAGTTCGGCGACGGCTCCAGCTATCCGCTGGAGGGCAAGGTGAACTTTACCGACAGCCTGGTCGACCGCAGCACCGGCACCATCAGCGCGCGCGCCCTGGTGCCGAATCCGGATCAAGCGCTGTTGCCCGGGCAGTTCGTGCGGGTGCTGGTCAAGGGCATCACCCTGCCGCATGCCATCACCCTGCCGGAGCGGGCAGTGGCCCAGGGGCCACGCGGCACCTTCGTCTATGTGGTGGACGAGCAGGGCATCGCGCGCGTGCGCCAGGTCAGCACCGGGCACACCGCCGCGGGCCGCTGGGTGATCGAGTCCGGCGTCAGTGCAGGCGACCGGGTGATAGTCGAGGGCCTGCCCAAGGTGCGTCCGGATACGCCGGTGAAAAGCAGCGAAGCCGCTGTCCAACCCGCCAAACAGTCCTAAGGAGCGTATCCCGTGCTCTCACGCTTCTTTATCGACCGGCCGATTTTCGCCGCGGTCATCTCCATCGTCATCATGCTCGCCGGCCTGATGGCCATGAGTGCATTGCCGATTGCCCAGTACCCGCAGATCCTGCCGCCGCAGGTGTCGGTCAGCGCCAGCTATTCCGGCGCCAGCGCCCAGGTGATCGCCGAAACCGTGGCCGCGCCGCTGGAGCAGTCGATCAACGGCGTCGAGGGGATGATCTACCAGCAGTCCAACTCCGGCGGCAACGCCATGAGCCTGTCGGTGTATTTCGAGGTCGGCACCGACCCGGATCAGGCCACCATCGACGTCAACAACCGGGTGCAGTCGGCCCTGGCCAAGCTGCCGGAAGAGGTGCGCCGGCTGGGGGTCAAGGTCGAGAAGAAGTCCTCCGACATTCTCCAGGTGGTCACCCTGTACTCGCCGGACGACTCGCGCGACCCGGTGTATATCAGCAACTACGCGCTGATCAACGTGATCGACGAACTCAAGCGCCTGCCCGGCGTCGGCGATGCCCGCCAGTTCGGCTCCAAGGACTACTCCATGCGCATCTGGCTGCGCCCGGACAAGCTGGCGCAGTACGACTTGACGCCCAGCGATGTGGTCGCCGCGATCCGCGAGCAGAACTCGCAGTTCGCCGCCGGCAGCTTCGGCCAGCCGCCGCTGCAGCAGGCGCAGGACTTCACCTACACGGTGACCACCCAGGGCCGCTTCACCGATCCTGCGGAGTTCGAGAGCGTGATCCTGCGCACCGACCAGACCGGCGCCAGCCTGCTGCTCAAGGACGTGGCGCGGATCGAACTGGGCGCCCAGGATTACTCGCTGATGACCTCGCTCAACGGCCAGCAGAACGCCGCCTTCGGCATCTACCTACAGCCGGGCGCCAACGCCCTGGACACCGCCGCCGCGGTGCAGAGCACCCTCGAGCGGCTGTCGCAGCGCTTCCCCGAGGGCATCAGCTACAAGATTCCCTACGACACCACCAAGTTCGTCAAGGTCTCCATCGAGGAGGTGATCCATACCTTCTTCGAGGCCCTGGCGCTGGTGGTGCTGGTGGTGTTCATCTTCCTGCAGAACTGGCGTGCCTCGCTGATTCCGTTGCTGGCGATCCCGGTGTCGCTGGTCGGCACCTTCGCCGGCATGCACCTGCTGGGTTTCTCGATCAATCTGCTGACCCTGTTCGGCCTGGTACTGGCCATCGGCATCGTGGTGGACGACGCCATCGTGGTGATCGAGAACGTCGAACGCTCGATGAGCGTCGATAAGCTCGGCCCGCGCGAGGCCACCATCAAGGCGATGGAGGAGGTCACCGGGCCGATCATCGCCACCAGCCTGGTGCTGATCGCGGTGTTCGTGCCGGTGGGCTTCCTCGGCGGCCTGGCCGGGGAGATGTACAAACAGTTCGCCATCACCATCGCCGTGTCGGTGGCGATCTCCAGCGTGGTCGCGCTGACCCTGAGCCCGGCCCTGTGCGCCCTGTTGCTGAAGCCGGGACAGCATCAGCCGGCGGCGCCGTTTCGCCTGTTCAATCGGCTGTTCGAGCGTCTGACCGATGGCTACACCAGCGGCGTGCGCTTCTTCCTCAAGCGTTCGCTGGTCGGCCTGCTGCTGTTCGGCGCGATGATCGCGGCGATGTTGCTGCTGTTTGCCCAGGTGCCCAGTTCCTTGGTGCCGGACGAAGACCAGGGCTATGTTCTCAACGCCTACTTCCTGCCGCCGGCCGCCTCGCTGACCCGCACCGAGGCGCTCACCAGCGACGTGACCCGGCAGTTGATGGCGCACCCGGCGGTGGAGGACGTGGTCACCTTCGCCGGCTTCGACATCCTCACCTTCGGCAACCGCAGCAACGCCGGGGTGTCCTTCGTGCCGCTGAAGGATTGGAGCGAGCGCACCACGCCGGAGCTGGATGCGCGCAACCTGACCCGCGAATTCATGGCCATCGGCGCGGCGCAGAAGGACGGCGTGGTGCTGAGTTTCAACCCGCCGCCGATCACCGGCATGAGCACCACCGGCGGTTTCGAGGGCTATATCCAGGACCGCAGCGGCGGCAGCACCGAACAGCTGGCGGCCAAGGTCGCGGCCTTTGTCCAGGCGGTCAACCAGCGCCCGGAACTGGCCGGGGTGCAGAGCACCTTCAGCGCCAACGTGCCGCAGTACTACATCGACCTCGACCGCATCAAGGCACGCGCCCTGGGCGTGACCGTCAACGATGTGTTCACCGCCATGCAGGCGACCTTCGGCAGCTATTACGTCAACGACTTCAGCCTGTATGGGCGCACCTGGCAGGTCAGCCTGCAGTCCGAGGCGGAGTTCAGGCGCAAGCCGGAAGACCTGGCCCAGGTCTACGTGCGTTCGGCCGGCGGCGAACTGGTGTCGCTGTCGAGCCTGGTCAAGGTCGAGCGCATCCTCGGCCCGGACAGCTACGCGCGTTTCAACGTCTACCCGGCGGCGAAGATCCTCGGTGGCCCGGCGCCCGGTTACAGCTCCGGACAGGCTCTGGCGGCGGTGCAGGAAGTCGCCGATGAGGTGCTCGGCAGCGACTACAGCATCGGCTGGACCGGCTCGGCCTACCAGGAGCTGGCGACTGCGGGCTCGGGCGGCACGGCATTTATCTTCGGCCTGATCATGGTGTTCCTGATCCTCGCCGCCCAGTACGAACGCTGGACGCTGCCGCTGGCGGTGATCACCGCGGTGCCCTTCGCGGTGTTCGGCGCGATCCTCGCGGTGTGGCTGCGCGGCATCGAGAACGATGTGTACTTCCAGGTCGGTCTGATCACCCTGATCGGTCTGGCGACCAAGAACGCCATCCTCATCATCGAGTTCGCCATGCTCTGCCGGCAGCAGGGCATGAGTATCTTCGAGTCGGCGCTGGAGGCCTCGCGCCTGCGTTTCCGGCCGATCGTCATGACCTCGCTGGCCTTCGTCCTCGGCGTCATGCCGCTGGTCATCAGCAGCGGCGCCGGCTCGGCCAGCCGCCACTCGATCGGCACCGGGGTGCTCGGCGGCATGCTCGCGGCGACCGTGCTGGCGGTGTTCCTGATCCCGATGTTCTTCCTGCTGGTGGAGTCGCTGGCCGCCAAGTTGGGCAAAGCCAAGGGCAAGCAGGTTGCCGAGGCCGATCCCGGCGAGTAATGCCCGATAACCCGCCGTCCTGCGCCAGGATGGCGGCGTTGGGTTTTTTGGGTTTTGTGGCGGGGGCTGCCCGCTGTCCGCGGCGGGGATCTACTCGCGGCTGAAGCCGTTCCTACACAAGCACTGTCCCCGCATGCAATACCTAACGGGGATATCGCCGTTGAACAACTGCTGCACTCGGCTCTGCGGCATCGCCCCGCCGCGAAGCGGAGGAATAGCCGAAGGCTGCCGGCAAGGCGCTCGGCAGGCGATCATCGCTGGCGCTGGCGCTGTTGCACGGCCAGGCCGGCTAGCCGGGCGAACTCGGTGACCAGGGTTATGTCGGCCTTGCTCGGCCGCTGCGGCTGGGCGTAATAGATGCCGAAGGTGCCGAGCACCCGAGCGGCGGCGTCCTTGAACGGCAGCGACCAGCAGGCTTGTAGGCCGGCGGCCAGGGCCGGGGTGCGCAGCGCCGGCCAGTAGGGGTGGGTCTCGAGGTTTTCGGCGATGACCAGTTCGCCGCTGCACGCGGCGTGTCCGCATGAACCGAGTTCGAGTTGCGCCTGTCGGCCGTCGATGACCTGTCGATAAGGTTCGGGCAGGCTGGGGGCGGCGGCCACATGCAGGCGCTGCTGTTCGTCCAGCAGCATGATCGACACCAGCATGCGCGGATTGAGATCCTGCAAGCGGCGGCAGATGCCGTCGAGGATGTGCGCCAGGGGCCGGCGGGCGAGCAGTTCATCGAGTACCGCATTGCGTGCGTGTTGCAGTTGCTGCTCTTGGTGGCGCTCATGGATGTCATGCAGGCTGCCGTTGAGCAGCTTGGCCGACGGGCTGCGATCCAGCTGAATGTCGATCCAGCGCAGTTGGCCCTGGCGGCTGAGCAGGCGGAATTCGCCGCGCAGGCCGGTCTGCTGGCCGCTGTCGATGGCCGCGATCTGCTGGTCGAAGCGCGCCGCGTCGGCGCTGTCGAGAAACTGCGCCAGCGGGCGGCCGAGGCATTCGTGGCAGGCGTAGCCGCTGAGCTTCTCCCAGGCCGGATTGAGAAACTCCAGGTGCCCGCTGGCGTCCGTCAGCACTATCACGTCAGTCAGCTGCTCGACCAGTTCGCGGTAACGCGCCTCGCTGGTTTGCAGTTCGAGATTGATCTGCTTCTGTTCGCTGAGGTCGATGTCGATGCAGTACAGCTCCAACTGGTCGCGGCTGTTGCGCAGTATCGAGTGGCTGGAATAAACCCACACCTTGCTGCCGTCCTTACGCTGCAACTGCAGTTCCGCTGCGGGAATCGACGGGCCGCCGAGCAGCCAGCGGTTGATTGCGCTGATGACCTGATTGCGCGCGGCAGGCGGGATGATCAACTCCTCCAGACGCTGCCCCATGGCCTCCTGCAGGCTATAGCCATAGAGTTGGGTACTGGCCTGGTTCCAGTAGATCACCCGGCGTGTGCGATCGTAGCCCTGCACGGCAATGTGCGGGATCTGCTCGAACAGTTGGCGGAAGCGCTGCTCGCTTTCGCGCAGGGCGATTTCGTCGTGCTTCTGGTGGCTGATGTCTTGCACGGTGCCGAGGATCTGGCCGCTGTCTTCCGCCTCGCCACGCAGCATCAGCCAGGTCACCGGCTGCCGCTGCGGTTGCCGCAGGCGGGCACTGACCGCCAGCGGTGTGTGCTGTTCCAGTAGGGCCTGCAGGGCACGTTGTAGGGCCGACCGCTCGGCCGGGTAGAACCAACTGAGCAGTTGCTCGGCGTCGCTGTATTCGCTGCCCGGGTCGCGGCCGAGCAGTTGCAGGGCCTCGGGGCTCCAGTGGAAGCGGCCATCATGTTCCCAGCTGCCCAGGGCGGCGTTGCGCTGGCTCTGTTGCAGCAAGCGGGTGTTGCGCGTCAGGGCGTTGAGCAGCTCGCCCTGGGCGCAGCGGTCACGGTAACTGAGGGAGAAAATCAGTAGGCTGCTGAGCAGGACGAAGAGCATGCCCTTGACGGTTTGCAGTTGGTTGCTCAATACACTGTCGTTGACCATGGCCATCAGCAGGTAGTCGCTGGAGAGAATCCAAATGCTGCTGAACAGGATATAGGCGCCGGCCAGGCGCAGTGGGGCGATTAGATCGGAGCGCATCCTTACCACCGATAAGTAACGGGTTCGCCACAGCCAGGGACGGCTGGACATACCGGAGCGTAATGGCAGTCTAGCCGGATGTCGGCCGCTTGCTTGCGGGAAAGGGCGGCCGCGCAACGATGCCCGCCCAGCGCCCGGAAAAGCGCCGGGAGTGCTCGCCCAGGCCTCAGCGGCCCAGCTGCGGGTTATCGATCAATGCCAGACGGCCTTGCGGCGCCAAGGCTTCGACCAGTTGCTCGAAGTGCCGGCCGGGCGGCTCAAGGTGTTGCTGGCGCACTGGCTGGGCGAGTTCGTGCCGCTACGCTGCGGCGAATTGCTGGCGCATGCACCCTGGCAGAACTAGACTCCCGCCGGACAATGCTGCGGCAATTGACCGCAGCCGGCTGGCGCGGATAGCGCCTGAATCCGATGTTAGAGTCGCGCCCCATGAAACTGACCCGTGCCGACCGTTCGCTGCTTGCCTGGATGCTGTATTTCAGCGTCCTGTTCAGTGCGCTCGCCTGCAGCATCGGTCACGGTCAGATGGCCGGTATGCAGCTCAGCGGCCTGGACGGCCAGTATTGTTCCGTCGATGGCAATTTTGGCGCCGGGATAGATTTGCCCGGTTCCGCCAGCGTCCCGTTGAACTTGGCCGCGGGTTCCGCTTGCTCGCTGTGTTCCACCTTCAGTGCCCTGATCCTGGCGGCCTTCTTCGGCTTGCTCGGGCTGCTCGGTGCCAGCCGTCAGCCGCTCGCCGCGCCGTTGCGCGCCGGCCGCCCTGTCCGCTATCTCTGGCCCTCGGCCAATCCCCGCGCCTCCCCGCTGCTCGCTTGACCCCGTCCTGAGCCGGCGCGCCCATTGGGTGCAGCGGCCAAGCCATAACAATATTTCGAGCGAACGCCTGCCTGTGACCGACCCCGCGCTATGCGTGGTGCGGTTTGCTCGGGCGGCACCTGAGTTTCAAGGGGAAGCACCCATGCGTCATCTATATCTGTTCAGCCTGTTGGCGCTGAGCATCGGTCTGGCCCATGCCGAGAATGTGCAGCTAGCGGACAGCATCGTAATCGGCAAGCAACAGCCTGACCCTACTGCGCCAAGCATCGAAGAGAAGCGCGCCGAATTCGCCCATATTCCCGGTGGCGCCAGTGTGGTCGATGCCGAGACCTACAAGACCGGGCGCAGCAGCACCTTGCAGGATGCCCTGGGGCTGGCCACTGGCGTCTTCATCCAGCCACGTTTCGGTGCCGAGGAGGCGCGCTTGTCGATCCGCGGCTCGGGCCTGCAGCGCACCTTTCATGGCCGTGGCCTGCTGCTGCTGCAGGACGGCGCGCCGGTCAACCTGGCCGACGGCAGTTTCGACTTCCAGACCATCGAGCCGCTGGCGGCCAACCACATCGAGGTGCTGCGCGGCGCCAATGCCTGGCGCTATGGCGCGACCAATCTCGGCGGGGCGATCAACTTCGTCACCCCCACCGGCAAGACGGCGGCGCCGGTGGATCTGCGTGTCGAGGGCGGCAGCTTCGGTTACCAGCGCCTGTACGGCGCCTTCGCCGAGGATTTCGGCGACTGGGACGGTTTCCTCAGCATCGCCGACTCCAGCCAGGACGGTTTCCGCGACCATGCCCGGCAGGACAACCAGCGCTATTTCGCCAACCTCGGCGGGCGCCTCAACGAACGCTTGTCTACGCGCTTTTACCTGACCCACGTGGAGACCGACTCCGAGCTGCCGGGCAACCTGAGCAAGGCGCAGTTGCGTAAGGATCCCAGGCAGGCCAACGCCGGCAGTGTGAGCAACGACAACAGGCGCGACTTCACCCTCAACCGCCTGGGCAATATCACCAGCCTGCAACTGAACGGCGGGCATAGCCTGGAGCTGTCGAGCTTCTACAGCGAGAAGTCGATGTCCCACCCGATCTTCCAGGTGCTGAACATCGACAGCGAGGACTACGGCCTGCGCCTGGCGCACAAGTGGCAGAACGCCGAGGGCTGGCGCTGGGTCGGCGGCGTCGAGGCCAACCAGGGGCGCAACTGGGACTCGCGCTACCGGAATGTCAGTGGACATAAAGGGCAGAAGGTCAACGAGCTGCACCAGACCGCGCGCAGCCTGAATGCCTTCGCCGAGCTGGAAGTACCGCTGGCCGAACGCTGGGCGCTGATCGGCGGCGGCGCCTGGCTGCATCAGGAACGGGATGTCGATGATCGTCTGCGCTGCAACTCCTTCGTCCCGGGCTTCTGTCTGGCCCAGGACGAATCGTTCAATGAGACTTATGTCGGCCGCGCCGGCCGCATCGGCCTGCGCCATGACCTGAGCGAGGGCGTGCAGCTGTTCGTCAACCTCAGCCAGAGCTTCGAGCCGCCGACCTTCAGCGAGCTGACTGGCGGCCAGGTGGTGAGCAAGAACGATGCGCAACGGGCCAACACCCTGGAGGCCGGCATGCGCTGGTCGCGTGACGAGCTCGAGCTGGATCTGGCGGTTTACCGCAGCGAAATCCGCGACGAGCTGCTGTCGCTCAACGACGTCGACGGCGATCCGCTGGGCACCGTCAACGCCGACCGCACCCTCCATCAGGGCATCGAACTGGGCGGCGCGCTGACCCTGGGCCAGATCGTGCTGCGCGGCCAGTACCTGCTCAACGACTTCCGCTTCGACAACGACGCGGTCTACGGCGACAACCGCCTGGCCGGCGTCCCGCGCCAGTTCGTCAAGGGCGAGGCGCTGTGGCAGCAGGGCGGCTGGTATGCCGGGCCGACTTTCGAGTGGGTGCCGAGCCACTACAGCGTCGACCAGGCCGCGAGCCTGTACGCCGAGGGCTACGCGCTCTGGGGTCTGAAGGGCGGCTACCGGCCGAGCGAGGGCCTGGGCTTCTTCGTCGAGGGGCGCAACCTGTCGGACAAGAGTTACATCGCCACCACCGGGGTGATCGCCGATGCGCGGGGACAGGACAGCGCGCAGTTCCTGCCCGGCGATGGCCGTGCCCTGTATGCCGGCCTGGAGTGGCGGCTTTAACAGGCCGCGTCACTCCCGATTATCCCGTGGCAACTAGAGGAGTAGAACCATGAAACAGACCCCCCCGTCGTTCTACAACCTGGCCTGGCGCTGGCATTTCTACGCCGGGCTGTTCGTCATTCCCTTCCTGATCCTGCTGTCGCTAACCGGCATCATCTACCTGTTCAAGCCGCAGCTGGATCAGCTGATGTATGCCGACTTGCTGCAGGTGCCGGTGGCCGAGCAGCGCCTGAGCGCCGACCAGCAATGGGCGGTGATCCAGCAGGCCTATCCACAGGCGACGCTCCAGCAGTATTTGCCGCCGGTTGCCGAGGGGCGCAGCGCGCAGTTCGTCGTCGACAGCGAGGGACAAGGCCTCAACCTGTTCGTCGACCCCTACCGAGGTCGGGTGCTAGGCAGTCAGGATGCGCAGAACAACCTGCAGGCGATTGCTCGCGCACTGCACGGCGAGCTGATGATTGGCACGCTCGGCGACCGCCTGGTCGAACTGGCCGCCGGCTGGGGCATCGTTCTGCTGGTGTCCGGGCTGTACCTCTGGTGGCCGCGCGGCAGTGGCGGCGCCGGGGTGGTGTGGCCGCGTCTGGCCAGTCGCGGCCGGCTGTTCTGGCGCGACCTGCACGCGGTCAGCGGCTTCTGGGGTTCGCTGCTGTTGCTGTTCATGCTGCTCACCGGGATGACCTGGACCGGCTTCTGGGGCGCGCAGTTCGCCGGCGCCTGGAACCATTTCCCGGCGGCCATGTGGGAGGACGTGCCGAAATCGACGCAACTCGCCGGCAGCCTCAATAACAGCACCCGGCAGACCGTGGCCTGGGCGGTGGAAACCACGCCGCTGCCGGTGTCCGACCCGCACGCCGCGCATAACGGCCAGGCCGCCAGCGCTGCCAGCGCTGCCGGCGTGCCGGCGGCGCAGATCGGCCTGCAGCGGGTGGTCGATACCGCCAGCGCGCGCGGCGTGCAGCCGGGTTACAGCATCACCCTGCCGAAAGGCGTAGAGGGGGTGTACAGCGTTGCGCTGTTCGCCGACGATCCGCGTAACGACGCCACCCTGCACCTCGACCAATACAGCGGCGCGGTGCTCGCCGATGTGCGCTGGCAGGACTATGGCGTGGTGGCGAAAACCGTGGAAACCGGGGTAGTGCTGCATGAGGGCAAGCTGTTCGGCTTGGCCAACCAGTTAGTGATGCTGGCGGTCTGCCTGCTGGTGCTGCTCAGTGCGGTCAGCGGCCTGGTGCTGTGGTGGAAGCGCCGCCCGGCCGGGCGTTTCGGCGTGCCGCCATTACGTCATGACCTGCCGCGGTGGAAAGCCGCGATCGTCATCATGCTGCTGCTCGGTGCTGCCTTTCCGTTGGTGGGCGCGTCGTTGCTGCTGATCTGGGCATTGGATTGGTTGCTATTCTCCCGCTTAGGCTCGACGCCCGACTTGCAGGCGGGCTAAATCATGGTCGTCCTAGCCTCTTTCGATACGCCACTCATCATCCCAAGGAGAAACACCATGCGCATGAAGAAAGCCCTGCTGACGGCCGCGCTGCTCGGCGCCAGCCTGTTCGCCAGTGCCCATGAATACAGTTCCGGCGATTTGCACATCGCTCACCCCTGGTCGCGGGAAATGCCGCCGGTGGCGCCGAGTGCCGCCGCCTATTTTGTAGTGCATAACCAGGGCAGCGAGGCAGATCGCCTACTGAGCGTCAGTACGCCGCACGCCGGTAAGGCCGAGATTCATGAGCATGTGCACGCCGCTGGGCTGATGAAGATGCAGCAGGTGCAGAGCGTTGCGGTGCCTGCCGCTGGCGAAGTCAGGTTCGAGCCCATGGGTTACCACGTCATGTTGTTCAATCTGAAACAGCAGGCCAAAGACGGCGAGCGCTTTCCGCTGACCCTGATCTTCGAGAAGGCCGGTGCGGTTGAGGTGGACGTGGCGGTGCAGAATCAGCCACCCGCCCATTAGTATTGAGCGCTCGCCGGCGCATAACCAGGAGTCCGCCCGGACTCCTGGTCAGCCCAGTGGCAGTTTTGCTTGAGCTAGCGGCCTTGCGGCAAGGCTTCACGCCAGCCGCGCCTCCAGGCTGTTCTGCGCCAGGCGTCCGGCCTGCTCCTGGGTCATGCCCAGGCCCTCGTGCAGGGCGGCGAAGTTCTCGCTGACGTAGCCGCCGAAGTAGGCCGGGTCGTCCGAGTTGACCGTGACCTTGACCCCGCGCTCGAGCATCTCGAGGATGTTGTGCTGGCGCATGTCGGCGAACACCCGCAGCTTGATATTCGACAGCGGGCAGACCGTCAGCGGGATCTGCTCGTCGATGATCCGCTGCATCAGCCGCTCGTCCTCGATGGCGCGCACGCCGTGGTCGATACGCTGCACCTTGAGCAGATCCAGGGCCTGCCAGATGTACTCCGGTGGGCCTTCCTCGCCGGCGTGGGCGACGCACAGCAAACCCTCGCTGCGCGCCTTGGCGAACACCCGCTGGAACTTGCTCGGCGGGTGGCCCAGCTCGGAGCTGTCCAGGCCCACGGCGACGAAGGCATCGCGAAACGGCAGGGCCTGTTGCAGGGTGTCGAAGGCCTGCTCCTCGGACAGATGGCGGAGGAAACTGAGGATCAGAGCGTGGCTGATGCCCAACTGTTTTTCGCCATCGACCAGCGCCTGCTTGATCCCGCGCAGCACCACCTCGAAGGGAATGCCGCGCTCGGTGTGGGTCTGCGGGTCGAAGAAGGGCTCGGTGTGGATGACGTTCTGCGCCTGGCACTTGAGCAGGTAGGCCCAGGTCAGATCGTAGAAGTCCTGCTCGCTGCGCAACACATCGGCGCCCCGGTAATACAGGTCGAGGAATTCCTGCAGGTTGTTGAAGGCGTAGGCGCCGCGCAGCGCCCCGACATCCGGCCAGGGCAGGGCGATCTTGTTGCGCTCGGCCAGGGCGAACAGCAGTTCGGGTTCCAGCGAGCCTTCCAGGTGCAGGTGCAGTTCGGCCTTGGGCAGGGCGTTGAGCCAGTCGTACATGGTTGGTTCTCTCAATCGGGCGTAGTCGGTAGGCAGTTTAACCCTTGGCATAATGTCAGCGTCGCCCCCGATGGGTATCGCCCGCTCAACCGCATCCTGCGGTCTGTGCTTAGGCGGCGATCAGCTCGGCGCTGTAGCGCAGGCGTTGCAGGTGCAGCACCTGGCGCGCCGCGCCGCGCATGTTGGCAGGAGTGCTCTTGAGCGCGATTGCTCGCTACAGGCGGCGCAACATGATGCGCCCGCGGCTGATGCCGGCCAGCAACTGCTGCAAGTCGGCGAAGCGTGCCTCGGGCAGGGCCAGCTGCAATTCGGCGCCTTCGGCGTCGAAGGTTTCCTGTTCCAGCAAGGCCTCCAGCTCGCCCAGGCGCGCCTTGAGCAGCGCCAGCTCGGCGAAGCCGCAGTGGCAGACGCAGCGGCTGCGCGCCACCAGTTCGACCCGCTCGGCGGCCTGCAGGCACTTGTTCGCGCTGCCGCCGTAGGCGCGGGCCAGGCCGCCGGTGCCGAGCTGGATGCCGCCGTACCAGCGGATCACCAGCACCGCGACCTGGTCGCAGTCCTGGCCTTCGATGGCGGCGAGGATCGGCCGGCCGGCGCTGCCGCCCGGTTCGCCGTCGTCGCTGAAGCGGTAGTGCTGGCCGACTTTCCAGGCCCAGCAGTTGTGCGAGGCGCCGGACTCGCTGGCGCGCGCGATAAAGGCCTGGGCCTCGGCCGCGCTGGTCACCGGCGCGGCCAGGGCGAGGAAGCGGCTCTTGCGGATTTCCTCGCGGTAGGTGCAAGGGCCGAGCAGGCTAAAGGGCATGGCTGTGTCGCGTTCAGCGGGGCGGCGGCGTCAGGCCGCAGCCCTTGAGGATGATGCCGACCAGGTTGTCGCCGGCCGTGGCGAAATCCTCCTTGGTCAGACGCGAACGGCCGGTGAGCCGGCAGATTTGCGAGGCGAAGTCGGCGTAGTGCTGGGTGCTGCCCCACAGCAGGAAGATCAGGTGCATCGGGTCGACCGGATCCATCTTGCCGGCGGCGATCCAGGTTTCGAACACCGCGGCGCGGCCGCGGAACCAGCTCTGGTAGTCCTGGTTGAAGAAGGCCGACAGGCATTCGCCGCCGCCGATCACCTCCATGGCGAAGATCCGCGAAGCCTTGGGGTAGCGGCGGGAGAACTCCAGTTTGGCGCGGATATAGCGACTCAGCGCCTCGGCCGGATCGTCGTCGACGCTCAGGTTGTTGAAGGTGCTGTCCCACAGCTCGAGGATGTTGCCGAGCACCGCCAGGTACAGGCCCAGCTTGTTGTTGAAGTAGTAGTGCAGGTTGGCCTTGGGCAGGCCGACGCTCTGGGCGATGGTGTTCATGCTGGTGCCCTTGAAGCCGTGCCGGGCGAATTCTTCCTCGGCGGCCTGGATGATCGCTTCTTCGTTCTTCTGGCGAATGCGCCCAGCCGGTTTGTCGCTGGAATGGACGCTGTGCGCGGGGACTTCGACGGTCATGGGGGCGGTTCCGCAGTGGTCAGGTTTTCGGACGCTTGCACTGATAACCCACTGTCGCCGGGGTGACAAGTGCGGGTTGCAGAAAACCGCCGCTGCTGGCCTCCAGCTTAGGTCATAGGCCCCCGCCTGTGCGGCGGGCTAGCCGAGCATCTTCTCCAGGAACCAACCGCCGGCCGGGCCCAGCGGGCGGAATCTCGACCAGACCGCGTCGACCACTATCCGCCGGGGCCAGCCGTGCACCTGGAGTTCGTGCAGCGCGGCGGAGCCGAAGCGGTTCACCAGGTTGCGCGGGATAGGCGCCCAGCCGAATCCGCGCTCGGCCATCTCCAGCAGCATCAGGTAGCTCGGCGCCGACCAGGAGCGCCCGCGCACAGTGGCGCCGGCGCTGTTGAGGACGGTGCCCAGGCGCAGTTGGCGGTGCGCTTGCAGGGCCTCCTCGCTGACGTGGGCGAGGCGCGCGAGTGGGTGGCTGGCGCAGACGAACAGCGCCATTTCCGAGGCTTCGGCGACCGCGGCGGCGCCGATTTCGGCGGGATAGAGCGCTTGCGACTCGACGAAGCCCATCTGCGCCCGGCCTTGCTGGACGATGGCGAGCAGGTCGTCGTACTCGGCGATCAGGCACTCGAACTGCAGATCCGGGTAGCGCTGCTGGAACTCGTCGAGCACCTCCTCGAAGCGCTCGGACTGGTAGGTATCGGACAGCACTATGCTCAGCTTCGACTCCAGCCCCTGCGCCAGTTCCTGTGCGGTGCGCGCCAGCAGGCTGTTGGCCGCCAGCACCTCCTCGGCCCGGCGCAGCAGCACCCGGCCCTGTTCGGTCAGGCTGGGCTTGCGGCTGCGGCGATCGAACAGCAGCAGGCCCAGGTCGGTTTCCAGGTTGGCGATGGCCGTGCTGATGGTCGACTGGCTCTTGCCCAGGCGCCGCGCCGCCGCGGAAAAGGAGCCGCAGGTGGCCGCCTGGACAAAGGCCTGCAAGGCATCGGAGGAGGGCATGAACTATCGCTTTTATCGATGGTAACTAGCTTTGAAGTATCCGAAGCTGCGGCGAATATGGCAAGCGCCCCCCGTCAGTAACAGGAAAGAAGCCAGTCATGAGCGCCGAGAAAACCCTGAACGAGCGAATCTTCCAGGCCCTGGGCTTCGAAGTGCTGGCGATCCTGCTCAGCACCCCGCTGTTGGCCTGGGCGATGCAGGCCGAGTGGCAGCTGATGGGGGTGGTCACCCTGGCCAACTGCCTGATCGCCCTGGCTTGGAACGTGCTGTTCAACCGGGCGTTCGACCGCGCGCGGCGGCGCTGGGGCGTGCGCCAGAGCGTGCCGCTGCGGATCGTCCACGCGCTGCTGTTCGAGGGCGGGCTGATCCTGCTCTGCGTGCCGTTCGCGGCCTGGTGGCTGGATATCGGCTGGTTCGCCGCGCTGCTGATGGACATAGGTCTGCTGCTGTTCTTCCTGCCTTACACCTACCTCTATCACTGGGCCTACGACGTTCTGCGGGCGCCGCTGCGGCACTGGTACGGCGCTCGTTTGGCCCGCTGAGGCGCAATTGGCCCGGCGCCGGCCCGTCAGGCGGTGCTGGCCAGGGCCTCGAGAAAACTCTCCAGCACCAGGTGCGGGCGCCGCCCCTTGCGGGTCACCGCCGCCAGGCTGAGGTCGTAGAAGCGGCTGCCGGGTTTCAGGGCGCGCAGACGGCCCTGTTGCACCCAGGCGGCGGCGTAGTGATCGGGCAGGTAGCCGATATAGCGCCCGGTGAGAATCAGGAAGGCCATGCCCTCGCGATCCGAGGCGCTGGCGCTGCAATTGAGCGTCTGATAGTGGCTCTGCACCTCCGGCGGCAGGCGGAAGGTCGGCGCCACCGCGTCCTGGGCATCCAGGCGCTGATCCTCGAGCTGCCGGTCGTCGACATAGAACAGCGGGTGGCCGACCGCGCAGTAGAGCAGCGAGCGCTCGTCGTACAGCGCCTGGTAGTCCAGCCCGGACAGCGCCCCGGCCTGCGGCACCACGCCGATGTGCAGGCGGCCGTCGAGCACGCCCTGCTCGACCTCGCTGGGCGGGGTCATGCGGATATGGATGCGCACCTCCGGACCGCGCTCCTTGAGCCGGGCCAGGGCATGGGTGATGCGCATGTGCGGCACCGTCACCAGGTTGTCGGTCAGGCCGATGTTGAGCTCGCCGCGCAGGTGCTGGTGGAGGCCGTTGACCTCGGTGCGAAAGCTCTCCAGCGCCGCCAGCAACTGCTGGGTCGACTGGTACACCTCGCGGCCTTCCTCGGTCAGGGCGAAGCCGGCGCGGCCGCGCTGGCACAGGCGCAGGCCGAGGCGCTGCTCCAGGTCGCTCATCTGCTGGCTGATCGCCGAGCGGCCGATCCCCAGCACGGTCTCGGCGGCGGAAAAGCCGCCGCACTCCACCACGCTGCGAAACAGCTTGAGCAGGCGGATATCGAAGTCGCTGACCTGGGCCAGGGGTTCGGGGCGGCGTGTGCTCATTTGTTTAGTAGCCAGTTAACTAAAGATAAGAAGAGTGTGGTTTTACTAAATGTATGCCCGTGGCACCTTTGCTGGCAACTGCTTCTCTTAATCCGAACACCGCCCTTCCGTGCGAGGCCGCCGATGAACATGCCGCAGACCGCTACCCCGTCCCTGGCCAGCCAGCTCAAGCTGGACGCCCACTGGATGCCGTTTTCCGCCAACCGCAACTTCCAGCGCGACCCGCGCCTGATAGTCGCCGCCGAAGGCAGCTGGCTGACCGACGACCAGGGCCGCAAGGTCTACGACAGCCTGTCGGGCCTGTGGACCTGCGGCGCCGGCCACACCCGCAAGGAAATCCAGGAGGCGGTGGCCAGGCAGCTGGGCACCCTCGACTACTCGCCGGCCTTCCAATACGGCCACCCGCTATCCTTCCAGTTGGCCGAGCAGATCGCCGACCTGATGCCGGGTGAGCTCAACCACGTGTTTTTCACCGGCTCGGGCTCCGAGTGCGCCGACACCGCGGTGAAGATGGCCAAGGCCTACTGGCGCCTCAAGGGCCAGCCGGCCAAGACCAAGTTCATCGGCCGCGCCCGCGGTTATCACGGCGTCAACATCGCCGGCACCAGCCTCGGCGGCATCGGCGGCAACCGCAAGATGTACGGCCAGCTGATGGACGTCGACCACCTGCCGCACACCCTGCAGCCGCACCTGGCCTACACCCAGGGCATGGCCGCGACCGGCGGCGTCGAACTGGCCAACGAGCTGCTCAAGCTGATCGAGCTGCACGACGCCTCGAACATCGCCGCGGTGATAGTCGAGCCGATGTCCGGCTCGGCCGGCGTGATAGTGCCGCCGGTGGGCTACCTGCAGCGCCTGCGCGAGATCTGCAGCCAGCACAACATCCTGCTGATCTTCGACGAGGTGATCACCGCCTTCGGCCGCATGGGCAAGTGGAGCGGCGCCGAGTACTTCGGCGTGACCCCGGACATCATCAACGCCGCCAAGCAGATCACCAACGGCGCCATCCCCCTGGGCGCGGTGATCGCCTCCAAAGAAATTTACGACACCTTTATGCAGCAGCCGTCGCCCGAGCACATGGTCGAGTTCACCCACGGCTACACCTACTCGGCCCACCCGGTGGCCTGCGCCGCCGGCCTGGCCTCGCTGGAGCTGCTCAAGCGCGAGAATCTGATCCAGCAGTCCGCCGAGCTGGCCCCCCGGTTCGCCGACGCCCTGCATGGCCTCAAAGGCGTCCAGCACATCGTCGACATCCGCAACTGCGGCCTGGCCGGTGCGATCCAGATCGCGCCGCGTGACGGCGACCCGACGATCCGCCCGTTCGAGGCCGGCATGGCCCTGTGGCAGGCCGGTTTCTACGTGCGCTTCGGCGGCGACACCCTGCAGTTCGGGCCGACCTTCAACGCCAAGATGGAAGACCTCGACCGGGTATTCGACGCGGTCGGCGAGACCCTCAACCAGCTCGATTGAGCCCTAGGGTGGATGGCGCTTCCTCCACCCACAGACAAGACCGCCAGGTGGATGAACGCAGCGTCATCCACCCTACAGAACTCGATTAACGGAGCACCCCATGACCACCATCACCCACCTGATCAATGGCGAACACATCAGCAGCGAGCGCACCGCCGACGTCTACAACCCGTCCACCGGCGAGGTGATCCATCGGGTCGCCCTGGCCGACTGCGCCACCGTGCAGCAGGCCATCGACGCCGCCCAGGCCGCCTATCCGGCCTGGCGCAAGACCCCGGCGGCCAAGCGCGCGCAGATCATGTTCCGCTTCAAGCAGCTGCTGGAAGCCAACGAAGCGCGCATCGCCCAACTGATCAGCCTGGAACACGGCAAGACCCTGGAAGACGCCGCCGGCGAACTCAAGCGCGGCATCGAGAACGTCGAGTTCGCCTGTGCCGCCCCGGAAATCCTCAAGGGCGAGTACAGCCGCAACGTCGGCCCGAACATCGACGCCTGGAGCGACTTCCAGCCCCTGGGCGTGGTCGCCGGCATCACCCCGTTCAACTTCCCGGCCATGGTGCCGCTGTGGATGTACCCGCTGGCCATCGTCTGCGGCAACTGCTTCATCCTCAAGCCGTCCGAGCGCGACCCCAGCTCGACCCTGCTGATCGCCGAGCTGCTGCTCGAAGCCGGTCTGCCCAAGGGCGTGATGAGCGTGGTGCACGGCGACAAGGAAGCGGTCGACGCGCTGATCGAGGCACCGCAAGTCAAGGCCCTGAGCTTCGTCGGCTCGACCTCGATCGCCGAATACATCTACAGCGAAGGCACCAAACGCGGCAAGCGCGTGCAGGCCCTGGGCGGTGCCAAGAACCACGCCGTGCTGATGCCCGACGCCGACCTGGACAACACCGTCAACGCGCTGATGGGGGCGGCCTACGGTTCCTGCGGCGAGCGCTGCATGGCCATCTCGGTGGCCGTGTGCGTCGGCGAGCAGATCGCCGATGCCCTGGTGCAGAAGCTGGTGCCGCAGATCCAAGGCCTGAAGATCGGCGCCGGCACCAACACCGGCCTGGACATGGGCCCGCTGGTCACCGCCGCCGCGCGTGATCGCGTCACCGGCTATATCGATGCCGGCGTCGCCGCCGGTGCCGAGCTGGTGGTCGATGGTCGCGGTCTGAGCGTGCCGGGCAACGAGACCGGCTTCTTCCTCGGTGGCACCCTGTTCGACAAGGTCAGCCCGGAGATGAGCATCTACACCGACGAAATCTTCGGCCCGGTGCTGTGCATCGTCCGCGTCGACAGCCTGGAACAGGCGATGCAGCTGATCAACGACCACGAATACGGCAACGGCACCTGCATCTTCACCCGCGACGGCGAGTCGGCGCGGCTGTTCTGCGACGAGATCGAGGTCGGCATGGTCGGCGTCAACGTGCCCCTGCCGGTGCCGGTGGCCTACCACAGCTTCGGCGGCTGGAAGCGCTCGCTGTTCGGCGACCTGCACGCCTACGGCCCGGACGGCGTGCGCTTCTACACCAAGCGCAAGGCCATCACCCAGCGCTGGCCGCAACGCGCCTCGCATGAAGCGGCGCAGTTTGCCTTCCCCAGCAACGGCTGAGTGAGTCGCTAGCAGTAAGCGCCTATCTTGATTGTGCCCACGCTCCAGCGTGAGCACAGCGCCTGTGACGCTCCGCGTCACGGTTTGCTTTGCCTCTCGCCGAGCAAGGGCGCGGAGCGTCCGGTGCTGCGTGCCCACGCAGAGCGTGGGTACGATCAATGCATCGATTACCTATTTGGGGTTTGCACGCACCCGCCGCTTTTGCGTTGTGTGTGATTAATGGTTTCGCCCTTACGGCGAGTCACTTTTTGCAGTCGCCCAAAAAGTAACCAAAAACGCTTGCCCCTGCATCCGGCCCGCCTGCGGCGGGTTCCCTCACTCCATCATTGCTCCAGGGGCCCGCCGCGAAGGGCCATCCCTGGCCCATCGCGGCTCTCGCGGCATCCATGCCGCTCAACCCCTTGCGCAACGATTCCGTGCGGCCTCCTGAAGGGGCGATTGGCGTCGCCTGATCGTTCTGCGCAGGGTGACCAAAAGAAGAACTGATTGTGCCCACGCTCCAGCGTGGGCACAGCGCCTGTGACGCTCCGCGTCACGGTTTGCGTTGCCTCTCGCCGAGCAAGGACGCGGAGCGTCCGGTGCTGCGTGCCCACGCAGAGCGTGGGTACGATCAATCGCTCATGCATCGATTGGCTATTTGGGATTTGCACGCACCCGCCGCTTTTGCGTTGTGTGTGATTAATGGTTTCGCCCTTACGGCGAGTCACTTTTTGCAGTCGCCCAAAAAGTAACCAAAAACGCTTGCCCCTGCATCCGGCCCGCCTGCGGCGGGTTCCCTCACTCCATCATTGCTCCAGGAGTCCGCCGCGAAGGGCCATCCCTGGCCCATCGCGGCTCTCGCGGCATCCATGCCGCTCAACCCCTTGCGCAACGATTCCGTGCGGCCTCCTGAAGGGGCGATTGGCGTCGCCTGATCGTTCTGCGCAGGGTGACCAAAGAAGAACTGATTGTGCCCACGCTCCAGCGTGGGCACAGCGCCTGTGACGCTC
Source organism: Pseudomonas sp. sp1636 (assembly GCF_030376615.1). Taxonomy (GTDB): domain Bacteria; phylum Pseudomonadota; class Gammaproteobacteria; order Pseudomonadales; family Pseudomonadaceae; genus Aquipseudomonas. Next base: position 212,203 of record NZ_JARRAB010000003.1, read on the forward strand.
CGCGTCACGGTTTGCGTTGCCTCTCGCCGAGCAAGGACGCGGAGCGTCCGGTGCTGCGTGCCCACGCAGAGCGTGGGTACGATCAATGCATCGATTACCTATTTGGGGTTTGCACGCACCCGCCGCTTTTGCGTTGTGTGTGATTAATGGTTTCGCCCTTACGGCGAGTCACTTTTTGCAGTCGCCCAAAAAGTAACCAAAAACGCTTGCTCCTGCATCCGGCCCGCCTGCGGCGGGTTCCCTCACTCCATCATTGCTCCAGGGGCCCGCCGCGAAGGGCCATCCCTGGCCCATCGCGGCTCTCGCGGCATCCATGCCGCTCAACCCCTTGCGCAACGATTCCGTGCGGCCTCCTGAAGGGGCGATTGGCGTCGCCTGATCGTTCTGCGCAGGGTGACCAAAAGAAGAACTGATTGTGCCCACGCTCCAGCGTGGGCACAGCGCCTGTGACGCTCCGCGTCACGGTTTGCTTTGCCTCTCGCCGAGCAAGGACGCGGAGCGTCCGGTGCCGCGTGCCCACGCAGAGCGTGGGTACGATCAATGGATAAACGGATTAATCGATCAGGCCACTAGCTACTTGTCGAGAAGTTGATGGGTTTCGCTATGCTCAACCCATCCTGCGAAAGTAGTTTCGCGTCACATTAAAGTTATGAGTAAAATCCGGTGGTCGTTTTCAACTGATCGGAAAAGTCGTAGATTTCATCCAATGAGCTGATAGGATGGCGTGTCTCGTTTTTCTCTTGGTCAAAGATGCCAATGTATTTTTGCATACGATTGAAGTGCAGGCGGCAAATCGGTTTGCGGTTATTGTCATCCAGCAAAATACCGAAGTAACTCTGAGTGTCACGCTGAATAATCCGCTTCGCGTCAACAACCGAACGCACAATCGCTTTTACAATATGGTAGCCCTCGAGTTCTTCAAGCGTGGTCATTACCTTGTCGTCTGCGGGCTCATCGAGTTGTTCTACCTGGGCCTCGCTTGATACCGGTGCGGCAGCGGAGTAGCTAGGCTGTAGCGCACCGCTCATCGCAGACTTTAAGCGATCATTAACTTGGTCGCTCAAAAATTGAGCAACAGCTTTTCGCGTCAGTTCAGTAAATTGCTCACGAACTTTTTGCGTGATCATTCCTTCATAAACGCGTGACGCGAAGAATTTTACAAAATCATCATCAGGCTTGCTGAATTGGGATGCGATTTCTTTTTTTATTTGGCTGACATACTTAAGCTCGCCCGCGGAGTTGACAATGGAATCAACATCGAAAGCCGATTTAGTGAGCTTTAATAGTTCAGGTACGGCGTGTTCGTCGATGTCGAGTAAGTCCAGTTCAAGAAAGGGCTTTTCATCCATTTTGTTTGGGGCATCGAGGTCAGTAAAGAATTTGTAGACTTGGCCATTCGTGAGGATGGAAATACGAGCATTGGTTACATGGAAATAGCGAAACAGTTGGGATGCGTGGTTGACATTCAGTGGTTCGCCAATCTTCTTGCATTCGATCAGTATTTGAACTTCGCCATCTTTTAGAATTGCGTAGTCAATTTTTTCACCTTTCTTCGTCCCTACGTCACAGACGAACTCCGGGGTTACTTCCCGAGGATCAAATACGTCGTAGCCGAGTACGCTGTTGATGAATGGCATGACAAAGGCATTTTTTGTAGCTTCTTCCGTTTTTATCGCTGCAGCCTGTTGGCGAATCTTGGCTGAGAGACTGTTAAGTTTTTCGAAGAATTCCATGTCTAATTCCTTGCTGTATTAATGTCCGTGGTTTGTGTTGGGTTATGCGGTACGCGTGTTACTTCCCCACCTTCCGATTCCGCACATACAACGCCTCGCCCCCCGTCGCACTGCTCCCGCGGGCCTGTAACTCGAAGCGTTTGGGATGGCCCTTGATCAAATCGCTGAGCTTCTTGAACCCATACAGCCGAGCATCGAAGGCCGGGCGTAGCTTGCTGATGTTCGAGCCGAGCGCTCCGAGTCCTACCCAGCCATCCTCATCGTCGATGTCTTCGATGACCTTGGCGATGAAATCCACCGGTACCTTCTGCACTTTCGGTTTGTCAGGCGCCTTGGCCGGCTCGTCGGGTTGCTCGTTTTTCCCGCTTGGCTGCGGTTTCTCGCCATTGCTCAGCGGTTCGGCCTGGGCTTCCACGGCATCGGCACGGAGGATTTCGGTGTAGATGAACTTGTCGCAGGCCGAGACGAAGGGTTTGGGCGTTTTCTCTTCGCCGAAGCCGTACACGGTCAGGCCTTCCTCGCGCAGGCGCGCGGCCAGGCGGGTGAAGTCGCTGTCGCTGGAGACCAGGCAGAAGCCATCGAAGCGCCGGGTGTAGAGCAGATCCATGGCGTCGATGATCAGCGCACTGTCGGTGGCGTTTTTGCCGCGGGTGTAGGCGAACTGCTGGATCGGCTGGATCGAGTAGTCCAGCAGCACCTTCTTCCAGCTGCCGAGGTTGGGTTGGGTCCAGTCGCCGTAGATGCGCTTGACGCTGGCGACGCCGAATTTGGCGATTTCCTCGAACAGGCCTTCGACGATGGCGGCGGAGGCGTTGTCGGCGTCGATCAGCACCGCCAGGAGCTGTTGCTGACGCTGCGGGTGGGCTTTGCTGGCCATGCGGACATCCTTGAATAGGCGTGCCCCGAACATACTGCGGATGCTGGCACGGCGCCATAGGCAAGCGCTCGCCGTCTGCTGGCAGGGGGGCGAGGTGAACAGGGCCTGGAACTTGCTAAGAGCCCTGTGTCCGGGAGTCCGCCCGGTCGATCACGACTCGCTAGCACTATGGGAATCCGCTCAATGAACACTGTCGCCATTGCCGATTACATGACCCAGGACTTCGCCACCATCCGCGCCGATATGCCGGTGGTGGAGGCGGCCAGAAAGTTGCTGCGCCGGCGCATTCTCGGCGGCCCGGTCACCGATGCGCAGGGCCGGCTGCTGGGCTGGATCTCCGAGCAGGAGTGCCTGCAGGTGGCGATTCAGGTGGCCTATTACAACCAGCGGGTGGCCACGGTGCGCGACATCATGCGCACCGACGTGCTCAGTGTGACGCCCGATATGGACGCGCTGACGCTGGCGCAGCAAATGCTCGGCGACAAGCCGAAGAGTTACCCGGTGGTCGATGCCGGCGGCAAGGTGGTCGGGGTGATTACCCGCCGGCATATCCTGAAGCTGCTGGATGACCTGATGGCGTTGCCGCTGTCCCGCTCGGCCTGAACCCCGTTCGCGCACCCGTAAAGGGCGGGCGGCGCCGCTTTGGCCTGTGGTTGCACCAAAAGCGTTCGAGTGCGGCCCCTGAGCCTGGGGGGCCTGCTCTCCCAGGCGTTGCATGCATAGGGCCTACGCCGCCAGGCTGCGCTTCACGCTTCACTATTTGCCATTTGCTTGACCTGCGCCGGGGTGCGCTCGGCTCGCTGCGCCTATAGTCGCGGCCTGAACCCCCCGTCCTAGCAAGACAACCAGGAAAAGGACTTTCGCCATGCGCGTGCTCGCCCTTGTGTTTTTCAGTTGCATGATCAGCCTGGCCCAGGCCAGCGATGAGGCCATGCAGCGCTTTACCCGGCTCAGCGCCGACCCGGTGTTGCGCGAGCAGGCCTATGCCGCCGGCCAGGAACGTATGCTCTTCTGTGGCAATTGCCACGGCGAGAACGGCAACAGCAAGCGCCCGTACATTCCCAACCTGGCCGAGCAGAATCCGCTGTACCTGTTCAGCGCCTTCGAGAAGTTTGCCAGCGGTGAGCGCAAGGACTTCGTCATGTCCAAGTTGGCGCCGAATCTGACCCTGGATGACCGGGTCAACATCGCCATCTACTACGGCCAGCAAAAGCTGCTGGCGCATGGCGAGCCGGTCGATGCGGCGTTGCTGCAGCAGGGCGAGGTGACGTTCAAGACCATTTGCACCGGTTGCCACGGGGTGAATGCCGAAGGCCGCGACAACACGCCGCGTCTGGCCGGTCAGCCGGCCGAGTACCTGGGCAAGGCGCTGAGGCGTTTCCGCGACAAGGATCCGAGCCGCGCCGGTTCGGTGATGATGTCGATCGTTGCCGACTTCAGCGACGCACAAATCAGCTCCCTGGCCGTTTATCTGCAGCAACTGCGGCCCTGACCTCAGGCGCGTCGGTGCTCGGCCGCGATGGGTATCGCGGCGCTCAATCTCCGCGGCCCGCCACATCCTACAAAAGCCATTACATTTGCCGCAGAAACTCCCCCCCTCTGGCGTCAGCCGCTGGTGCGGCGGGTGTCGCCGGCGCGCCGCAGCGGCGGGCAGCGGCCTTGGTCGACGGCACCAACATAGGGGTTGCCGTGGCCCATGACGCAGCCGACTTTCTGGTTGCGCCAGCGTTCCCATTCCTCGACCGGGTAGCGACGGTGCCAGGCTTCGTAGGTGCGCCGATCCAGTTTGGACAGGCGCAGTTGGTAGTGGTCGGCCATGTACAGGTAGATGCGCGCCGCGGCGCCGCGGGCCTGCTCGGGCGGCATGGCGGTTTTCTGCTGGAAGTTGACCACCATGGGGCAGGCGCCGTACTGCCGGGGTTTTTCGCTGAGCATGCCGAGGGCGTAGTTGGAGCGGTCGCCATTCACTTCGCCGATGCTCGGCACCAGGTTGTGCAGGTCGGCTTCGGCGGCCTTGAACAGCGGATCGCTGCGGCTGCAGTTCTGGCGTCCGCCGTGTTGCCAGCATTGGCGCTGGTGGCCGATCACCCAGGCGGGCACCACATGCTCCCATTCCAGGCGCTGCGCACGGCGTGGTTGCTTGCGCACCTTATAGCCGCAACTGGCCAGGTCGATGCGTTTGCCGCTGTAGGCACAGCCGCAATAGAAGGTGCTCGGCCGTTCGGCGTAGAGTTGCCAGGCGATTTTCTTGGCGGCGGCGAAGTTTTGCGGGGCGGCGGCGTGGCCGGATACGGCGAACAGTAGGCAGAGCAGGGCGATCAGGCGCGGCATGGACGGCTCGAGGCAAAAAGCCGCGCATGATAGTGCTGGGCGAACTGGCCAGGGGCCTGCTAGGACGAGGTTTTTTCGGTTTTGTGGGGGCGCCGCATGGGTGGGGCGGGTTTGCGCCGATGGGCCTGTTGCCTATCCGGCGCGAGCGTTCCCGCGTGGCCGGGGGAACGCTCGTTCGCTCAGACCTTGCGCACGAACTCGGACTTGAGCTTCATGGCGCCGATACCGTCGATCTTGCAGTCGATGTCGTGGTCGCCGTCGCACAGGCGGATGCCTTTGACCTTGGTGCCGACCTTGACCACCAGCGACGAACCTTTGACCTTGAGATCCTTGATCACGGTGATGGTGTCGCCATCCTGCAGCACGTTGCCAACCGAATCCTTGATCGCTTTAGCGCTGTCTGCCGAGGCCTCGGCTGCGGCGTCGGCGGACCACTCGTGGGCGCACTCCGGGCAGATCAGCAGTTGGCCGTCTTCGTAGGTGAATTCGGAATTGCATTTGGGGCAGGCTGGCAGAGTGCTCACGGCGGATCCTTGGGCGGGAGTATGGAAGGCCGCAGATTATATAGGGTTTTGCCGTGGCTTTGAGCCGACGAAGGTGCGCGCTACTCCGCGGCCCGCTACGCAGGCCGGCAGCCGCCCCGCAATCGGCGGGGCGGCTCGGCGGCGCTACCGGCGTGGCGCGTAATAACCGCGGTGATACCGCTGGTGCTTGCGGTAGTGAAACCGGTGGTGGCGCAATTGCTGGCGCGGGCGGTACTGGTAATACGGCCTGACCTCAACCGGATAGGGCCGGTAGTAGAGCGCAGGCGGCTGGTAATGGCGCGGATAGGGCCGGTAGTAGCCATGCGCAGGCGGGGCGCCGATTTCGACATACAGCGGCGTGCGCTCATAGCGGCGGTGGGCGGCGATGGCGCCGCCAACCATGGCCCCGACCACCGCACCGGCAATCACGGCATTGCGTTCCGAGCCTCGCGCCGATGCCTCGCCCGCCAGCGCCAGGCTGGCTACGAGCACGGCAAGTACAGGAATACGACCAATCATGGGCGGGTCTCCTTGCAAACGGCGGCAGGTGCCGATAAGGAGTTCGACTGCCCTGTCGGTGAAAAATCACCCAGGGTCGATGTAAAACTTGTGTAAACCCCAGGTGGGCTGAGCCGGGCAAGAATCGCTGGCGCCGCGGCGGACGGGCGTGCGGCCGGCAACTGGCGCGGGGCGGGCCGCCAGACCCGGCTCAGTCGTACTCCGCCTCCTCGTGCTCGCCCAGCAGCCGGCGTTGCCGTGGGGTACAGGCGGCCAGCACCGCGGGGGCGAAGCGCCACGTCAGATAGGGCGAGAATTTCTGCGCAACCATGCGTCGGCCGTAGTGCACCTGCAGCAGGTAGCGCGAGCGATCCGTCCGGTTGCTGCTGCCGGCATGCCACAGCTCGCTGCGAAACATCAGCACATCGCCGGCGCGGCACAGCACCGCTTGCGCCGGCAGGCCCCGCCACTGGCTTTCGCCCGTCAGCGGTTTGCGCCCGGCGCGGTGGCTGCCGGGGATTAGCAGGGTCGGGCAGAGATCCAGGTCGATGTCGTCAAGGTAGAAGTGCGCCGTGCAGATCTGCATCGGCAGCTCGAAGGCCGGGTCGGCCAGCAGCGCCGGCGGCAGTTCCATGACCAGGTAGTCGAGGTGCAGCCCGGCCCCAACGAAGCCGGGGTGACAGCGCCAGGCGGTCTGGCCGACCACATGGCAGTCCGCACCCAGGGCGGCCTCGGCCAGCTCGATCACCCCCGGCTGGTCGAGGTAGGGGAGCCACAGCGGCTCGCGGTTGAACACGCATTTGTAGTGGTCGAGCAGGCCGGAGTAGTCCCAGTGTTGCGGCTTGAGTCGGTCGATGGCCGTGCGCAACTCGGCGATCTGGGCGGCGCTGAGCACCCCCGGCAGCAGCATGTAGCCGTGTTGGTGCAGGGCCAGTAGGCGGGCGGCGGTCAATGCCGGGTCTATCGGGGGGTTGGGCATGGGCCGATCACCTCGCGGTGGACATCATGCGTGGGCTTCCGGCAGGCGGCAGGCCCACTTGCAGCATAGGCAATCGAGGCCGTGGATGCGCTGCCTGGCCGATCCGGCAGGCGTTGTTGCGTGTCGGAACCGGGCGATGCGACGAGTTGCAGGCTCGATTGGCTATATCAACTTGACCTGATTAGTCGCTATATAAGAAAAATTAAATATATCAGTTGCTTGCAAGTCTATTTTCTCTTCCTGGTTGTGTCGGCATAATTTTGACTTTGTTGTGCGGCACATCTAATACCTTAAGTACGCTCAAGCAATAAGAGCGCCCCATGCGCTTGAAACGGGGGCGGGTTGGTGTGCCGCTAGGGCAATGGCGCGTGATCCGCTTGAGTCATCCTCGCTTCTATTTGCGCCTTGTTAAAGCCTGCTCCAGTGAGTCGAGGGCGCGCTTGGCTGCGTGCTGTCGCATCATCTGGAAGGCGCGTTGCGACTGGCCCTGTGACGTCGCGCAGTATGAGGGAGGCGGTGAGATGGCTAACTTGACGCAGAGGGCGGGAAAGGCGCGGCCGGCGTTAGCCAAGCGAGCGCCGCACGACAAGGGCGGCTTCACGCTCAGCGGGTTTTACTGTTCGTTGCTCTTGTTGTTGGCGGCGACCCTGCTCGCCACCCTGGTCGCGGTCGATGTCACCCTGGGTGGCGAGCCGTCGGGCAATGGCCGCTCAGGCAATGACAAGTGGCTGGAGCCGGCACGCTCGGAGCTGATGGATGCCAGCGGGGCGTTGCCGTTCTTCCCGCATCGGGCCAACACCACGGGCAACCTGGTGTTGAATGTGCAGGACTTCGACGATGCCCGGGTGTGCGGTGCTTGCCACGTCGAGATCTACCGGCAGTGGCGTACTTCGATGATGTCCCAGGCCTGGGACGAACCGATCTACCGGGCCTTGCTGAAAATGGCCAGCGAGGCCACCGACGGCAAGGTGGACAACTTCTGCACCGGCTGCCACTCGCCGATCGGCCTCACCACCGGGCAGATCACCTCGCAGGTCAATCGCTCTTCGGTCGAAGACAGCGCCAGGAATCATCCGATGCCGGGGGTCGATTGCGAGAGCTGCCATAACATCAGCGCGCGCACCGGCCTGGATAACGGCGCCTATGTCATGAGCCCGCGCGCGCACGGCAAGTCGACCAAGTTCGGCCCGCGCAAGGATGCCGTTTCGCCTTATCACGACACCGTGTATTCGGCGCTGCACACCCGCTCGGACTTTTGCGCCACCTGCCACAACGTCACCCACCCGTTCAGCAGCGTGGCGGTCGAACGCACCTATGACGAGTGGTTGGAGAGCCCCTACAGCCTCAACGATGAAACCTGCCAGGACTGCCATATGCCGGGCTTTGCCGGCAAGGCCGCGAGCATGGGGCCAGAGCGCGAGCGGGTTGCCTCGCACTGGTTCAGCGGCGCCAACGCCACGGTGCTCGGCCATCTCGGTCAGCACGAGGCCGCGCAGCGTGCGCGTGACATGCTGGCGAGCGCGGCGGAAATTAATTTTCAGGCCCTGCCCGCCGACATGCTGCCCGGGCAATACGCCACGGTCGCGCTCAAGGTGGCCAATGTCGGCGCCGGGCACAAGCTGCCGACCGGCTTTCCGGAAGGGCGGGAGATCTGGATCGACTTCCAGGTGCGCGATGCCACGGGTCGCGAGCTCTATCGCCTGGGCGCGGTGAAGGACGGCAAGACCGAGGAGGACACGCGTAATTTCAAGGTGCACCTGGGCGACAAGGACGGTAATGAACTGGACATCGAGGTCTGGAACGCCACGCAAATCCTCTCGGATAACCGCATCCTGCCCAAGGGCTACATCGTCCGCGAATTCTCCTTCCAGGTGCCGGCCGATGCAGTCGGGCCGCTGACCCTGACCGCGCACCTGAACTATTGGCCGTTCTCGCAGAAACTGGTCGATTACCTGCTGGGCAAGGATCAGCTGCAAGTGGAAATCACCCGCATGACCAGCGTCTCGCAGCGCGTGCCGTTGGCGACGAATCTGACGACGGCCACGAGGGGCGCACGCTAACTCAGCTGAGCGCGTGCGGGTAGGCTTGCCCATCAACGGTGGTGGGGGAGCGCCGCGCGCTGCCCGGCACTCCGTCGCCTCTCAAGGCTTGTGCAGCGTCGGATAGCCCTGGGTGAACACCCAGTCGTTCTGCTGGGCCGGGACGTGGCAGCCCTTGCAGGTTTCCTCGAAGCTCTTCGACACATTCAGCGTCGGGTTCTTGGCTTCGTACAGCGCCCAGCCCCAGCCCTCGCCCCAGTGCGGGTTGCCCTGGAAGCGGCCCTGACGATCCTTGACCATCACGAACCAGACCGCAGTATCGCCGGCCCACTGCGCTTGGCCGGTGGTCTGCATGCCGTGCTCGACCTTACGGATTTCCTTGATCAACACGGCGCCGTCCGGAAATTCCCCGGTCTGGCGGTAGGCCTCGACTGCCTCGGCTTGGCTGTAGACGTCATGGAAGCCATAACCGGGCGCCTTTTCGTCCGTCACCACCCAGGAGCCGAGGTGGCTCCAGCTCTTGCGGGCATCGGCGGGCAGACTGATTTCGCCTTGGTCATTCACGTAGGTGCCGAAGGTGTGCTCGGCCAAATCCGCCGCGTTGGCGTTGAGGCTGGCGAGGGCGATGGCGAGGGATGCTAGGGTCTTCATGAGGATGCTCCTCTGTGGGGACGAGAAACGGCGGCGCCCTCGCAGGCGCCGCCGAGCCGTTACAGCGCGGGGTTGACCGGCGGGAAGTCGACGCCGGCGTGCGCCAGGTTGTTGCTGAAGTCGGTCGGTACGTTGAGCGCCACCTGGGCCACGACTTCGAGGATCAGGCCGTCATCCAGACCCGCCTCGCGGGCGGCGGCGGTATGGGCGTCGCTGTGCTGGAGGTCAATGGGAGCGATGCGAGGCATATTGCGAGTCCTTCGAGTGGTGGTGGCGTGCTATCCACTTTGACCGAGAAGGCGATATTGGTGATGATGAATAGTCTCTTAAATCTAGCAGGAGGTATCGAATGGATCGGCTTTCCCCCTTGCTGAGTCGTTTCACCCTGAGCGCCAAGGTGTTTCATAGCGGGCCGCTGTGCGGCTTCTCCGAGCAGTTCGACGGCGGCAGCGTCGGCTATCTGCACCTGTTGCGCCGCGGCACCCTGCGGGTCTCCGGGCCGCAGATGCGCAGTTACGAGATCGATCGGCCGTCGTTGCTGCTGTTGCCCCGGCCTTGCAGCCACCGCCTGCATGCCGAGGAGCCGGCGGGAGCCGAAGTGCTGTGCGCCACCTTCGACTTCGGCGGCGGCCTGGGCAACCCGTTGCTGCGCACCCTGCCCGCCGAGATGCTGGTGCCGCTGGCGCAGATCCCCAGCCTGGAACCGGTGTTGAATCTGCTGTTCGACGAGGCCTTCGCCGATCATTGCGGGCGCCAGGCGGCTATCGATCGGTTGGTCGAGTACGTGCTGATCCTGCTGATGCGCCACGCCATGGATGCCAATCTGCTGCAGGCCGGAATTCTCGCCGGGCTGGCCGAGCCGCGCCTGGCCAAGGCGATCAATGCCATGCACGAGCAACCGGAGGCCGGCTGGACTCTGCAACGCCTGGCGCAACGGGCCGGCATGTCGCGCGCGCGCTTTGCGGTGAACTTCCGCGAGGCGGTCGGCATGACGCCGCTGGACTACCTGACCGAGTGGCGCCTGAGCCTGGCCAAGAGCCTGCTCAAACACGGCAAGCCCATGGGCCTGGTCGCACCGGCGGTCGGCTATGCCAGCCCGGAAGCGCTGTCGCGGGTGTTCAGTCGCAGCTGCGGCTTATCGCCACGGGACTGGCTGAAAAGTTTGATGCAGGCCTGAGAGGCGGTGAAACAAGCTCCGACCTACTGCGGCCGTCAGCCCGCGGCGGCAACGGCCGATTACGGCGCGCTCGCGGGCTCCGGCCAATTCAGGGTGCCGCTGTCGGTAAAGCGCGAGGTGCTGAACAGTCCGCCGGCCAGCTTGCCGTGCAGCTGATAGGGCAGGCCTTGCCCAGGCGTGTAACCGGCCGCGCCCCAGGCCTGGCGCACGGCCGAGAACGCGGAAATGCTCACCGGCACGCTGATCAGCGCCTCGCCGAAGCGCGGCACCTGGCCGCGCTGGTCGCTCACCCCGCTGGCCAGCGGCTGGCCGTTGACCTCCAGATCCAGGGCCACGCCGTTGTAGTCGATGGCGGCGTCATTGGGGTTGAGTACCCGCAGTTTCACCGCGAAGCGCATCTCCAGGCCTTCGCCGGCGAGTGGCTCGAGGCCAACCAGGTCGATGCGCAACGGGTCGCGTTGGCCCAGGCTGCTGCACGCCGCCAGGCTGAGCAGCAGGCTGTAGAGCAGGGCGCGGATCAGGAGAGCGGTGTTGCTGGGCATGGTTGGGTATTCCGTTGTGGGCTACTACAGGATAGAAGACAGTCGCGGATGGGGTTTGCTCAGAGCTTGTGAAAATAGCGAGCGCCGTAGCGAGAGCGTTTCCAGCCCGGTTATTGCGGTTCAGCGAGCAGGCGTAGTCGGGGGGCAAACTGGCACTGGTCGCGATTCGCGGCGTCTGCCAATATCCTGCCGCCAGCGGTTTGTATGCTAGAGTTCGCGCCCGGTTGATAGCATTTTGCTTTCAGGGTTTAGGGGCATCCGGTCAGGGCCGACGGTTGCTCTGTGAGTAGCCTAGCAGGCTGTGGCTAACGGTTACATTAGGGGAGCTTGTAGGTGCGCTGGTTCGCGAAAAAGAAAACAATAGCGGACGGATTACTGGGTATCGAAACCGGTCCTGAGGGTATCGCCGTCGCCCGGGTGGCGCGTCCTTCTGGAGAGACGCCGCGGCTGCTCGACTGCCAATTCCGCCCGGCCGCGCCGGCTGAGCAGCCGGCCGTGTTGGCCCGCCTGGTCGAGGAGTTGGGGCTCGGCGGCATGCCGGTCAATCTGGTGCTGCACCCTGCCACCTATCAGATGCTCCTGCTCGACAGCCCCGAGGTGCCCGCCGAAGAGCTGCGCGATGCCATGCGCTGGCGGGTCAAGGATCTAATCGCCGAACCGCTCGATCAGGTTGTGCTGGACACCTTGAGCCTGCCGGGCGATGCCTACCGCGGCCGTTCGCGGATGGCCTATTGCGCCGTATTGGGCAAGGCCCGCATGCAGGCTTGGGCCGACTTGTTGCGTCAGGCCGGGCTCAGGCCGCAGTCGTTCGATGTCACCGAAATGGCATTTCGCAACCTCGGCATTCTGGCCGGCGCCGAGGGCATGAATCTGGCCCTGCTGCGCTTGCGCGCCAGCGAAGGCCTGATCGCCGTGCAACATGGCGCCGATCTCTATATGGCGCGGCGCATCGAGAAGGGTCTGAACCAGGCCGGCGAAGATGCCACGGCGATCACCCTGGATATCCAGCGCTCCCTCGACTACTTCGAGAGCCAGTTGGGCAAGGGCTATATCAACCGCCTGCTGCTGCTGCCGATGAAGCGCGACGGCGCGGCCACGCTGCAGGCGTTGGCCAGCGGGCTGGCGGTGAAGCTGCAGGCGCTCGACCTGCGCGAGCTGTTCCCCGCCCAGGCGGCTGCCGAGCTGGACGAGTTGCAGCAGGCTTACTGCACGGCCGCAGTGGGCGCTGCGCTGCGCCAGGAGGCCGGCTGATGCAAAACCTCAATCTGTACCAAGTGGTCCGCAAGCGCCGCAGCGGCCCGCAGCGGCTGCAGATGTTCGCCGCTCTTGGCGTGTTGGCGCTGCTCTGCGTCGTGCATGCTGCCTGGCAGGGCTGGCAGTTGCGCCAGGGCGCGGCGCGCCTGGAGCTGGCGGAGGTGGCCGCACAGGAGCAGGAAGCCCGCCTGGCCGCGGCCAGTTCGAATTTCGTCGAGCCGCAACTGGACAGCCGCCTAGCGGGCGAGCTGACGGCGCGGGAAATCGACAACCAGCAGTTGCAGCGGCTGATCGGTCACTTGCAAGTGCTGGCCAGCCAGCGCAACAACGGTTTCGTCGCGCCGCTGCAGGCCCTCGCCCAGCAGCACCCACAGAGCGGCCTGTGGTTGGAGGCGATCAGCCTGAGCGACGGTGGCCAGCAGATTCGCCTGCAAGGCTGCAGCCAGGATCAGGAACTGCTGCCGCAGTACTTGCAGCGCCTCGGCCAGAACAGCGTATTCCAGGGGCGCGAGTTCGCTCGATTCGATATCCAGCGCGAGGGCGATCAGCTGTTGCGCTTCGACCTGTCTTCGCGCGCCAAGGATCAGGAGAAGGCCGATGAATAAGTGGCTGCAACGTTGGCGGGGCATGGCTGCGCGCGAGCAGTGGCTGGCTTTCGCGGTCGGCCTGGTGTTGTGCGGCATGCTCTATCTACTGCTGATCGGCGATCCGCTCGCGGCTCGGCTGGCCAAGCAGGAGTCGAGCTACCAGCTGGCCGATGCGCGTCGCCTGGAGGCCGAAGCCGGCCTCGCCGAGTTACAGCGCAAGCTCGCCTCCGCCCCGGACATCGCCTACCGCAGTGCGTTGCTGGCGGCTTCGGCCAGTCGCGAGGAATTGATCCGGCGGATCGATGAGGGCACCGCCGAATTGGTGACCCCGGAGAAGATGCAGGCGGTGCTGGAGGACTTGCTGCGATCCCAGCCGCGCTTGCGCCTGGTCGGCCTGGAAAGCTTCAGCGACCCGGTTCGGCTGCCCGCTGTGGGCAATGCGCCGCAAGCAACCGGGGAGGCGCCTGCAGTGGCACCGGTGACCCTCTACCGGCACGGTTTGCGCCTGCAGTTGCAAGGCGGCTACTTCGACCTTCTGACCTACCTGCAAGCCATTCAGGACAGCGGCTGGAAGCTCAACTGGGACAGCCTCGACTACCGGGTCGGCGAAGCCGGTCCAGGCCGGGCGCAGATCAGCCTGAAGCTCTATACGCTGAGTCGCCAAGCGGGGTGGGTCGGTGTCTAGAGCCATGTTGTTCGGCCTGCTGCTGGCCAGCGGCCTGGTCAAGGCGGTCGGTCTCGACCCCACGCAACCGCCGGCCAATCTGCTCTTGGTGCCCGCTGACTCGGCTCAGTCCGCCGTCGCGCCGGTACTGCAGGGGGTCTTGCGTGGCGCCCAAGGTAGCCAGGCGATGATCGGCGGCGCGCTGTTACGCGTCGGCGACGAGCATGCCGGTGCCCGTGTCCTGGCCATTCACCCGCAATCCGTACTGATCGAACGCCAGGGCCAGCGCCAGCTGTTACGCCTGGTCGAACCCGTTATGCAACCGAGCCGATGATGCCCATGACTTCAATGTTGTCTAGCCTTGGCCTGCCGCGCCTCGGTTTGCTGAGCCTGGCCTGCCTGCTGAGCGCCTGCCAAACCTTTCAGGATGGCGACCGGCAGCTCTACGAACAGAGCGGCAGGCTGCTCGATGAGAGCCTGAGGCAGGCCCAGGCACAGAGTAAGGTGGCGCCGCCGCTCGCCGTGCAAGCCGCGCTGATTCCGCCGCTGAGTAGCGCCGCCAGTCCGGGACGAAGCCCGCGGTTCGACGTGGCGGCCAAGGACATGCCGGCCCGCGACTTCTTTCTCAGCTTGATGGACGGGGCCGGGCAAAACCTGGTGGTGCACCCGGAGGTCACCGGCACCATCACTTTCAGCTTGCGCCGGGTGAGCCTGGAAGAGGTGCTGGCGGCGGTGCGCGACAGCTATGGCTACGACTTCCGCCGCACCAGTTATGGCTACCAGATCCTGCCCAATCGCGCGATCACCCGCAGCTACGACCTCAATTACCTGAATCTGCAGCGCCTCGGCCAGTCCGACACCCGGGTCAGCTCGGGCCAGGTGGTCAGCAGCGACAGCAGCAGCAACGGCAATGGCAGCAGCAGCGGCAGCAGCGAGCATTCGGTGACCACCCTGAATGCCAGCCAGGTCACCACCTCCAGCGACGTCGATTTGTGGCGGGAAATGCGCGAAGTGGTGACGATGATCGTCGGCACTGAGCCCGGCAACAGCGTGGTGATCAACCCGCAGGCCAGCCTGCTGGTGGTGCGCGCCAACAGTGCCGACCAGGAGAGCGTGGCGCGCTTTCTCGAGCAGGCACAGCAAAACCTGCAGCGTCAGGTGATTCTCGAAACCAAGATTCTCGAAGTGCAGTTGTCCGACGGCTTCCAGGCCGGGATCAGTTGGGACCAATTGGGCGGCGATCTCAGCACCAGCCTGGCGGGGGAGGCGCTGAACGGCCCGATCGGGGTCGGCGGGGTATTCAGCGGTTTGCTCACCGTCGGCGACTTCACCGGGTTGATCCAGTTGCTCGAGACCCAGGGCGAGGTGCGTGTGCTGTCCAGCCCGCGAATCTCCACGTTGAATAATCAAAAGGCGGTGATCAAGGTCGGCACCGACGAGTTCTTCGTCACCGAGGTGTCGTCGAGCAGCAGCACCACCAACGCCGCCGGAGTCACCGAGCCGACCCAGGACATCACCCTGACGCCATTCTTCTCCGGTATTTCCCTGGACGTGACGCCGCAGATCGACCAGAACGACACCGTCACCCTGCATGTCCGGCCGACCGTGAGCCGGGTGCGCGATCAGAACAAGCTCATCGTCCTGGGCGAGGACAACGTGTTCAACCTGCCGCTGGCGTTGTCCACCACCCGCCAGTCCGACTCCATCGTCCGTGCCCGCAGCGGCCAGGTGGTGGTGATCGGCGGCCTGTTGCAAAACAACAACGAAAACACCGACGCGAATGTGCCCTGGGCCAGCACCCTGCCCGTGCTCGGCAACCTGTTCAAACAGCAGCGCAAAGCCCTGCAGAAGAGCGAGCTGGTCATTCTGATGCGTCCGCAGGTGGTCAGCGACGAGGTGTGGCTGGATGAGCTGCGCAGGAGCGCGGCCACCTTCAGTGAGCTGAGATAGGGCCATGTACCAAGCCTTCTTCGGCCTGCGCGAGAAGCCCTTCGCGCTCACCCCCAACACCGACTTCCTGGTGCAGCTGGCGCCGTACCAGGCCTGTCTCAATCTGCTGCGCGTGGCCCTTGGCGAGGGCGAGGGGTTTATCAAGGTCACCGGCGAGGTCGGCACCGGCAAGACCCTGCTGTGCCGCGCGCTGCTCAATCGGTTGGACGGCGAGCACTACCAACTGGCCTATCTGCCCAACCCGGGGATGAGCGCGCAGGGGTTGCGGCGGGCGCTGGCCCGGGAACTGCACATCGACGGCATCGACGGGCTGGACACGCATGACGTGTTGGAGGCCCTGCATCGGCGCCTGATCGAGCTGGCCGGCGCCGGCAAGAGCTGCGTGCTGCTGATCGACGAAGCCCAGGTGCTGCCGCCGGCGACTCTGGAGGCGTTGCGCTTGCTGACCAACCTGGAGACCGAGCGGGCCAAGCTGTTGCAGGTGGTGTTGTTCGGTCAGCCGGAGTTGGACGCAACCCTGGCGCGCAACGAGTTCCGCCAGCTGCGCCAACGCATCACCTTTTCCTACCGCCTGCGCCCGCTGGACGTGCGGGACGTGCAGCGCTACCTGAGCGAGCGCCTGGCCGTTGCCGGCTACCGCGGCGAGCCGCTGTTCGCCGCCGCCGCAGTACGCCGCCTGGTACGCGGTAGCGGCGGCATCCCACGGTTGCTCAACATCCTGGCGCACAAGGCGCTGATGGCCGCCTACGGCGAAGGCCGACGGCAGGTTTCGGCCAACCATGTGCGGCGCGCCCAGTTGGACACCGAGGGTGCTCGGCCTTTCCTGCGGCGCAGGCCGGCATGGCTGGGCTGGGGATTGACGGCGGGAGTGCTGGCGCTGCTGGTCGGCGCCTGGCCCTGGCTGGCGGATTGGCAGGAGTGGCTGCGATGAGCCTGGTCAACGATATGCTGCGCGACCTGGAACAGCGCCGCGCTGCGCCGGGCGAGCGCTTGCGGCTCGATGGCTTGCACGCGGTGGACGAGACTGGCGCGGCGCGCCGCGTGCACCTCGCCTGGCTGCTTCGCGGCCTGTGGTGCCTGGCGGCATTGGTGCTGCTCGGGCTGTTGGCGGTGCTGCTCGGCCGTCAACTCGGCGCGGCAGCGCCGCTGGCCCCCGTAGCGCCCGCCCCGGTTGTCACCGAGCCCGCCGCCGCGCAACTGCTGGACGTGCTGCCGCAGCACGATAGCCGCGGCCTGGTGCTGCAATTGCCGCTGAGCCGCTCGGTGCCTTACCGGCGCACCGAGGAAAGTGGCGCGGTCAGTTTGAGCCTGACTGGCGTGCAATGGTCTGGCGAGGCGCAGCACGGGCGCATACAGCGCGACGGCCGCAGTTTGTCCTGGGATGTCGAGGCGAAGGGCGATGCGGTGCAGGTGTTGCTGGTCGGCCTGGGCGACCAGTTGGAGGTGCGCGACCGTCTGGAGCCGGCTGGCGACCGCTGGCTGCTGTGGATCGAGGTGCCCTTGAATGCGCCGCTGGTGCAGGCCGCTGCCGCGCCGGAGATGGACGATCTGCCGCTCGCCGAGCCGGCCAGCGCAGGCCAAGAAGCGCCACTGCCGGCCTGGGTCGCCGCGCCGCTGGGAGCGGCCGCCGAGGCGCCGCGCAAGCCCGCCGCCGCGGCCGTTGCGGCCAACGCAAAAGCAGAGGCTGAAGCAGAGGCTGATGCAGAGGCCATGGCGGAGCGCCGCGCCAGTCGAGCCGAGGTGAAGATCGCGCCCTACCAGCCGGATGCGCTGACCCTGGCGCGCCAGGCCCTGCTCGACGCGGATCATCCGCGCGCGATCCGCCTGCTGGAGGAGCTGCAACGCCAGCGAGGCGACGATGCCGAGGTGTTGCGCTGGCTGGCGCGCGCCTACTTGGCCGACGGCCAGCAGCAGCGCCTGCTGAGTTGGTTGCCGGCGCAGCTGCAACGGTTGCCGCAGGACAGCGAGCTGCGCGTGCTGCTCGCGCGCAGCCAGTTACAGGCCGCTGACGCCAAGGGCGCTGTGGCGACCCTCGAGCAGTACGCGCCGCCGCTGGTGCAGGAAGCGAATTACTACGCTTTGCTGGCCGCCAGCTACCAACAAACCGGGCAATGGCAGCAGAGTGCCGCGCTCTACCGCCAGATGATCGAGCTGCGCCCGAGCCAGGCGACCTGGCAGCTGGGTCTGGCGATAGCTCTGGAACAACTGGATCGGCCGGGCGAGGCCGCCAACCACTATCGTCTGGCGCTGCAAGGGCAGGGCCTGGACGACAGCGCGCGGCGCTTCGTCGGCGAACGCGCCGCGGCGCTCGGAGGACAACGATGACGCAGGAAGACGTACGCCAACGCAAGGTGCGCCTGGGCGATCTGTTGATCGAGGCCGGTTTGCTCAACGATGCGCAGTTGCAGCGGGCGCTGCAGGAGCAGAAACGCACCGGTTCCAAACTCGGTCGCACCGTGGTCGACCTGGGCTTTGTCGACGAGGTGCGCTTGCTCACCGCACTGTCCGAGCAGTTGCGCATTCCGTTTATCGACCTCAAGCATTTCAAGCTCGATCCGCAGTTGGTGCAGAGCCTGCCGGAGGCCGTGGCCCGGCGTTTCCGCGTGATCCTCCTGTCGCGCGAGGGCGGCGGCCTGTTGGTCGGCATGTCCGACCCCCTCGACCTGTTCGCCCTCGACGAGATGGAGCGTATTCTCAAGCTGCGTCTGGCGCCCGCGGTGGTACGCGAGGCCGAATTGCTGGCCGCCCTCGACACCCTGTACCGGCGCAGCAGCGAGATCGCCTCGATTGCCGGCGAACTGGAAGGCGAGCTCAAGGACAGCGACTTCGACCTGGCCAAGCTGGGCGCCGACAACAACTCCGATGCGCCGGTGGTGCGCCTGCTGCAGACGCTGTTCGAGGATGCGGTGCAGATGAAGGCCTCGGACATCCATATCGAGCCGGACGAGGGCGTGGTGCGGATTCGCCAGCGCATCGACGGGGTGCTTAACGAGCAGGTGATGAAAGAGGCGCGGGTCGCCTCGGCGCTGGTCATGCGCCTGAAGATCATGTCCGGCCTGGATATCTCGGAAAAACGCTTGCCGCAGGACGGTCGTTTCAATATTCGGGTGAAGAACCACAACATCGACGTGCGCGTGTCGACCATGCCGGTGCAGTACGGCGAGTCGGTGGTGATGCGGTTGCTTGACCAGACCTCCGGCGTATCCACGCTCGATGCCAGTGGCATGCCGGCGGATATGCTGGTGCGTTTCCGCCGTCTGTTGCAGCGCCCCTTCGGCCTGGTACTGGTTACCGGTCCGACCGGTTCGGGCAAAACCACCACGCTATACGCCGGGCTCTCCGAGCTGAACAGCCCGGAGAAGAAGATCATCACCGTGGAAGACCCGGTGGAATACCGCCTGCCGCGAATCAATCAGGTGCAGGTCAACGCCAAGATCGACCTGAGTTTCGCCCGCGTGCTGCGCGCCGCCCTGCGCCAGGATCCGGATATCGTCCTGGTTGGCGAGATGCGCGACCAGGAAACCGCCGAGATCGGCCTGCGCGCGGCGCTGACCGGCCACCTGGTGCTGTCCACCCTGCACACCAACGATGCGCTGACCTCGGCCATGCGCCTGGTCGATATGGGCGCCGAGCCGTTCCTCGTCGCCACCGCGCTGAATGCCGTACTGGCCCAGCGTCTGGTGCGCCGGGTGTGCGAGAACTGCATGGAGGAGCACGCGCCAGAACCGCGCCAATTGGTCTGGCTGGAGGCGCTGTACGGCGCCTCGCTGAGCGGGCGTCGGTTCAAGCGCGGCGTCGGCTGCCACCAGTGCCACAACACCGGTTACGCCGGGCGGCTGGGGGTCTTCGAGCTACTGGAAATCAACGAGCCGATGGTTGCCGCCCTGCGCCGCAACGATCCGCAAGGCTTTGCCGAGGCGGCCCAGGCCAGCGCCCACTACCGCCCGCTGGCGGCCTGTGCGCTGGATTACGCGCTGGCCGGGGCAACCAGCGTGGATGAGGTGC
This sequence comes from Pseudomonas sp. sp1636, assembly GCF_030376615.1. GTDB lineage: Bacteria > Pseudomonadota > Gammaproteobacteria > Pseudomonadales > Pseudomonadaceae > Aquipseudomonas. The sequence goes on from NZ_JARRAB010000003.1 coordinate 232,014, forward strand.
TGAAGGTATGCGCCACCCTCACCGACGAGGCGCTGGGCTGATGCTGTCGCGTGCCCGTAGCCCGGAGGGGCTGTCGCCATGAGCCAGTTCCGCTTTACCGGGCGTGACGCTCAGGGCAGCAAAGTCAGCGGCAGTCGCCAGAGCGCTTCGGCCGAGGCCCTCGCCGGCGAGCTGCTGGCCCAGCAGATCACGCCCTTGACCATCGAGGCGCAGGCCGAACGCGGCGGCAGCGATGCCTGGGCGCAGCTCGCCGAGCGCCTCAAGCGTAAACGTGTCGACCTCGACGAACAGATCATCTTCTGCCGGCAGATGTACAGCCTGAGCAAGGCCGGAGTGCCGATCATCCGCGCCATCGGCGGCTTGGCCGAGTCGCACCGCAACCCCTATTTCCGCGAGGTGCTGCAGGCGGTGCGCGCCGACCTGGAGGGCGGCATGAGCATGGCCGTGGCCCTCAACGCCCATCCTAAGGTGTTCACCACCCTGTTCATCAGCATGATCAGCGTCGGCGAGAACACCGGCCAGCTCGACCAGGCGTTCCGTCAGCTGTCCAGCTACCTGGAGCTGGAGCGCGAAACGCGCAAGCGGATCAAGCAGGCCACCCGTTACCCGCTGTTCGTGCTCAGCGCCATGGCGGTGGGGCTGGTGGTGATCAACATGTTCGTGATTCCGGCCTTCGCCAAGGTGTTTGCCCAGTTCAAGGCCGAGCTGCCGCTGCCGACCCAGATCCTGATCGGCACTTCGCAATTCTTCCAGGAGTTCTGGTGGTTGCTGGCGCTGCTGAGCGGCGGGGCGATCTACGGCTTCATCAAGTGGAGCGAGACGCCGGCCGGGGCGCTGCAGTGGGATCGGATCAAACTGCGCTTGCCGATCGTCGGCGGGGTCTTCGAACGCATCGCCCTGGCCCGCTTTACCCGCACCTTCGCCATGATGTACCGCGCCGGGGTGCCGCTGCTGCAGACCCTGTCGATCAACAGCGCCAGCGTCGGCAACCGCTATATCGGCCAGGCCATCCTCAGCATGCGCGAGGGCGTCGAGCGGGGCGAGGCGCTGACCCGCACGGCTTCGGCCAGTGGCCTGTTCACCCCGCTGGTGCTGCAGATGATGGCGGTCGGCGAGGAAACCGGTGCGCTGGACGACCTGTTCGTCGAGGTGGCGGACTTCTACGAGCAGGAGGTGGACTACGACCTCAAGCAGCTGGCCGACGCCATCGAGCCGATTCTGATCGTGGCCATGGGCGCGATGGTACTGGTGTTGGCGCTGGGGGTGTTCCTGCCCATGTGGGAGCTGGCCTCGGCGGCCAAGGGGGGGCGGTGAGGGCGGACTATGGGGCACGCGATGACGTGCGCCGGCTACGCCGGTTGGGCTGGAGCCTGAGCGCGCCGATCCTGCTCGGGGTGCTGCTGGCCCTGGCCTGGAAGATCGCCGAGGTGAGCGAGCGGCGCGCACTGGAGGCCACCCGCGAGCACCTGGTCGCCAGCCTCAATGGCTTGGTGGCCGAAGGCGTGGCCAGGGGCCAGGGGCCAGGTGCTGGAGCCGGCCTGGCGGACGAGCAACCCGTTCGTGCTGCTACGCTGGCAGCAGGACAATTACTGCGGCGAACTGGCCGCGGACGAACCGGCGCGGCGCGGTTGCTGGTATTGGCTGCCGGCGCGGGCCTGGGTGTTGTACCGGGCCCGGTTCGCCAGCGGATGGATAGATGAACGGGGCGAAGTGCAGGCCTGGCGCTTGCAGGCACTTCCTGCTGGAATGCCTGTGGGGGCAAATGCGGCCTTCGCCCTGGAACTGCAAGCGGTACCGGCGGCGCAACTGACTGCGCTGGGTCGGCTAAGTGACTGAGGGATACGCATGAAACACAGCAAGGGTTTCACCCTGATCGAACTGGTGGTGGTGATCGCCATCCTCGGCATCCTCGCCGCCGTGGCCCTGCCGCGCTTTATCAATGCCACCAAGGATGCCCACCAGGCGGCGTTCAGGGGCGCCGCCGGCGCCCTGGCCTCGGCGGTGGCGCTGGTGCGTGTGCAGTACGAGCTCAATCGCAACGGCGGCAGCCAGGGCGGCGCTTGTGCGGGCGCCGCCTGCCAGATCAATGTCGGCGGTTTCGGCGCCGCCAATGTCGACGTCAACACCGGCGGCTGGCCGGTGGGCATCGACGGCGGCAGCGCCATCGCCTCCGTCCAGGACTGCATCGACCTCTGGCAGAATATCCTGCAAGGCACGGCGCCCAGCGTGGCCGGCGCGGTTGGTAGCGATTACCGGGCGACCCAGGCCGGCCAGCAATGCACCTTTAGCTATCAGCTCGATGGCGCCGACGACGCCATCGTCTACGACGCCGCGAACGGCGACGTGACCTACAGCTTCAATTGACCCAACCAAGGAAGTAGCAAAATGAAAAAACAACAGAGCGGTTTCACCCTGATCGAACTGATCATGGTTATTGTGATCTTGGGGATTCTGGCGGCCTTTGCCCTGCCGCGGTTTGCCAACCTGGGGCAGGATGCCCGCATTGCTACCTTGAACGGTGCTTTGGCGTCCGTCCGTTCGGCGGCGGCGGTGGCCCACTCCGTCGCGTTGGCACGTGGCAATACGGCCAACGCTGCGGTCAATATGGAAGGGGTGAATATCCTGATGACCAACCTCTATCCGCGCGCGAACGCCGGTGGCATAGTCGCGGCGGCGCAACTGGCACCCGCTGACTTCACCACCACCGGTGGCGGCGCCAACCCGCTGGTGATCCGCGTGGCCAGCGCGCCCACCCCGGCAACCTGCTCCTTCACCTACGAGGCTGCGGCGGCAGGTGCTGCTCCGGTGATAACTGCACCCACGGCTGCTACCACGGCTGGCTGCTGATTGCTGATATGGCGGCGCGCGGCTTTACCCTGGTCGAGTTGCTGATGGTGATCGTCATCACCGGCATCCTCGCGGCCGTGGTCGGGCCGCGTTTCTTCGACAGACAGGTGTTCGACGAGCGCCTGTTTTTCGAGGAAAGCCTGAGTGCCGTGCGTTACGCGCAGAAGCTGGCCGTGGCCAGCGGTTGCCTGACCCAGGTCAGCCTGGATGCCGGCGGCTACCGCGTGCGCCAGGCCGCCTCCTGCACCAGTGGTACTTACAACGATGTGCAGGGGCCTGATGGCCAGACCCCTTTTGCCGCTGCGCTGCCCTCCGGGGTTAGCGTGACGGCCACGACTTTCCCCGTGGTGTTCGCCTCGCAGGGCCAGCCTTCAGTGGCGGCGAGCGCCACCATTGGCAGCTTCAGCATCAACGTGACGCCTGTTACGGGCCTGGTGCAATGAGGCGCCAAACCGGCATGACTCTGGTCGAGCTGGTGATCAGCATCGTCATCATCGGCATCGCCGCGGCCGCGCTGTACAGCGCCATGGCCGCCATCACCGGGCGCTCGGCCGACCCGCTGCTGCGCCAGCAGAGCCTGGCCATCGCCGAGGCCTACCTGGAGGAAATCCTCCTGCTGCCCTATCTCGACCCCGCTACGCTGTCGGCCTGCCAGGCCATTCCAGGCAGCCGTGGGCAATTCAACGATGCCTGCGATTACCGTGGCCTCGACGATGCCGGGGCGCGTGACCTCAACGGCGTAGCGCCCGCCGCCCTGGCCAATTACCGGGTGCAGGTGGCCATTCAGCAACTGGCCAACTGGAACGGAGTGCCGGCCCTGCGGGTGGATGTAACGGTGACCGACCCGGCCAATCGGCAGCTGTCGCTCAGCGGTTTTCGCACTTGTTATGGCGAGCGCGACAGCGCCGGGGTCGAGCAATGTCCATAAGCCGAGAGCCTGGCTTTACCCTGGTCGAGCTGGTCATGGTGATCGCCCTGGCCGGGGTGGTCGCGGTGATGATCTCCAGCGCTTTGTCGCGCCCCCTGGAAGGTTTTGTTGCCCAGAGCCGGCGTGGCGAGCTGGTCGATCAGGCCGCCGGCGCCTTGCAGCGGATGAGCCGCGAGGTGCGCCTGGCGGTGCCCAACTCGCTGCGGGTGTCGGCCGATGGCCGTGCCCTGGAGCTGCTGCTGATCCACGACGCGGCGCGTTATCGGCCCAACCGCAACGACGGCGAGGGCCTGCGCTTCTCCAACGATCTTGCCGGCAGTTGTGCCAGCACCACCCTTGGCGGGCGCTGCGACAGCGTGCAGGTGCTGGATCCCGGCTTCGACCCGGCAGGCGCACGCTGGCTGGTGCTGTACAACATCGGCGCCGAGTCCGGCGGTAATCCGGTTGCCGGCAGCAACGTCTGGGCGGCGGGCAACCCGGGGGTGATCACCCCGACCGGCACCAGATTCACGGCACTCGCCGGGGCGCCGGCCAATGAGAGCCATATCGCCCTGGGCAACCTGCCGGCCGGCGGTTTCCGCTTCGCTTTCGCCTCGCCGCAGCGCCGCCTGTACCTGGCCAGTGCGGTGGTGGGCTACCGCTGCAGCGGCGGCCAACTGCTGCGCTACAGCTACAACCAGTTGCTCGCGGCGCTGCCCGTCAGCCCACCGGCCGGCTCCAACCCGCAGCCGGTGGCGCTGAGCGTCGGCAGTTGCGACTTCGCCTACCAGCCCGGCAGCAGCCAGCGCGCCGGCCTGCTGAGCCTGAACCTGGGCATCAGCCAGGCCGGCGAAACCCTGCAACTGCTGCAACAGGTGCATGTCGACAATGCGCCCTGATCGGTCTTGGCCCAACCCGGCCCGCGGCTTCGGCCTGGTCGCGGCGCTGTTTCTGATGATCGTCATCAGCCTGGTGGTGCTCGCCATGGCGCGCCTGTCCGCGACCCAACACGGCAGCAACAGCCTGTCGATCCAGCAGGCACGGGCTTACCAGGCGGCGCGGGCCGGCCTGGAGTGGGGCATCAGCCAGGCTATCAATGCCGGCAGCTGCGCGGCTGCCACGCCCAGCCTGACGGGCAGCACTCTGGGCGAGTTCAGTCTCAGCGTGGACTGCCGCCGCGACGACTACATCGATGTCGACGGCTCCGCCGTGCAGATCTTCCGCCTCACCGCCGAGGCACAGAACGGCGTGCCCGGCAGCCGCCCGGACTATGCTTTTCGCCGTCTGACCGCCGTTGTGGAGCGCTAGAGCATGAGACTTGCCGCAATCGTGCTGATGCTGATTGGTGCGCTGTGCAGCCCGGCGCTGCTGGCGGCCAGTTGCCCCTCGGTATTCCCCGCCAGCATCACCGGCACCAGCAGCAGTCAGCTCGACCTGAGCGCGCTGACGTGGCAAAGCTCGCCGGCGTTGGGGGCGAGTGACCGTAACCTGGGGGCCGGCAACCATTACTTCGGCGCTGGTAGCACCGGCAACGGCTGGACGCTCACGGCCAGTGGCGGGGCGAGCACGCGGGTATTGGTCAACGGCAGCCTGACGCTCAGCAACAACAGTCAACTGAATGCCGGCGGTAACCCGCAGAACCTGATCCTGGTGGTCAACGGCAGCCTGTCGTTGGGCAACAACGTGCGCATCGCCGGCTATGTCTATGCCACCGGCGGGATCAGTTTCGGCAACAACCTGAGCCTTAACGGGGCGATCACATCGCTCGGCGCCACCTCCACGCCGGGGGGCAACACTAGCCTCACTTACAACGCCGCGGCCATTGACCTGGCTGATTTCGGCGGCCTATGCGGCGCTGCGGCTCCGCCGCTGCTCAGCTGGCGGATGAACGAAAGCGCCTGGAGCGGCGCCGCCGGCGAGGTGCTCGACAGCTCCGCCAATGGCCTGCACGGGCGCGCCTACAACGGCGCCAGCACTGCGGGCACGACGCCGGCGCTGGCCGTAGACAGCAACGGCTATGGCACCTGCCGCTACGGTGAATTCCGCTCAGTCGACAGTCGTTATCTGCAGATCGCCGACAGCAGCCTGCTCGACCTCGGCGGCAGCTTCACCATCGGCCTCTGGGTCAGACCCGCCAGCCTGCCGAGCAGTGGCCTGATGAGCATTCTGTCCAAGGACGAGAACTACGAGTTCCATCTCAAGCCCAATGGTCGGATCAACTGGTGGTGGCAGACCACCGGCCCCTCGGCGACCCGCGAGTTCGACAGCACCGCCGCGTTGCCGTTGAATGCCTGGAGCCATGTGGCGATCCGCTTCAGTCCGGGCGCCCAGCGCATCTTCATCAACGGCGTGGCAGCCGGCAGCGCCAGCTTCAGCGGCACCCCGCTGCTCAACAACGACCCCTTCCAGGTCGGTCAGGATCAGGGCTTTGCCGGGCGCTATTTCGATGGTGCGCTGGACGAGCTGCGGGTGTACGACCGCGCCCTGAGCGACGCCGAAATCCTCGCCCTGATCCAGGAACGACCGGCGCTGTGCAACCCGGCGCCGGATCATTACCGCCTGGAGTTCGCCAGCAATCAGGCGCTGACCTGCAACCCCCTGGCAGTCACCCTGCGCGCCTGCCAGAACAGCGACTGCAGCGCGAGCTACGCCAACCCGGTCACGGCCAGCCTGACCCCGGCCGGCAACTGGTCGGCCAATCCGCTGAGCTTCACCGGCAGCGCCGCCGTGCACTACCGCCTGACCAGCGCCGGCAGCGTGCCCCTGGGCCTGAGCGCCACGCCGGCGGCGAGCAACCCGTTGCGTTGTATGGTTGGCGGGCTCGCTGGCAGTTGCACGGTGAGCTTCGCCGACAGCGGTTTTATCTTCGATGTGCCCAATTTGCTGGCCAACCGCGAATCGGCCGCAGTCGGGCTGTTCGCGGTGCGTAAGGACGACAGCACCTTGACCTGCGTGCCGGCTTTCGAATCCGGCACGCGAACCCTGCAGTTCTGGTTCGGTTACAGCGACCCGAATACCGGCACGCGCACGGTGCGGGTCAATGGCACGCCAATCGCCGACAGCGCGCCAGGTAGCGATATCGACCTGGACTTTTCCGCGGGCGCACGCACGACTATCCGCGTGCACTACGCCGATGCCGGCTCGATGACCCTGAATGTGCGCTATGCACCGATCGCCGGGGAGGAGGCCGGGTTGGTGATGAGTGGGGCCGATCCGTTCGTCAGCAAGCCCTACGGCCTGTTGCTGCAGACCGACTCGACCTGCAGCCAGGCCGGTGTCGGCAGCGATTGCCCGCTGTATCCGGGGGGCGTGCGCGCCGGCGACCCCTTCAGCCTGCGGCTTCAGGCGGTGGCCTGGCAGGCCGATGGCGAGCCGTTGACGGCGGCGGAGCTGGCGGACAATTTGGTCACGCCGAACTTCCGCTTGAACAATATCGTCCTGGGCAGCCAGGTGCTGGCGCCGGCCGGCGGCAACAACGGCATGCTGGGGGTAGCCAGTTACGCGCATGCCCTCGGCGCTCAGACCAGCGTCAGCCAGAGTCTCTCGGAGGTCGGCGTGTTCCAGCTGAGCGCCACGCCGCCGGCCAACGGCTATTTCGGCGAGACGGTCGGTGGCGGCCAGAGCGGCCTGGTCGGACGCTTCGCCCCGGCCTATCTGGGCGCCGCCGGTAGCGCCAGCCTGACCCCCAGTTGCGGCGTCTTTAGCTATCAGGGCCAGCCGATCAACTTCGCCATTGGTCAGGAGCCGCAGCTCAGCGTGACCGGCTTCAACCGTGGCGGCGGGGTCACCCTGAACTACGACCAGACCCCGTTCTGGCGTCTGAACACGCCGCCGCGGCTGGACGATGTGCTCGATCCGGATGACGACTATGCCTCGGTCACCGGCACGCCCGCGCTGGACGCCGCCGGGCGGCTGTTGCGCACGGGAACGGCCAGCGCTTCGCTCGGCGGCGTGGACGACGGCGACGGGGCGCGCAGCTTCCGCTGGAGCGGCGAGCAGCTGAGCTATGCGCCGGCCGTGCTGCCCACCGGCGACGAATTGCCGTTCGAGGCGGCCATCCGCCTGAGCTTTCCCGCCAGCGCCCTGACCGACCAGGACGGCGCCTGCTATGGCGCAGGCGGGCCCTGCCAGGGCTATGCGTTCGACTTCGGCGGCAGTCAGCTGCGCCTCGGCCGCCTGAGTCTGGGCAATGCCCACGGCTCGGAGCTGCAGGGGCTGGATCTGGCGCTGCGCCTGGAAAGCTGGCAGGCCATCGCCGGCGGCAGTTTCCAGGTCGAAGCAGAGGACGGCTGCAGCGCCGCGCTGCTGGGGATGCCGGACTTGCAGGGCTTTGTCGGCAACCTCAGCAACGGCGAAACCACGCCGAGCCTGCTCGGTCCCAGCGCCGGCCTGGGTGTTGTCCGTTTGAGCGCGCCGGGGGCGGGCAACGACGGCGCGGTGCAGGGCTATCTGCCGGCCACCCCTGGCTGGTTGCTGTACGACTGGCACGGCAGCGGTCGCCAGGCGGCCCGGGGGCTGGCCCGTTTCGGTGTCTACCGCGGCGCCGCGCCGCTGATCTTCCGCCGCGAGCTGTATCGCTAGAACGCCCAGCCTCCCAAGCCGAGGACGCGCGTATACAGCCTTTGCCTCGCCGAACGAAAGCGCATCGGCCTGATGCTCGGCATGTTTCTGTTGCTGCCGGGCTCCATCCTCTCAAGAGCTGGAGCCTCCGGAAAAACCGGGGCGGTTCACTGCACCTGGCCCAAGCGAAGGGGGATGAGTCCCCAGGTTCAGGTTCAGGTTCAGGTTCAGGTTCAGGTTCAGGTTCGGCGCGGCCAGTACCGCCGAGTCGAAGCGTCCTGATTATTTAAAGCTCAGCACGTCTTGGGTCAAATCATCGATTACCGAGCGCAGATCATCCGCGGTCACCGCCTGTTTGTCGTTGCTGAGTGTCTTGCCCATGCCTTTGCGTACGACCCGCAGAACGGGCTGGCCGGTGGCGCTGTCGACCAACTCGCCTTCCAGATACAGCTCGGTGTTCTGGTCACGCTTGCCCGCCGCAGTCATTGCTCCGGCAACCAGCAGGGCTACCGGAATCACTTCATAGGGTTTGAGTCCCTGGGTGGCAGCACCGACGCCGGTGATCGCGCCACGGAACACCAGCGTCCGCGCCCCAGAGTTGGGGCTCGCGAGCTGCAGGCGCTTGGAGAGTGCCCCGCTCAGACGAGTATTGGTGTAGTTGAGCAGGTCGTTTAACGTCTCCTGGCTGAGGCGGTCGCTAGGCAGGGGCGTCGGGTAGAAACTTACCGGCTGGAAAATGACTTTATCGTAATTGGCGACATTGAAATTCGGGTCGACCCAGCGCATTACGGTATTGCCGCTGGCGGTCTGGGTTTTAGTTAATCCGTCATAGCTGGAAAGAAAACCGGAGTGTTCCGACTGGCTGACGGTTTTGCTGGCGCATCCGCCGAGCATCATCATGGCGGCCAGCAGACCGCCGAGCATTACGTGCGTTGTTTTCATCGGTGACGCTCCTTGCCAATGGTTGTGATGGATACCGAGAGTGACGCGCTGTGAGTGCCGTTGGATCGAGTGTCCAGCCCTGCTGTCGATTTTGATGCCAGACAGGTATGGCTATGTTGGGGAGTAACAAGGTGAATGCTGCGCGCAAACCCCCGTCATCCGGATCATTCCTGCTGCTGTCGAACCAATAACCTGGGCCGATCTGCAAGGTCAGAGGCTGTCCGGCCTCCTTCAGCAGTTGAGTGACAGTCATGTCGACCGGCACTGATCATTCCTTGCTCCGCTAATCATAGACGGACTCTGTGTTGACACCGAAAGTCGTGGAGGTTTTCGTCCGCTAAGTGCCAGCGTTTATAACGCTAATTTTGTGAAGCCTGGGTGGCCTGAAATGCTCGTCTAAGTGTCGACGAGGAAGCGTTCGCGCCGGGTCTGGTTACGTTTTCTGGCGTGCTCGGCATCGGAAAACTCATCAGGCCATGGGGCAGTGCTCGGGTTCAGCGGATGCGCTCTTTCAGCCGCTCGGAGGGGACTTGCTCGGAGTTTCCCTAACAGCAAGAAACGATAGGTGCGCTAAACAGCCTGTTTAGCGTGCCCTTCCCTGCGAATCATGACGGTCACATCGGCAAGTGAGCAAGGAAGCCGGGTGGCGGGATCGATTTGCATGGGCGCGATCACCGGTCGGATGGCTTCGGGGCGTCGTTTGCAAGCAAGGCCTGTAGTTCTTCCGGAACCGGCATGGGCGTGAAAGCACTGACCTTGGAGCGGCCTGTATTGCCGATGGGCACCCAGATTTTGGAGAACAGCAGGGCCGCGACTATACGAGGTATTTGCCCCGCAACCTCGCGATAATCGCCAACCTGCCAGCCGAGCGTGAGCATCAGCCAGTGTGATCTGGCATGCAGCAAGGGCTGGCGCTGGGTCAGGATGTGCGTGCGCTCCAGCCATTGAAAGGCATCTGCACTGCGCATTTCCCGCATGGCGTGCTCGGCCTGTTGAAACGCTTGTTCAATCGCGAGTTGCAATGCTGCTTTCATCTCCAATCCTCCGTTCCTACTTTTTAAGAAGGCGCAGGCCGTTGAACACCACCAGCAGGCTGACGCCCATGTCGGCAAAGACGGCCATCCACATGGTGGCCTGACCCGTGAGGGTAATGGCGAGAAACAGGGCCTTGATCCCCAACGCCAGCACGATGTTCTGCTTGAGGATGGCTGCGGTTTGTTGGGACAAGCGGATGAAGGCCGGGATCTTGCGCAGGTCGTCATCCATCAATGCTACATCCGCTGTCTCAATGGCCGTGTCCGTGCCGGCGGCGGCCATGGCGAAACCGATTTCAGACTTCGCCAGCGCCGGAGCATCGTTGATGCCATCGCCGACCATCCCGACGACGTAGCCGCGCGCCTGCAATGCTTCAATGGCTTGCAACTTGTCGACCGGAAGGAGGTTGCCGCGCGCCTCGTCGATGCTTACCTGCTTTGCGATGGCTTCTGCTGTGTGCGGGTTATCGCCGCTCAGCATCGTGGTCTTCACCCCGAGCGCGTGAAGTTCTTCGATTGCTTCGCGGCTGGAGTCTTTGACGGTGTCGGCAACTGCGAACAGGGCAATGGCACGCTGCGGATCACATAGCACCACCACCGTCTTGCCTTGGCGTTCGAGGCGCTCCAGCGTCGCTTCCAGTTCCGCTGAACAGAGGCCAAGTTCTTCCACCAGGCGATGGTTGCCCAGGTGCAAATCCGTGGCCTCGATGGTGCCTCGTACGCCTCGACCCGGCAGGGCTTCGAATCCTTCAACGGTGGCAAATGTCAGCCCATTCTCAGTGGCATGCTTGGCTATCGCTTGCGAGACAGGGTGGTCAGACCGGCTGGCGAGGCTGGCGGCATGTGTGCGATAGCGCTCGGAGTCCTGCTCAAGCAACGGCATGTAGTCGGTCTGCACTGGCTTGCCATGGGTAATGGTTCCGGTCTTGTCGAGGGCCAGGAAGCCGAGTTTGCCGCCAGTTTCCAGGTAGACCCCGCCTTTGATCAGGATGCCTTTGCGCGCAGCCGCAGCCAGGCCACTGACAATGGTGATCGGCGTCGAGATGACCAAGGCGCAAGGGCAGGCGACAACCAGCAGTACCAGTGCGCGATAGATCCAGTCGTACCAGGGCTCGGCCATAAACAGTGGCGGCACAATGGCGATAGCCAGGGCGAATAGGAATACGACAGGGGTGTACACCTTGGCGAATTGATCAACAAAGCGTTGGGTCGGGGCGCGAGAGCCTTGCGCTTCCTCAACCGCATGGATGATGCGGGCCAGCGTGGTGTTAGCGGCGGCGGCCACGACCCGGTATTCCAGTGAGCCGGCCTCATTGATAGTTCCAGCAAAAACCGGGTCGCCGGGGGTTTTCTCCACAGGCAGGCTTTCCCCGGTGATGGGCGCTTGGTTGATGGTGGAGTTGCCAGCGGTCACCTCGCCATCGAGGCCGATTCGCTCGCCAGGGCGAACCCTCACCAGCGCGCCCACTGCGATGGTTTTAACCTCGATTTCAAGCCATGTGCCGTTGGCCTGCTGCACCGTGGCGCGTTCCGGGGTCAGCTCCATCAAGCCACGGATGGCATTGCGAGCCCGATCCAACGACTTCGCTTCGATTAGCTCGGCGACAGTGAAGAGGAACATGACCATGGCCGCTTCCGGCCATTGCCCAATCAGCACCGCACCGGTCACCGCGATACTCATCAGCGCATTGATGTTCAGGTTACGGTTCTTCAGGGCAATCCAACCTTTTTTATAGGTCGTCAGGCCGCACAGCAGAATGGCGAGCAGCGCCACGCCAGCCACCACCCACTCTGGCGCAAGCTCGGCGAAGTGCAGCAGTTCAGCCGATACGGCGGCCACGCCCGAAAGCGCCAAGGGCCACCAGGCCTTCTTGCGAGGGGCTCCTTGGCCGTCTTCGTTTAGTGGCGCTGAACCCTTAACCACTGGGGTGAAACCAAGGTCGCGAATGGCGTCCAATGCTGCTGGCAGTGCATCCGTTGTGTGGCGAAACGTCAGCACGCGCTGAAGCAGGTTGAACTCCAGCCCACTGATGCCGGGTAGTGAGGACAGCTTGCCGCGGATCAGTTTTTCTTCCGTTGGGCAGTCCATTTGCTCAATGCGAAAGCTGCTGAACTTGGCGCTGGGCATGGCATCTGCCGCGGTGGCCGTAACGGAGGAGCACTTAATCGTCTCGCTGGGGGCACAGCAGACATCCTTTAGAACCGCTTCAGATTTGTGTTCGTCACCGCAGCAGCCAGTCATGGAGGTATCCTCATTGGTCAATGCTGCAAAGTGAACACCCTAAAGCCACTACAGGGTCAAGCGTTTGTCGAAGAGGTGAGTTATGAAAATTGGAGAGTTGGCCAAGCTTGCCGATTGCCAGGTGGAAACGGTTCGCTACTACGAGCGCGAAGGGCTGCTGCCGGCCCCGGCCCGCAGTGAGGGTAATTACCGCCTGTACAGTAGCGAGCATCTTGAGAGGCTTACGTTTATCCGTAACTGCCGAACACTGGACATGACCCTGGAGGAGATCAGAAGCTTGCTCGCGCTGATGGATCGGCCAGAGGAAAACTGTGAGGGGGTGAATAGCTTGGTGGATGAGCACATCAAGCATGTGCAAACACGCGTGACCAGCTTGCTGGCGCTACAACAACAGTTGGTCGAGTTACGACACCGCTGCGCCTCTGAGCGGGACGTAGATGAGTGTGGAATCCTTCAGCGACTGAACACCGCTGGTGGAGTCAGTGCGCTTCCAGATAATGGCCACACCCATGTAGGGAAAAGCCATCGGCACTGATCAGTGCCTGGCTGTCTGTGAGCCGGGTTAGATACAGACCTGCCGCCTGAAATACGCGCAGGAAACATTGCCGGCGGCGGTTCTGGTTGCGTATTTCGATCCATCCAGTCTGGACTGGTTTGGTTACTACACTCAAAACCCCGTTCTCAAATCGCTCTCTATCTCCAAACCGATTCGCTTCTCTGATGGCAAAGCCTTTCCGGCCGTCCTGGGTCGAATTGGTCGTAACCGTTCTGGTGAACCCGAGGCTGTTTTTAAGCGCTCTGGTTGCGGATGGGCGTCTGCGGATGCTGGTAGCGCTGGGAGTCCCGTATTTACTGGTTTTCAGGCACAAAAAAAGACGTCCGTGGACGTCTTCGTTTGTATGTTTGGTGGGCCGGGGGGGGGAGTTGAATTCGCACGGTGTTGCTGTAGGAGGCTGTCTAAAACAGGATAGTTATGGGTATTAAAATGCCTTTTTGTGGGCCCAATAGAGTAATTCAGGCATTTAATTGCCTTTTGTCCATGGCTTGGCTAAGATTTTAGGCATTAAGTTGCCGGTAATCGCTATGCACAAGCTGACTCTACAAATCTATGCAGGTGGAAGATGGCAGGATGCCATGGGGGTTGGCTTCGAACAGCCTGACCTAGGGCTGGATGGGCCTTGTGCGTATGGATACGAGCAGAGCTATCTGGTGAGCTCCCTCGACGCTATCGGCAGTCGCCTGGATTGCGCGGTCAGTGCAGCTGTACCTCTGGGCTGGGACTCTTGGCGGAGTAAGAGGGCCCCTGCTTTTCTTTACGATATTTTGCCTGCAGGGGCGGCCAGACGCTTTTTGCTGAAACGCTTGAGTGGTGAACGTCCGGAGGGTCTGAGCTTAGATCTGTTCCTGTTGGGGCGCTGTACGCCTGCACCTATTGGAAATCTGCGCATCAAAGAGTCCGCAGACGCTATCGCGGGCAGTCCTGTGTTGGGGTTCACACGTCAGGAAGTGGTCAGCCGTGACTCACGCTTCCTAGAGTATGCCTATGAGCAGGGGGCTGCCATTGGCGGTGCTACTGGGGCGGGCGGTGAGGCTCCCAAGCTGCTGTTAACTGAAGACCGTCATGGTGCCCTGCACCCTGATGCTGTATTGCCGGATGCAGATGCTGCACAGCACTGGTTTGTGAAATTTGCACGTAACAAGGCGGGTCGGACGGATCAGGAAATTCTCCGTAGCGAGTATTGCTTCTATCGAGCGGTTCGGCGGTTGGGGCTCGATACAGTTGCCGCAGAAGGGCTGGCTTTGGAAGAGGGCAATAAGCCCAGCCTGTGGATGCATCGCTTTGATCGCGAAGTCAGTGTTGCAGGAGTGGGTCGAACTGCCGTTGAGTCGATGTACTCTCTGTCTGGTGTTGCTGAGGCTGGAAGCTATATGTCGCATTCAGAGGTGCTACGAAACCTGGTCGCGTTATGGCAAGGCGTTGGGCAGGCTGAGCAGGTTGGTGATTTGGTGTTCGAGTACATGCAGCGTGATCTGCTGAATCAGATTCTTGGTAATTCAGACAATCATGGTCGAAACACTTCCATCCTTAGGAATGAGCAGGGCATGAGGCTGGCCCCAATCTATGATCTGGCCCCCATGGTCATGGATGATGAAGGTGTCACGCGCACAACTAAGTGGCCGAAGCACATTGAGTTGGCGGGTGAGGTCGACTGGAGGGCCGCCTGCGATGAGACTGCGGAGTGGATCAGCTCTGATGAGCTATTTCAGCGGCTCAGGGCTGCGGCTCAAATGTTCCTGGCCTTGCCTGATTTGTTGAGTGCAGATGGGCTGCCCGCTGCGACAATGAACCACCCTCGCGTAGCGCTGCGGGATCTCCCTCAGCGGTTCAATAAGTGGGGGCTCATCTAATGGACATCCTTGAGCGCAACCGGATTCTCAACGAGTTACAGGAGCAGTTGGCTTCTGGAGAAATTACTATCGGGGTGGCAGTTCGGCGGTTACGCAAGGAAGTGACTGGGTTGCAGCAGGTAAGGTTCGCACAGATGTGCAAGCTTTCCCTGCGTGCATTGCGGCAGCTAGAACATGATGAAAGCAACCCAACCGTTCAGACCTTGAATAGTGTGTTTAATCCATTCGGCATGCAGGTTGGTATCGTGCCAAGGGTTTCACGCTGAAAGCATAAATCTGTGCGTTTCTGTCTGAAACGACAAACAGCTTCGGGTCGACTCAAACCTGTCACGACCGGCAGAAGTCGACCGATTCTGTTGAAAAAGTCGGGGCACATCCTCTCCGAGCGAGCTGATGAGCGTTTTATGCCCCCATATATGCCCCCCGTCAACCGTGGGATGCCCTGGGATTAGGTGGGAAGACGCGGGCAAGAAAAAAGCCGTAAAGCTTTTATTTCTCTAGGCTTTACGGCTTTTCTGGGTCTTCCTGGGAAGACTAAATGGTGGAGCCGGGGGGATTTGAACCCCCGTCCGCCAGTGTTCCACTTTCGGTACTACATGCTTAGCCGTGTCTATTGAGTTAATCCGCAGCCGCCCGACGGGCAGGGTGCTTTGGACGAGTTGTGTAAGTTTTAGCCGCTTCGTCCACAACGTACTACGCGGCGATCCTGTTCTGCATGACAATCACTTCAGGTTTACAGGCATCCCCTAGTGATCGCTGGAGCCGAAGCTACCAGAAGGACTAGTCGCGCCGCTTACGCAGCGAGAGCGTAGCCCTCGTAGTTTTCGTCATTGGCAACTATAAAAGTTGCAACAGTGGATTTACGACTTCTGTTACCAAGTCGGCATGCACCTAGAGTTTCACTACCGGCGTCGAATCCTAATCGGCCCCAAAGCTGTGTGACTTGAAGGTTGGACGCCTAGTGTACGGCAAAGGTTCCGTAGCGTCGACCGGGCAATCTTCAGGCGCACGCTGCCAGTCATGTGCAGCTATGATTGCTGCTTGAAGTGGGTGCAATGTCTTTGGGAAGAGACCTGATTATGCCGCGAGTATCGCGTTACCCCGTGCGCCAGTGGATTTGGCGCGCCTTTGTGCAGAGTGCCTTGATTCCGCTGATCCTGGTGGAGACGGTGTTGGTCACCGTGTATTTGCTGAGCAATGCGGCCATTCGCGATGCGCAAATCGGCCATCTGCAGCAGAGCGCTCTGGAGGACTTGTCCACGGCGGTGGCGCGCGAGGGGCAGGTGATCGACGGTCGGTTACGCTCGGTTGAGGCGCAGGTGCGGATTTTCCGTGATGCAGCGACTCATGCGCTGCAAAACACCGGCTTCCAGCCCGATGCGCTGGAACTCAGGCGGCATGTTTCGACCAGCAATGGGGTGTTTTATAGCCGTAGCGATGATGGCCGCGCGGCGTCGTTCTATGCCAACAGCACGCCAGCGGTGCAGCAGGATCACGTCAAGGCTCTGCGCTTGTCGCAAGTCGACCCGCTAATGCGCGCGATTCGCGACGCCAATCCGTTGGTCAGTGCGCTTTATTTCAATAGTTGGGACAGTTACAACCGCATTTACCCATTCTTCATGACCCCCGAGCAGTATCCCCATGACATGGTGATACCCAATTACAACTTCTATTACCTGGCCGACGCTCGGCACAATCCGGCGCGTGAGGTGGTGTGGACCGATGTCTATCTCGATCCGGCCGGGCAGGGCTGGATGATGTCGGCGGTGGCGCCGGTGTACCGCGATGACTTTCTCGAGGGGGTGGTCGGTCTGGATATTACTGTCGGCCAGATGCTCAGCGAGATCGGTGAATTGGACGTGCCTTGGCAGGGCTATGCCATGTTGGTCAGCCGCGAGAACAACATCATGGCGTTGCCGCAGGCCGGCGAGGAGGACTTCGCTCTGCACGAGCTGACCGAGTATTCCTACGCCGAGGCGGTGCGGCGTGAGGTGCTAAAACCCGAGGATTTCAGCCTTAACTCGCGTACCGATATGCAGCCGCTGTTGCAGGCTATGGCATCCGGTCAGGGTCGTGTGCAGGAGGTGATGCTCGGTGGGCGCAAGCAGTTGGTCGCCTGGAGCGAGATTCCGCAAACCGGTTGGCGTTTGCTGCTGGTGGTCGATGAGGAAAATATCTACCGCGAGACCAACCGCCTGGCCGAACGCTATTTGCAGATCGGCTACCTGTTGATCGTCGGCCTGGCACTGTTCTATCTGCTGCTTTTTGCCTGGATGTGGCTGCGCTCGCGGCGTTTGAGCGATCAGTTGGCTCAGCCGATTGCCGGTATCGTCGGCATGATGCGCCGACTCGGCATGGGTGATTATCACCCCAGCGCGCCGTCCAGCCAGATCGATGAGTTGGTCAGCATGGCGCAGGCTGTGCAGCAGGCCGGTGAGCAGTTGCAGGCCAGCGACAGCGAACGGAACGAGGCGCAGCGCATTCTGCAGCTGGTGCTGGAAAGCACCACCGAGAGCCTGTGGGAGGTGGATGTGCCGAGCGCGACGATCAAGCTCAGTGAGCACTTCGTCAAGCGTTTCGGCCTGAGAGTCGAGAGCATGCATTTCAGTGAGTTCAATCGGGGTGTGCATCCCGATGACCTGGAGCGCGTCCGCCATCTGCGCCAGTTATTTGCGATCAGTGGCGAGGATCGGTTCGAGGCCGAGTACCGCTATGCCGATGCAAGCGGTGAATACATATGGCTGCTCAGTCGCGGCAAGGTACTCGAGCGCGACAGCAGCGGCGGTGCCTTGCGCATCGCCGGCACCCATGTTGACATCACGCGGCTCAAGCAGGTGCAGGAGGAGTTGCGGCGAGCCAGCTTGGAGGCCCAGTCCGCCAGCCAGGCCAAGAGCCGTTTTCTGTCGAGCATGAGTCATGAATTACGCACGCCGCTGAATGCGATTTATGGCTTTGGTCAGTTGATCGAGATGGAGACGCAAGACAAGCTGGATGCCCAGCAGGAAGCGGATTATGCCCGTGAAATCGTGAATGCCAGTCGCCATCTGACCGCGCTGGTCGATGATATTCTCGATTTGTCGAGTATCGAGAGTCGTCGCCAGCAGTTGCAGTTGCAGGCGGTGGAGGTCGGCGCGTTGCTCAATGGCTGTGCCGAACTGGTGCTGCCGGAAGTACAGCAGCGGCACCTGCAGTTGCAGGTGTTGGCGGAGGTCGATGCAGGTTTGTATGTGCAGGCCGATGTGCGCCGCCTGCGTCAGGTGATGCTCAACCTGCTGTCCAATGCGATCAAGTACAACAGCCCGCATGGCTTGATCAGCCTGGGTTATGAGGTGCGCTCGGACTGCGTCCGTTTGTGGGTCGAAGACAGCGGTTCAGGCTTGACTCGCGAGCAGCAGGCCCAGTTGTTCCAGCCATTCCAGCGCCTGGGGCGGGAAAACTCGAGCATTCCTGGTACCGGTATCGGCTTGGTGTTGTGCCGTGAGTTGGCCAGCTTGATGGGCGGCGAAATGGGTTTTCACAGCACGGTCGGCAGTGGCAGCCGTTTCTGGATCGACTTGCTCAGCGCTGCGGCTCCTCTGGCGGCGACCGCGGTTGCGCCGCTGGTCGAAACGGAGCAGCCACAGCGTAAAGCCGAAGTGCTGTGTGTCGAGGATCACCCTGCATGCGTGAAGGTGGTGCAGGAAGCGCTGCGCGAGTTCGCCGATGTGCGCGGGGTTGGTTCGGTGCAGTGGGCGTTGGCCGAGCTGGAGGGTTGTACGCCGACCTTGCTGTTGCTCGATCTGGACTTACCTGACGGCGACGGTTTGCAGGTGCTGGATGCCATGCGCCGCGATCCGCGCCTGCGCGCGGTGCCCGTGTTGGTGATCAGTGCGACAGCCGATGAAGCGGTGTTTAGCGAGGCGCGTCGGCGCGGAGCGCAAGCATGTCTGGCCAAGCCGATCGACTTGGCTCAGGTACGCCGCTTGGCCCTGACTCTGCTGGGTCAAGGCCGTTGACGGGCGGTTATTCGCTGGCCTCAAGCAGTTGCAGGGCTTCGCCGAGCACCTGAACGGACTTGCTGTGATTGCCAGCCTTGTGCAGTTCTTCGCCTTCGGCGCGGAGCTTTTGCACTTGCGCCAGCACGGCCGCGTCGCTAGGGGGATGGCTCTGCAGCATGGCGTCGATTTTCGCCATATCTGCTGGGCAGTGCATGGCCCACAGTGAAGTACTGAACAGTGCCGTGATGACGAAAGCGGTTAGGCGGCGCATGGTGATACTCCTTTAAGCGGCTGGGAATCTCAGTATAGAAAGCGCCGCTGGCAGCCTTTGGCCGTTGGTCTGTTTTCCCTCGTCAGCCAGGTACGCCTGCGTGCCGCAGGTAATGGCTACAGAGCCAGATAAACAAAGCCCCGCAGGGCGGGGCAAGGTGATCAGTGCTTGGCGCGGGTCACTCTGTCCACCAGGTAGACCAAGCCGTGGTAGTCGATACCGCCGTGCTGGCTCAAGCCGATCTCGCAGGTGCGGCTGGTGCTGATGCCTTCGTCGCAGTGCTGCACTGCCGATTGCAGGCTGCGTAACGAGTGGGCGTTGAGTTCCGGGGTGGTGAAGCCTTTGTCGCCAGCGAAGCCGCAGCAGTGAATGCCTTCGGGGATCACCACCTGCGAGGTACAGCGGCGGACGATATCGACCAACCCCTGCGCCTCGCCCAAGTGCTGGGTGCTGCAGGTGACATGCACGGCCACGGGCTTGTCTTGCGGCTGGAATTCCAGGCGTTCGATCAATTGTTCGCGGATGAATTTCACCGGGTCATGCAGCTTCAGCCGCGGATCCAGGCCGTCCTGCAACAGGCGCAGGGTGCAGGGGCTGGTGTCGCAGTAGATCGGGTCGAGGCCGCCGCGGCTGGCCTTGAGCAGGGCGTCGATCAGTTCCTGGCGTTTGTGTTCGGCTTGTGCGGCATAACCCTTGGAGGCGAAGGGCTGGCCGCAGCAGAGGTTGTCCAGGCCGTCCGGGAATATCACCTGGAAGCCACCTTTTTCCAAGAGCGCGCGGGTCTTGTCGAGCAGCGGCATCTGCTCCTCGTCGTCGTATGCCGGACCCATGGCACGGGACACGCAGGCGGCCAGGTAGACCACCCGCGGGCGCGCGTCGCTGACCGGCGGGCTGAAACGGATCGGCTTTACGGCTTGCGGCATGGCCGGCGTCCACTGCGGCAGGCGGTCGCCGGAGACCTTGCGCAGGCCCGCCGAGGTTTTCGCCAGCAAGGGTGCGCCGAAAACCTTGCGCACCGTATTGACGGCCATCAGGCTCAGGCGGGTGCCTTTGAGGGCGGTGGCGTAGTGTTCGGCCAGCCAGGTGGCGCTGGCGGTATGGCTGGCGGTGCGGGCGCGCAACTTGCGCACCAGGTCGCCGGTGTTGATCCCCACCGGGCAGCGCTGGGCACACAGGCCGGTGGCGGCGCAGGTGTCGATGCCCTGGTACTGGTAGTCGCGTTCCAGGGCCGTGGTGTCCAGGCCTGCGCGTTTTTTCGCCTGGATGTCCCGCCACATGACGATGCGCTGGCGCGGGCTCAGGGTCAGGCCCTTGGAGGGGCACACCGGCTCGCAGAAGCCGCACTCGATGCACTTGTCGACGATCTCGTCGGCGGCCGGCAGCGGCTTGAGGTGCTTGAGGTGGATCTGCGGGTCTTGGCTGAGCACCGCGTCCGGATTGAGGATGCCCTGCGGATCGAGCAGGCGCTTGAGCTGCCACATCAGCTGGTAGGCGTCCGTGCCCCATTCCAATTCGACGAAGGGCGCCATGTTGCGTCCGGTGCCGTGCTCGGCCTTGAGCGAGCCACCGAACTCCACCGCCACCAACTGCGCCACGTCCTGCATGAAGGCTTCGTAGCGTGCCACCTGCTCGGGCGAGTCGAAACCCTGGGTGAAGACGAAGTGCAGATTGCCTTCCAGGGCATGCCCGAAAATGATTGCCTCGTCGTAGTGATGCTGGTCAAACAGCGCGAGCAGGCGATTGACGCCCTCGGCCAGTACCTCCACGGGGAAGGTGACGTCCTCGATGATGACCGTGGTGCCGGTCTGGCGTACCGCGCCGACGGCGGGGAAGGTGTCCTTGCGGATTTTCCACAGCAGGTTGTAGATGGCGGGGTCTTCGCTGAAGTCGACCTGTTTTTCCAGCGGGAACTCGCCGATCGACGCCATCACCTGCCCAAGCTGCTCGTGCAGCAGGCTCTGGCTGGCGGCGCGCGATTCGATCAGCAATGCGCAGGCGTTGCCCGAGAGCGCCTTGACCCAGTCCGGCATGCCTGGCTTGTTCTCCACCGAGCGCAGGCTGCGCCGATCCAGCAGTTCCACCGCGGACACCGGCTGTTGCTTGAGTACGGTCACCGCGCGGCAGCAGTTTTCCACATCGGGGAATACCAGCAGGGCGCTGGCCTTGTGCGGATGGTCATGCACCGTGTCGTAGGTCACCGCACTGATAAAGCCCAGGGTGCCTTCGGAGCCGACCATCAGGTGGCTGAGAATATCCAGCGGCTGGTCGAAATCGACCAGGGCGTTGAGTGACAGGCCGGTGGTGTTCTTCAGCCGGTATTTATGCCGGATTTTGCCGGCCAGCGCGGCGTTGGCGCGGGTCTGCCGGCCCAGTTCGGCCAGTTGCTCGAGCAAGCCGGCGTGGCTGGCGCTAAAGCGCGCCACGCTCAGCGGGTCTTCGCTGTCCACTACGGTGCCGTCAGCCAGTACCAGGCGCATGCCGGCCAGGGAGTGGTAGCTGTTGTGTGCGGTGCCGCAGCACATGCCGCTGGCATTGTTGGCGACTATGCCGCCGATCTTGCAGGCATTGATCGAGGCCGGGTCGGGGCCGATCTTGCGCTGGTAGGGTGCCAGCACGGCGTTGGCCTGGGCGCCGATCACTCCGGGTTGCAGGCGGATCTGGCGGCCCTGGCTGCGAACCTCCCGGCCGTTCCAGTTATCGCCCAAGACGATCAGCACCGAGTCGCTGATGGCCTGGCCGGACAGGCTGGTGCCGGCGGCGCGGAAGGTCACTGGCACTCGTTCGGCGCTGGCCAGCTTGAGCAGGTCGACCACTTCCTGTTCGGATTCGACCCGGATCACCAGCAGGGGGATCAGCCGGTAGAAGCTGGCATCGGTGCCGAAGGCCAGGGTCGAGAGCGGGTCGTCGAAGCGCCGTTCACGGGGGATCAGGCGCTCGACGGCGGCGAGGAAGGCGGCGGACAGGCTCATGGGCGCTCCGGAAGTCGTCAGTTATTTTGTACTTGTTTGTAGCCGCCAGCTTGCCTGCGATCGGGCTCGAAACGAGCGTATCGCCAGCAAGTCGGCTCCTGCACTGGCATGCTGCCGGCTCAGTGGCCCAGTTCGCGCACCAGCGAATCAGCGCTGATTTCGCTGATCGACTTGGCGCCGGTCAGCACCATGGCCACGCGCATCTCTTTCTCGATCAGGTCGAGCAGGTTGCTCACCCCGGCGCCGCCGGCTACGGCCAGCGCGTAGATGAAGGCGCGCCCGAGCAGTACCGTGTCGGCGCCGAGGGCGATCATGCGCACCACGTCCAGGCCGGTACGAATGCCCGAGTCGGCGAGGATCTTCAGATCGCCCTTGACCGCATCGGCGATGGCCGGCAGTGCGCGGGCACTCGACAGAACGCCATCGAGTTGGCGGCCGCCGTGGTTGGAGACGATGATGCCATCGGCGCCAAAACTCACCGCGTCCTTCGCGTCCTGTGGGTCGAGGATGCCCTTGATCACCATCGGGCCGTCCCAGAACTCGCGGATCCACTGCAGATCTTTCCACGAGATCGAGGGGTCGAAGTTGTCGCCAAGCCAGCCGATATAGTCGGCCAGGCCGGTGCGGTTGCCGCGGTAGGCGGAGATATTGCCCAGGTCATGGGGCTTGCCCAGCAGGCCCACGTCCCAGGCCCAGCTTGGGTGGGTCATGGCCTGCAGGATGCGCCGCAGCGGCGCGTTCGGCCCGCTCATGCCGGAGTGGGCGTCGCGGTAGCGCGCGCCCGGTACCGGCATGTCCACGGTGAACACCAGAGTGGTCACGCCGGCGGCCTTGGCGCGTTCCAGGGCATTCTTCATGAAACCGCGATCTTTGAGCACGTAGAGCTGGAACCACATCGGTCGGTCGATGGCCGGCGCCACCTCTTCGATCGGGCAGACCGATACCGTGGACAGGGTGAAGGGGATGCCTTTGTCTGCCGCGGCCTTGGCTGCCTGCACTTCGCCGCGACGCGCGTACATGCCGGTCAGGCCGACAGGTGCCAGCGCCACGGGCATCGCCAGGGTTTCGTTGAACAGGCGGGTTTCCAGGCTCAGCTCGGACATGTTGCGCAGAACCCGCTGGCGCAGGGCGATGTCGGCCAGATCCTCGACGTTGCGCCGCAGCGTGTGTTCGGCATAGGCGCCACCGTCGAGGTAGTGGAATAGGAACGGCGGAAGTTTGCGTTGTGCCGCTGCGCGGTAGTCGGTAGAGGCAGAAATGATCATCGGGTTCACCTTTGTGCCAAGAGCAGGCTGTTCTCGTCAGGCGACCGACCCCAAGCACTTGGGAGCCGGTCGCTCTGGGTATACGGGGGTCGTGAATGGCACGCGCCCCGGTTTGCACCGGGGCGCGGCTTAGAGCGTTTGTCAGCCAGCGACCAGTGGATCGCTAACGCCCAATACATAGATCGCGATCAGGGCGATCGAGCCGGTAAAAAGCACGTAGTACAGCGTAGGCCATATGGTCTTGCGCAGGATGCTGCCCTCGCGTCCCAGCAGGCCGACCGTGGCCGATGCCGCCACCACGTTGTGGATGGCGACCATGTTGCCGGCGGCGGCGCCAATCGCTTGTACCGCGACAACCAATGCGCCGGAGATGCCCAGGTTAGTGGCTACGCCGAACTGGAACTGGCTGAACATCATGTTGCTGACGGTGTTGGAACCGGCGATAAAGGCCCCCAGGGCGCCAATGCTCGGTGCCAGCAGCGGGTAGATGCCACCGACGCTGTCGGCCACCCAGCGCGCCATCAGGATCGGCATGCTCGCCAGGTCGGCACTGTTGACGCCCGAGTTGATCAGGATACGCACCATCGGCACGGTGAACAGCAGGACGAAACCGGCGCTGAGCAACACTCCGGAGGACTCCTTGACCGCCGAGCCGAGGTCGCGCAGCTTCATGCCGTGGAAGAAGAAGGTGGCGATGACGACCGTAACCAGGATGCCGCCCGGCAAATAAAGCGGCATGAAGTTGGCGCTGACCCCGGTTTCGCCGAGCAGGTCGGGGAAATTCACCACCACCGCTTTCAGTGCGGCGCCGACTTGCGGTACTACGCGGCTGATCACCAGCAGGGCACCGACCAGCACATAGGGCAGCCAGGCGCGCAGGGAGCTCATGGGCTTGGCGGTCAGTTGATCCAGCTTCATTTCTACGGTGCCCAGCCATTCGCTCGGCCACTTGTCCGCCGGGGCGAAGTCCCAGGTGGTTTTCGGCAGCAAAAAGCCCAGGCGAGCGGCACTGGTGACAATCGCCAAACCGATCAGGCCGCCGGCCAACGACGGAAATTCCGGGCCGAGGAACACCCCGGTGAGGGCGTAGGGGACGGTGAAGGCCAGGCCGGCGAAGATTGCGAACGGCAGTACTTCGAAGCCGGCTTTCCAGCTTTTTTGGGTGCCGAAGAAACGCGTCAGCATCAGTACCATGATGAGCGGCATCACGGTGCCGACGATGGCGTGGATGATCGCCACTTCACTGGTGATCAACTGCAGGAACTGGGCCCAGGACGAGCCCTGCTCAACCAGTTGCGCGCCAATGGTGGCCGAGTCCAGGCCGGTATTGACCCCGACGATGATCGGCGTGCCCACGGCACCGAAGGACACCGGCGTGCTCTGTACCAGCATGCCCATCAGCACGGCAGCCATGGCCGGGAAACCGATGGCCACCAGCAGCGGTGCGGCAATCGCCGCCGGCGTGCCGAAGCCCGAGGCGCCTTCGATAAAGCAGCCGAACAGCCAGGCGATGATGATGGCCTGGATACGCCGATCCGGGCTGATGGTGGCGAAGCCGGCACGGATCGCGGTGATGCCGCCGGAGTGTTTGAGGGTGTTAAGCAGCAAGATGGCGCCGAAGATGATCCACAGCAGGCCCAGGGTAATCAGCAGGCCTTGCAGGGTCGAGGCGAGTACGCGGTTGACGCTCATCTCCCAGGCGAACAGGCCAATGGCGGCGGTTACCAGGTAGACCAGCGGCATGGCGTGCTTGGCTGGCCAGCGTAGGCCGACCAGCAGGATGGCCGCGAGCAGGATCGGAGAGAAAGCGAGTAGAGCCAGAAGACCAGTTGACATGTCGGTCTCTCCTTAGCGACGCGCGATGCGCATGGGTATATGCGGAGGCAAGGGTGCGGCAAGTGGTTGGGTTATGACCGGCATGGGACACCTCGTGAGCTTATTGGAATTGTTTTAAATTCGAGTAAACTGGTAATACCAATTTACAAGACAGCGCGGCCAGAGTAAAAGTGGATGCTTGCAGCTGTCAATTAGCAGGCTTACTACTTTGGTCGCATGCGCTTGCCTTGTAAGGTTAGAAGCACCGCTATAGGCTTGCTCGGCAAGAGCCTGAGGAGGGCGTTACAGGTGGTAAAACCAGTGAGGTTTGGGCTATGGGGGTAGGGCAGGTGCGCCAGCGCCGTTTGTCGGATGACATTGTCATCCAGCTGGAAACCATGATCTTGGAAGGCTCGTTGCGGGTGGGGGAGCGGCTGCCTGCCGAACGTGCGCTGGCCGAGCAGTTCGGTGTGTCGCGTCCGTCACTGCGTGAGGCGATTCAGAAGCTGGTGGCCAAGGGGCTGTTGGTCAGCCGTCAGGGCGGCGGCAACTTTGTTGCCGAATCGCTTGGCTCGACTTTCAGTGATCCGTTGTTGCAGCTTTTGGAGAACAATCCGGAAGCCCAGCGCGATCTATTGGAGTTTCGCCATACCCTGGAAGGGTCTTGCGCGTTTTATGCGGCGCAGCGCGCCACTGAACTGGATCGTCAACGCCTGAACGAGGCATTCACCGCGCTGCAGGACTGTTACAGCCGCAGCGGCACAGTGACCCGCGTCGAAGAGGGGGCGGCCGATGCGAACTTTCACCTGGCCATCGCCGAAGCCAGTCATAACGCCGTGTTGCTGCATACCATTCGCGGGTTGTTCGACCTGCTCAAACGCAACGTGCTGACCAATATCGGCGGCATGTACGCTCAGCGCGACGAGACTCGCGACATGCTGATCGATCAGCATCGTGCGCTTTACGAGGCGATCATCGAGGGGCGGGCCGAAGACGCGCGACAGTTGTCCAATCGGCATATCGACTACGTGCAGGAAGTGCTCGCCGAAGTGCAGCAGCAAGCGCAGCGCGTGGCGCGGGCGCAGCGGCGCCAGGGCCACTGACACGAAAGTGGGGGGAAGAATGGTGTGCCCTCATTCCATCAGCCTTTAGCCGGCCGTTGAGGAGCTACCTGCGTTGCCGATACGGCGTTAAAAACAGGCTCGGAATGCTCATTTACAGCTCGTAAACTCCGCTGCCTCGCCTGCATTTTCAACGGCCTGCTAGTCGTCCTTGCCCTTGCTGCGCATGGCGCGTTGCACTTCGCGGTCGGCGTCACGCTCTTTTTCGCTGTGGCGCTTGTCGAAATCCTTCTTGCCCTTGGCCAGGGCAATCTCGCATTTGATCAAATGCGCCTTCCAGTAAACCGACAGTGCCACGCAGGTGTAACCCTTCTGCTGCACGGCGCCGAACAGCTTCTCCAGCTCGCGCTTGTTCAGCAGCAGCTTGCGCGTGCGGATCGGGTCGGCAATCACGTGGGTGCTGGCGGTCTTCAGTGGGGTGATGTGGCAGCCCATCAGCCAGGCTTCGTCGTCTTTCAGCAATACATAGCTGTCGACCAACTGGGCCTTGCCGGCGCGCAGGCTTTTCACTTCCCAGCCGGCCAGAACCAGGCCCGCCTCGAATCTGGATTCGACGAAGTAGTCGTGCATCGCCTTCTTGTTCTGGGCGATGGTGCCTTGAGGGTGTTTCTTTTGTTTAGCCATAGGGCGCGCATTATAAGGAGTCGTTGGCCTGCTGGCGACAGCCTGATCTTGAGAGCGGTGGGTTAATCCCGGACAATGCGCGTCTTTTGCACATATCGGACGTATTCATGGTGAGCGACAAGGTTTCGATCCACGGTACCTGGGCCAGTCGTTGGGTGTTTATCCTGGCGGCAACCGGTTCCGCCGTAGGCCTCGGCAATATCTGGAAGTTTCCCTACATGACCGGCATGTACGGCGGGGGAGCCTTCGTCATCATGTACCTGGTGTGCATTTTCATGGTCGGCTTGCCGATCATGCTGGCAGAAACCCTGATCGGCCGCCGCGGCCGGCAGAGTCCGGTGAATGCGCTGCGAACGCTGGCGCTAGAGTCTGGAGCCTCGCCGAGATGGTCGTGGGCCGCGCTGATGGGGATGGTTGCCGCGTTGTTGATCCTGTCTTTTTACAGTGTCATCGCCGGCTGGTCGCTGGACTACATCATCGCTATGGGGGACGGCCAATTCGAAGGCATCAGTGCCGAGGGGGCGGGCGCTGCGTTCGGTACGCTGACGGCGGATCCCTGGCGGCTGACCCTGTGGCACACGCTGTTCATGCTATTGACTGGCGTCGTCATCGCCCGTGGTGTCGTGGCCGGCCTGGAGCGCAGCCTGCGCATCATGATGCCGCTGTTGTTCGTCCTGCTCCTGGTGTTGCTGGGTTACAGCATGACCACCGGGCATTTCATGCAGGGTTTTCATTTTCTCTTCGACTTCCAACCGGACAAGTTGCTCGACGGCGTGCTGGCTGCCATGGGGCATGCCTTCTTCACTCTCAGCGTGGGCGTCGGCTCGATCATGGTCTACGGCGCCTATATGCCCAAGCGCGCCTCGATCGGCTCGACGGTATTGGCGGTCGGTATCCTCGACACCCTGGTGGCCCTGACTGCGGGATTGGCGCTGTTTCCGATCGTGTTTGCCGCCGGTATGGAGCCAGGCGCCGGGCCCGGGCTGATGTTCGTCACCTTGCCGGTGGCCTTCGGCAACATCGCGTTCGGTCAGGTCATGGGTACCCTGTTTTTCATCCTGGTGCTGGTCGCGGCCTGGACCTCGTCGATCTCCATGCTGGAGCCGGCCGTCGCGTATCTGGTCGAGCGTACCCGGCGCAGCCGGGTGCAGGTTACCAGCGTGTTGGCGCTGTTGTGCTGGGTGGTTGGCATGGGCACGGTGTTGTCCTTCAATGTTGGCGCCGAGGCCAAGTTCTTCGTCTTCACGGCCGACGGTTTTCAGCTGTTTCAGTGGGGCGCCGAAGGCGGGCGAAATTTCTTCGACAGCATCGATTACCTGACCAGTCGCATTCTCTTGCCGTTGGGTGGCTTGGCCTTCGTCCTATTTGCCGGTTGGGTGCTCAAGCGCGAAGCGGTGCGCGAGGAGTTGGCGATCAACAATCCGCTGCTGTTCGGTCTGCTGTATTGGCTGATCCGCGTGGTGGCGCCACTGGGCATATTGATCGTGTTTGTTGCAGAGTTGATGAAATGAATACAGTCACCCTATTGAATTGGGTTGCGGGCTCATGAGTACTCATATTCAGCGGTCGGCGTTGTTGCCGTACCCGGCGGCAGCTCTTTTCGAGCTGGTTAATGACGTGGCGCGTTACCCGGAGTTCCTGCCCTGGTGTTCGGCCAGCGAGGTGCTGGACGCCAGTACAACCCATATGCGCGCCAGTCTGGCAGTGGCCAAGGGCGGGGTGAGCCAGCGTTTCATTACCCGAAACACGTTGGTCTGGGGCGAGTCGATCGAACTGAATCTGGAGGAAGGCCCGTTCAGTCAGCTGCATGGTCGGTGGCTGTTCAAGGCGCTGGGCGACAAAGCTTGCAAGATCAGTCTGGATCTAACTTTCGATTATGCCGGCCCCCTGGTGCGGGCCACGCTTGGGCCGCTGTTCAATCAGGCGGCGAACACCCTGGTGGACGCCTTCTGTCAAAGGGCGAAGCAGCTCTATGGATAGCCACCCTATGGATAGCAAGATGATCGTGGTCGAAGTGGTCTATGCCTTGGCGGATAAGCAGAAGCTGCTGCGCCTAAGCCTGCCGTACGGTACTACGATGCGCCAGGCGGCCGAGCAGTCTGGCATGGCGACGCACTTTCCCGGTCTCGATCTGGCGAACAGCCCGCTGGGGATCTTTGGCAAGGCGGTTGCCAAGGCGCAAGAACGAGTGCTGGAGGATGGCGAGCGGGTAGAAATCTATCGGCCGTTGATCGCCGACCCGAAAGAGGTGCGCAAGCAGCGTGCGGCCAAGGCGGCGCAGGCCAAGGCGGGCGAGGAAGACGGCTGACGGTTAAGTCGTCGCACATGAAAAAGCCCGGAACTCTCCGGGCTGTGGTGCCGGCTGGGTTACTGCGGCGAGCTGTCCAGCGGTTCCGGGGTTGGTACGGGAACCGTTTGTACGTCATCCACTTCGCGCTGAATTTGTTCCAGCAGGGAGCCGGGGGCCGGCTTTTCTTCAGTTTGCGGCTGCCGAGTGGCTTGCGGTGCCGTCACGCTGGTGCCGTCTTCACCTAGAATGGCCTGGTCGCGGCTGACGCCGGGCAGGAAGTCGCCTGACAGGCCGGCCAGTTGCTCATTGCCATTGAAGACCACGCTGACGCGCTCTTGCAGGCGTTTGCCGCCGCCTGGCTGAATGCTGTACAGGTAGTCCCAACGGTTGGCGTGGAAGGTGTCGGTCAGCAGCGGGTTGCCCATGATGAACCGCACTTGGCTGCGGGTCATTCCGGGGCGCAACTGATCTATCATGTCTTGGGTGACGACATTGCCCTGTTGGATGTCGATTTTATAAACCCCGGGGAAAGAACAGCCGGCGAGCGCGAGGAGCCCCATGAGGGTGAGGCTGGTCTGCAGGAGCTTGGTTTTTTGCATCGGAGGGTGACTTCCACTATCTTGGCTGGGCAACGTAAACCCCGATCATACCCGCAATAAAGGAAGCTGCGAAGCCGCTTCCGCGAGAAAGCAGACCATGGTTGAAAATAGCGAACTACGCAAAGCTGGCCTGAAAGTGACCCTGCCGCGGGTCAAGATTCTGCAGATGCTCGATTCCGCCGAGCAACGCCACATGAGTGCAGAGGATGTTTACAAGGCCCTGATGGAAGCGGGCGAAGACGTCGGTCTGGCCACCGTGTACCGCGTACTGACCCAGTTCGAGGCGGCGGGGTTGGTGGTGCGGCACAACTTCGATGGCGGTCATGCCGTGTTCGAGTTGGCCGACAGCGGTCATCACGACCACATGGTCTGTGTCGATTCGGGTGAGGTGATCGAGTTCTTCGATCCCGAAATCGAGAAGCGTCAGAGGGAGATCGTGCAAGAGCACGGCTTCGAGATGGTCGATCACAACCTGGTGCTCTACGTGCGCAAGAAGAGGTAAGCGCGCAAGCGGGTCACGGATAGGATAAAGGCGATCTTCGGATCGCCTTTATCCGTTGAGCGCCCCGTCAGGCTTGGGCGCTGCCGACCATCTGCCGGGCGTGGGCCAGGGATTCTTCGGTCAGGTCGACGCCGCCCAGCATGCGGGCAATTTCCTCGACCCGCTGATTGCTATCCAGCTTGCTCACGGCTGTGCGCGTGGCATCGCTGCCGCGCACCTTGTGCACGAACAGGTGCTGATGGCCCTGAGCGGCCACTTGCGGCAGGTGAGTGACGGTCAGCACCTGGCCGCGTTCGCCGAGTCGGCGCAGCAGTTGCCCGACCACTTCGGCGGTAGGGCCGCCAATGCCGACATCGACTTCGTCGAACACCAGGGTCGGCACGCGCGAGGTTTGTGCGGTGATCACCTGGATGGCCAGGCTGATGCGTGACAGTTCGCCGCCGGAGGCGACTTTGGCCAGGGTCTTGAGCGGTTGGCCGGGGTTGGCGCTGACCAGGAATTCCAGCTGTTCGAGGCCGTTGGGCTGTGGTTCGCTGTTGATATTAGCGCTCAGGGTGATGCTGAAGCGCCCGCCGGGCATGCCCAGGTTGTGCATTTCCAGCTCTACCGCCGCGGCCAGTTCGCCGGCCGCGCGATGACGCAGGGCGCTGAGTTCGCCGGCCTTGTCCTGGTAGTGGCGTTCGAAGGCGCTCAGTTCATCGTTCAGGCGTTCGGCGGCCTGGTCGTCGGCGTTGAGGCCTTCCAGTTCCTCGAACAGTTGCTGTTGCATGGCGGTCAGCTCGCCGGGCTGGATTCGGTGCTTGCGCGCCAGGGTATAGATCGCATCCAGGCGCTCTTCCAACTGCTGCAGGCGCTCGGGATCGGCGTCGAAGTGGTCGAGAAAACGGTTGAGCTCGCCAACGGCTTCCTCCACCTGGATTTGCGCGCTGGCCAGCAGGTTGGTCGCTTCGCTCAAGGCGCTCGGTTGACCCTGAAAGGCGCCCAGGCGGTTGAGGCTGCCGGTCAGTGCCGAGAGCACGTTGCCGGCGTCGTTCTCGCTGCATTGCTCGATTACCAGGCGGCAGGCGCTGAGCAGGCTTTCGGCATTGGTCAGGTTCTTGTGCTCCTGCTCCAGCTGTTCCAGTTCGCTTTCACCCAGGGCCAGGCTGTCCAGTTCTTCCAGTTGGTAGCTGAGCAGTTGATGGCGTGAGCGTTGCTCGTCGCCGAGGCTGGACAGGCGCTGCAGCTCACTCCTGGTCTGTTTCCAGCGCTGCGCGGCCAGTTGCACCTGGCGCGCCAGTTCCTGGCTGCCGGCGTATTCGTCGAGCAGGCGGCGGTGGGTGTCGGTCTTGAGCAGGGATTGATGTTCGTGCTGGCTGTGGATATCGATCAGCAGCTCGCCGAGAGCCTTGAGGTCGCCCTGGGGGCAGGGCGAGCCATTGATGTAGCCGCGCGAGCGGCCTTCGGCGGTGATGACCCGGCGCAGAATGCATGGGCCGTCGTGCTCAAGGTCGCGTTCAGCCAGCCAGGCGCGGGCTTCGGGGATATCGCCAAGGTCGAAGCTGGCAAGAATATCCGCTTTGTCGGCCCCGGGGCGTACCACGCCGCTGTCGGCGCGATCCCCCAGGCATAGGCCGAGGGCGTCGAGCATGATCGATTTGCCGGCGCCGGTTTCGCCGCTGATGACGCTCATGCCGCTGTCCAGCTCCAGGTCGAGGTGTTCAACGATGGCGTAATTGTGTACGGACAGGTGCACCAGCATGGCGAGGCCTCCAGATCTTTTGTGTGTATATTTATACAGTGTTTATTTCTCGGCTGACAATCCTTGTGCCGCACTTGAAGCTGCAGAATTTGTCCCCATATAGGCGGCAGACGCGCGAGTTTAGACTTGCGTCGAATTTTTAGAGGAGAAACCCATGGCTGACGAACAGACTCACGATATCCAGCTGCCAGAAGTTGGCCCTGGTGCCGAAACGGGCTCGAGCGATCAGGTGGACGCCCGCATCCAGGTGCTGGAAGAGGAGTTGGCTGCCGCTCAGGATCAGGCGCTGCGCATGGCGGCGGATCTGCAGAATGTGCGTCGTCGCGCCGAGCAGGATGTAGAGAAGGCGCACAAGTTCGCCTTGGAAAAATTCGCCAGTGACCTGCTGCCGGTCGTCGACAGTCTGGAGCGCGGTCTTGAGCTGTCCAGTCCGGACGATCAGGCGATCCAGGCGGTGCGCGAGGGCATGGAGCTGACGCTCAAGCTGTTTCACGACACCTTCAAGCGCTATCAGTTGGAAGCCGTAGACCCGCAGGGCGAGCCCTTCAATCCGGAGCACCACCAGGCCATGGCCATGCAGGACAGCGCGAATGTGGAGCCGAACAGCGTGCTCAAGGTGTTTCAGAAGGGTTACCTGCTCAACGGTCGACTGTTGCGCCCGGCGATGGTGGTGGTCAGCAAGGCTCCGGCCGAAGCTCCGCCGTCTATCGACGAGCAAGCTTGAAATTCGGCGAATAGCCCCCACTTATGAGTCAAGCGTTTTAGTGCTACCGCGGCTGACAAAGCGCAGCGGCGGGAATATCCAAGTTTAGGGAGAATGATGATGGGCAGAATTATCGGTATCGACCTGGGGACCACCAACTCGTGCGTCTCCATTCTGGAAAACGGCAACGTCAAAGTTATCGAGAACGCCGAGGGCACTCGCACCACGCCGTCGATCATCGCCTATGCCAACGACGGTGAAATCCTCGTCGGTCAGTCGGCCAAGCGCCAGGCGGTGACCAACCCGCATCACACCCTGTATGCGGTGAAGCGTCTGATCGGTCGTCGTTTCGAAGAAGACGTCGTGCAGAAAGACATCCAGATGGTGCCGTACAAGATCGTCAAGGCCGACAACGGCGACGCCTGGGTCGAAGTGAACGGCCAGAAGATGGCGCCGCCACAGATCTCGGCGGAAATCCTCAAGAAGATGAAGAAGACCGCCGAAGATTACCTCGGCGAGCCGGTCACCGAGGCGGTGATCACAGTTCCTGCGTATTTCAACGACAGCCAGCGTCAGGCCACCAAGGATGCCGGGCGGATCGCCGGTCTGGACGTCAAGCGCATCATCAACGAGCCGACTGCCGCGGCCCTGGCCTACGGCATGGACAAGGCCAAGGGCGATCACACCGTGATCGTGTATGACCTGGGCGGCGGTACTTTCGACGTTTCCGTGATCGAGATCGCCGAAGTCGATGGCGAGCACCAGTTCGAAGTGTTGGCCACCAACGGCGACACCTTCCTCGGCGGCGAGGACTTCGACATCCGTCTGATCGATTACCTGGTCGACGAATTCAAGAAAGAAAGCGGGATGAACCTCAAGGGTGATCCGCTGGCCATGCAGCGTCTGAAAGAAGCCGCGGAGAAAGCCAAGATCGAGCTGTCGTCCAGCCAACAGACCGACGTCAACCTGCCGTACATCACTGCCGACGCCACCGGTCCCAAGCACTTGAACGTGAAGATTTCGCGCGCCAAGCTGGAGTCGCTGGTTGAAGACCTGGTGCAGCGCACCATCGAACCGTGCCGCATCGCCTTGAAAGACGCCGGTATCGACGTGGCCAAGATCAACGACGTGATCCTGGTCGGCGGTCAGACCCGCATGCCGCTGGTGCAGAAGCTGGTTACCGATTTCTTCGGCAAGGAAGCGCGCAAGGACGTCAACCCGGACGAAGCCGTCGCCATGGGCGCTGCCATCCAGGGCGCGGTACTGGCCGGCGACGTCAAGGACGTGCTGCTCCTCGACGTCTCGCCGCTGACCCTGGGTATCGAAACCATGGGTGGGGTGATGACCGCGCTGATCGAGAAGAACACCACTATCCCGACCAAGAAGTCCCAGGTGTTCTCCACTGCCGACGACAACCAGGGCGCGGTGACCATTCACGTGCTGCAGGGCGAGCGTAAGCAAGCTTCGCAGAACAAGTCCCTGGGCAAGTTCGATCTGGCCGAGATTCCGCCGGCTCCGCGTGGCGTGCCGCAGATCGAAGTGACCTTCGATATCGACGCCAACGGCATTCTGCATGTCGGCGCGAAAGACAAGGCCACCGGCAAGACTCAGTCCATCGTGATCAAGGCCAACTCCGGTCTGTCCGAGGAAGAAATCGAGCAAATGGTGCGTGATGCCGAGGCCAACGCCGAGGAAGACCGCAAGTTCGAAGAGCTGGCCACTGCCCGTAACCAGGGCGATCAACTGGTACACGCCTCGCGCAAGATGCTCACCGAGGCAGGCGATAAGGCCACTGCGGACGAGAAAGCCGCCATCGAGACCGCACTAAGCGCGCTGGAAGTGGCGATCAAGGGAGATGACAAGGCCGCTATCGAAGCCAAGATCAATGCCCTGTCCGAAGCCACCACCCCGCTGGCGCAGAAGATGTATGCCGAGCAACCACAGCCTGGCGCGGATGCCCAGCAGGCAGATGACACTCAAGGCGCGGGCGACGATGTGGTCGACGCGGAGTTTGAAGAGGTCAAGGAAAACAAATAAGCGCGAGCTTATGCCGCTCTGGCCGGGCATGACGCGAGTCGCGCCCGGCATGATCCGCCACGCGGGAGCTTGCTCCCGCGTTGGCGTGTCTGGAGTAGACGATTTAAAGGTGTTGAAGACTTATGGCTAAACGTGACTATTACGAGGTGCTCGGCGTCGAGCGCGGCGCCAGCGAAGCGGAGCTGAAAAAAGCCTACCGGCGCCTGGCGATGAAGCATCACCCGGATCGCAATCCCGACGATAAAGCGTCGGAAGACATGTTCAAGGATGCCAACGAGGCCTACGAAGTATTGTCCGATGCCGGCAAGCGCGCGGCCTACGACCAGTACGGCCATGCCGGTGTCGATCCGCAGATGGGCGGCGGCGGTGGCCCGGGCGGGGCAAACTTTTCCGATATCTTCGGCGATGTGTTCAGCGATTTCTTTGGTGGCGCTGGCGGTCGTGGCGGCCAGCGTGGCGGCGCTCAGCGCGGTAGCGATTTGCGCTACACCCTGGAGTTGGATCTGGAAGAGGCCGTGCGCGGTACCACGGTCAATATCCGGGTGCCGACCCTGGTCAATTGCAAGGTTTGCGCGGGCTCCGGGGCGAAGAAGGGCACTTCTCCGGTGACCTGTACCACCTGTGGCGGTATCGGTCAGGTGCGCATGCAGCAGGGCTTCTTCTCGGTACAGCAGACCTGTCCGCGCTGTCATGGCAGCGGCAAGATGATTACCGATCCGTGCGGTTCCTGCCATGGCCATGGTCGGGTGGAAGAGCACAAGACCCTGTCGGTGAAGGTTCCGCCTGGTGTCGATACCGGTGATCGCATACGCCTGTCCGGTGAAGGCGAGGCGGGCGCTATGGGCGGTCCGGCGGGCGATCTGTATGTGGTGGTCAATGTGCGCGAGCACGCGATCTTTCAGCGCGACGGCAAACACCTGTACTGCGAAGTACCGATCAGCTTCGCCGATGCGGCGCTGGGTGGTGAGCTGGAAGTGCCGACCCTGGATGGCCGGGTCAAGCTGAAAATTCCGGAAGGCACCCAGACCGGCAAGCTGTTCCGCTTGCGCGGCAAAGGCGTGGCGCCGGTGCGCGGTGGCGGTGCTGGCGACCTGATGTGTCGGGTGGCGGTGGAAACGCCAATCAGTCTGGATCGGCGCCAGCGCGAGCTGCTCGAAGAATTCCGCAAGACGCTGCAGGGCGATACCCGTCATTCGCCGAAGGCCAGCGGCTGGTTCGAGGGCGTGAAACGTTTCTTCGGCGATGTGTGAATAAAACAGCCGCAAGCGGTGAGCGACAAGCTGCCACAGGGTTTGTGCTCCGGTTTGCGGCTTGAGGTCTATAGCTTGGAGCTGGTGTCATGCAACGTATCGCAGTGATGGGCGCCGCTGGGCGCATGGGCAAGACCCTGATCGAGGCCGTGCAGCAGGCCGATGGCGTGAGCCTGAGTGCGGCGATCGACCGTGCCGATAGCAGCCTGATTGGCGCCGATGCTGGTGAGTTGGCGGCGTTGGGCAAGATCGGCGTACTGCTATCGGGCAGTCTGGGTGAGGTGCTGGATCGGTTCGATGTGCTGATCGATTTCACCCACCCTTCCGTGACCCTGAAAAACCTGGAAATTTGCCGCCAGGCTGGCAAGGCCATGGTAATTGGCACCACTGGCTTCAGTGTCGAGGAAAAGCAGCTGTTGGCCGATGCTGGCCAGCAGATCCCCATCGTCTTTGCCGCCAATTTCAGCGTGGGTGTCAACCTGTGCCTGAAATTGTTGGATACCGCCGCCCGGGTGCTCGGTGACGAGGTGGACATCGAGATCATCGAAGCCCATCACCGGCATAAGGTCGACGCACCGTCTGGCACCGCGCTGCGCATGGGCGAGGTGGTGGCCAATGCCCTGGGGCGCGATCTGCAAAAAGTTGCGGTCTACGGCCGTGAGGGGCAAACCGGCGCGCGCGCCCGCGAAACCATCGGTTTTGCCACGGTAAGGGCTGGCGATGTGGTCGGCGATCACACCGTGCTGTTCGCGGCCGATGGCGAGCGCGTGGAAATTACCCATAAGGCCTCAAGCCGCATGACCTTCGCCAAGGGTGCGGTGCGCTCGGCGTCCTGGTTGGAGGGGCGTGAGCCCGCGCTGTACGACATGCAGGATGTGCTGGGGCTTTAAATGCTTTGTGAGCGGCCGGGGGCCGCTTTTGCTCTTGGGTATAGAGGGAGGCTAGACCTTGTGGATGCTATAAATCTTGATGATGTGGCTCAGTATGTAGAAGAAAATATTGGGGCGTTTCACCAAAAACGGATTGATAGCCTGGGAAAGCTGAAGCTGAAAGATGTGCTGAAGCGCAAGAACCCATACATGTTCAAAGCCAAGTTTATGCAAACGGCCGAGCAGATAGTTAAGGGTATTGTTGATGCGCACATTTCCTCCAATGAAGAGACGCTCTTTGGTGATTGGTTGGAGGGACTGGCTATTTTTATCAACGCCAAGACCTATGGAGGAAGAAAGTCAGGCATCCCTGGTGTTGATTTGGAATTTGATAGAGAGGGCTGTCGTTACATTGTGGCGATTAAGTCAGGGCCGAACTGGGGGAATAGCTCTCAAATTGGCCAAATGAAAAGTAATTTTATTACGGCAAAAAAGACATTGCGCACCAGTCAGTCGAAGATGCACGTCGTGGCTGTCAATGGTTGTTGTTATGGGCGTGATAAAAACCCGGACAAGGGTACGCATTATAAATATTGTGGGCAGCGTTTCTGGGAGTTTATCTCGGGCGATGCGAATTTATTTGTTGAATTGGTTGAGCCGCTTGGATTCAAAGCCCGGGAGCGCAATGATGAATTTCTGGTTGCTTATGGGCAGATGATCAACAAATTTACTCGTGAGTTTACTAACGATTTTTGTAATGAAGAGGGCGCTATTGAGTGGCAGCGTCTGGTTAATTTCAATTCGGCAGCCTGATGGTATCGGTGTCGGGGTGTGAGTCCATGCCGATATTTTTCAGGCGGGCGCTAGATCGAATTGAAGCTTCCGTTTTTGTTGCTCAAAAGCCTGAATCCAGTCTCTGTCAGAGGTTGCCTGGTATCGGGAGAATCTGAAGTTTTCTGGTGTTTCCTTGGTTCGCCCCTCCAGCAAGTCCTTGATGAGCCTTCCTACTGCGTAGCCAAGGCTGACAGGAACCGCATTGCCAACCTGCTTATATTGTTGAATTAACGGGCCGGCCAGTTGCCAGTCATCCGGGAATTCCTGAATTCTTTTGTATTCCTGGATCGATAGCGGCCGATTTTCGTCGGGGTGTGCCAAGTCGGTTGCGGGCATGGCGGGGTGGGTAACCAGGGTCGGCGAAGGTTTTTCCCAGCTGAGACGCCTTAAGAAGCCAGTCTTGCCTCCGCCGGAAAAGTAGGATTTACCAAGGGCTTCTTGCTGCAGATCAGGCGAGAGGTTGCGCCAGTTCTGACCCGCGCTGAGCATCCGATAATATTTCAGTCTTTTTTCCGGAAAATTCAAATGCGTGTGAGTGGTCAGGTTGCTTAGCGCGTCCTTAATTGTGCGCCATTTGGGTAAATCAAATTCGCCGTTTTCGCTATGGGTTGGCGCGAGGAAGGGGGCGGTATGGCCGTCACGCGAGCAGACGATGATCACTCGTTCGCGGATCTGCGGGGTGCCGAAATTTGCAGAGTTATAAAGATTGAATGAGCAGGTGTAGCCCGCGATCTTTAGTTTGCTCAGGACAAAATTCAGGGCGCCGCCTTTCATTTCATCTAAAGATAAGTCCGGAAACTCTGGGCCCCTTTGGTCATGGGGGCGATGATCCATTGGGCACGACAGCAAACCGCGCACATTCTCTATTACGATGAATTTGGGGCGAATTTCGAGCGCAAGGTCAATGTACTTGAGAAAGGCATTGCCGCGGTCGTCGTTAAAGGCTTTGCGTTTTCCTGCGGTACTAAAGGCCTGGCATGGGGGGCCCCCCATGATCAAGTCGACTTCTGCGCCCTCAACCTGGGCCGCTTTCAGCACCTGCTCCGCGGAGCAGCTATTGATATCGCCTAGCAGCGCCGTGTTAGGGCGGTTGAGGGCGATAGTCTGGCGACAATACTTGTCAGATTCACAGGCCAGCCTGATGTCAAAGCCGGCATTTTCGATGCCCAGGTCTAGGCCCATGGCGCCTGAGAAGAAGCTCAAGGCGATGGGTTGTTGATTGCTTGGTTTTTGCTTCACTTGGTACGCGGGGTGGTCTTTTGCAATCATATGCGCTGTTTTAAGGCCGTAATTTTCAAGGCTGGCTGTGTTTATGATCCAGGTGCTGCCGATTTTCTCGGCTTTGAGCTCTTGTTTGCGGCACAGGGTTCTGACGTACTGGGCGCTGACACTCAGCTTTTTCGCGGCATCTTTGATGCTGGTTCGGGTACTCATTCCGTGTTTCCCGTGCGAAATCTGTAGTAGGTACCTATTCTAGGGGGGCTCGAAGGCTTGTCAACGGCGCGATCTCGGGTGCGAGCTGGGGTGGCTGGCGGTCACGGGGCTGGGTGGGAGGTTTTTTGGCGGCAATGGGTTTCGGATTTTGGGCTTTTCCTGTAGGCTTCCCGCTTTAGTGTGTCCACTAAAAGTTGCGCAGAATGAATCAGATAAAAAAGCGGGGTGACGGTCGATACGTCATCCCGCTTTTTTACAATCTGCGTTTGCTTCAAAGCGTTGATTTTCGGAGGTTTTCTTGAGTAAGCCAGCCCTTAAACCTGCCATTTTGGCCCTTGCTGATGGCAGCATTTTTCGCGGCGAGGCCATCGGTGCCGATGGCCAAACTATTGGAGAGGTGGTTTTCAACACCGCCATGACCGGCTATCAGGAAATCCTTACCGATCCTTCCTATGCCCAGCAAATCGTTACCCTGACCTATCCGCACATCGGCAACACCGGTACCACCCCGGAAGACGCCGAGTCCAGCCGGGTCTGGGCTGCCGGTTTGATCATTCGCGACCTGCCGCTGACCTCCAGCAACTGGCGCAACAAGCAGCCGCTGGATGAGTACCTGAAGGAAAACGGCACCGTGGCCATCGCCGGCATCGATACTCGCCGTCTGACCCGTATCTTGCGCGAAAAAGGTTCGCAGAACGGCTGCATCCTGGTCGGCGACGACGCCACCGAAGAGCAAGCGCTGGAATTGGCGCGCAGTTTTCCCGGCCTCAAAGGCATGGATCTGGCCAAGGTGGTCAGTTGTACCGAGCGCTACGAGTGGCGCGCAAGCACCTGGAACCTGAAGAGCGACAGCCACCCGCAAATCCCGGCCGGCGAGTTGCCCTACCACGTGGTCGCCTACGACTACGGGGTCAAACTGAACATCCTGCGCATGCTGGTCGAACGCGGCTGCCGCCTGACCGTGGTGCCGGCGCAGACCCCCGCTGCCGAGGTGCTGGCGCTGAATCCCGATGGCGTGTTCCTGTCCAACGGGCCGGGCGACCCCGAGCCTTGCGACTACGCGATCCAGGCGATCAAGGACGTGCTGGAAACCGATACGCCGCTATTCGGTATCTGCCTCGGCCACCAGCTGCTGGCTTTGGCCTCCGGTGCCAAGACCCTGAAAATGGGCCACGGTCACCACGGTGCCAACCACCCGGTGCAGGATCTGGACAGCGGCGTGGTGATGATCACCAGCCAGAACCACGGTTTTGCCGTGGATGAGGCCAGCCTGCCGAGCAACGTGCGGGCGATTCACAAATCGCTGTTCGACGGTTCCCTGCAAGGCATCGAGCGTACCGACAAGGACGCCTTCAGCTTCCAGGGCCACCCCGAGGCGAGCCCCGGCCCAGCCGATGTGGCGCCACTGTTCGACCGTTTTATCGAAGCCATGGCCAAGCGCCGCTAAACCCCGCCGACTGACCAAAGGATTCGAGTAACCGCTATGCCAAAACGTACAGACATTAAAAGCATCCTGATCCTCGGTGCTGGCCCGATCGTTATCGGCCAGGCCTGCGAGTTCGACTATTCCGGTGCCCAGGCGTGTAAAGCCCTGAAAGAAGAGGGCTTCCGGGTCATTCTGGTCAACTCCAACCCCGCCACCATCATGACCGATCCGGCGATGGCCGACGCCACCTACATCGAGCCGATCAAGTGGTCGACCGTGGCCAAGATCATCGAGAAGGAGCGCCCCGACGCCCTGCTGCCGACCATGGGCGGCCAGACGGCACTGAACTGCGCGCTGGATCTGGAAAAGCACGGCATTCTGGAAAAATTCGGTGTCGAGATGATCGGCGCCAACGCCGACACCATCGACAAGGCCGAAGACCGTTCGCGATTCGACAAGGCGATGAAGGACATCGGCCTGGCCTGTCCGGTGTCGGGCATCGCGCACAACATGGAGGAAGCCTACACCGTACTCGAGAAGGTCGGCTTTCCCTGCATCATTCGTCCATCGTTCACCATGGGCGGCACTGGCGGCGGCATCGCTTACAACCGGGAAGAGTTCGAGGAAATCTGCGCCCGTGGTATCGACCTGTCGCCGACCAACGAGCTGCTGATCGACGAGTCGTTGATCGGCTGGAAGGAATACGAGATGGAGGTGGTCCGCGACAAGAAGGACAACTGCATCATCGTCTGCGCCATCGAGAACTTCGATCCGATGGGCGTGCACACCGGCGACTCGATCACCGTGGCTCCGGCGCAAACCCTGACCGACAAGGAATACCAGATCCTGCGTAACGCCTCGCTGGCGGTGCTGCGCGAGATCGGCGTGGAAACCGGCGGCTCCAACGTGCAGTTCGGCATCTGTCCGAACACCGGGCGTATGGTGGTGATCGAGATGAACCCGCGGGTGTCGCGTTCCTCGGCGCTGGCCTCCAAGGCCACCGGCTTCCCGATCGCCAAGATCGCCGCCAAGCTGGCGGTGGGTTACACCCTCGACGAGCTGTCCAACGACATCACCGGTGGGCGTACCCCGGCGTCCTTCGAGCCGGCTATCGACTACGTCGTGACCAAGATTCCGCGCTTCGCCTTCGAGAAATTCCCCAAGGCCGATGCCCGCCTGACCACCCAGATGAAGTCCGTCGGTGAGGTCATGGCCATCGGTCGCACCTTCCAGGAATCCATGCAGAAAGCCCTGCGCGGTCTGGAAGTGGGGGTGTCCGGTTTCGACCCGATGCTCGATCCGAATGATCCGGATGCAGAAAGCACCCTCAAGCGCGAGCTGACCGTGCCGGGTGCCGACCGCATCTGGTACCTGGCGGACGCCTTCCGCGCCGGCAAGACGGTGGCCGAAGTGTTCGAGTTGACCCGCATCGACGAGTGGTTTCTGGTGCAGATCGAAGATCTGGTCAAGGAGGAGGAGAAGATCAAGACCCTGGGTCTGGTCAGCATCGACCGCGACCTGATGTACAAGCTCAAGCGCAAGGGCTTCTCCGACATTCGTCTGGCCAAGCTGCTCGGCGTCTCCGAGAAGAGCCTGCGCAGCCATCGGCACAAACTGAAAGTGCTGCCGGTGTACAAGCGCGTCGACACCTGCGCCGCCGAGTTCGCCAGCGACACCGCCTACATGTATTCGACCTACGAGGAAGAGTGCGAGGCGGCGCCGTCGAGCCGCGACAAGATCATGATTCTGGGTGGCGGGCCGAACCGCATCGGCCAGGGCATCGAGTTCGACTACTGCTGCGTGCACGCCGCCTTGGCGCTGCGTGAAGACGGTTACGAGACCATCATGGTCAACTGCAACCCGGAAACCGTCTCCACCGACTACGACACCTCCGACCGCCTGTATTTCGAGCCGGTCACCCTGGAAGACGTGCTGGAAATCGTCCGCGTCGAGCAGCCCAAGGGCGTGATCGTGCAGTATGGCGGGCAGACCCCGCTGAAAATCTGTCGCGCGCTGGAAGAGGCCGGTGTACCGATTATCGGCACCAGCCCCGAGGCCATCGACCGTGCCGAAGACCGCGAGCGTTTCCAGCAGATGGTGCAGCGTCTCGGCTTGCGCCAGCCGGCCAATGCCACCGCGCGCAGCGAGGACGAGGCCCTGGCGGCGTCCAAAGTCATCGGTTATCCGCTGGTGGTGCGTCCGTCCTATGTGCTGGGCGGTCGGGCGATGGAAATCGTCTACCAGGAAGAAGAGCTCAAGCGCTACATGCGCGAAGCGGTGAAAGTGTCGAACGACAGCCCGGTGCTGCTCGATCACTTCCTCAACTGCGCCATCGAAGTCGATATCGATGCTATTTGCGACGGCGAAACCGTGGTGATCGGCGCCATCATGCAGCACATCGAGCAGGCCGGCGTGCACTCCGGAGACTCGGCCTGCTCGTTGCCGCCGTATTCGCTGCCGGCGCATATCCAGGACGAGATCCGTGATCAGGTCAAGAAAATGGCCCTGGAACTCGGCGTGGTCGGCCTGATGAACGTGCAGATGGCGGTGCAGGGCGAGGACATCTTCGTCATCGAAGTCAATCCGCGCGCCTCG
The DNA here is from genome assembly GCF_030376615.1 of Pseudomonas sp. sp1636. GTDB lineage: Bacteria > Pseudomonadota > Gammaproteobacteria > Pseudomonadales > Pseudomonadaceae > Aquipseudomonas. The sequence goes on from NZ_JARRAB010000003.1 coordinate 275,277, forward strand.
CGCACCGTGCCGTTCGTCTCCAAGTGCATCGGCATCTCCCTGGCGATGCTCGGTGCCCGGGTGATGGCCGGAAAGAGCCTGGCCGAAGTCGGCTTCACCGACGAAATCATCCCCAACTTCTACAGCGTCAAGGAGGCGGTATTCCCCTTCGCCAAGTTCCCTGGCGTCGATCCGATCCTCGGCCCGGAAATGAAGTCGACCGGTGAGGTGATGGGCGTCGGCGACACCTTCGGTGAGGCGTTTGCCAAAGCCCAGTTGGGCGCCAGTGAAATCCTGCCCAATAGCGGCTGTGCCTTTATCAGCGTGCGCGACGACGATAAGCCCCTGGTGGCCGAGTTGGCGCGCAACCTGATCGAGCTGGGTTTCGACGTGGTGGCCACCTCGGGAACCGCCAGGGTGATCGAGGCCGCCGGCTTGCCGGTACGGCGGGTGAACAAGGTGACCGAGGGTCGCCCCCACGTGGTCGATATGATCAAGAACGACGAAGTCACCTTGATCATCAACACCACCGAGGGTCGTCAGTCGATTGCCGACTCCTATTCCATTCGGCGTAATGCGCTGCAGCATCGAATCTGCTGCACCACCACCTTGGCCGCTGGCGAGGCGATTTGTGAGGCGTTGAAGTTCGGTCCCGAGAAGACCGTGCGTCGTTTGCAGGATCTCCATGCAGGAATCAAGGCATGACTAAATACCCCATGACCGTCCAGGGTGCGCGCGCCCTGGAAGAAGAGTTGGCTCACCTGACCAAGGTGGTGCGGCCCAAGCTTAGCCAGGACATCGGCACTGCCCGCGAGTTGGGCGACCTCAAGGAAAACGCCGAATACCATGCCGCCCGCGAGCAGCAGGGTATGGTCGAGGCGCGCATCCGCGATATCGAAGGCCGTCTGCAGAATGCGGTGGTCATCGATGTCACCAGTATTGCGCACACCGGCAAGGTGATTTTCGGCACCACGGTGGAAATCGCCAACGTCGAGACCGACGAGAGCGTGACCTACCAGATCGTGGGCGAAGACGAAGCCGATATCAAACTCGGCAAGCTCTCGGTGGGTTCGCCTATCGCACGCGCTCTGGTCGGCAAGGAAGAGGGCGAGGTGGTGGCGGTCAAGACCCCCAGCGGCATCCTCGAGTACGAGATTGTCGAGGTTCGCCATATCTAGGCTCGGCACGCGAAATGCTGGGGCGATAAGCTGGCTGCTGGCCCAGACATTCTGGGTCGGCGGTCTGTGGTTGTTGCATTTCCTGGTGTTGCCGGCGGTGGCCAAGCTGGGCTTGGCGCCATTGCTGGTCGAGGAGATCGCCAGCGCCGTTCGCCCGCTGTTGGTGGGGCTGGCGGGGGTTTGTGCGGGGCTGCAGGTGTTGGTGCTGATCCGTGCCGAGCGGTTGGCCAGCCTGTGGCGCGATATCCGCGGGCAGCTGCTGTTGACGGTGCTGGCGATGGCCGCCAGCTACTTTGGCGTGCGCCATTTCTGGGGTAATGGCGGGCTCTGGTTGATGTTCAGCTACCTGGCGATGGCGTTTTGCGGTTTGCTGCTGGTGTTGCAGTCGGTGCCGGGCAGCGGCAAGCGCTAAGCTGCAGGCTTCACGTAAGGCAAGAAGCGTGCAGCTTGGCGCTATCAGCCGTGATGGCGATGGACGTTGGACAGGTTCTTGTTGACCTTGGGGTTCTTGCGGTAAACCAGCGCCATCTTGCCGATAACCTGCACCAGTTCGGCTTTGCCGGCCTTGCACAGTTCGTTAATGGCGGTAAGGCGGCTGTCGCGCTCGACGATGCGCAATTGCACTTTAATCAGTTCATGGTCGCTCAGGGCGCGCTCCAGTTCGGCCAGCACGCCTTCGGTCAAACCATTGTCGGCCACGATCAATACGGGTTTCAGGTGGTGGCCGATAGATTTGAATTGTTTCTTCTGCTCTTGAGTGAGCGGCATAATCTGATTCCTGCATTTAATCTGGTAAAAAACGGCGCTCAGTTTACCCGAGCGCCTTGGTTGCCGCCCAGATATTCATGCTCTGCACAATTCGAGGTATTGCGTGGCCCGTTCCAAAACCAGCCAGCGTTGGCTGAAAGAACATTTCGATGACCCTTACGTCAAAATGGCGCAAAAGGATGGCTATCGCTCGCGCGCCAGCTACAAGCTGCTGGAGATTCAGGAAAAGGATCGCATCCTGCGCCCGGGCATCACGGTGGTCGACCTGGGCGCGGCCCCTGGCGGTTGGTCGCAGGTCACCAGCCGACTGATCGGCGACAAGGGCACTCTGATTGCCTCCGATATTCTGGAGATGGACAGCATCCCCGATGTCACCTTCATTCAGGGCGACTTTACCGACGATGCGGTGTTCGCGCAGATCCTCGAGGCGATTGGCGGTAACCCGGTAGACCTTGTGATTTCCGATATGGCCCCCAATATGAGTGGAGTAAGGGCTGCCGATCAGGCGCGCGCCATGTACCTGTGCGAGTTGGCGCTGGACTTGGCCGGGCGAGTGCTGCGTCCGGGAGGGGATTTCCTGATCAAGATTTTCCAGGGTGAAGGTTTCGACCTTTACCACAAGCAGGTGCGCGAGATGTTCGATAAGGTGCAGATGCGCAAGCCCTTGTCTTCGCGCGATCGCTCGCGCGAGCAGTACATGCTCGGGCGCAGCTTTCGTGGTGACTAGATGGATGCAACCAAGAGCTGGCGCATCGGTCTGAGGTAATGTCGGCGCCGCAGTTTGCGGCTGGCTAAATATAGGGTTACAGACGGCGCCTGCCAGGTGGGGGTGTTGTGTAGTAAGTTAGATCAGTACATAACTGGTCGTCATGCGAAGCACGCTTCGAGACGAGGCCTGCTGCAGAGGGTAGCTAATTGAACGACATGGCAAAGAATCTGGTTCTGTGGCTGATCATCGCCGCCGTTTTGGTGACGGTGATGAATAATTTCTCCAGCCCGAGTGAGTCGAGCAAGCTCAACTACTCGGACTTTATCCAGCAGGTTCAGGACGGTTCCGTTAAGCGGGTGACTGTCGACGGCTTCATTATCAGTGGAGTGCGCGGCGATGGTTCGTCGTTCGAGACCGTGCGCCCGGCGATTCAGGACAATGGCCTGATCAAGGATCTGATCGACAACAACGTGCAGATAGTCGGCAAGCAGCCGGAGCAGCAGAGCATCTGGACTCAGCTGCTGGTGGCCAGCTTTCCGATCTTGGTGATCATCGCGGTGTTCATGTTCTTCATGCGCCAGATGCAGGGCGGCGCTGGGGGCAAGGGCGGGCCGATGAGCTTCGGCAAGAGCAAGGCGCGCCTGCTCTCGGAAGATCAGGTCAAGACCACCTTCGCCGACGTCGCCGGTTGCGACGAGGCCAAGGAAGAGGTCAGCGAGCTGGTCGAATTCCTGCGCGATCCGGGCAAGTTCCAGCGCCTCGGTGGGCGCATTCCGCGCGGCGTACTGATGGTCGGTTCGCCGGGTACCGGTAAAACCTTGCTGGCCAAAGCGGTTGCCGGTGAGGCCAAGGTGCCGTTCTTCACTATTTCCGGTTCGGACTTCGTCGAGATGTTCGTCGGTGTCGGTGCGTCCCGTGTGCGCGATATGTTCGAGCAAGCGAAGAAGCACGCGCCGTGCATCATCTTTATCGACGAAATCGACGCCGTCGGCCGCCATCGCGGTGCCGGCATGGGCGGCGGTCACGACGAGCGTGAACAGACCCTTAACCAGTTGCTGGTGGAGATGGACGGCTTCGAGGCGAACGATGGCGTCATCGTCATTGCCGCCACCAACCGCCCGGACGTGCTCGACCCGGCGCTGTTGCGTCCCGGCCGCTTCGATCGCCAGGTAGTGGTTGGCCTGCCGGACATTCGCGGTCGCGAGCAGATTCTCAAGGTGCACATGCGCAAGGTGCCGATGGGCGAGAATGTCGAGGCTGCGGTGATTGCTCGCGGCACGCCGGGATTCTCGGGTGCCGATCTGGCCAACCTGGTCAACGAGGCTTCGTTGTTTGCCGCGCGTGCCGGTAAGCGCTTGGTCGAGATGAAGGAGTTCGAGTTGGCCAAGGACAAGATCATGATGGGCGCCGAGCGCAAATCCATGGTCATGTCGGACAAGGAAAAGCTCAACACGGCGTTCCATGAAGCCGGTCATGCCATTGTCGGGCGCCTGGTGCCCGAGCATGACCCGGTTTACAAGGTGTCGATCATTCCGCGCGGCCGTGCCTTGGGCGTGACCATGTTCCTGCCGGAGGAGGATCGCTACAGCCTGAGCAAGCGTGCCCTGACCAGCCAGATCTGCTCGCTGTTCGGTGGCCGTATCGCCGAAGAAATGACCCTGGGCTTCGATGGCGTGACCACTGGCGCTTCCAACGACATCATGCGTGCCACCCAGTTGGCGCGCAACATGGTGACCAAGTGGGGCTTGTCCGAGAAGCTCGGTCCGCTGATGTATGCCGAAGAGGAAGGCGAGGTCTTTCTCGGTCGCAGCATGGGTAGCCAGCACACCAATGTCTCGGCCGATACGGCCAGGGTGATCGATCAGGAGGTGCGCAGCATCATCGATCAGTGCTACGGCACGGCCAAGCGTCTGCTGGAAGAGAATCGCGACAAGCTCGATGCCATGGCTGAAGCCTTGATGAAGTATGAGACCATCGATGCCGAGCAGATCGAAGAGATCATGAATGGCCGTATCCCGCGTGAGCCGCGCGACTGGAGCGGTGGTGGTGATGCCGGCACGCCAGCGGCCGCCAGTCCCGACGAAACGGATCGTCCCGAGAAGCCTATCGGTGATCCTGCTGCCGAGCATTAAGGATCAGGATGTCTGAAGTGCGCCATCTGAACCGGCTGCCTTGTGGCAGTCGGTTTCTTGATTTAACCCGTCCCCAGGTGATGGGTATCCTCAATGTCACTCCCGATTCCTTTTCCGATGGCGGCCGTTTCGGGCAGCGCGACACGGCGTTGCGCCATGCGGAAGCGATGTGGCGGGCTGGCGCCGCCCTGATCGATGTCGGCGGCGAGTCGACGCGTCCCGGGGCGCGAGCGGTTTCGCCAGTTGAGGAGCTTGAGCGCGTTGCGCCGATTGTCGAAGCCATCGCTGCCGAGCTGGATGTGATCATCTCGGTGGATACCTCGACGCCCGCGGTGATGCGTGAGGCGGCGCGCCTCGGTGCGGGCCTGATTAACGATGTGCGCTCGTTGCAGCGTGATGGGGCGCTGGATGCCGCAGCCGATAGCGGTTTGCCGGTGTGCCTGATGCACATGCGTGGTGAGCCGACCACCATGCAGGAGAACCCTCGCTACGCCGATGTGTTGCTCGAGGTGCACGACTTTCTGGTCGAACGCATGGCGGCCTGTACGGCGGCGGGGATTGCCCTTGAGCGGCTGATTCTCGATCCGGGTTTTGGCTTCGCCAAGACTCAGGAGCATAACCTCAGCTTGTTCAAGCACCTGGAGTCGCTGCATGCGTTGGGCCGGCCGCTGTTGGTCGGCGTCTCGCGCAAGAGCATGATTGGCCGGGTGCTGGGTCACGAGGTGGGTGGGCGTCTCTATGGCAGTCTTGCCCTGGCGGCCTTGGCGGTAACTAAGGGGGCGCACATTTTGCGGGTGCACGATGTGGCGGAAACCGTCGATGTGGTGCGCATGCTGGCTGCAGTCGAAGCAGCTGAATAAGTAATCAAGGAAACCTGGTCATGGCTAGAAAATATTTTGGTACCGACGGTATTCGTGGGCGTGTCGGCGAGTTCCCCATCACTCCGGATTTTATGCTCAAGCTCGGCTGGGCGGCTGGCATGGCATTTCGCAAGCAGGGTAAGTGTCGCATCCTGATCGGTAAGGACACGCGGATTTCCGGCTATATGTTCGAGTCGGCGCTGGAGGCGGGATTGTCTGCGGCGGGTGCCGATGTCCTGTTGTTGGGGCCGATGCCGACACCGGCCATCGCCTACCTGACGCGTACCTTTCATGCCGAGGCGGGTATCGTCATCAGTGCATCGCACAATCCGCACCATGACAACGGCATCAAGTTTTTTTCGGGGCAGGGCACCAAGCTGCCTGACGAGATCGAGCTGATGATCGAGGAGTTGCTCGATACGCCTATGACCGTGGTCGAATCGGGGCGGTTGGGCAAGGTCTCGCGGATCAACGATGCGGCGGGGCGTTATATCGAGTTCTGCAAGAGCAGCGTGCCGACCAGTACCGATTTTGCCGGGCTGAAGATAGTGCTCGATTGCGCCAATGGCGCGGCCTATAAGGTCGCGCCTAGCGTGTTCCGCGAGCTGGGTGCCGAGGTCTCGGTGCTCTCGGCTCAGCCCGACGGGCTGAATATCAATGCCGATTGTGGCTCGACTCACGTCGAAGCTCTGCAGGCCGCGGTGGTGGCGCAGCAGGCCGATCTGGGTATCGCCTTCGATGGCGACGCGGATCGCGTGCTGATGGTTGATCACAGCGGAGCCTTGGTCGATGGCGATGAGCTGTTGTTCATCATTGCGCGTGACCTGCAGGAGCGCGGCAAGCTGCAGGGTGGTGTGGTAGGCACGCTGATGAGCAATCTCGGCCTGGAGCTGGCGCTGGCCGATCTGGATATCCCCTTTGTGCGCGCCAAGGTTGGCGATCGCTATGTGGTTGCCGAGTTGCTGGCGCGCAACTGGCAAATGGGGGGGGAGAACTCGGGGCATTTGGTGTGTTTTCAGCACACCACTACGGGGGATGCGATCATCGCCGCGTTGCAGGTGCTGCTGGCGCTCCGGCGTCGGGGGCAGAGTTTGGCCGAGGCGCGGCAAGGGTTGCGTAAGTGTCCGCAGGTGTTGATCAACGTGCGCTTTGCTGGCGCGCTTGACCCGCTCGAGCACCCGGCGGTGCGGGATGCCAGTGCGCGGGTGACCGAGCAAATGGCGGGCCGTGGCCGCGTGCTGCTGCGCAAGTCCGGTACCGAGCCTTTGCTGCGGGTGATGGTGGAAGGCGACGATGAAGCCAAGGTGCGCGGCTATGCCGATGAATTGGCTAAGATTGTTGCTGAAGTCTGTGTTTGATTAGCTTGCCAGTCCCGGTGCTGTTGGGTAACATCTGCGCCCTCTTTGACCGATGAGGTAAAGCATGCGTCGCCCCTTGGTAGCTGGTAACTGGAAAATGCACGGTACCCGCGCCAGCGTCGCAGAGCTGATCAACGGTTTGCGTCGGCAGGTGTTATCTGCTGGCGTCGAGGTTGCGGTTTTTCCCTCCTGTTTGCATGTCGTTCAGGTTCTGGACGGCTTGGCAGGCGAGGGGATTGAGGTCGGTGCGCAAAATTGTGCGGTCGATCCTGCGCAGGGTGCGTTGACCGGTGAGATTGCCGCCAGTCAGTTGCAGGATGCGGGTTGTGCTCTGGTGTTGGTGGGTCATTCGGAGCGGCGTTTGTTGCTTGATGAAACTGATGCCGAGGTCGGGCGCAAGTTTGCTGCGGCGCAGTTCTGCGGTTTGACCCCGTTGTTGTGTGTGGGTGAGACTCTTGAGCAGCGTGAGGCCGGCCAGACCCTTGAAGTGGTTGGGGCGCAGTTGGCGAGCGTTATCGAGGCGTTGGGCGTCGAGGCCTTTGCCCGGGCGGTGGTTGCCTATGAGCCGGTTTGGGCTATTGGTACGGGCCTGACGGCGTCGCCTGAACAGGCGCAGTATGTGCATGCTGCTATTCGTGCGCAGTTGGCCGCGCAGAATGCTGAAGTGGCGAGTGGTGTGAGAATTCTATATGGCGGCAGTGTGAAGGCCGCCAATGCAGCCGAGTTGTTCGGTATGCCGGATATCGATGGGGGGCTCGTTGGTGGGGCTTCTCTGAATGCGGATGAGTTCGGTGCGATTTGTCGCGCCGCAGGAAGCTGACAAAATGCTGGAAACAGTCGTAGTAGTGTTTCATCTGCTGGGTGCGATCGGTGTTGTTGCGCTGGTTTTGTTGCAGCAGGGCAAGGGCGCGGACGCGGGTGCCTCTTTTGGTTCTGGGGCTTCAGCTACCGTTTTCGGTAGTCAAGGTTCCTCTACCTTTTTGAGTCGTGTTACTGCTATACTCGCCGTCGCTTTTTTCTCTACTAGCTTGGGCTTAGCGTTCTTTGCTAAAGAAAAAGCTGATGCATTGACTCAGGTGGGTTTGCCTGATCCAGTGGTGTTGGAAGTACAGCAGGCCAGCCCTGCCGTTGAAGATGTACCAGTGCTCGAAGAGCAAAAGCCGGCGGTCGAAGCGGTTGAAGTGCCTCAGGCTCCAGAGCAGTAACAAGTAGTACGCAGTACCTGATTTTGCCGAGGTGGTGGAATTGGTAGACACGCTACCTTGAGGTGGTAGTGGCCATAGGCTGTAGGGGTTCGAGTCCCCTCCTCGGTACCAATTTACAAGCAGGCCCGCAATATGCGGGCTTTCTTGTTGCTGAAGCGCTGGTTGACCCTTGCGAGGGTTCGGTCGTATACTTCGGCCCCAGCTTTGACGCGGGGTGGAGCAGTCTGGTAGCTCGTCGGGCTCGTGGCCCGAAGGTCGTTGGTTAATCCAGCCCCCGCAACCGGCAGCAGCGGAGCCCCTTTTCAGGGGCTTTTTGCTAGCTGGGAGACAGGTTTGCCGGCCTTTAGAGGCGGGTTGAAGGGATGGGCGTTTCGCCCATTTTTCATTTGCACAGCATGCGCGAGGGGCTCAGGTGTCGAGCAAGCTAGAACAGTTGCAGGCCTTGGTGGCCCCGGTAGTCGAAGCACTCGGCTATGAATGCTGGGGTATCGAGTTCCTGTCGCAAGGGCGGCATTCTTTGCTGCGAATTTATATCGATCATGCCGATGGTGTTTTCATCGAAGATTGCGAGAAGGTCAGTCGGCAGATCAGTGGTGTTCTCGATGTCGAGGATCCGATCAGTGCGGAGTACACCCTCGAGGTGTCTTCGCCCGGCATGGATCGGCCACTGTTCACATTGGAACAGTTCGCCAGTCATGCCGGCGAGCAGGTGCGAATCAAGCTGCGCTCGCCTTTCGAAGGGCGCCGCAACTTTCAGGGTCTCCTCCGCGGTGTGGAGGAACAGGACGTGGTGGTGCAGGTGGATGACCATGAGTTCCTGTTGCCGATCGATTTGATCGACAAAGCCAATATTATCCCCAGGTTTGATTGAGACGCGGATCCCGCGGATCCAATGGATTGCGAAAGGCGAGGCGTACGATGAGCAAAGAAGTACTGCTGGTTGTTGAGTCGGTGTCCAACGAAAAGGGCGTACCGGCTAGCGTGATATTCGAGGCGTTGGAATTGGCTTTGGCCACTGCCACCAAAAAGCGTTTCGAGGACGAAGTCGAGTTGCGTGTGGCGATCAATCGCCAGACCGGCAACTACGAAACTTTCCGTTGCTGGACGGTGGTCGAAGAGGCTGATTTCGATGACCCCGCGCATCAAGTTACCGTCGATATGCCGCGGGCGGTTGAGGCCGCTGCGAAAGTCGGCGATGTGCTCGAGGAAAAGATCGAGTCCATCGAGTTCGGTCGCATTGCTGCGCAAACCGCGAAGCAAGTCATCGTGCAGAAAGTGCGCGAGGCCGAGCGTGCTCAGGTGGTTGAAGCCTACCGTGAGCGGTTGGGCGAAATCATCTCCGGCACTGTGAAGAAGGTGACTCGCGACAGCGTGATCATCGATCTGGGTAACAATGCCGAGGCGCTGCTGGCGCGCGAAGACATCATTTCGCGTGAGACTTTCCGCGTGGGTGTCCGGGTGCGTGCCTTGCTCAAGGAGATCCGTACCGAGAACCGCGGTCCGCAGTTGATCCTCTCGCGCACCGCGCCGGAAATGCTGATCGAATTGTTCCGCATCGAGGTGCCTGAAATCGCCGAAGAGCTGATCGAGGTCATGGCTGCCGCGCGCGATCCCGGTTCGCGCGCCAAGTTGGCCGTGCGTTCCAAAGACAAGCGTATCGACCCGCAAGGCGCCTGCATCGGCATGCGTGGTTCGCGCGTGCAGGCCGTGTCCGGCGAGTTGGCCGGCGAGCGGGTGGACATCGTGCTGTGGGACGACAACCCCGCGCAGTTTGTAATCAACGCCATGTCGCCGGCCGAAGTCGCCGCAATCATTGTCGATGAGGATGCCCATGCCATGGACATCGCCGTTGGCGAAGACAACCTGGCGCAAGCCATTGGCCGCGGCGGTCAGAACGTTCGTTTGGCCAGTCAACTGACTGGCTGGACGCTCAATGTCATGAGCGAGGCGGACATTCAGGCCAAGCAACAAGCAGAAACCGGCGACATTCTGCAGCGCTTCATCGACGAGCTGGAAGTCGACGAGGAGCTGGCCCAGGTGTTGGTCGAGGAAGGTTTCACCAGCCTGGAAGAAATCGCTTATGTGCCGATGGAGGAGATGCTCAGCATCGATGGTTTCGATGAAGAAATCGTCAGCGAGCTGCGGGCACGGGCCAAGGATCGCCTGTTGACCAGGGCCATCGCCACAGAAGAAAAACTGGCAGACGCCCACCCGGCCGAAGACCTGCTCTCTCTCGAGGGTATGGACAAAGGCTTGGCGCAGGAACTGGCAGTGCGCGGTGTGGTTACCCGCGAAGACCTGGCCGAGCAGTCGATTGACGACCTGCTCGACATCGACGGCATCGACGCAGAGCGTGCCGGCAAGCTGATCATGGCCGCCCGAGCCCATTGGTTCGAGTAAGTTTTACGGCCTGAGGAGAGAAGTGCATGTCGCAAGTCACGGTGAAAGAACTGGCCCAAGTGGTCGACACACCGGTAGAGCGCCTGCTGCAGCAGATGCGTGAGGCGGGTTTGCCGCACAGCAGTGCCGAGCAAGTTGTCACCGATAACGAGAAGCAAGCGTTGCTTGCCCATCTCAAAAGCAGCCACGGCGTGAAGGTTGAAGAGCCGCGCAAGATTACCTTGCAGCGCAAAACGACCAGCACCCTGCGGGTGGCGGGTAGCAAGACCATTAGCGTTGAAGTGCGCAAGAAGAAAACCTTCGTCAAGCGCAGCCCTGAAGAGATCGAAGCCGAGAAGCAGCGTGAGCTGGCTGAGCAGCGTGCGGTCGCAGAGGCGGCGCGGCTGAAGGCGGAAGAAGAAGCCAAGCGTCGCGCTGCGGATGAGGCGCAACGTGCAGTGCCTGCTGCCAAGGCTGATGAGGCCGCTGCAGTCGTCGCCGTTGCACCGGTCGAGTTGCCAGTGGCCGCTGTGGCGGTTGAAGAACGCAAGAAAGACGAGCCGCGCCGTCCCGACAAGCCGCGCAATGAAGATGCCGACCGGCGTGGGGAGCGCAAGACCGCCCAGCATCGGCCGGCGGTCAAGGAGAAGGCTCCGGCGCCCCGTGTGGCGCCGCGCAGCATCGACGAAGAAAGCGACAGTCACCGTCGTGGTGGGCGTGGCAAGGCCAAGCTGAAGAAACGCAATCAGCATGGTTTCCAGAGCCCGACTGGCCCGATTGTGCGTGATGTCGCCATTGGCGAAACCATCACCGTCGGTGAGTTGGCCCAGCAGATGTCGGTTAAAGCGGCTGAAGTCATCAAGTTCATGTTCAAGATGGGCACTCCGGTGACCATCAACCAGGTGCTGGATCAGGAAACTGCCCAGTTGATCGCCGAAGAGCTGGGCCACAAGGTCAAGCTGGTCAGCGATAACGCCCTGGAAGACCAACTGGCCGAGTCGCTCAAGTTCGAAGGCGAGACCTTCGCCCGTGCGCCGGTCGTGACCGTAATGGGCCACGTCGACCACGGTAAGACTTCGCTGCTCGACTACATCCGGCGTGCCAAGGTTGCCGCTGGCGAAGCCGGCGGCATCACTCAGCACATTGGCGCCTACCACGTCGAAACCGACCGCGGCATGGTCACCTTCCTCGATACTCCGGGCCACGCGGCGTTCACCGCGATGCGTGCTCGTGGTGCCCAGGCGACCGATATCGTGATCCTGGTGGTGGCGGCGGACGACGGCGTGATGCCGCAAACCGTTGAAGCCGTTCAGCATGCCAAGGCCGCCGGTGTGCCGCTGGTCGTCGCGGTGAACAAAATCGACAAGCCGGGTGCCGATCTCGATCGCATCAGGAGCGAACTGTCCGTGCACGGGGTGACGTCCGAAGAATGGGGTGGTGATACGCCATTCGTCTCGGTCTCGGCGAAAGTCGGTACCGGCGTCGACGACCTGCTGGAAGCGGTTCTGTTGCAAGCCGAAGTGCTCGAATTGAAAGCCACCCCGTCCGCTCCTGGTCGCGGTGTCGTGGTCGAGTCGCGTCTCGACAAAGGTCGTGGCCCGGTTGCCACCGTGCTGGTTCAGGACGGTACGCTGCGCCAAGGCGACATGATTCTGGTCGGTTCGAACTACGGCCGTATTCGCGCCATGCTCGATGAAAACGGCAAGCCGATCAAGGAAGCTGGCCCGTCGATTCCGGTCGAGATCCTCGGCCTGGACGGCACCCCGGAAGCGGGTGACGAGATGAGCGTGCTGACTGACGAGAAGAAGGCCCGGGAAGTGGCCATGTTCCGTCAAGGCAAGTTCCGCGAAGTCAAGCTGGCCCGTGCGCACGCCGGCAAGCTGGAAAACATCTTCGAGAACATGGGCCAGGAAGAGAAGAAGACGCTGAATATCGTCCTCAAATCCGACGTCCGTGGTTCCCTGGAAGCGCTGCAGGGCTCGCTCGGCGGTTTGGGTAACGATGAAGTGCAGGTGCGGGTGGTCGGTGGCGGCGTCGGTGGTATCACCGAATCCGATGCCAACCTGGCGCTGGCCTCCAACGCGGTACTGTTCGGCTTCAACGTGCGGGCCGATGCCGGCGCGCGCAAGATCGTCGAGCAGGAAGGTCTGGATATGCGTTACTACAACGTGATCTACGACATCATCGAAGACGTCAAGAAAGCCCTGACCGGCATGCTCGGCAGCGACGTTCGCGAGAACATCCTGGGCATTGCCGAAGTGCGTGACGTGTTCCGTTCGCCGAAGTTCGGCGCGGTCGCCGGTTGTATGGTGGTCGAAGGCGTTGTACACCGTAACCGTCCGATTCGCGTCCTGCGCGAAGACGTGGTGATCTTCGAAGGCGAGCTGGAATCCCTGCGCCGCTTCAAGGACGATATGTCCGAGGTGCGTGCCGGCATGGAATGCGGTATCGGCGTGAAGAGTTACAACGACGTTAAGGTCGGCGACAAGATCGAAGTGTTCGAGAAAGTCCAAGTGGCTCGCAGCCTGTAAGGCGCGAGTTGCAACATGCAACGCCCGGCCCTGCTTTTGCTCGGCCGGGCGTTTGCCGCTTTTAGGTCCGATGCTTTTCAAGGCATCGTGGCGAGTGGAAGGTAGTAGAAATGGCCAAAGAATATAGCCGTGCCCAGCGTATCGGCGACCAGATGCAGCGTGAACTGGCGCAGCTGATTCGCCTGGAAATCAAAGACCCACGATTAGGCGGGCTGGTGACCATTACCGCGGTGGAAGTCAGTCGCGATGCGAGTCACGCGAAGGTCTTCGTCACCGTGATGGGCGCTGAGCCAGTGGAAGGCGTCGATGGCGTGGCGCAAAGCGTCAAGGTACTCAACGATGCCAGCGGTTTCCTGCGCATGCAGCTGGGTAAGGCAATGAAGTTGCGCAGCGTGCCTAACTTGCGTTTCCACTACGACGAAAGCGTGGTGCGTGGGGCGCAGTTGTCGGCGTTGATCGAGCGGGCCGTCAGTGAAGACGCTGCGCACGGCGACGAAAAAACCGAGGCCAAGGAGTAAGCACGTGGCTCAGGTGAAACGTATTCGTCGTCCGGTCGATGGCATTATCCTGCTGGATAAGCCGCGCGGCTTCAGTTCCAACGCGGCGTTGCAAAAAGTGCGTTGGTTGCTCAATGCCGAAAAGGCCGGTCACACCGGCAGTCTCGATCCCTTGGCCACCGGCGTGTTGCCGCTGTGCTTCGGCGAGGCGACCAAGTTCTCGCAGTATTTGCTGGATGCCGACAAGGGTTATGAAACCCTGATGCAACTGGGGGTCACCACCACCACCGCCGATGCCGAAGGCGAAGTGCTGGAGCGTCGCCCGGTGACCGTTGGTCGTGCCGATATCGAAGCCTTGTTGCCGCGTTTTCGCGGTGAAATCAGCCAGATACCGCCGATGTACTCGGCGCTCAAGCGCGATGGCCAGCCGTTGTACAAGCTCGCCCGGGCCGGCGAGGTGGTGGAGCGCGAGCCGCGTTCTGTTACTATTGCGCGCTTGGAATTATTGAGCTGCGAGGCGGAGCAGGCGCGCCTGGCGGTGGATTGCACGAAAGGCACCTATATCCGCACCCTGGTCGAAGACATCGGCCAACTGCTCGGTTGCGGTGCCCATGTCGCAGAGCTGCGGCGAACCAAGGCGGGCCCCTTCGGGCTGGCTCAGACGGTCAGCCTGGAAGCGCTGGAGCAGGCCCATGCCGAGGGTGGCCATGAGGCTGTCGATCAGTTTCTGCTGGCGGTGGACAGTGGCCTGCAGCATTGGCCGTTGTTGCAGTTCTCCGAGCACAGTTCGTTCTACTGGCTGCAAGGGCAGCCGGTACGCGCGCCGGAGGCGCCGAAATTCGGCATGGTGCGGGTACAGGATCACAATGGTCGCTTCATCGGTATCGGTGAAGTGAGCGAAGACGGGCGCATTGCGCCGCGTCGCTTGATTCGGTCGGCATGACCGAAGCGGAAGGTTGAGGACTCAGGTTTTCGGCATTCCGTATCGAGGGTGGCTGTTAATAGGCACGGTCATACCTCACTTAAAAACACGGGAAGCGATTCCCGGCCTATTGCAACTGTTGCGGCAGTTGCCTAACTGAGAGGACGCCCACATGGCACTCAGCGTTGAAGAAAAAGCCCAGATCGTTAACGACTACAAGCAAGCTGAAGGCGACACCGGTAGCCCGGAAGTGCAAGTTGCACTGCTGTCCGCCAACATCAACAAGCTGCAAGGCCACTTCAAGGCCAACGGTAAAGACCACCACTCGCGTCGTGGCCTGATCCGTATGGTTAACCAGCGTCGCAAGTTGCTGGATTACCTGAAGGGTAAGGACACCAGTCGTTACAGCGCCCTGATCGGTCGCCTGGGTCTGCGTCGCTAAGCAATGCTTACGCGTAGCTGACTGCCGAAGCTGGAAGTGGGGTGTAGCCCTGCTTCCAGCTTTTGCGTTTCAGTCGGGCGCGTTCGGACAGCGCCGGGTTCGACTCCCGTTACTGCCCACCGATTCTGCAATACACCGCTTTCCCCAAAGGCAATAGAGAAGGAAAACACCGTGAACCCGGTAATCAAGAAATTCCAGTTCGGTCAATCGACCGTTACCCTCGAGACTGGCCGTATCGCCCGTCAAGCCTCCGGCGCAGTGCTGGTCACCGTTGACGACGATGTCAGCGTATTGGTGACCGTGGTCGGCGCCAAGACTGCCGACCCGAGCAAGGGCTTTTTCCCGCTGTCCGTGCACTACCAGGAAAAAACCTACGCCGCCGGTAAGATCCCGGGTGGCTTCTTCAAGCGTGAAGGCCGTCCGAGCGAGAAAGAGACCCTGACCTCGCGCCTGATCGACCGGCCGATCCGTCCGCTGTTCCCGGAAGGCTTCATGAACGAAGTGCAGGTTGTCTGCACCGTGGTTTCGACCAGCAAGAAAACCGATCCGGACGTCGCCGCGATGATCGGCACCTCGGCCGCCCTGGCGATCTCCGGCATTCCGTTCGACGGCCCGATCGGGGCTGCGCGCGTGGCGTTCCACGAGAGCACCGGCTACCTGCTCAACCCAACCTATGAGCAGCAGAAAGCATCCAGCCTGGACATGGTGGTTGCCGGTACCGAAGACGCCGTGCTGATGGTCGAATCCGAAGCCAAAGAGTTGACCGAAGACCAGATGCTGGGCGCTGTACTGTTCGCCCACGATGAGTTCCAGGCGGTGATCAAAGCCGTCAAGGAACTGGCCGCCGAAGCCGCCAAGCCGACTTGGGATTGGCAGGCCAAGCCGGAAAACACCGCATTGCTGGCGACCATTCGCAGCGAGTTCGGTGCGGAGATTTCCAAGGCTTACACCATCAACGTCAAGCTGGATCGCTACAAGCGCTTGGGCGAGCTGCGCGAGCAAATCGTCGCCAAACTGTCCGGCGAAGAAGGCCAGCCGACTGCCGCTGAAGTGAAGGAAGCCTTCGGTGAAGTCGAATACCGCACCGTGCGCGAGAACATCGTCAACGGTCTGCCGCGTATCGACGGGCGCGACACTCGTACCGTGCGTCCGCTGAACATCGAGGCCGGCGTACTGCCGAAGACTCACGGTTCGGCCCTGTTTACCCGCGGCGAAACCCAGGCCCTGGTGGTTGCCACCCTCGGTACCGCGCGCGACGCGCAGCTGCTCGACACCCTCGAAGGCGAGCGCAAAGACCCCTTCATGCTGCACTACAACTTCCCGCCGTTCTCGGTCGGCGAGTGTGGCCGCATGGGCGGTGCTGGCCGTCGCGAAATCGGTCACGGCCGTCTGGCTCGCCGCAGCATCTCGGCGATGCTGCCGAGCGCCGATGAATTCCCGTACACCATTCGTGTGGTCTCGGAAATCACCGAATCCAACGGTTCCAGCTCCATGGCTTCGGTCTGCGGTGCTTCCCTGGCGCTGATGGACGCCGGTGTGCCGATGAAGGCGCCGGTGGCCGGCATCGCCATGGGCCTGGTTAAAGACGGCGAGAAGTTTGCCGTACTGACCGACATCCTCGGCGACGAAGATCACCTGGGCGACATGGACTTCAAGGTAGCCGGTACCGCCAAGGGTGTGACCGCGCTGCAGATGGACATCAAGATCAAAGGCATCACCGAAGAAATCATGGAAATCGCCCTGGGCCAAGCCCTGGAAGCGCGCCTGAATATCCTCGGCCAGATGAACCAGGTTCTCGCCCAGTCGCGTACCGAACTGTCGGCCAATGCGCCGACCATGATCGCGATGAAGATCGACACCGACAAGATCCGCGACGTGATCGGCAAGGGTGGCGCCACCATCCGCGCCATCTGCGAAGAGACCAAGGCTTCGATCGACATCGAGGACGACGGCACCATCAAGATCTTCGGCGAAACCAAGGAAGCGGCAGAGGCGGCGCGTCAGCGCGTGCTGGGCATCACCGCCGAGGCCGAGATCGGCAAGATCTACGTCGGTAAGGTCGAGCGCATCGTCGACTTCGGCGCCTTCGTCAACATCCTGCCGGGCAAGGACGGTCTGGTGCACATCTCGATGCTCAGCGATCAGCGCGTCGAGAAGGTCACCGACATTCTCAAAGAAGGCCAGGAAGTGAAGGTACTGGTACTGGACGTGGACAATCGCGGCCGTATCAAGCTGTCGATCAAAGACGTGGCAGCGGCTGAAGCTTCGGGCGTTTAATCGCCAGCACGCTTCAGGTTAAAAAAGAGGATCCCTTGCGGGATCCTTTTTTTTTAAAAGGCGTAACGGACTGTTTGCGGTTGATTGTGTTTATTAAATAGAATTCGTTCTCAAAATTATCGGGCGCATTGGGCGTTCGAGTCATGGTCGCGCCGAGCCCCGTCGATGGTTAAGAAAGCCCTGTTTCAATTGCACTGGTTATTCGGCATCAGTGCCGGCCTGGTATTGGCGCTGATGGGCGTAACCGGCGCCTTGTATGCCTTCGAGGGCGAGATCATGGCGGCGCTCAACCCACAGGTCTTGCGGGTCGAGGTGCGTGAGTCCGGTGTGCTGGGGCCGGCCGAGCTGGTCAGCAAGATCCAGGCGGCAGAGGGCAAGACGGTTTCCGGACTGTGGGTGGATACCCGTGGCGACACTGCCGCGCGGGTGTTCTTCGCCCCGGCGGCGGGCCAGCGACGCGGCCCCATGCGCTACTTCGACCCCTACAGCGGCGAGCTGTTGGCCCGGCCCAGCGGGCAGGGTTTCTTCGAGCTGATGCTGCGCCTGCATCGCTTTCTCGCCCTGGGCGACTACGGCAAGCAAGTCACTGCCGTCTGCACCCTGGCGCTGATCTTCTTCTGCCTCTCCGGCTTGTATCTACGTTGGCCGCGCCGGGCCTTGAGCTGGCGCGTCTGGCTGAGCCTGGACTGGGCCAAGCGCGGCCGTGCCTTCAACTGGGATCTGCATGCGGTGGTCGGTACCTGGTGCCTGCTGTTCTACCTGAGCGCCGCGCTGACCGGTTTGTATTGGTCCTACGACTGGTATCGCGCAGGGCTGACCGGCCTGCTCAGCAGTGAACCGGCCAACCAGTCGCACGGGCGGCATGGGCCGCCGCTCGCCGCCGAGGCGCCAGCCGAGGTCAATTACCCGGCGTTATGGCGCGGCCTGCAAGGCGCCGCCGGGCCGCAACTGAGTGCCTATAGCCTGCGTCTGCCGCTGGCTGCCGGCCAGCCGGCGACGGTGCTCTACCTGCTGCACGACGCCCCGCACGAGCGCGCGTTCAACCAGTTGAGCCTCGATCCGCAGAGCGGCGTGCCGGGCCGCCACCGGCGTTACCGCGAGCAGGCGTTCGGCGACCAGTTGCTGAGCAGCATTTACGCGTTGCATGTCGGCAGCTACTTCGGCCTGCCCGGACGCATCCTGATGTTGCTGGCCAGCGCCGCCATGCCGTTGTTCGCCGTCACCGGCTGGCTGTTGTATCTCGATCGTCGGCGCAGGAAGCGTGCGGTACTGGCCGCGCGCGGCGACTTGCCGTCGGCGGCGCCGAGTGAAACCAGCTGGTTGATCGGCTTCGCCAGCCAGAGTGGCTTCGCCGAGCAGCTGGCCTGGATAACCGCCGGGCAACTGCAAGCCGTTGGCTGCTCGGTCAATGTGCAGCCGCTGGCCAGGCTGGATGAGCAGGCGCTGGCTCAGGCGCGGCGTGCCTTGTTCGTGGTCAGCACCTTCGGCGACGGTGAGGCGCCGGACAGCGCCCGTGGCTTCGAGCGCAAACTGTTCGCTCAGGTCTTGAGTCTGCCGCACTTGCGCTACGCCATGCTCGCCCTCGGCGATCGCCAGTACGCACAGTTCTGCGGCTTTGCCGAGCGCATGCATGGCTGGTTGGCGCGCCAGGGGGCGCACAGTCTGTTCGCTCCGGTGCAGGTGGACGCTGGCGACGCGGCTGCGCTGGCCGACTGGCAGCGTCAGCTCGGCGAGTTGACCGGTGCGCAGCCATTCGGCCATACCGCACGGCCCTACGGCCTGTTCACGCTGACCCGGCGCGAGCTGCTCAACCCCGGCAGTCAGGGTGCGCCGACCTATCTGCTGGGGCTGCACGCCGAGCGGCCGCTCGACTGGTGCGCCGGCGATATCCTCGAGCTGTTGCCACGCCAGGGCGAGGCCCAGGTGCAGGCCTGGTTGCAGGCCCACGGGCTGGACGGCAGTCAGGCCGTCAGCCTCGACGGGGTGCGTCAGCCGTTACAGCAGGCGCTCGGCGGCAAGCAGCTGCCGGACAATTTCCCGCACCTGGTCGGCCTGCATGCCCAGGCGTTGTGCGAGGCGTTGCTGCCGTTGGCGCCGCGTGAATACTCGATTGCTTCCTTGCCCAGCGACGGGGTCTTGGAGCTGATCGTGCGCCAGCAGCGGCATGCCGATGGCTCGCTCGGAGTGGGCTCCGGTTGGTTGAGCGAATACGCGCCGCTGCATGGCCAGCTGTTGGCGCGGCTGCGGCCTAACCGCGCTTTCCATGCGCCGCTCGATGCGCGGCCAGTGATCCTGATCGGTAACGGCACCGGTTTGGCCGGCCTGCGCAGCCTGCTCAAGGCGCGCATCGTCGCCGGCCAGCGGCGCAACTGGCTGCTGTTCGGCGAGCGCAATGCGGCCCATGACTTCTATTGCCGCGACGAGTTGCAGGGCTGGCTGGCCAGCGGCGAGTTGGCCCGCCTCGATCTGGCCTTCTCCCGCGATCAGGCGGGCAAAGTCTACGTGCAGGATTGCCTGCGCCAATCCGCCGACCTGCTGCGCGACTGGCTGGCCGACGGCGCTACTGTTTATGTGTGTGGCAGCCTGGAGGGCATGGCGGCCGGGGTCGATAGTGCGCTGCATGAATTGCTCGGCGAGGAGGGCGTCACTGCGCTTATCGATGCGGGGCGTTATCGTCGGGATGTCTATTGAGCGTCGGCGGGCTTCCCGTCGCGCTGATGCGGCTCTAAGCTTGTGCCCATGAACAGACGAATCCTGCTGAATTGCGACATGGGCGAGAGCTTCGGCGCCTGGAACATGGGCGACGATGCTCTGGCCATGCCGCTGGTCGATCAGGCCAACCTGGCCTGCGGCTTTCACGCCGCCGATCCGCTGACCATGCAGCGCACCGTCGCCTTGGCGGTGCAGCATGGGGTGAGCATCGGCGCGCACCCGGCCTACCCCGACCTGGTCGGCTTCGGCCGTCGGCATCTGGCCTGCACGCCGGAGGAGGTCACCGCCCAGGTGCTCTATCAGATCGGCGCGCTGGATGCCTTCTGCCGCGCCGCCGGCACCCAGTTGGCCTACGTCAAACCCCATGGCGCGCTGTATAACGACCTGGTGCGCGACGATGCCCTGCTCGCCGCGGTGCTGGATGCCTGCGCCAGCTACCGCAAGGGCATGCCACTGATGGTGCTGGCGCTGCTGGACAACCGCCGCGAGCTGGAATTTGCCGACGCCGCCGACGTGCCGCTGATCTTCGAGGCCTTCGCCGACCGCGCCTACCTGGCCGACGGTCAGTTGGCGCCGCGGCGGCTGGCCAATGCGCTGCACCGCGATCCGCAGCGGATTCTCGATCAGGCCTTGGCCATCGCCCAGGGCGAAGCCTTTGCCGATATCGACGGCAAGCCGCTGCAACTCTGTGCCGACAGCCTCTGCGTGCATGGCGACAACGCCGAGTCGCTGGCCGTGCTGCGGCGCTTGCGGGCGCTGCTGGACGCCACCTGATGCGCCTCGAACCGGCCGGCGCCGAAGCGCTGTTGCTGGTGCTGGCCGAGCAGCCAGACGCGCAGTTGCCGTTGCGCATCGCGCTGCTGGCCGAGCGCATCCGCGCCGAACTGGGGCCGCTGCTGCGTGATCTGGTGCCGAGCTGGACCAGCCTGCTGCTGCACTACGACCTGAGCCGCACCGATCACCTGCAACTGGCCGCGCGCCTGAGCCCATTACTGCCGCGCTGGCTCGCCGAGCCCTTGCCGGTAGACGCCGGACGCCTGCACGAGATCCCGATCTGGTATGCCGGCGCCGATCTGGCCGAAGTGGCGCGGCAGTGCCGGCTGAGCGTCGAGCAGGTGATCGAGCTGCACAGCGCCAGCGAGTACCGCGTCGGCGCCATCGGTTTCGCCCCGGGCTTCGCCTACCTGGGCGAGTTGCACCAACGCCTGGCCTTGCCGCGGCGCGCCACCCCGCGTACCCGGGTGCCGGCCGGCAGCCTGGCCATCGCCGAACGGCAGACCGCGATCTACCCGCAGGCTTCGCCCGGCGGCTGGCACCTGCTCGGCCTGTGCCCCTGGCGCTTGTTCGATGCCCGGCGCGAGCCGCCCTGTCCGCTGGCACTGGGTGACCGGGTGCGTTTCGTGGCGGTCGACGAACCGCGCTTTCGTGCCGAGGGCGGGCCGTTATGAGCGGCTTGCGGGTACTCAAGCCGGGGCCGCTGAGCCTGCTGCAGGATGGCGGTCGGCACGGCTGGCAGCACCTCGGCGTGTCGCCGGCCGGGCCGCTGGATCTGCACGCGGCGGCCTGGGCCAATCGCCTGCTGGGCAATCCCTGGGGCACGCCGTTGCTGGAGATCGCCCTGGGTTATCTCGAGCTGGAGAGCGAACTGGATACCTGGCTGGCGCTGACCGGTGCGCAGGTCGCGGCGACGCTCGACGGCGCGCCGCTGCCACCCTGGTCGTGCTTCCCGGTCAGGGCCGGGCAGCGTCTCCAGCTGGGCTACGCCCGCAGTGGTCAGCGTGTCTATCTGGCGGTGGCCGGCGGCTTTGCTGCGCCGCCGCTGCTGGGCAGCGTCAGCACCCAATTGCGCGAAGGCCTGGGCGGATTCGATGGATTGGGTCGGCCGTTGCGCGCCGGCGATCTGCTGCCCTGCCTGGCGGCCAGCTTGGCGCGCGGGGCCAGCGTGCCCTGGGCGTACCAACCGGACTACCGGGCCGCCGCCCAATTGCGGGTGATCATTGGCGGCGCTGCGCCGAACTTCGAACCGGCTCAACTGCAGGCATTCTTCACCCAGCGCTGGCAGCTCAGCCCGCAGTCCGACCGCATGGGCGCGCGCCTGCTCGGCGCGGCGCTATGCGCGCCGACGCGGCAGTGGTCGCAAGGCGTCGGCCGCGGCGCGATCCAGCTGCCGCCCGACGGCCAGCCGATCATCCTCCAGGCCGATCACCAGACCATGGGCGGCTACCCCGTCCTCGGCTGGCTGCACCCGCTGGATCAGGCCCGCCTGGCCCAGTGCCCGCCGCACCACGAGCTGCGCTTCAGCCCGGTCGAGATTGGCGAGGCCCAGGCCGAACTGCGCGAGTTTTATCGGTTTTTCGGTCGTTAACCATTGATCGTCTCCGCGTGATGGCAAGCCACCTGCCGTGCATCGAGCAGGCGCAGCTGCGGTTGCTCCACGCTGCAGCGCTCGCTGGCATAGGGGCAGCGCTGGTGAAAGGCGCAGCCGCTGGGGGGCGCCAGCGGGTTGGGCAGTTCGCCGACGATCTTGATCTTCGGCTTGCTCGGATCCGGGTGAATGCTTGGCGTGGCGGAGAGCAGGGCCTGGGTGTAGGGGTGCAGCGGGCGGCTGTAGATCAGGCTCTTGGCGCCTATCTCGACCGGGCGGCCGAGGTACATCACCAGCACGTCGTCGGCGACATGGCGCACCACCGAGAGGTTGTGCGAGATGAATACATAGGCGGTGTTGAATTCTTCCTGCAGATCCATGAACAGGTTGAGCACCTGGGCCTGGATCGACACGTCCAGCGCCGAGGTCGGCTCGTCCGCCACCAACACCTTGGGGTTGAGCATCATCGCCCGAGCCAGGGCCACGCGCTGGCGCTGGCCGCCGGAAAACATGTGCGGGTAGCGCTGGTAATGCTCGGGGCGCAGGCCGACCTGCTGCATCATCGCCTGCACCTTTTCCCGACGCTCGGCGCGCGACAGTTGGGTGTTGATCAGCAATGGTTCGGCCAGCTGGTCGCCGATCTTCTGCCGCGGATTGAGCGAGGCGTAGGGGTTCTGAAACACCATCTGCACGTCGCGGCGCAGTTGCTTGCGTTGCGCCTTGTTGGCGCCGCTGACTTCCTGGCCGGCGATCTGCAGCGAGCCGGAGCTGGGCTCCTCGATCAGGGTCAGGGCGCGCGCCAGGGTGGACTTGCCGCAGCCGGACTCGCCGACCACGGCCAGAGTCTTGCCGGCCTGCAGTTCGAAGGACACGCCGTTGAGTGCCTGCACCCTGGCGTGGCCCTCGAACAGGCCACGGGATACGGTGTAGTGACGGGTCAGCTCGCGAGCGCTGAGCACGCTGGTGTGGCTCGGTACGGCAGGCATCACGCGATCTCCTGATTGAGCGGATAGAAGCAACGCACCGCGCCGCGTGGATGATCGTCCAGGCCTGGCCGCTGCGCATGGCAGTTGTCCCGGGCATAGGGGCAGCGCGGGGCGAGCAGGCAACCCTGGGGGCGGTCGAAGCGCCCGGGCACGATGCCGGGCAGGGTGTTCAGACGTCGGGCGCCCAGGCTGTGTTCGGGAATCGCCGCGAGCAGGGCTTCGCTATAGGGGTGCGCCGGGGCGTCGAACAGCCCCGGCACGCTGCCGACTTCCACGGCCTGGCCGGCATACATGACGCAGACGCGCTGGGCGGTCTCGGCAACCACGGCGAGGTCGTGGGTGATCAGCACCAGGCCCATGTTCTGCTCGCGTTGCAGGTCGAGCAGCAACGCCATGATCTGCGCCTGGATGGTCACGTCGAGGGCGGTGGTCGGTTCGTCGGCGATCAGCAGCTTGGGCTCGGCGGCCATCGCCATGGCGATGGCCACGCGCTGGCTCATGCCGCCGGAGAGCTGATGCGGGTAAGCCTCGAGGCGGCTGGCGGCGGCAGGGATTTCGACTTTCTCCAGCAGTTCGAGGGCGCGCTGGCGCGCCGCCTTGCCCTTGAGGCCCAGATGCTGGCGGAGTACCTCCTCGATCTGGAAACCCACGGTGTAGCTGGGATTGAGGGCGGTCATCGGATCCTGGAAGATCATCGCCAGATCCTTGCCGACGATGCGCCGGCGCTGACGGCCCTTGAGCTTGAGCATGTCGGTGCCGTCGAATTGCAGGCTGTCGGCGTGGACGATGCCGGGGGCGTCGATCAGGCCCATCAGCGCCATCATGGTCACCGATTTACCCGAGCCGGATTCGCCGACGATGGCCAGCACCTCACCCTTGTCGACGCTGAGGTCGAGGCCATCGACCACCGGCACGGCGTTGGCATCGCCGAAGCGCACGCTGAGGTTCTTGATGTTGAGCAGGCTCATGGTCGGCCCTCCGTACCGTAGTCCGGATGCAATCCGGGGGTGGCCGTCAGATTTTTCCCGGATTGCATCCAGGCTACTTCGATAGTCATTCGGGCATCCTCACACGGCATTCTTGAGTTTCGGGTCGAGCGCATCGCGCAGGCCGTCGCCCATCAGGTTGATCGCCAGCACGCTGAGCAGGATGGTCAGGCCGGGCAGGCTGACCACCCACCAGGCGCGCTCGATGTAGTCGCGCGCCGAGGCCAGCATGGTGCCCCACTCCGGGGTCGGCGGTTGTACGCCGAGGCCGAGGAAGCCCAGCGCCGCGGCATCGAGAATCGCCGAGGAGAAGCTCAGGGTGGCCTGCACGATCAACGGTGCCATGCAGTTGGGCAGCACGCTGACGAACATCAGGCGCGGCAGGCTGGCGCCGGCCAGGCGCGCGGCAGTGACGTAGTCGCGGTTCAGTTCGCCCAGCACCGCGGCGCGGGTCAGGCGCACGTAGGACGGGAGCGAGACGATGGCGATGGCGAAGATGGTGTTGATCAGCCCCGGGCCGAGGATGGCGACGATGGCCACCGCCAGCAGCAGCGAGGGCAGGGCCAGCATGATGTCCATCAGGCGCATGATCGTGGGGCCGAGCAGGCGCGGGAAAAAGCCGGCAATCAGGCCCATGAGGATGCCGGGAAGCAGCGACAGCAGCACCGAGGCCAGGCCGATCAGCAACGACAGCCGCGCACCATGGATCAAGCGCGAGAGCAGGTCGCGGCCCAGTTCGTCGGTGCCCAGCAGGAACTGCAACTGGCCGCCTTCCAGCCAGGCCGGCGGGGTCAGCATGAAGTCGCGGAATTGTTCGCTGGGATCGAACGGCGCCAGCCAGGGCGCGAACAGCGCGCAGAGCACCAGCAGAACCATGAACAGCAAGCCGGCGAGCGCGCCCTTGTTATGGGCGAAGGCCTGCCAGAATTCCTTCAGTGGCGAGGGGTAGAGCAGCGATGTATCCAGATTACTTACTGTTTCAGCTGTCATAGCGGGCTCCGTAGAACCTGTTCATGGCCTCGCGAGCTAGCGCGAGACAAGGAAAAAATGGCTGAGAAAGCGCAGTTTGCTTTTGCAAATGAGCATTTATCAGACGTTTTTGACGCGGTATCGCCGACGCGCAGCAGGTCATGGACAGGTTCTTAGCGTTGATGGCGGATGCGGGGGTTGGCCAGGCCATAGAGGATGTCCACGACGAAGTTGACCAGAATCACCAGGCAGGCGATCAGCAGGATGCCGTTCTGCACCACCGGGTAGTCGCGCGCGCCGATCGACTCGATCAGCCACTTGCCGATGCCCGGCCAGGAGAAGATGGTTTCGGTCAGTACCGCGCCAGCGAGCAGGGCGCCGACCTGCAGGCCGAATACCGTGAGCACCGGGATCAGCGCGTTGCGCAGGCCATGCACGAACACCACCCGGGCCGGCGACAGACCCTTGGCGCGGGCGGTGCGTATGTAGTCCTCGCGCAACACTTCGAGCATCGCCGAGCGGGTCATGCGCGCAATCACCGCCAGCGGGATGGTGCCGAGCACGATGGCCGGCAGGATCAGGTGGTGCAGGGCATCGACGAAGGCGCCTTCCTCCTCCGACAGCAGCGTGTCGATCAGCATGAAGCCCGTCACCGGCTCGATGTCGTAGAGCAGGTCGATGCGCCCGGACACCGGGGTCCAGCCCAGGCCGACGGAGAAGAACATGATCAGCAGCAGACCCCACCAGAAGATCGGCATGGAATAGCCCGCCAGGGAAATACCCATCACCCCGTGGTCGAACAGCGAACCGCGCTTGAGCGCGGCCACGACCCCGGCGACCAGCCCCAGGCTGCCGGCGAACAGCAGGGCGGCCACGGCCAGTTCGACGGTCGCCGGGAACAGGGTGAGGAACTCGCTCCACACGCTTTCGCGGGTGCGTAGCGATTCGCCGAGGTCGCCCCGAGCCAGTTGGCCGATGTAGTCGAGGTACTGGGCGTACAGTGGCTTGTTCAGGCCCAGGCGCTCCATGGCTTCGGCGTGCATGACCGGGTCGACCCGGCGCTCGCCCATCATCACTTCCACCGGGTCGCCGGGGATCATGCGAATCAGCGCGAAGGTCAGCAAGGTGACGCCGAAGAAGGTGGGAATCAGCAATCCCAGACGTCTGGCAATAAAGTACAGCATGCGCGTCAGAGCTCCAGTGGGGGTGGGCCTGCGTCAGGCTGCATGGCCCGACACTGTTGTTGGGTGGTGCGAGGGATGGCGAGCCGGTCGGTCGCCCGGGGCCAGATGAGTGCAGGCATCCGTACGCTCCGCGAAGTCTTGGCTACGGCCAAGCGGCGACCGGAGAGGCCGCCGTTGCCCGCTTGCCGAGCGGGTGCGCTCGGCAACGTCTTGGCGCAGGGTTACTCGACGCTGACGCCGTAGAAGGCGTTGAGCGCGAAGGGGCTGATCTTGAAGTCCTGCACGTTCTTGCGCATCGGTTGATAGACGGTGGAGTGGGCGATCGGAGTGATCGGCACTTCACGCTTGAGAATCACCTGGGCCTGTTGGTACAACGCGGTGCGCTCGGCCACGTCGGAGGTGCGCTTGGCCGCCTTGATCAACTTGTCGTAGTCCTCGAAGCACCACTTGGAGAAGTTGTTGCCGTCCACTGCATCGCAGCCGTACAGGGTGCCCAGCCAGTTGTCCGGGTCGCCGTTATCGCCGCTCCAGCCGATCAGCATGGCGTCGTGTTCGCCGGCCTTGGTGCGCTTGAGGTACTCGCCCCATTCGTAGGTGACGATCTTCACCTTGAGGCCGATCTTGGCCCAATCGCTTTGCAGCATCTCGGCCATCAGTTTGGCGTTGGGGTTGTAGGGGCGCTGCACCGGCATGGCCCACAGGGTGATCTCGGTGCCTTCCTGGACGCCGGCAGCCTGGAGCAGCTGCTTGGCTTTCTGCGGATCGTAGGCGGCGTCCTTGATGCTGTCGTTATACGACCACTGGGTCGGCGGCATGCCGTTGACCGCCAGTTGGCCGGCGCTCTGGTACACCGCGTCGATGATCGCCTGCTTGTTTACCGCCATGTCCAGAGCCTGGCGCACGGCGAGCTGGTCGAATGGCGGGTGCTTCACGTTGTAGGCGATATAGCCATCATTGAAGCCCGGCTGCGACGGCATCTGGATGTTCGGATCCTGTTGCAGCGCCTCGAGGTCGGCCGGGCGCGGGAACAGGGTGACATGGCATTCGCCGGCCCTGAGCTTCTGCATGCGCACCGAGGCGTCGGTGTTGATGGCGAAGATCAGGTTGTCGATCTTGACCTCATCCGGGTTCCAGTAATCCTTATTGCCCTTGAAGCGGATCTGCGAATCCTTCTGGTAGCGGTTGAACACGAAGGGGCCGGTGCCGATCGGCTTCTGGTTGATCTCGGCGGCCTTGCCGGCCTCGAGCAACTGCCCGGCGTACTCGGCCGAGTGGATCGAGGCGAAGCTCATCGCCAGGTTCTGGATAAAGGCGGCGTCCACCTGGTTGAGGGTGAACTTGACGGTTAGCTCGTCGAGCTTCTCGATCTGGGCGATATTGGCGTCCATGCCCATGTCGGTGAAGTAGGGGAATTCGGTCGGGT
The DNA here is from genome assembly GCF_030376615.1 of Pseudomonas sp. sp1636. Classification (GTDB taxonomy): domain Bacteria; phylum Pseudomonadota; class Gammaproteobacteria; order Pseudomonadales; family Pseudomonadaceae; genus Aquipseudomonas. The sequence continues at coordinate 303,139 of NZ_JARRAB010000003.1, forward strand.
AGGCCTTGCGGAACGGATGCTCCTTGTCGAGCATGCGCTGGAAGGTGAACAGCACGTCGTCGGCGTTGAAGGTGCGACTCGGTTTGAAGTAGCCGGTGCTGTGGAACTTCACCCCGGGCCGCAGGTGGAAGGTGTAGCTCAGGCCATCGGCGGCGATGTCCCACTTTTGCGCGAGGCCGGGGATGACCGCGGTGCCGCCGCGCTCGAACTGGGTCAGGCGGTTGAACACGGTTTCCGCGGAGGCATCGAAGTCGGTGCCGGTGGTATACAGCCCCGGGTCGAAGCCCGCCGGACTGCCCTCGGAACAGAACACCAGGTTGCTCGCGGCCTGGGCGAGCGGGGTGCTGGCAATCAATCCAGCAACGACAAAAGCCTGGATGAAGGCGTTTTTACGCATAGTGACCTCATTGATTGTTGTGGTTGTTCGCGTGAGGGGACTCTTGTGGAGACCTTGGCTGAAGCTATGCATGGCATGAGCCGCAGGCAAGAGGCAGAACGCATTGAGCGTAGCAACTGTGGGCGAGTTGTACGTAGTTGTCGCATTTAAGCAATTGCGTGGCGAAAAAATGCCAAGACGCCGCTATCTTCCGATAACGGCGCTGCATGCGCTCAGGGCATCTGCACTTCGATCACGCCGTCGGCGTTGATCGTCACCTGGCTGGTGCCGGCTTCGATTTCCGGCGTCACCGCGGCCTCCATCATCGCCGCGCCTTTCATCGCGTGCATGCGCATCGGCATCGGCGGTGCAAAGCCGCCGCTGTTCAGGCTCAGGCTGACCAGTTTGTAGCCGCTGCCGCCCAGCGCGTCGGTGGCCAGTTGGGCGCGGGCCTTGAACGCCGCGACGGCATCCTTGAGCAGGGCGTCCTCATGGGTTTTGCGGGTGGCGTTGGCGATGCTGAAGTCCATGCCGCCCATCTTCAGATCCTTGAGCAGTTCGCCGGTCAGCTGCGACAGGCTGGCGAAGTCCGCGCTTTCCAGGCGCAGTTCGGCGCGTTCGCGCCAGGCGCTGATCTGCGGGCCTTTCTCGCCCCCCTGGTTTTCAGAATAAACCGGGTAGCTGTGGCGGCTGCCCATGGCCACGCTGACGCCCTTGACCTTGCGTGCCTGGGCAATGCTGGCGTTGAGGGTTGTGCTGATCTGCGCGGCCAGTGCGGCGGGGTCGCTGTCTTGCGCTTCGCTATAGAGGGTGACGTGCATCAGGTCGTGGGCGATTTCCTGATTGACCTCGGCACGCAGGGCAATCTGGTTGTAGCGAGTCTCTTCGGCGTGTGCCGCAAGGCTGAGCAGGGCAACGGCGCTGAGGGTGAGAGCACTGGCGAGGCGGGACAATGGCTGCATAACGATTCCTTGTGAGCGAGGTGGGTGAAGTATTGCTGAGGGTAGACGAAGCACTGCGACTATTCGGGTTAATTCCGCTTCCTGCTGCGTTCGGTGTTGCGCTACCACGCCGAGTGGCACAGCGGCTGCGGCGCGTTGCCGCAGCTGGTCAGCTGAAGCCTTGGTTATACTCCTCGGGCTCGGCACACGAGCCCTTTTTGGAGAGTCCATGCTCGCACCCGTACAGTTGTTGTCGGCCAGTCGGCAAAATCTCTGGCGCCTGACCCTGATCCGTATTCTGGTTCTGGTCGCTCAGGCCGGCGCGGTGGGCCTGGCCTTCAAGTCGGGCTTGCTGCCGCTGCCCTGGCAGCAGCTGAGCATCACTTTGACGGTCTCGCTGGCGTTGTGCCTGTTGACCGCCTTGCGGCTGCGTGGGCCGTGGCCGGTCACCGAGCTGGAATATGCGGTGCAGCTGGGTTGCGATCTGATCATTCATGGCGTGCTGCTGTATTACTCGGGCGGCTCGACCAACCCGTTCGTCTCCTATTTCCTCGTGCCGCTGACCATCGCCGCGGCGACCTTGCCCTGGCTGTTCACCATCACCTTGGCGGGCCTGGCACTGGCCGGCTACACCCTGCTGCTGGTGTGGGCGAGCCCGCTGGACTTGCCGCCAGGCCCTCGCGAAAGCCTGTTGAGCTACGGTATGTGGCTGAGTTTCGCCCTGGCCGCGGGGCTGATTACCTTCTTCGTCGCCAAGATGGCCGAGGAGCTGCGCGATCAGGAAGAACTGCGCGCCGAGCGCCGCGAGGAAGGCCTGCGCGACCAGCAGTTGCTGGCGGTCGCCACCCAGGCCGCCGGGGCGGCTCATGAATTGGGTACGCCGCTGGCGACCATGAGCGTATTGATCAAGGAATTGCGCCTCGAACATCAGGATCCGCTATTGCAGGAAGACCTGGCGGTGCTGCAGGAGCAGGTCAGGCTGTGCAAGCAGACCCTGCAACAACTGGTGCGTGCGGCCGAGGCGGATCGGCGTCAGACGGTGATCGAGCAATCCTGTGTCGAATGGCTGGAAACCGCCCTCAAGCGCTGGCACCTGATGCGCCCCGAAGCCAGCTACCGTTACCAGTGCCTGGGGCTGGGCACGCCGCCGCGGCTCATGCCGCCAGCGGATCTGACCCAGGCGCTGCTCAACCTGCTGAACAACGCCGCCGACGCCTGCCCGGACAAGTTGGACATTCGTCTCGACTGGGATCACCAATGGCTGCGCCTGAGCATTCGCGATTTTGGCGCCGGGGTGCCGCTGGCCATTGCCGAACAGCTCGGTCGGCCGTTTTTCACCACCAAGGGTAAGGGCTTCGGGCTGGGTTTATTCCTCAGCCAGGCCAGCGTCACCCGTGCCGGCGGCACGGTAAAGCTGTATAACCACGAAGAGGGCGGCACGCTCACCGAGCTCAAGTTGCCGCGCGCCTATGGCAGAGCCTGAGGAAGCATTGAGTATGAACGACGAAGTCCTGTTCGAAGGCGAAGAACAGCCCCATCTGCTGCTGGTCGACGATGATCCGACCTTTACCCGGGTGATGGCGCGGGCCATGAGTCGTCGCGGCCTGCGCGTCTCGACGGCCTGTTCCGCCGAAGAGGGTCTGGCCCTGGCCGAGCAGGATCTGCCGGATTACGCGGTGCTCGACTTGAAGATGGAAGGCGATTCCGGTCTGGTGTTGTTGCCCAAGTTGCTGGAACTGGATGCGGAGATGCGCGTGGTGATCCTCACCGGTTATTCGAGCATCGCCACCGCGGTGGAGGCGATCAAGCGCGGCGCCTGCAACTATCTGTGCAAGCCGGCCGATGCCGACGATGTGCTGGCCGCGCTGCTGACCCAGCATGCGGATCTGGATACCCTGGTGCCGGAAAACCCGATGTCGGTGGATCGCCTGCAGTGGGAGCATATCCAGCGGGTATTGGCCGAACACGAAGGCAATATCTCCGCCACCGCCCGCGCCCTGGGCATGCACCGGCGCACCCTGCAACGCAAGTTGCAGAAGCGTCCGGTAAAGCGCTGAGCGGCGGCTAATCTGCTACGGCCGCCGCCAGACGCTCGCGCTAGGTTTGGGCGCGGCCTCGCGACGGCAGCCGATACTTTCCCCGCCCCTGAGATATAGCCGGATTCGATCCGAAGCACTGTCGCCCCGCGCCTGTTGTTATGATTAGCCCCCTAAGTAATCCTCCTGCCCAGGGGCTGCCATGCTCGCTGTCGTCCAGCAAACCTTCGCCATCACCGCGCCGGTCTTCTCGATGCTGTTCCTCGGGGTGGGGCTCAAGCGTCTGGGCTGGATCGACGACGCCTTTATCGACACCGCGTCGTCGCTGGTGTTTCGCGGCACCCTGCCGGCGCTGCTGTTTCTCGGCATCGTCAAGGCGGATCTGAGCACGGCCTTGCAGCCGGCGCTGCTCGGCTACTTTGTACTGGCGACCCTGGTGTGTTTCCTGCTCGCCTGGGGTTGGGCCATCTGGCGCTGGCCGCAGGTGGATCGCGGGATCTACACCCAGGGTGCGTTTCGCGGCAACAATGGCATCGTCGGCCTGGCACTGGCCACCAGCCTGTACGGCGATTACGGCTTGTCGGTCGGCGCGGTGCTGGGCGGGGTGGTGATCCTTTGCTACAACACGCTGTCGGCCATAGTGCTGGCGATTTACAGCCCGAACGTCAAATCCGACCCCTGGATCATCTGTAAAAGCATCTTCAGCAACCCACTGATCATCGGGGTGCTGGTGGCCATGCCGATCGCCTATTGGCGGCTGCCATTGCCGGACTGGTTGATGGTTTCGGCCGGGTACTTCGCGCAGATGACCCTGCCGCTGGCGTTGATCTGCATCGGTGGCACCCTGAGTCTGGCCTCGTTACGCGAGAGCAGCGGCATTGCCATCAGTTCGAGCCTGATGAAAATGGTCTGGCTGCCCTTGCTGGCCACGCTGGGCGCCTGGCTATGGGGCTTTCGCCAGGCCGACCTGGCGATCCTGTTTCTCTATTTCGCCAGTCCCACGGCCGCCGCCAGTTTCGTCATGGCGCGAGCGGTGAGTGGCAATCATCAGCTGGCGGCGGCGATCATCGTGATCACCACCCTGGCCGCGGTGGTGACCATCAACCTCGGTTTGCTGCTGTTGCAATGGGCCGGCTGGATCTGACGGTCAGGCCAGGTGCTGTTTGCGCCAGGCCCGCCCGGCGATCACCACCAGGGTCACGGCCGTCAGCGGCAGTACGTAACCGAGCATGGCGTTGCCGAAGGTCTGGGCGAACGGCCGGCCGGTGGCGAACAGCAGCAGGTAGAGGGTGTAGGCGGCGTAGTAGGCGAGGAACAGCAGGCCTTCCCAGCGGCTGATGCGGTAGCCGGCAAAGAAGATCGGCAGGCAGGCCACGGCCACCGCGATCATCACCGGGAAGTCGAAGGCCAGCGCGTTCGGCGAAATCGAGATCGGTAGCGGCGAGACCAGCGAGGCCAGGCCCAGCACGCAGAGCAGGTTGAAGATATTGCTGCCGACGATATTGCCCACGGCGATATCCCGTTCGCCGCGGATGGCGGCGAGGAGCGAGGTGGCCAGCTCCGGCAGCGAGGTGCCGATGGCCACCACGGTCAGGCCGATGATCAGCTCGGACAAGCCGAGGGCGCGGGCCAGGCTGACCGCGCCTTCGACCAGGAAGTTGGAGCCGCTCACCAGCAACACCAGACCGACAACGATCAACGCCAGGTTGATCAGCCAGGCATAGGGCTTGGGCGCTTCGTGCAGGCCGAACTCCTTGGCGAACTCGTCATCTGCGCCGGTGTTCTTGTCCCTGAGGCTGCTGATGATCAGGAAGCCGGTGTAGGCCAGCACGCCGCCGAACAGCAGGGCGCCGTCGAGCGGGCTCAGGCTGCCGTCCCAGGCCAGGGCGTAAACCACCAGGCTGGCGCCGATCATGATCGGCACGTCCAGGCGGATCAACTGGCGCGAGACGATCAGCGGCGCGACCAGGGCCGTCAGGCCGAGGATCAGCAGGATGTTGGCAATGTTGCTGCCGAGCACGTTGCCGATGGCCAGGTCGCCGCTGCCATTCAGCGCGGCTTGCACACTGACTGCGGTTTCCGGCGCACTGGTGCCGAAGGCCACCACGGTCAGGCCGATCACCAGCGGCGGGATACCGAATTGCGCCGCCAGTTTGGCGGCGCCGCGTACCAGCACCTCGGCGCCGGCCACCAGCAATACCAGGCCGGCAATCAGGTAGACGAAGGTCATCAGGGTCATTGCAAAGGGCTCCAGAAAAGTGGCGCTAGTTTAATCATCGGCTTGCGGTACGCCAGAGGGCGATCGGGGCTATCGCGTCTTCTTTGTAAACAACTATGTTCACTCGCCCAGTTGCTGCACGCGCACCGGCACCACGCCGGCGCGCAGCATGTCGATCTGCTCCGCGGCTTGGCGCGACAAATCGATAATCCGCCCTCTGGCGTAGGGGCCGCGGTCGTTGATGCGCACCACCACGCTCTTGTCGTTGCGCAGGTTGGTGACCCGTACCTTGCTGCCGAAGGGCAGGCTACGATGCGCGGCCGTCAGGGCGTGCTGGTCGAAGCGCTCGCCGCTGGCGGTTTTCTTGCCGTGGTGGCGCGCGCCGTAATAGGACGCCTGACCTTCGGCGCGGTAACCGTGCGGGTCTACCTGGCCCTGGCTGGCGCAGCCGGCGAGTAGGGCGAACAGGGCGAGTAGCAGGACGCAGCGTGGCATCGGTGGTATCTCCAGATAGACAAACGCCGGGCAAGCCCGGCGCTGATCGGTTTCGATGGCTTCAGCCTTCGAGTTTCTGCTTCAACAGTTGGTTCACCTGGCCGGGGTTGGCCTTGCCTTTGGAGGCTTTCATCGCCTGGCCGACGAAGAAGCCGAACATCTTGCCGCGCTTGGCTTCGTCGCTGGCACGGTACTGTTCGACCTGCTCGGCGTTGGCCGCCAGCACCTCGTCGAGCATGGCTTCGATGGCGCCGCTGTCGGTGACCTGCTTGAGGCCATGCAGCTCAATGATGCGATCAGCACTATTGAGGTCATCGCCTTGGATCTGGTCATCGCCACGAGCAATGAACTTGAAAACATCTTTGGCGAGTTTGCCGGAGATGGTGTTGTCCTGAATGCGCCGAATCATGCCGCCCAGTTGTGCGGCGGAAACCGGCGACTGTCCGATCTCAATGCCCAGTTCATTGAGCAGGCTGGACAGCTCGCCCATCACCCAGTTGGCGGCCAGCTTGGCATCGCCACAGACGGCATTGACCGCCTCGAAGTAGTCGGCCAGTTCGCGACTGGCGGCCAGTACGTCGGCATCGTAGGCGGACAGGCCGAACTGCGCCTGGAAGCGCGCACGCTTCTGCACCGGCAGCTCCGGCAGGCTGGTGCGGATTTCATCGAGGAAGCTCTGCTCGATCACCACCGGCAACAGGTCGGGGCAGGGGAAGTAACGGTAGTCGTTGGCTTCCTCCTTGCTGCGCATGGAGCGGGTTTCGTCCTTGTTCGGGTCGTACAGGCGGGTTTCCTGCACCACCTTGCCGCCGTCTTCGATCAGTTCGATCTGCCGTTGCACTTCGTGGTTGATGGCTTTTTCGATAAAGCGGAAGGAGTTGACGTTCTTGATCTCGGCGCGGGTGCCGAACTCGGCCTGGCCCTTCGGGCGTACCGAGACGTTGCAGTCGCAGCGCAGCGAGCCTTCGGCCATGTTGCCGTCGCAGATGTCGAGGTAACGCACCAGGGCGTGGATGGCTTTGACATAGGCCACCGCTTCCTTGGCGCTGCGGATATCCGGTTCGGAGACGATCTCCAGCAGCGGCGTACCGGCACGGTTCAGGTCGATGCCGCTCATGCCGTGGAAGTCTTCGTGCAGGCTCTTGCCGGCGTCTTCTTCCAGGTGCGCGCGGGTGATGCCGATGCGCTTGCTGCTGCCGTCTTCCAGGGTGATGTCGAGGAAGCCCTTGCCGACGATGGGATGATCCATCTGGCTGGTCTGGTAGCCCTTGGGCAGATCCGGATAGAAGTAGTTCTTACGGGCGAAGACGTTGCTCGGCGCGATGTGCGCGTCGATCGCCAGGCCGAACTTGCAGGCCATGCGTACGGCTTCGGCGTTGAGTACCGGCAGGGTGCCGGGCATGCCGAGGTCGACCAGGCTGGCCTGGGTGTTGGGTTCGGCGCCGAAGGCGATGGCGCTGGCGGAAAAAATCTTCGATTGGGTGCTGAGCTGTGCGTGGATTTCCAGCCCGATCACGGTTTCCCATTGCATATCAGTGTTCCTCAGAATCCGCTCAGGACTTGTTGATGCCAGTCAGTGACTTGCTGGCACTGAACTGGGCGTGGATTTCCAGGCAGATCACGGTTCACGGTTTCCCATTGCATGTGAGTCGTCCTCAAAATCCGCTTGGCGCGCGAGTGTGCCAATCAGTGACCTGTTGATATTGGTGCGCCACGTTGAGCAGGCGTCCTTCCTGGAAATACGGTGCGAGCAGTTGCACCCCCACCGGCAAGCCGTCGACGAAGCCGGCGGGCATCGACAGGCCGGGAATGCCGGCGAGGTTGGCGGTGATGGTGTAGATGTCTTCCAGGTAGGCGGCGACCGGGTCGTGGTTCTTCTCGCCGAGTTTCCAGGCCAGGTTCGGCGTGGTCGGGCCGAGAATCACGTCCACTTCGTTGAAGGCACTGACGAAATCGTTCTTGATCAACCGACGGATCTTCTGCGCTTTCAGGTAATAGGCATCGTAGTAACCGGCCGACAGTGCGTAGGTGCCGACCATGATGCGCCGTTTCACTTCCGCACCGAAGCCTTCGCCGCGCGAGCGCTTGTACAGGTCTTCGAGGTTGACCGGGTTTTCGCAGCGGTAGCCGAAGCGCACGCCGTCGAAGCGCGACAGGTTGGAGCTGGCTTCGGCCGGGGCGATCACGTAATAGGCGGGGATCGCGTGCTGCATATTTGGCAGGCTGATTTCTTTGATGGTGGCGCCGAGCTTTTTCAGCTCCTCGACCACGGTCAGCACCGCCTCGGCGATACGGCTGTCGAGGCCGGCACCGAAGTACTCCTTGGGCAGGCCGATGCGCAGGCCATTCAGCGGTTTGGCCAATGCCGCGAGGTAGTCATCGACCGGCTGGTCGACGCTGGTGGAATCTTTCGGGTCGAAGCCGGCCATGGCCTGCAGCATCAGCGCGCAGTCTTCGGCAGTGCGCGCCAGCGGGCCGCCCTGGTCGAGGCTGGAGGCGTAGGCGATCATGCCCCAGCGGGATACCCGCCCGTAGGTCGGCTTGATCCCGGTGAGGTTGGTCAGCGCCGCCGGCTGGCGGATCGAGCCGCCGGTGTCGGTGCCGGTGGCGGCCGGCAGCAGGCGTGCGGCGATCGCCGCGGCCGAGCCGCCGGAAGAGCCGCCGGGCACGTGTTCAAGGTTCCACGGGTTCTTCACCGGGCCGTAATGGCTGGATTCGTTGGCCGAGCCCATGGCGAACTCGTCCATGTTCAGCTTGCCCAGGGTCACGCAGCCGGCGGCGGCGAGGTTTTCCACCACGGTGGCGTTGTACGGCGCCTTGAAGCCCTGGAGGATTTTCGAGCCGCAGCTGGTCAGCACATCTTGGGTGCAGAACAGATCCTTGTGGCCGATCGGCGCGCCGAGCAGGGCGCCGCTTTCGCCCTCGGCGCGGCGGGCGTCGGCGGCCTTGGCCTGCCCCAGGGCCAGCTCTTCGGTGACGCTGATGAAGCTGTTGAGCTGCGGGTCGAGTTGCGCAATGCGTTGCAGCAGGTCGCGGGTCAGCTCCTCGGCGGAGAATTGTTTGGCCGCCAGGGCGCGGGCGATTTCAGCCAGGGTCAGTCGATGCATCACTCAATCACCTTGGGAACCAGGTACAGGCCGTTCTCGACGGCCGGGGCGATCGCCTGGTAGGCGTCGCGGTGGTTTTCTTCGGTCGCCAGGTCGGCGCGCAGGCGCTGGGTCGCTTCCAGGGGGTGCGCCAGCGGCTCGATCCCCGTGGTGTCGACCGCTTGCATCTGATCGATCAGGCCGAGAATGTTGTTGAGGGTCTCGGTGGTACGTGGAATTTCGCTTTCATTCAGGCCCAGTCGGGCCAGATGGGCGATTTTTTCCACCTCGGAGCGTTCAAGCGCCATTGAGGTTCTCCAGTAGAGGGCAGCCAATTGAAATGTGCGTGGGTCGCCATGCCTAACAGGCCGTGGAATAGCTACTGTGCTCGGCTATGCGGCATTGAAGTTAGCCTCAAAACGCCCATGTACAACTCGTCCACTGCGCTTTTTCGGCTGACTTCAGCTGGTCTGGCCGTCGCGCGCAACATTTTTCAACGGTCTGCCGAGTTGGGCAGGGAACGGATTCTATGAGCGGGTGGTCAAAGGCCGCGATGATGGGCTGTAAAGCCCCGAAAAACAGGCAATCTAACATATTGGCGCCTTGCTCAAAATCCCTGTCGTTGTTAGAGTTTGCCGCACTTTTTACCTGCGTGTTACTCGCGCTTGCTTTATGCATGCATTACCTGCGCGTTACTCGCGCGTGCTTTATGCACACATTACCTGCGCGTTACCCGCGCGTTGCTTTTACCCACGCGTTGCCTAGGGTCCCTATCCCATGTTCAAAAAACTGCGTGGCATGTTTTCCAGCGATCTGTCGATCGACCTGGGCACTGCCAATACCCTGATCTATGTGCGCGAGCGCGGTATCGTTTTGAACGAGCCTTCGGTCGTAGCCATCCGTACCCACGGCAACCAGAAGAGCGTTGTTGCGGTCGGTACCGAAGCCAAGCGCATGCTCGGTCGCACCCCTGGCAATATCGCGGCTATCCGGCCGATGAAGGATGGCGTGATCGCCGACTTCAGCGTGTGCGAGAAGATGTTGCAGTACTTCATCAATAAAGTGCACGAGAACAGCTTTCTGCAGCCTTCGCCGCGCGTACTGATCTGCGTGCCGTGCAAATCCACCCAGGTGGAGCGCCGCGCCATTCGTGAGTCGGCCCTGGGCGCCGGTGCCCGCGAAGTGTTCCTGATCGAAGAGCCGATGGCGGCGGCTATCGGTGCCGGCCTGCCGGTGGAGGAGGCACGTGGCTCGATGGTCGTCGATATCGGCGGCGGCACCACGGAAATTGCCCTGATTTCGCTGAACGGCGTGGTCTACGCCGAATCCGTGCGGGTTGGCGGCGATCGTTTCGACGAAGCCATCATCACCTACGTGCGGCGCAACTACGGCAGCCTGATCGGCGAGTCCACCGCCGAGCGGATCAAGCAGGAAATCGGCACCGCCTACCCGGGCGGCGAAGTTCGCGAAGTCGACGTGCGCGGGCGCAACCTGGCCGAAGGCGTGCCGCGCGCCTTCACCCTCAACTCCAATGAAGTGCTGGAAGCCCTGCAGGAGTCCCTGGCCACCATCGTGCAGGCGGTCAAGAGCGCGCTGGAGCAGTCGCCACCGGAGCTGGCTTCGGATATCGCCGAGCGCGGTCTGGTGTTGACCGGCGGCGGCGCCTTGTTGCGTGATCTGGACAAGTTGCTGGCCCAGGAAACCGGCCTGCCGGTGATCGTTGCCGAAGACCCGCTGACCTGCGTCGCCCGCGGCGGCGGTAAGGCTCTGGACATGATGGATCGTCACACCATGGATCTGCTGTCCACGGAGTAACCCATCGGCTCCAAGCCTCGAGCTGCAAGCCGGGTTTTCACTCGCTTGCAGCTTTTTGTTTGCCAGACGTTGCGAGGAGCTCGCCATAAAGCCGCTATTTGCCAAAGGTCCTTCGCTCGGTGTGCGCCTGCTGGTGTTCACTGTGCTATCGGCTGCGCTGATGCTGGTGGATGCGCGACTCACCGTGTTGCAGCCGCTGCGCAGCCAGCTGGGGCTGATTGTCGAACCGGTCTACTGGCTCGGCCGTTTGCCGGTGACCCTGTGGGACAGCGCCACCCAGGGGCTCAGCTCGCGCAGCGAGCTGACCGCCGAGAATGAGAAGCTCAAGGCCGAAAGCCTGATGCTGCAGCGGCGCCTGCAGAAGCTGGCGGCACTGACCGAGCAGAACGTGCGCTTGCGCGAGCTGCTCAATTCCTCGGCACTGGTCGATGACGATGTGCTGGCCACCGAGCTGATCGGCATCGACCCCAATCCCTTTACCCACCGCATCCTGATCGACAAGGGCGCCAAAGATGGCGTGTTGCTCGGTCAGCCGGTGCTCGATGCGCGCGGCCTGATGGGCCAGGTGGTCGAGGTGATGCCCTATACCTCGCGGGTGCTGTTGCTCACCGACACCACCCACAGCATTCCGGTGCAGGTCAACCGCAACGGCCTGCGCGCCATCGCTAGCGGCACCGGCAACCCGGAACGTCTGGAGTTGCGTCATGTGGCCGATACCGCGGACGTCAAGGAAGGCGACCTGCTGCTCAGCTCCGGGCTGGGCCAGCGTTTTCCCGCGGGCTACCCGGTGGCCGTCGTCACCGAGGTGATTCACGACTCCGGCCAGCCGTTTGCGATTGTCCGCGCCATGCCGACCGCCAACCTGAATCGCAGCCGCTACATGCTGCTGGTGTTCACCGACCCGCGTACCCCCGAGCAGCGCGCCAGCGATTCGGCCGAGGCGCAGGAGGCGGCGGATCGTCAGGCCCGCGAGCAAGCGGCTGGTGCGTCGCCACTGGCCCCTGCAACCTCTGCTGCCGCGAGTGATGCGCCAGTTACTTCCCCTTCCCCTGCAGCGGAACCTCGCCAATGATCGCTCTGCGTGCGCGCAACGTCTGGGTGATCTGGCTCAGCCTGGCCCTGGCCCTATTACTCAGCGTGGCTACCTTGCCCAAGTTCATGGAGGTCGGCCGGCCACTGTGGTTGGCGTTGTTCCTGACCTACTGGGTGCTGGCCTTGCCCCATCGGGTGGGCATGGCCAGCGCCTGGTGCGTCGGTTTGCTGGCCGATGTGCTGAACGGTACGCTGCTGGGGCAGAATGCCCTGATCCTGACCCTGGTGACCTTCCTGGTGCTGAACCTGCAGCAGCGCTTGCGCATGTTCCCCATGTGGCAGCAGAGCATGGTGCTGTTGGTGGTGTTCGGTCTGGCTCAACTGGTTCAGCTGTGGCTCAATGCCTTGACCGGTAGCCGTCCGCCGACCCTGGCATTCGTTTTGCCGGCACTGGTCAGCGCACTGCTGTGGCCGTGGGTCTGTGTCATCCTGCGTGGTGTGCACAAACGCCTCAGCGTCAATTGAGCGGGGCTGGCCCTGCACGAACTCGACAGGGAGACGTCTGCATGAGCACGCTTTATCTGGCCTCCGGGTCGCCGCGCCGGAGCGAGCTACTGACTCAGATCGGCGTGCCCTTCATCACGCAAAGCGTCCCCGTCGATGAAAATCCATTGCCAGAAGAGTCTCCCTGCGCCTATGTAGAGCGTCTGGCCCGTGCCAAAGCGCAGGCTGGCCTGGCCGCCTTGGCGGATCGGCGGGATGCGGTGGTGCTCGGCGCCGATACCGCGGTGATTCTCGATGGGCGCATTCTCGGCAAGCCGCTGGATCGCGACGAGGCGCTGGCCACCCTGAGCGCGTTGTCCGGTCGCGAGCATCAGGTGTTGACGGCGGTGGCCCTGGCGTCGAGCGTGAAAATATCCGCGCGGGTGGTCAGCAGCCGGGTCAGCTTCCGCCTGTTGAGCCGTGACGAGATCGAGGCCTATTGGGCCACTGGCGAGCCCCGGGACAAGGCGGGCAGTTATGCTATTCAAGGGTTGGCGGCAGTGTTCGTCAGCCAGTTGCAGGGCAGTTATTCGGCAGTGGTGGGCTTGCCCCTGTGCGAAACCGCCGAGTTGCTCACCGAGTTTGCTATTCCGTGCTGGCAGCCGTTGCCAGTCCACAGTCAAGAGGGTGCCGGCCGCGGGTGAGTGGAGGCTTTCGCTGAAGGCTTGTGTTCCCCGGCTTGCCGCTTCGTCGGACCAGAGATAGACCCATGAGTGAAGAGATTCTGATCAATATCACGCCGATGGAATCGCGCGTGGCGGTGGTGGAAAACGGCGTATTGCAAGAGGTGCATGTCGAGCGCACGCAGAAGCGCGGGATCGTCGGCAACATCTACAAGGGCAAGGTGGTGCGGGTGCTGCCGGGCATGCAGGCGGCGTTTGTCGACATCGGCCTGGATCGCGCCGCCTTTATCCATGCCTCGGAAATTTCCAGTCGCGAAGGCAGCGCGGTGGAAAGCATCAGCGCCCTGGTGCACGAAGGCCAGGCCCTGGTGGTGCAGGTGACCAAGGATCCGATCGGCAGCAAGGGCGCACGCCTGACCACCCAGCTGTCGATCCCCTCGCGCTACCTGGTGTACATGCCGCGCACCAGCCATGTCGGCATCTCCTTGAAGATCGAGGACGAAGCCGAGCGCGAACGGCTCAAGCAAGTGGTGGCCGATTGCGTCGCGGCCGAAGGCATCGCCGAGGCCGGCGGCTTTATCCTGCGCACCGCCGCCGACGGCGTGGGCGCCGACGAGATCCTGGTCGATATCCGCTACCTGCGCCGCCTATGGGATCAGATCGCGGCGCAGAAGCAGAGTGCGCCGGCGCCTTCGGTGATCTACGAAGACCTCAGCCTGGCCCTGCGTACCCTGCGCGACCTGGTCAGCCTGCGTACCGAGAAGATCCGCATCGACTCGCGGGAAACCTTTCAGAAAATCACCCAGTTCGTCGCCGAACTGATGCCGGAAATCGCCGATCGTCTGGAACACTACCCGGGCGAACGGCCGATTTTCGACCTGTACGGCGTCGAAGACGAGATCCAGCGGGCACTGGAGCGCAAGGTGTCGTTGAAGTCCGGCGGTTACCTGATCATCGACCCGGCCGAGGCGATGAGCACCATCGACGTCAATACCGGTGCCTTCGTCGGTCACCGCACCCTCGAAGAAACCATCTTCAAGACCAACCTCGAAGCGGCCACCGCCATCGCCCGTCAGCTGCGCCTGCGCAACCTCGGCGGCATCATCATCATCGATTTCATCGACATGGAAGACGAAGAGCACCAGCGCCAGGTGTTGCGGACCCTGGAGAAACAGCTGGAGCGCGATCACGCCAAGACTAATATCATCGGCATCACCGAACTGGGCCTGGTGCAGATGACCCGCAAGCGCACCCGCGAGAGCCTCGAGCAGATACTCTGCGAACCCTGCAGCTGCTGCGATGGGCGCGGTAAGCTGAAGACCCCGGAAACCACCTGCTACGAGATCTTTCGCGAGATCCTGCGCGAGGCTCGGGCCTACCAGGCCGAGGGCTATCGGGTGCTGGCCAACCAGAAGGTGGTGGATCGCCTGCTCGACGAAGAGTCGGGCAATGTCGCCGACCTGGAAGCCTTTATCGGCCGCACCATCAAGTTTCAGGTCGAGACGATTTACTCCCAGGAGCAATACGATGTGGTGCTGCTGTGAATCCGTCGGCCGTGTTCAAGGTATGAACTGAATGGCGTTTCTGGCTCGCTGGTCGGTGGTGGCGTTGCGCTTGGGGCTGGGCTTGTGCGCGCTGGGCCTGGTGCTGGCGGCGCTGTATGTCAGCCTCGGCCGCGAGCTGGTGCCGTGGGTCGCCGAGTATCGTCTGGATGCCGAAGACCGGGCCAGCGCGGCGCTCGGCATGCCGTTGCGCATCGGTCGGCTGGAAGGGCGCTGGCAGGGCTTCGCGCCACTGTTGATCGCCCATGACGTGCAACTGGGCGAAGGTGCCAGCGCGCTGCGTCTGGATCAGGTGCGGTTGGTGCCGGACGTGCTGGCCAGCTTGTCCGCGCGCGAACCCCGGCTGGCCAAGCTGGAGCTGGATGGCTTGCAGTTCGGCCTGCAGCAGGACGAGCAGGGCGCCTGGGTCTTGAAGGGGCTGCCGCAGCGCAGTGCGCCTGCAGCCTTGGATGTCGCGCAGGTATTGCAGCAGTTGCAAGCGGTGAACCGTCTGTCGCTGCTTAACAGTCAGGTGACCCTGGAGGCCCGTGAGCGGCCGGCCGTGACCCTGACCTACGTCAACCTGACCCTGCGCAATGGCGCCAGTCGCCAGCGTCTGGATGCGCGCCTGCTGCTCCCCGATGGCCAGCCCGTGGCGCTGCAAGTGCGCACCCGCATGCAGGCCGAGCGCTGGCGCGAGGTGCGGGCCGACTTGTACCTGAGCCTGCCGCAAAGCGATTGGGCGCGCTGGCTGCCGCCGAGCGTGACGCGCGAGTGGCGCCTCGAGCAGTTGCAGGCCGGCGGCGAGCTCTGGCTAGCCTGGGCGGACGGCGCCTTGCAGCGTGCGGTCAGTCGCCTGCATGCGCCGCAAGTGGTGGGTGCCTACCGCGAGCGTGAGGCGGTGCAGGTGCAGAACCTCGCCCTCAATGCCTATTTCGAGCGCACCGAGCAGGGCTTCGAACTGCGCCTGGACGATCTGGCGCTGAGTCAGGGCGAGACCCGCTGGGGCGAGGTGCAGCTGGGTATCCGTCATCGTCAGGACAGTCGCGAAGCCGAAGAGCAGTGGTCGCTCGGCGCCGACCACCTCGATCTGGCGCCGTTGCTGCCGCTGGTCAAGGCCCTGGCGCCCTTGCCGGACAAGAGCCTGGCACTGCTCGAAAGCCTGCAACCGCAGGGTGCCTTGCGCAACCTCCAGTTGGATTACCGGCCCCGGGCTGCGGGCGACCAGCGTCTGCAGTTCGCCGCCAATCTCGAGCGCATCGGCTTTGCCGCCTACCTGGCCTCACCCGCGGCAGAAAATATCAGCGGCAGCCTGACCGGTGACCTGGGCCAGGGCGAGCTGCGTTTGGCCAGCGAGAATTTCTCCCTGCACCTGGCCACCTTGTTTCCCAAACCCTGGCGCTATAGTCAGGCCAATGCCCGGCTGACCTGGCGCCTGGATGAGCAGGCCTTCACCCTGCGCAGCCCCTATCTGCAGGTGGTCGGCGACGAGGGGCCGGTTGCCGGCGACTTCCTGATCCGCCTGATGTTCGATGCCGCGGCCGAGGACTACATGGATCTGCGCGTCGGGCTGCGCAACGGCGATGCGCGTTATACCGAGAAATACCTGCCGACCCGCGCGCCAGGGTTTAGCGCGGAACTGGCTGACTGGCTGAAAACCGCGATTCGCGGCGGCAAAGTCAACGAAGGCTATTTTCAATATCAGGGTTCGCTGAACAAGGGCGCCGCCGATGCGGCGCGCAGCCTCAGCCTGTTCTTCGCCGTGGAGGACGCGGAACTGGCCTACCAGCCGGGTTGGCCGGCACTGCGCGCGGCGCGTGGCGATGTGTTTATCGAAGACAGCGGGGTGCGGGTGCGGGTGGTCGAGGGGCGCATACTCGACAGCCGAGTGCGCAACGCCGCGGCGGACATTGCCCACGTCGCGCCGGAGCAGGTTCCGCGGCTGCTGCTGAATAGCGAGCTGGAGAGCAGCGTCGTCGATGCCCTGAAGATTCTCCAGGAGGCGCCCATGGGCACGGCCGAGACGTTCGCCGGCTGGCAGGGCGAGGGGCCGCTATCGGGCAAGCTCAAGCTCGATCTGCCGCTGCGCAAGGGGCAGCCGGCGGACGTGATAGTCGACTTCGCCACCGCAGGTGCCCGGCTCAAGCTGAGTAATCCCGAGCTGGAACTCAGCCAACTGCAGGGGGCTTTTCGCTACAACACGGCCAGCGGCTTGAGTGCCCCGGATATCCGCGCCCAGGCACTCGGCCATGCGCTACGGGGCAAGGCCATGGCGGAAGGTGTCCGCGGCCGTGCTCGTACGCGCATCGAAGCCCTCGGCCAGGTGCCATTGGATCGTTTGACTGCCTGGCTGGGCGTGACCGCACCGCTGCCTCTGAGCGGTACCTTGCCCTATCGCCTGCGTCTGAATCTGGACGGTGCCGACAGCCAGCTGCGCGTGGACTCCAATCTCCGGGGGCTGACGGTCGCGCTGCCGGCGCCATTTGGCAAAAGCGCCAGCGAGGAAAGCTATGCCGATTGGCGTATGACCTTGAGTGGCGACGAGCGGCGCTATTGGCTGGATTATGCCGCACTGGCGAGCCTGGCCTTCGCCGCGCCGCCCGGGCGGTTTGCCGAGGGCCGTGGCGAGCTGCGCCTGGGCGACGGCCCGGCGCTGTTGCCGGCAGCCAAGGGTGTGCGGCTGCGCGGGCAAGTCAGCGAGCTGGATTGGTCGACCTGGCAGGCGGCGCTGAAACCCTATGCCCGTGTGGCGCCCGACGATGCGCAGCAGTTGTTCAAGGACGCGCAGCTGCGCATCGGCCGCTTCAGCGGTTTTGGCAGCACGCTCGACAACCTCGCGATACAGCTCAAGCGTGCGCCTGCGGTCTGGTTGCTGAGCCTGGATAGCCCGTTGTTGAAAGGTCGGGTCGACTTGCCGGATGCCGATGCGGCGCCAATCGCCGTCAATCTGGCGTACCTGCGTTTGCCGGCGGCCGCCGCCAAGGATGCCATGGTCGAGGACAAGCCGGATCCGTTGCTTGGCGTCGACCCGCGGCAGATACCGGCCCTCGACCTGCACATCGCCCAGGTGCTGCAAGGTACCGAGCCGCTGGGGGCCTGGTCGCTGAAAGCGCGGCCGAACGCCACCGGGGTGCAGTTCCACGACCTTGATCTGGACTTGAAAGGCTTGCAGCTGAGCGGTAGCGCCGGTTGGCAGGGCACGGCAGAGGCCAGCAGCAGCTGGTACAAGGGGCGCATGCAGGGCAAGGATCTGGCCGATGTGCTGCTGGCCTGGAATTTTGCGCCGACGGCCAGCAGTGAAAGCTTTCATCTGGATGTCGATGGTCGTTGGCCGGGTTCGCCGGCCTGGGTCAGCCTGAAGCGCTTTTCCGGCAGTATGGACACGAGCTTGCGCAAGGGTCAGTTCACCGAGGTGCAAGGCCCGGCATCGGCGCTACGGGTGTTTGGTCTGCTCAACTTCAATTCGATTGGCCGCCGCCTGCGCCTGGATTTTTCCGACTTGCTCGGCAAGGGCTTGAGCTACGACCGGGTCAAGGGCTTGCTGGTCGCCACCGATGGGGTGTACGTCACCCGCAAACCCATAACCCTGACCGGGCCATCGAGCAATCTGGAGCTGGACGGCACCCTGAACATGGCCGATGACCTGGTCGATGCCAAGTTGCGGGTAACCTTGCCGGTGAGCAATAACTTGCCACTGGCGGCGTTAATCGTAGGCGCGCCAGCGATTGGCGGGGCATTGTTCGTGGTGGACAAGCTGCTGGGCGATCGGGTGGCACGCTTTGCCAGCGTGCAATACAGCGTCAAGGGGCGCTGGCAGGATCCGCAGATTAGCTTCGACAAGCCCTTCGAGAAATCGCGCTGACAGGCCGTTGAAAAACGGTTGAAGCAGGCCATGCAGTCGCTGGCCATGGCTTGTAAGCTGAAGTTCCCCCCGTCGAGTTGGAGAACGCATGACCCTCGCGGTGATTCAAATGGTCAGCCAGGACGATGTGCCGGCCAATCTGACCCAGGCCCGGCGCCTGCTCGAGCAGGCTGCCGCGGGCGGGGCTCGTCTGGCGGTATTGCCGGAAAACTTCGCCGCCATGGGCCGCCGCGACTTGGCCGCGCTGGGCCGCAGCGAAGCGCGTGGTGAAGGGCCGATCCTGCCCTGGTTGAAGCAGGCCGCCCGCGACCTCAAGTTATGGCTAGTGGCCGGTACCTTGCCCTTGCCGCCCGCGGGCCAGCCCGAGGCGAAGGCACGAGCGTGCTGCCTGTTGCTCGACGAGCATGGCGAGCAGGTGGCCCGCTACGACAAATTGCACCTGTTCGATGTGGCGGTCGGCGACAATCAGGGCCGTTACCGCGAGTCCGATGATTTCGCTCCCGGCAGCCAAATCGTGGTGGCCGATACGCCCGTTGGGCGCCTGGGTTTGACGGTGTGCTACGACCTGCGTTTTCCTGAGTTGTATGGCGCCCTGCGTGACGCCGGAGCGGAGTTGATCAGCGTGCCGGCGGCTTTTACCGCGCTGACCGGGGCGGCGCATTGGCAAATACTAGTGCGCGCCCGTGCCATCGAGACCCAGTGTTACCTGTTGGCCGCCGGCCAGGGCGGCACTCATCCGGGCGGCCGCGAGACCTTCGGCCATTCGGCCGTCGTCGACCCCTGGGGCCGGGTATTGGCCGAGCAGGCGCAAGGCGCGGCGGTCTTGCTGGCTAGCCGCGATGCCGCCGAGCAGGCGGCGATTCGCCAACGCATGCCGGTGAGCCGGCATAAACGATTTTTGGCCGCAGCCGAACCACGGCTGCCTGGTTTGGAGCAGTCTTGAACGAGATGAACAGTCATGAACGAGATGAAATAGTCATGAACGAGATGAAGCAGTCATGAACGGGATAAAGCAGTTATGAGCGAGATGTTGCTATCGGTCAGTGAGCACCTGTTGGGCCCGGGCGGCTTGACCCTCGATCATCTGCCCGGGGTGCTGGGCGAGTTGTCCGGCCCCGGTATCGATGCGGCCGACCTGTATTTCCAGAGCCAAGTCTCCGAGACCTGGGTGCTGGAGGACGGCATCGTCAAGGAGGGCAGTTTCAACCTCGATCAGGGCGTCGGTGTGCGTGCCCAGTCCGGCGAGAAAACCGGCTTTGCCTACAGCAACGCCATCACCGCCGAGGCGCTGAGCCAGGCCGCCCGCGCGGCCCGCTCGATTGCCCGGGCCGGGCAGAGCGCGCGGGTGCAGGCCTTCAGCAGCCCGCAGGTTAGCGCCTTGTATGCGCCGGACAACCCGCTGGACGTGATCGGCCGGGCGCAGAAGGTCGAGTTGCTCAAGCAGGTCGATGTGGCCACGCGTGCCCTCGATCCGCGGATCAAGCAGGTCACGGTCAGCCTCGCCGGGGTCTGGGATCGCATCCTGGTGGCGGCGCAGGACGGCAGCCTGGGCGTCGATACTCGCCCGCTGGTGCGTTTCAATGTCAGCGTGATCGTCGAACAGAACGGCCGCCGCGAGCGTGGCGGGCATGGCGGGGGCGGGCGTAGCGACTACCGCTATTTCATGAGCGAGGATCGCGCCATGGGCTACGCCCGCGAGGCGCTGCGCCAGGCTCTGGTCAATCTCGAGGCGATTCCCGCGCCGGCCGGCACCTTGCCGGTGGTGATGGGCGCCGGCTGGTCCGGTGTGCTGCTGCACGAGGCGGTCGGCCATGGCTTGGAAGGCGACTTCAATCGCAAGGGCAGCTCCGCCTACAGCGGGCGCATGGGCGAGCAGGTCGCCTCCAGCCTGTGCACCATCGTCGATGACGGCACCCTGGTCGGCCGGCGCGGTTCGCTCAGTGTGGATGACGAAGGCACGCCGACCCAGTGCACCACGCTGATCGAGAACGGCGTGCTCAAGGGCTACATGCAGGACAAGCTGAATGCCCGCCTGATGGGGGCGGCACGCACCGGCAACGGTCGTCGCGAGTCCTACGCGCACCTGCCGATGCCGCGCATGACCAATACCTACATGCTGGCCGGAGAGAGCGACCCGGAAGAAATCATCCGTTCGGTGAAGAAGGGCATCTACTGCGCCAACCTCGGCGGCGGCCAGGTCGACATCACCAGCGGCAAGTTCGTCTTCTCCACCAGCGAGGCCTATTTGATCGAAGACGGCAGGATCACCGCGCCGGTCAAGGGCGCGACCCTGATCGGCAATGGCCCCGAGGCCATGCGCCGGGTGTCGATGGTCGGCAACGACCTGGCCCTGGACAGCGGCGTCGGCACCTGCGGCAAGGACGGCCAGTCGGTGCCGGTCGGCGTCGGCCAGCCGACGTTGAAAATCGATGCGATTACCGTCGGTGGAACAGGCTCCTAGTACGTCGGGTGGGTTAGCCGAAGGCGCAACCCACCCTCACGGCAGGATCAGCGCAGCCCGCGCTGGGTTTCGTCCAGTTCGCGGATGTATTTGAAGATTTTGCGCGAGGCCGCTGGTGCTTTGTTCTGTGCCAGTTCGTGCTGAGCCTGGCGAATCAACTGCCGCAGGTGCTGTCGGTCTGCTTCAGGATAGTCGCCAACAAAGGCTGCCAGGGTGTCGTCGCTGCCGTTGATCAGACGGTCGCGCCAACGTTCCAGGCCATGAAAGCGTTCGTTGTACTGGCGAGTTGAGGCATCCAGTTGGTCGAGCAGGGTAAGAATCGCTTCGATGTCCTGATCGCGCATCAGCCGGCCGATAAACTGCACATGGCGTTTTTTTGCGGAGTTGGCCGTGTGCTTGGGCGCCTCTTCGAGGGCGCGGCGCAATTCGTCGGTCAATGGCAGTTTGTTGAGCAGGTCGGGCTTCAGGGTGGTCAGGCGTTGACCCAGGTCTTGCAGGGCGTGCAGCTCGCGCTTGACCTGGGTTTTACTCTTCTCGCCGGAGAAGTCGTCAAGATATTCAGGCATGGGGGTGATCCAGTGGAAAACGCCGCCATGATAGCAAGTATCCAACTGCAAGCGTTCGGCTCGCAGCATCACGCGCGAAGCCTGCAGTAGATCCCGGACAGATTCTTAGGAGTGGTTATGAGTGCAGTAGACGTTGTCGGCCCCGAGGCCGTGCCGCAGTTGCAGGCCCAGGTCGAGCAGATCATCGCCGAGGCGAAGAAACAGGGCGCCAGCGCCTGTGAGGTGGCCGTATCGGTGGAGCAGGGCCTGTCCACCTCGGTGCGCCAGGGCGAAGTCGAGACGGTCGAGTTCAATCGTGACCAGGGCTTCGGCATCACCCTGTATGTCGGCCAGCGCAAGGGCTCGGCCAGCACCTCGGCGAGTGGCGACGCGGCTATTCGCGAGACCGTGGCGGCGGCTTTGGCGATTGCCAAGCATGCCTCCGAAGATGAGGCGGCAGGCTTGGCCGATGCCGCGCTGATGGCGCGCGAGTTACCGCAACTGGATCTCTATCACGCCTGGGCCATCAGCCCGGAGCAGGCGGTCGAGCAGGCGTTGCGCTGCGAAGCGGCAGCCTTTGCCGCGGATCAGCGGATCAAGAACGCCGACGGTACCACCCTCAATACCCACCAGGGCTGCCGGGTGTACGGCAACAGCCATGGTTTTGTCGCGGGCTATGCCAGCACCCGGCACAGCTTGAGCTGCGTGATGATCGCCGAAGATGGCGGGCAGATGCAGCGCGATTACTGGTATGACGTCAATCGCCAGGGCGAGCTGTTGGCCGATGCCGCGGGCATCGGCCAGCGTGCCGCACAGCGGGCGGTCAGTCGTCTCGGCGCCCGTCCGGTGCCGACCTGCGAAGTGCCGGTGCTGTTCTGCGCCGAACTGGCCACCGGGCTGTTCGGGCATTTCCTCGCGGCTATTTCCGGTGGCAACCTGTACCGCAAGTCATCCTTCCTCGAAGGCACCCTGGGCCAGCAGTTGTTCCCCGAGTGGTTGAGCCTCGATGAGCGGCCGCATATTCCGCGGGCCTTGGGCAGCGCTGCTTTCGATGGCGACGGTCTGGCCACCTACGCCAAGTCGTTCGTCGACGGTGGCGAGCTGGTTTCCTATGTGCTCGGCACCTATTCGGGGCGCAAGCTGGGCATGCCCAGCACGGCCAACGCCGGTGGCGTGCATAACCTGTTCGTCAGCCATGGCGTGGAAGACCAGCAAGCGCTGCTCAAGCGCATGGGCCGTGGTCTGTTGGTCACCGAGTTGATGGGGCAGGGGCTGAATATGGTCACCGGCGACTATTCGCGCGGGGCTGGCGGCTTTTGGGTGGAGCACGGCGAGATCCAGTTCCCGGTGCAGGAAGTGACCATCGCCGGCAACCTGCGCGACATGTTCAAGCAGATAGTCGCAGTGGGCAGCGATCTGGAGTTGCGCAGCAACATCCGCACCGGCTCGGTGTTGATCGAGAAGATGACGGTGGCGGGTAGCTAGGGCTATTTGCAGCAGGCCTGGTGCGCGGTGCCCACCAGGTTTTTAAGCAGTGGCGCGCGCGGCGCACCCTACGCGTGACTGGTTATTCGCCTTCGTCGAAGTAGTTGTTGATCAGTTCGGTCAGGGCATTGAGGGCGTCATCGCCCTGCTCGCCTTCGGTGTGCAGGTGAATCGGCGTGCCTTTGCCGGCCGCGAGCATCATCACGGCCATGATGCTTTTGCCGTCCACCAGGCTCTCCGGGGCGCGGCCCACCCTGACCTGGCAGGGGAAGCGCCCGGCGACACCGACGAACTTGGCCGCGGCACGTGCGTGCAGGCCCAGTTTGTTGATGATGGTGATTTCGCAGGAAGGCATCGCGGCAGGTTCCTTAGCTAAGGTCGCGGTGGCGAACCTGGACGTTTTTCAGAACAGGTTTCAGGGTCTCGCCCAGGCGGTTGGCCAGGTATACCGAGCGGTGATGACCGCCCGTGCAGCCTATCGCGACTGTGACATAGGCGCGGTTGCTGGCGGCGAAGCGGGGCAGCCATTTCTTCAGGTAGGCGAGGACATCCTGGAACATTTCTTCGACATCGGCCTGCGCCGCCAGATAATCGGCCACCGGCTGATCGAGGCCGGAGAAATCGCGCAGATCCGGTTTCCAGTAGGGATTGGGCAGGCAGCGCACATCGAACACCAGGTCGGCATCCACCGGCATGCCGCGCTTGAAACCGAACGACTCGACCAGAAAGGCCGTGCCTGGCTCCGGTTGATTGAGCAGGCGCAGTTTCAGGCTGTCGCGTAACTGGTAGAGATTGAGATGGGTGGTGTCGATTTTCAGGTCGGCGAGGTCGGTGATCGGACCAAGGATCAGGCTTTCATCGGCGATGGCCTCGGCCAACGAGCGATTCTCGTTGGTCAACGGATGGCGCCGGCGGGTCTCGGAAAAGCGTTTGAGCAGGGTTTCCTCGTCGGCATCCAGGTAGACCACGTCGCACTTGATGTGCCGCGCGCGAACGTCTTCGAGTATTTCCGGGAAGCGCTTGAGTTGGCTGGGCAGGTTGCGCGCGTCGATCGAGACGGCGACTTGCGGATGCAGCAGTTCGGTATCCTGCAGGGTGCGCTCTGCCAGTTCGGGAAGCAGGCCCGCCGGCAGGTTGTCGATGCAGTAGAAGCCATTGTCCTCAAGGACATCGAGGGCGGTGCTTTTGCCGGAGCCGGAGCGACCGCTGACGATGATCAAACGCATGGTCAGCTCCGGTTGAGCTGGCTTTGTATGTCCACCACGACCTGATACAGCGCGTCGCTGTTCTGGGCTTGGCGCAAACGCTCACGCACATCGCTGCGGTCGAGCATGCTGGCGATCTGGCGCAGCAGTTCCAGGTGTTCGTCGGTGGCCGCTTCCGGTACCAGCAGGACGAATAACAAGTCGACGGGAGCGCCGTCGATGGCGTCGAAGTCCACTGGCGCATCCAGTCGGAGCAGGGCGCTGATCGGTGCGTTGCAGCCCGGCAGGCGACAGTGCGGAATGGCGATGCCATTACCGAAACCGGTCGAGCCGAGTTTTTCGCGGGCGATCAGGCTTTCGAAAATGTCTTGGCCATCCAGGTCGGGCAGTTCGCGTGCCACCAGGTTGGCGATCTGTTCGAGTACGCGTTTTTTGCTGCCTCCCGGCACGTTCACCAAGGAACGGCCGGGGGTCAGGATGTTTTCGAGTCGGATCATAGAAGGGAGGCGATCTCAGCGGGCCAAAGCGCCCTGCTGGCGGTCGATCTGCTTTTCCTTATGCTTGATGAGTTGACGGTCGAGTTTGTCGGTCAGTAGGTCGATGGCGGCATACATATCGTCGTGCTCGGCATTGGCTACCACTTCGCCGCCAGCAATATGCAGGGTCGCTTCGATTTTCTGCTTGAGCTTCTCGACCTCCATGGTGATTTGCACGTTGGTGATCTTGTCGAAATGGCGCTCCAATCGACCGAGCTTTTCGTCGATATAGCCGCGCAGGGCGTCGGTCACATCCAGCTGGTGTCCACTGATGTTGACTTGCATACCGCTTCTCCTTGTTGCTGTGTATGAGAGGCAGGCCATCGGGCCGGCCACCGAAACACTTTGACGTGGAAGGCACTGGCAAAACCACTCTCGCTCTTCGCGGCTTGGCGCTGTGGCTGCTGCCGAGAGAGTGAGGCCGGGTGTGTTGTATGCCTTGTCTGTTGGTCTTTTGTTGAGTGCCACCTTACATCAATCGCTTGCGCTCGCTGGATGGCGCTATACCAAGCGATTCACGGTATTTTGCGACTGTGCGGCGGGCTACTTGTATGCCCTGTGCCTCCAGTAAACCAGCGATCTTGCTGTCACTCAACGGCTTTTTTGCATTTTCCGCCGCGACCAGTTTTTTGATGATGGCGCGGATCGCCGTCGACGAGCATTCGCCGCCTTCAGAGGTGCTGACATGGCTGGAGAAGAAATATTTCAGCTCGTAAATACCGCGCGGGGTGTGCATGAATTTCTGCGTGGTGACCCGCGAGATGGTTGATTCGTGCATGCCCACGGCTTCGGCGATGTCGTGCAGCACCAGCGGTTTCATCGCCTCGTCGCCGTAGTCGAGAAAGCCGCGCTGGTGCTCGACGATCTGGGTGGCGACCTTCATCAGGGTTTCGTTGCGGCTTTGCAGGCTCTTGATGAACCAGCGCGCTTCCTGCAACTGGTTGCGCATGAAGGTGTTGTCGGCGCTGGAGTCGGCGCGTTTGACGAAGCCGGCGTATTGCGCGTTGACCCGTAGGCGCGGCATGGCTTCCTGGTTCAGCTCCACCAGCCAGCGCTCGTTGTGCTTGCGCACGATGACATCGGGCACCACGTATTCCGGCTCGCTCGACTCGATCTGCGAACCGGGGCGCGGGTTGAGGCTCTGGATCAGTTCGATGACCTGGCGCAGTTCGTCTTCCTTGAGCTTCATGCGGCGCATCAGCTGGCCGTAGTCACGGCTGCCGAGCAGCTCCAGGTAATCGCCTGCCAGGCGCTGGGCCTCGCTCAGCCAGGGCGTCTTGGCCGGCAGCTGACGCAGTTGCAGGAGCAGGCATTCGCGCAGGTCGCGAGCGGCGATGCCGGCCGGCTCGAACTGCTGGATGCGGTGCAGGACGGCTTGCACTTCGTCGAGTTCGATGTCCAGTTCGGGGTCGAAGGCTTCGACGACTTCCTCAAGGCTTTCTTCCAGATAACCCTGGTGGTTGATGCAGTCGATCAGGGTGATGCCGATCAGTCGATCCTTGTCGGACATCGGTATCAGGTTGAGTTGCCAGAGCAGATGGCTCTGCAGGCTTTCGCCAGACGAGGTGCGGGTGGTGAAGTCCCACTCGTCATCGTCGTTGCTCGGCAGGCTGCTAGCGCTGGTCTGGTAGACGTCTTCCCAGGCGGTGTCGACCGGCAGCTCGTTGGGAATGCGTTCGTTCCATTCGCCCTCTTCCAGGTTGTCCACGGTCTGTGGGGTTTCCTGGTGACTGTTGTCCTGGTAGGACTCTTCTTGCTGAGGGGCGGGCGCTGGGTTTTCGGCACCATCGGCCAGGGGGTTCGAGTTGTCGAAGTCGTCGCCGTCTTCTTCGCGCTCGAGCATCGGGTTGGACTCCAGGGCCTCCTGGATCTCTTGTTGCAGATCCAGGGTGGACAGTTGGAGCAGGCGAATGGCCTGTTGCAGCTGCGGGGTCATCGTCAGCTGCTGGCCCATTTTCAGGACTAGCGATGGTTTCATTGCAGACCTTATTTGCCGGCGTCTGTGCGCAATCCACTACAGGGCGCCGCAGCGCCACAAGGAAGCAAATTATATGCCTGATCCGCAGTGGTTTGCCTAGCTCTGGCTGCTGTTCGGTTGAGAAAAACCGCTGTTACAGGCGGAACTCGTGCCCCAGGTAAACGTCTTTGACCAGTTGGTTGGCCAGAATAGCGGCGGCATCGCCTTCGGCAATCAGTTGGCCATCGCTGACGATATAAGCTGTTTCGCAGATGTCCAGGGTCTCGCGGACGTTGTGGTCGGTGATCAGTACGCCGATGCCCTTGGCCTTGAGGTGGTGGATGATCTGCTTGATGTCGCCGACCGAGATCGGGTCGACGCCGGCGAAAGGTTCGTCGAGCAGGATGAATTTTGGCGCGGTGGCCAGGGCGCGGGCGATTTCCACCCGGCGGCGTTCGCCGCCGGACAGGCTCATGCCGAGGTTGTCGCGGATATGGCTGATATGGAATTCCTGCAGCAGGCTTTCCAGTTCCTTGCGCCGGCTGCTCCGATCCAGCTCCTTGCGGGTCTCGAGGATGGCCATGATGTTGTCGGCCACGCTGAGCTTGCGGAAAATCGAGGCTTCCTGTGGCAGGTAGCCGATACCGGCGCGGGCGCGGCCGTGCATCGGTTGGTGGCTGACGTCGTGATCGTCGATCAGTACGCGGCCCTGGTCGGCTTGCACCAGGCCGACGATCATGTAGAAACAGGTGGTCTTGCCAGCGCCGTTGGGGCCGAGCAGGCCGACGATCTGTCCGCTGTCGATGCTCAGGCTGACATCGCGCACGACTTGGCGGCCTTTGTAACTCTTGGCCAGGTGCTGGGCTTTCAAAGTGGCCATTGCTACTGCGCCTGCTGTTCGGCTGGTGGGTTCTTCGGCTGGATCACCATGTCGATGCGTGGGCGCGGCGTGGTGACGTTGGTGCCGGTGGCACGGCCGGCGTTGACGATCTGGCGCTGGGTGTCGTAGACGATTTTCTCGCCCTCGAAGGTGTTGCCTTCCTGAATGACCTTGGCCTGGTCGACCAGTATGATGCGTTCGTTGGCGGCGAAATACTGGATGGTCAGGCCATAGGCCTTGACGATCTGTTTGTCCGCGGAGGGCTTCTGCTCGTAATAGGCGGGTTTGCCGACCGAGGTGAAGACTTCGATGTCGCCCTGGGTGTTCTGGGTAATGGTTACGGTGTCGCCCGTGATCTTCAGGGTGCCCTGGGTGATGATCACATCGCCGCGGTACACCGCGACGCCTTGTCGGTCATCGAGTTCGGCACTGTCGGCCTGTACGCGGATCGGCTGCTCGCGGTCGGTGGGCAGTGCCCAGGCGCCGGTGCTTGCGAGTGCGACGTTCAAGCTGAGCAGAAAGGGGAAGGTTTTAACGAACCTCATGCTGGCCTCTTACGTTGGACAGCAGGAGCATCCTGCCGTCATTCAAATACGCTTTCATTCCTTGTGCCGTGGTCACTCCATTGGCTGCGACGATTCTAACGGCTTGCTCGGTCTGCGCATATTCCTTATCCGGGAATGCGGTCAGGCGGCTGGTGGTCAGGATGGTCGGGCGGCCCTTGGCATCGGTGCGTTCGACGCGCACGTTGTCGATCAACTCGACTTCCTTGCCCTCGGGGGCCACCTCGGCGCGCTCGCTGCTGACCTGCCAGGGCAGTTCGGTGCCGCGATACAGGTGCAGGAAGGGGTTGGTCAGCAGGGTGATGTCGCTGCTCTTGATGTGCTCCAGCTTGCTCGAGGTCAGCTCATAATGCAGCTTGCCGTCGGCCTGGTATTGCACGGTGGTGGCGTTGACCACATAGAAGTCGATGGCCTTTTCGGCACCGGCTTGTGCCGGACGCTCGGAAAAGCTGTCGGGGTTGATGTTCCAATAGCCGACGGCGGCCAGCAGCGCGGCCGCGAAAGCGTAAAGGACGGGGGGCAGCAGTTTGCGCAGCATAGTGGGCTCTACAGGTAGGCGGCTTGGGCGGCGTCGAGGCTGCCTTGGGCGCGCATGATCAGTTCGCAAAATTCGCGGGCTGCACCTTCGCCGCCGCGGGCCCGGGTCACGCCATGGGCATGTTGGCGGACAAAAGGGTCGGCACTGGCAACTGCCATGCCCAGGCCGGCCCGGCGGATCACCGGCA
The DNA here is from genome assembly GCF_030376615.1 of Pseudomonas sp. sp1636. GTDB lineage: Bacteria > Pseudomonadota > Gammaproteobacteria > Pseudomonadales > Pseudomonadaceae > Aquipseudomonas. Next base: position 332,064 of record NZ_JARRAB010000003.1, read on the forward strand.
GGTCGGGCAGGTCGTCACCCAGATAGGCGACTTGCTCATAGCTTAGGCCGAGTTCGCCAAGAAGCTCGTCGAGTACCGCCAGTTTGTCTTCGCGGCCCTGGTACAGGTGCTGGATGCCCAGGTTCTTGGCCCGGCGTTCGACCACCGGAGTCGTGCGCCCAGTGATTATGGCGGTGCGCACGCCCGAGGCGATCAGCATCTTGATGCCGTGGCCGTCGAGGGTGTTGAAGGTCTTGAACTCGCTGCCGTCGACCAGGAAGTAGAGCTTGCCGTCGGTGAGCACGCCGTCGACGTCGAAAATCGCCAGTTTGATTGCCTGGGCGCGTTGTTGCAGGTCAGGGTTCATCGCATCAGGGCTCATCACATTACTCCGGCGCGTAGCAGGTCGTGCATATTCAGCGCGCCGACCGGGCGGTCGTCGTTGTCGATCACTACCAGTCCGCTGATCTTGTGGTCTTCCATGATTTTCAGTGCCTCGGCGGCGAGCATCTCCGCGCGGGCGGTTTTGCCGTGCACGGTCATCACGTCATCGATCTTCGACTGGCGCACATCGATGCCGCGATCCAGGGTGCGGCGCAGGTCGCCATCGGTGAAGACCCCGGCCAGGCGTCCATCGTCCTCGACCACTACGGTCATGCCCAGGCCTTTCTGGGTCATTTCCAGCAGGGCGTCACGCAACGAGGTGCCGCGCCGCACGCTCGGCAGTCTGGCGCCGGCATGCATGACGTTCTCCACCTTCAGCAGCAGGCGTCGGCCCAGGGCGCCGCCGGGGTGGGAGAAGGCAAAGTCTTCGGCGGTAAAGCCGCGGGCTTCCAGTAGGGCAATGGCCAGGGCATCGCCGAGCACTAGGGAGGCGGTGGTGGAAGAGGTTGGGGCCAGGTTGAGTGGGCAGGCTTCCTGGGACACGCGGGCGTCCAGGTTGACTTCGGCAGCCTTGGCCAGTGCTGAATCCGGGTTGCCGGTCATGCTGATCAGGCAGATGCCGAGGCGCTTGATCAGCGGCAGCAGGGTGACGATTTCCGCGGTCGAGCCGGAGTTGGACAGGGCCAGCACTACGTCGTCGCGGGTGATCATGCCCATGTCGCCATGGCTGGCTTCGGCCGGGTGGACGAAGAAGGCGGTGGTGCCGGTGCTGGCCAGGGTGGCGGCAATCTTGTTGCCGATATGCCCGGATTTGCCCATGCCGACCACCACCACGCGGCCCTTGCTGGCCAGAATGAGTTCGCAGGCGCGAATAAAATTGCTGTCGATGCGTGGCAACAGCTCTTCAATCGCCTCGAGTTCCAGGCGAATGGTGCGTTGTGCGGACTTGATCAGCTCGTTGGACTGGCTCATGGCGTCTTTAATCGGCAGGTCGAGTAAAAGGCGGCGATTATAGCGGGAAAGATTCGCGCGCTCACCTTTGAATCGTCCGACGGCAGGGCTTGAGCGCTTTTGCCGGGCGCGTGCAGTGGTGTGACCGGTGTTCTGTAAGCAAATGTTCGGTCTTGGGCGGGGTAATTCGACAATGTTATAGTGCGCGGCTATTTCGGCCGGTCTGGCAACTGCGGTGCCTTTGCAGCGCTGGCGGACGTCTGTCAGGGAGGCTGCATCCAAGGAGTCGAGATGAGTGCCGAACAACACTACGCGGTCGAGCTGAAAAACCTCAGTTTTCAGCGCGGCGACCGGGACATTTTCAAAGACATAGAGATTCGCATCCCGCGCGGCAAGGTCACCGGCATCATGGGGCCTTCCGGCTGTGGCAAGACCACGCTGTTGCGCCTGATCGGCGCGCAGCTCAGGCCGAGCAAGGGTGAGGTGTGGGTCAATGGGTTGAACCTGCCGAGCCTCTCGCGCAACGAGCTGTTCGACATGCGCAAGCAGATGGGCGTGCTGTTCCAGAGCGGTGCGCTGTTCACCGACCTGGATGTGTTCGAGAACGTCGCCTTTCCGCTGCGCGTGCATACCCAGCTGCCTGAAGAAATGATTCGCGACATTGTCCTGATGAAATTGCAGGCGGTGGGTTTGCGTGGCGCGCTCGAGTTGATGCCGGATGAGCTGTCCGGCGGCATGAAGCGCCGCGTGGCGCTGGCGCGGGCGATTGCCCTCGACCCACAGATCCTGATGTACGACGAACCTTTCGTTGGCCAGGATCCGATTGCCATGGGGGTGCTGGTGCGCTTGATTCGTTTGCTCAGCGATGCCCTGGGTATGACCAGCATCGTGGTGTCCCACGACCTGGCGGAAACCGCCAGCATTGCCGATTACATCTACCTGGTGGGGGATGCCCAGGTGCTCGGCCAAGGCACGCCGGACGAATTGATGAACTCGGATGACCCGCGCGTTCGCCAGTTCATGCAAGGCATCCCCGACGGGCCGGTGCCGTTCCATTTTTCGGCGGCAGACTACCGCGACGATTTATTGGGGGGGCGCTGATGCGCAAGACATCTACGCTCGAGCAGATCCGTCTGTTTGGTCGCGCCGGTATCGATGCGGTGGCCACCCTTGGGCGCTCGACGGTGTTTCTGCTGCGTGCCTTGTTTGGCCGCAGTTCTGCCGGTAACCCGCTGCAGTTGCTGGTAAAGCAGTTGTACTCGGTAGGCGTCATGTCCCTGGCGATCATCGTCGTGTCGGGGGTTTTTATCGGCATGGTCTTGTCGTTGCAGGGGTTCAATATCCTGTCCGACTACGGTTCGGAACAGGCGGTCGGGCAGATGGTCGCCCTGACCTTGTTGCGCGAGCTCGGTCCGGTGGTCACCGCCTTGTTGTTCGCCGGGCGCGCGGGTTCTGCGTTGACCGCGGAAATCGGCAACATGAAATCCACCGAGCAGTTGTCCAGCCTGGAAATGATCGGTGTCGATCCGCTCAAGTACATAGTCGCGCCGCGCCTGTGGGCCGGCTTCATCTCGATGCCGTTGCTCGCCGTGATCTTCAGCGTGGTCGGTATCTGGGGCGGGGCGATGGTCGCGATCGACTGGCTCGGCGTATACGAAGGTTCGTTCTGGGCCAACATGCAGAACAGTGTTTCGTTTCGTGAAGACGTGCTCAATGGGCTGATCAAAAGCATCGTGTTCGGCTTTGTCGTCACCTGGATTGCCGTTTTTCAGGGCTATGACTGCGAGCCGACCTCGGAAGGCATCAGCCGCGCCACCACAAAAACAGTGGTTTACGCCTCACTCGCCGTGTTGGGGCTGGACTTTATTCTGACCGCTTTGATGTTTGGAGACTTCTGATGCAAAACCGCACACTGGAGATTGGTGTCGGCCTGTTCCTGTTGGCCGGGTTATTGGCCCTGCTGCTGCTGGCGTTGCGCGTCAGTGGTCTGACGGTGGGCAGCGGCAACGATACGTACAAGATTTATGCGCATTTTGAGAATATCGCCGGTCTAACCGTAAGGGCCAAGGTGACCATGGCCGGGGTGACCATCGGCAAAGTGACCGCAATCGATCTGGACCGCGACAGCTACACCGGCCGCGTTACCCTCTCGCTGGATGACAGCGTGAACAACCTGCCCATCGATTCGACTGCATCGATCCTGACCGCCGGCTTGCTCGGCGAGAAGTACGTCGGCATCAGCGTTGGCGGTGACGAAGAAGTGCTGGTCGATGGCGCTACCATCTATGACACCCAGTCGTCGCTGGTGCTGGAAGACCTGATCGGTAAATTCCTGCTCAATTCGGTCAATAAAGACGAAGCCAAATAATGAGGGCCCCCATTATGCTCAAGACCCTGCGTAACAGCCTGTTCGCGCTGCTGGCGGCCTTGCCGCTGCTGGCTGTCGCTGCCCCGAGTGCCCACCAGGTGGTGGAGCAGACCACCACCACTCTGCTGGAGGATCTGAAGGTCAATAAGGAGCAATACCGCAAGGAACCAGCGGCCTTCTACGCCGCATTGAACGAAATTCTCGGTCCGGTGGTGGATGTCGACGGCATTTCCCGCGGGGTGATGACCGTGCGCTACTCGCGCCAGGCCACGCCTGAGCAGATGCAGCGCTTCCAGGAGAACTTCAAGCGCAGCCTGATGCAGTTCTACGGCAACGCCCTGCTCGAATACAACAATCAGGATATTCGCGTGCTGCCACCCAGCGGCAAGCAGGATCCGCAGCGTGCGGCGGTGAACATGGAGATCAAGGACGGCAATGGCACCGTCTACCCGCTGTCCTACACCATGGTCAGCCAGGACGATAGCTGGAAGATGCGCAACCTGATCATCAATGGCATCAACGTCGGCAAGCTGTTCCGCGATCAGTTCGCCCAGTCCATGCAGAACAACCGCAATGATCTGGACAAGGTCATCGACACCTGGGCCGATACCGTGGCCAAGGCCCGTCAGTCCTCGGGTGAGTCGTGAGTCGGGCGGGCATTGTCGAACCGTCGTCGGGGCTGTTGCAGCTCTCCGGCGTGCTCGATTATCTCAGCGGTTCGGCCTTGCGCGAGCAGGGCGGACGGCTGATTGCCGCCAGTCAGGCCCGCGTCTGTGTGATTGATTGCGCGTCTGTGGACAAGTCCAGTAGCGTAGGCCTGTCGCTGTTGCTGGCGTTCATGCGCGATGCCCAGGCTGCCGGCAAGAGCCTGGTGGTGCGCGGTCTGCCCGAGGACATGCGCGAACTCGCCAGCGTTTCCGGGCTGCTGGAAGTGCTGCCGCTGGAAACCTGAGTCCTGCTCCCGGTCGGTATGGCGGCATGCGGAGTTCGCAGGCGGGCGGCTTTTTTTGTATGATACGCGGCCCGCGAGCCCAGGCTCCGCTGTCGTTAATGAATGCGTTGATCGAGGTTGAGCATGCAGGCCTTAGAAGTGAAAAGCCTCCTGGAGGCCAAATTGCCGAACACCCAGGTGGAAGTGGAAGGCGAAGGCTGTAACTTTCAGCTGAATCTGATTAGTGATGAGTTGGCCGGCCTGAGCCCGGTCAAACGTCAACAGCAGGTCTACGCTCATCTGAACCCCTGGATTGCCGATGGCAGTATCCATGCGGTGAACATGAAATTCTTCAGCCGTGCCGATTGGGCCGCGCGCTCCTAAATCGAGAGAGTCATGGACAAACTGATTATTACCGGCGGTGTGCGCCTGAATGGCGAGATCCGCATTTCCGGGGCGAAGAACTCTGCCCTGCCGATTCTCGCCGCGACCCTGCTCGGCGATGCGCCGGTGACCATCTGCAACCTGCCGCATCTGCACGACATCACCACCATGATCGAGCTGTTCGGGCGCATGGGCATCGAGCCGATCATCGACGAGAAGCTCAGCGTGGAAGTCGATGCGCGGGCGATCAAGACGCTGGTCGCGCCCTACGAACTGGTCAAGACCATGCGCGCCTCGATCCTGGTGCTCGGGCCGATGGTGGCGCGTTTCGGTCGGGCCGAAGTCGCCCTGCCTGGCGGTTGCGCCATTGGCTCGCGGCCGGTCGACCTGCATATTCGCGGCCTCGAAGCGATGGGCGCGACCATCGATGTGGAGGCCGGCTATATCAAGGCCAAGGCGCCCGAGGGCGGCCTGCGCGGCGCGCACTTCTTCTTCGATACCGTGAGCGTGACCGGTACCGAGAACATCATGATGGCCGCGACCCTGGCCAAAGGCCGTAGCGTGCTGGAAAACGCCGCGCGCGAGCCGGAAGTGGTCGATCTGGCCAACTGCCTGATCGCCATGGGTGCGCAGATCAGCGGTGCCGGCACCGACACCATCACCATCGACGGCGTCGAGCGTCTCGGCGGCGCCCGTTTCAGTGTGATGCCGGATCGGATCGAAACCGGTACCTATCTGGTGGCCGCCGCCGCCACCGGCGGCCGGGTCAAACTGAAAGATACCGACCCCACCACCCTGGAAGCGGTGCTGTCCAAGCTGCAGGAAGCCGGTGCGCAAATCACCACCGGTGCCGACTGGATCGAACTGGACATGCAAGGCAAGCGGCCGAAAGCCGTCAACCTGCGTACCGCGCCCTATCCGGCGTTCCCCACCGACATGCAGGCGCAGTTCATCGCCCTCAACGCGATTGCCGAAGGTACCGGCACGGTGATCGAAACCGTGTTCGAGAATCGCTTTATGCATGTCTATGAAATGACCCGTATGGGCGCGCAGATCCTGGTCGAGGGCAATACCGCCATCGTCACCGGAGTCGACAAGCTCAAGGGCGCGCCAGTCATGGCCACCGACCTGCGCGCTTCCGCCAGCCTGGTCATCGCCGCATTGGTCGCCGACGGCGATACCCTGATCGACCGCATCTACCACATCGACCGTGGCTATGAGTGCATCGAGGAAAAACTACAGATGCTGGGCGCTAAAATTCGCCGCGTGCCGGGTTGATGACATGCTGACCATTGCCCTTTCCAAAGGCCGTATCCTCGACGACACCCTGCCGCTGCTCGCTGCCGCAGGCATAGTGCCGACCGAAAACCCGGATAAAAGCCGCAAGCTGATTATTCCGACCACTCAGGACGATGTGCGTCTGCTGATCGTGCGCGCCACCGATGTGCCGACCTATGTCGAACACGGGGCGGCAGATCTCGGCGTGGCCGGCAAGGATGTGTTGCTCGAGTACGGCGGCCAGGGCCTGTATGAGCCGCTGGATCTGCGTATCGCGCTGTGCAAACTGATGACCGCCGGCGCCGTCGGTGCGCCGGAGCCGAAAGGCCGGCTGCGGGTGGCGACCAAGTTCGTCAACGTGGCCAAGCGTTATTACGCCGAGCAGGGCCGACAGGTCGATGTGATCAAGCTGTATGGCTCCATGGAGTTGGCGCCGCTGGTGGGGCTGGCCGACAAGATCATCGACGTGGTCGATACCGGCAATACCCTGCGCGCCAACGGCCTGGAAGCCCAGGAGCTGATCGCCCACATCAGTTCGCGGTTGATCGTCAACAAGGCCTCGATGAAGATGCAGCACGCGCGCATCCAGGCGCTGATCGATACCCTGCGCGAAGCGGTCGAGTCGCGATGACCGCCAGAGATGGCGGAAATGTCGAAAATGCAGGAGCAATTTTCGACCATCCGGTCTGAGTCTGATGGCCGCCCCTGTGCGGCCTAGCCTATCCGCGTTATAGCCAAAATTCTCAGGTGCCCGCGCGGCGTGGTTGATACTCTACGGGCGCTTGAGCATTTGCCAATCACGAGGCCCGCTATGACCGCTGCTATCGCCATCCGCCGACTCAATGCCGCCGACCAGGACTTCGCCCGTCATCTGGATCATCTGCTCAGCTGGGAAAGTGTCTCGGACGATGCGGTCAACCAGCGTGTGCTGGAGATCATCAAGGCCGTGCGCGAGCGTGGCGATGCCGCGTTGGTCGAATTCACCCAGCGCTTCGACGATCTGCAAGTGGCGTCGATGGCCGACCTGATCCTGCCGCGCGCGCGCCTGGAACTGGCCCTGACCCGCATCACCGCGGCGCAGCAGCAGGCCCTGGAACTTGCCGCCGAGCGGGTGCGCAGCTACCACGAGAAACAGGTGCAGGACTCCTGGACCTACACCGAGGCCGACGGTACGGTGCTGGGGCAGAAGGTCACCCCGCTGGACCGCGCCGGCCTCTATGTACCGGGCGGCAAGGCGTCCTACCCGTCCTCGGTGCTGATGAACGCCATTCCGGCCAAGGTCGCCGGGGTGGCGGAAGTGGTGATGGTGGTGCCGACTCCGCGCGGCGAACTCAACGAGCTGGTGCTGGCCGCCGCCTGCATCGCCGGGGTCGACCGGGTGTTCACCATCGGCGGCGCCCAGGCCGTGGCCGCCCTGGCCTACGGCACCGAGAGCGTGCCGCCGGTGGACAAGATCGTCGGCCCCGGCAACATCTACGTGGCCACCGCCAAGCGCCATGTGTTCGGCAAGGTCGGCATCGACATGATCGCCGGACCCTCGGAGATTCTGGTGGTCTGCGACGGCCAGACCGATCCTGACTGGATCGCCATGGATCTGTTCTCCCAGGCCGAGCACGACGAAGATGCCCAGTCGATTCTGCTCAGCCCGGACGCCGCCTTCCTCGACCGTGTGGCCGCGAGCATCGCCAGACTGTTGCCGACCATGGAGCGCGCCGAGATCATCCGCGCCTCCCTCGAGGCCCGGGGCGCGTTGATCCAGGTCGCCGATATGGCCCAGGCCATCGAGGTGGCCAACCGTATCGCCCCGGAACACCTTGAATTGTCGGTCGCCGATCCCGAGCAGTACCTGCCGCAGATTCGCCATGCCGGCGCGATCTTCATGGGCCGCTACACCGCCGAGGCGCTCGGCGATTACTGCGCCGGGCCGAACCATGTGCTGCCGACCTCCGGCACCGCGCGTTATTCCTCGCCGCTGGGGGTCTACGACTTCCAGAAGCGCTCGTCGATCATCCATTGCTCGGCCGCCGGCGCCTCCGAGCTGGGCAAGACCGCCTCGGTGCTGGCCCGTGGCGAGTCGCTGACCGCCCACGCGCGCAGCGCCGAATACCGCATCAAGGGCTAAATGTAGGATGGGTTGAGCGCAGCGACACCCATCACAAGCGCAACGAATTCGAGGAGAGAAGGGCAGATGAGCAAATTCTGGAGCCCCTTCGTCAAGAACCTGGTGCCCTATGTGCCGGGCGAGCAGCCGAAACTGGCCAAGCTGGTCAAGCTCAATACCAACGAAAACCCCTATGGCCCGTCGCCAAAAGCCATTGCCGCCATGCAGGCCGAGCTGAACGACAACCTGCGCCTGTACCCGGATCCCAACGGCGAGCGCCTCAAGCAGGCGGTGGCCGAGTACTACGGGGTGACGCCGGCCCAGGTGTTCGTGGGCAACGGTTCCGACGAGGTGCTGGCGCATGCTTTTCACGGCCTGTTCCAGCACGACAAGCCGTTGCTGTTCCCGGATATCAGCTACAGCTTCTACCCGGTCTACTGCGGTCTCTATGGCATCGCCTGCGAGCAGATCGCCCTGGATGAGCAATTCCAGATCCGCGTCGCAGACTATGCGCGGCCCAACGGCGGCATCGTCTTCCCCAATCCCAACGCACCGACCGGCTGCCTGTTGGCCCTGGACGCCATCGAACAATTGCTCAAGGCCAACCCCGATAGCGTGGTGTTGGTCGACGAGGCCTATATCGATTTCGGTGGCGCCACGGCGATCAGCCTGGTCGATCAGTATCCGAACCTGCTGGTGACCCAGACCCTGTCCAAGTCGCGTTCGCTGGCTGGGCTGCGGGTCGGTCTGGCAGTCGGCCACCCGCAGCTGATCGAGGCCCTGGAGCGGATCAAGAACAGCTTCAACTCCTATCCGCTCGATCGCCTGGCGATTGCCGGCGCGGCGGCGGCATTCGAGGATCGCGGCTATTTCGAGCAGACCTGCCGCCAGGTCATCGACAGCCGCGAAAGCGTGGTGGCCGGTCTGCAGGCGCTGGGCTTCGAGGTGCTGCCCTCGGCCGCCAACTTCGTCTTCGCCCGCCATCCGCACAAGGATGCGGCGAACCTGGCCGCCGGTCTGCGCGAGCAGGGGGTGATAGTGCGGCACTTCAAACAGGCGCGGATCGCCCAGTTCCTGCGCATCAGCATCGGTGCGCCGGAGCAGAACCAGGCGTTGTTGGATGCCTTGAGCAGCCTGTAAACGTTGGGACATAAAAAAGCCGGAGCAGTGCTCCGGCTTTTTTATGGATGCGATCAGGCTACTCGCGGTGGGCTTCGCCGAGAAAGGTCAGCGAACTGAACAGGCCGCGGGTTTCGATATCCGCATCGTTGGCCACCGGCAAGTTGGCTTCTGCTGCGATGATATTCAGCCCTTCGTTACGCACCATGACTTGGGCACGGCCTGCCGAGTCGGTCACCGCACTGATCTGGTGCGGGGCGCCGCGGTAGTCGCCGATCAGTTCGATGCCCGCGGCGGGCTTGCCGTCGACCAGCACGCGCACCGGCAGCCGCTTGCCCACGCCGACTTCGAGCGGGTCGGCTTCCGGCAGGATGACCATCTTCAGCTGATCGAGCGCCGGCAGGCTGACGCCTTGGTGGTAGATCGCCAGGCTGTATTTGAAGGTGTGCAAGGACTTGGTCGAAGTGGGCACCTTGCTGCGGCCCTGGTTGATCCACTGCTGATCCGGGGTCAGCGACCAGGGCCCGTTATCCAACGCCACGGCGACCACGGCCGGCGGCTTCAGCGGCTCCAGGCGGGCATGGTCGTCCAGACGCTTGAGCGTGACCGGGATCATCTTGCCGCGGCCGTCGTAAGCCCAGGCGCCGCTGATCTTCTCGGCTTTGAAGGCGTTGTCCTCGGCGCCGTGGCCGTAGATGGCTTCGATATTGCCGCGACGTTGTTCTGTCCACAGGCCGTGGGCGTCGACTTGGCCGGCAAACAGGGCGGCGGCGAGGAGGGGCAGCGTTTTTTTCATGGGGGTTTCCTTGGTTCAGAGGTCGACGGTCAGGTTGAAACTCAGGTTGCGCGGCTCTCCGGGCATGACCCAGAGATTGCTGTAAGAGCGTTCGTAGTACTTCTCGTCGAACAGGTTGTTGAGATGGGCGCCGAGTTTTATGCGCTCGCTGACCCGGTAATGGGCGAGCAGGTCGAGGGTGTTGTAGGCCGGCAGCTCGAAGTCGCTGCCGGCCTGGCCCGAACGGTCGCCGACATAGGTGAGGGCCGCGCCCGCATCCGCGCCGCGTAGCCAGCCGTCCTGGAACTCATAGACGCCCAGCAGGCTGCCGCTTTGTCGGGCCACGCCGAGCAGGCGACTGCCGGTCGGCAGCGACTTGTCGCCCTTGGTGACCTCCGCATCGATAAAGGCGAAGGCGCCGATCACCCGCAGTGCATCGGTCAGCTGGCCGCTGAGCTGCAGATCGAAGCCCTGGCTGCGTGCCTCGCCGGCGGCGGTTTGAAAGCTTGGGTCGAGCGGGTCGGCGCTCAGCACGTTTTCCTTGGCCAGGTGAAAGGCCGCCAGGGTGGCGCTGAGGCGGTGATCCAACAGATTCAGTTTCACGCCGGTCTCGTAACCGATGCCTTGTTCCGGGTCGAACGCTTGGCTGCTGCGGTTCAGGCCGTTGTTCGGTTTGAATGAGGTCGAGGCATTGGCGAACAGGCCGACGGTCGGGGTCAACTGATAGAGCAGGCCGGCGCGCTGGGTCAGGGCGTTGTGCTGCTGACTGCTGCGCCCGCCAGCGGCCTTGTTGTCGATGTGCTGGTCGAAGCGCTCGAAGCGCATGCCGAGCACACCGCGCAGGCGTTCGCTGAAGACGATCTGATCCTGCAGGTTGAGCGCCTGGCTCTCCACCTGCTCGTGGGCGTCGCTGCCGGAACGGACGCCATTGGGGCGTGGCCGGCCATAGATAGGGTCGTAGATGTCGATATTGCTACGCGGCTTGATCTCGGTAACCCGCTCGTTCTTGCGGTAGTTCTCGTACTCGCTGCCGATCAGCAGTTGGTGTTGCAGGCCGCCGAGTTGCAGATCACCGCGCAGTTCGACCTGGCTGATGCTGTCGTGCCAGGTGGTTTCGCGCTCGCGAAAGCGCCGCGTCAGGGTGCGCCCGTCGCCCGCCAGGGTCTGGTTTTCCGAGGCATTGCCGGCCAGCTCGCCTTCCTTGAAATGGCTGGCCAGGCGCAGTTGCCACTGGTCGTTGAGATAGTGCTCGAGGCTGGCCTGGATCAGGTTGTTGTCGTTGTCGATATCGCCGTCGCTCGGTTCGCCGAGGAAGGTCGAGCGCGACACGCTGCCCAGCCGGTTGTTCGGCGCGACTACTCCGCGGTCGAACACCGAGCGGTGGCGCACCACTTCGGCCTCCAGCAGCAGACGGGTATCGGGGCTGAGCTGCCAGCTGAGCGAGGGCGCGGCGAACAGGCGCTCGCTGCCGACGTGATCGCGGAAGCTGTGGTTGTCCTCGACGGCCAGGTTGAGGCGTGCCAGCAGATCGCCTTGTTCGTCCAGCGGGCTGTTGAGATCCAGGCTGGTGCGGTAGCGGTCCCAGCTGCCGGCGCTGGCTTGCAGACGGGTGAAGGTATCGGTCTGGGGCTTCTTGGTGACGATATTCACGGTGCCACCGGGGTCGCCGCGACCGTAGAGGCTGGCGGCTGGGCCCTTGAGCACCTCGATACGCTCGATATTGGCCGCGTCCGGTGTGCTCGGGTAGCCGCGGTTGGCGCTGAAACCGTCCTTGTAGAACTCGGACGTGGTGAAGCCGCGCACGCTGTATTCGTAGAGGGTCAGGCCGCCGAAATTGTTTTGCCTGGATACGCCACCGGCAAAGTCCAGGGCGCGCTCGACGTTGTGGCTGCCGAGGTCGTCCAGTACGGCGCTGGGAATCACGCTGATGGCCTGGGGGATGTCGCTGAGCGGCGTATCGGTCTTGGTTGCGCTGGCC
>NZ_JARRAB010000030.1 GCF_030376615.1 Pseudomonas sp. sp1636
CTTTGTTGATTGGTTTATGTAATAACATAACACTAATCGCGAGAAGAGTTAGCGCTTAGCTGTGAGCGGAGGCTATTAGCCTCCGTTCGCGGGTGGGCGCACGCCTATTTCGGCACTCAGGTTCTGCCGTTCGCCGTTGCGCATGATCTCGATGCGGATCTTCTCGCCGGGCTTGGTGCGGGCTACCTGGTTCATCGAGCGGCGGCCGTCGCCGGCGGCTTCGCCGTCGATATTGAGGATCAGGTCGCCAGGTTGCAGACCGGCCTTCTGCGCCGGGCCATCGCGGTAGATACCCGCAACAACGATGCCTGGCCGTCCTTCCAGGCCGAAGGATTCCGCCAGTTCCTGAGTCAGCGGCTGCACTTCGATACCCAGCCAGCCGCGAATCACCTGGCCCTGTTCGATGATCGCCTGCATCACCTCCAGCGCCAGCTTCACCGGGATGGCGAAGCCGATACCTTGCGAACCGCCGGATTTGGAGAAGATCGCGGTGTTGATGCCAACCAGGTTGCCATAGGCATCGACCAGCGCGCCGCCCGAGTTGCCAGGATTGATCGCGGCATCGGTCTGGATGAAGTCTTCGTAGGTATTGAGGCCCAGCTGGTTGCGCCCGGTGGCGCTGATGATGCCCATGGTCACCGTCTGGCCAACGCCGAAGGGATTGCCAATGGCCAGGGTGACGTCGCCGATCCTGATGTTGTCCGAGCGGCCTAGGGTGATCGAGGGTAAGTCAGGCAAATCGATTTTCAGCACCGCGAGGTCGGTTTCCGGGTCGCTGCCGATTATCCGGGCCAGGGTTTCGCGGCCGTCGCGCAAGGCCACTACGATCTGGTCGGCACCGGTGACCACATGGTTGTTGGTCAGCAGATAGCCTTCCGGGCTCATGATCACCGCCGAGCCGAGGCTGGACTCCATGCGCCGCTGTTTGGGCAGGTTGCCGCCAAAGAACTTGCGGAACTGCTCGTCCTCGAACATCGGGTGCGTCGGCTTGTTGATGAACTTGGCGGTGTAAAGGTTGACCACCGCCGGCGAGGCGGTGCTCACCGCGTCGGCATACGACACCGGGCCTTCCTGCTGGCTACCGTAGGCAGGTGCCTGGCGCAGTTGTACGTCCTGGGTGGGCAGGCCGACCCATTGTGGGTAGTACTTCATGATCAGCAGTGCCGAGAGCACGCCGACCAGCAATGGCCAGCCAAGAAAACGCAGGGCCTTGAACATCGATGAAATCCTGAGGGTTGCGGGGGGCCGGTGCGCCCCTTAAGGTGCGCCATTATAGAGGGCCGCTTGCCAATAAGGCAGCGGCCTGTAACAGCAGGAGAAGAATCCATATGGCCATTGCCTTGACCACCCTGGTGGAAGAAGCACAGCGCTACTTGAGCGCTGCGCGCATCAGCGACTACTGCCCTAATGGTTTGCAAATCGAAGGGCGGCCCCAGGTGCGGCGTATCGTCAGCGGCGTAACCGCCAGCCAGGCCTTGGTCGATGCTGCCGTCGAGGCTGAGGCCGATGTGCTGCTGGTGCACCACGGTTATTTCTGGAAGGGCGAAAACCCATGCATCACCGGGATGAAGCAGCGCCGCTTGAAAGCCCTGCTGAGCAACGAGATCAGTTTGCTGGCTTACCACTTGCCGCTTGATCTGCACCCGGAGGTCGGCAATAACGTGCAGCTGGCCGCCCAGCTCGATATTACCGTCGAAGGGCCGCTGGATCCGGACGATCCGCGCAGCGTCGGGTTGCTTGGTTCCTTGCGCGAGCCCATGAGCCCGCGCGATTTCGCCCGGCGGGTGCAGGAGGTGCTCGGCCGTGAGCCCTTGCTGGTTGAAGGCGCGGAGCTGGTTCGCCGAATCGGCTGGTGCACCGGTGGCGGCCAGGGCTATATAGACCAAGCCATCGCGGCCGGCGTTGACCTCTATCTGACCGGCGAGGCGTCCGAGCAGACCTTTCACAGCGCGCGCGAGAATGGCATCAGTTTTATTGCCGCCGGCCACCATGCCACCGAGCGCTATGGCGTGCAGGCGCTGGGCGAATACCTGGCGCGCCGGTTTGCCATCGAGCACCTGTTTATCGACTGCCCTAATCCCATCTGATGCCGCGTGGAAGGCCGGTTCAGCGGGTATAAAGCTAGATCGTTTCGATCTAGTTAGCCTCCTGATTAGAAGCGGGTGCTGTGCTAGAGTGCGCCATCGTCCACGGCCCGCCGGCCCAATTCCACTGCAAACCGTGAGTAACCATGCTCGATAAACTGACCCACCTGAAACAGCTGGAGGCGGAAAGTATCCACATCATTCGTGAAGTGGCCGCCGAATTCGACAACCCGGTAATGCTCTATTCCATCGGTAAAGACTCCGCCGTGATGCTGCACCTGGCGCGCAAGGCGTTCTTTCCCGGCAAGCTGCCGTTCCCGGTGATGCATGTCGACACCCGTTGGAAGTTTCAGGAGATGTACAGCTTCCGCGAGAAGATGGTCAACGAGTACGGCCTGGATCTGATCACCCACGTCAACCCGGATGGCGTGGCGCAGGACATGAATCCCTTCACCTACGGCAGTGCCAAGCACACCGACGTGATGAAGACCGAGGGCCTCAAACAGGCGCTGGACAAGTACGGCTTCGATGCGGCCTTCGGCGGTGCCCGGCGTGACGAGGAAAAGTCGCGGGCCAAGGAACGTGTCTACTCCTTCCGCGACGGCAAGCACCGCTGGGATCCGAAGAACCAGCGCCCCGAGCTGTGGAACGTGTACAACGGCAAGGTCAAGAAGGGCGAGTCCATTCGCGTGTTCCCGCTGTCCAACTGGACCGAGCTGGACATCTGGCAGTACATCTATCTGGAGCAGATCCCGATCGTGCCGCTGTACTTCGCCGCTGAGCGCGAAGTGATCGAGAAGAACGGCACCCTGATCATGATCGACGACGAGCGCATCCTCGAGCACCTGTCGGACGAAGAGAAGGGCCGTATCACCAAGAAGATGGTGCGCTTCCGCACCCTGGGTTGCTACCCGTTGACCGGGGCGGTGGAATCCACCGCCGCCTCCTTGCCGGAAATCATCCAGGAAATGCTCCTGACCCGCACTTCCGAACGCCAGGGCCGGGTCATCGACCACGACGCCGCAGGTTCCATGGAAGAGAAAAAACGCCAGGGGTATTTTTAACATGTCGCATCAATCCGATCTGATCAGCGAGGACATCCTCGCCTACCTGGCCCAGCACGAACGCAAGGAACTGCTGCGCTTCCTCACCTGCGGCAACGTCGACGACGGCAAGAGCACCCTGATCGGGCGTCTGCTGCACGACTCCAAGATGATCTACGAAGATCATATGGAGGCCATCACCCGCGACTCGAAGAAGTCCGGCACCACCGGCGAAGAGGTGGATCTGGCCTTGCTGGTCGACGGCCTGCAGGCCGAGCGCGAGCAGGGCATCACCATCGACGTGGCCTACCGCTACTTCAGCACCGCCAAGCGCAAATTCATCATCGCCGACACCCCCGGCCATGAGCAGTACACCCGCAACATGGCCACCGGCGCCTCGACCTGCGACCTGGCGATCATCCTGATCGACGCCCGCTACGGCGTGCAGACCCAGACCAAGCGCCACAGCTTCATCGCCAGCCTGCTGGGCATCAAGCACATAGTCGTGGCCATCAACAAGATGGATCTGAAGGACTTCGATCAGGGCGTGTTCGAGCAGATCAAGGCCGATTACCTGAAATTTGCCGAAGGTATCGCGCTGCAGCCGAGTTCGCTGCACTTCGTGCCGATGTCGGCGCTCAAGGGCGACAACGTGGTCAACAAGAGCGAGCGTTCGCCTTGGTACGACGGCCAGTCGCTGATGGAAATCCTCGAAACCGTGGAAGTGGCCGGCGATCGCAACTTCACCGATCTGCGCTTCCCGGTGCAGTACGTCAACCGCCCCAACCTGAACTTCCGCGGTTTCGCCGGCACCCTGGCCAGCGGCATCGTGCGCAAGGGCGACGAGGTGGTGGTGCTGCCGTCCGGCAAGGGCAGCAAGGTCAAGTCCATCGTCACCTATGAAGGTGAGTTGGAACACGCCGGCCCGGGCCAGGCAATCACCCTGACCCTGGAAGACGAGATCGACGTATCCCGTGGCGACATGCTGGTGCACGCCGATAACCGTCCGCAGATCAGCGACAGCTTCGACGCCATGCTGGTGTGGATGAGCGAGGAGCCGCTGCTGCCGGGCAAGAAATACGACATCAAGCGCGCCACCAGCTATGTCCCGGCGTCGATTGCCAGCATCACCCACCGGGTCGATGTGAATACCCTGGAACATGGCCCGGCGAGCAGCCTGCAGTTGAACGAGATCGGTCAGGTACGTGTCGCCCTGGACGCGCCCATCGCCCTCGATGGCTATGACTACAACCGCACCACCGGTGCCTTCATCGTCATCGATCGGCTGACCAACGGTACAGTCGGCGCCGGCATGATCATCGCCAAGCCGGTCGGTGCGCAGCACGCCGACGGCCACCACGGCAAGCTGGCCCACGTCTCCACCGAGGAGCGTGCCAGCCGTTTCGGCCAGCAGCCGGCCACCGTGCTGTTCAGCGGCCTGTCCGGCGCCGGCAAGAGCACCCTGGCCTATGCCGTGGAGCGCAAGCTGTTCGACATGGGCCGTGCGGTCTACGTGCTGGATGGGCAGAACCTGCGCCATGACCTGAACAAGGGGCTGCCGCAGGATCGCGCCGGGCGTACCGAGAACTGGCGCCGTGCCGCCCATGTCGCGCGGCAGTTCAACGAAGCCGGCCTGCTGACCCTGGCCGCGTTCGTCGCCCCGGATGCCGAAGGTCGCGAGCAGGCCAAGGCGCTGCTCGGTGCCGAGCGCTTGATCACCGTCTATGTGCAGGCTTCTCCGCAGGTCTGCGCCGAGCGCGATCCGCAGGGCTTGTATGCGGCGGCCGGGGACAATATCCCTGGCTTGTCATTCCCCTACGACGTGCCGCTGGATGCCGACCTGGTAATCGATACCCAGAGCCTGTCGTTGGAAGAGGGGGTCAAGCAGGTGTTGGCGCTGTTGCGCGAACGTGGTGCGATCTAAGGCCGGCGAATAGCCCCGCCAACAAAAAGCCCCGCTCTAAAGCGGGGCTTTTTGTTGGCTATGTCGCCGTTATGTGGCGAAGCCGATCGCCGCTTGTCGGCGCGGCTTCAGCCGCGAAGCGCGGATATATCCGGCCGACAAACCGCGCCGCCTCATGCAGTGCCTCTTTGTGAGCTCAGACGCAGTCTGCGGGAGTGTCACGCCCGCCGCTGGCCTGCTAGCGTTTGTTCTTCAGCCCATAGCTTTCATCGAGCATGCCCGGTACATCGGCGCTTTTCGGCGCATAGTCCTTGGGCATTTCCTGGGGTGCTGGCGACTTCAGGCGCTCGCGCTTTTCGCTGCCGTCATCCGCATGCAGGGTGGCGAGCAGGCGCTGGCGGGTCAATTCGTCGAGTGCCAGGCGGTTGGCCCCTTCGGACAGGTGTTGTTGCACGTCCTGATGGCTTTGGGTGAGCTTCTTCACCAGGTTGGCCGTGGTGTTGAAATGGGTTACCACTTCGCTCTGGTAGGCATCGAAGCGCTCCTGGATTTCGTCCAGCTGGCGCTGTGTGCGGCCTGGAGCGGCATTGGGGGCAAGGCGAGCAATCAGGAAGCCAATGGCAATCCCGACTACCAGGGTAATAGCGGGTAGCAACCAGGCGGTGAGCGTCTGTTCCACGAGTCCTTCCTCTCTAAACGGCTTTGCTTTACGTTAACGGCTCGAACCTGCGCTGTATACCGCAATGCGATGCCGAGATGGCTGCGGCGCAGGCTGTCAGCTAGACGAGTCGAGCCTCTCAGAGGTCACGGAGTTCACCGTTGCTCACCCGCGAAGCCCCAGTTTTTATCGACGGTCCCTGTGGCCAGTTGCAAGCCCTGTCTCTCGATGTAGCCGAAGCGCGCGGCGTTGCGCTGATCTGCCATCCCAATCCAGCGCAGGGCGGAACCATGCTCAACAAGGTCGTCTCGACCCTGCAACGCACCGCCCGCGATGCCGGCCTGGCTACTCTGCGGTTCAATTACCGGGGTGTCGGTAGCAGTGCCGGCAGCCATGACCTGGCCAGTGGTGAAGTGGATGATGCCGAAGCCGTGGCCCGTTGGCTGCGCGAGAAGTATCCGCAGCTGCCGCTGACCTTGTTGGGCTTCTCCTTCGGTGGCTTTGTCGCCGCCAGCCTGGCCGGGCGCCTGGAACAGCAGGGAATGCAGCCGGCTCACCTGTTTATGCTGGCTCCGGCGGTGCAGCGGTTGAACGCGGAAAACCCGCCCGCCAGGCATTGTCCGTTGACCCTGATCCAGCCTGAAGCGGATGAAGTGATCGAGCCGCAGACGGTTTATGCCTGGTCGGCCGGCTTGGGGCGTGCCCATGAGCTGCTGAAAGTGGCAGAATGCGGCCACTTTTTTCATGGCAAGCTGACCGATCTCAAGGATCTGCTGCTGCCGCGTCTCTGATCTGCTGCGCGTCGGCCTGGCGTCGTTAAAAACAGGCTCGGAATGCTCATTTACCCAAATAAACTCCGCTTCCTCGCCTGTTTTTGCCTAGCCAGGCTCTAGCTCGCGAGATCATAAGATGGCTCAAGTAAAGCGAACCTGAACATGACCACTCGTATCCTTACCGGCATCACTACCACCGGCACCCCGCACCTGGGCAACTACGCCGGGGCGATTCGCCCGGCCATAGTCGCCAGCCGCGCCGCGGACGCCGACTCGTTTTATTTTCTCGCCGATTACCATGCCCTGATCAAGTGCGATGACCCCGCGCGCATCCAGCGCTCGCGTCTGGAAATCGCCGCGACCTGGCTGGCCTGCGGTCTTGATGTGAGCCGGGCGACCTTCTATCGCCAGTCCGATATTCCGGAAATCCCCGAGCTGTGCTGGCTGCTCAGCTGTGTCGCCGGCAAGGGCCTGCTCAATCGCGCCCACGCCTACAAGGCCTCGGTGGACAAGAACATCGAAGTCGGTGAAGACCCGGATGCCGGCATCACCATGGGCCTGTTCAGCTACCCGGTGCTGATGGCCGCGGACATCCTGATGTTCAACGCGCACAAGGTGCCGGTCGGCCGCGACCAGATCCAGCATGTGGAGATGGCCCGCGATATCGCCCAGCGCTTCAACCACCTGTTCGGTCAGGGTCGGGAGCTGTTCACCCTGCCCGAGGCGGTGATCGAGGATGACGTGGCGACCCTGCCGGGGCTGGATGGGCGCAAGATGAGCAAGAGCTACGACAACACCATCCCGTTGTTCGGCTCGGCCCGTCAGCTCAAGGATGCGATTGCCCGTATCGTGACCGATTCCAGGTTGCCCGGCGAGGCCAAGGATCCGGACAGTTCGCACCTGTTCACCCTCTACCAGGCCTTTGCCGCACCCGCTCAGCAGGCGGATTTTCGTGCCGAATTGCTCAAGGGCCTGGCCTGGGGCGAGGCCAAGCAGCGCCTGTTCGAGTTGCTCGACGGCGAGCTGGGCGAGGCGCGCGAGCGCTATCAGGCCTTGATCGCCAAACCGGCCGACCTCGAGGACATCCTCCTCGCCGGGGCAGCCAAGGCGCGCCGCATTGCCACCCCGTTCCTCGGCGAGCTGCGCGAAGCGGTAGGGCTGCGTTCGTTCCGCGAGCAGGTCAAGGTGGCCGGCGAGGGCAAGAAGAAGGCGGCCAAGAGCGCGCGTTTCGTCAGTTTCCGCGAGCCGGATGGCCGCTTCCGCTTCCGCTTCCTGGCTGCCGACGGCGAGCAACTGCTGCTCTCGCGACCGTTCAGTGACCCCAAGGCCGCTGGCGCCATCAGTCAACGGCTGATCGCCCAGGGCGTCGATGCCCTGGAGTTGCGTGAGGACGAGGGCGATCAGTTCACCCTCTGGCTGGATGGCGAATGCCTGGCCGACAGCCCGGCCTATGCCGATCCGGAGGCGCTGGACGCCGCCATGATGCGCGTGCGCGATGCCATTGCCGGCTTGGCCGACTAGGGCTGCAGTCGATGCGGCAGTGGCTCCTGGCTGCGCCTTGAGCCGCGCCGGCAGTGGCGAGACTCGCCCCCTCGGATGCTGGCTGTCGATTGCCAAGCCGCGGGGGCGTCGCTAAAGTGACGCCCCCGTTTTACTTGCCCGGCTAACGAATATGACCCCTCTTGCGCGCTACCAGGCCGATCTCGAACGGCCCGATTTTTTCCATGATGCGGCCCAGGAAACGGCGGTGCGTCACCTGCAGCGCCTGTACGACGACCTGATCGCCGACGAACAAGGCAAGTCGGGCCTGCTCGGCAAGCTGTTCGGCAAGAAGCCGCAACAACCGGTAAAGGGTCTGTATTTTTGGGGCGGGGTCGGTCGCGGCAAGACCTATCTGGTCGATACCTTCTTCGATTCGCTGCCGTTCGAACGCAAAGTGCGAACCCACTTCCACCGTTTCATGAAGCGTGTGCACGAGGAGATGACAACGCTCAAGGGCGAGAGGAACCCGCTGGTGATCATCGGCAAGCGCTTTGCCGACGAGGCGCGGGTGATCTGCTTCGACGAGTTCTTCGTCTCCGATATCACCGATGCGATGATCCTCGCCACTCTGCTGGAAGAGTTGTTCAAGAACGGTGTCAGCCTGGTGGCGACCTCCAACATAGTGCCCGACGGCTTGTACCGGGATGGCTTGCAGCGCGCGCGCTTCCTGCCGGCCATCGCCTTGCTGAAAGAACACACCGAGATCGTCAACGTCGACAGTGGGATCGACTACCGTCTGCGCGCTCTGGAACAGGCCGAGCTGTTCCATTGGCCGCTGGATGCGGCGGCTGAAGAGAGTCTGGAGAAGAGTTTCCGCAGCCTGTTGCCTGAGCACTGCGTGGTGCAGGAAAACGAAGCGCTGATGATCGAGAACCGCAGTCTGACTGCGCGCAAGATCGGCGATGACGTGGCTTGGTTCGAGTTTCGCGAGCTGTGCGACGGCCCGCGCAGCCAGAACGACTACATCGAGCTGGGCAAGATCTTCCACGCGGTACTGTTGGCCAATGTCGAGCAGATGGACGTGCATACGGACGATATGGCCCGGCGCTTCATCAATTTGGTCGATGAGTTCTACGACCGTAACGTCAAGCTGATCATTTCCGCCGAAGTCGAGTTGAAAGACCTCTACCGCGGCGGGCGCTTGAATTTCGAGTTCCAGCGCACCCTGAGCCGGTTGCTCGAAATGCAGTCCCATGAGTTCCTGGCGCGGCCGCACAAGCCGTAAACGGCAGCTTGAAGCCAGGCTATGGGCTTCAGAGCGCGCCTGGACGGACGCACTCTGGCGCGCGTGCTGCGTCCTTACGGCTGGCTGTCTTTGTGCTGGAATTGTCGGCGATACAGGTTGGGTGACAGCTCCGTGTGCTGGCGGAACAAGCGGGCGAAGAAGCTGGCATCGTCGTAGCCCACTTCGTAACTGATGGTCTTGATGCTCTTGCGCGTGGCGCTGAGCAGGCTTCTGGCGGTTTCGATGCGTAGCCGTTGCAGGTAGTGCAGGGGCTTGTCGCCGGTGGCGGCCTGGAAGCGGCGCATGAAGTTGCGGATGCTCATGCCGTGTTCGCGGGCCACGTCTTCGAAGCGGAATTTGTCGGCGAAGTGCTCTTCCAGCCATTGCTGGATCTGCAGGATGGTCAGGTCGTGGTGCAGTTTCTGTCCGCCAAAGCCGATGCGGCCCGGGGTGTAGCTGCGCTGTACTTCGTAGAGGATGTCGCGGGCCACGCCCTGGGCCACGCTGGCGCCGCAATAGCGCTCGATCAGGTAAATGTAGAGATCGCAGGCCGAGGTCACGCCGCCGGCGCAATACAGGTTGTCGGCATCCGACAGGTGCTTCTCCTGGTTGAGCAGTACCTTGGGGAAGCGCTCGGCGAACTCCTTGAAGAAGCGCCAGTAGGTGGTCGCTTCCTTGCCGTCGAGCAGGCCTGCCTGGGCCATCCAGAACACCCCTTTGGCTTCGCCGCAAATGGCACTGCCGGCCGCGTGGCGTTCTTGTAGCCAGTCGAGTATTCGCGGGTGGCGCTGGCAGAGGGCGTCGAAGTCATCCCAGAAAGTAGGCAGGATAATCACGTCGGCGGCGTCAAGGCCGCCGTCGACCGGGATCATGACGTTGCTGAAGCTGCGTACCGGTTGGCCGTCCGGGCTGACCAGGCGAATCTCGAAGGTTTCGGTCAGGCCGAGCCCCTGCTGTTTGCCGTAACGCAGGCTGGCCATGTGGAAAAAGTCCTTGGCCTGCATCAGGGTCGAGGCAAACACCCCTTCGGTGGCAAGAATGCTGACGCGCTGCAAGGGCGCTGACTGCTGAGTGAGCATAGTTAAGGTTCTTATCAAGGCTAAGTGGTCATTGGCTGGCTGGATCGTCTTATTTTTTGGCGGTTGTGTCCAGTGCGACCAAGCGTTTGCTTGGCTAAAGTCGAGGTCTCTTCAATTCGCTTCGCTGCAAGGTGCCGCCATGATCCCCAGAACCCTGTTCAGCTCCGACCACGAGCTTTTCCGCGACAGCGTGCGCAAGTTTCTCGAGCAGGAGGCCGTGCCCTTTCATGCGCAGTGGGAAAAGGATGGGCATATCGACCGCCGGCTGTGGAACAAGGCCGGCGAGGCAGGGATGCTTTGCTCGCATATGCCGGAAGAGTACGGCGGCATGGCGGCGGACTTCCTCTACAGCGCGGTGGTGATCGAGGAAATTGGCCGCCTGGGCCTGACCGGGATCGGCTTCTCCCTACATTCCGACATAGTCGCTCCCTACATCCTGCATTACGGCTCCGAGGCGCTGAAGCACAAGTACCTGCCCAGGCTGGTGTCCGGCGAGATGGTCAGCGCCATTGCGATGACCGAGCCGGGCGCCGGCTCCGATCTGCAGGGGGTGAAGACCACCGCGGTGCTGGACGGCGACGAGTACGTGATCAACGGCTCCAAGACCTTCATCACCAACGGTTACCTGGCCGACCTGGTCATCGTGGTGGCCAAGACCGACCCCAAGGCCGGCGCCAAGGGCACCAGTCTGTTCCTGGTCGAGGCGGATACGCCGGGCTTCTCCAGGGGCAAACGCCTGGAGAAGGTCGGCATGAAGGCGCAGGACACCTCCGAGTTGTTCTTTCAGGACGTGCGCGTGCCCAGGGAAAACCTGCTCGGCCAGGCCGGTATGGGCTTCGCCTACCTGATGCAGGAGCTGCCCCAGGAGCGCCTGACCGTCGGCATCGGCGCCCTGGCTTCGGCCGAGGCCGCGTTGCAATGGACTCTGGATTACACCCGCGAGCGCAAGGCGTTCGGCAAGGCCGTTGCGGACTTCCAGAACACCCGCTTCAAGCTGGCCGAGATGGCCACCGAGATCCAGGTGGGACGGGTGTTCGTCGATCGCTGTCTGGAGCTGCACCTGCAAGGCAAGCTGGATGTGCCGACCGCGGCCATGCTCAAGTACTGGGGCACCGACCTGCAGTGCCGGGTACTCGATGAGTGTGTGCAGCTGCACGGCGGTTACGGTTACATGTGGGAGTACCCGGTGGCTCGGGCCTGGGCCGATGCCCGGGTGCAGCGCATCTATGCCGGTACCAACGAGATCATGAAGGAAATCATTGCGCGCTCTTTGTGAGCCATCGTCAGCATGCAAGCCCGGCAGTTGCCGGGCTTGCATGGGCGAGGGGGCGAGGCGTCAGGGCGCGGGGTTGGGTTGCGCCTTATGGATGGCCTCGATGCTGGCCAGGATCTCGTCGCTCAGCTTCAGCGCGCTGCTCGCCAGATTGCTTTGCAGCTGCTCCAGGGTGGTGGCGCCGATGATGTTGCTGGTCACGAACGGTTGGTTGGTGACGAAGGCCAGGGCCATCTGTGCGGGGTCCAGGCCATGCTCGCGCGCCAGGGCGACATAGCGCGAGCAGGCCGACTCCGATTGTGGGTTGGTGTAGCGGGTAAAGCGGCTGAACAGGCTGAGCCGGGCATTGGTCGGGCGTGCGCCGCCTTCGTACTTGCCGGAAAGCATGCCGAAGGCCAGTGGCGAGTAAGCCAGCAGGCCGCACTGCTCGCGCAGGGCGACTTCCGCCAGGCCGACCTCGAAGCTGCGGTTGAGCAGGTTGTAGGGGTTCTGGATCGACGCCGCACGCGGCCAGTCGCGGCTCTCTGCCAGTTGCATGAACTTCATGGTGCCCCAGGGTGTTTCGTTGGACAGGCCGATATGGCGGATCTTGCCGGCCTTGACCTGCTCGTCGAGCGCTTCCAGGGTTTCCTCCAGTGCGGTGAACTCGCTGTCCCGATGGCGATAGCCAAGCTGGCCGAAGAAGTTGGTCGGGCGTTCCGGCCAGTGCAGTTGATAGAGGTCGATCCAGTCGGTGTGCAGGCGTCGCAGGCTGGCGTCCAGTGCGGCGACCAGGTGTTTCCGGTTGAATTTCAGGTTGCCGCCACGGATGTAGTCGATGCCGTTGCCGGGACCGGCGATCTTGCTCGCCAGTACCCAGTCGGCGCGATCGCCGTGCTGCTTGAAGTAATCGCCGATGATCTGTTCGGTCTTGCTATAGGTCTCGGCGCGCGGCGGCACCGGGTACATCTCGGCGGTGTCGAGGAAATTGACCCCGCAGGCTTTGCTGCGCTCGATCTGGGCGAACGCCTCGCGGGCGCTGTTTTGTTCGCCCCAGGTCATGCTGCCCAGGCCGATGGCGCTGACGCTTAGGTCCGTGCGGCCTAACTGGCGATAATCCATTTGCGTTCCTTTATGCAAAACAACCATACAAGCAGGTTGAATTTATTTGTGCAATCGGCATAATTGCGCACCTCTTTCTGCAGTGGAAGTGATGCGCCGCCTGCCGAAGAATCTTGCCGTATTACGGACGCGCTGACCCGAGCCCCCGATAGCGCCTGTTTTCGGCTGCCTTTGACTTGTCAAAGTACGCACTATTCAGTAAGATCCGCCGTCTTATTTATCAGGGCGGCCCCTGAGGCTATAAAGAATGAAAACTTTTACTGCTAAACCGGAAACAGTAAAGCGTGACTGGTTTGTCGTCGACGCTGCGGGTCAGACCCTGGGTCGTCTGGCTACTGAAATCGCCAGCCGTCTGCGTGGCAAGCACAAGCCTGAGTACACTCCGCACGTTGACACTGGCGATTACATCGTCGTGATCAATGCCGAGCAGGTACGTGTGACTGGTGCCAAGACCACCGACAAAATGTACTACTCTCACTCCGGTTTTCCGGGCGGCATCAAGTCGATCAGCTTTGACAAGTTGATCGCCAAGGCGCCTGAACGTGTGATCGAGACCGCGGTTAAAGGCATGCTGCCGAAGAACCCGCTGGGTCGCGACATGTACCGTAAGCTGAAAGTGTATGCGGGCGCTGCTCACCCCCACACTGCTCAGCAGCCCCAAGAACTGAAGATTTAACGGAATAGTTCATTATGTCGGCGACTCAAAATTACGGCACTGGCCGTCGCAAGACTGCAACCGCTCGCGTTTTCCTGCGTGCCGGTACTGGCAAAATCTCCATCAACAACCGTACTCTCGACGGTTTCTTCGGTCGCGAAACTGCCCGCATGGTAGTTCGTCAGCCGCTGGAACTGGTTGAGATGACCGAGAAGTTCGATATCTATGTCACCGTTATCGGCGGCGGTGTGAGTGGTCAGGCTGGCGCGATTCGCCACGGCATCACTCGTGCGCTGATGGACTACGACGAATCGCTGCGTCCTGCTCTGCGCAAGGCTGGCTTCGTGACTCGTGACGCGCGTGAAGTTGAGCGTAAGAAGGTTGGTCTGCGTAAAGCGCGTAAGCGTCCGCAGTACTCCAAGCGTTAATTCGCTACCTGCGTTCAAAAGCGCCCGGTTTCCTTTTGGAGCTGGGCGTTTTTTTTGCGCGGCCGGTTGCCCTGTGACGCCATGCCGCAGTCGTGCGCGCCGCGGTCTGCAGGGGGTTGAGTCGTTTCTGAGAAGGTAATTATCTTGTCAGAAAAGGGGCTTTTCTTTACCATTTGGCGGATTTTTTGCGCGACTCGATTTTTACCTAGTAGAGGCCTGAACAACAGGCCACAAAGCTGATGGGAGACGACTGAATGAGCAATGACGGCGTGAATGCAGGCCGGCGTCGCTTCTTGGTGGCGGCCACCTCTGTGGTGGGTGCTGCTGGAGCGGTGGGTGCCGCGGTCCCGTTCGTGGGGTCATGGTTCCCGAGCGCTAAGGCGAAAGCTGCCGGTGCACCTGTGAAGGTGAACGTTGGCAAAATCGAGCCAGGCCAGCAAATGGT
The DNA here is from genome assembly GCF_030376615.1 of Pseudomonas sp. sp1636. Classification (GTDB taxonomy): domain Bacteria; phylum Pseudomonadota; class Gammaproteobacteria; order Pseudomonadales; family Pseudomonadaceae; genus Aquipseudomonas. The sequence goes on from NZ_JARRAB010000030.1 coordinate 14,210, forward strand.
TGCCGAATGGCGGGGGCAGCCGGTGTTTATCGTGCGCCGTACCGAGGAAATTCTCAGCAACCTGACCAAGCTCGAGCCGCAACTGGCTGATATCGAATCTCAGGCATCCGAGCAGCCGAGTTATGTCGATCCGAAAACCCGTTCGATCAAGCCGGAGCTGTTGTTGCTGGTCGGGCTGTGCACTCACCTGGGTTGCGCGCCGTCCTTCCGTCCGGAAGTGGCGCCTGCCGATCTCGGCTCTGAGTGGGTGGGCGGGTATTTCTGCCCTTGCCACGGTTCTCGCTATGACCTCGCTGGCCGGGTCTACAAAGCGCAGCCTGCGCCCTTGAACCTGCCGGTGCCACCGCACACGTACGAGTCGGATGATGTGATCGTCATCGGTGTGGATCAGGAGCAAGCATGATGAGTAAGTTCATGGAATGGGTAGATGCGCGCTTCCCGGCGACCAAGATGTGGGAAGACCATCTGAGCAAGTATTACGCGCCGAAGAACTTCAACTTCTTCTACTTTTTCGGCTCCCTGGCGCTGCTGGTGCTGGTCAACCAAATCGTCACCGGTGTCTGGTTGACCATGAGCTACACGCCCTCGGCGGAAGAGGCATTCGCCTCGGTCGAGTACATCATGCGCGACGTCGAGTACGGCTGGATCCTGCGTTACCTGCACGCCACCGGTGCTTCGGCATTCTTCATCGTGGTCTACCTGCACATGCTCCGCGGTCTGCTCTACGGCTCTTACCAGAAGCCGCGCGAGCTGGTGTGGATCTTCGGCATGCTGATCTACCTGATGCTGATGGCAGAAGCCTTCATGGGCTACCTGCTGCCGTGGGGGCAGATGTCCTACTGGGGCGCCCAGGTGATCATCTCGCTGTTCGGTGCCATCCCGGTGATCGGCGCCGACCTGACCCAGTGGATCCGTGGTGACTACCTGATTTCCGGAATCACCCTCAACCGCTTCTTCGCCCTGCACGTGGTCGCGCTGCCGATCGTGATTCTCGGCCTGGTCGTTCTGCACATCCTGGCGTTGCACGAAGTCGGTTCGAACAACCCCGATGGCGTCGAGATCAAGAAGAAGAAAGATGCCAACGGCATCCCACTGGATGGCATTCCTTTCCATCCGTACTACACCGTGAAAGATATCGTCGGCGTGGTGGTGTTCCTGTTCATCTTCTGCTTCATAGTGTTCTTCTTCCCGGAAATGGGCGGCTACTTCCTCGAGAAGCCCAACTTCGAAGAGGCCAACGCGTTGAAGACGCCGGCGCACATCGCGCCTGTCTGGTACTTCACCCCGTTCTACGCGATCTTGCGCGCTATCCCTGACAAGCTGATGGGGGTCATCGCCATGGGTGGCGCCATTGCGGTGCTGTTCGTGCTGCCGTGGCTGGATCGTAGCCCGGTCAAGTCGATGCGTTACAAGGGTTGGCTGAGCAAGGGCTGGTTGCTGGTTTTCTGCGTGTCCTTCGTGATTCTGGGCGTGCTGGGCGTGCTGGCGCCGACTCCGGGGCGCACCCTGCTGGCGCAAATCTGTACTGCACTGTATTTCGCTTACTTCATCCTGATGCCGTTCTATACCAGGATGGAGAAGACTAAACCGGTTCCGGAAAGGGTGACGGGCTGATGAAGAAGCTATTTGCTGCGTTTGTTATTGCTGCGATGCCAGTCTTCGCCTTTGCTAGTGAAGCGGGCGTGCATCTGGACGAAGTCGAGATCGACCTGACCGACAAGGCGGCCATGCAGGACGGCGCGCGGACGTTCGCCAACTATTGCATGGGCTGCCATAGTGCCAAGTTCCAGCGCTATGAGCGGGTGGCCGACGATCTGGGCATTCCGCATGAATTGATGCTGGAGAACCTGGTGTTCAATGGCGCCAAGATCGGCGATCACATGAAGATCGGCATGCAGGCGGAAGACGCCAAGGTCTGGTTCGGCGCTGCGCCTCCGGATCTGACTCTGGTCGCTCGTGTGCGCGGCACCGACTGGCTGTATACCTACCTGCGCACTTTCTACGATGATCCGACCCGCCCGCTGGGCGCCAATAACAAGGTGTTCCCGAACGTCGGCATGCCGAACGTGCTGGTGGCGCTACAGGGACGTCAGTACATCGGTTGCAAGCAGGTTCAGGTGGTCGAGGGTGACAAGAAGCAATTCGACCCACTGACGGGTACGCCAATCACTCATGAGGCTTGCGATCAGTTGGCCATCGAGCCCAAAAGCGGTGCCCTGAGCGAGGAAGAGTTCGATACCAAGATCAAGAATCTGGTGACCTTCCTGGCTTATTCGGCTAACCCGGTGAAGTTGGAGAGCCAGCGTATCGGTACCTATGTGTTGCTTTATCTGGCGTTCTTCTTCGTCTTCGCCTACCTGCTCAAGCGTGAGTACTGGAAGGACGTGCACTAATCGGCTGTTGCTGCAAGGTTGTCCTGCGCGCCCCTTTGGGCGCGCAGTTTTTTCTGCTTCTAATAACCTAAATAAGCGAGGAGGATCGCCATGGGCGTGACCAATCGGTTGGCCTGCTACTCCGACCCCGCCGACCACTATTCCCACCGCGTACGTATCGTGCTCGCCGAGAAGGGTGTCAGCGCCGAGATCATCAGTGTCGAGAAAGGGCGTTGTCCACCCAGCCTGCTGGAGGTCAACCCTTACGCGAGCTTACCCACCCTGGTCGACCGCGATTTGGCGTTATACGAGTCGACAGTGGTGATGGAGTATCTGGATGAGCGCTATCCGCATCCGCCGTTGTTGCCGGTTTATCCGGTGGCGCGGGCGAATAGCCGCCTGTTGATTCACCGCATTCAGCGAGATTGGTGTGCCCAGGTCGATCTGATCCTGGACTCGCGCAGCAAGGAGCCGGCTCGCGTGCAGGCGCGCAAAGAGTTGCGCGAGAGCCTCACCGGGGTTTCGCCGTTGTTCGCCGACAAGCCGTTTTTTCTCAGTGATGAGTTGAGTTTGGTGGATTGTTGTTTGCTGCCACTTCTCTGGCGTTTGCCGGTGTTGGGTATCGAGCTGGCCAAGCCGGCCAAGCCGTTGCTCGATTATATGGATCGCCAGTTCGCCCGCGAGACCTTCCAGGTCAGTCTTTCCGCTGTTGAGCGCGATATGCGCTAAAGCCGAGGAGGTTTTAATGAACTCCAGCCGTCCCTATCTGGTTCGTGCGCTCTACGAATGGATCGTCGACAACGACTGCACCCCGCATTTGTTGGTCAATGCCGAGTATGCCGGTGTGCAAGTGCCGCCCGGTTTCGCCAGTGATGGGCAGATTGTGCTTAATGTCTCGCCTAGCGCCGTGCGCCATCTGCACATGGATAACGAGGCGGTGAGCTTCGAGGGCCGTTTCGGCGGGGCGCCGCACAGCCTGTATGTGCCGGCCGCGGCCATACTGGCCATCTATGCGCGGGAGAATGGCCAGGGCATGGTCTTCGACCTGGAGCCGCCGGTGCCGGATGATGAAGATGTCGATGGCCCGGATGACCAGGGCCCGCCGGATGGCGAACCGCCGCGTCCGAGTGGGCGGCCCAGCCTGAAGGTGGTCAAGTGATGCCCCGCCTCAAGCTGCAAGCCATAAGCCTCAAGTAGAAAACCGGGTGTCTATGGCACCCTGTTTTTTTGCGTGTGCCCGGCCGGATCAAGGCGCGTCGGGGCCATTTGACCGCCGCTGATCGGGATGTGGTCGGGACTGTGGCGTATTCAGTTGCCGCGTTTGCTGTCGATTTTGCGCAGCCGGTTACCCTCGAAACGCAGGAAATGGTACATGCCGTTGCGCGGGCCGTAGCTCCATTCCTCCACCGCCACTTCGTTGCGAAAGCCGTAGCTATCGATTATTTCGCGGTAGCCGAGAAAGTCACGGCTCTGCGGCTCGCCGCATTTGTCGAGCACTTCGCTGCTGGTGTCGTCGGTGCTGATCAAGGCGCTGCCGCAACGCCAGGTCGCGGCCTGGACGCTGCCGGTCAGAAGAATGAGTAGGGCAATGGCAAGAACTTTCACGAGGCTAACCGGTTGGACAAGGCTATGCCTCAGGCTACCGCGCGGGCATGCGTTTGTCAGCGATCGCGTCGCCTTTCGATGCGCGTCAGGCGGTTACCCTCGAAGGTCAGGATGGTGAGCATGCCGTTGCTGGGGCCGTAGACCCATTCCTCGATCTTGAACTCGCGCCTTTGGTAAGCGCCGAGGCTGTAGCCAACCAGGTCGCGAAAAGTCGGCTCGCCGCATTTCTGTTCCACCTCGAAGGCGCGGTCGCCGACGCTGACCAGTTGGCTGCCGCAGCGCAGGGTTTCGGCCTGGGCTGCCGGGGCGCCCCCGAGGAGCAGGGCCAGACTGATGTGTTTGAGCGTGATCATCGCTTAGGCCTTATTCGCTATCGAGGTGCAGCGCCGTAGCCACTCGGCCGTCCGCTTGTGCCTGGCCGAGGTCGACATCCAGCAGGTAGACGCGTTCGTCGGCCAGACCGCCCCGCTCGACCAGGTAATCCTTGATGCTGGAGGCGCGGGCCTGGGCCAGTTGGCGTTGCAGCAATTGGCTTTTGCCCCAGTACTGGAGGACGGCATTGCGTAGATTGGCGGCCCGCTGCTGCTTGTCCAGTTCTTTCCACTCGGCGGGTGGCTGCTGTTTCAGGCGGCGGCGGTAGATACCTTCGAGCAGCGGATCTTTTTCGTCTTCCGGAACCGCGAGCTGGCTGGGCTCGGCGGGGACTGCCGCGCCGCGCCGCTGAAGGATTTGGTAGTAGGTGTTCTGGTACTCGTGCTCCAGGCGCTGCTCTGCCAGTAGCGGGCCGTCGCTGCTTTGCGCGCTGCTGCCTTCGACTTCCAGGCGTAGTGCCGGGCGCTCCTTCAGGGCACTGGCGAGCAGGCCGAGGGCGGTTTGGGCGCTGCTGTCGAGCTCGCTGCTGCCAGGGTCGAAGTGCACCGTGCTCAAGTCCATCTCCGCGCCGCCGCTGACCAGTCCGCCGATAAACTTGAACGGCGCCTGGGCGGCGCGCAACACCAGGTTGCGCAGGGTCTGCCAAACGATCGGCATCACGCTGAATTGCGGGTTGTTGAGGTCGCCCTGCACCGGCAGGCTGAGGGCGATCTTGCCGTCGCTATCCTTGAGCAGGGCGACCGCCAGGCGGATCGGTAAATCGACCGCGTTGGGGCTGTCGACTCTTTCACCGAGCTGCAGTTGTTCGACCACCACGCTGTTGTCGGCATTCAGCTTGCCCTGGCTAATGCGGTAATGCAGATCCAGATTGAGCCGGCCCTTGCGGATGCGGTAGCCGGCGAATTTGCCGGAGTAGGGGGTCAGGGTGGTCAGTTCGACCTGTTTGAACTGGGTGACGATGTCCAGGCTGTCCAGCGGGTCGAAGGGGTTCAGGCTGCCCTTGATGCTGACCGGTGCGTAACGGTCGATCTTGCCGACGATATCCACGTTGGCCGGCGCCGGCGTGCGGCTGTCGAGGCTGCCGATGCGGCCATTGAGTTGCTGGATGGCGGTGGCGAAGTTGGGGGTCAGGCTGAAGTCGGCGAAGTTGGCCGAGCCGTCGGTGAGGCTCACCGCGCCGATATGGATGGCCAGTGGCTTGCTGGCGGACTCGGACTCGGCTTTGGCGGCAGGGGCGGCGGACTCCGGAGTGCTGGCCGGCGGGACGATCACCAGGTCGCTGGCGTTGGTGGTCAGGTCTTCGTTGACGATAAAGCGCGCATAGGGCCGGCTGAGCTGCACTTGATCGATATTCAGGCTGTCGCCGTGCTGGTAGTTGAGGCCGAGCAGGTCGAGTTGCTGCCAGCGCACGAAGTCGCGCTCCTTGAGGGTGTCGAGGGTATGCAACTGGTTGATCTGGGCCTTGCCGCTAACGCTGAAGGCCAGCGGCTCGGTGCCGCTCAGGGCGAGATCCAGGTCGCTGTCGAGCTGGCCACTGCGTAATTCGATCCGCACGAAGGGGCTGAGGTAGGCTTGAGCCACGCGCAGGTCGATCGCGCGGGTGACGACTTTCAGGCTGGCCGTGGCCGGGTTCAGCTGCGCCTGCCCCTCGGCTTGCAGCTGGCCTTGTTTGCCCAGGCCGGTATTCAGCTTGAGCGTGAAGGGCGAGGTTCCGAGGCTGTCGAAGTTCTGCAGGTCGAGATCCAGTGGGCCCAGTTCGAGCGCGACAGCCTGCTCGGGCACGCGGTCGGCCAGGTGCACCTGATAGTTACGCAGTTGCACATCGCGCAGCAGCACTTGCCAAGGCTTTCCCTGCGCCGCGGCTGTGCGCTTGGGCTGCGCGGTGTCTGGCGCCGTGCTGGCGAACAGTTTCTGCCAGTCCAGTTGGCCGTCGGCTTCACGGGCGGCCCAGGTTTCCAGTTGCTGGCTGCGTAACTGGCCGACCAGCAGCTGTTGCTTGAGCAGATCCAGGCTGGTGTCGCTGACTTCCAGCTTGGCCAGTTTGACCAGTGGCCGGCCGTCCGGCGAGTTGATGGCGAACGGGGCGAGTTTGCCCCGAGTGTTGTGCAGCAACAGTTGCGTGCTAGTGGCCAGGTTCAGGCTGTAGTCGGTGGCCAGGTCGATCACCCCCTCTTGCAGCACCAGGGGCACGGCATCGCGCACATAGGGCCAGACACTCTTGAGTTGCCCGTCGCTGACCTTAAAGCTGCCGCTGGAGCTGATCGGCGCCAGGCTGATCTGCCCGCTCCAGTCGATCCGCCCGCCCCTGGGGCCGGTGGCGACCAGGGTCATCTCGGCAGTGTCGTCGGCCAGGGTGCTGAGGTTGTGCAGTTCGACGTTGAGGTCGTCGTAGACAAGTTCGATGGCTTCGCTCGGGCGCAGATCCTGGAAGTGCAGGTTGCCGCCGGCCAGCTTGATGTAGGCGATGCGCAGCGGCACAGGCGCGCTGGGCGGCTCTTCGCTGACCGGCTCGGCACTGGCTGGCAAGCTGAACAGCTGGGTCAGGTTGAGGGTTCCGTCCTTGGCAAACCGCAACTGGGTATGCGGCTTGTCCAGCTCGACAGCGCTCAGGTGCAGAACGCCACGCCACAGGCTATCGAGTTGCAGGTTGGCATAGAGGCGCTCGAAGGCCACCTGTTCCTGGCCGGGTGCGCCGATGCGCAAGCCCCAGAGGCTGGCTTCCAGGCTGAAGGGGTTGAGTTGCAAGCGCTCCAGTCTGGCGGGCACGTTGCTGTATTGGGCGAGTTGCTGGTTGGCGATGCGCAGACCGATGCCGGGCAGGATCAGAAAGCCCAGCAGGCTGTAGAGGGCAATGGCAATCAGCAGGGCGCCGCTGGCGCGCTTTATTCCTTTAAGCATAAAAACGTCATCTATCCCGACGAGAAATGCTTTGGAGTATGGCACGCGCGCACAGTTCCCGATGTAAGGCGGGCGGTGTTTTCTGTGCGGGCTCGGCCGGACTTAGAACTGCAGGATCAGGGTTTTCAGCGGCGGTTGGCCGTCACGTGAAGGAAAGTCCGGCGCTGGCGCCAGCACCTGGCACTCGCGCACCGGCCGACCCAGCTTTTCGGCGCAACGCAGCACCTGGGCGCGCCAGTCGCTGAGGGCGACCTTGGCCAGGTTGTTGCAGCAGATCAGCACGCCGTTCGCGGCGGTGGCGAGGATCGCCGGCTTGAGCAGGCTCTGGTAGTCGCGTAGCAGGTCGACGGTGCCGAAGGCGCTCTTGGCCCAGGCTGGCGGATCGAGGAAGACCAGATCGAACTGGCGTTGCGGCAGGCGCGGGTAGTCGGGCAGCGTGTGCCCGCGCCGTGCGCTGATCGGCAACCCGGCCAACTGGCGAATCGCCGGAAAATAGTCGGATTGGATGAACTGCATGGCCACCAGTTCGGGGTTGAGTGCGGCATTTTCGCGACCGACCGCCAGGTTGCCCTCGGCAAAATCCAGGTTGACCACTTCGCGGGCGCCGCCGGCTGCCGCGCTGAGGCCGACGCCGCAGGTGTAGGCGAACAGGTTGAGCACGGATTTGCCGGCGCTGTGCGCCTTGATCCAGCCGCGGGCGTTGCGCAGATCGAGAAACAGCAGCGGATCCTGTCCGGCATGACGCCCACGCACGCGATAGTTGAGACCCCACTCGTGGCCGAGCAGATCCGCCAGAGCCTCGGGCTGGGCCTGGTAGATCGGGTCGCTGCGATCGATCCGCGAGTTGCCCTGGGAGCGGTCGTTGTAGACCAGCAACAGCGATGTATCGAGAGCCTGGTCGCATTGTTCGGCCAGTTGCAACAACTCGTCATGACCGAGGCTCTGGTGAAAGCTTTGCACCAATAACTGCGGGCCATAGCGGTCGAGGGTCAGGCCGCCGGCACCTTCCTGGCTGCCGTGGAACAGCCGGTAACAGTCGGTGCCTTGCCGGTGCAGTTCCGCGAGCAAGGGCTGGCGGTGGGTGAGGGCGGCGCGCAGCGCCTGTTCGAGAGAAAGCATGCGCAACGACTCGGAAAAAGGAGGGGCGCAGTTTATCAAGAAAAACGCCGGCCCCCGTTAATCCCGGGGACGGCGTTTTGTATAGCGCTGGGCTGGGGCGCTATCAGATCCGTTCGAT
>NZ_JARRAB010000031.1 GCF_030376615.1 Pseudomonas sp. sp1636
GCGGCCCTCCTACAAAAGCAGCCGCTCGGTTTCAGACAACCACGCCGTAATCCGCCATCAGCGCGACAAACTCGGCCTCGTCCAGCACCTTGAGCTGCAATTCCTGGGCCTTGGCCAGCTTGGAGCCGGCGCCTGGCCCGGCGACTACGCAGCTGGTCTTGGCCGATACCGAACCGGCCACCTTGGCGCCCAGGCTTTCCAGCTTGTCTTTGGCGACATCGCGACTCATGACTTCCAGGCTGCCGGTCAGCACCCAGGTCTGGCCGGCCAGGGGCAAGCCTTCGATGGCTTTCTTCTCGCTCTGCCAATGCATGCCGAACTCGCGCAACTGGGCCTCGATGGCGCGTGCCTGTGCGATATTGGCTGGGTTGGCGAAAAATTCGCGCAACGCCTGCTTGCCCTTCTCGTTGAGGCCCTTCATCACGCTCAGTTCCAGCCAGTCCTGGCTGAGTTCGATCACCCGTTCGAGGCTGCCGGCCTTGTCCGCCAGGTGCTTCGCGCCGGTGACGGCGATGCCGGCGATGTTCAACTTGTCGAGCAAGCCCGCCAGGGTTGCGCAGCCGGCGAACTCCGGGTGCACCTCGCCCTCCTCCTGCAATTCGATGCCACGCTCGAGCAGCTGGGCGATCACCGTGCGGTTGTGCGCGTCGCGGAAAAAGCCGTGAATTTCGTGGGCGACCTCCAGGCCGACATCCGGCAGGTAGGTCAGCACTTGCGGCAGCGCCTGCTCGATGCGCCGCAACGAAGCCAGCGCGCGGGCCAGCACCTTGGCGGTTTCCTCGCCGACATCGGGGATGCCCAGGGCGTAGATGAAACGCGCCAGGCTCGGCTGGCGGCTGGCGGCGATGGCCGCCAGCAGGTTGTGGCTCGACAGTTCGGCAAAACCGTCCAGGCCGACGACCTGCTCGAACTTCAGGGTGTAGAGGTCGGCCGGCGAACTCACCAGGCCTTCGTCGACCAGTTGCTCGACGCTCTTCTCGCCCAGGCCTTCGATGTCCATGGCGCGCCGCGAGACGAAATGGATGATCGCCTGCTTGAGCTGGGCGGCGCAGGCCAGGCGGCCGACGCAGCGGTAGATCGAACCGGCGCTGAACGACTCCTTGCCCTTGCTGCGCTTGACCAGTTGGGTGCGCTCGACGCGGGAGCCGCATACCGGGCAGCTCTCGGGGATCAGCACCGCTCGCGCATCGGCCGGACGCCGCTCGCTGACCACCTGCACCACCTGCGGAATCACGTCGCCGGCACGGCGGATGATCACCGTATCGCCGATCATCACGCCCAGACGCATGACTTCGTCCATATTGTGCAGGGTCGCATTGGATACCGTGACGCCCGCCACCTTGACCGGCTGCAAGCGCGCCACCGGGGTGACGGCGCCGGTGCGACCGACCTGGAACTCGACATCCAGCAGCTCGGTCAGCTCCTCCAACGCCGGGAACTTGTGGGCGATGGCCCAACGCGGCTCGCGCGCACGAAAACCCAGTTCGCGTTGATAGGCCAGGCTGTTGACCTTGAACACCACGCCGTCGATTTCATACGCCAGCGCGTCACGCTTGGCGCCGATGGCGCGGTAATAGGCCAGGCACTCCTGCACGCCTTTGGCCAGCTGCAGTTCGTGGCTGATCGGCAGCCCCCAGCCCTTGAGCGCTTCGAGGATGCCGATATGGCTGTCCGGCAACTCGCCCTGCACCTGGCCGATGCCATAGCTGCATAACTGCAACGGACGGCTGGCGGTGATCTTCGGGTCGAGCTGGCGCAGGCTGCCCGCCGCGGCGTTGCGCGGATTGGCAAAAGGCTTGCCGCCGTTTTCCAGTTGCCGGGCGTTCAATGCCTCGAAGCCGGCCCGGGACATGAACACCTCGCCGCGCACTTCCAGCACCGGCGGCCAGCCGCTGCCGTGCAGTTTGAGCGGAATATTGCGGATGGTGCGCACATTGACGCTGATGTCCTCGCCGGTACTGCCGTCGCCACGGGTGGCGCCGCGTACCAGCAGGCCATCGCGATACAGCAGGCTGACGGCCAGGCCATCGAGCTTGGGCTCGCAGCTGTACTCCACCTCGGCACCGTCACCGAACAGATCGCCGGACGGCAGATCCAGCCCCTCACGCACGCGGCGGTCGAAGTCCAGCAGGTCGGCCTCCTCGAAGGCGTTGCCGAGGCTGAGCATCGGCACCTCATGCTTGACCTCGCCGAAGGCACTCAAGGCGCTGCCGCCGACCCGCTGGGTCGGCGAGTCGGCCGTCACCCACTGCGGATGCTCGGCCTCCAGCGCCTTGAGTTCATTGAACAGGCGGTCGTACTCGGCGTCTGGCACGCTCGGCTCGTCGAGCACGTAGTAGCGGTAGTTGTGTGCATCGAGCTCGCTGCGCAGCTGGGCAATGCGTTCGGCGGCGGTTGGGGTGGCGGACATAATTCACAAGCCGTAGCTGCAGGCGTGAAGCTGGAGGCGGCGGCCGGGTAGTTCCGGCCCTGGCCTCCAGTTCAACCTTTGGTTGATATTCAGGCGCAGGATTCTAGCCGTTTGCCGGCTGGCCTGCCTTGGCTATGTGGCCGCGAAGCTTCTGCCGCTGAACAGAGCTGGCAAGTGGGAGCCGAAAAACCAAAAGCATCGCGCCGGGGCGGCCCTCCTACAAAAGCAAAAAACACCGCATCTCCTGTAGGAGGCGCGACCTCGCGGCGATAGCGGACGCAGTCCGCTCAACAAGCACAAGCATCGCGCCGGGACGGCCCTCCTACAAAAGCAGCAGGCACCTCTGACGGCAGGCATAACCGCCAAGCAGAAACAACAAAGCCTCAAACCAAGCGCGCGGCTTGTAGCTTGAGGCTTATTCTTCGCAGCCGGTTTAGCGTTTGTTGGTCAACTGCTTGCGCTCATATTCGACGATGCGCTGGCGGTAGTGCTCGATGGTTTGCGCGGTCATCACGCTGCGCTGGTCATCCTTGAGCTCGCCGTTGAGTTCGTGGGCCAGTTTGCGCGCGGCGGCAACCATCACGTCGAACGCTTGCTTGGGATGACGCGGCCCCGGCAGGCCGAGGAAAAAACTCACCGCGCGGGTGTTGAAGCCTTCTATATCGTCGAGGTCGAAAGTGCCCGGTTTGAGCGCATTGGCCATGGAGAACAGCACTTCGCCGTTACCGGCCATGCTTTCGTGGCGGTGGAAAATATCCATCTCGCCGAAACGCAGACCGCTTTCCAGAATATTCTGCAGCAGCGCCGGGCCCTTGAAGCCGCCGTCTTCGCGGGCGATCACGTTGATCACCAACACCTCTTCGACCGGGGGCAACGCTTGGCTGGCGTGGGTGGCCTTCTCCTTGCGCGAGGCGGGCGCGCCATCCTCCACCGGATTGAGCAGCGTCGGCACCGGCTCGTCCAACCCCAGATTCAGATCGCCCTGCTGCGGCTCGCCATTGCGGCGACGATTCAATTCGCGGGCGCTCAGCGAGGGCAGATCCTGCTCGTCCAGCGATGGTTCCTGGTGGCGATCGACGACCCGTGGCGAACCGAGCAAACCGGGATCGTCATCGACTTCCGGCAGATCGGCAAAACTGCGGTCGAGTTTGAACTTCAATTTACCCTTGCCACCGCGCATGCGCCGCCAACCATCGAACAAGATGCCAGCGATCACAATGATGCCGATGACGATCAGCCATTCGCGCAGACCGAATTCCATGAAATACCTTGACCCCTAATTGAAAATTTTATGAAAAAAGGCATCCCAGCCCCTGCTGCGTCAACTGTAAAACGTGGCGCCAACTCCATGTTCTGACAGGCGTTTCCCACGCATAACGAAAGTGGACGATAAGCTAGCACGACAAAAGATAACTTTACACAGCCGACAAGCCGTTAAAAAACCCTGTAAGCCACTTTGTTGTAGACCATCGCCGGGTTCGGACAGGCCGTTGCTCGTTGCCGCGCTGCGGCTGGTGGACGCGGAGCGCCCGGGCGGATCATGCCTCCACCATGGCCAAAGCCTCCTCGACATCCACGCTCACCAAACGCGAACAGCCCGGTTCATGCATGGTCACGCCCATCAACTGATCGGCCATTTCCATGGCGATCTTGTTGTGGGTGATATAGATGAACTGCACTTTTTCCGACATTTCCTTGACCAGGCGGGCATAACGGCCGACGTTGGCGTCGTCCAGCGGCGCGTCCACTTCGTCGAGCATGCAGAACGGCGCCGGATTGAGCTGAAAGATGGCGAACACCAGAGCCAGCGCGGTCAAGGCCTTCTCCCCGCCCGAGAGCAGATGGATGGTGCTGTTCTTCTTGCCGGGCGGGCGCGCCATGATGGTGACCCCGGTATCGAGTAGATCTTCGCCGGTGAGTTCCAAATAAGCGTTGCCGCCCCCGAAAACCTTGGGAAACAACGCCTGCAAGCCGCCGTTGATCTGATCGAAGGTTTCCTTGAAACGGTTGCGGGTTTCCTTGTCGATCTTGCGGATGACGTTTTCCAGGGTGTCCAGCGCCTCGACCAGGTCGGCGTTCTGTGCATCCAGGTAGCGCTTGCGCTCGGATTGCTGCTGGTATTCGTCGATCGCCGCCAGGTTGATCGGGCCGAGGCGCTGGATGCGCGCGGCCAGCCGCTCCAACTCCTCTTCCCAGGCTGTTTCACTGGCCTCAGCGGGCAAGCTCGCGAGCACCCCGTGCAGGTCGTAATGGTCTTCCAGCAGCTGATCCTGCAGGGCCTTGCGCCGCACGCTCAGGGCTTGCCACTCCATGCGCTGCTGCTCCAACTGGCCACGTAACAGCTGGGCCTGCTGTTCGGCCTGGGTGCGGCGCTTCTCCGCATCGCGCAGTTCACGGTCGGCGTCTTCCAGGGCCAAGCGGGCCAGTTTGAGCTGCTCTTCCACGGCCATGCGCTTGTCGAGCAGCTCTTCGAGCTTCAGGCGCAGCTCTTCCAGCGGTGCCTCGCCCTCTTCCAGGTTGAGGCTGAGCTGTTCGCGCTTCTCGTGCAGGCGCTCGGCCTGCGCTTCGAGACGCTGCAGAGCCTGGTGGGTGGAATCATGCTGGGCCTTGAGCGAACCCAGGCGCACGGCCAACTGATGGGTGTGATCCTTGTGCTGGCGAGCCTCCTGGCGCACCCGGTCGAGCCGCTCGCGCAGGGCATCGCGGCTGGCCAGCAGGCGTTCGCGCTGTTCATTGTCGGTGGCCATGGCGTCGAGGGCCTCTTGCAGCTGCACGCGCGACTCGCCCAGTTGCTCGTGTTCGATCTCGCGTTGTTCGGCCAATTCGAGCAGTTCGCTGTCGAGGCGACGACGGCGCAGGGTCAACTGCTCGACCTTGGCTTGCCCGGCGGACAGTTGCGCCTTCAACTCGCCGAGCAAACGGGCCCGATCCTGCAATTGCCGGCGCTGCTGCTCGCGCAGCTCCTCCTGCTGCCCCTGGCTCTCGCGCAGGTGCCGCAAGCGCTCGTCGAGCAGCGCCAGGGCCGCCTCACGCTCCTCGCGTTCCAGGCCCAGGCGTTCGAGTTCCTGGCCACGCGCCAGCACGCCGCTTTCGGCTTCGCTGGCACGCCGCACCCGCAGAAAATGCCGGCCGACCCAGTAGCCGTCGCGGCTGATCAGGCTGTCGCCTTCGCCCAGGCTGGCGCGGGCGGCCAAGGCATCGTCCAGGGTCTGCACCGGTTTGACCCTGGCCAGCCAGGGCGCCAGGTCGATGCCGGCCTCGACCTTGTCGAGCAGGCTGCCGGCTACGCGCGCGCCGCCTTTATCCGGGCTGGCCAGGCGCAGGTCGCCCTGGGTCAGGCCGGCGAAGTCCAGGCCGCCCAGATGATGGCTATCGTCCAGCAGCACCGCTTGCAGGTCGGCGCCGAGCACGGTTTCCACCGCCAACTCCCAGCCGGCCTCGACCCGCAGCCCTTCGGCCAGACGCGGGCGCTCGCTCAGGTGCTGCTCGCGCAGCCAGTCGCCGACGCCCTTGCCGGGATCGAGCGCGGCCTGCTGCAAGGCTTCCAGCGAGGCCAGGCGGCCGTTCAGACGTTGCAGCTCGCCCTGCGCCTGCTGCTGGGCCTGGCCGGTCTGCTGTAGTTCGTTGCGCAGTTGCTGCAGGCGCTCGGCTTGCTGCTCTTCTTCCAGCTGCAAATCTTCCAGGCCCAGTTCGCTGGCCGCGATCTGCTCGCCCAATTCAAGAATGGCCGCGTCTTCCGGATCGGCCGCTAACAGCACAAGCTCGTCGTCGAGGCGGCGCTGGCGTTCGCCCAGGCGCTCCAAGCTCTGCTCCAACTGCCGAATCCGCGATTGCTGTACCTCGGCCTGACGACGCGGCTCGGCACTGCGCTGGTTGAAACCGTCCCACTGCTCCTGCCAGCCGCGCATGGCGCTCTCGCACTCTTCCAGCGCGGCGGCGGCCTCCTCGGCGGCAGCGGCGCTCAGCTCCTGCTCGGGTTCGAGCATGGCCAGCTCTTCGCCGAGGGTAGCCAGCAGGGTGCGGTCGTGGCCCAGGTGCGATTCGGTCTCCTGGCGCGCGCGCTCGGCTTCGCGCAGGTCGTCCTGCAACTGGCGCAGGCGCTGCTGGCCATGCTGGATGCTCTGCTCGACCCGGGCGATATCGCCGCCCACCGAATAGAAGCGCCCCTGCACCAGGTTGAAGCGCTCGCTCAACTCGTGGTGACCGTCGCGCAGGCGCTCGATGCTGGCATCGGCGTTGCGCTGCTCGGCGACCAGTGCCTCGAAGCTGACTTCCTGATTGCCGATCACCGCCTCGCGCTGGCCGACCTGCTCGTTCAGCGCCTGCCAACGCAGGGCCGTCAGTTGGGCCTTGAGCTGGCGTTCCTCGGCCTTGTATTCCTGGTATTTCTCCGCCGCCTGGGCCTGACGGTGCAAGCGTTCGAGCTGGCGCTCCAGCTCCTCGCGCAGGTCGCTCAGGCGCGCCAGGTTCTCGTGAGTACGGCGAATGCGGTTCTCGGTCTCGCGACGACGCTCCTTGTACTTGGAGATGCCGGCGGCTTCCTCGATGAAATTGCGCAACTCTTCCGGCTTGGCCTCGATCAGCTTGGAGATCATGCCCTGTTCGATGATCGAATAACTGCGCGGACCCAGGCCGGTGCCGAGGAAGATATCGGTGATGTCGCGCCGGCGGCACTTGGTGCCGTTGAGGAAATAGGTGTTCTGGCTGTCGCGGGTCACTCGGCGGCGGATGGAAATTTCGTTGTAGCCGGCGTACTCGCCGGTCAGGGTGGCGTCGGAATTGTCGAAGATCAGCTCGATACTGGCCTGGGTCACCGGCTTGCGGGTGTTGGAGCCGTTGAAGATGACGTCGGTCATCGACTCGCCACGCAGGTTCTTCGCCGAGCTTTCGCCCATCACCCAGCGCACCGCGTCGATGATGTTGGATTTGCCGCAACCGTTGGGCCCGACCACCGCCGCCATGTTGCTCGGAAAGCTCACGGTGGTCGGGTCGACGAATGACTTGAAACCGGCCAATTTGATGCATTTCAACCGCATATCAGCGCTCGGCCAGGGTCGCCAGGACCAGTTTGCAGTTGTGCTCGCCATAGGCCAGCAGCACTTCGCGCACGCGCGGGTGATCGCGGGCGATGATGGCCTGCAGCAACTCGCCGAAGGCGTTGAGAAACTGCCCCATCTCGCCTTTGCGCCGTTCCAAGGCCAGATAATAGGTACGGCTGATCGCCGGCAGCAGGTTCTCCACGGTTTCCTGCAGATAAGGGTTGTGCGAGAACGGATACGCCGCGCGCATGATGTTGAAACTGTCCTCGACAAACGCATGGATGTCTTCGCGCTGCAGACAGCCCAGCAGGCGCTGCTGGATGAGCCGGAACGGCGCCAGATCCGCTTCGAGCCGCCAACTATCGGTCACCGCCCGAGCGAGCAGGATGTACAGCTCGATGACCAAGTCGTAGAGGCTCTTGACGTTGTGCGGGGTCAGTTCGATTACCTGGGCGCCTCGGCGCGGCAGGATCGTAATCAGGTGGCGCCGCTCGAGAATCAGCAACGCTTCACGCACCGAACCGCGACTGACGCTGAGCGACTGGGTGACTTTCTGCTCCTGAATCCGCTCGCGCGCCTTCAATTCACCACGAATGATGCGTTCCGCAAGGTGATGAGCGATCTGCTCGGCGAGGCTGTCCGGCGCCTTGAACGTCATGATCTTCCTTAGGCTCTGTAGACCTATTGGGCAAGCGGGCGGGTCTGCGGCCCCCACCAGTGCTGGCGCGGGGGCGGAAAAACGAGCGGCGAGTGTAACACAGGGCGTTGCCGGGCCAGCTAGTCGCGGCGCTGGGGCGGACGGCCGGCTCGGTGCGCGGGAAGGAGGCGATCAATGGCACTCGCCCTTGGGCTTTTGGCTGCGCGCGTAACCGATCCCTGCCCCAGGCCAGGACGGCGCTGAGATAAAACCGACTAGCCTTCAACGGCAACCCTTGGCGTTCGAGCGGCTCATAACCGAATCGCATGACAACCACCTGACCGAAGAGTCAAATATTTGTTGACCCAAAAGTCAGAAAACTCTAGATTTGCCCCATGGAAGGCCGTGTCAAAACGCCGCATCGGTATGCCCGGCGTTTCTACACGAGCCGATACGTACCGCTCGTAAAGAACAATAAAGTGCCTGGAGGTCGTCCTTGATCCAGTTTTTACTCAACCGGGAGCTGCGTAGCGAGCAGCAACTCGACCCTAACGTCACCGTGCTCCAGTACCTGCGTGAGCACCTCGGCAAGTCCGGCACCAAAGAAGGCTGTGCCTCCGGCGACTGCGGTGCCTGCACCGTGGTGGTCGGCGAGCTGGATGGCGAGCGCGTGCGCTACCGCACCCTCAACTCCTGCCTGACCTTCGTCGCCGCCCTACACGGCAAGCAACTGCTCAGCGTCGAAGACCTCAAGCACCAGGGCCAACTGCACAGCGTGCAACAGGCCATGGTCGACTGTCACGGCTCGCAGTGCGGCTTCTGCACCCCCGGTTTCGTCATGTCGCTGTTCGCCCTGCAGAAGAACAGCGCAGGTTTCGACAAGGCCGACACCCTCGAAGCCCTGGCCGGCAACCTGTGCCGCTGCACCGGCTACCGGCCGATCATCGATGCCGCCGAACAGGCCTGCTGCCAGCCGCAGCCGGATCAGTTCGACGCCTTCGAGGCCGAAACCGTCGCCCAACTGAAAGCCATCGCCCCGCGCGAAACCGCCGAGCTCAATAGCGGCGACAAGCGCTGCCTGCTGCCGCTGACGGTCGCCGACCTGGCCGACCTCTACGCCGCCAACCCCGAGGCCCGTCTGCTCGCCGGTGGCACCGACCTGGCCCTGGAGGTCACCCAGTTCCACCGCGAGTTGCCGGTGATGATCTACGTCGGCCATATCGAAGCGATGAAACGCGTCGAAGCCACCGCCGACAGCATCGAGATCGGCGCCGCCACCGCCCTGACCGACTGCTACGCCGCGCTGGCCGAGGAATACCCGGACTTCGGCGAGTTGCTGCACCGCTTCGCCTCCCTGCAGATCCGCAATCAGGGCACCCTGGGCGGCAATATCGGCAACGCCTCGCCGATCGGCGACGCCCCGCCGCTGCTGATCGCCCTCGGCGCGCAGCTCGTCCTGCGCCAGGGCAGCGCGAGCCGCACCATCGCGCTGGAAGACTACTTCCTCGACTACAAGGTCACCGCCCGCCAGGAAGGCGAATTCATCGAGAAGATCATCGTACCGCGCGCCCAAGCCAAGCAGACGTTTCGCGCCTACAAGGTGTCCAAGCGCCTGGACGACGACATCTCCGCCGTGTGCGCCGCCTTCAACCTAGAGGTTAAGGACGGCGTGGTGCAGAACGCCCGCATCGCCTTCGGCGGTATGGCGGCGATTCCCAAGCGCGCCGCCGCCTGCGAAGCCGCCCTGCTCGGCGGCGTCTGCTATCCGGCCGATATCGAGCGTGCCTGCGCCGCCTTGGCCGAAGACTTCACCCCGCTCAGCGACTTCCGCGCCAGCAAGGAATACCGCCTGCTCATCGCGCAGAACCTGCTGCGTAAATTCTTCCTCGAGCTGCAAGCTCCCGACGTCGAAACCCGGGTGACCGCCTATGTCTAGCCATCGCAAAGTTCAGAAAACCCAGGCCGATCTGGCCGAGCTGTTTCGCGCCGAGATCACCACCGGCGTCGGCCGCAGCGTCAAGCATGAGAGCGCCGACAAGCACGTCTGCGGCGAGGCGGTGTACGTCGACGACCGCCTGGAGTTCCCCAACCAGCTGCACGTCTATGCGCGCCTGAGCGACCGCGCCCATGCCCGTATCCTCAGCATCGACACCTCCCCCTGCTATGCCATTCCCGGGGTAGCCATCGCCATCACCAGCCAGGACGTGCCCGGCCAGCTGGACATCGGCCCGGTGGTGGCCGGCGACCCGCTGCTGGCCGACGGCAAGGTCGAATACGTCGGCCAGGTGGTGCTCGCGGTCGCTGCCGACAGCCTGGAAACCGCGCGCAAAGGGGCCATGGCGGCGATCATCGAGTACGAAGACCTGGAGCCGGTGCTGGATGTCGTCGAAGCGCTGCGCAAGCAGCACTTCGTCCTCGACAGCCACCAACACAAGATCGGCGACTCCGCCGCGGCCCTGGCCACTGCGCCGCACCGCCTGCAGGGCAAGCTGCACATCGGCGGCCAGGAGCACTTCTATCTGGAGACCCAGGTGTCTTCGGTGATGCCCAGCGAAGACGGCGGCATGCTGGTCTACTGCTCGACGCAGAACGCCACCGAGGTGCAGAAACTGGTGGCCGAGGTGCTCGGCGTGGCCATGCACAAGATCGTCATCGACATGCGCCGCATGGGCGGCGGCTTCGGCGGCAAGGAAACCCAGGCCGCCGGTCCGGCCTGCCTGTGCGCGGTGATCGCCCACCTCACCGGGCGGCCGACCAAGATGCGCCTGCCGCGCATGGAAGACATGAGCATCACCGGCAAGCGCCACCCCTTCTATGTGGAATACGATGTCGGCTTCGACGACGACGGCCTGCTGCACGGCATCCAGATCGAACTGGCCGGTAACTGCGGCTATTCGCCGGATCTGTCCGGCTCCATCGTCGACCGCGCGATGTTCCACGCCGACAACGCCTATTACCTCGGCAACGCCACCATCAACGGCCACCGCTGCAAGACCCACACCGCCTCCAACACCGCCTACCGCGGCTTCGGCGGCCCCCAGGGCATGGTCGCCATCGAGGAGGTCATGGATGCGGTCGCCCGCAGCCTGTGCAAAGACCCGCTTGAGGTGCGCAAGACCAACTACTACCGCAAGACCGAGCGCAACGTCACCCACTACCACCAGACGGTCGAGCACAACGTCATCCACGAGATGACCGCCGAGCTGGAGGCCAGCAGCGACTATGCCCAGCGCCGCGAGGCAATCCGCGCCTTCAACGCCGGCAGCCCGGTGCTGAAGAAGGGCCTGGCGCTGACCCCGGTCAAGTTCGGCATCAGCTTTACCGCCACCTTCCTCAACCAGGCCGGCGCGCTGATCCACATCTACACCGACGGCAGCATTCATCTGAACCACGGCGGCACCGAGATGGGCCAGGGTCTCAACACCAAGGTCGCGCAGATCGTCGCCGAGGTGTTCCAGGTCGATATCTCGCGCATCCAGATCAGCGCAACCAACACCGACAAGGTGCCGAACACCTCGCCTACCGCGGCTTCCAGCGGTACCGACCTGAACGGCAAGGCCGCGCAGAACGCCGCCGAGACCATCAAGCAGCGCCTGGTCGACTTCCTGGTGCGCGAGTACCGGGTCACTGCGGAAGACGTCGAGTTCCGCAACGGCCAGGTGCGCGTGCGCGAGCAGTTCCTCTCGTTCGAGGAGCTGGTGCAGAAGGCCTACTTCGCCCAGGTTTCGCTGTCGTCCACCGGCTTCTACCGCACGCCGAAGATCTATTACGACCGCGACAAGGCCGCTGGCCGGCCGTTCTACTACTTCGCCTACGGCGCCGCCTGCGCCGAGGTGCTGGTCGACACCCTAACCGGCGAATACCGGATGCTGCGCACCGACATCCTCCACGACGTCGGCGCCTCGCTGAACCCAGCCATCGACATCGGCCAGGTGGAAGGCGCGTTCGTCCAGGGCATGGGCTGGCTGACCACGGAAGAGCTGGTGTGGAGCGACAAAGGCAAGCTGCTGACCAACGGCCCGGCCAGCTACAAGATCCCGGCCATCGCCGACATGCCGCTGGATCTGCGGGTCAAGCTGGTGGAAAACCGCAAGAACCCGGAAGACACGGTGTTCCACTCCAAGGCCGTCGGCGAGCCGCCGTTCATGCTCGGCATCGCCGTGTGGTGCGCGATCAAGGATGCGGTGGCGAGCCTGGCCGATTACCGGGTGCAGCCGGCGATCGACGCCCCGGCCACCCCGGAGCGGGTGCTCTGGGGCGTGGAACAGATGAAGCAGTTGCAGCAGCCGGCCAAAGCCGTGGCGGCAGAGGTCGAACCGGCCTGAACCGTAGCCTGGATGCAATCCGGGGAAACCCTCTCCCGGATTGCATCCGGGCTACGATCTGAAGCAAACGGGTGTAGAACAATGACAAGACACACCGAAACGAAAACCCAACCGGCACAGCCGGCGCCGGTTCCGCTACTGGAACCCTCGCCGAGCAACTGGCGCCTGCCGCGCCCGGGGCAACTGCCGCCGACCTGGAGGCTGAGCAAATGAGCTGGATCAGTGCCCTCGCCGAACTGCAACAGCAAGGCGAACCCTGCGTGCTGGTGACCATCATCGAAGAGCGCGGCTCGACGCCGCGCAACGCCGGCTCGAAGATGGTGGTCACCGCCGAACGCATCTTCGAGACCATCGGCGGCGGCCACCTGGAGTACAAGGCCATGCAACTGGCCCGCGAGATGCTCGCCAGCCGTAGCCAGGACACCCGCCTGGAGCGTTTCAGCCTCGGCGCCAGCCTCGGTCAGTGCTGCGGCGGCGCCACCGTGCTGCTGTTCGAGCCCATGGGCCAGCCCCAGGCGCAGATCGCCGTATTCGGCGCCGGCCACGTCGGCCGCGCCCTGGTGCCGCTGCTCGCCAGCCTGCCGTGCAAGGTGCGCTGGATCGACTCGCGGGAGAACGAGTTCCCCGTCCAGATTCCCGCCGGGGTGGACAAGGTGGTCAACGACGAGGTGGTCGACGAGGTCGACGCCATGCCGCCGGGCAGCTATTTCATCGTCATGACCCACAACCACCAGCTCGACCTGGAGCTGACCGCCGCCATCCTGGGGCGCAACGATTTCGCCTACTACGGTCTGATCGGCTCGCAGAGCAAGCGGGCCAAGTTCGAGCACCGCCTGCGCGACCGTGGCTTCAATCCGGCCGTGGTGACACGTATGCGCTGCCCCATGGGCCTGGCCGAGGTGAAAGGCAAATTGCCGGTGGAGATCGCCGTGTCCATCGCCGGCGAGGTGATCGCCACCTACAACGCCGCCTTCGGCCAAGACGTGAAGAAGGGCGAGCCGAGCATCGCCAAGCTGCTGCCGGCCTCACGCCGAGCGCAGTAGGGTGCGCCGCGCGTACCGATAGCCCATTGACCCTGGTGCGCACGGCGCACCCTACGCATGATCGAGATGCACTAGATGACTAGTAATGTAAAAGCCTACCGCGCCGCCATCCTGCACAGCCTCGCCGACCCCGCCGTGGTCGGCGTCGAGGCGTCCTATGAATACTTCGAGGATGGCCTGCTGCTGGTCGAGGACGGGCGGATCGCCCGGGTCGGCCACGCCGCCGAGCTGCTACCCACGCTCAAAGGTGTAGAGGTCGTCGAATACCGCGACGCGCTGATCACCCCCGGCTTTATCGACACCCATATCCACTACCCGCAGACCGGCATGATCGCCTCCTACGGCGAGCAGTTGCTCGATTGGCTGAATACCTACACCTTCCCCACCGAACGCCAGTTCGCCGACAAAGCCCATGCCAGTGACGTCGCCGAGATCTTCCTCAAGGAGCTGCTGCGCAACGGCACCACCACCGCGCTGGTGTTCGGCAGCGTACACCCGCAGTCGGTCGACGCCTTGTTCGAGGCGGCCGAGGCGCTCAATCTGCGGATGATCGCCGGCAAGGTGCTGATGGATCGCAACGCCCCGGATTACCTGACCGACACGCCGCAATCGGGCTACGCCGAGAGCAAGGAACTGATCGAGCGCTGGCACGGCAAGGGCCGCCTGCACTATGCGGTGACCCCGCGCTTCGCCCCGACCAGCAGCCCGGAACAGCTGGCCCTGGCCGGCCAGCTGTTCCGGGAGTATCCGGATCTGTATATGCACACCCACCTGTCGGAGAACCGCCAGGAGATCGAGTGGGTGAAAGAGCTGTTCCCCGAGCGCACGGGCTACCTGAACGTCTACGACCACTACCAGCTGATCGGCGCGCGCGCGGTATTCGCCCACGGCGTGCACCTGTGCGACGAGGAATGCCGGCGCCTGGCCGAAACCGGCTCGGCGGTGGCCTTCTGCCCCACCTCCAACCTGTTTCTCGGCAGCGGTCTGTTCGACCTCAACAAGCTGGAACAACACGGCGTGCGCGTCGGCCTGGGCACCGACGTCGGCGCCGGCACCAGCTTCAGCCAGCTGCAGTCGCTGAACGAGGCCTACAAGGTCATGCAGCTGCAGGGCAAGAAGCTCGACCCGTTCAAGTCGCTGTACCTGGCCACCCTCGGCGGCGCCCAGGCGCTGTACCTGGACGACAAGCTCGGCAACTTCGCCAGCGGCAAGGACGCCGACTTCGTCGTGCTCGACTACCACGCCACGCCGCTGATCAGCTACCGCCTGCAGCAGGCCAAGAGCCTGGCCGAGAAGCTGTTCGCCCTGTGCATGCTCGGCGACGACCGCGTGGTGCAGGAGGCCTTCGCCGCCGGCCAGTCGGTGCATCGTCGCGATTAAGGGATCGCAATCCCAGGGTGGGTTAGCAGGCCGTTGAAAAACTACTGCGCTCGGCTATGCGGCGTTGAAATCGGCCTCAAAATGCTCATTTACAGCACGTAAACTGCGCTTTTTCGGCCGATTTCGCCTTGCCTAGCCTTCGCTCGCTACATTTTTCAACGACCTGTTAGCGGCGCATGGCTACAACGGCTGAATCGGGCCGAGTATTCGAGCGCCGCGTAACCCACCGCGATTGCACGCCATGCCGCGGGGTTGCGTACACCGCTGCCGGGTTACGCGATCCGCCCCCACCTACGGAATGGCTGCCAATCAACGACTGGCAGGATTACGTCCTGGCTTTTTCTTGGCGGTCTGCAACAGGTGCGAAAACACCGCGTGCAGGTCGTCCGAGGCGCTCTCCTCGTCGAGGTTGAGCTTGCTGTCGATATGATCCATGTGATGCATCATCAGGCTGACCGCCTTGACCGCATCACGCGCTTCGATGGCATCGATCAGTTGGTTGTGCTCGTCGTAGGAGCAGTGCGAACGACTGCCGCTTTCGTACTGGGCGATGATCAATGAAGTCTGCGACACCAGGCTGCGCTGAAAGCTGACCAGGGGTGCGTTCTTCGCCGCTTCGGCCAACTTCAGGTGGAACTCGCCGGACAGGCGAATGCCCGCACCACGATCGCCACGGGAGAAGCAGGCTTGCTCGTCCTGAACCATTTGCCGCAACTCGACCAGTTGCTCGGCCGTGGCATGCAGCACCGCCAATTCGGTGATCGCGCGCTCGACCATGCGTCGGGCGTAGAAAATCTGCCGGGCCTCTTCCACGCTGGGACTGGCCACCACCGCGCCACGATTAGGCCGCAGCAGCACGACGCTTTCATGGCCCAGGCGCGACAAGGCGCGGCGGATGATGGTGCGACTGACGCCGAAGATCTCACCCAAGGCCTCTTCGCTCAGTTTGGTGCCCGGCGCCAAGCGCTGCTCAAGGATGGCGTCGAAGATATGCGCGTAAACGATATCGTCCTGAGTCCCGCTATGGCTGCTTTTGCCGGTTCCCGGCTGTTTCTTGAGGGGCTGCAATTGCTCGTTCATTCTGGCTCGCGTTTAAAGAAGTTCGGCCTGTTTCCGAGACTCTAGCAGTCTGTCGGACTTCACACTGTTCTACGGCGGAAAAACCGGATTTGATCATTTTTTTGCGCGCGCCTGCGTTAAATAAAGCGACTATTTGCCACAAAACCGCGCAAAAAATGCAGCAAGCCGGACTTCCCCTCGCTACGGACGGTCAAACCCGACAGCGCTGCTAGCGCTATCCACCCAGCGCCTGACAAGCCGTAGGGGGTGAAAAGCAACAGGAAAACACTGACGTATTGTACAC
>NZ_JARRAB010000032.1 GCF_030376615.1 Pseudomonas sp. sp1636
TCAGTACCAGGTCGTAATCCCACACGCTGGCCATGCCATCCGGGCCAGCTTTCACTTCGACATAGCCGTCTGTCAGCTCGTAGTGGATGACCTCGCCGGCTCGTTTGTCACGCTTGGACAGGCGGAACACGGCCACGTCCATGATGCTGCGGCTGTCGCGGGCACCCACGTCATAGAGTGTCGGCACGAAAAAATCCGGCTGGCAGTCGGCGGCCGGCGGCTTGCGGATATTCGAGCGGGTTGTCTCGGCCTGCTGCTTGCGCAACCTGGCAGCAGCATCTGCCCATGACTCACCGGGGCGGGCCTCGTCCTCGATGCGGCGCTGGTTGCTGCGCTCGCGCATCTTCTCAACCCGGTCTATCAGGTCATCCCCGATAACACTGCCAATGGGCTGCGGGCCGTTGGTGCGTTTGGTCATGGGCTATTCTCCTTTAGCTGCTAAAACGTAACTGAGTAAAAGCGCCTTTACTCTTCTACGCCTCCGGTAGTTGCTCGACGTAATCAGTCAGAATCTCGGTAATTGTCTTGCCGTGGCTCGCGGCATAGACCTTCAACTTGGTGTGCAGGCCGGCGGAAAGCTGGAAATTGACCCGTTTCAAGCTGGCCTCATCGGCCAGGCTAGCGAGGGTGGCGGCTTTGTTCCTGGTCGCGCTCGGGCGTCCTGCACTCAAGGTTCCGGTTTTGCTCATTTGCGTTAATCCTCAAAAGCTCAAACAAGTTTTTGTTTCAGTTCCATAGCCAGGGCGTGGACTTCGGCGGCGGCATCGCCGGCCGGCTCGGTGTCCATGACAGTCGTGCCGCTGGCCGCGGTGCCCGGGTAAATCACTCGCTGGGTAATGCGCGACTCCAGGACAGGCAGGCCGTAGCCGGCCAGCGCCTCGGCAACTTCCGCGCCGATCTTGGTACCCTTGATGGCCCGCGACACCACAAAGGCGGCCTGTAGGCGGCCGTCCGTGACCTCAATGCGCTGCTTGACCAACTCCACCAGGTCAGCGGTCGCCCAAATGTCGTAGGGACTGGGCTGCACTGGGATCAGAACGAAGTCAGCCGCCTTGATGGCCGACACCGCCAGGTCTGCCGCCTGGGGAGCACCGTCGATAACCACGAAGTCTTTACGGGCGACGTTCTTCAAGTCCCGGTCAATGGTTGGCCGGTCGATACCAACCACGGTCAGCGGTTGATCCTCGCGCACAGCAGCCCAGTCGCGGGCGCTGCCCTGCGGGTCAGAATCAACCAGCAGAACATCGGCACCATCCAGTTGCAGGGCGCGAGCAAGGTGGGTGGCAATGGTCGTTTTTCCCGACCCGCCTTTCTGGTTCAAAACAGCGATGACGTGCATGTGTGCTCCTTGCGCTTTTGTTTATTTACTCAAAACATCATAAGGCAAAATGCAAATGAGTAAAGAAGTTTTTGCTTATTTGCGCTCATTTCGCCGGGCCAACTCGGCCCGCATCCAGGCCGATGACTCGGCCATGTCTCTCCGCAGCTCGGCCAACTCGTCAGGCGTCAGCCGGCTAACCTCTGACCCTTCGCCCTGGTGGCGGGTGATGGCTTCGGCAACTGTCTCGCCCTCGCGCAGTCCGTATAGCTCGCGGGCGTTAGTGGTGGAGATGAACGCAGGCAGGTCGTTGGACGGGCCTTCGTCGTCCAGGAAAGCCGGTTCTTCGTGGTGGCTGGTCATTGGGTCGCCTCCTTCTTCTCAAGTGCGCGGTATAGGGTCGAACGGTGAACACCTAGTAGGTCTGCCACCTCCTTGACGGGGCGACCTTCCAGGTCGATCAGTTCGCGGGCGTGCTCGATCTGCGCCGGGGTAAGGGTAGGGCGGGGGCCGAACTTGACCCCTCGCCGCTTGGCCGCCTCGCGGCCGCTCCTGGTGCGGTCGATGATTAGCGATCGCTCGAACTCGGCAATGCCAGCGAACACGGTCAGCACCATGCGGCCGGCTGGGGTCGTGGTGTCGGCCCACGGCTCGGCCAGGCTGCGCAGGCCCGCTCCGGCCGCCTGAATGCGTTCGGCAATGTCCAGTAGGTCGCGGGTGCTCCTGGCCAGACGGTCGAGCCTGGTCACGGTCACAACGTCACCGGGGCGCAGGTGATCGAGCAGGCGGGCCAGCTCCGGCCGGTCGCGACGGGTGCCGGTGATCTTCTCGGCAAAAATCTTGATGCAGCCAGCACTGTGCAGCTCCGCACGCTGGTTGGTTAAGTCCTGGTCATCCGTGCTTACTCGGGCATAGCCAAGCATCAGCTTGGAACTGCCGAGGCCGTGTGCTCGGTTTTCCTCAATGGCCTGGAATACAGCCTCGTCCATCAGCGTTTGCGCCTTCTCCCGGCCGATGGCGTCCATCAGTGATTTCGTGCTCAAGGCGTCCTCCTGGTCGTGTCGCAGATTATGTCGCCAACTATAGACAACATGCGACAATAAAGCGCGACAGACCCACACCAGGCGGAGCGGTGCTCTCTAGCTGTCGCACTAGTCCTAAGATACGCGACAAGCAGGCCATCGCACGCCCAGGCAGTCACCCAACTCGGCTAAGTGCTGGATCTCTAGCAGAGGATGCCGTATTATTTGTGATATGCAGAGGTGACTATGAAAGCCAACAAAGTTAATTCAGATAACCAAGACGCTATCCTTGCACATAAAGACAATCTGTCTTTTATGCGTGGCTTAGAAAGCGAATCAATGAAATTGATCGTTACGTCCCCCCCGTACAATATCGGGAAGTCATATGAAAAACGTTCCTCCCTTGAGGATTATATACATGGCCAGACGCAAGTAATCTCTGAGTGCGTCCGCTTGCTTCACCCGCAGGGATCAATATGCTGGCAGGTCGGCAATCATGTCCAAAAGGGCGAAGTCTTCCCGCTAGATATAGTTCTCTATCACCTATTCAAAGACCACGGACTAAAACTAAGAAACCGTATCATCTGGCACTTTGAACACGGACTACATTGCAAAAACCGTTTATCCGGAAGGCACGAAACAATTCTGTGGTTTACAAAGGGCGATGAGTACACGTTCAACCTCGATCCAATCAGAGTACCGTCCAAATACCCAAATAAAAAATACTATAAGGGTGCAAAAGCAGGGCAACTATCCGGAAACCCATTAGGCAAAAACCCTGGTGATATGTGGATATTTCCTAACGTGAAAAACAACCACGTCGAGAAGACAATCCACCCTTGCCAGTTCCCTGTTGAGCTGGTCGAGCGCCTGGTTCTCTCTCTTACCAATCCTGGCGATGCAGTGCTTGATCCCTACATGGGCGTAGGTTCTACCGCAGTGGCAGCCCTCAAGCATGGCCGGCGAACCTATGGATGTGATGTCATGCGCGAATACGTTGATGTAGCATGGGAACGAGTTCATGCCCTTAGGGCTGGAACACTCGAAACTAGACCGATGCACAAACCGGTCTACGACCCTACGTTACCCAACGGCGGACATTAGATGCGAATCGTTCAGTTCTACTCCCACTTAAATGGATTTGAATACCTTCAGTACCATAAGCCCACAATATGGGCAGAGGTTGAAAGTATTATCGCGGGAGTAGATGCTGAACGGTGCAGAACAAAAGCCTCTGCCGAAGCAAGAAAATCGGGAAAAACTCTTTACTCGCCTGTAGACATGAATGCCGAGTTCAAAGCTCTATTTGAGCAGAATGGGTGGCAAGAAGAAAGAGTAACTAACTGGCTATCCGAAGACACAAATCTTTTACGCCAGATTGTAAATCTTAGACCTGACGACCAGAAAAAAACCATAGAGGAAGGTAATCAGGAACCAATCATGACCTACAACCAAACCGACTTTATTAAAGATCGGGTAGCCGTTGAAGTTCAGTTTGGGAAATACTCTTTTGTCGCTCATGATCTTTTTGTAAAGCACATGTCTTTTTATATCAACGGAAACATTGACGTTGGTATAGAAATCGTTCCAATGAAATCTATGGAGCGAGATATGTCATCTGGCGTGCCTTATTATGAAAGGGATTTGTTCAATCTAATGAGGCAAGGGCGCGGTATTCCAGCAGTACCTATCATCCTGGTAGGCATTGCGCCCTGATTCAGTACCAGTGACTTGGAACCTCAATACCGTAGTTTTTTGCCACCGTTTCTAGCATGGCAATAATCTCTGCATGGTTAGCCTGGTCTATCTGTTGCCAGGCGGTACGGCGAGCTAACAGGCTTTTAAGTTCACCTAACCTGTACATCCCCAGCCGGTGGAAGTTTCCCCAACTGGGGATGCCAAACAGGTTATAAATTGTGACGGTTGAATCACGCTCACTAGCCAGACGCTTTTCGCCAGTCAGCTTCTCAGCAGCCTCTTCGGCATCATCACGATCATCGAAGGTGAACAGTAGTTTCATTGGATCGCAGCTCCGGTATCTGAGCTGCGATTTTGCCTGACCCTCGGTAACTCCTAAAGCGAAAGCACCACAGCAGCCATGAGCCGTAACACGGTAGTCATGACGATCTATTAAATGCGCTTGGCCACGTCCAGGACGCGCCCAATCGGCACGACCTGGTTAAACGTCTCTTTGCCGTGGCTGACCATTCCCACAGCTTCCCCCCTGGCGTTGAAAACCAGTCCGCCGGAATTACCGCCGATGATCGGCCCGGCGATCTGCATCATGGGCTGATCCAGGAACATGCCGGCCGTCTCTCCGTAACGGCTCACCAGTCCGGCCGACAGTGAGAAACCCCAGCCGTGGGGCGCTCCTATCGTTGCCACCGTGTGGCCCTGTAGGGGCAGGGAAGGGGCGATTGTGACCGGCTGACCTGGTGCGCCCTCGATACGCAACACGGCCACGTCCAGGGCGAGATTCAAGGTGGCCACCTCGGCTGCTCGCCACTCACCGTCTGCGAGCTTCACCCGCACGGCCTCGGTTCCACTGAGAACATGCCCGGCGGTCGCCACTTGGCGGCCATCACCGATCAGGAAGCCCGCCCCCATCGTGATCCACTCGCGTTCCTGGTCGAGCTTCGCCCACTCGGCTTCCCAAGCCCGATACCTGGTAAGCCAGGCGGTCGCCTGGTTGGTCTGTACGCCAGGGATAAGCCAAGCGCGATTGCTGCGGCCGTCGCCTCGGGCACTATCCAGCGTGGACACCATCACCACGGACGGCATAACACCCACGGACACGGTGGCCCAATCAATAGCGGGGGAATACGGGCGGGAATCCAAGGGCAGCAGCTCACCGGCAGAGCTGGCCGCGCTGACCTGCTGGTCGTTGTTCAAGTGGTCGCGCCATTCGCTATCACTAAGGCGTTGTTGTGCAGCCGCCACTGCGTTGACGTTGGCCTGTGTGGTTGCCAGGGCATAGCCGGCCAGGGGCAGGGCGAAGCCTGCGCTAACGTAGGCGGCCAGCGCGGCCTGTCGCCATGTCTTAACGCTGCTCATGCTGTGCGCCCTCCTGGTGGCCGATGTAGCCGCGCATTTGCAGGCGCTCGCCGGTCTGGTCGCCAATCTTCAAGACCTGGACGTGTTGGCTGTAGGCGACCTGGATCATCCAGCCGGCCAGGACAAGGGCAGCTAGGGAGGCCGCCAGGGTAATTCGATATTTCGTTAGGTCGCGGCGGGAGCCGCCGGTAAAATTGCTGTCAGTCATGAGTCACCTCTGTGCAGGTGGTTTGTGATTAGGTGTCCGGTTCGGTTGCCGCCGACCGGACACCGCTTTAGCGGCCTCGGCCTCTATCGTTGTCGCGGTCGCGGGCCGCTTTCTCCTGGTAGGCTTTCAACAGCTCGCGCTTCCTTGCTTCTTTCGTCTGGTCGCCCTTGTCGGTGCCGGCGTTCAGCTCCTTCGCCAAGGTGTCTGCCTGGGTCTTGGCAATCTGGTTTTCGTCGTACTTCTGTTCCGCGTTCTGCTCATGGAGACTCGCCAAGCGGCCCGCCTTGTCCAGCTCGTTACGCTCTGCCTTGTCGGCCTTCTCGCGGTTGGTGTCGATACGCTGTTTCAGCTCCTCGATGCTCTCCTGCTTCATTTCTCGCTCCTGGTGTTTGCCGTGACGGCGTTGGTCGATCTTCGCCCGCTGTGCTGCGATACGGGCGGCCTTCTCTTTCTCAATAACCTGCTGGAAGTTGGTGGCCAGTTCCGGGCGTGCCTGGGCGGCCTTCTTCTCGGCCAGCAGTTCGCCCCGAGTAGGCTGCTCATAGGGGCCAGCCTTACGCATGTAATCGCCAATCAGATTTAGGCGGTTATTGAGCTGTGTCCATCGCCGCTCTAAGCCTGCTCGGACGCCACGCCAGGCGGAAATCGCCTGATCGTGTGCGGCCTTCTTGAAGCTCGCAAGAAGCCCGCTCGGCTCGGCTGGACGTTGCTGGTCGATGGCCTGCAACTTCCCTTCCTGGCGTTCCATCTGGCCCGCTGTGCGGGCGTGCAGAACCTTGGCCCGATTTACTATCAGAGTGAATTGCCGCGCCTTCTCATCTTTCCATTCACGCTTGATGACTTCCGGGCTTGGATCGTTGGCCGCTTTGATGGGTTCGCGGTCTGCTACAGCACGGCGCAACAAGTCGCCGGTTAGCTTGCGCTGGATCAGCTCGCGGGTGTTCGGCTTCTCGCCGGTTAGCCCATTGTCAGCCCGTCGCAATGCGTTATCAGGTTCTGCTCGCTCGTGCTCCACGTTACGAGGAACATCACGCGGCAATAGCACTTCACCTCGTTCGGGGAAGCGAACCACACCGAGTTCGGACAGGTTCCGCAAGCGACCTCGGGCGAAGGCCGGCGGGACGTTTCCAGGGCGGCCAATGTCGGACTTACCGGCGACTCGTCCGGGCTGCTCTCCACCTGCTCGGGTAGCGTCTCGTCCAGTGACCCGATCAGCCGTTCTATCTCGTCCATGTCCGTTGTTTCGCTCATGAGCTGCCCTCGCTGCCTCGATGCGCTGACGCACCTCGGCCAAGTTGATAATTTGCGCGTTGCGCTGGGCTATATCGCGTCCCTGGTCGCCGCGCTCGGTTCTGATTCCTCGCTGCTCCATCTGCACCACATTCGGGCCAAGATGCACGGTCGGCAGGCGCTCAAGTTTGGCGGCTTGCTCAATGTCGCCGCGCTCGATAGCAGTGGCCCTTTGTGCCTCTAAGCTACGGTGGTCGATTCTCTCCTGGCTGCCCGCTTTCTCAAGATGCCGGTTCGACAGTTGTGCCCAGTGCTCCCGCCAGTTTGCGACCTCCCCACTTTTCTGGTCGTCCAGTTCGCGGGTCTTGTCATTGAAGCCTTCCGGCGTCAGTCGGCGGGTGCTGCAAAGGATGTGCGCGTGGTGGTTTCGGTGGTCGCCTTCTTTGCCCGGCTCATGGATTGCAACATCAACGGCCATGCCGTGACGTTGCACAAGGTCGCGGGAAAACTCACGCACCAGCTCTAGGCGCTGCTCGCGGTTCAGCTCTGCCGGCAGCGCCACTTCAAATTCACGGGCAACGGTCGAGTTCTTACGCTTCTCTGCCAGCTCGGCCGCATTCCAAAGTTGTTCCCGGTTTGAGGCCCACTCTGGCGCATTTTCCGGCAGGAAAATTTCGGTGTGCTCAATACCGCGACGGCGAGTGTAGTCATGGACTAGGCCCGTCCGTTCGTCCATGACTCTTTCACCTGAACGATAGGCAATAGCCGCAGTGGCCGAACGGCCAGAACTGCGACTTATTGTCTTAACGCTAAGGTGAAAAATTGCCACTCGATGCCTCATTTCTTTAGCGGCTAAAAAGCCGCTCTGCTTTTCCAAGTTGCCGACTTCGGCAACGCGGAGGGCCGCAGGCCCGTAGGGGTTGTTAGGGCGTAGCCCTGACCGCGCGCAAACGAAGTTTGCATAAGTGCGCCCTTCGCTTTGCTTCGGGTTGCCTTGTACCACCATCAGCGCTAGTATTCAAGCCTCATAAAAGGAGGAGCCACAATGGCAAAGCGTACTAAGGACAAATTGGCTGAACTGCTAGAAAAGGAGGCACAGCTAAAGGCACAGATTCAGGCGCTGAAACAAAGGGAGAGCGAAGCAGAACGCAAGAAAGATGCTCGCCGCAAAATCCTTATTGGAGGCGCAGTGCTCGCCAAGGTTAAGCGCGGTGAGTGGCATATGAATCAGCTTCAAGACCTGCTCAATTCTGAGCTGAAAGCAGACCGCGACCGCGAGCTGTTTGATCTACCAGCTTTGAATCAAGAACAGGCCAGCGAAGCACCCAGCGATACGGGTGGCGGCAACCAGCCGTAACGCTGTTTTTATCAACCTGCACAGAGGTGATTTATGACTGACATTCATTGGTATCTAGAACGGCTTTGGGCCAGCATCGTGGCTGTCCTATTTGGCACGTTTATCATTTCTATGGCCCCGCCCGTCTCGGCTGCCACGTTTAACAAGTGCGTGCCTAGTTCGGACGCAGGGGCTTTCATCAATGATCCGCAGGAAAAGGCAAAGGCCATCGCACGCGAAACTATGCGCTGCGATGCTGAAAACGCCGTTTTTGATTCTTGGGCTGCCAAATTGGCAGCACTGGATAACGCCAGAGAGAAAATCAGTACAGCGGCCAGCGCAGGAAACTGGGGCGCATTCCAAGCGGCATTTACTGAGGCAAAGGGGCCGCTTCTGGAAATGCAGCGGGCGGCAACTGACACACCCAACGCGCAAGGCGCGGCGGCTGTCCGCTCTTTGTTCGGGCAAGACCTGAGTTTCTTTTTCCAGAATGTCGGCATGTCTGCGCCGGCATCGTTCGATGACGCACTAGCCAAGATCACCGAGGCGAGCCAAACACCTGGCCAGGAATCAAAAGCAGCCACGCTAGCAGCGTCGATCCTGAACCAAGCCAGCGGGCGCGGTGCTGAGTTCGTGGCCGGGCTTAGCCGGGCCGCTGGTGATGCAGTGAAAGTCGAAACTGTGGCGCAACGCCAAGCAGCCGGTACGGCTCGCCGTGATCGCCTCGAAGGTCGCACGGTTGACGGTTATTTCTCGGGGTTCCTGGAGCGCGTGTTGACTGTCTGGAAACCGTGGCTGCTCATGCTCCTGGTAGTGACGTTCGCCGGCTCTTACTGGGGCATGAAACGTAAACTCAACCCGGTTACTGCTGCCGCTGCTGCCGGGTTGGCATTCATGGTTCCGGGAACTGCGATGGCAGGTGCTTTTGTGTTCCTCCCTTTCCTGCCCCAGTGGCTCATGATTGCCGCCGCGCTTGCCGGCACTTTTGCTACCTACCATTTCGCCGGCCCGGTGTTCGGCTGGTTGGCTGCTCGGGCGGGTGCAAATACACCGACCGCCCAGCGCCTTCTAACCATTGGCGGGACTCTTGAAAACCTCCGCGCCGGCCTAGGCGGTGCGCCAGTCTCGGCATCTGCTGGTGTTGTCGCGCAAATGGCCGCGCCGGTAGCTACCCACGGTTCGGCCCGCTGGGGCACCCCTGCGGAAATGCGCGAGAATGGCCATCTGCTGCCCATTGGTCAGCCGGCAGGCTTCGCCTTGGCTCGGGTGCTCGATGCGCCTGCCGGCGTCGATCAGCGGTTCCGCCATGTGGGCCATGTGGTGACTGTTGCGCCGACTGGATCGGGCAAGGGTATCGGTGCAGTGATCCCCCATCTTCTGGAGTACCGGGGTTCGTCCCTTGTCCTGGACGTGAAGGGCGAAAACGCGGCCGTTACTGCTCGCGCTCGCCGTGCGCTCGGCCATTCCGTCTATGTGGTTGATCCCTTCGGCGTGACCAAGGGCGAAACACACGCTTTCAACCTCCTGGATCGCCTGGACGTGGCCGACCCGGAGTGCGTAAGCGAATCGGCTGTGTTGGCTGACTGCCTGGTGATCGTTGACGCCAAGGGCGGCGGTGAGCATTTCGAGGAATCGGCCAAGACCCTGCTGCAAGGGTTGATGCTGCATGTCGCTGGCCTGGACGATCCAGAGCGCCGCAACCTGGGTGAGCTGCGCCGGCTGCTGACGGCCGACGAAATGACGTTCTTGGAAATGATGGCGGACATGGCCGCCGATGAAAGCGTGGCGTTCGGCATTCCCTCCAGGGCAGCAAATACCATCATGGGCATGGCCGACAAAGAGCGTGGTTCTGTGTTGTCCACCGCTCGCCGTCACACTGCTTTCCTGGATGACCCACGGATCGCCGCCACCCTCTCGCGTTCGGACTTCGATCTGTCGAACATCAAAGACGAGCTGATGACCGTCTACCTGGTTCTGCCGGCCAACAAGATCGGCCCGAATGCTCGCTTCGTGCGCGGCTTCATCGGCTCGGTGATTGCGGCCATCACGTCATCTGCCAAGCAGCCGGAACATCGTGTCGCGTTCCTGCTCGATGAGTTCGGCCAGCTCGGGTACATGAAGGCCATCGAGGACGCTGTAAGCCTGCTGCGCGGCTATGGCCTGTCGTTTTGGGTCTTCATCCAGGATCTTTCGCAGCTCAAGGGTGTGTATCCGAAGTGGCAGACCTTCCTGGCCAACTCGGCCAAGTCGTTCTATGGCACCGATGACTACGATACGGCGAAGTACATCAGCGATTCACTGGGTCAGGCCACCATCGAATACGAGACACAAAACGAGGGCAAGAACAGCGGCAGCGGGATTTCTGGCGGTGGCGGGTCGATGAACAGGGGCAAGAGTGCAGGCAGCTCGCAACAGTTCACCGGCCGTCACCTGCTCACGCCTGACGAGGTGATGCGCCTCGGCCCGGAACGTCCGATTGTCCTGGTCAAAGGTGAATACCCGTATCAGCTCGCCAGGCTCAACTACCTGGTGGATGCTGAGTATGTGGGCATGGCCGACCCCAACCCGTACCACAGCTAAGGGCCGCCGGCATGATGATGGTCATCGGGGTACTGTTGGCGACTGTTGCCGGCGTCTGGTTCGGTCGTCGCCTCGGGCCTGCCCTGGTGGCTGCCGTCATGGTCATGGCTGCGCCGATCTGGCTGGTCGGGGGGTTCGCCCTCGATCTGCTGCGTAAGCTGCCCGCCAGCCTCCGGCGGGCTTGGTTTGCCCTGCTCCGGGCGCTGGGTTTCCTGGCTGTGCTACCGCTGATCCCGTTTGTGTTCGTGTGGGCGTTCCTGGTTGAACTGTTCCGGCCAAAACATCAGCCGCCGGCCCCGATCCAGTCAGCCACACAGCGGACGGCCGAAGTCATCGACCTGGCCGCCTGGCGTCGGCGGAAGGGAAAAGCAAAAGAGTAGAACTGCAAAAACTCAAATGAGTTTATCGGCTAAAGTGTCGCGTCCCTCAAGTGTCAATGAAAGGCCCGCCAAGTGCGGGCCTTTCCGCGTCCAGCCTGCCAGGCTCCTGCCTCCGGCTACGGTGGAAGAGGTTTCATTGACACTTGAGGGACCGGGCCTCACTCCCCGCCTTTCTTCCTGGTGCTCGCGGCCTTGCCTTCGACCGGGTTGATGCGGGCCAGCAACGCGGCGGCCTGTTCCTGATGCGCCTGGAGCTGGCCGGCCAGCCGGGCGGCTTCCTCGCGGGCCTCGGCGGCGCGGGCCTGGGCGGTGGTCAGCGCGGTGCGTAGTTCGCCCTGGGCGGCGTCGGCCTCGATGCGCTGGGCAGTCATGCGCTGCTCGGCTTCCTGGGCGCGTTCATCGCTGCGGGCATTCGCTGCGGCCAGCTCGGCAGCCAGTGCAGCGGCGCGTTGCTCTGCGGCCTGGGTGGCGGCCTCGGCACGCTCGGCGCGGGCATTCGCTGTGGCCAGCTCGGCGCGGCTGCGCTCCTGCTCCTGGTGGGCATGGTCGAGGGCGGCGCGCAGGTCGGCGGCGCGCTGCTCGATCTCCTGGGCGCGGGCCTCGGCACGCTCGGCGCGGGTGGTGGCGGTGGCCAGCTCGGCGCGCAGGGCGGCCAGTTCCTGGGCGCGTGAGTCCTGCTGCTCCTGGTGCAGCTCGGCAGATCGTGCAGCGGCGGCGCGCACTTCCTCCAGCTCGGCGGCCTGCCGTTCGTAAGCGTCGGCCAGCTCCTGGCGGTCGTGGTCGGCCTCGGCCCGCTCGGTTTCCCATGCAGCCTGGGCGGCACGCAACGATTCGTTGGCCAGCTCCTGGGCGGTCTGCCAGAGCGAGGCAAGCGCGGCGCTGTGCGCCTGGGTGACGGCCTCGGGGACGGTGACAGCAACCGGCGCGGCCTGGGCGGTCTGCGAGCGGCGCCATTCGCGCATCACGGCACTGGCTGAGTTCATATCGACACGGGCCAGACGGCGCACCGCATCAACGGTGGGCATCGTCTCGCCCCCGCTCTGCTCGTACAGCTCTTGGGCAGCCTGAATGACGCGCTCGCGCACGTCTGCGGGGATGGCGGTGGACATTGCAGCGACTCCTTCCTGTGTGTGTACCCATATCATACCATAAGAATAATAATAAGATTATTATTCTTCTTATTATTATGGCGGTTATTCTCCATGCCCGACGGACGGTCGCCGGCCCGCCCTGGTCGAAGGCCGCCCCACTCGGCCCGGCGAGGCCCGGCCAAGGCTGGACAGTTGCAGCGGCCAAAATCGGCCCCCTGCGGCCTCCTGGGCGCGTTTCTGGTGCCAAGGTAGGCTTGCCCCCAGACTGACCGCTTCCGCGTTGTGTGGGCGATTCTGGAAGCTCTGGCGCTGCTCCGGTTGCAGCGCTCCCGCCCCTCTTTGGCGTTCAACCCTTACGGCCTTGCAGGCGGCGGCAGTCGTCCAGGATGAGCACAGGCGGTCGGATCGCCTCGATCCATACTGTCCAACCCTTAGCGAGCCTTCAGGCGGCGCATAGGTTTGGTTCAGTCCGAGGTGGTTGGGTTGACGCCGGCGCGGCTTGCCGCGCCCTTGGTAAACGTCGCTGGCCGTAGGCCAGGCATTTTTGAGCGGGCGCAGCCCGCGACAGGCCGACGCGAAGCGGCGGGGCGAAGGGAGCGAAGCGACCGAAGGGCAGGCGCGCCCATAGGGCGCTAACGGCGGCTGATGTTGCTTGCAGAGCTGCGAGTTGCCCACAGGCTGAGAGGTTTTAAGAAGATTTAAAAGATTTAAAAGATTTAGGAGGAAAAAACGGCTTTTTATCCTTTGAAATCAAAGTCTTACGGATGTGGCCGGTTCCTAATAGACGGGATTCGGTTCCTAATAGACGGGATTCGGTTCCTAATAGACGGAACTCGGTTCCTAATAGACGGACTATCCACAGCCTGGGAGGAAATACGCGACAAAACATGGTTTAGGACATTTTGTCCTAGTGCTTTGGGCGGCGGCACCCGTCTATTAGGAACCGCCATCTGTTGTCAGCCAGGTGCGATTCGTCATTACTAGGAGCGGGCCATTCTGGCCCTGATCTTCCTCCAGGTGATATTCGGGCAGGTCGTTGATCTCGATCAGCTTGCGCAGCGTGAAGGTAAATTTTTTGAGCGTCCCGGCGCTGCCGCTGCGCTCGTAGAGTGTCTGGAACGCCCATACGGCTTGATTCTTGCCGGCCGCTCTGCGGGCTTGCCGGTAGATGAATCGGCCAATGCCAGGTTCGATCAAGAAGTAATCGGGGTGTACCGTCAGAACCTCGGGGCGCTTGCCTTCGGTGATTTCCTGGTGCAACCACCTCGGAGCCTCGATCTCGACGGCCGCAATCTTGCCGTTGTCCGTGCGAGACACGACTTTGTAACTACTGATCAGCCCTTCCGCTTCAACCTCGCGCATGATGCGCTGCCCGTTAGGGGATGGCCGCTCGCGCACGTTCTTGATGGTTGTGCCCTTGAGCCGGTCTAGCGCCCCTTCCACTTCTTCGGCCTGGCGGCCTCCATCGCCACGGCGGCAGAACTTGAGAATGTCGCTTATGTGTGGGCGATAGACGCGGCCAGGCTTCTCGCCCTTCCCTTCCCGATAGCGGTTCATGGCCTCGGTCATGTGCGAAACCATCA
>NZ_JARRAB010000033.1 GCF_030376615.1 Pseudomonas sp. sp1636
TGCTTTTGCTTTCAGAGCGATAATCGCGAGCGTAGTTTTCTAAGCCATATACACGCCAGCCGTTGGCTGACAAAGAGTATGCATTTATTGTCTTGCGCCAGGTGATCTCTGAGGTATGACCAACCTTAAGTACTGTACCTGGCTTGAAACTACGCGAAATGCGATCGGCGGAGAAAATACCCCGGCGTATGGCTACTTTCTCAGGCAGATTTTCCATGCGGTAAAAAATGGAATCTCGGTTCTTAATGGAGCGCGTTGAGATGACTTCTAAAATACGTCCCTCTGTGTAAACAAGATCCGTTTCTGATACGCCGAGGCTTCGAGTTTGCAAGTATGCAAATAAGGAAATGCCTACTAGCAGTACTACGCTAACGGCTCTTTTCTGTGTTAGGGACAGCATTACTCCACATAACCTCTAGATTGAATTAATTTGTTCATTTTTGACAAAATATCTACTGCACACGAATTGTGCATATAGGCCTAACGTTTGGTTAAGGGGCGGGCTTTAGCCCGTCCCAGTGAGCGAAGCGAGCGGTTTGAACCAGTTGTTAAATGACAAGTTCACAGATAGCCCTGGTGTCATCAATGTACTTCAAGCCATTGTATGTTCTTGATGTGCCGCTATGTACCGCGATTGCCGTAACGGGCAAGGCTAAGCGATTTTTTGTTAAGAACGCTTTGAATTCGGCCATGATGCTCTCGCTTGGTTTTGAAACGCCGAACCAGAAATCATGCCAATTGCCATTGTGAAAGACTGAAAAGGATTCTGAGCCGTTAAAAAGACCTTTTAGAACGGTGCCGTCAGAAAAAATAAAATTCGCTAATTCGATTTCAATAATATGCTCAGAAAAGCCGGGGTGAGTGTCAGGAATGACGAATTCAAAGCTGTCATAGCCCTCTTCGTCGTTATGGTATACACACCAACGATTACTCTCTAGATCAGTAACTGTTAGTTCTTCTATGCGTTTTGGCACGGAGCAAGCCATTGTCATTTAACGTTTGGTTAAGGGGCGGGCTTTAGCCCGTCCCAGCGAACGAAGTGAGCGATTTGAACCACTAGTTAGAAGCACGACACGCCGGCCTCTACAGTCTTGGTATGCAATTCAAAGCCGTTTTCGTCAAGCGCATTGTAAATTTCAAAGCTGCCACCGCCTGTGAAATGGATTAGTAAGCGCGTCCAAATTTCAATTTCGCTGCCTCCTACTGTCATTTCTCCTTGTGCTAAAGAAACTGACTCAACGGTACGCCCAATAGCAGTGTCAAGATGGATATTGCCGCTATTTATCCAGCGCAC
Organism: Pseudomonas sp. sp1636; assembly: GCF_030376615.1. Taxonomy (GTDB): domain Bacteria; phylum Pseudomonadota; class Gammaproteobacteria; order Pseudomonadales; family Pseudomonadaceae; genus Aquipseudomonas. Next base: position 1,295 of record NZ_JARRAB010000033.1, read on the forward strand.
TGTGCTCCCGCAAAGTGAAAAAGGTAGAACGCGACCGACCTCTATAGCGAGTCCATCGAATTTTTGCCATGAGATAGAAAGCTCATCTGAGCCAATTGATAAAAATACTGGAAGGTCATTCCACTCGCTCCAAGCGGCGGTTTCTTCACACCATATTTGTGCTAATTCGTACCCTAGTATTTCCTTACCAATAAGCGTGGAAAACTGGTGGTGGATTAGGTCAGTCTTTTCTTTAAGGCTAGTGAGATATTTCATGTGTTTCTAACGTTTGGTTAAGGGGCGGGCTTTAGCCCGTCCCAGTGAGCGAAGCGAGCGATTTGAACCATTTGTTAGGCATCATCAATTTCGCGTAGCTTTGCAAGCGCTACTTCTTGATTACGTGCATGGAGCAGCACCAACATGCTGAAAATGAAACCAAAACTGATAACTTTAAAGAACCATGATGCAGTGTGCATTAGAAGTTCAGGCTCAAGAAAGTAAGACATTTTCCAGAAGTTTGAGATGTACTCACTAAATTCAGAGTATTGAGTTATGGCAATAGTACCTGTTACCAGAAGAGCCCCTGCAGTGAGGCTTGGCATGAGTGAGAGCTTTGCTGCATGCCCTAGTATAACGAATGCTTTTTTGATGACTCTCATATGTTCATCCTTGAAGATGCCTAACGATTAAGCTAAGGGGCAGGCTTTAGCCTGTCCCAGTGAGCGAAGCGAACGATTTGAGCGCCTTGTTAGGCGGGTGCAGACGCTAGATAAGAGGTGCACGCTGTATCCTTCGTTTTGTCTTTTCGGTAGATTTTTGCCAGACTAATAACGTTAACCCGCTTAAAGTTAGCAGTATTGAAAAGGCTACCCACGACTTGCTCATTACGGTGACGAGGACGAGTGCAAAACTGCTTGAGGTTACAAACCAAAATAATATTTCGATTGCGGCTTCTCTTTTCGTTACTGGCGCTTTAGGCAAACTTGTTAATACATAACCAGTAGAAAGACTAAGCAATGAAAGTACACATGCTGTATAGCCCTCCATGCCGCCAGTTACGATGCCTATAAAGAAAGCAAATGGAGCCACGATAAATGCAACTACATTGCAGAATGCGCTGAAGGCGTGTTTCGATTCTGGATGCATTAATAATTCCCTGTGGCACCGCTGTACTTTTTTGCAGTCGCCTAACAGTGATTAGACGGAACCCCGTCATATTGAATATCGGTGAATTCCAGACAAATACAGCTCTGCCAACCCAGTACTTATCGAAAAAATCTCAAAAAATCAGTCATCTGCCTATCGCTCCCTGAACGTCCCGTACTCGCTTGGTTTCCGCCTATCACCCGACAAGCCGTCGCGGCAGATTGCTATCAGTCTGGTTCGAACCATAGCCAGCCGCCGGCCAATCCAGCAAGCAACTTTTCCTCGGCATCACAATGTCAGGTGCTGGCTGGAGCTGAACAAGACCCGCGGCCTTAACAGCGGCGCGGCCAAGGCCGCTGCCACGGTAGAAGGCGGGTGCAGGCTCATGGCCAGGCACCACGGTGGGTTAGGGCGCGCGGTGAGTTGTGGTCGGGCGACGCCCTGCATGGCGCCTAACCCACCCTACAGCCCGTACTTCTTCACCTTGTCGAACAGGGTGGTCTTGGCCATGCCCAGCGCCTGGCTGGCCTGGCTGAGGTTGCCGGCGTGGCGGGCCAGGGCGTCGCCCAGCAGGTTGCGCTCGAAGGCCTCCACCGCCTCGGCGAAGCCCGGCCCGCTGCCGCCTGCGGCCAGGCCGCTGTGCTTGAACGCCGGCAGGCCGAGGGCGAAGCGTTCGGCGACGTTGCGCAGTTCGCGCACGTTGCCCGGCCAGTCGTGGGCCAGCAGCGCGGCCAGGGTGTGACGGTCGAGCTCGGGCGCCGGGCGGTCGAAGCGCAGGGCGGCGAGCTGCAGGAAGTGCTCGAACAGCAGGCCGATGTCCTCGCGCCGTTCGCGCAGCGGCGGCAGTTCCAGGGTCACCACGTTGAGCCGGTAGTAGAGGTCGCTGCGGAACTGGCCGGCGCGGCCCAGTTGGTCGAGGTCGGCCTTGGTCGCGGCGATCACCCGGCAGTCGACGGCGATCGACTGGTTCGAGCCGAGGCGTTCCAGGCTGTGTTCCTGCAGCACCCGCAGCAGCTTGATCTGCAGGTTCAGCGGCATGCTCTCGACCTCGTCGAGGAATAGGCTGCCGCCGTCGGCGTGCTCGATCTTGCCGATCCGGCGCTTGCCGGCGCCGGTGAAAGAGTGCGCCTCGTGGCCGAAGATCTCGCTGTCGAACAGGTTCTCCGGCAGGCCGCCGCAGTTGAGGGCGACGAAGGGCTTGGCCTGGCGCCGGCTGAAGTCGTGCAGGCAGCGCGCCACCAGCTCCTTGCCGGTGCCGGTCTCGCCCTCGATCAGTACGTTGGCCGCGGTGTCGGCGACGTTGGCCAGCAGTTCGCGCAGGCGCTGCATGGCCGGCGAGCGGCCGATCAGGCGTTGCTCCAGGGCCTGGCGCCCGGCCAGCTGGCGGCGCAGGTCGCTGACCTCGCGGGCCAGGCCGCGCTGGGCCAGGGCGCGGCGCACCACCTCGACCAGACGCTCGGGGGAGAACGGCTTCTCGATGAAGTCGTAGGCGCCGTCGCGCATGGCGCCGACCGCCATGCCGATGTCGCCGTGGCCGGTGATCAGCACCACCGGCAGGCTCGGGTCGCGCTGCTTGAGCTGGATCAGCAGTTGCAGACCGTCGAGGCCGGGCAGGCGGATGTCGCTGACCACTATGCCGGGAAAATCCGCGCCGACCCGCTGCAGCGCCTCCTCGGCGCTGGCCACGCCCTCGCTGGGAATGTCCTCCAGGGCCAGGGCCTGCTGGCAGCCGAGCAGCACATGGGGATCGTCTTCGACGATCAGGACGCTGAGCGCTTCATTCATGGGGGGATTCCAGGGCGGGGGGGGCTGGCGAGCAGCGCCAGGCTGAGGACGAAGGTGGTGCCGCCGCTTTCCGGGTGGCGCACGCCGAGGCTGCCGCCGGCCGCGGTGGCGAGACTGGCCGACAGGGTCAGGCCGAGGCCCAGGCCCTGTTCGCCGGGCTTGGTGGTGAAGAAGGGCTCGAACAGGTGGCCGCGCAGCTCCGGGGCGATGCCGGCGCCGTTGTCGCGCACCTCCAGCCGGTAGTTGGCGCCGTCGGCCACGCCGCTGAGCCACAGGCGCCGGTCGGTCTGCTGGGCCATGGCGTCGAGGGCGTTGCCGATCAGGTTGACCAGGATCTGCTCCAGGCGGGTCTGGTCGATGGCCAGGCGGGCCGGCGCGTGCTCGTGCTGGATCGCCACACGGGTGCGTTGCAGGCGCGGTTGCAGCAGCATCAGCGCCGCCTCCACCGCCTTGTCCAGGTCGGCCTGGCCGTGGTCGTCGGAACGGCGGGCGAAGGCGCGCAGGCTGGCGGTGATCTTGCCCATGCGGTCGACCAGTTCGCCGATGGTCTGCAGGTTGCTGCCGGCGACATCGAGGGCGCCACGCTGGAGGAAGCGCACGGTGTTGCCGGACAGGGTGCGCAGGGCCGCCAGCGGCTGGTTGAGTTCGTGGGCGATGCTGGTGGACATCTGCCCGATCACCGCCAGCTTGCCGGCCTGGATCAGCTCGTCCTGGGTCTGGCGCAGGTGGGCCTCGGTCTGCCGGCGTTCGCCGATCTCGGCGGTGAGCCGTCGGTTGCTGGCCGAGAGGTCGGCGGTGCGCTCGGCAATCTTGCGCTCCAGTTCGTTGTTGGCCTGCTGCAGCGCCTCGCGGGCGGCCAGGCGGGTGGCGATCACCTTGCGCCGCTGGTTCAGTGCCAGGCCGAGGACGATCAGCAGGGCGCAGGCGCCGGCGCCCAGCAGGGCGTAGCTGATGGCCGCGCGGCGCTGCTCGCGCAGCGGGGTCAGCAGGGTCAGGCGCCAGGGCGTGTCGGCCAGCGGCCGGCTCTGTTCCAGGTAGTTGATGGCCTGGCCGTCGCCGTCAGGGGCGGCGTAGCTGACCTGCTCGATGCCGTCGCCCAGCGGGGTGCGCGCCAGCGGCTGCAGCTCCTCCAGGGCCCACCAGTGGTACTGCAGGCTACGCGCCAGACGCTCGCGGGTGTTCGGTCCCAGCGGCTGTACGGCCTTGAGCCGCCGCGCCGGGCTGCTGGCGAGAATGATGATGCCGTTCTCGTCGCTGACGTAGGCCTCCAGACGGGCGCGCTGCCAGCGCTGCTCGAGGGCGTCCAGGCGCACCTTGACCACCGCCACGCCGATGATCCGCTCGCCCTGTCTGAGGCCGTGGGCCAGGTAGTAGCCGGGCTCGCCGGTGGTGCTGCCGATGCCGTAGAAGCGCCCCGGCTTGCCCTGCACGGCGTCCTGGAAATAGGCGCGGAACGACAGATCCTCGCCGAGGAAGCTGCTCGGCGTGCGCCAGTTGCTGGTGGCCAGCACCCGTCCGCTGGTGTCCAGCACGTAGGTGGCCAGGCTGGCGCTGCGCTGGTTGAGGCCCTCGAGGAAATCGTTGACCCGCTGCCGCCGGTAGTGGCTGGGCGTCTGCAGCAGGCGCCGGACGTCGTCGTTGAGCTCCAGCAGGCTGGGCAGGTAGTTGTACTTGGTGATCTCGCTTTCCACCGCGCGGGCGTTCAGCTCCAGCTGGCGCTCGCCGTTCTCGGCCAGGGCGCGGATGCCCACCCGTTCGCTGAGGCGATAGCCGGCGTAGCCGCAGGCGAGCACCAGGGCGAGCAGCACGAGGGTCAGCAGCAGGTGGCGGAACAGGCGCGGTTTCACGGTCAGGGCGGGCGGCACGGCGCAGCGGCGGGCGGGAGGGCATTGCATCATAGTCGTCCGGGGCTGACCAGTTGTGGCGGGCGAGCGGTCCATGCTCGGCTCGCGGTCTCGGTGTCGAGGGTGCGCACAGCGCACCCGGCGAGGCTTTTAGTGCTGGAGGATCTTGGCGAGGAACTGCTGGGCGCGCTCCGAGCGGGCGTTGATGTCGCCGAAGAACTCGTCCTTGGGGCAGTCCTCGACGATCTTGCCGGCGTCCATGAAGATCACCCGGTCGGCCACCTTGCGCGCGAAGCCCATCTCGTGGGTCACGCACATCATGGTCATGCCCTCGTTGGCCAGCTGCACCATCACGTCGAGCACCTCGTTGACCATCTCCGGGTCCAGGGCCGAGGTCGGCTCGTCGAACAGCATCACCACCGGATCCATGGCCAGGGCGCGGGCGATGGCCACCCGCTGCTGCTGGCCGCCGGACAGTTGGCCGGGGTGCTTGTGGGCATGGGCGGCCAGGCCGACCCGCTCGAGCAGCGCCAGGCCCTTGGCAGTGGCCTCGGCCTTGCTGCGGCCGAGCACCTTGATCTGGGCGATGGTGAGGTTCTCGGTGATCGACAGGTGGGGGAACAGCTCGAAGTGCTGGAACACCATGCCGACCCGCGAGCGCAGCTTGGGCAGGTCGGTCTGCTTGTCGGCGATCGAGGTCTGATCGACGACGATGTCGCCCTGCTGGAAGGCTTCCAGGGCGTTGACGCACTTGATCAGGGTCGACTTGCCCGAGCCGGACGGCCCGCACACCACCACCACTTCGCCCTTGTTCACCTCGGTGCTGCAGCCCTGCAGCACCTGGAAGTCCCCGTACCACTTGTTGACGTTCTGGATCGAGATCATACGGCTAACCTTTTTTGCAGGTGCTTGACCAGCTGCGAGGCGGCGAAGCTGAGGGTGAAGTAGACCAGGCCGGCGAAGATCAGGAACTCATGGGCCTGGCCGATGATGTCGCCGCGCGAGCGGGCGGCGTTGAGGAAGTCCATCAGCCCCACGGTGTAGACCAGCGAGGTGTCCTGGAACAGGATGATGCTCTGCTGCAGCAGCAGCGGGGTCATCTTGCGGAATGCCTGGGGCAGGATGATCAGGCGCATGCACTGGCCGTAGTTCATCCCCAGGGCCTGGGCGGCGCCCATCTGGCCCTTGGCGATGGCCTGGATGCCGGCGCGGACGATCTCGCTGAAGTAGGCCGCCTCGAACATGATGAAGGCCACCAGGCAGGAGCTGAAGGCGCCCACCGGGGTGTCCTCGCCGGTGATCGCCCGCAGGACGAAGGGCACCGCGAAGTAGAACCAGGTGATCACCAGCAGCAGCGGGATGGAGCGGAAGTAGTTGACGTAGGTGGCGGCGAAGTTGGCCAGCAACCGGTTCGGCGACAGCCGCAGCAGCGCCAGGGCGGTGCCCAGTACTACGCCGCCGAGCACCCCGAGCAGCATCAGCTGCAGGGTCATCCACATGCCGTCCATCAGCCCCGGCAGGGCCGGCAGTATTGCGCTGAAATCCATCACTTGCCTCCTGCGGCGATCAGCCCGGGCACCGCGACGCGTCGCTCGATGGTGCGCATCAGCAGCATCAGGCCCATGTTCAGGGTGAAGTAGATCAGCGTGGCCAGGGTGAAGGCCTCGAACAGGTTGGCGCTGAACTCGGCGGTCTGCTTGGTCTGCGCCAGCAGTTCCATCAGGCCGATCAAGGAGGCCACCGAGGAATTCTTGAAGATGTTGAGGAATTCGCTGGTCAGCGGCGGGATGACGATGCGCAGCGCCTGCGGCAGCAGCACCTCGCGGTAGATCTGCGGCAGGCGAAAGCCCATGGCATAGCCGGCGGCGATCTGCCCCTGGGGCAGCGCCTGGATGCCGGTGCGCACCTGCTCGCAGACCCGCGCGGCGGTGAACAGGCCGAGGCAGACCACCACGCTCAGGTAGGCCGAGGTGGCGGGCGCCAGATCCTGCTTGAACCACAGCTCCAGCGGCTCGGGCAGCAGGTCCGGCACCAGGAAGTACCAGAGGAACAGCTGTACCAGCAGCGGCACGTTACGGAAGAGTTCCACGTAGGCGCCGGCGATGCCGGCCAGCGCGCGGTTCGGCACGGTGCGCAGCACGCCGAGCAGGGTGCCGAGCAGCAGGGCGATGACCCAGCCGGCCAGGGCGATGGCGATGGTCCAGCCCAGGCCGGTGACGAACCAGTCCAGGTAGATCTCGCTGCCGATGCCGGTGGACTTGAAGAAGATGCCCCAGTCCCAGTTGTAGTTCATGCGGGTTGACCCTCGGGTGTTGCCAGGTGCAGCAGGGAAAGTGCCGGTGCCCGGCGGCTTTTCCTGCTGAACCTAAAACGTTGGGTTGGAGGGGGCCGGGCAGGCAGACGCCGGCCCCGTCCGCGTGTGGCGGACGTGCCCCCGATCCATTCGGGGTGGAGAAAGGGAGCGCTGCTCCCGGTTCCCCGCCGGCACGTCCCTCGTGGGGGCGCGCCGGCGTCACCGTCAGAGCTGCTCGGCAGCCTTGTCGGTGGGCTCGGCGATAAGCTTCTTCAGCTCGGCGCTCATGGGGAAATTGAGGTTCAGGCCCTTCGGCGGGATCGGCTGCATAAACCACTTGTCGTAGATCGCCGTGACTTCGCCGGACTGGTAGGTGGCCTTGATTGCGCCGTCGACCAGTTGCTTGAAGGCCGGGTCGCCCTTGCGCAGCATGCAGCCGTAGATCTCGAACGACTGCGGCGCGCCGACCACGGCCCAGTCGGCCGGCTGCTTGGCCTTGGCCATCTCACCGAACAGCAGCGCGTCGTCCATCATGAAGGCCAGGGCGCGGCCGGATTCGAGCATCAGGAAGGACTCGCCATGGTCCTTGGCCGAGATGATGTTCATGCTCATCTGTTGCTCGGCATTCATGATCTTCAGCAGGCGCTCGGAGGTGGTGCCGGCGGTGGTCACCACGTTCTTGCCCTTGAGGTCGGCGAAGTTGGTCACGCCCGAGGTCTTCCTGGTCAGCAGGCGGGTGCCCACCTCGAAGATGCCCACGGAGAAGTCCACCTGCTGCTGGCGCTCGACGTTGTTGGTGGTGGAGCCGCACTCCAGGTCGACGGTGCCGTTCTGCACCAGCGGGATGCGGGTCTGCGAGGTCACCAGGTTGTAGCGCACCTTGAGCTCGGGCAGCTCCAGCTGCTGCTTGATCGCCTCGACCACCTTCAGCTGCAGGTCATGGGAGAAACCCACCGGCTGCTGCGGGCTGTCGCCGAAGTAGGAGAAGGGGATGGAGGCGTCGCGGTGGCCGAGAACGATGCTGCCGGTTTCCTTGATCTTCTTCAGGGTGCCGGTCAGTTCCTCGGCCAGGGCCGGAGCGCTGAGCAGGGTGGCGGCCAGGGCGACGGCGACGGCGCGGGAAAGAGTGCTGGTGGTCATGCTGAACCTCACTGTTGTTGTTATCGGGCTGGCCGGTCGGGTGCGGTGCAGGCCCGTCGGCGGGGAAGGCGCTGGGCATTCCTGTAGTGAGGTAGAGCAGGGAGCGTGCCAGCCTTTTTGCAGTTGGATTGTTTTTTTAAGTGCTTGAAAGAAAAGGATAAAAATATATTTGTAGCAGCTGGCGGCGCGGCGCCGCGTTCGCCTGGGCGAACGGAGACGATTTGGTCATTCGGAAAACCGAACGGCGGAGCCGCCGGCTGCAGGGGCGTTGGATCGTTTCGGTGGGCAAGCAGAGCGTTGCCCACCCTGCAGAATCTGGGTCGGCACCCGCTGCTAGCAGGCCTGATCGATTAATCCGTTTATCCATGGACTCAAGCCTGTCCGCACCTGGTAGGCGGCCGCGCCCGCTCTCGAAAATGCTCCCGGCATTTTTCCTGCCTCCCCCATCCATGGGGTCGCCGGCGGGCTTGCGGCATTTCCCACATCCATGTGGGGTATGGTGCAGGACAACGGCTTCGCCCCGGGGTCGGGCCTCCCACAGATAAGACTCAAGCC
>NZ_JARRAB010000034.1 GCF_030376615.1 Pseudomonas sp. sp1636
AAGCTTGACGATGACCTACTCTCACATGGGGAAACCCCACACTACCATCGGCGATGCATCGTTTCACTACTGAGTTCGGGATGGGATCAGGTGGTTCCAATGCTCTATGGTCGTCAAGCAATTCGGGTGGTACGTCGTGCTGCTCTTGTCGAGCGGTACGCCGCGCCAAAATGGGTATGTGATAAAGGGTAGTGCGTGGTCTTGCAGATTTTCGGTTCGTTGCAGTCTTACGTCTGACACACAAACAGCAAATTGTTTGGGTGTTATATGGTCAAGCCTCACGGGCAATTAGTATGGGTTAGCTCAACGCCTCACAGCGCTTACACACCCCACCTATCAACGTCGTAGTCTTCGACGGCCCTTTAGGGAACTCAAGGTTCCAGTGAGATCTCATCTCGAGGCAAGTTTCCCGCTTAGATGCTTTCAGCGGTTATCTTTCCCGAACATAGCTACCCGGCAATGCCACTGGCGTGACAACCGGAACACCAGAGGTTCGTCCACTCCGGTCCTCTCGTACTAGGAGCAGCCCCTCTCAAATCTCAAACGTCCACGGCAGATAGGGACCGAACTGTCTCACGACGTTCTAAACCCAGCTCGCGTACCACTTTAAATGGCGAACAGCCATACCCTTGGGACCGGCTTCAGCCCCAGGATGTGATGAGCCGACATCGAGGTGCCAAACACCGCCGTCGATATGAACTCTTGGGCGGTATCAGCCTGTTATCCCCGGAGTACCTTTTATCCGTTGAGCGATGGCCCTTCCATACAGAACCACCGGATCACTAAGACCTACTTTCGTACCTGCTCGACGTGTCTGTCTCGCAGTCAAGCGCGCTTTTGCCTTTATACTCTACGACCGATTTCCGACCGGTCTGAGCGCACCTTCGTACTCCTCCGTTACTCTTTAGGAGGAGACCGCCCCAGTCAAACTACCCACCATACACTGTCCTCGATCCGGATAACGGACCAGAGTTAGAACCTCAAGGTTGCCAGGGTGGTATTTCAAGGTTGGCTCCACGCAGACTGGCGTCCACGCTTCAAAGCCTCCCACCTATCCTACACAAGCAAGCTCAAAGTCCAGTGCAAAGCTATAGTAAAGGTTCACGGGGTCTTTCCGTCTAGCCGCGGATACACTGCATCTTCACAGCGATTTCAATTTCACTGAGTCTCGGGTGGAGACAGCGCCGCCATCGTTACGCCATTCGTGCAGGTCGGAACTTACCCGACAAGGAATTTCGCTACCTTAGGACCGTTATAGTTACGGCCGCCGTTTACCGGGGCTTCGATCAAGAGCTTCGCGTTAGCTAACCCCATCAATTAACCTTCCGGCACCGGGCAGGCGTCACACCCTATACGTCCACTTTCGTGTTTGCAGAGTGCTGTGTTTTTAATAAACAGTCGCAGCGGCCTGGTATCTTCGACCGGCGTGGGCTTACGCAGTAAATACTTCACCCTCACCGGCGCACCTTCTCCCGAAGTTACGGTGCCATTTTGCCTAGTTCCTTCACCCGAGTTCTCTCAAGCGCCTTGGTATTCTCTACCTAACCACCTGTGTCGGTTTGGGGTACGGTTCCTAATTACCTGAAGCTTAGAAGCTTTTCCTGGAAGCATGGCATCAACCACTTCGTCATCTAAAAGATAACTCGTCATCAGTTCTCGGCCTTGAACGCCCGGATTTACCTAAGCATTCAGCCTACCACCTTAAACACGGACAACCAACGCCGTGCTGGCCTAGCCTTCTCCGTCCCTCCATCGCAGTAATTAGAAGTACGGGAATATTAACCCGTTTCCCATCGACTACGCATTTCTGCCTCGCCTTAGGGGCCGACTCACCCTGCGTCGATTAACGTTGCGCAGGAAACCTTGGTCTTTCGGCGTGGGAGTTTTTCACTCCCATTGTCGTTACTCATGTCAGCATTCGCACTTCTGATACCTCCAGCAAGCTTCTCAACTCACCTTCACAGGCTTACAGAACGCTCCTCTACCGCTCAACTTACGTTGAACCCGTAGCTTCGGTGTATGGTTTGAGCCCCGTTACATCTTCCGCGCAGGCCGACTCGACTAGTGAGCTATTACGCTTTCTTTAAAGGGTGGCTGCTTCTAAGCCAACCTCCTAGCTGTCTAAGCCTTCCCACATCGTTTCCCACTTAACCATAACTTTGGGACCTTAGCTGACGGTCTGGGTTGTTTCCCTTTTCACGACGGACGTTAGCACCCGCCGTGTGTCTCCCGTGCTGACACTTGCTGGTATTCGGAGTTTGCATCGGTTTGGTAAGTCGGGATGACCCCCTAGCCGAAACAGTGCTCTACCCCCAGCAGTGATACACGAGGCGCTACCTAAATAGCTTTCGAGGAGAACCAGCTATCTCCGAGCTTGATTAGCCTTTCACTCCGATCCACAGGTCATCCGCTAACTTTTCAACGGTAGTCGGTTCGGTCCTCCAGTTAGTGTTACCCAACCTTCAACCTGCCCATGGATAGATCGCCCGGTTTCGGGTCTATACCCAGCGACTAAACGCCCTATTAAGACTCGCTTTCGCTACGCCTCCCCTATTCGGTTAAGCTTGCCACTGAATATAAGTCGCTGACCCATTATACAAAAGGTACGCAGTCACCCAACAAAGTAGGCTCCCACTGCTTGTACGCATACGGTTTCAGGATCTATTTCACTCCCCTCTCCGGGGTTCTTTTCGCCTTTCCCTCACGGTACTAGTTCACTATCGGTCAGTCAGTAGTATTTAGCCTTGGAGGATGGTCCCCCCATATTCAGACAAAGTTTCTCGTGCTCCGTCCTACTCGATTTCATGACTAAGAGATTTTCGCGTACAGGGCTATCACCCACTATGGCCGTACTTTCCAGAACGTTCCGCTAATCTCAAAGCCACTTAAGGGCTAGTCCCCGTTCGCTCGCCACTACTAAGGGAATCTCGGTTGATTTCTATTCCTCAGGGTACTTAGATGTTTCAGTTCCCCTGGTTCGCCTCTTACACCTATGTATTCAGTGCAAGATACCTAACTTATGTTAGGTGGGTTCCCCCATTCAGACATCTCCGGATCACAGGTTGTTTGCCACCTCCCCGAAGCTTTTCGCAGGCTACCACGTCTTTCATCGCCTCTGACTGCCAAGGCATCCACCGTATGCGCTTCTTCACTTGACCATATAACCCCAAGCAATCTGGTTACTGTCTATAACGTGAAGACGACATTCGCCGAAAATTTGCAATTGAGAACACGCAAATTTTACCTTGACCAAATTAACTGCCAGTGAAAGCAGTCAATCAGTCACTTCTATCACATACCCAAATTTTTAAAGAACGATTTTTCTTACCGGCCAAAGACCAGAAATCAACATTCAACAGGACTGCCCTGGAACGCTCATTTCTGAACTCTCGACAACACAATAAAGTGGTGGAGCCAAACGGGATCGAACCGTTGACCTCCTGCGTGCAAGGCAGGCGCTCTCCCAGCTGAGCTATGGCCCCAGGTACTCGCAAGGCCTCACCCCACTCAATTGACAATTGGTGGGTCTGGGCAGATTCGAACTGCCGACCTCACCCTTATCAGGGGTGCGCTCTAACCAACTGAGCTACAGACCCAATAACGGGCTTCTAACCTAATCGTCTTTTTCAATGAATCAAGCAATTCGTGTGGGAACTTATGAAGAAGCTGAAGTCTTCGATTAAGGAGGTGATCCAGCCGCAGGTTCCCCTACGGCTACCTTGTTACGACTTCACCCCAGTCATGAATCACACCGTGGTAACCGTCCCCCCGAAGGTTAGACTAGCTACTTCTGGTGCAACCCACTCCCATGGTGTGACGGGCGGTGTGTACAAGGCCCGGGAACGTATTCACCGTGACATTCTGATTCACGATTACTAGCGATTCCGACTTCACGCAGTCGAGTTGCAGACTGCGATCCGGACTACGATCGGTTTTATGGGATTAGCTCCACCTCGCGGCTTGGCAACCCTTTGTACCGACCATTGTAGCACGTGTGTAGCCCTGGCCGTAAGGGCCATGATGACTTGACGTCATCCCCACCTTCCTCCGGTTTGTCACCGGCAGTCTCCTTAGAGTGCCCACCATTACGTGCTGGTAACTAAGGACAAGGGTTGCGCTCGTTACGGGACTTAACCCAACATCTCACGACACGAGCTGACGACAGCCATGCAGCACCTGTGTCTGAGTTCCCGAAGGCACCAATCCATCTCTGGAAAGTTCTCAGCATGTCAAGGCCAGGTAAGGTTCTTCGCGTTGCTTCGAATTAAACCACATGCTCCACCGCTTGTGCGGGCCCCCGTCAATTCATTTGAGTTTTAACCTTGCGGCCGTACTCCCCAGGCGGTCAACTTAATGCGTTAGCTGCGCCACTAAGTTCTCAAGGAACCCAACGGCTAGTTGACATCGTTTACGGCGTGGACTACCAGGGTATCTAATCCTGTTTGCTCCCCACGCTTTCGCACCTCAGTGTCAGTATCAGTCCAGGTGGTCGCCTTCGCCACTGGTGTTCCTTCCTATATCTACGCATTTCACCGCTACACAGGAAATTCCACCACCCTCTACCGTACTCTAGTTGGCCAGTTTTGGATGCAGTTCCCAGGTTGAGCCCGGGGCTTTCACATCCAACTTAACAAACCACCTACGCGCGCTTTACGCCCAGTAATTCCGATTAACGCTTGCACCCTCTGTATTACCGCGGCTGCTGGCACAGAGTTAGCCGGTGCTTATTCTGTCGGTAACGTCAAAACAGCAACGTATTAAGTTACTGCCCTTCCTCCCAACTTAAAGTGCTTTACAATCCGAAGACCTTCTTCACACACGCGGCATGGCTGGATCAGGCTTTCGCCCATTGTCCAATATTCCCCACTGCTGCCTCCCGTAGGAGTCTGGACCGTGTCTCAGTTCCAGTGTGACTGATCATCCTCTCAGACCAGTTACGGATCGTCGCCTTGGTGAGCCGTTACCTCACCAACTAGCTAATCCGACCTAGGCTCATCTAATGGCGCGAGGCCCGAAGGTCCCCCGCTTTCTCCCGTAGGACGTATGCGGTATTAGCGTCCGTTTCCGAACGTTATCCCCCACCACTAGGCAGATTCCTAGGCATTACTCACCCGTCCGCCGCTCTCAAGAGAAGCAAGCTCCTCTCTACCGCTCGACTTGCATGTGTTAGGCCTGCCGCCAGCGTTCAATCTGAGCCATGATCAAACTCTTCAGTTTTAATACTGCTTGGGTTTTGTGAAAACCCTAAACTTGGCTCAGCAATCGACAAAAAACTCTCAAATTAACGAGTGTTACTTGTGA
>NZ_JARRAB010000035.1 GCF_030376615.1 Pseudomonas sp. sp1636
CACATATTCGTGAGAGCCTTGAGTTTTTTCAGGTTCGCCAGGCCGCAGCCAATCTGAACGCTTTCCAGCGCTCACTGCATAAATTGGGCGATAGCAGTGTGTCATTTCAGCAAGACATCGATCTTCGTCAGCAGTTGGCTTGCTCAAATGGAATTGAGCCACAGATTACTGAGCCACTCGAAAGCTTGTTCAGGATCGGTCTGGAGGATTTGTCCGGAGAGAGCTTGTGCTCATCGCTCGTCGTAGAACAGGGCAGGGTAGAAAGCCGATTGAGCCATGTTCGTGGTCAAGTCGAGCGTTGCATTACCCATATGCTCAATCACTCCAGCCAGCCGCAGGTACTTCGTGAAACCTCTGATGGTTGGGGCTGGAGTGGGGATGAGCTAGCTCCGATTTCAATTCAGGTGCGCAGTGCAAAAGGGTTTGCTGAGCTGCTTCTTTCCGCCAGTTCAGTCTCAGAGCGTGTATGTGCTCTGGAGGGCCTCGATGCAGGCGGGCGAGTCGATTGGTTGCGAGGTATGCAGGCTGATCCACTAGTTCGATTGCAGCTTGTCGGGGTTGAGCCGGACACCGATGCGTTGCTGATTCAGCGCAATGCCGAGGTGTATGCAGGTGGTGAAGAGGTTTTGATTAACCAAGAAGTGATGGATGTTTATCAACGGGTCATGGGTGCTGGAAAATTAGTGGTCGTCCCCAGCAACTTTAGGCTCAAGTTGAAGGCAATGATCTCTGCCCTTTGCGAACAAAGTGGTCGCGTCACCATCAGGGAGCAGGGCGATGGATTGCTTTCATTTCTGTTCCACCATGAAGCTCGTGAGCAGTTGGTGGCATGGCGGCTCAACGATTCGCACGTGATCTTTAGCTCAGTCGTCTTGGATAGCCACGCCACGCAGGCATTGGCACGGAATGGAAAAGCCATGTCTGCGTGCCCGCTCGTGACCCATACGCTCAAGCGTAATCTGGAATTTGATCTGGTGGATTTCCACGTTGACCAACGTGGGCAGTTGGCCGTTAGGGCCTGTCATCCGGTCGTTCATTTCAACAGTGAGGAGCTAGCCTTTATTGCGGCCTCGGTAGCTGCCGAAGCGGATCGCCTGGAGCAAATACTGTTGGGATTGATTGGTAGTGATTGAGGCGCTCAGATCTTGATAACTGCGCTCCCCAGGGTATTTCTAGCTTGTGGTAATGATGCTTTGGTTTATAATTTTTCAATCGGATGATCATTTCGCTAGGTTTTATGCGTGAAAATAAACCATCTCATTGCAGACTGGCCCTCTGGAGTTATTGTCACTCAGAGCTGGTTACACCAGCATGGTGTTGGCAGTAGCCTAGCGCGCAAGTACCAGCAGTCCGGTTGGATTGAGCGGATTGGCCATGGTGCCTGGCAGCGCCGTAGCGATAGCGTCGACTGGCTGGGAGGCGTATTTGGCTTGCAGCAGGACGGCCTCTTGAAAGTCTGGCCAGGCGGCCAAACTGCCCTTGCTTTGCAAGGCTACAGCCACTACCTGCCGCTAGGCGAGGATGTGGTGACCTTGTTTGCCCCCCCTGGTTTAAGACTGCCTGGCTGGTTCGCTGAACATAAGTGGGGGGTGTCGATTCGCTGCATTGCGGCCAATCTTTTCAGCGAGCTGGATTCTGCTGCCTGGCAAACCTTCAAGCCTGCTCATCGCGAGTTCGAGTTGCAGATTTCCTGTCCTGAGCGGGCGGTACTTGAGCTGATCCACGCCAGTCAAGATGAGGCATTGTTCAGTTCGGTAGCGGAGCTGCTAAACGGTTTGGCGACCCTGAGCCCCAGGCGTTTACAACGCTTGCTGGAGGCCTGTCGCTCAGTACGTGTGAAACGGGTGTTTCTGTTGCTGGCACGCCATTCTGGGCATGCGTGGTATTCCCGTCTCGATGTGATGCGAGTCGACCTGGGTACTGGCAAACGGCAGTTAATTGCGGGTGGGTGTCTGGACAAGCAATTTCTGATTACGGTGCCGGAGCAATTTGCTGATGCCTCTTGATGCTCGTTATGCAGCCCAGGTTCGTCTTTTAGTGCAGACGCTACCCTTGGTCGCGGTGGAAAACTGTTTTGCATTGAAAGGCGGAACCGCCATCAATCTATTTGTGCGCAATTTGCCCCGTCTTTCGGTTGATATCGACTTGGCTTACTTGCCGAATGCTTCACGGCAAGAAGCCTTGGATGATGCGCGTGCAGCACTGGGCCGTATTGCAGCATCTGTCGAGCGGGGCATGCCAGGCGTCAAAGCCACTCTGCAAACCAATCGACCGGATGAGCTTCGCATTCTTGTGCGCTCAGCAACGGCGCAGATCAAAGTCGAAGTTTCTCCGGTGCTGCGCGGTACTGTGCATCTGCCTGTGCAGCGGGATGTGGTCGCAGAAGTCGAGGATGAGTTTGGCTTTGCCAGTATGCCGGTCGTGTCTTTGCCGGATCTCTATGGAGGTAAAATCTGCGCTGCACTCGACCGTCAGCATCCTCGTGATTTGTTTGATGTGATGCTGATGCTTAGGGAGGAGGGGCTGACGCGGGAAATCTTTGAAGGTTTTCTCGTGTATCTAATCAGCCATGGCCGGCCGATGGCTGATTTGTTGGAGCCACGCTGGAAACCTCTGAAGCAGATCTATCAGGCTGAGTTTTCTGGCATGACACGCGAGACTGTCGGCCTGGATCAGCTCGAAGCCACCCAGGCCGCGTTAATGGATGCCATTCGAGCACAGATCGCGCATCGGGATGTCGCGTTTTTGCTATCACTTAAACGTGGCCAGCCCGACTGGTCGCTGCTCGATCTGGCTGGTATTTCAGAGCTGCCAGCCGTTAACTGGAAACTTACAAATATTCGCGCCATGGCTGAGGGTAAGCGCGCAGAGTCCTTGGCTCGACTGGAGCAGGTTTTACTGCGTTTGATGGTGAGGTCTGGCCAGTAAATCTCCGTGGTTCAAAGCTCCTCATAACGCATTGGTTGGAAACCCAGCCCTGTACGGTTGGTTTATTTTTTATTCTAAAAAAGCACTGAAAGTTTATTTTAGGTGGGTTTTATAAACCCACTGGAGGCGGTGATTGATGTCTGAGCAGTCTGCACAAATCGAACGGATCATCGACGGCCTACAGCAGCAGTTTGCCGTCAGCCGAGTGGTTTGGTGGGAAGATCCGATGGGCGAGTTCAGCGAGACCTTGGAAGCGCTGACCTTGCAGAATGTTCAGGTTTTGCGCCGCTCGAAGACGCCAGCGCTGGCGATCAAGCAACAGGTCGAGTTGCTGAATCCGAGTGGCCTTTTCCTTATTTACGAAGACAGTCATCGCCCCGAGCCAGAGCAGGATTGGTTGCTGGATATTCGACTTTATGCCGCGCCATTTGCAGCGGATCGTACGTCCATGCTCTTGCAGGAACTGGGACTGCGTCAGCACAGTTTGCGTGAGCACCTGAAGCTGCGTAGTGCGTTCTTTGCCAGTAAAGATCGGGTAACCAAGATCCAGCGACTGCTCAATCCGGATGACGATGAGGCAGCGTTAGATCTGAAGATCCTCGCGGTATTGGCCAAGGTTGAGCAGGCTGAATTGTTTGCAGTGCTCACGGCTATTTTCGCCACCTTGGCCGAGGCCGAAGAACTTGAGAATAACCCTCTGTGGGAGTCGATCTCTAAGTTCGATATGCAACCGGTGTTCTGGCAGCTGATGTTGCAGGCCTTCGGTTATCAGCATGGCGAACCATCCCTGCGTCATTTCCTGGTGCGGTTGTTTGCAACTGATATCGGG
Source organism: Pseudomonas sp. sp1636 (assembly GCF_030376615.1). Classification (GTDB taxonomy): domain Bacteria; phylum Pseudomonadota; class Gammaproteobacteria; order Pseudomonadales; family Pseudomonadaceae; genus Aquipseudomonas. The sequence continues at coordinate 3,758 of NZ_JARRAB010000035.1, forward strand.
CATGCCTTGCATTCCCAGGCCCCGACTAACCTAAAGGCTCTCCAGCTCAACCCCGCACGCGCTGCAAATGTCGCGGTCTTCTTGTCGCAGTGGCGCGACAGCACCTTGCGGCAGCGTGCATATGATAGTTTATCGAAGCGGGTGGCGGCAGATCTACGTCCGACAGAATTGTTGGCTCAGGTGCCTTTGGAAGCACTGATGGCCGTCAGTACCTTTGTTGATGTTGAGCGTCAGATTGCCGAGCGTTTGCGAGATGCCGTGCTCTCTAATACCAGCGAAGCGGTTGGCCTGAAATTGCGGGATATGGCCAGCCGGCGCATGGATGGTTACTGGGCCAATCCTCGCTGGCCAGATAACGAGGACGCCAACCGTTCGGTTTGGTACGCCTACTACCGCTCGCTGATTGCAGCATCTGAACTGTTCGAGCTGAAGCTGCGTTACGCCGGCGGTTTTTCTTTTGCTTCCGCTGAGGCCTGCTACAGCGCTTACACCGGTGAGCTTTATCGTTTCGATCAACTCTACCGGATGTATCACGAAGCCGCTGATGCTGTGTACGCACGTAGTCCGGACGCCTTGTCCCCGCTGACCTCCCGAGTTGAGCAGGACTACTTGAATGGCTTCCTGCAACCACTAGCACAGAAGTGGGGCAGCTTCGTCGATGGCGGCCTGCTGCAACAGTGGCAATTGCCTGACCTACTCAATCAACAAAACTTCTATGCCGAGGAGGTGGAGCGCTATCTGAAAGGTGGCGAGGATCGTCGGGTGTTCGTGGTGATCAGCGATGCGCTGCGCTACGAGGTGGCTCAGGAGCTGAGTGAGTCGCTAAATGGTAAGTATAGGTTCGCCGCAGAGCTGAGTAGCCAACTGGGTGTTCTGCCGTCTTACACCAAGCTCGGTATGGCCAGCCTGCTGCCGCACAAGTCTCTGAGCTATACCGATGCGGGCTTGGTTCAGGTGGATGGACTGAGTAGTGATGGTCTTGAGGCGCGTAACAAGATTCTAGCCAGCGTGAATGGTCTGGCCCTGCGTGCCGAAGACTTCCTGACCATGAACAAGACTGATGGGCGAGAGCTGATCAAGCCTTACCGTGTTATCTACATTTATCACAACAAGATTGATGCCGTTGGTGACACCGCAAGCACCGAGAGCAGCACCTTCAGTGCTTGCCGCGATGCTATTGAAGAGTTGGAGTCCATCGTAAGTCGCATCATCAATAACCTGAACGGTCATCGGGTGTTGGTGACGGCTGATCACGGCTTTCTG
>NZ_JARRAB010000036.1 GCF_030376615.1 Pseudomonas sp. sp1636
AGAGCCGCAGACCTTGTTCAGGGTCAGCGCCGGCACCGCATGGGGCAGGCCGGCGAGGATCGCCGCCTGGCGCGCCGGGTTCTGCCCGGAGCCGGCGGTGAGCACCTGGCCGAGGATCACCTCGTCGACCTCGGCGCCGTTCAGGCCGGTTTGTTCCAGCAACTGACGGATCACCGCGGCGCCCAGCTCCGGGGCGGGGATGCCCGCCAGCGAACCCTGGAAGCTGCCGACGGCGGTGCGGGTGGCGGCGACGATGACGACTTCTTGCATGATGGGCTTCCTCAGAAAAGTGGGGGCGGTGAGTTGCAGCAAGGGCGCTATGGTTGCACAGGGGCTTGCTTTTGGGCCAGTGCGCGAACCAGGCGGTCAGGCGCAGACGCCATGGACAGCTGCCAGCGACAGGATCATCCGCCCGGCAGCTCCAGAGGGTTGCGGGCACGCGGCAGTACGCCGACCGAGGCGGCCGGCTCGCCGCGTTCCTGAGGCCGTACGCCCTACGCGTTAGCGGTTCAGGCGCTGCTCGATCAGGCTCTCCACCACGCTGGGGTCGGCCAGGGTCGAGGTGTCGCCGAGGGTGTCCAGTTCGTTGCAGGCGATCTTGCGCAGAATGCGCCGCATGATCTTGCCCGAGCGGGTTTTCGGCAGGCCGGGCGCCCACTGGATCAGCTCGGGCTTGGCGAAGCCGCCGATTTCCTGGCCGACCATGTCGAGCAGTTGTTTTTTCAGTTCCTCGCTGGGCTCCACGCCGTTCATCGGGGTGACGAAGGCGTAGATGCCCTGGCCCTTGATGTCGTGCGGGTAGCCAACCACCGCCGCCTCGGCGACCGCGTCGTGCAATACCAGGGCGCTTTCCACCTCGGCGGTGCCGATGCGATGGCCGGAGACGTTGATCACGTCGTCGACCCGGCCGGTGATCCAGTAATAGCCGTCCTCGTCGCGGCGCGCACCGTCGCCGCTGAAGTAGTAGCCGGGGTAGGCTTTGAAGTAGGTGTCGACCATGCGCTGGTGGTCGCCGTAGATGCTGCGGATCTGGCTCGGCCAGCTGGCCTTGATCGCCAGCACACCTGAGCCGGCGCCGTCGATCTCCTGGCCCTGCTCGTCGAGCAGCGCCGGTTGTACGCCGAAGAACGGCCGGGTCGCCGAGCCCGGCTTGAGGTCGGTGGCGCCGGGCAGCGGAGTGATCAGGATGGCGCCGGTCTCGGTCTGCCACCAGGTGTCGACGATCGGGCAGCGCTTATCGCCGACCACGTTGAAATACCATTCCCAGGCTTCCGGGTTGATCGGTTCGCCGACGCTGCCGAGCAGACGCAGGCTCGAACGCGAGGTTTTCTTCACCGGCTCTTCGCCTTCGCGCATCAGGGCGCGAATAGCGGTCGGCGCGGTATAGAAGATGTTCACCCGGTGCTTGTCGATCACCTGCCAGAAACGCGAGGCGTCGGGGTAATTGGGCACGCCTTCGAAGATCAGGCTGGTGGCGCCGTTGGCCAGCGGGCCGTAGACGATATAGCTGTGGCCGGTGACCCAGCCGACATCGGCGGTGCACCAGTAGATATCGCCTTCGTGGTAGTCGAATACGTACTTGTGGGTTATGGCGGCCATCAGCAGATAGCCGCCGGTGCTGTGCAGCACGCCCTTGGGTTTGCCGGTGCTGCCCGAGGTGTAGAGGATGAACAGCGGGTCTTCGGCGTCCATCGGCTCTGGCGGACAGTCGCTGGACGCCTCGCTCAGGGCTTGGTGGTACCAGATGTCGCGCCCCTCTACCCAGTCGATCTGGCCCTGGGTACGCTCGACCACCACCACCGTGGAGACGTCCGGGCAACTCTGCAGCGCCTTGTCGACGTTGGCCTTGAGCGCCACGTACTTGCCGCCGCGCACGCCCTCGTCGGCGGTGATCAGCGTGCGGCAATCGGCATCGAGGATGCGGTCGCGCAGAGCATCCGGGGAGAAGCCGCCGAACACCACCGAATGCACCGCGCCGATGCGCGTGCAGGCGAGCATGGCGTAGGTGGCTTCCGGGATCATCGGCATGTAGATGCACACCCGGTCGCCTTTTTTCACGCCACGGCTTTTCAGTACGTTGGCCAGGCGGCTGACGTGGTGGTGCAGCTTGTTGTAGGTGATGTGGGCGGATTCGCTGGGGTTGTCGCCTTCCCAGATCAGGGCGACCTGTTCACCGCGTTGCTGCAGATGCCGGTCGATGCAGTTGTAGCTGACGTTCAGTTGGCCGCCCTTGAACCAACTGGCCCGGCCCTTTTTCAAGTCGCCGCTGTAGACCTTGGCCCAGGGCTTCGACCAGTCGAGAAAGGCCTTGGCCTGCTCGGCCCAGAAGATTTCCGGCTGCTCGATGGATTGCCGATACAGGCGCTGGTAGTCGGCGTCGTTCAGGTGCGCGTGCTGCCGCACGGCCTCGGTGACGGGGTGACGAGTGATCTCGAACATGGCGGATCCTTATTTTTGTGTGGCCGCGGTGGGCATAAGGTTAGCATCCGCGCCAAGGTCGGGTTCAAGTGCGGGCGCATGGGGCGGGCTGCGCATCTCGCGCCGGCGGTCTGGCACAAGCGTAGCGGCAAAAAGCAACAACCCGGCCTGGGCCGGGTTGTGCGTGGCTGATGCTCAGCCGCGGTGGCGGCCGCGGAAGAATTCGATCAACCCCTGGGTCGAGGCGTCCTCGGCCGGGCTCTCCTCGCTGCCGAGCAGGCGGGAATAGACGCTCTTGCCCAGCTCCTTGCCCAGCTCCACGCCCCACTGGTCGAAGGCGTTGATGCCCCAGATGGCGCTCTGGGCGAACACCTTGTGCTCGTACATCGCCACCAGGGCGCCGAGCCGGCGCGGGCTGATGCGTTCGAGCACCAGGGTGTTGCTCGGCCGGTTGCCGGGGATCACCTTGTGTGGCGCCAGGCGCTGCACTTCGGCTTCGCTCAGACCTTGGGTGCGCAGTTCGCGCTCGGCTTCTTCGCGGGTCTTGCCGAGCATCAGCGCCTGGCTCTGCGACAGGCAGTTGGCGTACAGCCACTGGTGGTGGTCGGCGACCGGGTTGTAGCTGACCACCGGGACGATGAAGTCCGCCGGAATCAGTTGGGTGCCCTGGTGCAGCAGCTGGTGATAGGCATGCTGGCCGTTGCAGCCGACCCCGCCCCAGATCACCGGGCCGGTGGTGCAGGCTACCGCTTGGCCGTCCTGGCGCACGCGCTTGCCGTTGGACTCCATGTCCAGCTGCTGCAGGTGTTTGGTGATATTGCGCAGGTAATGGTCGTAGGGCAGGATCGCCTGGCTCTGCGCGCCCCAGAAGTTGCCGTACCAGATCCCCAGCAAGGCCAGCAGCACCGGCATGTTGCTTTCGAAGGGGGCGTTGAGGAAGTGCTGATCCATGCTGTAGGCGCCGGACAGCAGCTCCTTGAAGTTGGACATGCCGATCGACATGGCAATCGGCAGGCCGATGGCCGACCACAGCGAATAACGCCCGCCGACCCAGTCCCACATCGGGAACACGTTCTCGACATGGATGCCGAAGTCCACCGCCGCCTGGGTGTTGCTCGATACCGCGATAAAGTGCCGGTACAGCTCGCCCTCGGAGCCGCCCTGGGCCAAGTACCAGCGGCGCGCGGCCTGGGCGTTTTTCAGGGTTTCCAGGGTGCTGAAGGACTTCGACGAGACGATGAACAGGGTGGTTTCCGCGCGCAGCTTGGCGGCCAGTTCGTGGAACGAGCTGCCGTCGATATTGGCCAGATAGTGGCAGCGTACGCCGCGCTGGGCGAACGGCAGCAGCGCCTCGGACACCAGTTGCGGGCCGAGGAAGGAGCCGCCGATGCCGATGTTGACCACGTCGGTGATCGGCTTCTCGCTGTAGCCGCGCCACAGGCCGTCGTGCACCCGCCCGACCAGTTCGGTCATCTGGTGCAGCACGCGTTGCACCTCGGGCATCACGTCGACCCCGTTGACCAGTACCTTGTCGCCGATCGGCCGGCGCAGCGCGGTGTGCAGGGCCGGGCGTGCTTCCGAGGCATTGATCGGCTCACCGTCGAACTGCGCCCGAATAGCCTGTTCCAGCCCGCATTCCTTGGCCAGGCTGACCAACAGGTCGCGGGTTTCCAGGGTGATCAGGTTTTTCGAGTAATCGAGAAACAGGCCGCAACTGCTCAATGAGAGTCGGTCGAAACGCTGCGCGTCCATGCTGAACGCCTCGCGCATGCTGAAGTTCTGCAAACTGGCTCGGTGCGACTCAAGGGCCTTCCAGGTGGGCAGGGTGGTGACATCGAGGGGGTGCTGGTGGTACGCCATCTGAGGAGGCTTCCTTGTGCTTGAGCAAACGTTGGTGAGGCGACGCCGGGGCAACGAAAAGGCCATGTCCGAATTATGTGTTGCATGCGCGATCTCTTGTGGAGGGCCGCGCCTGTTCCTGACAGGCTAGCGGCATTTCCCCATGCGGGTCACGCGCCCCGCGGCGAATGCAGCCCGCAGGGCTGCCTGCCCATCGTTTCGCGGTATAGCCAAAGCTC
>NZ_JARRAB010000037.1 GCF_030376615.1 Pseudomonas sp. sp1636
GCGACGGTCAGCATCGATGCCAGCATCACCCAGAACCTCGGCATGCGCCTGGCCCCGGTGACCCGTGGGGCGCTGGCCAACAGCCTGGAAGCGACCGGTAACCTGACCTTCAACAGCCGCGATATCGCCGTGATCCAGGCGCGCAGCGGCGGTTTCGTCGAGCGCGTTTACGCCCGCGCCCCCGAAGACCTGCTCGAAGCCGGCGCGCCCCTGGCCGACTTGCTGGTGCCCGAGTGGGTGAGTGCCCAGGAAGAGTATCTGGCCCTGCGCGATGCCGGCGATCCCGCGCTGTTGGCGGCGGCGCGCCAGCGCCTGCGCCTGGCCGGCATGCCGCCGGCGCTGATCGCCCGCTTCGAGCGCAGCGGCAAGGTGCAGGCGCTGTGGACGGTGACCAGCCCGATTGCCGGCGTGCTGCAACAACTCAATGTCCGCGAGGGCATGAGCCTGATGGCGGGCGACACCCTGGCCACCATCAACGGCTTGCGCAGCGTGTGGCTGGATGTGGCGGTGCCCGAGGCCGAAGCCCTGGGCCTGCACCAAGGCCAGTTGGTCGAGGCGCGTTTGCCGGCCTTTCCTGGCGAAGTGCTCGGCGGCAGCATCGACGCCATCCTGCCCCAGGCCAACCTCGATAGCCGTACCCTGCGCGTCCGGGTCGAACTGGCCAACCCAGATGGCCGCCTGCGTCCGGGGCTGACCGCCCAAGTGCGCCTGGCCCGCCCGGCCGAGCGCGATGCCTTGTTGGTGCCGAGCGAGGCGGTGATCCGCAGCGGTCGCCGCGCCCTGGTGATGCTGGCCGAAGGCGATGGCCGTTACCGCCCGCTGGAAGTGCGTCTGGGTCACGAGGCCGCGGGCAACACGCAGATCCTCGAGGGGTTGCAGGAGGGGCAGCAGGTGGTCGCCTCCGGGCAGTTCCTGCTCGATTCCGAAGCCAGTTTGCGCGGCATCCTGGCCCAGCAACTGGGCGCGCCGGCGGCCGAGGTCGAACTGCAACCGGCCCTGCACGAAGCCGAAGGGCAGATCGACGCCATCGAAGACGATGGGGTGATGCTCACTCACGGCCCGTTCAAGACCCTGGGCATGCCGGGCATGAGCATGCGCTTTCCGGTCGCCGATCCGGCGCTGCTGGAGGGTTTCAAAGCCGGCGACCGGGTGCGGGTCGGGGTGCGCGCCGACGACGAGGGCATGCAGATCGAGCGCATCGAGCACCTGGTGGCCAAGCCCCGGGAAGATAGCGGCGGCCATGACGGCCATCAGGGGGCGCAGCCATGATCGCCGCCCTGATCCGCTGGTCGGTGGCCAACCGTTTCCTGGTGGTGCTGGCCACCCTGTTCGCCACCGCCTGGGGCGTCTGGTCGCTGCAGAACACGCCCATCGATGCGCTACCGGATCTGTCCGACGTGCAGGTGATCATCCGCACGCCCTACCCGGGCCAGGCGCCGCAGATCGTCGAGAATCAGGTGACCTATCCGCTGGCCACCACCATGCTCTCGGTGCCGGGGGCGAAGACCGTGCGCGGCTACTCGTTCTTCGGCGACAGCTTCGTCTACGTCTTGTTCGAGGACGACACCGACCTCTACTGGGCGCGCTCGCGGGTGCTGGAATACCTCAGCCAGATCCAGAGTCGCTTGCCGGCCAGCGCCAAGCCGGCGTTGGGGCCGGACGCCACCGGGGTCGGCTGGATCTACCAGTACGCCCTAGTCGACCGCAGCGGGGCGCACGACCTGGCGCAGTTGCGCGCGCTGCAGGACTGGTTCCTCAAGTTCGAGCTGAAGACCCTGGCCAACGTCGCCGAAGTGGCGACCATCGGCGGCATGGTCAAGCAGTACCAGGTGCAACTCGACCCGATCAAGCTGGCCAGCTTAGGGCTGACCCAGGCCGAGGTGACGGAGGCCATCGGCCGGGCCAACCAGGAAACCGGCGGCGCGCTGCTGGAACTGGCGGAAACCGAGTTCATGGTGCGCGCCTCGGGTTATCTGCAGACCCTCAACGACTTTCGCGCCATCCCCCTGCGCCTGGATGCCGGCGGTGTGCCGGTAACCCTCGGCGAGGTGGCGCATATCCAGCTGGGCCCGGAGATGCGCCGCGGCATCGCCGAACTGGATGGCGAGGGCGAGGTGGTCGGCGGCGTGGTGATCCTGCGCAGCGGCAAGAACGCGCGCAGCACCATCGCCGCGGTCAAGGCCAAGCTCGAGGAACTGAAAAACAGCCTGCCGGAGGGGGTGGAGATCGTCACCACCTATGACCGCAGCCAACTGATCGACCGCGCGGTGACCAACCTCAGCCATAAGCTGATCGAGGAATTCATCGTCGTGGCGCTGGTCTGCGCGGCCTTCCTCTGGCACCTGCGTTCCTCGCTGGTGGCCATCGTGTCCTTGCCGGTCGGCGTGCTGATCGCCTTCGCCGTGATGCAGCAGCAGGGCATCAACGCCAACATCATGTCGCTCGGCGGCATCGCCATCGCCATCGGCGCCATGGTCGACGCGGCGGTGGTGATGATCGAAAACGCGCACAAGAAGATCGAGGCCTGGCGCGCGGAGCATCCCGGCGAGGAGCTCAAGGGCGAACATCACTGGCGGGTGATTACCGACGCGGCGGTGGAAGTCGGCCCGGCGCTGTTCTTCTGCCTGCTGATCATCACCCTGTCGTTTATTCCGGTGTTCACCCTGCAGGCCCAGGAAGGCCGCCTGTTCGGCCCGCTGGCCTTCACCAAGACCTATGCCATGGCCGCCGCGGCGGGGCTGTCGGTGACCCTGGTGCCGGTGCTGATGGGCTACTGGATTCGCGGGCGGATTCCCGACGAGGCGCGCAACCCGCTGAACCGCGGGCTGATCAGGATCTACCAGCCGGCACTGGACGCGGTATTGGCTTGGCCGAAGGCCACTTTGCTGGTTGCGGCGCTGGTGTTTCTCAGCACCCTGTGGCCGCTGTCGCAGCTGGGCGGCGAGTTCCTGCCGCCGCTGGACGAGGGCGATCTGCTCTACATGCCCTCGGCCCTGCCCGGCTTGTCCGCGCAAAAAGCCGCGCAGCTGTTGCAGCAGACCGACCGCATGATCAAGACGGTACCGGAAGTCGCCCATGTGTTCGGCAAGGCCGGCCGCGCCGAGACCGCCACCGACCCGGCGCCGCTGGAGATGTTCGAGACCACCATCCAGTTCAAGCCGCAGGATCAGTGGCGCGCCGGCATGACCGCGGACAAGCTGGTGGAGGAACTGGATCGGGTGGTGCAGGTGCCCGGGCTGACCAATATCTGGATTCCACCGATCCGCAATCGCATCGACATGCTCGCCACCGGGATCAAGAGCCCGATCGGGGTCAAGGTCGCCGGCACTAATCTGGCGCAGATCGACGAGGCCACCCAGGCCATCGAAAAGGTCGCCAAAACCGTGCCCGGGGTGAGTTCGGCCCTGGCCGAACGTTTGACCGGCGGACGCTATATCGACGTCGATATCGACCGGGCGGCGGCGGCGCGTTATGGCCTGAACATCGCCGACGTGCAGGCGATCGTCTCCAGCGCCATCGGCGGCGAGAATGTCGGCGAGACCATCGAAGGCCTGGCGCGCTTCCCGATCAGCGTGCGTTACCCGCGCGAATGGCGTGACTCGCTAAGCGGCCTCGAACAGTTGCCGATCTACACCCCGGCCGGCAGCCAGATCACCTTGGGCACCGTGGCGCGGATCAAGGTCAGCGACGGCCCGCCGATGCTCAAGAGCGAGAACGCGCGGCCCTCGGGCTGGGTCTATGTGGATGTGCGCGGCCGCGACCTGGCCTCGGTGGTGGCCGATTTGCGCACCGGCATCGACGCCCAGGTGCAGTTGCAACCGGGCATCAGCCTGAGCTACTCGGGGCAGTTCGAGTTTCTCGAACGCGCCAATGCGCGGCTCAAGCTGGTGGTGCCGGCCACCCTGCTGATCATCTTCGTCTTGCTCTACCTGTGCTTCGCCCGTTTCAGCGAGGCGGCGCTGATCATGGCCACCCTGCCGTTCGCCCTGACCGGCGGGGTGTGGTTCCTCTACCTGCTCGGCTATCACCTGTCGGTGGCCACCGGGGTCGGCTTCATCGCCTTGGCCGGGGTGGCCGCGGAATTCGGCGTGATCATGCTGCTCTACCTGAAAAACGCCTGGACCGAACGCGAGGAAGCCGGCGACAGCAGCGAGCAGGCGCTGATCGAGGCGATCCGCGAAGGCGCGGTGCAACGGGTACGCCCCAAGGCCATGACCGTGGCGGTGATCATCGCCGGCTTGTTGCCGATCCTCCTCGGTGGCGGCACCGGCAGCGAAGTGATGAGCCGCATTGCCGCGCCCATGGTCGGCGGCATGCTCAGCGCGCCGCTGCTGTCGCTGTTCGTGTTGCCGGCGGCCTACCG
>NZ_JARRAB010000038.1 GCF_030376615.1 Pseudomonas sp. sp1636
TGCGGATTCCACGGCACTTGGACACTCAGCCCACGATCATTTGGACACTCGTTCCATGCTCACTTGGACACCTGATCCACGTCCACTTGGACAGGCAGTCGGAGCGCAGCGACGCAGGATTGCATTGTTAGTCTGAAGTCTCTGTCGCCGTCAATTTCGTTGCGCGTCTGCGCATCGATTCGCCCTTCAGTTCGATCCGATAAGCGTTGTGCACCAGCCGGTCGAGGATCGCATCGCCCAAGGTCGGATCGCCGATCAGTGCGTGCCATTTGTCCACTGGCATCTGGCTGGTCACTAGCGTCGAGCGGTTGCCGTAGCGGTCGTCCAGCAGTTCAAGCATGTCGCGCCGTTGCGCAGCGGTAAACGGCGCCAGGCCCCAGTCGTCCAGGATCAGCAAGTCGGTCTTGGCATAACCCGCCATCAGTTTCGCGAAGCGGCCGTCGCCGTGGGCCAGGCCTAGTTCTTCCATCAAGCGCGGCAAGCGCAGATAACGCACGCTGTAACCGTCGCGGCAGGCCTTATGAGCCAGCGCGCAGGCGAGCCAGGTTTTGCCTACGCCAGTTGGGCCGCCGATGATCAGGTTCAGGCCGTCGCGCAGCCACTGGCCGCTACCCAGTTGCAGGATCAGAGATTTGTCCAGGCCGCGCGGGCTGCGGTAGTCGATGTCTTCCAGGCAGGCGTTATGGCGCAGTCGTGCGGCCTTGAGGCGAGTAGTCAGGCGTGCGTCTTCGCGCTCGGTCAGCTCGCGGTCGACCATCAGACCGAGGCGTTCGTCGAAGCTAAGATCGTTGATGTCAGGCGTTGCGTGTTGTTCGCCAAGCGCCTTGATCATGCCGTGCAGGCGCAGGGTTTGTAGCTTGTCGAGTGTCGGGTTGGGCAGCATTTTGGTGCTCCTTTTTCAGGTCAGTGGTAGTAGCCAGGGCCGCGCAGGTTGATGTGTTCTTCGGGCAGTAACGGCAGGTTTTGCTGGGCAAGCGGCAGCCGTTCCAGCCCTTGGCGCAGGATCGATTCCAGGCTTTTATAGCTGCACGCGCCCAGTGCCAGCGCTCGCTGGCAAGCGGCTTCCAGCCGCTCTTCGCCGTGCTGTTTGCTCAGGCGCAGGATCCCCAGGCAGGCGCGGAAGCCGTGCTGCGGATGGATTCGGCGTTCGAGGATATGAGCGATGACACCAGCGGTGTTCGGCCCGGTCTGCTCAGCCCAGTGGATCAGTCGCTGCGGCGTCCATTCAGCATGTTCGCGGTGACTTTTGGGCATTTGCTCGGTTTGGGTGGTGTGGCGGCCTTTGTGCGGCGAGCGCAGATGGCTGGCCACACGCTGGTTGGCGTGGAAGCACTCGACGGTCTTCGCGGTTAGCCGCACTTCGAGTTGGTGTTTCACCAGTTGGTACGGCACCGAGTAGTAATGGCCGTCGACCTCGACGTGGTAGTCGATGTGCACCCGCACCTTTTTCCATTCGGCGTAGACATACGGATGTTCTGGTAGCGGTTGCAGTGCGGGTTGGTCGATGGTCTCGAAGGCCGAGCGGCGTGAGCCGGGCAGCTTCTTGAAGGGCTTCTGATTGAGGCGATCCAGCAGCAGCGCGATGGCTGTGTTGAGTTCGCCCAAGGAGAAGAACTGGCGGTTGCGCAGCACCGCCAGGATCCACCGCTCGACGACCTGTACGCCGACTTCAACCTTGGCTTTGTCCTTGGGTTTACGCGAGCGCGCGGGCAGCACGGCTACGCCGTAATGCTCGGCGAGATCGCGGTAACTGGGGTTGATATCCGGCTCGTAGCGATGCGCCTTGGTGACGCCGCTGCGCAGATTGTCCGGTACCAGGATCTGCGATGTACCGCCGAGAAAGGCGAAGCAGCGTACGTGCGAGCCCAGCCAGTCAGGCAGCTTCTGCGACCAGGTGGCCTCGGCGAAGGTGTAGCTGGACGCGCCGAGGACGGCGACGAAGATCTGCGTCTGGCGGATCTCGCCGGTTCGCTGATCAATGACCGGCACGGTCTGGCCGGCGTAATCGACAAACAGCTTTTCGCCAGCATGGTGTTCCTGGCGCATGACCACGTCGACCTTGGCAGCCCAGAGGCGGTAGTGCTCGCAGAACCAGCTGTATTGGAAGCCTTGCGGATGGGTGAGCCGATACTCTTGCCAGAGCAGGGCCAAGGTGACGCCGGGGCGACGTAACTCGGCATGGACATGAGCCCAGTCCGGCATCGGACGTTGATCGCTAGGAACCGTCGGCGCTGGCGGGAACAGACATCGCTCCAGTTCGGCGTCCGACAACTGCGTGGGCCAAGTCAGCCCGCAAGCGTTGAAGCGGTGCAGGTAATTGCCAGCACTGCCGCTGCTGATGCGTAGGCTGGTGGCAATTTTGCGCACGGACAGGCCGGCGTCGAACTTTAGGCGTAGTACCTCTCGGATTTTACGCATGGATATACGCTCCACGACGACCTCTTCGCTTCGAGAAAAGAGGTCGATGGTAGTGAATAATCCTGCGTTGCTGCCTGCCTGAGCGGGGGGTCGGATCAGTGAGAGATCACTGTCCAAGTGCTCGTGGAATCAGTGTCCAAGGGGCCGTGGAATGAGTGTCCAAGTCAGCGTGGAATCGCTGTCCAAGTGTTCGTGGACTGGGTGTCCAAGTGCGCATGGAATCCCCA
>NZ_JARRAB010000039.1 GCF_030376615.1 Pseudomonas sp. sp1636
CTGCGAGGGTCAATGCCTTGGGTGCACCAGTGTTATGAAGCTCAACGGCATGTAGGTGGTAATCATGGTCTCCGACCTTTGACGCCGCGCTCACACGATTGATATTGGCTTTGAAGTAGTCGAAAGCAACCTTCAGCGCTTCTTTCGCGGATGAGCTGGTTCCAAGGCCGGACATATTCAGCTTGCCGCTACCGGCAGTGATCTGGGTTTCCAGACGGTAGAGCCCCAGGTGTCCATTGGCTCCAGTCGACACCAGATGCATTGCCCCGGGTTTACCTTGCCCTTCGGGTATCAGCCCGCCCCCGCCCTGCTCCGGCACGCTGATGAACGTCTCTTCCAGAGTGTCGGCGTCGATGTACGAGAAATGCACATCGAAGAACTCCATTCCGCCAATTTTCTTCAGCTGCTCCTTCACCCGGCGCCGGGTCTCCAATGCGTACTCAAGGCAGCGACGTACAGCTTCACGATCATAGTCAGCACTTGGATGTAAAAGCTTGAGCAAGCCAGAGACCGTCCGGCGCACAGCGATGGTGTCACGCTGATTTAGGTTGTTGCCCAGCTTGAAGAAACGGTCGATGGCATCGGCAAAGTTTCGTTTGCGCATCTCACGCATGAACTCGGCCAGGTAATCGGTAATCAGCCCGTAGCGATTGGTGAAAAACTCAGGGCGCATCTTCGGCACCTCCCAGCCTGGAATGTAGGCATGGAAACGGTCGAAAAACGCAGAGTCGATCATCGCGCTTGGAAACGGTGCCAGTAGGTGGCTGGTCTTAACCAAGGTATCCACCGGTTGGTTGATGTTGCCGACAAACATCATGCTCGCAGAAGCTGAGATGGAGTCACGCCCACGGGCGAAGGAGCCCGAGGCCATGTAGTCCTTCATGATCTGGACGCCGTCCTTGTCCTTGAACGAGATACCCGCCACTTCGTCGAAGGCCACCACATCCCACATCCCGACTAAACCTACTTGCCTACGGGACATGTTGTAGAACAGGTTGGCTACGGTGGTCTGGCCACCGGAAACTAGGATGCTGTTTGGGCTGACCTCCTTGTAAATGTGACTCTTGCCCGTACCACGTGGGCCAAGCTCGCAGCAGTTGTAGTTGTTCTCGACGAAGGCAATCATCCGAGTGAGCAGATGCCACTTCGTGCGCTCATTGAAATGAGCTGGCTCCATGCCCGTTGAGCGCAGCAGCACATCAATCCACTCGTTTTCACTGAACGCCTTGCGCGCCTCCAACAACGCGTCCATGTCCATGTTAGGCATCTGGATGGGCTTGAGGTCATGCACAGTGAAAGGTGAGCCTTTACCACCCTCCTCGAAGTGATAATTCATGGTCACGATGCACCAGATGCCACCAGCGAGGAGCTTCTCGAAGTCTTTGATAAAGCGACTGGGAATCTCGGCATCTTTGACGCCCAGGTTCATGAATAGCGCCTGGTAGATATCCCGGCGCTCGTTCAGGCTTACTGAAACCTTGTCGATGATTTTGAAACTGCCGCGCTCGCGGATCTTCGACTTAACCTTTTCGGCCTCGTCGGGGCGAACGTAGTTTTCTGCAAGAATGCGCTTTACGGTTTCCAGACCATCAGCAATGACCTCCTCGTTATCCGAGGCGCAGTACATGCCGAGCAAATACTCAAGCACGTACACCGGTACGTTGATGCCCTCCTTCAAACGCTTGGTCAGATCCTTGCGCACCACCTTGCCTGTAAAAAAACGGTTCAGCAGAGCGTCAAGATCCAAATCAAGATTGCTGCTATCAGAAGTCAAAGTCATTGCTAATCGCCAGGTTGATACGGACATCAATTCGGAACTGCTCAACGTCAGTTTCGGCGTCAAGCAGCTTAAAGAAATAGCGCTCACTGGAAGAGAACGAACGGTTCAATAGCGTCAGAATCACCTTGCGTTGGCGCTGGTCAAGATTCTGCGAGTCGCTATCCAGGGAGACCAGCTCCACCGCAGATACCGCCTCTCCTGCGTCATCATATAGCCCTACACGCAGCACCGCCGGAAGCACACGTTCGGAAACCGCCTCAGTCTGCAATAGGTTGAACACATAGCGGTTGGTGGTAATGGTGAAGTTGTTACCCAGCACTGTGATCTGCGCCTTGCGCACCGCTGTGCCTTTGGCCTTCTGACCGCGTACCTGTTGCACTTTGAGCACCGGCACAGCCACTTCCTGCAACGCAGCCCCACCGTGGATAAAGCGTGCGCCACCCACAAAGTGGAAACGGCTCACACCACGTGGCGCCCAGAACATCATGTCGTCGCTGATGCCTGCGGTATCCCGAATGTAACCCACATGCACCTGCTCGCTACTGCCCAGGTTGCGACCAATCAGGTAGCGTTTCTTCGAGACAACGGCTCCAGCGGGCTTGGTAACCAGCTTGCTCTTGTCTAGAGCCTCAAGCGCCGAGTCCTGAAACAG
>NZ_JARRAB010000004.1 GCF_030376615.1 Pseudomonas sp. sp1636
AGCTTCCGCCAGTGTCGCTGACGCTCAGGCCGTGCTTGCGCAATTTGTCGTGCAGGGTCTTGCGCGGCACGCCGAGGGCTTCGGCCAGGCTGCGCAGCGAAGCATGGCCGCGACTCAGTTCGGCGGCGATCATGGCGCGCTCGAAGGCTTCCACCTGCTCGCTGAGGTTGCCGCTGGGCGGTACGCCGCTCTGCGGGCTGTCCAGGCTCAGTTCGAGGCCCAGATCGAGGCCGAGGGCGAAGCGCTCCGCGGCATTCTGCAGTTCGCGCACATTGCCCGGCCAGGGGTGACGCAAGAGCAGGGCGCGCGGCCCCGGTTGCAGTTCGCGGCCGGGCAGGCCATGGCGGGCGCTGGCGCCATCGGCGAAGTGCTGGAACAGCAGCAGGGCGTCTTCGCCGCGTTCGCGCAGGGGCGGGATGCGCAGCGGGGCGACGTTCAGGCGGTAATACAGGTCGGCGCGGAAGCGCCCCTGATCGGCGGCCTGGCGCAGGTCTTCCTTGGTCGCGGCGATCACCCGGATGTCCAGCGGGATCAACTGATTGCCGCCCAGACGCTCGACCACCCGCTCCTGCAACAGGCGCAGCAGCTTGACCTGGACTTCCAGGCTCATGCTCTCGATTTCATCGAGGAACAGGGTGCCGCCGTTGGCGAATTCGAACTTGCCGATACGGCGCTTTTGCGCGCCGGTAAAGGCGCCCGGTTCGTGGCCGAACAGTTCGCTTTCCACCACCGACTCGGCCAGGGCGCCGGCGTTGATGGCGACGAAGGGGCCGCTGCGGCGGTTCGACAGGTCGTGCAGGGCGCGGGCGACCACTTCTTTGCCGGCACCGGTTTCGCCGAGGATCAACACGTCGGCACTGATTCCGGCCAGGGCGCCGATCTGCTCGCGCAGGCGCTGCATGGCCGGCGACTGGCCGACCAGGCGCGCACTCAACTGCTGGCGGTCGGCCAGGGCCAGGCGCAGGCAGCGGTTATCCAGCACCAGGCGGCGCAGGGCCAGGGCACGGTGCACGCTGGCGAGCAGGTCTTCGCTGGCGAAGGGCTTCTCGAGGAAGTCGTAGGCGCCGGCGCGCATCGCCTGCACCGCCAGCGGCACATCGCCATGGCCGGTGATCAGCAGTACCGGCAGGTCGGGATCCTGTTCGTGCAGCTGTTCGAGCAGTTGCAGGCCATCGATGCCGGGCATGCGGATATCGCTGACCACCACGCCGGCCCAATCGCGGCCGATACGCGCGCTAACGCCACGGGCGTCGGCCAGGCTGACGACTTTCAGGCCGGCCAGGTCGAGGGTCTGGCTGAGGGCTTGGCGCAGATGGGGGTCGTCGTCGATCAACAGCACCTGGGTGCGTGGGTCGAGGCTGGTCATACGGGAAAATCCTCGGGCGACTGGGTTTTAACGCCATGTTCGGCGGCGCGCAGGCGCAGGGTCAGCAGGGCGCCGCCGGCGGGGTGATTGGCCAGCAGCAGTTCGCCGCCGAGCGCGCGCATCAGGGTATCGCAAATCGCCAGGCCCAGACCCAAACCTTGGGTGCTGGTCTTGGTGGTGAAGAAGGGCTCGCGGGCGCGCTGCAGGGCTTCGGCGCTGAAGCCCGGGCCGTTGTCGCGCAGGTGCAGGTCGACGCCCGCGGCGGTGCGTTCGGCGCTGAGCCAGATGTGTCGCGGCGGGGCTTTTTCGCTCAGCGCATCGAGGGCATTGGCCAGCAGGTTGCCGAGTACCTGGCGCAGGCGGGTCTCGCCGGCCTGCACCCACAGGGTGGCGTCCGGCAGGTCGCGAGTCAGCTCGACCTGCATCGCCCGGCGGCGTTTGGCCAGCAGCGCCAGGGCGTCGTCGAGAGCCGGTTGCAGGGCCACGCTTTCCGGGGCGTGGCGGTCGCGGCGGGCGAAGGCGCGCAGGTGGGAAATGATCGAGGCCATACGCTCGGTCATCTGACTGATCAGCTTGAGGTTGGCGCGGGCATCGTCGCTGCGCTGGTGGTCGAGCAGCACCCCGGCGTTGTCGGCGTAGCTGCGAATCGCCGCCAGCGGCTGATTGAGCTCGTGGCTGATGCTCGCGCTCATGGTGCCCAGCGCCGACAGCTTGCCGGCCTGAACCAGTTCGTCCTGGGCGCGCAGCAGTTCCTGCTGGGCCTGTTCGCGCTCCAGCACTTCCTGTTTCAGGCGGCTGTTGAGCAGCTCCAGATCCTGGGTGCGTTCCTGCACGCGCTGCTCCAGTTCCTGGCGCGCCTGGGCGTCCAGGGCGATGCGTTCGAGGTAATGGCGGCGGCGCTGGATCAGCAGGCCGAGGAGCAGGATGAGCACCAGTAATGCCGCGCCACCGATGGCGACGGCGCTGCGCACGGGACGGTCGAGCAACAGGCGCGGGGCCAGAATGCTCACCGTCCAGCCGATGTCAGCGAGGCGGCGGCTCTGCCGCAGCCAGGCCTCGGGTTCGAGCTGCAGCGGCGGCGGCGACTGGATGCGGTAGGGCTGGGTGGCGGCAATCGCGGCGCGCTCGGCATTGTCCAGCTCGCGGGTGGCATGGAAGCGCCAGTCGGCCTGCGAGGTGAGGATCACTACGCCGTAGTTGTCGGTGACCAGCAGTTGCTCCGGGCGCTGGCCCCACAGGGTCTCGGTATGGTCGAGGTCGACCTTGACCACCAGCACGCCAAGGATCTGCGTGCCCTCGCGCACGGCGGCGGCGAAGAAGTAGCCACGCTTGCGGGACGTAGTGCCGAGGCCGAAGAAGCGTCCAGGGCGGCCCTGCATGGCCTCGCGAAAATAGGGGCGGTAGGAGAAGTTGCGCTCGACGAAGCTGTCCTCCTGCGCCCAGTTGGAGGCCGCCAGGGTCTGGCCGTCGGGGGCCATCAGGTAGATGACGTCGGCGCCGGTCTGCTCCTGTAGGCCGCTGAGCAGGCGGTTGGCCCGGTCGCGCAGTTGAGCATCGGCACTGTCCTGCAACAGTTGGCGCAGGGTCGGCAGTTGCCCGAGGATCGGCGGCAGCACCTCGTAGCGGTTCAGGGTGCCGAGCAGGTTGGCGACGTAGAGGTCGAGGGTCTGCCGGTTCTGTTCGCTCAGCCCGCCGCGGTAATAACGCTCGGCCAGTTGTTGCAGCGGCCAGAGCAGCGGTGCCAGGAGCAGGGCAAGCAACACCAGGCTGCGCCAGCGAAGACGTTTGGGCGTGCGGATGGTTGTGCTCATGGAATTAGGCGCCTGGGGGTCGCAGGTAGTATGCATCTTCGAACTTTAGCAAGGGTTGTGCCAGGAGTCTGGGCGGCTTCCCTCGACATTTTTCCCGGCAACCCGCCTTGCCGCCGGGCGGCGGCCTGATGCGCTCCGCGCTGGGTGCGTTATGCCTGGCGCGGGCTGTGCAGACACTCGAGCAGGGCGCTGTGCCAGTCGGTCAGTTGGATCTGCCAGTCGCGTTGCAGACGCGCGCAGTCGAGCCGCGAGTTGAGCGGACGCCGTGTGGGCGTGGGGTAGGCGCTGGCGGGGATGGGCTGCAGGGCCGCGGTGGGTTTGCCTTGCATGCGCAGTCGCTCGGCAATCGCGCAGGCAAAGCCGAACCAGGACACTTCGCCCTGGGCGCTGAGGTGATACAGGCCCCAGGGGCCGGCCTGACCGGCGTGCCAGTGTTGGATCACCTGCGCGGTGGCGGCGGCGATGCTGCCGGCCCAGGTCGGCGCGCCGATTTGATCGGCCACTACCTTGAGTTCGTCGCGCTCCTGCAGCAGGCGTTGCATGCTCAGCAGGAAGTTGCGCCCGTGCAGCGAGTAGACCCAGCTGGTGCGCAGGATCAGGTGGGCGCCGCCAACCGCCTGGATCGCCTGCTCCCCGGCCAGTTTGCTGCGGCCGTAGACCCCGAGCGGGTTGGGCGCGTCCTCCTCGCTATAAGGCGTGTTTTTTGTGCCGTCGAACACGTAGTCGCTGGAGTAATGGATCAGCGGTGCCCCCAGCGCAGCGGCTTCCTCGGCGAGAATGCCCGGCGCCGTGGCGTTGATGGCGAAGGCCAGTTCGGGCTCGCTTTCGGCCTGATCGACCGCGGTGTAGGCGGCGGCGTTGATGATCAAGTCGGGGCGCAATTGGCGCAGCTGCTGGCGAATCTGCGCAGGATCGGCCAGGTCGAGTTGAGCGCGACCGCGCACGATCAGTTCCCCTTGCCCGTGCAGGCTCAGCTGCAATTCGCGGCTGACTTGGCCGTGTTGGCCGAGCAGCAGAATCTTCATGGCAACAGCTCCGCATCGGTCAGGCTGAGGCCGGCCTGGTCTTTTCCGGACAGCTGCGGCGCTGCGCTCAGCGGCCAGTCGATGGCCAGGCTCGGGTCATCCCAGCGAATGCAGCGCTCATGTTCAGGCGCGTAGTAGTCGGTGGTCTTGTAGAGGCATTCGGCGAACTCGCTGAGCACCAGAAAGCCATGGGCGAAGCCTTCCGGCAGCCACAGCTGGCGCTTGTTCTCGGCAGATAAGTGCGTGCCGACCCAACGGCCGAAATCCGGCGAGCCGCGGCGGATATCCACGACCACGTCGTACACCTCGCCGGCCGTCACCCGCACCAGCTTGCCCTGGGTTTGCTGCACTTGGTAGTGCAGGCCGCGCAGCACGCCGCGCTGCGAGCGCGAGTGGTTGTCCTGGACGAATGCGCGGGTCAGGCCGGTGGCCTCGGCGAAGGCGCGGGCGTTGAAGCTCTCGTAGAAGAAGCCGCGCTCGTCGCCGAACACCTTAGGTTCGAGGATCAACACCTCCGGCAGTGCAGTGGCTATTACCTGCATGGGTACTCCTGCGCCAGTTTGAACAGGTACTGGCCGTAGCCGGTCTTGCCGAAGGCCTGGGCTTGCTTGAGCAACTGTGCGCGATCGATCCAGCCATTGTGCAAGGCGATTTCCTCCAGGCAGGCGACTTTCAAGCCTTGCCGATGCTCGATGGTCTGCACGTACTGCGAGGCCTCCAGCAGGCTGTCGTGGGTGCCGGTATCGAGCCAGGCGAAACCGCGGCCGAAGCGTTCGACGCGCAGCTCGCCGCGCTTGAGGTAGGCGTTGTTGACGTCGGTGATCTCCAGCTCGCCACGGGCCGACGGCTTGACCGCCTTGGCGATCTCGACCACCGCGTTGTCGTAGAAATACAGGCCGGTGACCGCGTAGCCGGACTTCGGCTGCTGGGGTTTCTCTTCGATGGAAAGAGCCCGGCCGTCGGCGTCGAACTCGATCACGCCGAAGCGCTCGGGATCCTTCACCCAGTAGCCGAATATGCTGGCGCCTGAGGGATGAGCCGCGGCCCGCGCCAGTTGGTCGCCGAAGTGCTGGCCGTGGAAAATATTGTCGCCGAGGATCAGGCACACCGAATCGTCGCCGATAAACGACTCGCCGATCAGAAAGGCCTGGGCCAGGCCATCCGGCGACGGTTGCTCGGCATAACTGAAGCGCACGCCGAACTGGTTGCCGTCGCCGAGCATCTTGCGGAAATTGGGCAGATCCTCGGGGGTGGAGATGATCAGGATCTCGCGGATGCCGGCGAGCATCAGCACCGAGATCGGGTAGTAGATCATCGGCTTGTCGTAGACCGGCAGCAGTTGCTTGGACACGCCCAGGGTGATCGGGTGCAGGCGGCTGCCGGAGCCGCCGGCGAGGACGATGCCTTTCATGCGGAATGCTCCTCGAGTGCGCCCAGTCGTTCGCGTCTATAGCTACCATCCTGCACGCGGCGGCACCAGTCGAGGTTGTCCAGGTACCAGCACACGGTCTTGCGCAGGCCGCTGGCGAAGGTTTCTGCGGGCGTCCAGCCCAGTTCGCGCTCGATCTTGCCGGCGTCGATGGCGTAGCGTCGGTCGTGGCCGGGGCGATCCTGCACAAATGCAATGAGTTCTTTGTAGGCGCCGGCCGGTCGCGGCGCCAGTTCATCGAGCAGCGCGCAGATACTCTGCACCACATGCAGATTGGTCTGCTCGTTGTGTCCGCCAATGTTGTAGGTCTCGCCCACCCGACCCTCGCTCAGCACTTTCAGCAGCGCCCGGGCATGATCCTCGACATACAGCCAGTCACGCACCTGCTGACCGTCGCCGTACACCGGCAGCGGTTTGCCATCCAGCGCATTGAGGATCACCAGCGGGATCAGTTTTTCCGGGAAGTGATAAGGCCCGTAATTGTTCGAGCAGTTGCTGATCAGCACCGGCAGACCATAGGTGCGCTGCCAGGCGCGCACCAGATGATCGGAGGCCGCCTTGCTCGCCGAGTAGGGCGAACTGGGCGCGTAGGGCGTGCTCTCGGTGAACGGTTGATCGACGCCATGCAGGTCGCCGTACACCTCGTCGGTGGAAATATGCTGAAAGCGAAAGGCCTGCCGGCGCGCCTCGTCCAGCTGCAGCCAATAGGCGCGGGTCGCTTCCAGCAAGGCGTAGGTGCCGACGATATTGGTCTGGATAAAGGCCGCCGGGCCGTCGATGGAACGATCCACATGCGACTCGGCGGCCAGGTGCATGATGGCGTCCGGCTGGAACTCGGCCAGGGCCCGAGTCAGCGTCGCGCTGTCGCCGATGTCCGCCTGGAGAAACTGGTAACGCGGGTTGTCCGCCACGCTGGCCAGCGACTCGAGGTTACCGGCGTAGGTCAGCTTGTCGAGGTTGAGCACCTGGTGCTGGGTGTCGTTGAGCAGATGGCGAATCAGCGCCGAACCGATAAAGCCGGCGCCGCCAGTGAGCAGAATACGCATGAAATGAGTGCCTTCTTCGACATGCTGTGAGCATCCGACTTAGCTTGTCGGCTGAACGCCCCGGCCGCAAGCGCTGGATGCCGGCAGGGGTGCTGGCGCTCAAAGCACAGAATCAGGCTCGCGCCACCCTGCAACCCCTCGGCGAACTCAAGACACCCAGGCCGGTAGCCTTGGTAAAACAGGCCAGCATCGGCAACCAGGTTCAGGTGAACAACGGCGGGGGCCGCTGCAGCGCATAACGCCTGGAAAGGAGGCGTCAGACCGCGGCTGCGTGACCTGGCTCGTGCGTTACGCGAGCAGGAACAGCCCCGCCGCGAATTGCTGGATCGAACCCCGAGGAGGCCGTTACCGCTTAATCTGGGGCAGCGCGTAGCGCGTATCTGCGGTTAGCTCCAGAACAGCCGTCATCTGCCCGACCGTTTTGACGATCTGGTAGATGGCGGGGTTATCTGCATGCGCGTAGTTGCTGACATAGTTGGCCAGGTACGGGCAATTTGGGTGATAGCGACCTATCCGCATGATGCCGCCGGCTGTCTATCTGGCAGCGCTGACTTCATTGAACTTGATCACCCGCTCGTAGTTATCCAAGCCGTTAAGCACCAGCTTGACCGAGGGAATGGTGCTCAGGTCGTTGCGCGTTTGCTTGAAGATCAAGGTGACCTTGGTGTTGAGGTTGCGTACCAACTCGATAGAGCCGTACTTCAGCTCCTCATTGCCCACCAGGGTTTTTTCCAGGCGCAGGTTGTTGCCATCCGGTTCGAACACCGCGCTCACGCTACGCACCTGAACCTCGCGGTCTTTGTTGGTGCTGTTGAACTCGAATACGCAGGAGGGTGTCTGGGCGATGAAGTTGCAGTTGACCAAGCTGATGCGCACGCTATCGACCATCTCCATGCGCTTGCCAAAAAGTGTCGGGCTGTCGTTTTCGACGATACGTTCTTGAGCCTTGGCGAACTCGAACGAAGGTTTGGCGTACTCCATGCCGATCACGAAGAAGCCGGCCGACAGGCCAGCAGCCAATGTGAAGTTGACCATGCGACGTGGAATGGTGGGCAGCCGCCAAGCAACCATGGCGATCATCATGGCCATCATGAACACGAAGGCGGCAAAGAAGGACAGGAAGTTCTTCCAGTTAACGACGCCCAACCCGAAAACCGAGGGATCCGGGAATACATAGGTAATGATTGCCCAGCAGATGCCTATCACGCTGGATAAGCCGCCTGTCAGCCAGGCCAGTAGTTTTGCGGGAGTGCTCTTGATGTTGGCTTCCATATTCACTTTTTGATTTCCAGTTGTTGTCAGTGTGTTGGGGTTAAACGGGCGTCTTCCGCGCCCTGATGGGTTGCATTTTCTTTTGCGGTGAAGGGGTTACGCGCTCTTCCGGCCGCGCTTGGCTTTGGGCGCGGCGGCGCGTTGGGCTTGAATGCGTTCGAGCAGCACGCTGGCCGGTTCGTCGTTGGGGTCTTGCGCCACCAGTTCGCCACGGAAGGCCTTGGCCAGGATGCTTTGGGTCAGGCGGTCGATACGGCTTTTGGCCGAGGCGACTTTGGCTTCGAGTTGATCGGCGAAGGCGAAGAGTTGTTCGACGCGGCGGACGATTTCGGTTTGTTCTTCGGCAGAGGGGGTAGCAATCTCATGATCTGAAAGCTGCTTGGTGTACATGTGCTTGATCAAAGACCCTGAATCTAGCGTATCAACGAACGCCCTAAACTGAGGAGATCGGAAATACCAAAATAAATACTCCTTCATCAACGGGGAGTTACCATCGAACACGAAAACACATTGACGCTGATTCAAAAGGGCAGGAATTTCATCAATATAAATACATACGCGCCCAAGGAAGTCATCCTTCAGAGACTGCGCTGTCAAGTTCATGACAATATCGCCAGCTCGGACAAGATATCTGTCATTTCCAGGCAAGTAGGCCTCATCCAAACAAACCGTATTGCTGTCAGTCCAAACTATTCGACCGGCCACATGGAGATTACCGGGGCGGATCAGTCTGACTCCTGCATCTCGATAGTCTGCACTTGGAAAAGCCTTTCCATTCTGAGCGTGCGCACACTGATCCAAGCGAGTTAACACCCAACTAACCGGTGCAGAGGTAGCGTCATCACTGTCAGTTTCGTAGCAGCACGGATGGAGCTGAGCGGAATCCGGGGCATAGGTCTCCCCAGATTGCATCCGGGCTACGCGCCACTCCTCCGTCAGCCGCCCGGAAACCGCTGCGGTGAGGACGGATTGGCGGAAGCGCTTGAGCAGGGCGGGGATGGCGTCGAGGCGGGCTTTGAGGGTGTCGACCTGGGCCAGCAGTTCATCGAGTTTTTGGACGATGCGGGTTTGTTCGGCGAGTGGTGGCAAGGGCAACGGAAACGCTTCGAGCTTCTCCGAATCAATACTTTGTACGGTTGTCCCGTCTTTGGCGCATGCCGAAAGGACTTCCTGTCCAAAGCTCTTGAGTATGTAAAAGGATAATTTCGGTGATATGCCTTCGTTTGGTCTCAGCACTTTGATGTCCTGATTGACCGTCACATCTGCGCCCGCTAGGGCAACCGGGAACGTGTGCTGAAGAATCCCGCTCCGGGTCACCATCAATACCGATCCGGTCGGATATAGCACCATCCCAGCTTTATCCATGGCAGTTTGTGAAATCTTGTCTGCGGAGTCATTCAGCAGGTCTTTCTTCATGTCTTTGGGCGATACCCAAGGAATATCAGGGCTAGACCAGAATTCAGGGTTGGCTTTTGAAGGAGTTTTGCCACCCGAAACCCCCCCGATATCTGTCAGCGAAAAACTCGTCCAGCCGGCCGGCAGCTCGCCACTCATTCCCCATTCCCCTCAACCACCGCCAACCCCATCACCTCCGCCATCAACTGCTTCTGCGCCGCCACTTCATCGCCGGCGCCCAGCGCTTTCATCAGCTCTTCCAGCTCATGCAGGGCTTCGGTTAGTTCAGCCATGGCCTCGCCGGCCAGCACCTCGGGTGCCGGTAGTTCGCTGGCGTCCAGGCTATCGGCATCTTTTAGCCAACTGATATCCAGGGAGTCGCCACGGGCGGCGATGTCGGCGCGGGTAAATACGCGGAAGCGGCTGAGTTCGCCGATGCCTTCGACGTTTTCGGCGCGCGGGCTGTTGCCGTTGGCATCCGCACCGTAGGCGTCTTCGAAGGGTTTCAGGTGGCCGGCGCCGAAGGGGGTGCGTTTGCCGAAGCTGGGCATATTGCTGCGCAGGTCATACACCCAGACACGCTGGGTGCAGCCTTGTTCCTGGCGTGGGTTGGTGGCGCTGCCCTTCTGGAAGAACAGCACGTTGGTCTTTACGCCCTGGGCGTAGAAGATGCCGGTGGGCAGGCGCAGGATTGTGTGCAGGTTGCACTTGTCCAGCAGGTCGCGGCGCACCTCGGTGCCGACGCCGGCTTCGAACAGCACGTTGTCCGGCAGCACCACGGCGGCGCGGCCACCGGGCTTGAGGCCGCGGTAGATGTGTTGCAAGAAGGCCAGCTGCTTGTTGCTGGTCTTGTAGGTGAGGTCGTCGCGGGTCGGGCCGCCACCGCCCTTGGCGGTGCCGAACGGCGGGTTGGAGAGGATCACATCGACCCTGAGCAGGCTGGCGCCGGTTTGGCCGAGGGCGTTGCCCAGGTGCACCACGCCTTCTGCGTCGCCTTCCATGCCGTGCAGCAGGGTGTTCATCAGCGCCAGGCGGCGGGTGCCGGGCACCAGTTCTATGCCGACAAAGGCGCGGTTGCGCTGGAAGCTGCGGGCCTTGTCGTCGAGGTCGTAATGATCGTCGCTGTGGCGCTTGATATAGGCGTCGGCGGCAATCAAGAAACCGGCGGTGCCGGCGGCGGGGTCCTGGATGGTTTCACCCGGCTGCGGCTGGATGCAGTTGATGATGCTGTCGATCAGCGGACGCGGGGTGAAGTACTGGCCGGCACCGGATTTGGTTTCGCTGGCATTCTTTTCCAGCAGGCCTTCGTAGAGGTCGCCGAGGCCGTCCTGGCGGGCGCTGAACCAGTCGATGCCGTCCAGTGATTTGATCAGCTGCTCAAGGTGGCGCGGCTCTTTCAGGCGGGTCTGCGCATCGGCATAGATGGCGGCGATCAGCGGGTCGCTGTTCTTGCCCAAGTCGAGCAGCAGCTGCCGGTAGTGGTCGAGCAGGTTGAGCCCGGATCTATCGGCCAGATCCGGCCAGCGCGCGCCTATCGGTAGCTTGTGGGCAAAGCTGGCGTTGTTCTGCACCTGCTCGTATTCCATCTTGATAAACAGCAAGAGCACCAACTCGGTAACGTAGTCGCTGTAGTTGATGCCGTCGTCGCGCAGCACGTCGCAGAGGTTCCAGAGCTTCTGGACGATGTCGGAGTTGGTCATGGGGCTTCCTGGCCTGAAATAAAAAACCCGCACGATTTGTGCGTGGCTGCCGGGGGCAGTCAGAGGCATGGCGGGTATGTTGCGGACGAGGTTATTGTTCGGCAGGCGATTTGGCAAGTTTGCTGGCCGGCATGCAGACATGCGCCCTGACTCAGGGCTTCAGCAATGCCATGCGCAGCGTGACAATCGAGTGATTGCCTGTGGCATCCAGTACCGGCCGGGTAAACAACTCAGCGTAGGCTGCCGGCTCGGTGTGCCTGCCATCAAGTCTTGGATGCAAGCGCTGCTTGAGTTGCTGGCTGGTTTCGTGGGCCTGCACGGGCTCATCCAGCGCCTCCAGCAGGGCACCTTCCAGACACTGCGGACGCCAGAGAATAACTGTATAGCCGGCCACTGCTGCGCGCTTGTACTCGGCATCGCTGGGCGGCAGATCGGCATCCAGCAGCAGGATGCGGCGGTTATATTCGGTATTGCGATAGCTGCGGATGGCGTTGCTGATGATGTTGCCGGGCGAGCCACCATCCTGTGCCTGAACCTTGACGCTGACACCGCAGCCACGAGGGCAGTACAGCTGCTTCATGTGACTGATGAAGGCCTTGTCATCCGGCCCCTCTCCGACGACCAGCAGTGTTGTCTGCAACGCAGCCTGCCTGACTCCTTTGTGCTTCGGGCTCATAGATCAGGAACCGCGCCCAGCGCGCCAGCCATGTATTTGGCGTACAGGTTGTCATCGGCGCGCAGCCCCTGCACCTCATCCAGCCGCCAGGCGGTTGAGCATTGGTCTTGTTTCTCGCACAGGTACACCTGGTGTTTTTGCAGGCGGTTGAGCACTTCCGGGGTATGGCAGGTGAAGATCAACTGCGCCTGGTGCGGGTTGCTGTGCTCAAAGCGGAACCAATCAAGGATCTCAGGCATTAGGTGTGGGTGCAGGTCGTTGTCGATCTCGTCGATGATCGCCATGCCACCCTGTTCTAGGGTGGTCAGCAGGTGCTCAAGCAGGACGAAGGCCGACTGGGTACCGCTGGACTCCTCAAAGAGGCTCAGCTCGAAAGCCTTGCCATTTTGGCTCTGATGTATGCCAAACGGCATGTAAATAGTGCTGTCTTTACCCTCCTTGTCGACAACTTCCATCGGTCGAATGACGACGTCGGACAAGCCCAGATCAAACTCGCGCATGGCTGCAACCATGCGCGATTTGATGGCTGGGGCTGCCTCGTAGAGTTCAGCCGCACTGACCAGTGCACCGCGTTGGAAATGATGCCGGCCATGGCTGGCGACATTGCTGTTGATGCGGCGGAAGAACTCAATAAAAGGGCGGGCTTCTTTGATGTCGTAGCTGTGTGCCGCCGCCAGTAGTGAACAGTTGGCACGCAAGCTCTGTGCCTGGGCCTTGGGAAAGGGGAAGCCTTTGTGCTTGAAGGTGAAGCCTTCAGGGCTGCGCTCACGGCGAAACAGGTAGCTAAACTGGGTGCTGGTGCGATTGAGCAGCACCTCGCTGACGACTTTGCCGGCATTGAGCACCAGTTGATAGCGGTGCTGGATGCCCTGCAGAAAGAAGTCGATCTCAATACTGGTGTCCAGCTCCGCGTGCAGGCGGTGGGGCTGGTATGCGATGTCTTGGTCGGGATCCCCTTGCAGGAACGAATCGCAGATAAACCAGCCGAGGAAGGCCAGCGGCTTGATCAGCTGGGTTTTCCCCGAGCCGTTGGCGCCTACCACCGCGATGACCTTGTTCAGGCGGGTCTCGGGCAGGTTGATATCGAAGCCTGACGGCGTGGGCTTTTTGCCCACGGTAAAATCGAGCCGAGTTTCCTCAGCGAAGCTGTAGAAGTTGGAAAAGCGCAAAGAGCTGATCATATTTTCACTGTTCCAACAAAATTTCGTTGATTCTTGCTCTTTGCTGTTTATTTGGCAAGCGTGAAGTGCAGGTAGTGCGAGTGTCGCGACACAGATCCCCGTGCGGTTAAGCGGCCTCTCGTAGGGTTAGGCGCACGCAGCCAATAGCGATGATTCAGCGAGATCCGTTGCGCCATAACCCACCAGCGGCGCAACTCGGCCCAGTTTCGAGGCGAGGCGCTTGGTGGGTTGCGCGGCGCACCACCTCGGCGTCGCTTGATCGCTCAGGGCTCAGCGCCGCTAACCCACCCACAAGGCTCAGCTAACCGCGTGCCACAGGTTGTCATTCAGGGCTTCCAGCACCCGATCCAGGTTGCCGCCCAGGTTGCGATCCAGGCCTTTGAGGCCGCCATCGTTGCGGAAGGCATCGTTGACCTGCTGCGGGTCGATGATCACTTCGTGCACCAGTTGCTTGGCCAGGCGCTCCAGCCATTTGCGTTGCACGGGCGTCCAGGGTTGCTGGGCGTAGATGGTCTGCATGGCCTTGGCCACGCGTTGGTCGAAGGGCAGCAGGGCTTCGCCGATGGCGGCCTGCCGGATATAGCCGATGATGCTGGCGGCGATTTCCTGGTTGGTCTGGTTGCGCCAGGCGCTCTTCAGGCTGGCTTCGCTGAAGCCGTGCTGGTCGAGCAGCAGGCGTACTTCGCGCAGCTGCTTGCGGGTCAGATCCTTGGGGCGGTTGACCACCACACCCAGAGCGGCGGACTGGTTGAGCTGTTTGTGAATGAAGTCATGGAAGCTATCCAAGTAGTCGGCGGGCTTCTGGTTCTGGCCGTAGTTTTGCTCGCGAACCATCAGCTCGTCGCTGTGGGTGGAGATTACCGGGTAGTTCTCCGAGCCGAGCAGGGCGCTGACGGCGGCGAGCTGGTTGAGCAGTTGGCTGTGCTGGCGCACGAAGTTGGCGGCTTGCTGCGGGCCGAGTTCATGCAGGTGGCTGTGCAGCTTGGCTGGTTCGACGCCCCAGGCATCCTGTAGCTCATCGAGTTTCTGCTTGAGGCTCGGTTTGCTCTCGGCCTTGTGCTGAGCCTTGCGCAGGATGCGCATGACGCGCTGACTCAGTTGGTCGAGCACGTCATGGGCGTGGTTGCTGTCGTCCTGGCTGCCGGGGGCGTCAAAGCTGGCGCCGCCGGTGAGCTCGCTGACCAGTTGCTCCAGGGAGATGTTGGGGTTCTTCACCAGGGGCTTCATGGTGTCGACCGCCTCCAGGCTGGCGTAGAGGTCGACGGGGTCGTAGATGCGGAACACGGTCTTGCCGATGTCGTCGCAGCGGCGGGTGGCGCGGCCTTTCATCTGTTCGTAGAGGATGCGCGAGCGCACCCGGCGCATAAACACCAGGTTGCAGATTGTCGGCACGTCGATGCCGGTGGTGAGCAGGTCGACGGTGATGGCGATGCTGGGGTGCGGTTCGTTCTTGTAGCGGCGAATCAGTTGCTCAACCTTGTCGCTCTGACCGGTGATGATGCGCACCGCCGCTTCGTTGTACTGCTCGCCGTAGGCAGCCTTGAAGGCCTCGTCGAGCAGGTTCTTCACCCGCTCGGCATGGGCCTGGTTGACGCAGAAGATCATGGTCTTCTCTTCGCCGAACGGATCCAGCTCCTTGGCCAGTTCGTCGCAGATGACCTTGTCGAAGGCCGGGGTGATGACGCGGCGGTTGAACGACTCGATGTTGAAGCTGAGTTCGTCCTCCAGTTCCGCTACGTCGATCTCGCCGGTCTGGGTGTTGATGACGCTGACCGACTCGCCCTTTTCAAAGCGGATGCCGTGCTGGCTGAGCTGGGTTTCATAGCGGATCGGCGGTTCGTGATCGATCAACCAATCGTCGGCCACGGCCTCGCGGTAGCTATAGGTGAATACCGGTTTGCCGAAAATTTCGCTGGTGTGCTTGGCTGGGGTGGCGGTGAGGCCGATGCGGCAGGCATCGAAATGATCGAGCACACGGCGGTATTGCGAGAGGTACTGGCTGTGGTCGCGCACGGCCAGCTCGCCTTCGGTCATCTCCTGGTCGAGGGTGTAACCGCGGTGGGCCTCGTCGACGATGATGCAGTCGAACTCGCCAATCGGCGGCGGGTTATCCGAGCGGAAAATGCGGCTGACCATGGCTTGCACGGTGGCCACCTGAACGCGGGTTTCCGCCTCGGCGGCCATGTCACCCAGTTCCT
Organism: Pseudomonas sp. sp1636; assembly: GCF_030376615.1. Lineage (GTDB taxonomy): Bacteria > Pseudomonadota > Gammaproteobacteria > Pseudomonadales > Pseudomonadaceae > Aquipseudomonas. Next base: position 15,100 of record NZ_JARRAB010000004.1, read on the forward strand.
TGACGTCGTAGATCTGCGCCAGGCTGTGGTTCTGCTCGAGGGTGGTGTCGTTGAACGAGTCGATGGCCTGCTGACCCAGGGCGCTGCGGTCGACCAGAAACAGGATGCGCTTGAAGCGTTCGGCCTTGAGGAAGCGATACATCAGGCCAATGATGGTGCGGGTTTTACCGGTGCCGGTGGCCATGGCCAGCAGGCAGTCGCGCTGGTTGTGGGCCAGGGCATGCTCGACGGCCTGGATGGCTTTCTCCTGGTAGTCACGCAGCTTGAGGTAGGCGAAGCCTTCGGTCTTGAGCTTGGCCTCGGCGTCGGCCTGGCTGCGCTTGAGCAGGTTTTCTAGATCAGCTGGGGTATGAAAGTCTTGCAACGGGCGGCGGGTATTGGCCGGGCTGCGCAGATCACGAAACCAGGTGCCGGAAAGCTCGGCGAGCTGCTTGATAAAAGGCCGACCGTTGCAGGCGAAAGCAAAGGGCACATTGAAGCTGCCACCCTGGCCATCGCCCCACGGCTGCGCTAGACCGGCCAACAGCCAGGATTGCTGCTGCTCGGCGCTGAGTTTGAACTCGCGGGCATAGCGCTCTGCCTGGGGGATACGGTCGGCAATGTTGATGCGCTTACGCTTGGCCTCGACGATGGCGATGGGCGTGAGGCCGGCGAACAGCACGTAGTCGGCGCAGGCTTTGGGGCTGCTGGTGGGCCACTCGGCGATGGCCTTGTTCCTACCCTTCTCGGGGCGTGCGCCTTTGCTGTAGGTGAGGTCGAGGGAATCGGCTTCCCAGCCGGCGTCGATCAGCTGCTGGTCGATTAGGATACGGGTCAGGTCTTCGGAGAGGTCGAAGCTGCTGGTGGCCTGTAGGGTCTTGTGCATGACCTGCTGTGCCGTCTGGGGCTGGGTCAGCAGTTGCAGTTGCAGGGCTTTGATGCGTTGCTCATGCTCGCAGCGCAGCCGATGCAGCGCTGCTTCGTGCTCGGCGGCCAGTTGTTTGTGAGTGCGTGATTCGACATCCATCTGCTCGGCGAGGACTGCATATTCCTCGGCCTCACGCTTGTGCAGCTCGGCCAGTTGCTGGTTGCTCTCCAGTTGCTGGCTGGATTCGCTCAACTGGGCCTTGAGCTGTTCGATCTGGCTTTGCAGGTCGCGCAGCGGGGCGCTGGGGTCTGCTGGCGTGATGAAGGGGCCGGACTTGAAGGCGTGGGTGTTCTTGCCGAAGCACTGGTGATACCAGATGGCCAGGGCGCGGGCGACCTTCAGTCCATCCATGGCCTCGCGGTGCTGGGTGCGGAATTCGTGGGTGGCTCTGTTGCCCTCGACGCGCAGGGTATGGAACAGGCTGCGGATGTTCTGATCCAGCTGGATCTCGCGGCTGAGCTTGTAGAGCAGGTCGGATTGAGTGGTGGTGGCATCGAACTCGATACCGGCGCGACTGGCCAAGTCCTGAGCCAGGGCCTCGCCGAGTTGGCGCAGTTTGATCAGGGTGGTGTTGGGGTCGCTGGCGAAGACCTGTTCGGCCGTACTGGCAAGCTGCAGGAAGACGGGATCGTGTTCCTGGAGAAAGGCGAAATTACTGCTGGCTGCCATGATCGATCCTTCGGTTGCGTGTCCACTCAGTACGCCACGCTTGGCTTTATTACGCGGAGTTTGCGGCAGCTTAACCAAGGTAGGCAGAGTTTGACCATGGCATTGAGTCACTCAACGGCTCAATGCGTACCGGCCAATAACCAGGCAGTTATAGGCAGCCTTGATCGTGAGTGCCATAGTCCGGTAACCGCGGAGATCCGTAAGTGAAACGGGGAACGAACGGGGGAAAATTTTGGTTTCGGGAAGCCAGAAACGACTTAGGCCCACCTCGCGGTGAGCCTAAGTCGTTGTTTTATATGGTGCCGGCACCAAGAGTCGAACTCGGGACCTACTGATTACAAGTCAGTTGCTCTACCAGCTGAGCTATACCGGCATTTCAGGGCCGCCATTATATCCATTCACCTGGCCGAGTAAAGCCGTCTGCGCGTAGTTTATTGCTGGTCTGGCTATTAGCTGCGAAATCCTTATGCACAAGCGAGTGGCGTTTGCTGAGCGCGCATGTAGTTTTTGTGCGGCATTTCTCGGCTTTTTATAAGTGTCTGTTTTAATTGGTCTTTGTGGTCTGTTTAAAAAACGAACAGGCGCCTTCAGGGCCGATGGCAGAGGCGTTAGGCGAGTCTGCTCAGAATCTATCAACACAGTTATCCACAGATAATGTGGGCAACTTGGGCTGAGGTTAGCGGCGTTCGGCGAGCAGCAGCAGGTTGCGCGGGGTGAGTTGGCGTGGGCAGAAGCTGCCGAGGCGCACGCTGAAGCCCTGATCGTGCAGGTAGAGCGCGCGGTCGAGTAGCAGCCACAGTTCCAGCGGGCGGCGGAACAAGTCGCGCAGCAGTTCCAGGTTGCGTACCTGGGCCAGCCGTTGCCAGCCTTGGCTTTGCAGTTGCGCCCAGTCGTATGCGGCTTCTGGCGTGGGCAGTTGCTTTAGGGCCGCGAGGTCGGTGCAGTAATCGCTGAAGTCTTTGCCCAGCCAGGCCGTCGGCAGGGAGGGGGTGGGCAGGTAGTGGTCGATGCCGCGCAGCTCACGCTGCAGCAGGTCGAAGGCCAGGCGCCAGGCCATGGAGCGATCACGCTGGCGGCGCACGCGGGCGCCGGCGGTGACGGTTTCGCTAAGGGGCAGGGCCAGATCCTCCAGCGATAACTGCAAGGCAGACGCCTGGGCGGCAGCGGAGAGCGCCTGGTAATTGGGCGTGGCGATGCGGTTGTAGCAGCACGGCGCTATGGCTAATTGCTGACAGCCGGCCGCGCTGGCGAGCTGGATCAGGCGCACATGCAGGTCGCCGCAGGCGTGCAGGGCGACCGGGGTGTGTTCGCGCTTGAGCTGGTTATGGGCATCGGCCGCGAGTACATCCTGCTGCAGATGCCGGGCGTTGAGGTGCTGGCGCTGGCTGAGCAGTTGGCCGCTGTGTACCAGTTCGGGGTTGTGCTCCAGGCAGGTCAGCGGGCGGCCGTCATGCGCCAGCAGGCGACCGAGATGGCCTTTGCCGGCGCACCAGTCGAGCCAGTGTTGGGCGGGTTGGTGAAACTGCAGGCAGCCGGCGAAGGCCTGGATCTGTTGCCATTTGCGCCCGGGCACGTCGACCGAGAAGCGTGCCGGCAGTTGTGGCGTTGGCTGTGGCGCGAAGGCGCCGACTCGACTCAGGCTGCTGGCTTGCGCGGCGAGTCCGGCGAAGGGGGCGGGGGCATTCAGCAGGTGCGGTTCAGTGTGGGCGACCTCGGCCTGTTCCAGGCTGCGCGATCTGAGCCAGCGGGCGAGTTCGGGGTGCAGGCTTTCCCACGGCAGTTGCCGTTGGCTGAATGGCCGCGGTCGCCACAGCGATTGGTGTTGCCACAAGAATTCATCCAGCGCCTGGAAACGCTGGAGCAGGGCGGCGCCGCTGAGGGGGGAGTCGTTCATGGTCGTGTCGTCAAGCCTGGATGGGGCAGCGAGCGCCCCATCGCGTCAGCGGCCCTGGCAGGCGTCGACCCTTAGCCAGTTTTCCAGCAGCTTGAAACCACGCACCAGCAGGAAGGCGATCAGCAGGTAGAACATGCCGGCGGCGAAGAATATTTCCACCGGCAGGTAGGTGCGGGCGATGATGGTACGCGCCATGCCGGTCAGCTCCAGCAGGGTGACGGTGCTGGCCAGGGAGCTGGCCTTGAGCATCAGGATCACTTCGTTGCTGTAGGCCGGCAGACCGATACGCGCGGCGCGCGGCAGGACGATGTAGAGCATGGTTTGCCAGCGGGCCATGCCCAGCGCGCGGGCCGCTTCCACTTCGCCCGGCGGTACGGACTGAATCGCGCCGCGCAGGATCTCGGCGATATAGGCGGCGGTGTGCAGGGTCATGGTCAGGATGGCGCACCAGTATGGGTCGCGCAGATAGGTCCAGAGCGGGCCTTGGCGTACGGCGTCGAACTGGGCCAGGCCGTAATAGACCAGAAACAATTGCACCAGCAGCGGGGTGCCGCGGAAGAAGAAGATATAGCCGTAGGGCACGGCACGGACGAACCAATGCTTGGAGGCACGGGCGATGCCCATGGGTATCGCCAGGATCAGCCCGGCGACGACCGCGATGGCGACCAGTTCGAGGGTCAGTACGGCGCCTTCGGCCAGGCGCGGCAGCCATTTGATGATCACTTCCCAGTTCATGAGTTGCTCCTGATGAAGCCACGGCCGGCACGCTGTTCAAGGAAGTGCAGGCCGATCATGGCGAGGATGGTCAGGCCCAGGTAGATAAAGGCCGCCACCAGGAAGAAGGTGAAGGGCTCCTTGCTGGAGGTCACGGCGATCTGCGAACGGCGCATGATTTCTTCCAGGCCGATCACCGACACCAGGGCGGTGTCCTTCATCAGGATCATGAACAGGTTGCCCAGGCCGGGCAGGGCAATGCGCCACATCTGCGGCAGGATCAGGCGCCAGAAGATCCGCGGCTTGGACAGGCCCAGCGCCTGGCCGGCCTCGCGATGGCCCTTGGGGATGGCGAGGATGGCGCCACGAAACACTTCGGTGGCATAGGCACCGAAACAGATGCCCAGGGCGATGGTGCCGGCGGCGAACGCGCTCAGTTCCAGGCTGTCGATGCCGAGCAGGTCGGCCAGGTTGCGCATCAGCTGCACGGTGCCGAAGTAGATCAGCAGCACCCAGAGCAGCTCGGGGATACCGCGCACGATGGTCGAATAGGTGCCGCCGAGCCACTGCAGCGGCTTGTACGGCGAAGTCTTGGCCAGAGCGCCGAGCAGGCCGAGCACCAGGCCCAGGCTGAGCGCCGACAGCGCCAGCTTGATGGTCATCAGGGTGCCGGCGGCGAGGGCCGGGCCGAATCCGTAGAGGTCGAAGGTCATGGGGGCTCAGAAGCCTGCGCCGCCCGGGCGGGCGACGCAGAGCAGGCTGCTCAGTAGATGCTGAACGGGAAGTACTTGTCGTTGATCTTCTTGTAGGTGCCGTCGGCGACGATTTCCTTCAGCGCCGCGTTCAGTTTCTCACGCAGCGGATCGCCCTTGCGCACGGCGATACCGATCTTGTCGTTGTCGAACACCGGCTCGCCCTTGAACTCGAAGCCCTTGCCGGCATCGCTCTTGAGCCATTCCCAGTTGACGAAGGTGTCGGCCAGCACGCCGTCGAGGCGCCCCGAGGTCAGGTCGAGGTAGGCGTTTTCCTGGGTGTCGTACAGCTTGATGTCGACCACGTCGCCCATGTTGTCTTCCAGCCAGGTGCCGGCGATGGTGGCGCGCTGGGCGCCGATCACCTTGCCTTTGAGGCTGGCCTTGTCGGATTTGAAATCGTTGCCTTTGGCGGCGATGAACTGCAGCTTGTTGGTGTAGTAGGGCTCGGTGAAATCGACCGCCTGCTGGCGTTCCTCGGTGATCGACATGGAGGCGACGATGGCGTCGAATTTCTTGGCATTCAGTGCCGGGATGATGCCGTCCCAGTCGGAGGTGACCACTTCGCATTCGGCCTGCATCTTGGCGCACAGGGCCTGGGCGATATCGAGGTCGAAGCCGACCACCTGGCCGCTGGCGTCGATCAGGTTGAAGGGCGGGTAGGCGCCTTCGGTGCCGATCTTGAGTTTGTCTGCGGCGACGGCGCTGGTGCCGAAGGCCAGGGTGGCGGCCGCAGCCAGCAGGATCTTCTTATATTTCTGCATGCGATGTAGCTCCATTTAGTGATTGCTGGACATGAACTGTTTGCAGCGCGCCGAACTCGGGTTGTCGAACACCTGGGCCGGTGGCCCCTGTTCCTCGACCAGGCCCTGGTGGAGGAACACCACCTCGCTGGACACCTGGCGGGCGAAACCCATCTCATGGGTCACCAGCAGCATAGTCCGGCCTTCGTCGGCGAGCGCGCGGATCACATTAAGCACTTCCTGCACCATTTCCGGGTCGAGAGCCGAGGTCGGCTCATCGAACAGGATCACCTTGGGCTCCATGCACAGGGTGCGGGCGATGGCCGCACGCTGCTGCTGGCCGCCAGAGAGCTGGTTGGGGTAGACGTGGCGTTTGTCGGCGATGCCGACCTTGGCCAACAGCGCCTCGGCCCGCTCGGTGGCCTCGGCCTTGCTCAGGCCGAGCACCCGACGCGGTGCTTCGATGATGTTATCGAGCACGCTCATGTGCGGCCAGAGATTGAAATTCTGAAAGACGAAGCCCAGTTCGCTGCGCAGGCGGTTGATCTGCTTGCCATCGGCGGCGACCAGTTCGCCCTGCTTGCCGGGTTTGAGCTTGAGCTCCTCGCCGGCGACGATGATCTGACCCTGGTTGGGGTTTTCCAGCAGATTGATGCAGCGCAGAAAGGTCGACTTGCCGGAGCCGGAAGAGCCGAGAATCGAGATCACATCGCCATCGCGGGCGGTGAGGGAGATGCCTTTGAGCACCTCAAGGTCGCCATAGCGTTTGTGCAGATTGCGGATTTCCAGCGCGGGCGTGGCCTCGGCCATGGGGTGTCCTCTTCTTGTTCGGATGCGCTCAGGCGTTGCTTGGCCTTCCTGGCGAAGGCGTCAAGCTAGCATAGCGTTTCGCTGACCGCCAAGCCGTTTACTGGCCGCCTGGGGCTGCTTGGGTCACAGGTGTCGCCTGACTGCTGCTGACTGTCGCGCAGACGCAATATTGCGCTTAGCGCACATCGTCGAGATAGCGCTCGAGCCTGCCGTTCAGGCGCGTCTTGATCGGCTGCCAGTCCGGCATCGATCGGATCGTACTGGGCGTGGCTGCCGACAAAGCGAATAAACGCCAGTTGGCGCTCATGGTCGATGGCCAGAATGACCCGGTGCTTGTGCCCGGCGATGTTGAACACCGCCCGGCTGCCTTTCAGGATACTGGCCGTGCGCAGCTCGGCCTTGAGGGCTTGCGGCGTGGGATAAGCGGCCTTTTCCATGGCTCTGTACCCGTTAGGTGTTGTGCCACCAGGCGCGAACTGCCTGCGATCCGTAGGAGGCCCGACCTATACCGCGAAACGATGGGCAGGCGGCCCTGCGGGCTGCATTCGCCGCGGGGCGCGTGACCCACATGGAGGTGGGAAATGCCGCTAGCCTGTCAGGAACAGGCGCGGCCCTCCGACAAGAGATCGCGCCTGCAACACATAATTGGGACAGCGCCTTTTCCATGTGCCGATACGGCGTTAAAAACAGGTTCGGCAAGCCGCTTGTGGCTAACGCGCTTTAGCGCGACCCCGCAGGGGCGAGCGAAGCGAGTCATGCTCATTTACAGCTCGTAAACTCCGCTTCCTCGCCTGTTTCGACTCGCTAGCGCTCGCCCTTCGGGCCAGCCTTCGGCTGTTACTCCCGTTGGTCGTTGCGCCTTGTCTCGGCTGCCTCGCCTACGTTTTTCGACGGCACTGTTAGTGCAGGCAGCACTGCTTGAATTTTTTCCCGCTGCCGCAGGGGCAGGGAGCGTTGCGGCCCGGTTGAGGGGCGGCGCGCACAGGGCTTCGAGTCGGCCGGGCGTGGCTGCTGCGCTGGCGAAGCCAGTAGGCGTGCAGGGCGCGCACCGCCGGTTCGATGTCCTTCACCGACTGCTGGTGCTGGGCCTGGCTCATTTGCTCCAGCAACGGGAAGAAGGCCTCGTTGCCGTGCAGCTCGATCGCCGCCAGGTGTGCGGCCTCGGCATCCGGCAGTTGCGGCCATTGGCCCAGGGCTACGCCGTGCATATAACCGAAGCACCACTCCTCGACGATGGCGATGGTTTCGCCGTCTTGCTCGCGCTGGTGAAACAGCGCCTCGAACTCGGCCGGGTACTCCATCAGCATCATTACGCAGTTATTTATGTGCTGGATCAGCAGGGCCATAAAACGCTGCATTTCGGCGCCGCTCCAATCCTGCTCGGGCAGCTCGCCGCCCCACAGCGCCGGCAGCCAGCGGCTGGGCGGCAGTATCTCCGGGCCGGAGATCAGCGCGGTGAAGAAGCCGTCCAGCTCGGAGGCGTCGAGTATCGATTCGTCGTTGCCGTACTTGAGCAGGATGCTCTCGACATAATCCAGTTCGGCTTCGCTGAGCGGGTCGGTATTCATGCGGTCATCTCGTGGTTCGGGTTAAGTCGGCGGTGTGTAGGGTGGGGTAGCGGCGCGGGTTGACGCCTCGGCCTCGTCGTCCAGCCTGCCCCGGCGCTGGCCGGTGGGCAGTTGTTCTTCGGCTCCTGTGGTGCGTAATCCACCCTGTACCCTAGGCGGCGCTACGGTTGATTGCCGAGATGGCTGCAACAATCGCATCCGCGTCGGCATCGGCGAACGCCTCGTCCAGCCGCTCATGGTGCAGTGTGGGGAATGGCGGTTCGTGGAGCTGTCCCGCTGGCGCAACGGCAGGCCGCTAGCCAAGGGCGCGGATCATGTCGAGGTTGGCTGAGCAGGGCGCTTGGCCTGGCAGCCGCCCCGGTCGGAAATGGTGCGCATAGGCAGGCTGATGTTGTGCTTGCGGCTGGCAAAGCGCTCGGCGCTTTGCCGCCGGATCGCGCAGGCGCGCAGGGGTAGCGCGAGCTTGCCGCCATCGGTGCTGTAGAGCGTCGGATCATGCATGGCAGCGGGCGTCCCTGGTGACTGACGGTGCTGAACATGGTGCACGGCGAACGAGGTCGCCAGCTCTTTCTGCAGATAGAAAAAAGGCCCACATCGCTGTGAGCCTTTTTCGCTATTTATGGTGCCCAGGGACGGAATCGAACCGCCGACACGGGGATTTTCAATCCCCTGCTCTACCGACTGAGCTACCTGGGCCAACGGGGCGCTATTAGACGGATTTGCAGGGTAGGTGTCAAGCGTGAGTTTGAAAAATATTTAGTTATTACGGGCGGTTAGGTTCAGGCAGCGGAAAAAGCTGGCGGCGCTGTGTAGCCCGGATGCAATCCGGGTGCGGTTTTTCAGGCGCCGGGCTTCCCTGGATTTCATCGGGGCTACGGCTGCGTTCGCCGCAGGTCGTGTGGCCTGCTTGGCCTTCCGCTTTTGCCGGAGGTTCGACCCGGGGCGAAGTCTTTGCTAGCACATCGCCGGCAGCCCTGCGGATCGCATGCGCCGCGGTTCGTGCCTGCTACGCGGGGACGCGGCGATCCTGGTTTCGTGTGAGGCGCAATCCACCCTGCGCTTTCGCAGACCTTGCACATGGACACATGGACATAGGCGCTACAAAAAAATGCCGCTCACCTGGCTTAAGTGAGCGGCATTGTGTGCGGGCTACGGGATTGCGGCGCTTGGTTACTCGCTGGGCGGCACGTAGCCTTCGGCCTGGGCGTAATCTTCGCCGGAGAAGAATTTGTCCATCTCGCCCTGGAGGAATTTGCGATCCTCGGCGTTCATCATGTTCAGGCGACGTTCATTGATCAGCAGGGTCTGGTGTTTCTGCCATTCGTCCCAGGCTTGTTTGGAGACGTTGTGGTAGATGTCTTCGCCTTTGGCGCCCGGATAAGGGGGGCGGTCGAGGCCGGGCAGTTCTTGCTTGTGCTTGCGGCACATTACGGTGCGGGTCATGGCTGCTCTCCGGTGTTCAGTCCGACATTGAGTGTGTCGGCCGCGCGTTTCAGCAGTTTCTTCACTGGGGCGGCAAGGCCCAGGCGCGGCGGTGTGGCGAGGTTATACCAGAGCCAGTCGGCCTCGGCCACGGCCGATGGCGCGGCTTCGACGCGGATCAACCAGGGTTCGATGGCCAGTTGGAAGTGGCTGAAGGTGTGGTGCAGGCCGGCCAGTTCGCGGCGTTCGCCCAGTTGCAGGGCGTGCCGGTTGGCCAGCAGGTCGAGGCTGGGCAGGTCGTCCAGTTCCGGCAGGCTCCACAAGCCACCCCAGAGGCCGCTGGAGGGCCGGCGGTAGAGCAGAACCTCGCCGGCCCGGTTGAGCAGGATCGGCATCAGGGTGCGCTTCTGCGGTGGCGTCTTGCGCGGTTTGGCGATCGGGTAGCGAATCTCCAGGCCGAGCAGGTGGGCCTGACAGCCGCTTTGCAGCGGGCAGAGCAGGCAACTGGGTTTGCTCCGGGTGCAGAGGGTGGCGCCGAGATCCATCATCGCCTGGGTGTAGTGGTTGGTTCGCGTGTGCGGGGTGAAACGTTCGGCCACGTCCCACAGCTGTTTGGCGACTTTCGGCTCGCCCGGGTAACCCTCCTGGGCCAGGTAGCGCGCCAGCACGCGCTTGACGTTGCCGTCGAGAATCGGTGCGCGCAGGCCCATGCTCAGGCTGGCGATGGCGCCGGCGGTGGAGCGGCCGATGCCGGGTAGCGCGGTCAGTCGCTCGACATCGGCGGGGAATGCGCCGGCGTATTCGGCCATGACGATCCGTGCAGCCTTCTGCAGGTTGCGGGCGCGGGTGTAGTAGCCGAGGCCGGTCCACAGGTGCAGCACTTCGTCCTCGGGCGCTTCGGCCAGCTGCTGCACGGTCGGCAGCGCGGCCATGAAGCGCTCGAAGTAGCCGAGCACGGTGCCGACCTGGGTCTGTTGCAGCATGATTTCCGAGACCCACACGCGATACGGCGTGATGCCCTGTTGCCAGGGCAGGTCCTTGCGTCCGTGCTGGTCGTACCAGTCGAGTACGCGGCTTGCGAACTGCTCGGGGCTCATCGGTTGAACAGGCCCTTGAGGGCGTCTTTCAGTTCGGGGCTGACTTTGTCGCCGAGCTTCTCTTCGAGCTTCTGGTTGATCTTGTTGCCGGCCAGCTTGGCGGCGACCTTGCCCATGCCGTCCTGATCCAGGCGGCAGGCCTTGCCGCCCATTTCCAGTGGGCCGCGGCAGCGTATCGGCCACTCGATGCCGACATAGCGCTCGTTGACCTGGCAGGCCGGGTCGGGCATTGCGCGTTGGTCGCCGATCAGGGCGATGCCGATGCGGTAGTCGAGGCCGAGTACGCGCAGGTCGAGGTCGCCATTGCCGCTGACCGTCAGGCCGGGGAGGCGGGCCTCGAGATCCGGGTTGTGGGCCACGCCGTTGAGGAAGCTGAGGTTGCCTTGCAGGGTTTCGAAGGGTGTGTCCTGGTTGCGCGGCGCATTGCTCAGGGCCTTGCGGTTGAGTGCGGCAATCCCGCGGCAGAGCTGCTGTTCGAGGTTGGCGCCAACCAGCACGCCGTCGCTGAGGGCGAAGTGGCTCGTGCCGTTGAGGCCGTCGATCCAGGCTTTCTGGCTGTTGCCGCTGGTGTTCAGGTCGGCCTGCAGGTCGAGCAGGCCTTTGACCGGCGAGGGCTGCTGTTCGCTCTTGAGGAAGGGTTCTACGCTGATCCGGCTCAGGCGTTTTTGCAGGCTCAGCAGGGGGATGCTCGGGCGTACATCGAGCGTCGCCTTGGCGTCGAAATTGCCGCTGCCGAGGTTGCCGCGCATTTCTTCCAGGGTCAGTAGGCCGGCTCGGCTCTTGGCTTTGAGGCTGAAGGCGTCAATCGCTTGCTGGTCGACGGTCAGTTGGTCGAGGCCCAGCGCCAGGTGCAGGTCGAGGCTGCGCAGGCGCTCGATCGGCAGCGCTGGTGTGGCGCTCCAGGCGTGCTGGGTCGGTGCCTTGGGCAGTGGGGTGCTACCGCTTTGGCCGGCGCTGGCGACGCTTTGCTTGACCTCGGCCTGGCGCGCGGCGCTGGCATCCTGGCTGTCCTGGGATTTCGCCGGCAGGTAACGGTCGAGATCCAGTTGGTCGCCCTTGAGCTGCACGCGCAGGGCCTGCTTGGCGAAGTCGGCGATGCCGATCTGGCCGCTGAAGCTGCTGTCGTCGAGCTTCAGCTTCAGCTCTTCCAGGGTCAGGCTGGTCGGGCTGCCGCTGAGGCGGGTGACCAACTCGAACTGGCCAAGGGCTTTGCCATCGTGCAGCGGCGGCAGTTGCTGGCCGATGGTGGTGAGAAACTCGCGCAGGTTGACCGGCGCGATGGACAGGCCGCCGCTCAGTTTCGGCGCCGTATCCAGGTCGCGGATTTTCACTTCGCCGAGCGCGCGCAGCTGGTTGGCCGAGAGTTTCAGGCCGTTCCATTCGGCGACCTGCGCGGCCAGGTCGACCAGCAGTTGGCCTTGCAGGGAGTAGGTCAGGGTTTGCCCGGCGAAGGGTTCGCCGGAAGCTTCGCCGGAGAGCTTGGCGTCTTCCAGTTGGTAGCGTTTGAGCGCGCGGTCGAAGCGCAGCTCGCCTTGCAGTTCGCTGCGCGCGCGCACGACCGGTTGGTTGGTGCCGAAGAAGGCGCTGAGTTTGAGCGGGATGGCCGCCCCTTCGCGGATCGCGCCGGTGGTCAGCTGGATGCTTTCGGCGCTGAATTGCTGGCCTTTCTTGGCGTCGCGGTAATCGATGCGTGCGCTGTTGACGATCAGGCTGTCGATATCCAGTTTGATCGGGGTGCCGGGTTTGCTGCTCGCGGGCTGCTCGGCGGCGCTTTCTGCGGGCGCTGCGCTGGCGGCTGGGTTCGCGGCCGCGGCAGGTTGTGCCGGGCGGCCGACGTCTTCCCAGTTGCCGTGACCGTTTTCGTCACGCTGCAGGTTGAGGTTGAGGCCGTCGATGCGGATGTCGCTCATCTGCACTTCGCGGCGCAGCAGCGGCAGCACGCGCACCGACAGGCCGAGCAGGCGCAGGTCGGCAAATGGCTGCTCGGGGGTGGTGGCGCTGGCCAAGGTGGCGTCGGTCAGCTCCAGGCCGAGCCAGGGGAACAGGCTCCAGCCGATGTCGCCATTGAGGGTCAACTCCAGGTTGGCCTTGTCGCGGGCCAGCTGGCGAATCTCGTCTTTGTAGTCGTTGGGATCGAACAGGTGGGTCAGGGCAAAGCCCAGCGCCACCAGGATCAGCAACAGCCCGAGAAAAAACAGACCCAGGATTTTGCCGAGCGCTTTCATGGACGATTCCTTGTTTCGAATGACTTGGATTGAGTCGGCGAGTATAGCGCCGACAACCGCAATAGACCGGCGAAAGTCCCGGTTGGGCGGCGATTTTGCAAGCGGCTGTTACAGCTCGCGGACCACGCGCTCGGCAATTGCCAGACTGGCGGTCAGCCCTGGCGACTCGATGCCGAACAGATTGACCAGCCCCGGCAGGCCGTGATCGCTGGCGGTTTGGATCAGGAAGTCGGCGGCCGGTTCCCCGGGGCCTGCGAGTTTCGCCCGGATGCCGCTGTAACCGGGCGTCAGGCGCGTGCTGTCGAGGCCCGGGAAGTAGCGGCGGATCGCCTTGGCAAAGGGCTCGCGCAGCTGTTCGTCGACCCGGTAGTCGATATGTTCGAGGTATTCGGTGTCCGGGCCGAAGCGCAGCTGGCCGCCGAGGTCGAGGGTGGCGTGGATGCCCAGGCCCGAGGTGTTGGCCTCCGGCAGCGGATAGATCAGGTGCTGGAAGGGCGCGCGGCCGCTGTAGCCGAAGTAGCGGCCGCGGCACAGGTGCAGGGGCGGTACGTCGTGGAGGCCTTGGGTGTGGGTAGCGAGCCGTTGGGCGAACAGGCCGCCGGCATTGATCACCCGCTGCGCTCTGAGCTGGAAGGCTTCGCCGCTGCTGGTGCCGCTGACGATCCAGCCGTCGGGGCCGGGCTCGAGCCGGTCGACGCGGGTCTGCAGCACCAGTTGCGCGCCCTGGTTCTCTGCGGCGGCGAGCAGCGATTGCAGGTAGGCATGGCTGTCGATGATCCCGGTGCTCGGCGACAGCAGCGCCGCGACGCCGCGTACGGCCGGTTCCAGTGCGGCGAGCCGGGCTGGCGCGATATATTCCAGGTCATGCACGGCGCAGGCTTGGGCATTGGCGGCCAGCGCTTCGAGCCGGCCGCGTTCGCTCGCGCTGACCGCCACCAGCAGCTTGCCGATGCGCCGGTGCGCCACCCGGTGCTGGCTGCACCAGGCGTACAGGCGTTCGCGGCCTTCCCGGCACAGCTCGGCTTTCAGCGAACCGGGCGCGTAGTAGAGGCCGGCGTGGATCACCTCGGAGTTGCGGCTGGAGGCGTGGCTGCCGATCAGGCTTTCCGCTTCGACGATCAGGCAGCTCTGCTGCGGCCTGGCCAGGCGTGCGGCGCAGGCCAGGCCGAGAACGCCGGCGCCGATAATCAGGGTGTCGATACTGTCCATGGCGTGTGCGCTGTCGGGCTTTGGTGGGTTGGGCTGGCGAGCATAGCAATATCTGCGTGGCGGCTATGAGTGTCGCGCTCATGGCCGCTGCGCTGGGCGCTCGGCGGACGCGGATGGGCGCGTATCCCCGCGGCGGCTTTGGCCCTATAATGGCAGCCTTTTTCCGTGGGCAATTTCTGGAGCTGGTGATGGCCGAACGTACGGCATCCGTCGAGCGCAATACCCTGGAGACCCAGATCAAGGTCTCGATCAACCTGGATGGCACGGGCAAGGCCAAGTTCGCAATTGGCGTGCCGTTCCTCGAGCACATGCTCGATCAGATTGCCCGTCACGGCCTGATCGACCTGGATATCCAGTGCCAGGGCGACCTGCATATCGACGACCACCACACCGTCGAGGACGTCGGCATCACCCTCGGCCAGGCCTTTACCCAGGCCATCGGCGACAAGAAGGGCATGACCCGCTACGGCCATGCCTATGTGCCGCTGGACGAGGCGCTCTCCAGGGTGGTGATCGACTTCTCCGGGCGTCCCGGCCTGCAGATGCACGTGCCCTTCACCCGCGCGGTGGTCGGCGGCTTCGACGTCGACCTGTTCCAGGAATTCTTCCAGGGCTTCGTCAACCACGCTCTGGTCAGCCTGCACATCGACAACCTGCGCGGCACTAACACCCACCACCAGATCGAGACCGTATTCAAGGCCTTCGGCCGCGCCCTGCGCATGGCCGTCGAGCTGGATCCGCGGATGGCCGGGCAGATGCCCTCGACCAAGGGTGTGCTCTAGATGCAGACGGTAGCCGTCATCGATTACGGCATGGGCAACCTGCACTCGGTGGCCAAGGCTCTGGAGCACGTCGGCGCCGGCAAGGTGCTGGTGACCAGCGATGCCCAGGTGATCCGCGAAGCCGATCGCGTGGTGTTTCCCGGCGTCGGCGCGATTCGCGACTGCATGGCCGAGATCGAACGCCTGGGCTTCGATGCGCTGGTGCGCGAGGTCAGTCAGGATCGGCCGTTTCTCGGCATCTGCGTCGGCATGCAGGCGCTGCTCGAACGCAGCGAAGAGAACGACGGCGTCGATTGCATCGGCCTGTTCCCCGGCCAGGTGCGCTTCTTCGGCAAGGGTATGGTCGAGGACGGCGAGCAGTTGAAGGTGCCGCACATGGGCTGGAACGAAGTGGCGCAGGCGGTCAAGCATCCGCTGTGGCACGACATTCCGGATCTGGCGCGCTTCTACTTCGTGCACAGTTATTACGTCGAGGCCGGCAAGCCGCAGCAGGTGGTCGGTCGCGGTCACTACGGCAAGGACTTCGCCGCGGCGCTGGCCGAGGGTTCGCGTTTCGCCGTGCAGTTCCACCCGGAGAAGAGCCACACCCACGGCCTGCAGCTGCTGCAGAACTTCGCCGCCTGGGATGGGCGTTGGTAGATGAGCCGGGCCAAGAGCAAAGCGCCGATTCTCAGCCTGGCGCCGGAGCAGGAGCGTGAGGCGACCAGCACCATCAAGCGCTTCATGGAAGAGCGCTTCGAACTGCAGCTGGGTTCGTTCGAGGCCGCGGAAATTCTCGAGCTGTTTACCCGCGAAATTGCTCCGCACTATTACAACCGGGCGATTTTCGATGTGCAGACCGTCCTCAAGGACAGGTTCGACAGCATCGAAAGCGACCTCTGGGCGCTCGAGAAGAGCTGATCCCACCGAATCCAACGACTTGAACAGGTTCAACCGATGCTGATTATTCCCGCTATCGATCTGAAAGACGGCGCTTGCGTGCGCCTGCGCCAGGGCCGTATGGACGACTCCACGGTGTTTTCCGACGACCCGGTGAGCATGGCCGCCAAGTGGGTGGACGGCGGCTGCCGGCGTCTGCACCTGGTCGACCTTAACGGTGCCTTCGAGGGCCAGCCGGTCAACGGCGAGGTGGTTACCGCCATCGTCAAGCGCTACCCGCACCTGCCGATCCAGATCGGCGGCGGTATTCGCTCGTTGGAAACCATCGAGCATTATGTGCGTGCAGGCGTGAGCTACGTGATTATCGGCACCAAGGCGGTCAAGCAGCCCGAGTTCGTCGCCGAGGCGTGCAAGGCGTTTCCCGGCAAGGTGATTGTCGGCCTGGATGCCAAGGACGGTTTCGTCGCCACCGACGGCTGGGCCGAGGTCAGCACGGTACAGGTGATCGACCTGGCCAAGCGCTTCGAAGCCGACGGCGTGTCCGCCATCGTCTACACCGACATCGCCAAGGACGGCATGATGCAGGGCTGCAACCTGCCCTTCACCGTGGCCCTGGCCAACGCCACGCGGATTCCGGTGATCGCTTCCGGCGGCATCCACAACCTCGGCGATATCCAGGCCCTGCTCGACGCACGCACCCCCGGCATCATCGGCGCGATCACCGGTCGGGCGATCTACGAAGGCACCCTCGATGTAGCCGAGGCGCAGGCCGTCTGCGACAACTTCAATAAGTAACACGTAGGGCGTACTCGCCGCAGGCAGTACGCCATCGCCAACCGGCGGACTGTTCGCTTCGCTCCTGAGTCCGCCCTACGGGAACACTGCTATGGCTTTGGCAAAACGCATCATCCCCTGCCTCGACGTGGACAACGGCCGCGTGGTCAAGGGCGTGCAGTTCGAGAACATCCGCGACGCCGGCGATCCGGTGGAGATCGCCCGCCGTTACGACGAGCAGGGCGCCGACGAGATCACCTTCCTCGACATCACCGCCAGCGTCGACGGCCGCGACACCACCCTGCACACGGTGGAGCGCATGGCCAGCCAGGTGTTCATCCCGCTCACCGTGGGCGGCGGCGTGCGCAGCGTGCAGGACATCCGCAACCTGCTCAATGCCGGGGCGGACAAGGTCTCGATCAACACCGCGGCGGTGTTCACCCCCGAGTTCGTCGGCGAGGCGGCCGCGCGTTTCGGCTCGCAGTGCATCGTCGTCGCCATCGACGCGAAGAAGGTTTCCGGCCCCGGGGAGACCCCGCGCTGGGAAATCTTCACCCATGGCGGGCGCAAGCCGACCGGCCTGGATGCGGTGCTCTGGGCGAAGAAGATGGAAGACCTCGGCGCCGGCGAAATCCTCCTCACCAGCATGGATCAGGATGGGGTGAAGCGCGGCTACGACCTCGGCGTCACCCGTGCCATCAGCGAGCTGGTCGGCATCCCGGTGATCGCCTCCGGCGGCGTCGGCAACCTCGAACACCTGGCCGCCGGCATCCTCGAAGGCAAGGCCGATGCGGTGCTGGCGGCGAGCATCTTCCATTTCGGCGAGTACACGGTGCCGGAAGCCAAGGCCTATCTGGCCAGTCGCGGCATAGTGGTGCGTTAAATCGACCTGGCCGGTGCTGCTACCGGCCACTGCTGCGGGCAAGTCGACAATAAATCGGCAGGCACTCGATTAGACTCTGCGCCGAATCTTTTGGCTCTGCCCCCGTTAACTGTTGCAAACACGCTTGGCAGGCCGTTGAAAAACTACCTGCGTTGCCGATGCCTCGCCTGCATTTTTCAACGGCCTGCTAGGCGTGAGGGTCTCCCGGTAGGAGCTGCTGCAGCCGCGACCTGCGCGGATGAGTCCGCGCCTACAAGAGCACGACCCCTCTGCACCATGTAATCGGGACATAGCCCATCGTTTGCTGCCGCTGCGCGCCTGGTGCGCGTGGCCAGGCCCATCTTCTCTATTCTTGCGATATGAGGTTTCTATGTCCGTTTTCCGGATGCTGGCCGTCATGGCCGCGCTTGGCAGCGCAGGCTGGGCGCGAGCCGAGTCTCTGGTGCTGCTCACCGAGAATCTAGCGCCTTTCAATATGGCCGTCAGTGGCAGTAATTTCGCCAAAGGCGAAGGCGTGAGCGGCATCAGCTCCGATACCTTGCGGGCAGTCTGCGAGCGGGCGCAGGTGGAGTGTCAGCAAATCCTGCGGTTCCCCTGGGCCAGGGTTTACCAGCAAACGCTTAACGACCCTGGTTACGGTCTGTTCTCGGTCGCGCGAACCACCGAGCGTGAGTCGCTGTTCAAGTGGGTCGGCCCTATTGCCAGCAACGACTGGGTGCTGATCGCCAAGGCGGACAACCCTATCGTGCTGAATGATTTGCAGGGGGCCGCGCCCTACCGGATTGGCGGTTACCAGGGCGATGCGATCAGCCAATACCTGATCGACCGCGGCTTGACCGTGCACACCTCGTTGCGTGACAAGCAGAACCTGAAGAAGCTGGTCAATGGTCAGGTCGACCTTTGGGTCACCTCCGACCCGGCGGGCCTGTATATGGCCAGGAAAGAGGGGGTTACGGCGCTCAAGGTGGTGCAGCGTTTTCGCACGGCCGAGCTGTATCTGGCACTCAACAAGAACACCCCGGATGCGCTGGTAGAGAAGCTGCAGGGCGCTCTGGAGGGCTTGCGTGCCGAGGGTCGACTGGGGGCAATCGCCGCGCCTTACCAATAGGCGCGGCACTTTTCCATGGCAGATTTTGCCTGTTGTGGCTGTGCTGGTTATTCTGCATGGCACAGTCTGCCACCGGTAATGAGAGCCCCTATGTTCAAACGCACCCTAATCGCCTTGGCCGGCACCCTGCTTATGCTGGCCGGCAGTGTTCGCGCAGAGATCGACCCCAATTACCGCATGGTGCTGCTGACGGAAAATTTCCCGCCGTACAACATGTCGATCAATGGCAAGAATTTCGCCCAGGAAGACAATATCGATGGCATCGCCGTGGATATCATCCGCGAGATGTTCAAGCGTTCGGCCATCAAGTACAACATGACCCTGCGCTTCCCTTGGGAGCGCATCTACAAGCTGGCATTGGAGAAGCCGGGCTACGGCGTATTCGTCACGGCGCGGCTGCCCGAGCGCGAGGCGCTGTTCAAATGGGTGGGGCCCATCGGCCCGGACGACTGGGTGTTGCTCGGCAAGAGCGACAGCCCGATTACCCTGAACAGTTTGGAGGACGCCAAGCAGTACAAGGTCGGGGCTTACAAGGGCGACGCGATTGCCGAGTACTTGGTCGAGAAAGGCCTTGAGCCGATCACGGCCTTGCGCGACCAGCTCAATGCCCAGAAGCTGGTGGCCGGAAAGATCGACCTGTGGGCCACCGGTGATCCTGCCGGGCGTTATCTGGCGAAGCAGGAAGGTGTCTCCGGACTGAAAACCATCCTGCGTTTCGACAGCGCCGAATTGTACCTGGCGCTGAACAAGGATGTGCCCGACGAGGTGGTGCAGAAGCTACAGGCTGAGCTGGATCGGATGCGCAGCGAAGGATTCGTCGATGACATCCTCGACAGCTATCTGTAAAACGGAACACCGCAGGTTGGCCACGAGCCGAGCTGCCGCTAGCCATAATCACAACACTTGCGAGCGGGAAGACTAATGTTGAAAATCATAAAAAGCAGTCTGTTGTTAGGCCTCATCTTAAGCGCCTGCGCGGCCCATGCCGAGTTGCCCTATGGCTACAAGGTGGTGCTGCTGACCGAGAACTTCCCGCCGTTCAATATGTCGGTCGACGACAAGAACTTCGCCCGTGACGACGGCATCGACGGGATCAGCGCCGAGATCGTGCGAGCCATGTTCAAGCGCGCCAAGATCGACTACAGCCTGAGCCTGCGCTTTCCCTGGGATCGGCTGTACCGGCTGACCCTGGACAAGCCCAACTATGGATTGTTTTCCACCACCTTTACCCCGGAGCGCCAGCCGCTGTTCAAGTGGGTGGGGCCGGTTGCCAACACTGGCTGGGTGCTGCTGGCCGCGCCAGGCAATAACCTCAGCGTGGCGAGCCTGAAGGAAGCGGGGCAATACAAGATCGGTGCCTACAAGAACGATGCGGTCAGCCAGCATCTGGAAAGCCAGGGGCTGGCGCCGATCAATGCGCTACGCGACCAGCAGAACGTGCAAAAGCTGATCAAGGGGCAGATCGACCTGTGGGCCACCACCGACCCGGTTGGCCGCTACCTGGCCAAACAGGAAGGCGTCAGCGGCCTGACCACCGTGCTGCGTTTCAATGAGGCCGAGCTGTACCTGGCGCTGAACAAGGACACCCCGGACGAGGTGGTGCAGCGCTTGCAGAAGGCACTGGACGAGCTGCGCAGCGAAGGCTTTATCGAGGACATGACCAATAGCTATCTGTAGCGCCTAAGGCCGTTGAAAAACTACCTGCGTTGCCGAAGCGTCGTTAAAAAACAGGCTCGGCTGCCTCGCCTACATTTTTCGACGGCCTGCTAATCCCGGCAGAAAACAAACAGCCCGGCATCGCGTCCGGGCTGTTTGCGTTCTGCGCCAGCGCCTCAATCGCCGCGGGTGACGCTCAGGCCCTTGAGCAGGTTGAGCGCCTGGCTCAGCTGGTAGTCGTCATCCTGTGGCCGTGCCGGCTGGCCGGCTTTGCTCTGGCTCGGTTTGTCCGCGCCGCCGTTGCCGTTGCCCAGGTGGCCCTGCAGATCGGCCTCCTTGATGCTGGCGTCATCCTGCTCGCGAGTCAGCTTGGCGCGGGCCACTTCGATGTCCGGCACTATGCCCTGGGCCTGGATCGAGCGACCGTTCGGGGTGTAGTAGAGGGCGGTGGTGAGTTTCAGGGCGCGGTCGTTGTTCAGCGGCAGTACCGTCTGTACCGAGCCTTTGCCGAAGCTGTCGGTGCCCATCAGTACGCCGCGTTTGTGGTCTTGCAGGGCGCCGGCGACGATCTCCGAGGCCGAAGCGCTGCCGCCATTGATCAGTACGACCAGGGGGGCGCCTTCGCTGGCATCTGCCGGGTCGGCGGAGAAGCGCAACTCGGAGTTGGCGATGCGCCCCTTGGTGTAGACGATCAGGCCTTTCTTGAGGAAGTGGTCGGAGACCTCGACCGCGGCCTGGAGTACGCCGCCCGGATTGTTGCGCAGGTCCAGCACCAGGCCGCGTAGTTTCTTGCCGTTGTCCTTGCGCAGTTTGTTCAGCGCCTTGCCGACTTCCGTGCCGGTGTTGACCTGGAATTGGGTGATGCGCAGGTAGCCGTAACCGTCATCGAGCAGCTGGCTCTTGACGCTTTTGACCTTGATCACCGCGCGGGTCAGCGTTACGTCGAACGGCTTGCCGCCCTCGCGCACCAGGGTCAGGAGGATCTTGCTGCCGGCTTCGCCGCGCATCTTGTCGACGGCCTCCAGCATCGACAGGCCCTTGGTCGGCTGGCCGTCGATCTTGACGATCAGGTCGCCCGGCTGAATGCCGGCTTTCGAGGCCGGGGTGTCGTCGATCGGCGAGACCACCTTGACGAAGCCGTCTTCCATGCCGACTTCGATGCCCAGGCCGCCGAACTCGCCGCTGGTGCTTTCTTGCAGCTCACGGAAGGTTTGCGGGTCGAGGTAGGCGGAATGCGGGTCGAGATTGCTGAGCATGCCCTTGATCGCGTTTTCCAGCAGGGTCTTGTCGCTGACGGGGTCGACATAGGCGGCCTTGATGCGATCGAGCACCTCGGCGAAGGTGCGCAGGTCGTCCAGCGGCAGCGGTGCCTTGTCGTTCGCACTGGCAGGCGCTGGCGGCGCTTCGGCGGCCTGCAGCATCGGGGGGGCGCCGAGCAGGGCGAGAGCCAGGGTCAGAGAGGTGAGGCGAGGCAGATGCTGCATGTCGAACTAACTCCTAGAGAGGTGAGCGCAACGCTTATCCTTGCGTGCGGCACCATTGCGCCGGGTCGCTGGGGCGGCCCTGCTGGCGAATCGCGAAATACAGCGCGGGGGTGTCTTGCCCGCCGCTGGTGCCCACTGTGGCGATAGGCTCGCCAGCGTTGACTACATCGCCGGCGTCTTTGAGCAGGCTTTGGTTGTGCCCGTACAGGCTCAGGTAGCCGTGGCCATGGTCGAGAATGACCAGAAGCCCGGCGCCGCGCAACCAGTCGGCGAACACCACGCGGCCGCCATGCACGGCACGCACCTGGCTGCCGGCCGTGGCGCCGATCAGCACGCCGTCCCACTTGGTTCGCGCGTCGGCGCCGCGCGGGGTGCCGTAGCGGGCGACCAGGCGGCCGTCGACCGGCCATGGCAGCTTGCCGCGGGCCTGGGCGAAAGGCCCGCCGTAAGTGCTGCCGGCGCTGACCAATGGGCCGCTGTTGGGGCTCAGTGCTGAGCGGTTGTTGCGTTGCTGCTGTTGCTCGCGCGCCGCGATCAAGGCCCGTTGCCGCGCTTGTTCGGCTTCGCGCGCCTGGCGGGCGAGGGTGGCTTCGATGGTTTTCAACACCCGGGCCAGTTGCGCCTGCTCTTGCTGGCGGGCCTTGAACTTCTGGTCGCGGGCGGCATATTCCCGGTTCAGTTGGGCCAGGGCCAGTTGGCGCTCCTGGCGCGCCTGGGCGAGTTGTTCGGCGCGAGCGTCCAGGGTGCTTTTGTGTTCCAGCAACTGGTTCTGCTGGTTGACGATGTCCTGCTCGACGTTGGCCAGTTGACGCAAGGTTTCGTTGAACGTGGCCAACTGCTCCATGCGCGCTTCGCTGAGGTAGTCGTAATAGGTCAGGGTGCGCGAGAATTTTTCCGGGTTCTGCTGGTTCAGCAGCAGCTTGAGGTATTCCTGACGGCCGCTCTGGTAGGCGGCGCGGGCCTGGATGCCGATCAGACGTTGTTGTTCGAGGCGCGCGTCATGGAGTTTTTTTTTCTCCTGGTTGAGGCGCTGGATTTCCCCTTCGCCGTCTTTCAGGCTTTTTTGCAGATCCTTGACCTGCTTTTCCAGCTGACCCATTTCGGTTTCGGTCTTCTGCAGCTCTTTCTGCACCCCGGATTTGTCCTGCTGCAACTTCTCCAGCAGCTTTTTCAGCTCGGCCACATCGCTGCGCGCAGCTTCCAGCTGCTTCTGGGTGTCGGCCTTCTCGTCGGCAAAGGTCGGCGACAGCAGGCAGGCGAGGAAAATCAGGGCAAGGAGGCGAAACATGGTACTGGCGACACCTGGGCGGGAGACGGACTTAGTATGCCTAAAAATCCAGCGGCAAGCTGCAAGTCGTAAACAGCAAGGGCGCGGCATGCCAACCGGGGGATGGTTGGCATGGTCGCGCTTGCCGTTTGGGGTTTTTAGCTCAGCTCGATAATGCTGGTGCCGGTCATTTCCGCCGGGATCGGCAGGCCCAGCAGGGTCAGCATGGTCGGGGCCACGTCGGCCAGTACCCCGCCTTCGCGCATGCTCAGCCGGCGCTTGCCGACGTAGATGAAGGGCACCGGCTCGCAGGTGTGGGCGGTGTGCGCCTGGCCGGTGCAGACATCCTCCATTTGCTCGACGTTGCCGTGGTCGGCGGTGATCAGGGCTTCGCCGCCGACCTTGTCGAGCGCTTCGACGATGCGCCCGACGCAGTTGTCCAGACACTCCACGGCCTTGACTGCGGCGTCGAACACGCCGGTATGGCCGACCATGTCGCCGTTGGCGTAGTTGACGACGATCACGTCGTAACGCTGCTGCTCGATGGCCTCGACGATCCGGTCGGTGACTTGCGGCGCGTTCATCTCGGGTTGCAGGTCGTAGGTGGCGACGTTGGGCGACGGGATCAGGATGCGTTCCTCGCCCGCGAACGGCTCTTCGCGCCCGCCCGAGAAGAAGAAGGTGACGTGGGCGTATTTCTCGGTCTCGGCAATGCGCAGTTGGGTCTTGCCGTGCTTGGCCAGGTATTCGCCGAGCACATTGGTCAGGCTGGCCGGGGCGAAGGCGCTGGGCGTCGGAATATTCGCGGCGTACTGGGTCAGCATGACGAAGCCGGCCAGTTGCGGCAGGCGCGCGCGCGGGAATTCCTGGAAGTCGGGCTCGACGAAGGCGCGGGTCAGTTCGCGGGCGCGGTCGGCGCGGAAGTTCATGAACACCACGGCGTCGCCGTCCTCGACCTTGACCGACTCGCCGAGGGTGGTGGCCTTGACGAACTCGTCGTTCTCGCCACGCGCGTAGGCGGCGTGCAAACCATCGAGCGCGCTGGCGGCGTTGAACTCGCCCTGGCCGTCGACGATCAGGTTGTAGGCCTGCTCGACGCGATCCCAGCGGTTGTCGCGATCCATGGCGAAGTAGCGGCCGACCAGGCTGGCGATGCGGCCCTTGCCGAGCTTGGCGAAGGTGCTGTCGAGCAGTTCGATGGAGGCCTGGGCGCTTCTCGGCGGGGTGTCGCGGCCGTCGAGGAAGGCATGCAGGTAGATCTTTTCGGCGCCGCGTCGGGCGGCCAGTTCGGCCATGGCGACCAGATGATCCTGGTGGCTGTGTACGCCGCCGTCGGACAACAGGCCGAGGATGTGCACGGCCTTGCCGGCGCCCACCGCCTGATCCACCGCGCGGGTGAGCGCCGGATTGTCGAAGAATTCGCCATCGCGGATGGCTTTGGTCACCCGGGTGAAGTCCTGGTACACCACGCGGCCGGCGCCGAGGTTCATGTGGCCGACCTCGGAGTTGCCCATCTGCCCGTCCGGCAGGCCGACGTCCATGCCTGAGCCTGAGATCAAGCTGTGCGGCTGGCTGGCGCGCAGGCGATCGTAGACCGGCGTGTGGGCGGTATGGATGGCGTTGTATTCGGTGCTGTCACTGTGGCCGAAGCCGTCGAGAATGATCAGGAGCAAAGGTTTGGGCGTGGCGCTCATTAATCGGGCTCGCTGTGCATAAGGAACAAAAAGGCCGTGCATTTTAAGGCCAAGTGGCAGGCCCGTCACCGTTGGGCGGGGTGTGGCCGACCTGCGGGGCTGTGTATACTGCCGGGATTTTACCGTCCCGGAACCACCACATGCTTGCCAATCTGATTGATTTTGCCTCTACCCACTATGTCTTGGGCGGATTGTTCGTTGTCCTGCTGGCGCTGCTGGTCTTCACGGAGCTGCGTAAAGGCGGGCAAAGCCTGAGCAGCCGCGAGCTGACCGCCCTGATCAACAACGAGCAAGGCCTGGTGCTGGATGTGCGCGGGCAGAAGGATTTCTCTGCCGGGCATATCGTCGGCGCGCTGCATATCCCCTATGAAAAGATCACCAGCCGCATCGGCGAGCTGGAAAAGCACAAAGGCAAGACCCTGATCGTGGTCGATGCCCTGGGCCAGCACGCCGGTACGGTCAGCCGCGACCTGAAAAAAGCCGGGTTCAACGCCGCCAAGCTGTCGGGCGGGATTGCCAGCTGGCGTGGCGATAACCTGCCGCTGGTGAAGTGATATGTCCGCCGTCGTCATTTATTCCAGCGATTGGTGCCCCTACTGCATGCGTGCCAAGCAGTTACTGACCCAGAAGGGCGTGACCTTCGATGAAATCAAGGTCGACGGCCAGCCTGAGGTGCGCGCGGAGATGACCCGCAAGGCGCGTCAGACCTCGGTGCCGCAGATCTGGATCGGCAGCAGCCATGTTGGTGGCTGCGACGATCTGTATGCCCTGGAGCGCGCGGGTAAGCTGGATGCGCTGCTCGAGGCTTAGCAGGCCGCTGAAAAACTACTGCGGGCTTCGCGCGCTATGCTGCGTTGAAATCAGCCTCAAAATGCTCATGTACAACTCGTACACTGCGCTTTTTCGGCTGATTTCGCCTTGCCTAGCCATCGCTCGCTACATTTTTCAACAGCCTGCTAGTACTCTCCCCATCTCTCAGTACCCACGAAAGAAGGCTTTGCCATGACCGAACAAGCTAGCAGCGGCGCCGCCGCCCAGGGCGAACAGAACCCGCAGTTTTCCCTGCAACGCATCTATGTCCGCGACCTGTCCTTCGAGGCGCCGAAGAGTCCGGAAATCTTCCGCAAGGAATGGACGCCGAGCGTTGCCCTGGATTTGAATACCCGGCAGAAGCCGCTGGATGGCGACTTCCATGAGGTGGTGTTGACCCTCTCGGTTACCGTGAAAAACGGCGAAGAAACCGCCTTCATCGCCGAAGTCCAGCAAGCCGGGATCTTCCTGATCAAGGGCCTGGACGCCGCTTCCATGAGCCACACCCTGGGCGCGTTCTGCCCGAACATCCTCTTCCCCTATGCGCGCGAGACCCTGGACAGCCTGGTGGTGCGCGGTTCCTTCCCGGCCCTGATGCTGGCGCCGGTGAACTTCGACGCACTCTACGCGCAAGAACTGCAACGCATTCAGCAGCAGGCTGGCGAGGCCACTACGGCTCATTGAGCCGTCGTCGTCGGATAAAAAAACGCCCTGCGGGGCGTTTTTTTGTACGGCAAACCTGGCGACGGTGCCGGGTGGGTTCGCGTCAGGGGGTGGCGAAGTCCTGCTGACGCCAGGCCTCGTAGACCGCCACGGCCACGGTATTGGACAGATTCAGGCTGCGACAGCCCGGGCGCATCGGCAAGCGCAGACGCTGCTCGGCGGGCAGGCTGTCGCGGATATCCTCGGGCAGGCCGCGGCTTTCCGGGCCGAACAGGAAGGCGTCACCGGGCCGATAGCGCACCTGGTGATAGAGCTGGGAGCCTTTGGTGGTGAAGGCGAAGACGCGCGGCTGGCCGAGGCTCTCCAGGCAGCTGGGCAGATCCGCATGGCGCTGCAGGGTGGCGTACTCGTGGTAGTCGAGACCGGCGCGGCGCAGGCGCTTGTCGTCCAGCTCGAAGCCCAGCGGCTCGATCAGGTGCAGGTGGCAGCCGCTGTTGGCGCAGAGCCTGATAATGTTGCCGGTATTCGGCGGAATTTCCGGTTGAAAGAGGATCACGTGAAACATGCGCGGCTCCAAGCCTGAAGACGGTCGGCATTCTACTCCTGATCCGGGCCCGCGGCCGCGTCCTTGGGCGCGGGTGATCGGCTCCCTGGCGTTGTTCGGTTTTCTGATCGGCTTGATGATCGGCCGTATGCTGCAGCCCGACCCGCTGCGTCTGGCCAGTGTCGAGGTGGTGGAGCAGGGCCTGCAGCTGTGGTTCAACGTCGAACCTAAGGTGCGTGTCGCGCATATCCAGGGTGCATTCTTCCTGCGCGTCGAGAGCCTGGGGCGCGAGCGGCAGGGGCAGTTGCGCCTGCAGGGCAAGGTCGCCAAGTGGCGAGTGCGGCGCGAGGGGCGGGAGTTGCTGCTGCGGGTGGTGGCGACCCGTCCGCTGCGCGGGCAATGGCGCGCCGAAGAGCTGGACGGGCGGTGGCGGCTGACGGTCAGCCTGGAGCACGAATAAAAGTGGGGAATCCCCGGCCTGCCTGTACCAAGGTCCCCAAAACCGGGATTGCTTGGATCAATGCAGGGGCTGTGCCAGATCGCTTCGGCTGGCGGCGGCCCCCATGTTTCGGGGCCTGCAGCGGTGCTGAGGGCTGCGCTCAGGGGCGGCCTCGGGCGCGAGAATGAGCCGCCGGAGTGCATCCTGGTGCAGGGTGGTGCCGCTAGGGGGCATGCGCGCGGGCAGAAAAAGCGGGCTCGGGGCCCGCTGGGTCTGGTGCCTGTGCGGGCCCCAGCGTTTGTTGCAGCCGCTCAGCTGTCGTCGTTTTCGTCGTCGTCGACGCCATCGATCCGCATGCCCAGTTCTTTGATCTTGCGGGTCAGGGTGTTGCGCCCCCAGCCCAGCAACAAGGCGGCGTCACGGCGGCGGCCGGCGGTGTGCTTGAGTGCCGTTTCGATCATGATTCGCTCGAAGGCCGGTACCGCGCGGCCGAGCAGATCCGACTGGCCGCGGGTCAGCGCCTGGTCGGCCCATTGCCGCAGGGCCTGCTCCCAATTGTTCACCGGGGCGCTGTCCTGCGGCTGGCTGAGCAGTTCCGGCGGCAGGTCGCCGACATGCACCTCGCGTCCGGAGGCCATCACGGTGATCCAGCGACAGGTGTTTTCCAGCTGGCGCACGTTGCCGGGCCAGGGCAGGTGTTGCAGGTAGTCCTCGGTCTCGCGTTTCAGCAACTTGGGTTCGACGGCCAGCTCCAGGGCGGCGCGCGTGAGGAAATGGCGGGCCAGGGTCGGGATGTCTTCGCGGCGGTCGGACAGCCGCGGGATGTGGATGCGGATCACATTGAGGCGGTGAAACAGGTCTTCGCGAAATTTGCCTTCCTGCACCAGGGTTTCCAGGTTCTGGTGGGTGGCGGCGATGATTCGTACGTCCACCTTGACCGGGGTGTGGCCGCCGACCCGGTAGAACTCGCCATCGGCCAGCACGCGCAGCAGGCGGGTCTGGGTGTCGGCCGGCATGTCGCCGATCTCGTCGAGGAACAGGGTGCCGCCGTCGGCTTGCTCGAAGCGACCGCGGCGCTGGTTGGCGGCTCCGGTGAAGGCGCCCTTTTCGTGGCCGAACAACTCGGATTCCATCAGGTCTTTGGGGATCGCCGCCATGTTCAGGGCGATAAACGGCGAGGCGGCCCGCGGGCTGTGACGGTGCAGGGCGTGGGCGACCAGCTCCTTGCCGGTGCCGGATTCGCCGTTGATCAGGACGGTGATATTGGAGTGGGAGAGCCGGCCGATGGCGCGGAACACCTCCTGCATGGCCGGTGCTTCGCCGATGATTTCCGGGGTGCGCGGCTGCTCGACGGGCGCCTGCAGGCCTTGCTGCTCCTGGGCGTGCTGATAGGCGCGATTGACCAGGGAAACCGCCTCGTCGACGTCGAACGGCTTGGGCAGGTACTCGAAGGCGCCGCCCTGGTAGGAGGCCACTGCGCTGTCCAGGTCGGAATGGGCGGTCATGATGATCACCGGCAGGCGCGGGTAGAGTTCGCGGATCCGCGCCAGCAGCTCCAGACCGCTGGAGCCGGGCATGCGGATGTCCGAGACGATCACATCCGGTTGTTGCCGGCTGAGGTGGCTGAGCACGCTGTCGGCGCTGTCGAAGCTTTGGGTGGTCATGCCTTCCTGTTGCAGGGCTTTTTCCAGCACCCAGCGGATGGAGCGGTCGTCGTCGACGATCCATACGGTTTCGCTGCGACTCATGGCGGAGATGCTCCTTGTTCAAGCGGCAGGAAGATCGAGAACACGGTATGACCAGGATGGCTCTCGCACTCGATCAAGCCCTGATGCTGGCTAATGATGTTCTGAGTAATGGCCAGGCCCAGCCCGGTGCCGTCGGCACGCCCGCTGACCATGGGATAGAAGATGGTGTCCTGCAGCTCGGCGGGGATGCCGGGGCCGTTGTCGATGATTTCCAGGCGGGCCACCAGCCGGTGGCGGACATGGCCGATGGTGAACTGGCGCAGGGTGCGGGTGCGCAGGGTGATGCGGCCCAGGCGCAATTCGTTCTGCGAGCCGATCGCTTGCATGGCGTTGCGCACGATATTGAGCACGGCCTGGATCATCTGTTCGCGATCGATCAGCACGTCGGGAATGCTCGGGTCGTAGTCGCGCACCAAAATGATGCTGCCCTGGCTTTCTGCCTCGACCAGGCTGCCGACCCGTTCCAGCACCTCGTGCACGTTGGTCATCGCCAGCGACGGCAGCTTGTTCGAGCCGAGCATGCGGTCGACCAGATTTCTCAGGCGGTCGGCTTCTTCGATGATGACGTTGGTGTAGTCCCTGAGGCCTTCGTTCGGCAGCTCGCGGGCCAGCAATTGGGCGGCGCCGCGAATGCCGCCGAGCGGATTCTTGATCTCGTGGGCCAGGCCGCGCACCAGGATCTTGGTGGTTTCCTGCTTGGACAGCTGCGCCTCTTCCTTGGTGATGCGCAGCAAGCGGTCGCGTGGGTGTACCTCCAGCAACAGCAGGGTCTCGCCGCGGTTGAGAATCGGCGTTACCGCGTAGTCGACGGTGAGGGTCTGGCCGGTGACGGCGGTGAGTACCGCCTCGCGTTTATTGAACGGATGCGCCTGCTCGACGGCCTGGCGCAGGGCGCTCAGCGCCTCGGCCGATTCGGTGAACAGCTCGCTGATGAATTGTCCGTGGCTGCGTTGGCCGCTGACGGCCAGGAGCATTTCCGCCGCCGGGTTCATGTACTCGAGGCGCAGGTCGGCGTTGAGCAGCAGGGTGGCGGTGGTCAGGTTGTCGAGCAGCAGGCGGTGCAGTGCGTCGTTGATAGTCATAGGCAGAGGCTTCCGGCAATGCAGCAGGAAAATGCAAGAAGCAAACCAAAGCGCCGAAAAGACCCGCGCAATAAGCCGTGGCGGCGACTTGGGAGCGTTTCAGTTTGGCCGCCAGGGGTGCGGGCGAACCAAAACAGGGACAGCATAGCCTGTGGTGCGGCGACGCGCACCAATATGGTGCGGTGTCTGCGCGGTCAGATAAAGGGCACGAAGGGGATGTCTTTCTTTTCCGCGGGCTTGTCCTTGAGTGGGCATTCCGGGCGCACGCCGTAATCGCCTTTCATGCAGGGCCTGGCCAGGCGTTTCTGCGCCAGGGAGATGCGCAGTATGTGCAGCGGTTGGCTCGGGGTGCGCTCCACGGTGCGGCCCTGAGCGTCGACGATTTCCACGGCCAGCTGGTGAGTGCCGCGGTCGATATTCTCCAGTGGGAACACCGGGCTGCGGCCGGCTTCGCCCATCGCCTGGCCGTCCAGTAGCAGGCGAAAGCTGTGGCCGTTGTGCAGTGCCGGTTCGCTGGTGGCGGTGACGATCAGGTTGCCGGCGCTGTCGCGAATGGTCGCATCGGGCTGCGGTACCAGAATCCGCAGCATCTGGTAGCTCGGTGCCGGTGTGCTGATCGGCGCAACTGTTGGCGGCACCGGGCTGAGCTCGCTGCTCATGCCGTTGGTGGGCGCCAATTGCAGGCGTTCGGCATTGCCCTGTCGGGGTTTGTCGGTAAAGACCCGGTTACCCTCGGCGTCTATATAGGTGTAGACCTGGGCGGCGGCCGGCAAGCAGGTCAGCAGCAGGCAAAGCAGGAGGTTGCGCATGGTTCAGGAGGCCGGTTTGGGTTTGGGCTTGGGTGGTGGCGGGCGCAGCGCTGGGCTGCTGGTATTGACCCGTTGTAGGGTGAAGACGACGCTGGCGCTCTGTTGAATCGATTGCTCGCCGCTCAGCACCTCGACCGCCAGGCTGTGTTCGCCGCGCTCGATATTGCTCAATTGCAGGCGCGGCACGCTGCTCGGTTGGCCGTAGGGCCGGCCATCCAGTAACAAGCGCAGGCGGTGACTGCTGGCCAGGCGGGGCTCCAGGTCGACGCCGACGCTGAAGGTGCCGTTGTTCGCGCGCAGGGCTTCGCTGCTGGGCAGGTCGGTCAGTTGCAGGGTTCGATAGAAGGCTTCTTGGCTGGTCTTGGGGCTGTCGCTGGTGGCGGCGCTGGGCGCCTGCATGTCCACGGTGTTGGTTGGCGGCAGTTCGACGGCTTGCGTGGCCACGCCTTCGGGCGGCTGATTGGTGAACACGGTATTGCCGTTGGCATCGGTGTATTTGTAGATCTGTGCGCTGGCCGGCAAGGCCAGGGTCAGCAGCAGGCAGGTGAGTATCAGGCGCATGGCCATTCTCCCGATGGATGTGCTGCTAAGACTTGCACTGGCGAAGCGCGCTGGCAAGGGCGCTGATGTCGCGAACGGGACTGGTGCAACAAATCGGCGGTTCAGCCTAAGGGTGCGATGAGTCGTCACAAAAAAGGCCACCCGAAGGTGGCCTCTGATCTTGCTTGCCGGTTTAGACGCTGTAGTACAGGTCGTATTCCAGCGGGTGAACGAAGGTGCGGACTTTGATTTCTTCTTCGCTCTTCAGTTCGAGGTAGGCGTCGATGAAGTCGTCGGAGAATACCCCGCCCTTGGTCAGGAACGCGCGGCCCTTGTCCAGCTCTTCCAGGGCTTCTTTCAGGCTGCCGCAGACTTGCGGGATCAGCTTGCCTTCTTCCGGTGGCAGGTCGTAGAGGTTCTTGTCGGCGGCATCGCCCGGGTGGATCTTGTTCTGGATGCCGTCCAGGCCGGCCATCAGCAGCGCGGCGAAGCACAGGTACGGGTTGGCGGCCGGATCCGGGAAGCGCGCCTCGATGCGGCGGGCTTTCGGGCTGGTCACATAGGGGATGCGGATCGAGGCGGAGCGGTTACGCGCCGAGTAGGCCAGCATCACCGGTGCTTCGAAGCCCGGAACCAGGCGCTTGTAGGAGTTGGTCGCCGGGTTGGTGAAGCCGTTCAGGGCCTTGCCGTGCTTGATGATGCCGCCGATGAAGTACAGGGCGGTGTCGGACAGGCCGGCATAGCCTTCGCCGGCGAAGGTGTTCTTGCCGTCTTTGGAGATCGACATGTGTACGTGCATGCCCGAACCGTTGTCGCCATACAGCGGCTTGGGCATGAAGGTGGCGGTCTTGCCGTAGGCGTCGGCCACGTTGTGCACGCAGTATTTCAGGGTCTGAACTTCGTCAGCCTTGGCTACCAGGGTGTTGAACTGCACGCCGATTTCGTTCTGGCCGGCAGTGGCCACTTCGTGGTGGTGCACTTCGATGACCAGGCCCATTTCTTCCATGGCATTACACATGGCAGTACGGATTTCGTGGTCGTGGTCGAACGGCGGAACCGGGAAATAGCCGCCTTTGACGCCTGGGCGGTGGCCCTTGTTGCCACCCTCGACGTCCTGGTCGGACATCCAGGAACCCTGTTCGGAGTAGATCTTGAACATCGAGCCGGAGATGTCGGACTTGAACTTCACCTCGTCGAAGATGAAGAACTCGGGCTCCGGGCCAACGAACACGGTGTCGCCGATGCCGGTGGACTTGAGGTATTCCTCGGCGCGGGCGGCAATCGAGCGTGGGTCGCGATCGTAGCCTTGCATGGTGCTCGGCTCGACGATGTTGCAGACCAGGATCAGGGTCGGCTCTTCGGTGAACGGGTCGAGCACGGCGGTGTCGTCGACCGGCATCAGGATCATGTCGGAGGCTTCGATGCCTTTCCAGCCATGAATGGAGGAGCCGTCGAACATCTTGCCGATTTCGAAGAAGTCTTCGTCCAGTGCATCACGCGCGGGCATGGTGATGTGGTGCTGCTTACCCTTGGTGTCAGTGAAGCGCAGGTCTACCCACTTCACGTCGTGTTCTTTGATCAGTTGAATCGACTTCGACATGCTGTCCTCCAGGTGGATAAGGCTCGCCATGGTGAGCCCTCGATAATGGTGTACGGTCCGGCGCGATAGTCCGCCAGGATAACCTGCCTCACAAGGGAGCAAATTGCATGCCAGTGCACGGGAATGGGCTGAGTGGCTGAAACTCAGGTGTGGCGAGGCTTGCGCGGAACAGGAGACACAATTAATGCACCAAAATGGATCCTTGCAAACCTTGTGCGCACCAATTGAGTGCGTTGCGGTGGGGTGGTGGTATTTTTGGTCAAAGCTTGCACAATTTCCGCTATAATCCGCGCCCCTGTTTTTTAGCCGTCTCGGTATGCGCTGTTTTAATGAAACTGATCGTTAAAGTCTTTCCAGAAATCACCATCAAAAGCCGGCCGGTGCGTAAGCACTTTATCCGGCAATTGGCGAAGAACATCCGCTCGGTGCTGCGCGATCTCGATCCGCAGCTGCTGGTTAGCGGTGTGTGGGACAACCTGGAAGTCGAAACGGCGATCAGCGAGGCGAAAACCCTGCAGGCCATGATCGAGCGGCTCAGCTGCACGCCGGGGATTACCCATTTTCTCCAGGTCGACGAATACCCGCTGGGCGACTTCGACGACGTGCTGGACAAATGCAAGACGCATTTCGCCGACCAGCTGCCGGGCAAGATCTTCGCCGTGCGCTGCAAACGCGCCGGCAAGCATGCGTTCAGCTCGATGGACATCGAGCGCTATGTCGGCAGCCAATTGCGCCAGCAATGCGGCGCGGCCGGGATCGACCTGAAGCAGCCCGAAGTCGAAGTGCGCATGGAAATCCGCGACCAGCGCCTGTTCGTGATCCATAACCAGCACCAGGGCCTGGGCGGTTACCCGCTGGGTTCGCTGGAGCAGACCCTGGTGCTGATGTCCGGCGGTTTCGATTCCACGGTCGCCGCCTACCAGATGATGCGCCGTGGCCTGGTCACCCATTTCTGCTTCTTCAACCTCGGCGGCCGCGCCCACGAGCTAGGGGTGATGGAAGTCGCCCATTACCTGTGGCAGAAGTTCGGTCGCTCGCAGCGCGTGCTGTTTATCAGCGTGCCCTTCGAGGAAGTGCTCGGCGAGATTCTCGGCAAGGTCGACAACAGCCAGATGGGCGTGATCCTCAAGCGCATGATGCTGCGCGCCTCCACCCACATGGCCGAGCAGTTGCAGATCAATGCGCTGGTCACCGGCGAGGCGATTTCCCAGGTTTCCAGCCAGACCCTGCCGAACCTCTCGGTGATCGACTCGGCCACCGACATGCTAGTGCTGCGCCCGCTGATCGCCAGCCACAAGCAGGACATCATCGACACCGCCAGCGCCATCGGCACTGCCGAGTTTGCCAAGCACATGCCGGAGTATTGCGGGGTGATCTCGGTGAACCCGACCACCCGGGCGAAGAAAGACCGCATCGAACACGAAGAGCGTCAGTTCGATATGGCGATTCTCCAGCGCGCCCTCGAACGCGCGACCTTGCTGCCGATCGACAAGGTGATCGACGAGCTGGGCAAGGACGTCAAGGTCGAGGAAGTCAGCGAA
The DNA here is from genome assembly GCF_030376615.1 of Pseudomonas sp. sp1636. Lineage (GTDB taxonomy): Bacteria > Pseudomonadota > Gammaproteobacteria > Pseudomonadales > Pseudomonadaceae > Aquipseudomonas. Next base: position 49,413 of record NZ_JARRAB010000004.1, read on the forward strand.
GCCCTGGCCGGTCATGTCATCATTGATATCCGCCACCCCGATGCCGCCGAAGAGCAGCCTCTCGAGTTGCCCGGTGTCGAAGTGCAAACGCTGCCGTTCTATGCCCTGAACAGCCGCTTCAAAGAGTTGGATGAGAATCGTCAGTACCTGCTGTATTGCGACAAGGGTGTGATGAGCCGTCTGCATGCCCACCACCTGCTCAGCGAGGGACATGCCAATGTGCGCGTTTATCGTCCGGCATAAGACGCCGGGGTTGAATGGCGGCAGCATCCGCCATCGCCCTCCCGACTGCAGGCGGGGGTGAAAGCCGCCGCGCTTTTACACCGTCTGGCCGAATTCGTATTTAGTTAATCTCCGCCGCGTAGACTATGCGGCAAACCGAATCCTCTGATCGAGATACACAAGTGATCGAAAATCTACGCAACATCGCCATCATCGCCCACGTCGACCACGGCAAGACCACCCTGGTGGACAAACTCCTGCGCCAGTCCGGCACCCTCGAGCGCAACGAGCTCAACGACGAGCGCGTGATGGACAGCAACGACCAGGAGAAAGAGCGCGGCATCACCATTCTGGCGAAGAACACCGCGATCAACTGGAACGGCTACCACATCAACATCGTCGACACCCCCGGCCACGCCGACTTCGGCGGCGAAGTCGAGCGCGTGATGTCGATGGTCGACTCGGTGCTGCTGCTGGTCGACGCCCAAGACGGCCCGATGCCGCAGACCCGCTTCGTGACCAAGAAGGCGTTCGAAGCCGGTCTGCGTCCGATCGTGGTGATCAACAAGGTCGACCGTCCAGGCGCGCGTCCGGACTGGGTGCTGGATCAGATCTTCGACCTGTTCGACAACCTCGGCGCCACCGAAGAACAGCTGGACTTCAAGGTCGTCTACGCCTCGGCCCTGAACGGCATTGCCGGTCTCGACCACACCGAGATGGCCGAAGACATGACCCCGCTGTACCAGTCCATCGTCGATAACGTGCCGTCCCCGGCCGTTGACGTCGACGGCCCGTTCCAGATGCAAATCTCGGCACTGGACTACAACAGCTTCCTCGGCATTATCGGTGTGGGCCGTATTGCCCGTGGCAAGGTCAAGCCGAACACCCCGGTGGTTGCCATCGATGCCGACGGCAAGCGCCGTAATGGTCGTATCCTCAAGCTGATGGGGCACCACGGCCTGCACCGCGTCGACGTGGAAGAAGCCACCGCCGGCGACATCGTCTGCATCAGCGGCATGGATCAACTGTTCATCTCCGACACCCTGTGCGACATCAACAACGTCGAGGCGATGAAGCCGCTGACCGTCGACGAGCCGACCGTATCCATGACCTTCCAGGTCAACGATTCGCCGTTCTGCGGCAAGGAAGGCAAGTTCGTCACTAGCCGCAACATCAAGGAGCGGTTGGACAAGGAGCTGCTGTACAACGTGGCTTTGCGTGTCGAAGAGGGCGACAGTGCCGACAAGTTCAAGGTCTCCGGCCGTGGCGAACTGCACCTCTCGGTGCTGATCGAAACCATGCGTCGCGAAGGCTTCGAAATGGGCGTGGGTCGTCCGGAAGTGATCATCCGTCAGGTTAACGGCGTCAAGCAGGAGCCCTTCGAGAACGTCACCATCGACACCCCGGAAGACTCCCAGGGCAAGGTCATGGAAGAGATGGGCCTGCGCAAGGGCGACCTGACCAACATGGTGCCGGATGGCAAGGGCCGTGTGCGTCTGGAGTACAACATCCCGGCTCGCGGTCTGATCGGTTTCCGTAACCAATTCCTGACCCTGACCAACGGTGCTGGCATTCTGACCTCGATCTTCGATCGTTACGACACCATGAAGTCCGGCGACATGTCCGGTCGTCAGAACGGCGTACTGGTCTCCATCGATACCGGCAAGGCCCTGACTTATTCCCTGGAAACCCTGCAGGCGCGCGGCAAGCTGTTCGTCGAGCACGGCCAGGAAATCTACAACGGCCAGATCGTCGGTCTGAACAGTCGCGACAACGACATGGGCGTCAACCCAACCAAAGGCAAGAAGCTCGACAACATGCGTGCTTCGGGCAAGGACGAAACCATCGCCCTGGTGCCGCCGGTGCGCTTCACCCTGGAGCAGGCGCTGGAATTCATCCAGGACGACGAACTCTGTGAAGTGACGCCGAAGTCGATCCGTCTGCGCAAGAAGATCCTCGACGAAGGCGAGCGTAACCGCGCCGCGAAGAAATCCAAGGCCTGATCCTGAGGCCCGGTGACTGAAAAGCCCCCGTCAACCTGAGTTGGCGGGGGCTTTTTGCATGTGCACAGTAACTATCAGTTGGGCAGCAAGGGGGCGTATTAGCGTCTATCTCGTTTGGGTAGCTTGGCTAGCAGAGCTTCCACCCAGGTGGCTGCCCGCTTCTGCAGTTGTTCATGCCGGCAGTGTGGGCAGTGCTCGGGCCATTCGTCAGGGAATATGGCGTCGCTGCGCGACGCCAGAGTGTATTGCCAATTGCACTTGGGGCAGACCAGGGTAATGGGCGCGGGACGTATTGGCATAGGTCTTACTCTTGGCACGTCGCGGGCTGGCCGGTCTGTTGCCGCTGCTCTTTTTCGCGTTTGAGCGAGCTGTATTCCCGATATAGCTCATAGCTCTTTTGCCCTACAACGAACAAGCCGATTGCAGCGAGTAGGTTCTTCAGCATCTCGAGTGCTCCTTGGTTAGGCAATCAGTGCCAGCACGAAACAAACCAGCCAGACGATAAAGTAGGCCAGGTTCTGCTGCAGGTGTTGGGCGCGCTGGTAGAGATAGACCGGTACCAGCCAGACCCAGCCTTTGAAGCGCGCGGTGTTGTGTCCGGCCTTCTGCAGGCGTTTTTCATCGAAGATGCCCAGCAGAATGTTCAAGGCCAGGGTGATATACCAGTAACCACCTTCAACCACCTTCTGCCATGACCTTTTCCGCGCGGAACTCGTTGTCATGGATGGCGAACGCCAGCATCCACTCCAGCATGTAGCCAATCATAGGTGCGAAGGCCAGTACCCAGACCAGGGTATTGTTCACAAGCTGTCCCGCCAGGGGCGGTGGGTTCTGTGTACTCAGGTGCTGACGCAACTCGGTATCGCCCCCCCAGGCGCTGCCAGTCATCGAAGCCTTGCTTCCAGACTAGGCTGCTGCGATTCAGGGTGTCCGACTCGATCAGACCGGCCAGTTCTAACGCTGAGGCAGCGCGCTTGCGCTCGCCCTTATCTTCGTAGAACCAGCCTTCATCCATGTTGTGCATGGCGTACTCCTTGGGCGTAACGGTGAGGGAGAAACCTGTCTCGGCAGGTTGGCTCCAGTATCCAGGCAGGGGGCGACAGATCATGTCGCGCATTCTGCAATCAGGCTGATCAGTGGCTGCGGGCAGCCGCCTGCAGTATCGTCGTGCCATCACAACAAGGAGAGAGAACATGCAGTACGCAGTATTGAAGGCGCGGCATCGGCAGGAGCGCGACCAGCAACAGCCCAATCTGAGCCTGCGCGTGCACCGTGCCCTGAGTTGGTTGAACCGCGCCGAGCAGAGCGATGACGTCGATGGCCGTTTTATCTTCCTGTGGATCGCCTTCAATGCGGCCTATGCCACCGAGATCGATGAAGACCATCGTCTGTCCGAGCAAGGCGCATTCCGGGCTTTTCTGGAAAAGCTCTGCGCCATGGACAGCGGCAAGCGCATTGACGGGCTGGTCTGGAAGGAGTTTTCCGGAAGCATTCGCCTGCTGCTGGATAACCCCTACGTCTTTCAAAGTTTCTGGGAGCACCAGTGCGGCAAGATCAGCGAGGCGGACTGGAAGGAGCGCTTCGCCATTGGCAAGAAACGCGCCCAGACGGCCCTGGCCGGGAGCAATACGCCGGCATTGCTCGGGGTGGTGTTCAACCGCATCTACACCTTGCGCAACCAGTTGATCCACGGAGGTGCCACCTGGGGCGGCTCGGTCAACCGCCAGCAGCTCAGAGATTGCACCAGCCTGATGAGCAAACTGGTGCCGCTGGTTATCGAGTTGATGATGGATAACCCGGATAGCTTGTGGGGGGAGGCTTGTTATCCGGTGGTGACGGGATAACGGCGGGCTAGCCGTGGCCCGCACTTAAGTCAGTGTCATTCGGCCGCGACTCTGATCCTGAGTGCTTTTCTATGTGTGGGTGAATTCGGGGGAGTGACGGGTTGTTATTGGGGGGGTGGCCGCCAGTGTTCGACACCTGGCGGCTTTCAAGTCTCAGTTAAGCAGTCACCTCTAGCATTGAAGACTCTGTCGTACTCGGAAGCGCCAAGGCGCTTAGTTTTTCTTGCACTCGAATGAGTTTTTTCTGGCTGGAGCGGATGAATTCCGAGCGTTCATCAACAGCTGCGACGATCTTTTCAAACTCTTTGAGTTGTGGGGCAAAGAAGTCGAGCAGTTTTTCATCGTCGCCAATAAGGTCGTAGATGTCCTTGAACGAACTCTTGATAACGGTTGCGATGGAGTCTTTGGCGGTCTTCAGTTCCTGCTCAAGTTCATGGGCCTTGTAGGCACCGAGAAGATCCGAAGTCAGGTTGAAGGCTGCACCAGCGGGGCCAGCCCACTTGGAAATGGCGCCGGCAATCTTGGTCGCCTGCCACGGTTTGAACTTGATTGCCACTCCGGTCAGTTTGCCGAGCGTATCGCGTGCGGCAAATACTGCCCCCTTGATGATGTCTGGGCTCAGGTTGGCAATGCCTTTGGCTGCGCCGCCCATGGACTTGAGTGCGCCCTCGCTCATGGCATTGAGGAAGCTTTCGCTTGAGTTAAGCTGACGGCCGATGTCTTGGGAGATTCGGCTGGTGACTTTGGATGACTGATCGAATGAACGATCGATGGCGGCTTTGATCTTCAGGTTGAGTTTGTAGCCGACGCCCTCTTCGGTGTAACCGATCTCGTCTTCGAGGAAACCACGGATATCCTCCAGCGACAGCGGCCGAAGCTTACCCAACATACCGTTTTCGATATTCTGCAGCTCCTCGAAAAGCTCGCCTGCAAGGCGTTTGACTTCTCGGCGGCCTTTGGAAATATCCTGGTTGATGCGCGCGGATTCCTCGGCGTTCTGTTGCGCAAAGGAACTCAGCCTGCTCAGTTGGTCTTCGGCCCTGATGACGTGCTGGCCCACCACATCGCGCACGACATCCATGCCTGTCTTGGCAATCAATACCGCCGGTACATTGTCCTGCAGGATACGGGTGGTCATGGCTTTCAGATCGTTGATCCGTGAACGGCTCTCGTATTGTTCGGGTTTGCCGAACCAGTACGCCAGCCCTCGGCCGTTGGGGTTCGAGGCTAGGCAGACGATGTTCAGGCGCGCCAGTTCGTCCGGGGTCAGGTTGGCTGCCCGCTGGAGCTTGACCTTCAGGTTGTCCTTCTTGATGGTGGCCTGAGTATCGAACAGCGCCTGTTCAGTTAGGTCGGTCACTTCATCCATCTTGTTGATTACGAAGACCGTCGAAGACAGTTTGTTCAAGTCCCGTAGGATCCATTTGGCGATCGCGCTGTGGCTTTCCTTGAGGGGGTTGGTGGCGTCCACGACATAGAGAATCAGGTGCGCCTCCGAGATATAGCGTTTGGTGAGGTCTTCATAAATCACCTGTTCGCCGTCAACCGTCTTTTCCTTGTCGCCGAACAGCCCGGGGGTGTCGACGATTTCACACTTGCCTGGCAGCCCTTCCGGGGTGTAGACCGCCAGGCGGTCGGAGGACTCGTCCATGTCAATCTTCATGTCGGCCATCACGTTACCCAGCCAGGCTGCGACCACGCTGGTCTTGCCGTCGGAAAAGGCGCCCAGCAGCGCAATGCGCAGCGCATCGGCTTCGATCGCTTTTACTGCGTCGTCGATCTTCTGCAGTTCTGTCTCGACGTCAGCGCCCATCTCTCTCAGCTCGTTCAATACCGCCCGAAGCTGATCCAGGCCTTTGATCGCCGCCTGCTTATCAACATTGAATTGCGTGAATTGTTCCATGAGGCATTTTCTCCAATTGATTTTTAGTACGGTCCATCAATGCCATCTGCTGCTTGATGATATGCAGGGGGCGGGTCAGGGATGCATGGATATCGTTTACCTGACCGAGGATTTTTCCCTCGATCTGACTGCGAACGGGAGCGAGCAGGTTTTTCAGATCTTCGCGCAGTGAACCGATGGCTTGAGCGCGCGCCTCGTCGATCTTTTCCTGAACGCTGGCCTGGGCTTTGCGAATACGTTTTTCCTTGCCAACGAAGATTTGCACGGCACTGATCAGAACGCCCAACAGGGCGCCGGCCACCGCGCCAATGATGTTACCGATGACGGGGAATAATGTGCCGATTGAGGCGCCCCCCAGGGCATAGGAACCGATGTTGAACGCCATCCAGCCATAATCGCTAAGGTCCAGGCCAAGACCCAGCTCGGGGGGCTTGTAGGAAACGTTCAGGTCGCCGTCTGCGAAGGTGAGTGCCTGCTCGAATTCAACCCGCGAGACATCCTCCAACAGCCGTTGCATGGCCTGGACAAGGTCGTCTTGCAACTCCGTCAGGTACTTGGCGAACTGCGTCTGCAGATCCTCTTTCAACTGTTCCTGGCGATCCCGAAACGCGCGTTTGATCTTGCTTGAGATGATTTCGTTGTCGCCGAAATTGTCCTCGACGGTAGTGTCAGCGGCCGCGCTCAGGTCATTGAACAGTCCGCTCCAGAGATTCTTTCGGCCCGCCGTCACGAGCCGCTCGAACGTCTCCAGTGCGTCTTTGACGGCGGTGCGGCATTTGTCGAATTCCGGCTCGGTCTTGGCCACGAACGCCTCGTGGCTGGCGTGGAGTTCTTGCAGGATGCCGAGATTTTCCACCAGCAACTCATGCACCTTGGTCTTGTTGCTTTCGATCATGTCCTCTTTGAACGTCCCTAGCTTTCCATGAAGCACCCGGGCGACCGACTTGATCTGGCTGAATTCGTACATAGCCTTCGAGGATGGGAAACGCTTCCGGTAACTACGCTGCTGAATGACCAGATCCTGAGCCCGGGAAGGGTGAATCGTGGTATTCCCGGTCTTGGTGTCTGTCGCTAGAGACGAGAAGGCCAGCAGCCCTTGGACGCAGTGACCTTGCTGCATGGCCTCGGTGCCGAGCACTGACTCAAGCACGTCCACGGTTTGGCGCAAGGCTTTTGCCGAATCCCCGTGGCTTTCGAGGGTTTGCCGGTCTTCCTCATCCTCATAAGCGTCGCCATTACCGCGCACGTTCAGCAAGGGGCACACTTGAGTGCCGAGGCGCAAATAGGATCGAATCTTCTGCGCCGTGGCCTTCTCAGGCTTCTTGTTGGTGCCGTTTACGTAGAACACCAGATGCGCCTTGGCCACCGCTTCACGGACCAGATGGGCGTATTTGCCTTCGTCGCCCTCGATGCCGGGCACATCAATCAACTGGAAGCGTTTACCCTTGTAATTGAGGGTGTAGAACGTGTTGCCTTTGGTGAAGTCCGCTTCGCCCGTGCCGATGATTCGGCCGTCTATCCGCAGTGCCAACGCCTTTTGCCGTTCATGTTCCACGATCCCGGAAAAAAGACCGGTCAGTCGATGGTTCAGCACTTCGTCCAGGGAGGTCGAGGTCACCTCGATGGGTGTAAAGGGCCGTTTGGCAATGAGCTCCTCAGGTGCAGAGGTTAAGGTCGCTTCATCAAACAACTCGTCCAGTTCAACTCCGCTCATCTCAGGCTCCTGCCAGCTTCATGAGTACTGCCGCAGTGGCTGCTCCGAGGATGAGTCCGCCAGTGGCGAAAAGGATCAGCTTTATCCTGATACTGGAATTGGCCTGTTCCTGGGCAAGTCGCAGGCGTTGGGCGGATTCCTCCTGCTCTGCCTTCAGTCGGGCGCTGGTTTCCTGCTCGGCATGTTGGGTTCTGGCATCAGCCTCGGCTTCGGCGATCCGATTCCTGGCTGTAGCTTCGTCCAGCAAAATCTGGGAAAGCTTGGCCATTCCATGATTGATGGCAGTGATTTCTGCTGCATATTCCGCATAAACCGCGTTCAATCCTTCGCGCAGCCGTTCGATATGATCGGCCAGGGCACTCTCGAACTTCTCCAGGTCGTGGGCGTGCTGTTCCAGCAATGCTTGCCGGGATTCCTCCTTGAACAAAATGCGCAACGACTCGATGATCGTGCTCTTGCCCGCGTTGGTTTCGCCAAAAAATGCCATGGTGAACATGTCCCACTCGGCATGGGTCTTCAGCTGGACGAGTTCACCATCGAAGCGGGCTTGGATGCCGCGGAGCTTCTCAGTCATGTTGCCAAGCTCGCGCTTGCCGTCTTTGTGTTCGACATTCAAATCCAGAATATCCGCCATGGCGCTGGCGATGCTGTCGGAAACGTCGGAGTACAGGCGGTTGAGATCTTGAGGCGCGTTCATTGCTGTTCCTTGTGTTAATGCTTGATTCAGCCCCGTTGCGCAAACACTAATGTCCAAGGCTGTTTATCGGACGATTTGGTTTTCCTGCTGGGCTTAGACCTAAAGGCTCAAACCAACACGTGCGCGACGCTGACGGCGACGGTGTCCACTGCGCGCTGTGTTTGATGGGACATAGGTCAAGAACCCACTTTTCATCGCCGTTGTACTTCTCCTAAACGCCCCGTTCTCAAAGTGCAGGTACACCCGCACTCTTAACCTGCGGCATAGATTTCTCGCATCCTTTCCACCTTCCCCCTGATCTCCTCCACCCACACCAGCGGCGCATGTACGCGGATATGGTCGTTCAGCCCGAATATCCACCACAGCGTTTCCTGATCCATCGGCACTCTGGCGCGCAGGCGCTGCCAGTCGTTGTTTGGTAGTGGTTCTAGATTCTGTTCTGCGCTAAGCGGTGTTTCGCTAAGCAACCAGGCGATCTGTGGGGATACGTCGGCGACCAGCTCGGTTTCTTCGGCCGGGCCGGGGTTATTGAAGCCGCCGCCCTGGATATAGCGGTCGATGTCCAGGGCTTCGGCTTCATGGGCTGGGGTATCGAGTGTTTCGGCCATATCTATGCGATGCAATGCGAACTGGCGCAGGTCGCTGTAGCCGTTGACCGTGCCGATCAGGTAGCTGACCGAGTGGCGCGATACCAAACCGGCCGGGTGCAAGGTGAGTACCTTGTGCTCGGACTTGCTGCGGCTGAGGTAGGTGACCTTGAGCTGGCGGCGTTCCAGCAGGGCGGTGGAAACTTCGCCCCAGACATTCGGATTGATTTCAGCGGGATGCAGCGCTTTGCCATTAGGTATGGCGCGTACGCGACGTGCCCAGTGGGCCAGTTCATTACGCTGCAGGCCGTCCAGGTGGTTGCGGGCTCGGTTGAACTGTGGTGCGAGCTGATCCAGGACGATCTGCGGCAGCAGGGGCTTGAGGTGGTTCTCGGCGAGGTAGAGCGCCAGCGCGGTAGGCGTGTCCATGGCGGCCAGGTCGAGTGGAGCATCGCGCATATAGCTCCAGCGATTGCCGGAAGATTGGACTTCGCATTGCAGGGCGAAGGGTAGCGACAGATTGGCCAGGTCGCGCTGCAGGGTACGCTGGCTGACGGAAAAGCCTTGCTCCCGCAGCTTTTCCAACAGGGTGGTGGTGGCGCGGCGCTGGGGTTCGCGGGGTATCAGGCGGAGCAGGGCGAGTTGCCTGAGCAGCGTATCCTTTGCATCGGACATCGTGACTACCTTGTGCTGTTGCCGGCTTCCGCCATTAGGATGACGCCATTCTTGTGGCGACTTTAGCGTGCTTGATGGCTCTTTGCTATATGGCGCGCGTCAGGCCGGGTTGCACGCACTCAATCTCGCGCTGTTGCGTCCTTTCCGTTTCTGTTGCCCGATTATTGGCGCGTCCAGGTTCGGATGATTTCCTCTTGCCGGATTAGCTGAGCGCGAAGCGGACGGGGTGGCGCTTGTTGCGGGGCATGGGTGGGAATCATTGCGGCAATGAGTTCGAGGCGGGTTGCTGGGCGTTGGTTGAGTTTGCTGGATCGGCAGCGTGGGCAGTGACTGTAGGTATCTGCCTGCAATGTCTGTGTTGTTTCGTGCCAATCACAGGTTTGCCAGAAATGGGTCAGGGCATTTGGCATGGGCGGCCTCCTTGGTTGCTCTCGCGATGGATATAGCTTGCCCTGGCAGCGCGTCAGATTGTGTCGCGCTGTTGTGGCGTGTCAGTGTTCTTTTCGCGGTCTTAATGCATCGGCCGCTGCCAACGAAGCCCCGCCCGCCATCCTGGTTGATGGGGCTTTTTTGTGTTGTTGCGCGCCTGCAGGTGAGTGAAATTGCCGTGCCTGTGATATGCCCGACACTCGTCTGTAGGAGGCGGGGAGGCCGGGTCGCTATACTCGCGGCACGCCCCAGGCGCGGGTGCGCGCAGTGCAGGGAAGCCTGTGGTTCGGTTCAATCCGTCTAGGAGTTAGCGCATGCAATGGATCTTCATGCTGGTCGGGCTGGTGCTGGGGGCTCTGGTTGCAGAGTCGCTGACGGGCGCGCTGTTGGGCGGCTTGGTCGGGCTGGGTATTGTTCAGGCGCTCAAGCTCAGAGGGCTGGAAGCGCAGAACGCCGAGCTGGCGAAGCAGCTGAAAAGTTTCGCCGAGCGCTTCGAACAGGGTACTCAGGCCGTTCATGAGCGCCTGTGCAAGGTCGAAGCGCAGCCTGCGGCGGCGGATGAGTCGCCGCCGGCCATGGCGGCGCCGGTCGAGATGGCGCCCGCTGCACCCGAGCCCGAGCCCGAGCCCGAGCCCGAGCTGAGCTGGGAGTTGCCGGCGGAGGCTCTTGAGCCACTCGAACCCGGGCCGGCGCCGAGTGCTGCCGATGCCTGGACGCAGGGCGCGGAGGAGCCGCGTGCCACGCCGGCTCCGCGCCAGCCGACCAAGCCGCGCGAACCTTCGCCGATCGCGCGCGCCATCGATCTGGCTCAGGCCTGGCTGTTCGGCGGCAATACCGTGCTGCGCATCGGCGTGTTGCTGCTATTTCTCGGGTTGGCCTTCCTCTTGCGCTACGCCACCGAAGGCATGGTGGTGCCGGTGCAGTTGCGTTACGCCGGGGTAGCGGCCAGTGCCGTCGGCTTGCTCGGCCTGGGCTGGTGGTTGCGTCTGCGCAACCCGAACTACGGCCTGATGCTGCAAGGCGCGGGCATTGCCGTGCTGTACCTGACGATCTTCGCGGCCATGCGCCTGCACCCGTTGCTCGCGCCGGCGCAGGCGTTCGCCCTGCTGTTGCTCGTGACCCTCTGCTCGGCGATTCTGGCGGTGGCGCAGAACGCCCTGGGCTTGGCGGCCGCGGCCGCGCTCGGTGGTTTTGCCGCACCGATCCTGACCTCGACCGGCAGCGGCGACCATGTCGCGCTGTTTTCCTATTTCATCCTGCTCAACAGCGCCATCCTGGCCATCGCCTGGTTCAAGGCCTGGCGTTTGCTCAACCTGATCGGCTTCGTCGGCACCTTCGGCATCGGTTTCGCCTGGGGGCTGCGTGCCTACACCCCGGAGTTGCTGGGGAGTACCGAGCCGTTTCTGCTGTTGTTCTTCCTGATGTACGTGGCCATCGGCCTGTTGTTCGCCCGGCGCAAGCTGCGCGAGGCCGGGGATGCGCCCGAGGGTCGCGATGAACTGCTGCGCTGGTCGACGCGCCAGGGCGATTATGTCGACGGTAGCGTGCTGTTCGGCCCGCCGCTGGTGGGTTTTGGTCTGCAATACGCGCTGGTGCAGCATCTCGAGTTCGCCGCCGCCTTCAGTGCGCTGGCGCTGGGGTTGTTCTATCTGGGCCTGGCGCTGCTGCTGGCCCGGCGCACGGAAGGGCGCGCCTTGCTGCTGGTGGAAACCTGCCTGGCGCTGGGCCTGGTGTTCGGCACCCTGGCGATTCCCTTGGGCCTGGATGCGCGCTGGACGTCCGCCGCCTGGGCGGTGGAGGGCGCCGGCATCTTCTGGCTGGGATTACGCCAGCGGCGCCGCCTGGCCCGGGCCTTCGCCCTGTTGTTGCAGGCGGGGGCGGCGCTGGCCTTTCTCGGTGAGCTGCGGCCCGGCGTGGACAGCCTGCTGGCTGGCCCGGCGCTGGGCGCGCTGATGCTCGGCGCGGCGCTGCTGTTCAGCTTCTACAGGCTGCGTCAGGCGGCTGACGCTCAGGCCTCGGCTTGGGAGCGGCGCGGTTTGCCGCTATTGGCCGGCGCCGGCTTGGCTTTTCTCTACCTGCTCGCGCCGCTGTGTTTCAACGCCGAGGCCACGGCGATCAGCTGGGCCCTGGCCGGCCTGGCCAGCTTGTTTATCGGCCTGCGCCTGCAGTCGCGCAGCTTCCTGTTCAGCGCCTTTGCCGTGCAGTTGCTCGGTGGGGCGCTGTTTCTGCTGCAACTGGACGCCGCCTCGGGGATCGGCTCCGGGGCGTCCGCTGCCGGTTGGCGCGGCTTACTGAGCGCCTCGCTGATCGGTCTGGCGCTGATCGGCGGCATGCTGCTGGCGGCGCGGGATCGGCAGGTCAGCGGCGATCGACGGCTGATGCGCGGGCTGTCGGCGGTCTTGCTGATCGGGCTGCTGTTTATCAACCTGGCGGTGCTGTTCGTCCTGCCTTGGCAGAGCGCCAGCGCGGTCTGGGGCGGCAGCGGCTTGTTGATCGTCTGGCTCAGCCTGCAGTTGCAGCAGCGCGCCAGCTTCATCTTCGGTCTGTTGTTGCAGCTGTTCGGCGGCCTGTCTTTCCTGGTCGCCAGCCCGCTGCTGTTCGCCTCGTTCGCCAGCGAAGGCCTGCGTCCGCTGGCCCACGCCGGGTTCTGGACGCCCGCCGTGCTGGCCATTGCCGCCTTGATCGGTGCCTGGCGACTGCAGCAGGTGGCGCGCCGTGAGCAGGCCGCCACGCTGTCTGCCCGGAGCCTGCAGCGCTTGTCGCAACTGTTGCTGGTGTGGGGCGGCGGCTGGTGGGTGCTGACCCTGAGTGGCGAAATTGTCCGGTTCGCCGCGGCCGAGGTGCAGGCGTCGCTGTTGTTGCTCGGCGCGGCCCTGAGTGTGGCGCTGTGGTTGTTGCTTGCCGCGCGCCTGCAGTGGCGGGCGCTGGCGCTGCTATGCACGCTGCTGATTCCCGCGGCCGCGCTAATCCTGCTGTCTGCCTGGCACCTCGAGTATCACCCGTTGGCGAACTTCGGTTGGCTCGGCTGGGGCGCCCTGTTCGCCGTGCACCTACTGGCGCTGCGGCGCCTGAGCGGCCTGCTGCCGGCCGGGGTGTTGAGTGCCGCCCATGTGCTGGGCTGTTGGCTGCTTCTCGGGGTCTTGGCCCTTGAGCTGCGCTACCTGCTCTATCTGCTGGCGGAGCACTACAACGCCTGGCGTTGGCTGGGTTGGGCGTTGCTGCCAAGCCTGTATCTGCTGCTGATGGCGGCACCCCGTCAGTGGCCGTGGCCGATAGCGGCGTATGCGCGCGAATACCGTCTGTTGGCGGCGGCGCCGCTGGCGCTGCTGATGCTGGCCTGGTTCTGGCTGGCCAATATCGCCAGCGATGGCGGTGCCGAGCCGTTGCCTTATCTGCCCTTGCTCAATCCGCTGGAGCTGGGCTTGCTGATTGCCCTGTTCGCGGTGTTCCACTGGCTGCGCGGTGCCTTGGCGCAACTCGGCCTGGCGAGTATGGCGCGGGGCCAACTGGCCCAGTTGCTGGCGGGCGTTTCGCTGTTTGCCCTGCTCACGGCGGCGGTGCTGCGCGCGGCCCACCATTGGGGCGATGTGCCTTACCGGTTGCCGGGGTTGCTCGAATCGATGCGGGTGCAGGCGGGGTTGTCCATCGTCTGGACGCTGATCGCCCTGGCGCTGATGATCGGCGGCCACCTGCGTGCGCGGCGCGAGCTGTGGCTGGTCGGTGCGAGCCTGATCGGCGTGGTGGTGGCCAAGTTGTTCTTCGTCGAACTGGGCAATCAGGGCGGGCTGGAGCGCATCGTCTCCTTTATCGGGGTGGGCGTGTTGTTGTTGATCGTCGGTTATTTCGCGCCGCTGCCGCCCCGGCAGTCGGTGCCTGAAGCGGAGCAGGTGCAGCTATGAGTGGATTGATCGGTATGCGCGGCTTGCTGCTGACGTTGCTGGCCTTGCTCGCCCCTCTGGCGCTGGGTCAGGAAAACGCCAGCGACTATGCCCTCAAGGTGCCGCTGAGCCTGAGCGGCGAGGGCCCCTGGTACCGCCTGGAACTGCCGATGGCCGCGCATCTGGCCGCGCGTTACGCCGACCTGCGCGACCTGCGGGTGTTCAACGGCGAAGGCGAGGCCCTGGCTTATGCCCTGACCCTGGGCAGTGCCCGGCAGAGTGAGACGAAGGACACGGCGGTGAAGTGGTTCCCCTTGCGCGGCCCGTTGAGTGCCGAACAGGCCCCGAACGTGCGTGTGCAGCGCAGCAGCAGTGGCACCCTGGTCGAGGTGCTGGGGGAGGCGGCAGCGGATGCCCAGGCAGAGGTGCTGCGCGGCTGGTTGCTCGATACCAGCGGCATCGAGGCGCCATTGCACCGGTTGATTCTCGATTGGAGCTCCGGGGACGAAGGCTTTCAGCGCTTTTCCATCGAGGCCAGCGACGACCTGCAGCAGTGGCGCGCCTGGGGCGATGGGCAGATTGCCCGGCTGTCGTTTGCCGATGAGCGTATCGAGCAGCGCGAAATCCGCCTGCCGGGCCAGTCCGCCCGTTACCTGCGCCTGCTCTGGAGCAGCCCTCGGCAGGCTCCGCAGCTGTTGTCCGCGCGGCTGCTGAGTGCCCGCAGCGACATGCTGGCGGCGCCCCTGACCTGGTCGGCCGCGTTGTCGCCGAGCAGTGCCAAGGCCGGGGAGTACAGCTGGAACCTGCCCCTGGCCTTGCCGTTGCAGCGCTTGCGGGTCGAGCTGGGGCAGGCCAATACCCTGGCGCCGGTAAGCGTCGCGGGCCGGCGTGAAGGCCGGGTACAGTGGCAGCCGCTGGCGCGCGGTCTGCTCTATCGCCTGCCGCAGGATGGCAAAGAGGTCGTGCAGGATGAGTTGGAACTGCAGGGTGCGCCGGTGCAGCAGCTGCGTGTGCAGGTGGATGAACGTGGCGGCGGCCTGGGCGGCGACGCACCGACCATCAGGGTCGGCATCCGCGCGACCCAGGTGGTCTTTCTCACCCGCGGCACGCCGCCCTATGTGCTGGCTATCGGCAGCCCAGGCGGCAAGTCGGCCAATCTGCCGCTGAGCACCTTGATTCCGGGCTATGACGACCAGCGCTTGGCCACGCTGGGGCTGGCGACTGCGGTTGAGCCGAAACAGGTCGAAGCGGCGGCAAGCGCCGAGCCGGCGGGTTGGGACTGGAAGCGCCTGGCGCTATGGGGCGTTTTGTTCGCCGGGGTCGGCCTGCTGGTGCTGATGGCCCTGAGTCTGCTGCGGACCAGGCCCGCCGCGCCCTGAGCCTAAAAGCCCCGTCAGCCCGGCTGGCGGGGGCTTTTAGCTGGCACTATTCAGCTCAGCGCCTTCGGCTTGTACGCACAGTAGCCGGGCCGTGGGCCGACTTTCGGGTGGTTGCGGCAGGTGTCCGGGCGTTTGTCGTAGATGGTGCACAGGCGGCTCTTGCGATCCAGGTACAGGCAGTCGTTGTTGCTCATGCGGATCAGGGTGAAGATCCCCGACTTCTGGTTGAAACGCTCGACGATGCCCTCTTTTTGCAGGCGCTTGGCGATATTCTTCGGCGGATCGCCGCGCTCGAAATCGTCGACCACGCCGATGCGGATCAGGTCGCCGATGCGCACCTCGACCGGCAGCGTGCAGCAGCTGGAGATGCAGCTGTGGCACATGTCGCTGGTGTATTTGGCCCAGGTGTCCAGGCGGTCGAGTTCGGCGGCGGCGATCAGGTTGTTCTTCATGGGGCTATGGGCGCGTGTTGGCTGGGCAGCGGGCGATGATAACGGCGTTGACGGATTTGTGAACCAACATCTGCCGGCTGGTCGGTTTTCTTGGCTAAAGCCGCTGCCGGGTTGCGACAGGTTGCCAGAGCCCGCGTAGGGGGCGGTGTCGGTCTGTCGCCGGCTTGGGGCGGATGGCAACCGACGGGCGGCGGCAGGAGGCGCCGGCGCCCGTAACCGGTTAAACTGCGCACGATTTCTTTCCTTCCCGGAGCCATCCATGTCCCGCATTACCCTGAGCCGCTATCTGATCGAGCAGACCCGCAGCCATAACACCCCCGCCGATCTGCGCTTCCTTATCGAAGTGGTGGCGCGGGCTTGCAAGGCCATCAGCCATCAGGTTTCGAAGGGTGCCCTGGGCGGCGTACTCGGCAGCATGGAAACCGAGAACGTGCAGGGCGAAGTGCAGAAGAAACTCGACGTGCTGTCCAACGAAATCCTCCTCGAGGCCAACGAGTGGGGCGGCCACCTGGCCGGCATGGCCTCGGAAGAAATGGACAAGGCTTACCAGATTCCCGGTCGCTACCCGAAAGGCGCTTACCTGCTGGTGTTCGACCCGCTGGATGGCTCGTCCAACATCGACGTCAACGTCTCGGTGGGCACCATCTTCTCGGTGCTGCGTTGCCCGGATCGCAACGGCGCCACGGGCGACCTGGGTGAAGAAGCCTTTCTTCAGCCTGGAACCCAGCAGGTTGCCGCCGGTTATGCGATCTATGGCCCGCAAACCATGCTGTTGCTGACCCTGGGCGAAGGCGTCAAGGGCTTCACCCTGGATCGCGAGCTGGGCAGTTTCGTGCTGACCCACGACGACATCAAGGTGCCGGAAACCACCCAGGAGTTCGCCATCAACATGTCCAACCAGCGCCACTGGGAAGCGCCGGTGCAGCGTTATGTGGGCGAGCTGCTGGCCGGCGAAAGCGGGCCGCTGGAAAAGAACTACAACATGCGCTGGATCGCCTCCATGGTGGCCGACGTGCACCGTATTCTCACCCGTGGCGGCCTGTTCATGTACCCGCGCGACAGTCGCGAGCCGGAGAAACCTGGCAAGTTGCGCCTGATGTACGAAGCCAATCCGATGTCCTTCATCATCGAGCAGGCGGGAGGCGCGGCGACCAATGGCACCCAGCGCATTCTCGATATCCAGCCGACTTCCCTGCATCAGCGGGTGGCGGTCTTCCTTGGCTCCAAGGAAGAAGTCGCGCGGGTGACCGCTTACCATCAGGAGTGAGTCATGAGCAAACCTTGGCAGCCGTTGTTCGACTGGTGGTTCGGTACCGGGACAGCCGCCGTCGAGGTGGCGGCGACGCGCTCTGCGCTGTGGTTCGGCAAGCAGGATAGCCAGGACGCCGAGGCACGTGAGCGCTTCGGCGGGCTGGTGGCGCAGGCGCTGGCCGGCGAACTGGATGGCTGGGCGGAGTCGGCGCACGGCTGGCTGGCGCTGATTTTGCTGCTCGACCAGTTGCCGCGGATGATCTTTCGCGACAGTCCGCAGGCGTTTGCCGGCGACGGCCGAGCCCGGCAATTGGTGCTCGGGGGGTTGGACGGGGAGCGGGAAGAGGCGCTGGCGCCGATCCAGCGGGTGTTCGTCTACCTGGTTCTGGAGCATGCCGAAGACCTGCTCCTGCAAGACGAAGCGGTGCGCCGCTTCACTCAGCTACTGTCCGTCGCGGCGCTTGCCGAGCGTGGATTGTTTGCCGATTACCTGGATTACGCCGAGCGGCATCGGCGGGTGATTGAGCGGTTTGCCCGCTTTCCCCATCGTAATGACGTGTTGGGTCGATCTTCGACCCCGCAAGAATTGGCCTTCCTGCAGGAACCCGGGGCGCGTTTCTGACGTCCTATCGCACGGCTGCTGCGGCACTGTGCCAAGCTTGCCCGCCCTTTGCCATTCTGGAGCCTGCGCCATGTCGTTGCGCTATTTCGCCGTGCTGTTGTGTTGTCTGTTGCTGGCTGCCTGCAGCAAGGTCAATCAGGACAATTATTCCAGGCTCAAAGCCGGGATGAGCAAGCCGGAGGTCGAGCAGTTGCTCGGCGCGCCCAGCGAGTGCACGGGCGTCTTGGGCCTCAGCAGTTGCACCTGGGGCGACGAGCAGAGTTTCATCAGCGTGCAGTACGCCGGCGACAAGGTGCTGATGTTCTCGGGCAAGGGGCTGAAATAAGGCGCCGCGCCTATGTGTGGGGTTGTCAGCCATCGCCTTGCAGGTTTTGTAGCCTGGATAAGTCGCGGTACGCGGCGCAATCCGGGATAGCGATCCCGGATCAACGCCGCTGCAGCGTGGCCGATGCGGTTAACCCAGCAGCTCGCGCAGCACCCCGGCGAAGGCGCGGGCGGTTGCCGCTTCGCCGGGGTGCTGGCCGTTGCGAACCACCCAGCGGCCGCCGACCATGACATCGCGGATCTGTCGCGCGCTGCCGGCGAACAGCCAGCGACCGAGCAGGGCATCGTCGCTGGCCGTGGCGATATAGGGGTCATCGCCATCCAGTACCAGCCAGTCGGCGCGCTTGCCGACGGCCAGTTCGCCCACCGGCTGGCCGAGCGCCTGGGCGCCGCCGGCCAGGGCCGCGTCGTACAGGCTACGGCCGATCAGCGGCTGGTCGCTGCGGTACAGGCGGTTGCGCCGCTGGTCGCGCAGGCGTTGGCCGTACTCCAGCCAGCGCAGCTCTTCGCTCATGCTGACCGAGACATGGCTGTCCGAACCGATGCCCAGGCGACCGCCCTGGGCGAGAAAGTCCACCGCCGGAAAGATACCGTCGCCGAGGTTGGCCTCGGTGCTCGGGCAGAGTCCGGCCACGGCGCCGCTGCGCGCCATCAGGCTGACTTCGTCGGCCTGCGCATGGGTGGCGTGCACCAGGCACCAGCGTTGATCCACCGGCGCGTTCTCGTACAGCCATTGCAGGGGGCGGCGGCCACTCCAGGCCAGGCAGTCGTCGACCTCCTTCTGCTGCTCGGCGATATGGATATGGATCGGACTGTCGCTGGTGTGCGCCGCCAGCACCGTCTCGATCTGTTCCGGGGTTACCGCGCGCAACGAATGGAAACACAGGCCCAGGCGCTGCGCCGGACGCTGTTCGAGCAGGGGCTGCAGGCGCTGGTGCAGGGCCAGGTAGCTGTCGCTGCTGTGGATAAAGCGCCGCTGCCCGGCATTCGCCGGTTGCCCGCCGAACCCCGAGTGGCTGTAGAGCACCGGTAGCAGGGTCAGGCCGATGCCGGCATCCAGGGCGGCCTGGCTGATGCGCAGGGCCAGCTCGGCCGGGTCGGCATAGGCCTGGCCCTGCGGGTCATGGTGCACGTAATGGAACTCGGCCACCGAGGTGTAGCCGGCCTTGAGCATCTCGATATACAGCTGGCGGGCGATCACCTCGACCTGTTCGGGGCTGAGCTGGCCGACCAGGCGGTACATCAGTTCGCGCCAGGTCCAGAAGCTGTCGTTGGGGTTGCCAGCCACTTCGGCGAGGCCCGCCATGGCGCGCTGGAAGGCGTGCGAGTGCAAGTTGGGCATGCCCGGCAGCAGCGGGCCGCACAGGCGTTCGGCACCCGCGGCCGAGGCGCCGACGCTGATGCTTTGCAGGATGCCGGAGGCGCAGACCTCTAGGCGGACGTTCTGTGCCCAGCCTTGGGCGAGCAGGGCGCGGGGGGCGAAGAATGCAGGCATAATGCTAGTCCACTTGCTGGTATTTATTTGTATATACATATACAGGTGTTTGCGTCGAGGGTAAACTACCGATCAGGCGACAAGGAGAGATGCATGGTAAAAACATTGTCGAAGCCGTCCGCTCTTGCCGGTCAGCTCAGTGAAGCACCGGCACCGCTGTATGCCCAGGTCAAGCAGATGATCGTCCAGCAGATCCACAGCGGCGCTTGGCCGGCGCACCACCGGGTGCCCTCGGAAAGCGAGCTGGTGGAGCAGCTGGGTTTCAGTCGCATGACCATCAACCGCGCCTTGCGCGAGTTGACCAATGACGGCCTGCTGCTGCGCATGCAAGGCGTGGGCACCTTCGTCGCCGAGCCCAAGGGGCGTTCGGCCTTGTTCGCGGTGAACAACATCGCCGACGAGATTGCCGCGCGCGGCCATCGTCACCACAGCAAGCTGATTCGCCTGGGCGAGGAGCTGGCCAGCCCGGAGCGGGCCATGGCGCTGGATCTGCGCGAAGGCCAGCGGGTATTCCACTCGCTGATCGTGCACTACGAGAACGATGTGCCGGTGCAGCTGGAGGATCGCTACGTCAATGCGGCCGTGGCGCCGGATTACCTCAAGCAGGATTTCACCCAGCTCACGCCCTACGCCTACCTGTCGCGCGTCGCGCCGCTGAGCGAGGGCGAGCACGTGGTCGAGGCGATTCTCGCCGAGGCCGAGGAGTGCCGGCTGTTGCAGATCGAGCGCGGCGAACCCTGCCTGTTGATTCGCCGGCGCACCTGGTCCGGTTCCCAGGCCGTAACCTCGGCGCGCCTGCTGCATCCGGGCTCGCGCCATCGCCTGGAGGGGCGTTTCAGTTCATGAGCCAGATTCATCTCCATCGAGCCGCCGACTATCCGCGCATGCCCTGGAAGAACGGCGGCGGCAGTACCCTGGAAATCGCCCGCGACCAGGGCGAAGGCCTGGAGGGGTTCGGTTGGCGCCTGTCGCTCGCCGATATCGGCGAGTCGGGCGGCTTTTCCGCCTTTGCCGGCTACCAGCGCATCATCACCGTGCTGGAAGGCGCGGGCATGCAGTTGCAGGTGGACGGCGTGCCGTCGCGGCCGCTGTTGCCGTTCGATCCCTTTGCCTTCAGTGGCGACAGCCGGGTGCAGTGCCAGTTGCTGGCCGGCGCCATCCGCGACTTCAACCTGATCTATGCGCCGCAGCGCTACCGCGTGCGCTTGCAGTGGTTGGCGTTGGCGCGGTCGCAGCGCCTGTTCAGCTCGGCCAGCACGCTGCTGTTGTTCGGTGCGGTCGATGCGCTGCAGGTGACGGTCGATGACGCCGACTGCGCGCTGCTGGGGCGCTACGACTGTCTGCAGATCGAGCGCGCCATCGGCCTGGTCGAGTTGCAATTGGCGGCGGATACGCCGGGGGCGTGCTGCCTGATCGAATTGATCGCGCTTTAGCGCCTCGCGGGAGTGGGAGCCCCCGGCGGGGCTCCCGCTAGGGCTTACAGCACCTGGCGCAGGAAGGCCTGGGCGCGCGGATCCTGGGGTTGCTGGAAGAATTGCGCGGGGGCGGCATCCTCCAGCAGCTTGCCGTGGTCGAAGAACAGCACGCGGTCGGCCACTTCGCGGGCGAAGCCCATCTCGTGGGTCACGCAGACCATGGTCATGCCTTCCAGGGCCAGGGTCTTCATCACGTCCAGCACCTCGCCGACCATCTCCGGGTCGAGCGCCGAGGTGGGCTCGTCGAACAGCATCACCTTGGGCTCCATGCACAGTGCGCGGGCGATGGCCACCCGCTGTTGCTGGCCGCCAGACAGGTGCGAGGGGTACTCGTTGGCCTTCTGCGCGATGCCGACCTTGTCCAGCAGGGCACGGGCCTTGTCCTCGCACTCGCGCTTGCTGCGCTTGCGCACCACCTTCTGCGCCAGACAGAGGTTCTCCAGCACGGTCATGTGCGGGAACAGGTTGAAGTGCTGGAACACCATGCCGACCTCGCGGCGGTAGGCGTTGACGTCGGTTCTGGCGTCGGCCAGGTCGACGCCGTCGATGCTCACCGAGCCGGAGTCCAGGGTTTCCAGGCCGTTCAGGCAGCGCAGGAAGGTCGACTTGCCGGAGCCGGACGGGCCCAGCACCACCAGCACTTCGCCCTTGGCGACCTCGGTGTCGACGTTGTCCACCGCGCGCACCAGCTGGCCGCGGGCGTTGAAGGTTTTAACCAGTTCTCGGACTTTAATCACTTTGCGCGAGCCTCCGCTCCAGACGGTTGGCGATCTGCGACAGCGGCAAGTTGATCAGCAGGTACAGGGCCGCGACGCAGAACCAGATTTCGAAAGTGGAAAACGAGGTGGTGATCGCCTCGCGGCCGCTCTTGGTCAGCTCGGTGATGGCGATCACCGACACCAGCGAGGTGTCCTTGACCAGGCTGATGAACTGGCCGGCCAGCGGTGGCAGCACCCGTTTTAAGGCCTGCGGCAGAATCACGTGGCGCATCGCCTGCGGCGCGCTCAGGCCCAGGGAGCGGGCGGCTTCGTTCTGGCCCTTGGCAATCGACTGCACCCCGGCGCGGACGATCTCGCCGACGTAGGCGCCGGTGAACAGCGCCAGGGCGGCGACCCCGGCGAACTCGCGGGACAGGTTGAGCACGGTGCCGATGAAGAAATAGAAGATGAAGATCTGCACCAGCAACGGCGTGCCGCGCACCACTTCGACGTAAACCGTCGACAGGTCGCGCAGGGTCGGGTTGGGCGACAGCCGGCAGAGTCCGGTGAGCATGCCGATCAGCAGGCCGGCGGCGCCGGACGCTACCGAAATCCACAGGGTGTTCCACAGCCCCCAGAGCAGCGGGCCGGCCGTCCAGTGGCGGTTGAAGCCCAGCGCATCGCCTTCGTCGACCTCATCGCCCTCGCCCAGCAGCAGGCTGTCGGCGGCCACCGTCAGCACCTGCTGGCTGCCGCCGTCGCTGGCCAGGGTCACGCGGGCGGTTTTCCCGAGCGTTTCGATCGAGTCGATGCGGCCGGGCTCGTTGGCGCGCTCCATCTCCTCGGCCTGGTAGACGAAATACTGGGGAATGCGATTCCAGCGCCATTCGTAGGCGATCATCGAGGTGGACAGCCAGATGCAATAGATCAGGGCGATCAGGCTCAGCACGGTCAGCGCGTGCCAGGGCCACTGCCGCGGACGCCGCCGCTTGCGCGCCGCGGGCTGGCGAGTCAGTGCCTGCCGGGGCAGGGCGAGTACTTTCTGCATATTCATGGGGAGGATCTCGGTCGCGGGCTTACTTAAAGGTCGCAAGCCGCCGAACCAGGGCAGGCCGCGGTTCGGCGGCGGGTTTGACTGGCTATTCCATGTCCTTCAGCCAGGCGACGCTCTTGAACCACTTGGCGTGGATGCGCGCGTAGGTGCCGTCTTCCCTGGCCTGGTGCAGGTAGTTGTTGATCCAGTTGAGGCTGTCGTAGTCGCCGCGCTTGAGGCCGAAGGCCAGGGGCTCGTAGGTGAAGGGTTGGTCGAGGTACACCAGCTTGCCGGCGCCGGCCTTGTTCACTGCCACGGCGTTGTAGGGCGCGTCGTAGATGAAGGCATCGGCCTTGCCGTTGACCACGTCGAGCAGGGCTTCCTGCTCGTTGTCGAAACCGTGGTACTGGGCCTTGCCGATCAGCTTCTTGGCGACCATCTCGCCGGTGGTGCCGATCTTCGAGGTGATCCGGTACTGGCCGTCATTCAGATCCTTGTAGGACTTGATCTTGCCCTCCAACGCCTTGTTGATCAGCAGGGTCTGGCCGACCACGATGAAGGGGTCGGAGAAGTTGATGCGCAGGTTGCGTTCCTGGGTCAGGGTCATGCCGCTGCCGATGATGTCGAACTTGTCGGTCAGCAGGGCCGGGATGATGCCGTCGTAGGAGGTGGAGACGACTTCCAGCTTGACCCCGGCGGACTTGGCCATGGCCTTCAGCAGATCCACCTCGAAGCCGACGATCTCGCCGCGCTTGTTGGTCATCTCGAAGGGCATGTAGGTCGGATCCATGCCGACCCGCAGGCTGCCGCGCTTGACGGCGTCGTCGATGGCGCCGGCATGGGCGTTGAGGCCGCTGAAGGCGGTGGCGGTGAGCAGCAGTGCGGAAAAGAGCTTTTTCATGAAGGTTCTCTTTTTATTGGATGGGGGAGGCCGAAGCCGCAGGCAGGTATACCCCTATATGCCATACATGTATAGACATGCATGGATGAAAGACCTGTTTCCAGACCGGAATTGCTCCGCGCGCGGCGCGCGGAGAGGGCGGCAGGGCCGCGTTGAAGGCCCGTGGCTATGGTCTAAACATCAGGTGGCGGGTTTGACTCAGGCTCGTTTCGGCAGTGGGGAGGCAGCGTTTACTCACTGGATGTCGCGTAATTGCTGGGCAAAAGGCGTTCGTGGCGGCGTTGTTGCTGGTGCGGGCGGCGATCCTGCGCTGTCGTTTTTGCCAAGGGCGGGCGGACGTCGCAGATTGCTCGACGAGCGGAGAGAATTTTGCTTGATCCAGGTTGTATATACATGTTTATATTTACGCATGCCCAGCCGTAACGCGCCAAACTACTCAGGCTGACGGCGGTTTTTCCCTGGAGGATTTCTTGTGAGTAACCCCACCCGTTTCCGTGACACCGAAATCCGCGCCCCGCGCGGCACCCAGCTGACCGCCAAGAGCTGGCTGACCGAGGCGCCGCTGCGCATGCTGATGAACAACCTCGACCCCGAAGTGGCCGAGAACCCCAAGGAGCTGGTGGTGTACGGCGGCATCGGCCGCGCCGCGCGCAACTGGGAGTGCTACGACCAGATCGTCGAGAGCCTCAAGCAACTGAACGACGACGAAACCCTGCTGGTGCAGTCCGGCAAGCCGGTCGGCGTGTTCAAGACCCACAGCAATGCGCCGCGCGTGCTGATCGCCAACTCCAACCTGGTGCCGCACTGGGCGACCTGGGAACACTTCAACGAACTGGATGCCAAGGGCCTGGCCATGTACGGCCAGATGACCGCCGGCAGCTGGATCTACATCGGCAGCCAGGGCATCGTCCAGGGCACCTACGAAACCTTCGTCGAAGCCGGCCGCCAGCATTACCAGGGCAGCCTCAAGGGCCGTTGGGTACTCACCGCCGGTCTGGGCGGCATGGGCGGCGCCCAGCCGTTGGCCGCGACCCTGGCCGGTGCCTGCTCGCTGAACATCGAATGCCAGCAAAGCCGCATCGACTTCCGTCTCAGCAGCCGTTACGTCGACGAGCAAGCCCGCGACCTGGACGACGCCCTGGCACGTATCGCCAAGTACTGCGCCGAAGGCAAGGCCATCTCCATCGCCCTGCTGGGCAATGCCGCCGAGATTCTCCCGGAACTGGTCAAGCGCGGCGTGCGCCCGGACATGGTCACCGACCAGACCAGCGCCCACGACCCGCTCAACGGCTACCTGCCGATCGGCTGGAGCTGGGAACAGTATCGCCAGCGCGCGCAGAGCGAGCCGGCGGCGGTGGTCAAGGCGGCCAAGCAGTCGATGGCGGTGCACGTGCAGGCCATGCTCGACTTCCAGCAGCAGGGCGTGCCGACCTTCGACTACGGCAACAACATCCGCCAGATGGCCAAGGAAGAGGGCGTGGCCAATGCCTTCGACTTCCCCGGCTTCGTTCCGGCCTATATCCGCCCGCTGTTCTGCCGCGGTATCGGTCCGTTCCGCTGGGCCGCGCTGTCCGGCGATCCGCAGGACATCTACAAGACCGATGCCAAGGTCAAAGAACTGATTGCCGATGACGCCCACCTGCACAACTGGCTGGACATGGCCCGCGAGCGCATCAGCTTCCAGGGTCTGCCGGCCCGTATCTGCTGGGTCGGCCTGGGCCAGCGCGCCAAGCTCGGTCTGGCGTTCAACGAGATGGTGCGCAGCGGCGAGCTGTCCGCGCCGGTGGTGATCGGTCGCGACCACCTCGACTCCGGCTCGGTGGCCAGCCCCAACCGCGAAACCGAAGCCATGCAGGACGGCTCCGATGCCGTATCCGACTGGCCGCTGCTCAACGCCCTGCTGAATACCGCCAGCGGCGCCACCTGGGTCTCGCTGCACCACGGCGGCGGGGTCGGCATGGGCTTCTCCCAGCACTCCGGGGTGGTCATCGTCTGCGACGGCAGCGATGCAGCCGCCGAACGCATCGCTCGGGTGCTGCATAACGACCCGGCCACCGGGGTGATGCGTCACGCCGATGCCGGTTACCAGATCGCCATCGATTGCGCCAAGGAGCAGGGTCTCAACCTGCCGATGATTACCCCGGTTAAAGGAGCCTGAACATGAACACCCTGAATCTGCTGCCCGGCCAACTGACCCTGGCCCAACTGCGTCAAGTCCACCAGGCACCGATCCGCGTAACCCTGGATAACAGCGCCTGTGCAGGCATCGAGGCCAGCGTCGCCTGCGTCGAGCAGATCCTCGCCGAGAACCGCACCGCCTACGGCATCAACACCGGTTTCGGCCTGCTGGCGTCGACCCGCATCGCCAGCGAAGACCTGCAGAATCTGCAGCGTTCCCTGGTGCTGAGCCACGCCGCCGGCGTCGGCCAGCCGCTGGACGACGATTTGGTACGGCTGATCATGCTGCTCAAGGTCAACAGCCTGAGTCGTGGCTTCTCCGGTATCCGTCGGCTGGTGATCGACGCGCTGATCGCCCTGATCAATGCCGAGGTCTATCCGCACATTCCGCTCAAGGGCTCGGTCGGCGCCTCCGGCGACCTGGCACCTCTGGCGCACATGTCGCTGGTGCTGCTCGGCGAGGGCAAGGCGCGCTATCAGGGCGAATGGCTGCCGGCCACCGAGGCGCTGGCCAAGGCCGGCCTCGAGCCGCTGACCCTGGCGGCCAAGGAGGGTCTGGCGCTGCTCAACGGCACCCAGGTCTCCACTGCCTACGCCCTGCGCGGCTTGTTCCAGGCCGAAGACCTGTTCGCTGCGGCGCTGGTCTGCGGCGGCCTCAGCGTGGAGGCCATGCTCGGCTCGCGCGCCCCGTTCGACCCGCGCATTCACGCGGCCCGTGGCCAGCGTGGGCAGATCGATGCGGCGGCGGCCTATCGCGATCTGCTCACCGCCAGCAGCGAGATTTCCCGCTCCCATGAACAGTGCGACAAGGTGCAGGATCCGTATTCGCTGCGTTGCCAGCCGCAGGTCATGGGTGCCTGCCTGACCCAGATTCGTCAGGTTGCCGAGGTGCTGGCGGTCGAGGCCAATGCGGTGTCGGACAATCCGCTGGTGTTCGCCGCCGAAGGCGATGTGATTTCCGGCGGTAACTTCCACGCCGAACCGGTGGCCATGGCCGCCGACAACCTGGCCCTGGCCATCGCCGAGATCGGCGCGCTGTCCGAGCGGCGCATCTCGCTGATGATGGACAAGCACATGTCGCAGCTGCCGCCGTTCCTGGTGGCCAATGGCGGGGTCAACTCCGGCTTCATGATCGCCCAGGTCACCGCCGCCGCCCTGGCCAGCGAGAACAAGGCGCTGGCCCATCCGCACAGCGTCGACAGCCTGCCGACCTCGGCCAACCAGGAAGACCACGTGTCCATGGCCCCGGCTGCCGGCAAGCGCCTGTGGGAGATGGCCGACAACGTGCGCGGCATCCTCGCGGTCGAGTGGCTGGGCGCCTGCCAGGGCCTGGATTTCCGCGAAGGGCGCAAGACTTCGGCGAAGCTGGAGCAGGCGCGCGCGGCGCTGCGCGAGCGCGTCTCGCACTACCAGCAGGATCGCTTCTTCGCCCCGGATATCGAGGCGGCCAGCGAACTGTTGGCGTCGCGCTGCCTGAGCGGCCTGCTGCCGGCGCAGTTGCTGCCGTCCCAGGCCTAAGCCCGCCGGATGCGCGCCCCTGCCCCGTCGATTGCGACGGGGCAGGGGCGCGTTTTGGCTATTAACCGGCCGTGCTAACACGTTCAGTCGGGCTGGCGCTGGCGGTTTTACCCGCATTTCAAGCGGGCCGCGATTGCCTTTGCCGAGGCGGCGGCCATGCTTGTGGTAAAGGCCATCCCGGTTCGGATGCTGATCATTGCAGCAGGCGGCTGGCCGCCATGCACCGCGAGGAGGAACACCCCTTATGCAACGCCTCTGGCTCAATTGCCATGCCGCCACCCTGGCCGGCGGGCGCTACTCGATCATCGAGGACGCCGCGCTGGTTACCAAGGGCGCGCATATTGCCTGGATCGGCTCGCGCGCCGAACTGCCCGCCGGCGACTATGCCGAAACCCACGACCTCGGCGGCGCCTGGCTGACCCCCGGGCTGATCGACTGCCACACCCACCTGGTGTTCGGCGGCGACCGCAGTGGCGAGTTCGAGCAGCGCCTCGAGGGCGTCAGCTATGCCGAGATCGCCGCAAACGGCGGCGGCATCGCCAGCACCGTGCGCGCCACCCGCGAGGCCAGCGAGGGCGAGTTGTTGACCGGCGCGCTGCGGCGGGCGCGGCAACTGCTGCGCGAAGGCGTCACCACCCTGGAGGTGAAGTCCGGCTACGGCCTGGATCTGGCCAGCGAGCGCAAGATGCTGCGGGTGATCCGCCGTCTCGGCGAGATGCTGCCGCTGACCGTGCGCGCCACCTGCCTGGCGGCTCACGCCGTGCCGCCGGAATATGCGGGTCGGGCCGACGCCTATATCGAGCGGGTCTGTCGCGAGATCCTGCCGGAGTTGGCGGGCGAAGGACTGGTGGATGCGGTGGATGCCTTCTGCGAGCACCTGGGCTTTTCCCCGGCCCAGGTCGAGCGGGTGTTCGTCGCCGCCCAGGCGTTGGGGCTGCCGGTCAAGCTGCACGCCGAACAGCTGTCCTCGCTGCACGGCTCCAGCCTGGCGGCGCGCCACCGGGCGCTGTCGGCCGATCATCTGGAGTACATGGACGAGTCCGACGTGATCGCCATGGCCAAGGCCGGCAGCGTGGCGGTGCTGCTGCCCGGCGCCTTCTACCTGTTGCGCGAGACCCGAGTGCCGCCGATCGAGTTGCTGCGCCGCCATGGCGTGGCCATGGCGGTGGCCAGCGACCTCAATCCCGGCACCTCGCCGGCGTTGTCGCTGCGCCTGATGCTGAACATGGCCTGCACCTCGTTCCGCCTGACCCCGGAGGAGGCCCTGGCCGGGGTGACCCTGAATGCCGCCAAGGCCTTGGGCCTGGCGGCCAGTCGCGGTAGCCTGGAGGTGGGCAAGCTCGCCGATTTCGTTGCCTGGGACATTCAGCGGCCGGCGGAGCTGGCCTATTGGTTAGGTGGCGATCTGCCCAAGCGGGTGATCCGCCACGCGCAGGAGATCGAGCATGAATAACGTACTCAGTTTCAGTCGCGGTAGCACACCGCTGCTGATCAGCATGCCGCACCCCGGCATCCTGCTGACGCCTGCCGTTGAGGCCGGCCTGGTGGCGCAGGCGCAAGAACGCCCGGATACCGACTGGCATATCCCGCTGCTGTATGACTTCGCCGATGAGTTGGGCGCCAGCACCCTGGAGGCCTACTACTCGCGCTATGTCATCGACCTCAACCGCCCGGAGGACGACCAGCCGCTCTACGCCAGCGCAACCACCGGACTGTTTCCGGCGACCCTGTTCACCGGCGAGCCGCTGTACCGCGCAGGGCTCGAGCCGTCCAGTGCGGAGCGCGCGCGCTATCTGGCCGAGATCTGGCAGCCCTATCACCAGACCCTGGCCGCCGAACTGGCGCGGATCAAAGACGAGTTCGGCTATGCGCTGCTGTTCGATGCGCACTCGATCCGCTCCTGCGTGCCGCACCTGTTCGACGGCCTGCTGCCGGACTTCAACCTGGGCAGCAATGCCGGCGCCAGCTGCGACCCGCAACTGAGCGAGCGTCTGCTGGCGGTCTGCGCCGGAGCCAAGGACTACAGCCACGTGCTCAACGGCCGCTTCAAGGGCGGCCATATCACCCGCCACTACGGCCAGCCGCAGGCGCATGTACATGCCGTGCAGCTGGAGTTGGCGCAGTGCACGTACATGGAAGAACAGCTGCCCTTCGACTATCGCCAAGACCTCGCCGAGCCGACCCGGGCGGTATTGCGCCAGTTGCTCCAGGCCATGCTCGACTGGGGAAGAGAGCGCTATGGCGCTTAGCCACAAGCCGTTCCCGCTCGTGGCGTTCACCCATTTGGGGGAGCGTCGAAACTGAACTTACTGGCTACTCTGCCGCGCTTGCCTACCGGCAAGACAACAAGACGGAGTAGCCATGACTTTCCCCATCAAAGCGTTGACCGCGGCAGTACTCTTGGCCGGCCTGCCAGCCGCCGCCCACGCCATGCCGTATTCACAACTGATCATCTTCGGCGACTCGCTGAGCGACAGCGGCCAGTTTCCCGATATCGGCAGCCCGCTGTTGGCGGGTAACCCGACTGGCGGCACGCGCTTTACCAACCGCACCGGGCCGACGTATCGGCACAACGGCAGCGAGTATTACGCGGAGGTTTCTACGCAGCGCTTGGCTGGTCTGCTGGGTCTGCAGGCCTTGCCTTCCACACCGGTACTGCCGCAGGTTTTGACCGGCAACCCGGACGGCACCAACTATGCGGTGGGCGGCTATGAAACTGCCGCCATCTTGGCATCGGTCAAAGACCCCGGCGGTTCGGTGGTCAATGCCGGCGGGCCCTTCGTTCGCACCCGCAACGGTTACCTGGTGGATGTGCCGCGGGTCGATCCCAACGCCTTGTTCTACGTCAACGGCGGCGGCAACGACGTGCGCAATGGTGTGGTCGTCGATCAGGCCAGTGCGGCAGTTTCCGCCAGCAACCTGGTGGCCGCCGTAGCGGCGCTGCAGGCCGCTGGCGCACGGGCGATCATTGTCTCCGACCTGCCCGATGTGGGCATGACGCCTGAAAGCGCGATGCTTGGCGCCGGCACCGTTGCCACCCGCTCGGCAAACTCGGCATTGTTCAATCAGGCGCTGAATGCCCAACTCTCCGCGTTGGGCGGCAATCTCGTGCGTCTGAACGTGCGTGGCCTGCTGGCCGAGGTGCAAGGCGATCTGGCCGCGTATGGCTTCGACCCCAGCGTCGTGCAAACAGCGGTCTGTTTTGATGGCGCCCCCATCGCCGGTGTGAACTGCAATGCAGACCCCACCTGGGGCATCGCTAGCCTCAGCGCCGATCCGAGTAAGCTGCTGTTCAACGATGGCATTCACCCATCGGGCGCCACCCAGCAAATCACCGCCGATTACATCTATTCGATCCTCTCGGCGCCTTGGGAAGTGTCGCTGCTGCCGGAAATGGCCATGGCCAGCCTCAACGGCCACCAGCAACAGCTGCGCAGCGAATGGCAGGCCGACCGCGGTGCCTGGCAAGCCGTGGGCCAGTGGCGCAGCTTCGTCGGCGCCAGCGGTCAGCGCCAGCAGTTCGAGCGTGGCGAGGCGGTGGCCAGCGGCGACAGCGATGGCCTGGGCGTTAACCTGGGCAGCAGCTACCGGCTGAGCGAACAGTGGCGCCTGGGCCTGGCCCTGGGCCTGCAGCAGCAGACCCTCGAGGTGGGCGCGGCCGACTCCGAATACGACCTGCGCAGCTACCTGCTCAGTGCCTTCGCCCAATACCAGCAGGATCGCCTGTGGGCCGATGCCAGTCTCAGCCTGGGCCACCTGGACTACAGCGACCTCAATCGGCAGTTCGCCCTGGGCGTCACCGAACGCAGCGAGAAGGGCGATAGCGATGGCCAGCTCTGGGCGCTGTCCGGGCGTCTGGGCTATGACCTGGCCAATGCCGACACCGGCTGGCGGGTCAGCCCGTTCATCAGTGCCGACTATGCCAAGGTCGATGTGGACGGCTATCGCGAGCGCGGCTCCAGTTCGACGGCGCTCAACTACGACGATCAGCAGCGCGACAGCACGCGGCTGGGCCTGGGCCTGCAAGCCAATTACCGGCTAAGCCCGGCGACCCAGGTGTTTGCCGAGATCGCCCGTGAACGTGAGTTCGAGGACGATAGCCGCGATCTGCGCATGGGCCTCAATTCGGTTGCCGGCAACAGCTTCGAGCTGCAGGGGCATACCCCGGCCAGTGGCCAGACCCTCGCCGGAGTGGGCATCAGTCATGCGTTAGCCGAGGAGCTGCAGCTGCGTGCGGCTTATCAGTTCCGCGGCACCGACGACCGTCAGCATGGCGTCAACCTGTCCCTCAGTTGGGATTGGTAGAGCGTCAGCCAGCCGCGCGCCAAGGCGCGGCTGGCCTCACTGCCAGCTCAAGCGCGCGAGCTGCCATTCATCGTCTTCGCGCCACCACTCCAGCTTGACCGCATAGTGCCGCGCGCTGTCGGGGATCAGCCCTTCGGCGCCGGTCAGCGCCACCTGGGCTTCAGTGTGGCCTTTCTCGCGGTAAGTCGGGTCGAGCTGGCTAGTCTTGCTCAGGGCGAGCACCCTGACGTGCTTGTGCCGCAGAAACAGCAGGGTCATGGTGCGTTTGGCCCAGTCGCGGTCGAATTCCTGCTGGGCGGAAAATTGCGGGTGCAGTTGCTCGAGAACGGCACCGGTGCGTTTCGCTTCCAGGTTGTCCTGCAGGCGCTGTACCGCCGCTTCCAGGCTCGCCTGTGGGTCATCCTTGGCGCCACAAGCGCTCAACAGAATCAACGGTATGACTAAAAGTAAGGCAAATCGCCGAGCTGACATGCTGAATTCCTTTTACATGGTTATGATGCGAGGCAGAGCGGGAAGCGCTATCGGGCCGTTTGCACACGAGTTGGCGCCGTACCCTACGTATACATCCAGGAGCGCACCATGCAGACTTTGTATCCGGAGATCAAACCCTACGCTCGCCACGAGCTGGCGGTAGAGGCGCCGCATGTGCTCTATGTGGACGAGAGCGGCACGCCGGAGGGGTTGCCGGTGGTGTTCATCCACGGCGGTCCGGGCGCGGGTTGCGATGCCCTGAGCCGGCGCTTCTTCGACCCCAACCTGTACCGCATCGTCACCTTCGATCAGCGCGGCTGCGGGCGCTCCACGCCCCATGCGAGCCTGGAAAACAACACCACCTGGGATCTGGTCGCCGACCTGGAGCGTATCCGCGAGCACCTGGGCATCGACAAGTGGGTGCTGTTCGGCGGCTCCTGGGGCTCGACCCTGGCGCTGGCCTACGCCCAGCGCCACCCCGAGCGGGTGCAGGCGCTGATCCTGCGCGGCATCTTCCTCTGTCGTGCGCAGGAGTTTCACTGGTTCTACCAGGAAGGCGCCAGCCGCCTGTTCCCCGACTACTGGCAGGACTACCTGGCGCCGATTCCGCCGGAGGAGCGTGGCGAACTGATCCAGGCGTTCTACAAACGCCTGACCGGTTCCGACCAGATCGCCCAGATGCACGCGGCCAAGGCCTGGTCGACCTGGGAAGGCCGCACCGCCACGCTGCGGCCGAACCCGCACGTGGTGGAGCGCTTCAGCGATTCGCACCGGGCGCTGTCGATTGCCCGGATCGAGTGCCACTACTTCATCAACAACGCCTTCCTCGAAGCCGACCAGCTGCTCCGCGACATGCCGAAAATCGCCCACCTGCCGGGGGTGATCGTGCATGGCCGCTATGATCTGATCTGCCCCTTGGACAATGCCTGGGAGCTGCACCAGGCCTGGCCCAACAGCGAGCTGCAGATCATCCGCGACGCCGGCCACGCCGCCTCCGAGGTGGGCATCACCGACGCCCTGGTGCGTGCCACCAAGCAGATCGCCCGGCGCCTGCTCGACCTGTCGCCCGACGAAGCATGAAGGCGCTGATCCAGCGCGTCAGCGGCGCGCGGGTGGAAGTGGGCGGCGAGGTGGTCGGCGCCATCGATCGGGGCTTGCTGGCCCTGGTCGCGGTCGAGCCGCAGGACGACCCGGCCAGCGTCGCCAAACTGCTGCACAAACTGCTCAACTACCGGGTGTTCGGCGACGCCGACGGCAAGATGAATCGCTCGCTCGGCGATGTCGCCGGCGGTCTGCTGCTGGTCTCGCAGTTCACCCTGGCGGCGGACACGCGCAACGGCCTGCGTCCGAGTTTTTCCAGCGCCGCGCCGCCGGCCCTGGGCGCCGCGTTGTTCGAGCTGTTGGTCGAGCAGGCCCGGAGCAAGCATGCGCAGGTCGCCTGCGGCCGCTTCGGCGCCGAGATGCAGGTGCATCTGGTCAACGATGGCCCGGTGACCTTTCTCCTCGAGGTCTGAAGGGCGTGTCTTGGCCGGCGGCGATGAGCGTCCGCCGGGCCCTGCCGGTTGCGCCGGTAAATCCGCCGAGATGACGGCTCGCTGGCGCGCCGTCATGCTTTGCTAAAATCCCACGCGCCATCCGCCTGCGGCTACGCAGGCAACGTAGCCGCACCGCCACCAACGGATCCTATGCCGCTCAAACAAAAGATCGTCGCCCTCGCCATTCTGCCGCTGCTGCTGGCCATTGCCGTGATCGGCGCGCTGCTGCTGTCGCACGCCAAGCGCTTGGGCGAGCAGCAGGAGCGGCTGATCGAAACCAGCATCATCGCCAGCAAGAAGGCCGAGCTGCAGCACTACGTCGAGCTGGGCTTGAGCGCTGTCGCGGCGCAATATGCCAGCGACCGCGACGATGCGGTCACCCAGCAGCAGGTGCTGAGCATCCTGCGCGGCCTCGACTATGGCAGCGATGGCTATTTCTTCGTCTACGACGGCAAGGGCCGCAACCTGATGCACCCGCGCCAGCCGGAGTTGACGGGGCGCGACCTGGTGAACATGAGCAACCCGCACTGGGTGCAGGCGATCCAGGCGCTGCTGCTCAGCGCACGTAGCGGCGATGGCTTTCAACGCTATCAATGGGAGAAACCCTCCTCCGGTCAGTTGACCGAAAAGCTCGCCTACGTGGTGATGCTCGAGCGCTGGGACTGGATGATCGGCACCGGCCTCTATCTCGATGATGTCGAACAGGCCACCCAGCAGGCACGGGCCAAGGTGGCGGAGAACATCCGCAGCACCATGTGGGTGCTGGCCGGCGTGGCGCTGGTGGCGGTGTTGCTGGTGTCCGCTGCTGGGCTGATGCTCAACGTCAGCGAGCAGCGCCTGGCCGACCGCAAACTGCAGCTGTTGGCGCAACGCATCGTCAGTTCCCAGGAGGAAGAGCGCTCGCGGGTTTCCCGCGAGCTGCACGACGGCATCAGCCAGTTGCTGGTGTCGGTCAAGTTCCGCCTCGAACTGGCCTGTCACGAACTGGAACACGGCCGCAGTCAGGCGCTGGAGACCCTGCGCGGCGGGCTGGCGCGGCTGGCGGGGGCCATCGCCGAGGTGCGGCGTATCTCCCATGACCTGCGTCCTTCTCTGCTGGACAGCTTCGGCCTGCCGGCGGCCATCGGCCAGTTGGCGATCGAGTTCGAGCAACGCAGCGGGCTGCCGGTCGAGTACCAACAGAATCTGGGGATGCTGCGGTTGGCCGATGCCGAGTCGGTCGCGTTGTTTCGCATCGTGCAGGAGGCGCTGGCCAATATCGCGCGGCACGCCCAGGCCCGCCGGGTCGGCATCAGCCTGGCCCAGCATGGGCCGACGGTGCAGCTGAGGGTGCGCGATGACGGCATCGGCTTCGACATCGCCCGGATCGAGCAGACGCGCAGTAGCGGCATCGGCCTGCGCAACATGCGCGAACGAGTCGAGCATCTGGGCGGCCGTTTCAGCCTATCTTCAACGCCAGGCCGCACCGAGCTTACGGTGAGTCTGCCGCTACCGGGTTAAGCCATGTCCAAGTTGCCCCTGCATTCCGAGCGTATCCGTGTTGCCCTGGTCGATGACCACGAACTGGTGCGCGATGGCCTGCGTGCGCTGTTGACGGCCATGCCGCAGCTGGAGGTGGTGGGCGAAGCCAGTAGCGGTGCCGAGGCGCTCACCCTGGTCAGCCGGATTCGCCCCGATCTGTTGCTGGTCGACATCGGCATGAAGGACATGACCGGCCTGCAGCTGACCGAGATCCTCTGCCGCGACTACCCCGGCATTCAGGTTTTGATCCTGAGCATGTACGACCACGCCGAATACGTGACCAGCTCGATTCGTGCCGGTGCGCGCGGCTATGTGCTGAAGGATGCGGCCTCGCGGGAAATAGTCGCCGCCATCGATGCGATTGCCGCCGGCGCGACCTACTACAGCGCCGACTTGCTGGAAAAGACCGTTAGCCTGCCGGCCGTCGCCGCCGACGAACTGACTCCGCGTGAGCGCGAGGTGTTGCAAATGCTCGTGCAGGGCCTGAGCAATAAGGCCATCGCCCGCACGCTGGAGATCAGCGTGCGCACCGTCGAAACCCACAGGCTCAGCATTCGCCGCAAGCTGGGCATCGATACCCCGGCCGGACTGGTTAAATACGCACTGGAGCGCGGCTGGTTAAGCATCTGAGCAGCCCGCTGGTCTCTCGGGGATTCCGGGCTCCCGCGTCGCCATGCCGCCCTGGCTAGTCCGCCGCTTCGAGGCCATTGGCCTGCAGCCACTCGAGCGCCAGTTCGCGTATTTGTTGTGCCTGATAGGCCTGCCAGGTGCGCTGCAGCTGCGGCAGCTTTTCCAGCTCATAGTCGAAGGTGCGCAAGGCTCTGCGCCCGCTCAGGGCATGGCTGAGCAGGGTATGCGTGTGCGGGTCGGGCAGGCTGAACAGAAAGGCTGCGCGCATGGCCAGCAGATCGTCCAGTGCCAAGGGGGCTATGGCCAGGTAGCGATCCGGCTGAACAGCGTATTTTTCTTCGGCCCCCGGGGCCGGCGCACCGGGGGCGAGGCGCCGCAGCGTGCCGGTTTCAAGATCCAGGTACTGCTCGGCGTCGTCCTGGTTGAGCAGTGCCTGTTCGAGGCTCTGTAGATCGATGGTCAGGGGGTGCATGGCCGTTGGCTCCAGGTGGCGACTGATTGACCCTAACGCCGCTGTCGCGGCATTGCACCTCGCGGCTGCCGGGCGCCGAAGTCGAGGCGATCCTGGGAAAACCTCGAGCTGCCGACAAACAGGGCGTGCCGGTGTGTTCCGGCGGCGACGAGCCGCAGGCTGCCCTGCTGCAAGCTAAGGGCCAGTTGCTCTCGGCGCATTGGCACGCCCAGCCGGCTACGAACTCAGAATAAACGTGCCAGCAGGGCGGTGACGGCGGTTTCCACCCGCAGAATGCGCTCGCCCAGCTGCACCGGTTGCAGCCCGGCGTTGTGCAGCAGCTCGACTTCGTAGGGAATCCAGCCGCCTTCCGGGCCTATGGCCAGGGTCACGGCCTGTTCGACGGCGCGGGGGCAGGGCGGATGGCCCCCGGGGTGAGCGATCAGGCCGAGGCTGCCGGCGGCCAGCGCCGGCAGGCGGTCTTCGACGAAGGGTTTGAAGCGCTTCTCGATGATGATTTCCGGCAGCACGGTATCGCGGGCCTGCTCCAGGCCGAGGATCAGTTGCTCGCGAATCGCCGCCGGCTCGAGAAAGGGCGTCTGCCAGAAGCTTTTCTCGACCCGATAGCTGTTCAGCAGCACCACTCTGGGTACGCCCATGGCGCTGACGGTTTGCAGCACGCGGCGCAGCATCTTCGGTCGCGGCAGAGCCAGCAGCAGGGTGAGCGGCAGTTTGCTCGGCGGGGCGTGCTCAAGGCGGATCGACAGCTCGGCGTGATCGGGCTCCAGGCACTGCAAGGTGCCGCTGCCCATCAGGCCATTCAGGCGCCCCACCCGCAGGCTGTCGCCAGTTTCGGCGCGATGCACTTCATGCACATGCTTGAGGCGGCGGCCACTGAGGCGCACGCGGTCGGCGGCGATAAAGTCGCCGTCTTCCAGCAGCAGCAGGTTCACGGTTGGGTGCTAGGCGGCTGGTCGTTGTGCTCTTGCCCGGCGGCTTCGGCGTCGTGTTCGTCACGGCGTTTGACCAGGCTGCCGCAGAGCAGGCCCGCCTCGAACAGCAGCCACATGGGCACGGCCAGCAGGGTCTGCGAGAACACATCGGGCGGGGTCAGCACCATGCCCACGGCGAAGCAGCCGACGATCACATAGGGACGGCCTTTGCGCAGGGCGGCGACATCGACGATGCCGACCCAGATCAGCAGGAAGGTCGCCACCGGGATCTCGAAGGCCACGCCGAAGGCGAAGAACAGGGTGAGGACGAAGTCCAGGTATTGGCCGATATCGGTCATCATCGCCACGCCTTCCGGGGTCACGCTGGCGAAGAAGCCGAACATGATCGGGAACACCACGAAGTAGGCGAAGGCCATGCCGCCGTAAAACAGCAGGATGCTGGAAATCAGCAAGGGGATGGCGATGCGCTTCTCGTGCTTGTAC
The DNA here is from genome assembly GCF_030376615.1 of Pseudomonas sp. sp1636. Lineage (GTDB taxonomy): Bacteria > Pseudomonadota > Gammaproteobacteria > Pseudomonadales > Pseudomonadaceae > Aquipseudomonas. The sequence continues at coordinate 87,040 of NZ_JARRAB010000004.1, forward strand.
AGGCCCGGCGCGATAAAGCCCCAGACCTGATGCAGGACGATCGGCATCGAGAGAAACAGGGCGACCATCATGGTCAGCTTGAACGGTGTCAGGAAGGGCGAGGCCACGCCCGTGGCGATCATGGTCGCGCCTTCCGGCAGATAAGCCCGCAGGGGCGCGGCGACCAGCGCGTAGATCTCCTGGGAGAAGTAGAACAACCCGGCAAACAGCAGCAGCACGGCCCCGATAATACGTAGCAGGCGCGTGCGCAATTCGGTCAGGTGCGAGACCAGGGGCATTTCCTGATCGCTGTCGGAAGCTTGGCTCATGGTTGCGGGTTTTTATCCTGGCTGGTGCTGGTGCCTGTCTCGGCCTTGGCAGCGGCTTCGCCCGCAGGGCCGGGTTCGATCAGGCTACTGAGGGGCGCGTTAACGCTCTGTTTCATCGCCTTCATTTCGCGCTCAAGCTCGAGAATCTGCTCGTTATGCAATTGCCGGCGAATTTCGTCGGCACCGATCTCGCGCTCGACTTCCGCCTTGATCGTGCTGAAGCTGTGCTTGATCCGGCCGATCCATAAGCCGGCCGTGCGCACGGCGCCGGGCAGGCGGTCAGGGCCCAGCACGACCAGGGCGACCACGCCGATCAGCAGCAGCTCGGTAAAGCCTATGTCGAACATGGCTCAGTCTTTTTTCGTCGGGTCTTCGACCTTGCGCGCCTGGGCGTCGATGGTCTGGCCCTTGGGCTCTTCCACCGCAGGCTTGTCGCCGTCGTCGTTACCCATGGATTTCTTGAAGCCCTTGATCGCGTCGCCGAGGTCGGAGCCCAGGCTTTTGAGGCGCTTGGTGCCGAACAGCATGACCACGATCAGCAGGATTATCACCAGTTGCCAAATGCTAATGCCACCGAAACCCATGATGCGTACTCCTCAGTGATAAGTTGATCGGGATTGTAAGCCGGCTTGGATTGTAAGTCGGTCAGGGTTGCGGGCGTGCGGCTTTCTCCGCATGCCCGGACAGGCCGAAGCGGCGATCCAGCTCGTCTAGCACCGCTTGCGGATGCTGGCCGAGGGCGGCGAGCATGATCAAACTGTGGAACCACAGGTCGGCGGTTTCGTAAATCAGTTCGCTGCAGTCGCCGCTGACGGCGGCGTCCTTGGCGGCGAGAATGGTTTCCACCGACTCCTCGCCGACTTTTTCGAGAATCTTGTTCAGGCCCTTGTGGTACAGGCTGGCGACATAGGAGCTGTCGGGCGCGGCATCTTTGCGCGCCTCCAGAACCTCGGCCAGGCGGCTCAGGGTGTCAGTCATGGCGGTGTCCTTTGGCGTAGATGGCGTGCGGGTCTTTGAGCACCGCATCGACGGTTTTCCAGACGCCGTTGTCGAACACCCGATAGAAGCAGCTTGGCCGGCCGGTGTGGCAGGCGATGCCACCCAACTGCTCGACTTTGAGGATGATCACGTCGGCGTCGCAGTCGAGGCGCAATTCATGCAGTTTTTGCACATGCCCGGACTCCTCGCCCTTGCGCCACAGCTTGCCGCGCGAGCGTGACCAATAGATCGCGCGCTGCTCGCTGGCGGTCAGGGCCAGGGCTTCGCGGTTCATCCAGGCCATCATCAGCACGCGGCCGGTTTGGTGATCTTGGGCAATCGCCGGCACCAGGCCGTCGCTGTTCCAGTTGATTTCGTCGAGCCAGTCGTTCATCGCCATTTCCGCTGGTTGCGGGCCTTCTCGGTAGAGTCCTAGTGTGCCAGTGCGGCTCGGGCGTGGCTATCGGTGCATGACCAGATACACCCCGCCTGCGAGCATCGCCCAGCTTGGCCAGGCGGCCAGGCTGAGCAGCAGACCCTGAGTGGCCGCTCCGCCAATCAGCACGACGCCGAGCAGGCGCACCGGCCAATGCGGCTTGTCGCTCGATTCGGCGGGCTTGTCCTGGGGCTGCTGGTTGAGCCGTTCCAGGGTGTCGCGGGCCATCTGCGACAGGTACGGCACCTGCTCGGCCTGCTGTTGCAGGTTGCGCAGCAAATGCAGCGGGCTGACCCGTTCGCGCATCCAGCGTTCGAGGAAGGGCTGGGCGGTCGTCCACAGATCCAGCTCCGGGTAGAGCTGGCGGCCCAGGCCTTCGATATTCAGCAGGGTCTTCTGCAACAGCACCAGCTGCGGCTGCACCTCCATGTTGAAGCGCCGCGCGGTCTGGAACAGGCGCAGGAGCAACTGGCCGAAGGAGATGTCTTTCAGCGGCCGCTCGAAGATCGGCTCGCAGACGGTGCGGATCGCCGCCTCGAAGTCGTTGACCCGGGTCTCGGCCGGCACCCAGCCGGAGTCGATGTGCAACTGCGCCACGCGGCGGTAATCGCGCTTGAAGAAGGCCAGCAGGTTGCGCGCCAGGTAGTCCTGGTCTTGCGCGGTGAGGCTGCCGATGATGCCGCAGTCGATGGCTATGTACTGCGGGTTCCAGGGCTGGCGAGTGCTGACGAAGATGTTGCCGGGGTGCATGTCGGCGTGGAAGAAGCTGTCGCGGAACACCTGGGTGAAGAAAATCTCCACGCCGCGCTCGGCCAGCAGCTTCATGTCGGTGCGCTGGTCGGCGAGGCTGGCCAGGTCGGTGACCTGGATGCCGTAGATCCGTTCCATCACCAGCACCTTGGGCCGGCACAGTTCCCAGTACACCTGGGGTACATAGAGCAACGGCGAGCCTTCGAAGTTGCGCCGAAGCTGGCTGGCATTGGCCGCCTCGCGCAGTAGATCGAGTTCGTCGTAGATGGTTTTTTCGTAGTCGCCGACCACTTCCACCGGGCGCAGGCGGCGCGCATCGGCAGAGGCTTTTTCGGCCAGTTTGGCGAGCAGGAACAGCCAGGCCAGATCCTGGCGGATCACCGGTTCGAGACCGGGGCGGATTACCTTGACCACCACTTCTTCGCCGCTCTTCAGTTGCGCGCCATGCACTTGCGCCACCGAGGCGGAGGCCAGCGGCTGGGCGTCGAAACGGGCGAACAGATCGCTGACCTTGGCGCCGAGTTGCGCTTCGATCAGCGCCCTCGAGTGTTCCGGATCGAACGGCGGCACCTGATCCTGCAGCTTGGCCAGCTCATCGGCGATATCCGCCGGCAGCAGGTCGCGGCGGGTGGAGAGCAACTGGCCGAATTTGATGAAGATCGGCCCCAGCTCTTCCAGGGCCAGGCGCAGGCGGGTGCCGCGCGACAAGTGCAGGGCTTTGCGCGGCAGCCAGTGCCACGGCAGGGCATAACGCAGGGCGCGCAGCCATAGCGGCAAGGGTTGGGCGAACAGCAGGTCATCCAGTTGGTAGCGGATGACCACGCGTTGAATACGCAGCAGACGACGAACGGCGAGCAGCTTCATGCGTTGGGCTTATGCGATTGGATGAGGTGCTCGATGCGGGCATCGAGACGGTCGAGGTCGAGTTTGAGTCGATCCAGTTCGGCGAAGCGGGCATCGGCCTCCCGTTGGCCGACCAGACTACGCGATTCTTCGCTGAGGTAGTCGGCCAGATTCAGGCGCAGGCTGTCGAGGGTCTGGCCGGCCCAGTTGGCCCGGCTGCGGATATGGCTGCCCAGCAGTTGGCTGGCGACCGGGCCGAGCCAGCGCGACAGCTCGTACTCCCAGTCCAGCTCCAGATCCTGAAGGATGCCGGCCAGTTCCAGCAGGGCGGCGCTGTCGCCGTCCAGTTCGACTTGCGGGCTATGCAGCAGCGCCGTTTTGTCCTTGCCGGTGACCAGGCGCACCAGGCTCGTGGCGGGTGCGCGCAGGCGGCAATCGACCGCACCGGCCCATTGCCCGGCCAGCTGCAAGCCTTCGCCGCTGGGCAGGATGAACAGCTGCAGCGCCGGTGCCGTGCAGTCCACGGCGATGATCCGACCGCCCAGGCGTGCCAGGCGCGGCAGCGCCGTGCTGTCCAGGGCCAGCACCCGGTTGAGGCCGAGTTCGATGCCGGCCAGCAGGGCGGTGCTGAGCATCAGGGTTTGATGCCGCGGTGCAGGGCGACGATGCCGCCGGTCATGTTGTGGTAGGTCACGCGCTCGAAGCCGGCCTCGACCATCATCGCCTTGAGGGTGTCCTGATCCGGGTGCATGCGGATCGACTCGGCCAGGTAGCGGTAGCTCTCGGCATCGTTGGTGATCAACTTGCCCATCAGCGGCATGAAGTTGAACGAGTAGCTGTCGTAGACCTTCGACAGCAGGCTGCTCGAGGGCTTGGAGAACTCCAGCACCAGCAGGCGGCCGCCGGGCTTGAGCACGCGCAGCATGGAGCGGATGGCGTCGTCTTTATGGGTGACGTTACGCAGGCCGAAGGCGATGGTCACGCAATCGAAATGGTTGTCCGGGAACGGCAGCTTCTCGGCGTCGGCCTGGACAAAACTGATATTGCCCGCCACGCCGCGGTCGAGCAGGCGGTCGCGACCGACCTTGAGCATCGATTCGTTGATGTCGGCCAGCACCACTTCGCCCGTGGGCCCGACCAGGCTGGCGAATTTGCGCGCGAGGTCGCCAGTGCCACCGGCGATATCGAGCACCCGGTTACCCGTGCGTACGCCGGACAGTTCGATGGTGAAGCGTTTCCACAATCGATGCAGGCCGCCCGAGAGCAGATCGTTCATCAGGTCGTATTTGGCCGCCACCGAATGAAACACTTCGGCGACTTTCTGCGCCTTCTGGCTTTCCGGCACATCCTGGAAACCAAAATGCGTGGTGGGTTCGCTGTCGCTGTTCTTGCGCGGGTCGTTCATCTCGCCCTTACCTGAATATAGAGAGGCTGAATCAAAGTGGCGGCTATTCTAAACCGAAAAGGTAGCGGCAAGCTGCAAGCCATAAGCGTGAGCTTGGCCCGGCCGCACACTGATTCGAGCTTGCCGCCTCGCTCTTGCTATAGTCGCGCGACTTAAGGTCGCAGTTAGTCTGTCAGGAGAGACGTGATGGCCAGAATTGATGTGCAACGCCCCCATTCGCTCGGTCGCGAGGTCGCCCGGGCAAAAGCCGAGCAGTTGGCCGAACGCCTGGCCCGCGAGTACGCCGTGCGTTACAGCTGGAACGGCGACACCCTGGAGTTCAAACGCAGCGGTGCCGATGGTCGCATCGAGGTGGCCGAGGATCGGGTGCGGGTGCAGCTCAACCTCGGCCTGCTGTTGTCGGCCATGAGCGGCAGCATCAAGCGTGAAATCGAAGAAGTGCTGGATAAGAGCCTCAAGGCCTGAGGCGCGGGTTGCATTTTTTTGCGACTAGTATGTGGTTTCTAATTTTCCCCGATACCGTGCAGTCAAGCCTGCATCCCGTGGGCGTTTCCTCAAACCACTGCGCGTGAGGTGCACCATGTCGAAAGTTATCGTGAAGAAGAAAGTCGAAGCCGAAGCCGAAGCCGAAGCCGAAGATAAAGCCACCGTGCTGACCGACGTCAAAGGTTATGCCCGCAAGATCTGGCTGGCCGGTCTGGGTGCCTATGCCAAGGCCGGGCAGGAGGGCGCCGAGTATTTCAAAGAGCTGGTCAAGAGCGGCGAAAGCGCCGAGAAGCAAGGCAAAACGCTGGTCAATGAGCAGGTCGAAGCAGCCAACAGCCAGATCGACAGCGTCAAGACCAGCGTGACCAGCAACGTCAATAGCGTGAAAGGCAAAGTCGAAGTGCAGCTCGATAAAATCGAGAAGGCTTTCGACAACCGCGTGGCCTCCGCACTCAACCGTATCGGTATCCCGTCCAAGCAGGATGTTGCCGCACTCTCTGCTAAGCTTGATCAGCTGAGCGAGTTGCTCGAACACGCCGCGCGCACCAAATAAGGAGAACAGCATGGCCGTTAAGAAGAAAACCGAAAAGCAGACCAGCTCCTGGATCGGTGAGGTTGAGAAATACTCGCGGCAGATCTGGTTGGCAGGTTTGGGTGCTTACTCCAAGGTCAGCAAGGATGGCACCAAACTGTTCGACACTCTGGTCAAGGACGGCGAAAAAGCCGAGAAACTGGCCAAGAGCGAAGTCGAGAAACAAGTCGATGCCGTGAAGTCCACTGTCGAGTCGAAAGTGGGCAGCACCAAGTCCAAGGTCGACGAGGTCAAGGATCGGGCGCTTGGCAAGTGGGGCGAGCTGGAAGAGGCTTTCGACAAGCGTCTGAACAACGCCATTTCGCGTCTCGGCGTACCGAGCCGTAATGAAGTGAAAGCGCTCAACGCCAAGGTCGAAAGCCTGACCAAGCAGGTCGAGCAACTGACCGGTGTTTCGCTCAAGGCGGTCAAACCCGCCGCCAAACCTGCAGTCAAGGCCGCCGCTAAACCGACTGCTAAAACTGCAGCCAAGCCTGCGGCCAAGACCGCCGCTAAACCGGCCGTCAAGGCTGCGGCCAAGCCGGCCGCTAAATCCGTCGCCAAGCCTGCGGTAAAAGCCGCTGCCAAGCCGGCGGTAAAACCTGCCGCCCCGGTTGCCCCTGAGGCAGCTGCTGCTCCTGCTCCTGCTCCTGCGCCGACTCCGACGCCCGTAGCGGCGCCAGCAACGCCGGCCAGCCAGTCCTAAAGACCCGCAGCCGCAAACGCCAACGCCCGGCCCCGTGCCGGGCGTTGGCGTTTTACGGCCTTAGCAGGGCGTTGAAGGGGGGGGCGAGCGGGGGCAGGGCAAGGTCACCCGCTTGGCTCGCCCCGCGATCCAGCCTGCTCCTGCGCTTCGCTGCGTTGCAACGCGGCATCACCAGGCGCCGTAGTTGTTCAACGGCCGGTTAGCAGGCTGTCGAACAACGTAGGTAGTTTTTCAACAGCACTGTTAGTGCTGCAGTGGGTCGTCGGAGCCTGGCAGGCCTCGAACCCATGCCGCGTCGGATGTGCGGGCATTCGCTCTCCGCCTGGAAGTTGCCCTGCGGCGCCTCGAAGTGCACCTGCCGATCATCATACTGGCCGGCACCTGATCTGCCGTTTGTCGGCAGATTTGATCAAAAAATGAACATAGTGCTCATTATTCGCTCACATAATCTCGTGAGTGATTGAGTGTCCTGCCTCGCTTTTCCCTCAAATACCCGGAGCAAAACTCTCTTATGTGCATTGCCGCGCAGGGGGTGTTTTATGCCAAAAAATTGAAGGACGGAAAATGTCTAGTCATTCGTTTCAGAGCGCCGAGCGCATGCAGCCAGCGTTGCTAAGCCAGCGCCAGTCGCCAGCGAAGCCCTTCTGGCGCCGCCTGTTCGCCATCGCCACGCCTGCACAACGTAGCTGGCGCGGCGGCCTCAAGCTCAGAGGCTACAAGCAATTATCCAACACCACGCCGATTGCCCCGGTCGCGGTCGGATCAATACAGCTGGCGATCCCGCTCGAGCGGGGGCGCCGATGCGCTCAGCCCTGCGTGCAGCCGGGGCAGTATGTGCGCAAGGGCGAGGTGATCGGCATGGGCGATGGCAACACCCCCTGGGTGCATGCCAGCACCTCCGGCACCGTGGTACAGATCGGCCCCGCCTTCGCGGCCGACTCAGCCGAGCCGGTTATGGCGGTCATGCTGCACGCAGACGGTCTGGATGAGTGGCTCGTGCGTCCCGTGCTGACGCCACCGCAATCGCCCGAGTCGCTGGTCGAACGGGCTTTGCAGATGGGCATCGTTGGCCTGGGTGGGGCGGGCTTCCCCACAGGCCTCAAGCTGGCCGGTGCCCAGCAGCCCGACCTGTTGCTGATCAACGGTGCCGAATGTGAACCCTTCCTGACCTGCGACGATCGACTCATGCGCGAACGTGCCGAGGCGCTGATCGAGACCGCCGACTATCTCGCCAGCCTGCTGGGCATCGCGCAGACCCGCTTCGGCATCGAAAGCAACAAGCCGGAGGCGATGGCGGCGTTGCGCGACGCCTCCCGTCAGGCGCGCACCCAGGTCGAGATTTGCCCGCTGCCGACGCGCTACCCGGCAGGCGGCCAACCGTTGATGATCAAGAGCCTGAGCGGCCGTAATCTGGCGCCGGGTGCCCGGCCGGCCGAGATCGGCGTGCTGGCGCTGAATGTCGCGACGCTTTATGCACTGGGACGCGCCGTGTTCCACGGCGAGCCGCTGATCACGCGTGTACTGACGCTGACCGGGGGCTGTGAACGCCCCGGCAACGTCGAGGTGCCGGTGGGTTATCCGGTCAGCGCACTGCGCAAGATTGCCGGCGCCGATCCCGAAGGCCAGCTGACCCAGGTCGGCGGCCCGATGATGGGACAGCCGTTACCGGATCCCGCCGCGGTCATCAGCAAGACCAGTAGTTGCCTGATCTTTGCCGCCGAGCGCTACCTGCCGGCCGCCGAACCCGCGGGCAGTTGCATTCGCTGTACACGCTGCGTCGACGTCTGCCCGATGTCGTTGCGCCCCCTGGATCTCTACGCCGCTGCCGAACGCGATGACCACGCGACCCTGCAGACGCTGCGCCTGGATGCCTGCATCGAGTGCGGCAGCTGCAGCAGCACCTGCCCCAGCAACCTGCCGCTGCGCGAGCGCTTTCGCCAGAGCAAGATGGAGATGTCCCAATGAGCCTGGTACGCCGTCCTACCCCGCAGCGACTCAGCACGCTGATGCTGCTGGTCAGTCTGTGCCTGCTGCCGGGCACCGTTCTTTATGCCTGGCAATTCGGTGTCGTGGTCTGGCTGCAGACCTTCTGGTGCGTGCTGCTGGCTTTTGGCTTCGAAGCCGGTCTGCTGCGTCTGCGCGGACGTAATGTACGCGAGGGCTTGAGCGATCTGAGCTGGCTGGTGCTGGGCCTGATTCTGGCTCGGGCACTGCCGCTGCTGGTGCCGCTGTGGATGATCGCGCTGGCCAGCTTTGCCGCCCTCGCATTGTGTAAACACGGCAGTGGGGGGCTTGGCCGCAACCGTCTCAATCCCGCCATGGTTGGCCTGGGAATCATCGCCATCTGCTTTTACCAACAGCTGTACCCCGCGCCATCGAATCAGGCCCCATGGACCTTCGCCCTGGACGCTAAAGAGGTTCTTCTGCAGCAGTTGCAGCTGGCACCGCGCCTCAGCCTCGATGCGTTCGCTGGCGCCACCCAGCTGGCCCTGGGGCAGTTCACTCCGACCACCCCCAATCTGTCGGGGCTCGGCTATGTCGCCGGCGGTTTAATACTGGCTGTCTTGCGGGTGATCCGCATCGAGATTCCGCTGGCGATGCTCGCCAGCACGGCATTGCTGTGCCTGGCAGCCGGCCATACCCTGCAGGAAAGCCTGTACAGCCTCAGCCTCGGCGGCTATCTGTTCACCGCCTTTTTCATCGCCACCGATCCGGTCACCAGTCCCGATACGCGTGCCGGGCGCATCCTGTTCGGCGCTGTCATTGGCGTGCTGACCGAATTGATTCGCGAATTCGGGCTGTACGCCGATGGTCTCTGCTTCGCCGTCCTCGCCGCCAACCTGCTGGTGCCGCAGATCGATGGCCTGGTGCAGCGCATGCAACGCCCCTGGTATGACCAACGCACGGCACTGGCAAGCGGACGAAAAGCAGACGCGCATTCGTCGATCCCTGGTCATGACCGAAAGCATATTGGCCCTGCTGTTGCCTGACGGCTGATCCGGCCAAGGGCGAAGGTTTGCCCTGGCGCGATATGGCTCAGCCTGGACATCGACACGCCCGGCCTGGTGCCGGGCGTTGGCGTTTATCCCCGCATCGGGTTTGCAGCCTCAGGCTTCCAGGTAGCGTTGCGCCAGATGCTCGGCAGCGAAGCGTGATTCGCTAGTCAGGTGTGGCGCCACCAGCATCATCACCTGATAGACCACCAGGCGGCTCTCGCCCTCGCGGCCGATGATGCGCTGATAGTCGAGGGAGAACAGCAGGGTTAGGGTGATCTGCTCGACCAACTGGCCGAGGGAGTGGGTGTCGCTGGCCAGCTGGTTTTCCGCTTTCAGTCGCGCCAACAGCGAGGCCAGGGTGCGTTTCAATGCGCTCAGCCAGTTGCGGATGCCGCGGGCCAGCTTGGGCAGGCGCCCTGCCAGATTGGACAAGTCCTGGAATAGAAAGCGGTAATGCGCCATGCGCTCGACGATCAAGTGCAGGAACAGCCAGTAGTCCTCGACATCCAGGCGTACATCGGCGGGCGGGTTGAGCAGTGGCGCCAGTTCCGCCTGGAAACGCTCGAACAGGCCGAGAATCAGCGGTTCCTTACCGTGGAAGTGGTAGTACAGGTTGCCCGGGCTGATCCCCAGTTCATTGGCGATCTCCAGGATGGAGACGTTCGGTTCGCCTTGCTGGTTGAACAGCATCAGCGCGCATTCGAGGATACGATCGCGGGTTTTCATCCGGTCTTCTTATGCTGGCAGGGGAGGCTGGAAGATAGCCGGCCGAAGGTGGCTTCGGCCAGTGTTCGGTGTGGTTCGCTTGCCGCTCTGCTAGCGCACGTGCACGTAGGTGCCGGGCGCCGCTTCCTGCGCCGGGTAATCCACGCTGCCCAGGGCCAGAAGGCTGTCGCGTTGCTCGCCGGCGTGTTCCTGAACCCAGCTCAGCCACTGCGGCCACCAGCTGCCGTCGTGCTTCTGGGCGTCATGGTACCAGGCGCGCGGGTCGCTGCTGAGTTTGCCGCTCTCGAGGTAGTTGGCCTTGGGGTTGCCCGGCGGGTTGAGAATGCTCTGGATATGCCCGCTGTTGGACAGGATGAAGCGCTTGTTGCCGCCGATCAGCAGGGCCGAGCGGTATACCGCGTCCCAGGGGGTGATATGGTCGTTGATCCCGGCGACGTTGAAGCTGTCGACCGTGACTTTTTGCAGGTCGACCGGGGTGCCGCAGATTTCCAGGCCGCCGGCACGCAGCAAGGGGTTGTGTTTGAAGAAGTCGATCAGATCGCCATGCAAGGCCGCCGGCAGGCGGGTGTTGTCGTTGTTCCAGTAGAGAATGTCGAAGGCTGGCGGCTGCTTGCCGAGCAGGTAGTTGTTGATCCAGTAGTTCCAGATCAGGTCGTTGGGGCGCATCCAGGCGAATACCCGGGCCATGTCGCGGCCGTCCAGTACGCCTTGCTGGTAGGAGCGGCGTTTGGCGGCTTCCAGGGTTTTTTCGTCGGCGAAGAGCATGGCCGGGCTGTCGATCTGACTGTCCAGCAGGCTGACCATGTAAGTGGCGCTGGCAACTTTGCGCAATTGACGCTTGGCTTGCAGATGCCCCTGCAAGGCGGCGATGGTCAGGCCGCCGGCGCAGGCGCCCATCAGGTTGACCTCCTTGCTGGCGGTGATCGCCCGGCACACATCGACGGCCTCTTCGAGAGCCTGCACGTAGCTCGACAGGCCCCACTCGCGGTGCCGCGCATCGGGGTTGCGCCAGCTGACGATAAAGGTTTGCAGGCCGTTCTTCAGCGCGTACTGGACGAAGCTCTTGTCGCTGGAGAGGTCGAAGATGTAGTACTTGTTGATCTGCGGCGGGACGATCAGCAGTGGCCGGGCGTATTGCTTCTCGCTCATCGGCTTGTACTGGATCAGCTCCAGTAGTTCGTTGCGAAACACCACCGCGCCGGGGGTGGCGGCCAGGCTGCGGCCGACTTCGAAGGCCCGCTTGTTGACCTGGCGGGGCAGGCCGTCGTTGTGCAGCAGGTCGTCAAACAGGTGGCTCAGGCCTTTGACCAGGCTGTTGCCGCCACTGTTGAACAGCTCCTTGAGCGCTACTGGATTGAGCAGGGTGTTGGAGGGCGACAGGGCATCGCCGAGGAGGCCGACGATGAATCGTGCGCGGCTGCGATCGTCGGCGCCCAGATCGCTCTCGTCGATCCAGCTACCCAGTTGGTTTTGCCAGGCCAGATAGGCCTGCAGGCTACGCCGGTAAAACGGATTGAGCTGCCAGGTCGGGTCGGCAAAGCGCAGATCTTTCGGGTTGACCTTGTACGGCGTGTCGCCGAGCAGGACGCGCCCCAGCTGTCCGCCCAGGGCCAGCACGTGACGGGCGCTGTGAACCGGCTGGCGCACGCCTTGGAAGGCCAGGTTGCGCAGGGTGGACAGCATGTCTCTGGCGCGCAGGCCCGCGGCGGCATTCTGGGCGTTCATCGAGCCGGCCGAGGCCGGAAGGCTGCGTGTCGGGAATTGTTTGTGCATAAGGCGACACTCCAAAACTATCCGTGATCAAGGAGGCATGGCATACAGCAAGACTTATACCCAAAGGTGGCCAAGGCGCACCCAAGGAGGCTGTCGGACTTCACACTGTGCTACTGCGGAAAAGCCGGGTCTGCTCGTTTTTTGCGCGTGTTGCCGTTGCAGAAAGCGGCTATTCGCCTCGAACGCGCGCATAACCACTTCAAACCGGGCTTTTCCACGCGGCGAACGGTCAAGTCCGACAGCCTCCTAGACTAGCGCAGGTTGTTCCCGGAGGGGCGACTGCTTCGGCACTTAACAGGCCGTTTTGAACGGCGTATCGGCAACCTGGGTGGTTTTTCAACGGTCGCTTGAGTGGCGACGCCATCAAGTTTGCACCGAGACGGGGCGCCAGGGTCGCGTCCATGCTCCCGTTGGCTCGGTGTTTGGGCAGGTGTCGAACGTCCTAGGCGAGCGTTTGCTCACCGCCATTCAGTGTTGGCGAGCAGGCTGTGGATGCATGATGGCCCGTTGGCGTTCTTCGGCGAGAAAACTCATGATGATCGGCGCCACTGTTTCGGCGCGAGTCACCAGGAACAGGTGGCCATCGTCGATTACGTGCAGTTCGGCGTTCGGGATACGCCAAGCCAGCAAGCGCATGTTGATCAATGGGATCAGTGGGTCGTCATCGCCGGCCAGTACCAGGGTCGGTTGGCGGATCCGGTGCAGCCAGTGGATGCTGGTCCAGCCGAGGCCGGCGAACATTTGCCAGTAGTAACCCATCTTGCCGCCCGAACGCACCTTGCTGGCGTGGGCCAGGGCCAGCTTGGGATCGCGGCGGAAGGCGCCACCATAGATGTCCGGAGCGATCTGTACGCCATACGACGGCTGCACATAACGCCGCGGGCTGGCCATGCGCCAGAGCACCTTGGGCTTGCCCGGCACCATCACCGCCCCGGCCGAGGTGGCGGCCAGCACCAGCTTCTTGCAGCGTTCCGGGTAGTCATGGGCGAACTGTTGCGCCAGGGCACCGCCCCAGGACACGCCGATCACATTGACCTGGCCGTAGTCCAGGTAATCGAGCATGCGCGCGGCCAGTTTGGCCAGGCCGGGAAAGCGGAACGGCGTGCTGGGGGTCGAGGAACCACCCACCCCGGGTACGTCGAAGGCGATCACTTCAAGATCGCTGTCGAGTGCCCGAACGAAGGGCATGACCAGCTCCAGGTTGGCGCCGATGCCATTGAAAATCAGCAGTGGTGCCATCTTTCCGCTGCCTGGACGAACGGCGGTGCGGATGGTTTGGCCATCCAGGTCGATGGTGCGAAAGGCAAATGGTAACGACATGCGCGCAGGCCCTATCAGTTAAATCGCTGCGAGTGGCCTTCCCGGCCACTCGCAGAATCACCAGGCAAACGCCTGGTTGGTCGCCCGGCGGCCATGCCTGAGGCGAGCGGCACTTCCCCGTGCCGCGGGCGATGTTGCGCAATGCACGCTCTTCTAGCGCTCGTGGACATAGACCCCGGGGGCAGCTTCGGCGGCCGGGTAGCGCTTGTTGCCCAGGCTGTTCGGTGCCTTCTTGGTGGCGCCGGAGCGTTCGGCCAGCCAGGTCTGCCAATGCAGCCACCAGGAGTCGGTGTGCTTGGTCGAGCTGTCCTGCCAGTCCTTCGGCTCGAGCGGCATTTGCGTGTTGGTCATGTAGCGCGCCTTGGGGTTGCCCGGCGGGTTGAGGATGCTCTGGATGTGCCCGCTGTTGGACAGCACGAACTCGCACTTGCCGCCGAACAGGTGCGCCGACTTGTAGCAGGAGTCCCAGGGCGTGATGTGGTCGGTGGTGCCGGCGACGCAGAAGAAGTCGCAGGTGACCTGCTTGAGGTCGATCGGCGTGCCGCAGACTTCCAGGGCGCCGGGGCGGGTCAGTGGGTTGTTCTTGAACATCTCGATGAACTCGCCATGCAGCGCGGCCGGCAGGCGGGTGGTGTCGTTGTTCCAGTGGAGGATGTCGAACACCGGCGGCTCGTTGCCGAGCAGGTAGTTGTTGACCCAGTAGTTCCAGATCAGGTCGTTGGGGCGCATCCAGGCGAACACCTTGGCCATGTCGCTGCCTTCCAGCACGCCGGCCTGATAGGAGCGGCGCTTGGCCGCTTCCAGGGTCTTCTCGTCGGCGAACAGCGCCACCTGGGTGTCCAGCTTGGTGTCCAGCACGCTGACCAGCAGGGTCAGGGCGTGTACCTTCTGGTCGCCTAGCGCCGCATAGTGGCCGAGCAGCGAGGCGGTGGTCAGGCCGCCGGAGCAGGCGCCGAGCATGTTGATGTCCTTGCTGCCGGTGATCGCGGTGATCGCCTCGATGGCCTCCTTCAGCGCCTCGATATAGCTCGACAGGCCCCACTCGCGCTGCGCCTTGGTCGGGTTGCGCCAGCTGACCACGAAGGTCTGCACGCCATTGCGCAACAGGAAGCGCGCCAGGCTCTTCTCCGGCGACAGGTCGAACACGTAGAACTTGTTGATCTGCGGCGGCACCACCAGCAGCGGGCGCTCATGCACCTGTTCGGTGATCGGCCGGTACTGGATCAGCTCCAGCACCTCGTTGCGAAAGACCACCGAACCCTCGGTGGTGGCCAGGCTCTTGCCGACCTCGAAGGCGTTCATGTTGACCTGGCTGGGCATGCCGCCGTTGTGGACGATGTCCTTGGCCAGGTGCGAGAGGCCGTCGAGCAGACTCTTGCCGCCGGTTTCGAAGAAGCGCTTGACCGCCGCCGGGTTGGCCATGCTGTTGCTCGGGGCCATGGCCTCGGTCATCAGGTTGATCACGAAATGGCCGCGGCTGGCGTCCTGCGCGGTCAGGTTGCTTTCCTCGACCCAGTCGTGCAGCTCCTTGCGCCAGGCCAGGTAGGTCTGCAGGTAGCGCTTGTACAGCGGGTTCTGGCTCCAGGCCGGATCGGCGAAGCGGCGGTCGCCGCCTTCGGGCTGCAGCTCGGACTGGCCGAATATGACGTTCTTCAACTCCACGCCGAAATGAGCCACGTGTTTGGCGCTGTGCAGCGGCTGCCGGATGGCCTGGGTGAGCACCATGCGCGCCGAGGTCAGCAGGTCTTTACCGCGGATGCCGATGACCGGGTTCAGGCCGAGGGTGTTCTCCGACGCTTGCTGTTTCAGATCATCATTTTTTTCAGTCATCTACGACGCTCCATTGTCCTGAGGCGAATACCGGCTGGTTGCTGTGCAAGGCGACAGAGGGCGCAGGCCGGGTATTGCTCGGGTTACCGGGGGCGGAGTTACTCCGCATCAAATCTATGCACCTGGCTTGGCCAAATGCAGGGAACCTGCCAGTTCCTTGGTTACCCGAGTTTGTGAATTTGCGCAAGTTTGCCGCGATATGGGCACATGCACGCAGATTATGCCGAGATAGATTAGAAAGTGCGCTCTAACCTCGGCGAGGGAAGGGCTTGCGCGTGAATCCGTCCACCCGTTGCAGGCGGCAGGAACAGGCGGAGAGGTTCTGGCACGCCTGCTAGAGCATCAACTTGACCACGAACTCGTCGGGGTCGCGGGATTTTCCGGCTGCGGCGAGCGCGGCCAGGTAGTCGGCCCACAGGCTGTCCTGATGGGTGGCCAGCCGATAGAGGTAGTCCCAGCTGAACAGCCCGCTGTCGTGGCCATCGTCGAAACAGAGTTTCAGGGCGTAATTGCCGGCCGGTTCGACGCCGCTCAGGGCGACGTGCAGCTTGCCGGTTTGCAGGATGGGCTTGCCATGGCCTTGCACCTCCGCAGAGGGCGAGTGTACGCGCAGGAACTCTGCCGATAGGCTGTAGCTGGCGCTGCCGTACTGCAGTTCCAGGGTTCGCGATGCCTTGTGCAGTTTGACTGCGCTGGGGATGTGCATGGGCTTGGCCTCAAGTAGCGAGCGGCAAGCTACAAGCGCTCTTACTGGCTGCTGGTAGCTTGCCGCTTTCCGCTACGTTAAAGAATATAACGCGACAGGTCTTCATCCTGGGCCAGTTCGCCGAGGTGGCCGTTGACGTAGTCGGCATCGATGCGGATCGGTTTCTCGTCATGCTGGGTGGCCAGGTCGCCGGCGCTGAAGGACACCTCTTCGAGCAGGCGTTCGAGCAGGGTGTGCAGGCGGCGCGCGCCGATATTCTCGGTCTTCTCGTTGACCTGCCAGGCGATTTCGGCGAGCCGCTTGATGCCGTCTGCGGCGAACTCGATGTTCAAGCCCTCGGTGTGGAGCAGGGCGATGTACTGCTCGGTCAATGAGGCATGCGGCTCGGTGAGAATGCGCTCGAAGTCTTCCGGCGACAGCGCCTTGAGCTCCACGCGGATCGGCAGGCGGCCTTGCAGCTCCGGCACCAGGTCGCTGGGCTTGCTCAGGTGGAAGGCGCCGGAGGCGATGAACAGGATGTGGTCGGTCTTGATCATGCCCAGCTTGGTGTTGACCGTGCAGCCTTCGATCAGCGGCAGCAGGTCGCGTTGCACGCCTTCGCGGGAGACATCGGCGCCGCCGACGTTGCCGCGCTTGGCCACCTTGTCGATCTCGTCGATGAAGACGATGCCATTTTGCTCCACCGCCTCCAGGGCGCGGGCTTTCAGCTCTTCCTCGTTGACCAGGCGCGCGGCCTCTTCGTCGCGCACCAGTTTCAGGGCTTCCTTGACCTTGAGCGTGCGGCTCTTCTTCTTGCCCTTGCCCATGTTGGAGAACAGGCTCTGCAACTGACTGGTCATCTCTTCCATGCCCGGCGGAGTCATAATCTCGATACCGGCCGGACTGTCGGCCACCTTGATGTCGATGTCCTTGTCATCCAGCTGGCCTTCGCGCAGGCGCTTGCGGAACAGTTGGCGGGTATTGGAGTCGCCGCTCGGCGCCGGGTCTTCGTTGAAGCCGGCACGCGGAGGCGGCAGCAGGGCATCGAGGATGCGCTCTTCGGCGGCGTCCTCGGCGCGGTGGCGCACCTTGACCATCTCCTGCTCGCGGAGCATTTTCACCGCCGCGTCGGCCAGGTCGCGAATGATCGATTCGACATCGCGGCCGACGTAGCCGACTTCGGTGAATTTGGTCGCTTCGACCTTGATGAAGGGGGCGCCGGCCAGTTTGGCCAGGCGCCGGGCGATCTCGGTCTTGCCGACGCCGGTCGGACCGATCATCAGGATGTTCTTCGGCGTCACTTCGGCGCGCAATTCCAGCGGCAGTTGCATGCGTCGCCAGCGGTTGCGCAGGGCGATGGCCACGGCGCGCTTGGCGTCGTCCTGGCCGATGATGTGGCGGTTGAGTTCGTGAACGATCTCGCGGGGCGTCATGGACATGGCAGGCGGCTCCGAACGGAAATCGGCTCAGATGGCCGAGTCCAATTCCTCGATGGTCAGGTTGTGATTGGTGAAGACACAGATGGACGCGGCAATGTTCAACGCCTTTTGCGCAATTTCGTGGGCCGACATCTGCTCGGTGTTCTCCAGCAAGGCCAATGCCGCCGCCTGGGCGAAGCCGCCGCCGGAGCCCATGGCGATCAGGCCGTGTTCCGGTTCCACCACGTCGCCATTGCCGGTGATGATCAGCGAGGCGTCCTTGTTGGCCACGGCGAGCATGGCTTCCAGACGGCTCAGCGAGCGGTCGGTGCGCCAGTCCTTGGCCAGTTCGACGGCGGCGCGCACCAGGTGGCCCTGGTGTTTCTCCAGCTTGCCTTCGAAGCGTTCGAACAGGGTGAAGGCATCCGCGGTGGCGCCGGCAAAACCGGCCAGCACTTGGCCGTGATAGAGGCGGCGAACTTTTTTCGCATTGCCTTTCATCACGGTGTTGCCCAGGGAAACCTGGCCGTCGCCGCCCATGACGACTTTGCCGTGGCGGCGCACTGAAACGATGGTGGTCAAGGGGAGAGTCTCCACGCAGTGGGGCGAAAATGCCCAATGCAGATTCAGATGGGGGGGCGTGGGCTGCTTTTCAACCGGCGGCGGATGATTCTCGACCAAACGCTATTGCCGCGGCTGTAACCGCAGATTGCCGCGGCAGGGTGCGGGCGATCGGGAAAAGTCCTGGCCGGCTCCTGTCGAACCGGTCGGGGCGAGGGTCAGCGGTTCTGGCGTTGCTGCAGCAGCAGATTGCTGAAGCCGTTGGCCGCCAGGGCTTTTTGCGAGACCGCGAGTTGTTCGCGGTTGGCGAAGGGGCCGACCAGCACGCGGTACCAGGTCTCCTCGCGCACCCTGCCGGACTCCACCCGCACGTTCTGGCCGAGCAGGATGATCTGCGCGCGCACGCTTTCCGCATCGTCCTTGCGCCGGAACGAGCCGGCCTGGAGGAAAAACTGGGTGCTCAGCGGCGCCTGGGCAACTGGCGGGACGGGGGCTACCGGCGGTGCCGGTGGCGGTGTTTCGCCGTTGAGTGCGGCCTGGGCGCGCGCGGCGTCGATCTTCGCCGCTTGTTCCGGGGTCACCGGTTGCTGCACGGGGGCGGGTGGCGGCAGGGCGTCCGGCGGCACTATGACTTCCGACTCGGGCAGCAGGGTGTAGAAGTCGTATTTGGGCTTGCTCGGCGCCGGCGTGGCGGCTTTCGGTTTTGCCTGGCTGCTGGCGCGGGCGCTCTCGGCCTTGTTGCGTTTGACCGCATCGCCACCCGGCTGCAGGTTCATCAGCAACATGACGAACACGCCGACGACCAGGCCGCAGGCCAGCCAGATCCAGCCGGGCACCGGTTGCTTCGGCGGTGCCTTGTAGCGGCTGGCGCCGCGTTTGGCTGGGGGCTTTTTGCGCGCGGCCACTTACATGCGCTCCAGGGTTTCCAGACCGAGCAGTTCCAGGCCCTGCTTGAGCGTGCGGCCGCTGAGGGCGGCCAGGCGCAGGCGGCTCTGCTGGGTGGCCTGATCCTCGGCACTGAGGATCGGGCAGTGTTCGTAGAAGCTGGAGAACAGCCCGGCCACATCGTACAGATAAGCACAGAGCAGGTGCGGTTCGCCCTTGTCGGCGACGTTATTCAGCACTTCGCCGAATTGCGCCAGTTTGCCGGCCAGCGCCAGCTCCTGTTCGGCCGCGAGGATGATCGGCCCCTCGATGGCGCTGTTGCCCAGCTTGCGGAATACGCTGGCGACCCGGGTGTAGGCGTACAGCAAATAAGGCGCGGTGTTGCCCTCGAAGCTGAGCATCTGCTCGAAGTTGAAGCGGTAGTCGCTGGTGCGGTGCTTGGACAGGTCGGCGTACTTCACCGCGCCGATGCCGACGGCGTGGGCGATGCTGCGCAACTCGCTTTCATCGAGCTCCGGGTTCTTGCCCTTGACCAGGCTGTAGGCGCGTTCTTCGGCCTCGTCGAGCAGGTCGATCAGCTTCACCGTGCCGCCGTCGCGGGTCTTGAACGGGCGGCCGTCGGCGCCGTTCATGGTGCCGAAGCCCATGTGTTCGAGTTGCATGCCGTCATGCACGAAGCCGGCGCGGCGCGCCACTTCGAAGGCCATCTGGAAGTGCAGGGCCTGGCGCTGGTCGACGAAATACAGGGCGCGGTCGGCCTTGAGCGCCTGGCTGCGGTAGCGCATGGCGGCCAGATCGGTGGTCGAGTACAGGTAGCCGCCGCCGGCCTTCTGCACGATCACCGGCAGCGGATTGCCTTCGGCGTTCTTGAACTCGTCCATGAACACGCATTGGGCGCCGTCGCTCTCGCTGAGCAGGTTCTGGTCGCGCAGGGCGTCGATGATGCCGGGCAGTTCGGCGTTGTAGGCGCTCTCGCCCTTGACGTCGGCCGGGCTCAGCTTGACGCCCAGACGGTCATAGGCTTTCTGGCAGTGCGACAGGGAAATCGCGTTGAAACGGTGCCACAGGCGCATGCATTCGGCGTCGCCGGCTTGCAGCTGCACCACCAGTTCGCGGGCGCGCTCGGCGAACTCGCTGGAGTCGTCGAAGCACTTCTTCGCCGCGCGGTAGAAGCCTTCCAGATCGGCCAGCTCGCTCTCGGCGGCCGCCGGGTTGGCCTCCATAAAGGCCAGCAGCATGCCGAACTGGGTGCCCCAGTCGCCGACGTGGTTCTGCCGGATCACGCGGTCGCCGAGAAACTCCAGCACCCGTGCCACGGCGTCGCCGATGATGGTCGAGCGCAGGTGGCCGACGTGCATTTCCTTGGCCAGGTTCGGCGAGGACAGGTCGATCACCACGGTCTGCGGCTTGCCCGCCTTGCGCACGCCGAGCCGGCTATCGGCCAGCAGGGCGTCCAGGCGACCGGCCAGGGCCTGGCTGTTCTGGTAGAAGTTGAGAAAGCCTGGGCCGGCGATTTCGACCTTGCTGATCTGCTCGTCGCCGGGCAGCGCGGCGATCAGCTTTTCCGCCAGCTCGCGCGGTTTCAGGCCGGCCGGCTTGGCCAGCATCATGGCGATATTGCTGGCGAAGTCGCCGTTGGCCTTGTCCTTGGTGTTCTCCACCTGAATAGCCGGGCTCAGCCCTTCGGGCAGCACGCCTTCGGCGGTGAGGCGGGTCAGAGCTTGCTGGATCAGATGGCGAATAGTGTCTTTCATGGTCTCTCGGATCGCCCATGGGCATTGGTCGAAAACTGCGCATTATAAGAGCAGCGGCAAGCGGCAAGCCACAAGCAGCTGTAGAGTGCGCATGGCGCACCCTACCTTAGAACAGATCGATGGGGTCGACATCCAGCGACCAGCGCACGGCGCGAGCGCCGGGCATCTGCTCCAGGGCCGGCATCCAGGAGCTGAGCAGGCGGTGCAGCGGCGCGCGGGCGTTGGCTTGCACCAGCAGTTGCGCGCGGTAACGGCCGGCGCGCCTTTCCATCGGTGCCGGTACCGGGCCAAGCAGTTCGATGCCGCTCAGCTTGAGTTCGTTTACCAGCAGTTCGGCTTCGCTGCAGGCCGCATCGAGAAAACCTTCGGCCTGTCCCGGCCTGTGCGCCTCGGCGCGCAGCAGGGCGAGGTGGCAGAACGGCGGCAGGCCGGCGCCGCGGCGCTCGCTGAGGGCTTGCTCGGCGAAGGCGAAGTAGCCCTGCTCGGTCAGCTGCACCAGTAACGGGTGGTCGGCCAGGTGGCTCTGGATGATCACCTTGCCGGGTTCCTCGGCGCGGCCGGCGCGGCCGGCGACCTGGACGATCAGCTGGGCCATGCGCTCGCTGGCGCGAAAGTCGGCGGAAAACAGCCCGCCGTCGGCATCCAGGATCGCCACCAGGGTCACGCGGGGAAAGTGATGACCCTTGGCGAGCATCTGGGTGCCGACCAGGATGCACGGTTCGCCGCGTTGCACGGTGTTGAACAGCTTGGTCATGGCCTCCTTGCGCGAGGTGCTGTCGCGATCCACGCGCAATACCGACACCTGCGGGAAGAGAATGCCCAGGCGCTCTTCGGCGCGCTCGGTGCCGGCGCCGACCGGGCGCAGGTCGACGTTGTTGCAGGTCGGGCAGTTGCTCGGCTGGCGCTCGAGGTGCCCGCAGTGATGGCAGCGCAACTCGGCGGAGCGTTGGTGCACGGTCATCCGCGCATCGCAGCGCGGGCATTCCGACAGCCAGCCGCAGTCGTGGCAGAGCAGGGTCGGGGCGAAGCCGCGGCGGTTGAGAAACACCAGCACCTGCTGGCCGGCCGCCAGGGTCTGGCCGATGGCTTGCTGCATGGGGCCGGAAATGCCGGAGTCGAGCGGCCGGCTCTTCACGTCCAGGCGCAGAAAGCGCGGTTGCTGGGCGCCGCCGGCGCGCTGGTGCAGGTGCAGCAGGGCGTAGCGGCCGCCGTGGGCGTTGTGCAGGCTTTCCAGGGAGGGCGTGGCCGAGCCGAGCAGGATCGGGATGTTTTCCTGGTGCGCGCGCACCACCGCCAGGTCGCGGGCGTGGTAGCGCAGGCCTTCCTGCTGCTTGTAGGAGGCGTCATGCTCCTCGTCGATGATGATCAGGCCGGGGCGTTGCATCGGGGTGAACAGTGCCGAGCGGGTGCCGATGATGATGTCGGCCTCGCCGTCGCGGGCGGCCAGCCAGGCGTCCAGGCGTTCGCGGTCGTTGACCCCGGAATGCAGCAGGGCGATCCGCGCGTTGAAGCGCCGTTCGAAGCGCGCCAGGGTCTGCGGGCCGAGGTTGATCTCCGGGATCAGTACCAGGGCCTGTTTGCCGGCTTCCAGGGTCGCGCGGATCAGCTGCAGGTAGACCTCGGTCTTGCCGCTGCCGGTGACCCCGGCGAGGAGGAAGGCATTGAAGCGGCCGAAGCCGGTGCGAACCGCTTCGGCGGCCGCCCGCTGCTCCGGGTTGAGGGGCAGTTCCGCTTCCGCCAGCCAGTTGCGGTGGCGTGCGCTGGCGGCATGCCGGCGTATCTCGAGGCGCACCAGGCCTTTCTCGCGCAGCAGGCCGAGGCTTTCCTTGTTCAGTTGCAGCTGGCCCAGCAGCTGATGGGCGACGCCGTGCGGGTGCTGGGCGATGGTTTTCAGGGCCTCGCGCTGGCGCGGCGCACGGGCCAGGCGCGGGTCGTCCAGCTGGGCGCCTTCGCTCAGGTGCCAGAAGCGCTCCTGGCGAACTTCCGCCGGCTCGCCCTGGCGCAGCAGTACCGGCAGCGCCCAGCTGAGGGTGTCGCCCAGGCTGTGTTGGTAATACTGCGCTGTCCACAGGCACAGCTTGAACAGCGCCGGCGGCAACGGTGATTGGGCGTCGAGCAGTTGCAGGGCGGGTTTGAGCTTGTCGGCTGGAACCTCGCTGTGATCCGTCACCTCGATCAGGATGCCGATCAGTTCGCGCCGGCCAAAGGACACGCGCAGTCGTGCGCCCGGCTGCAGGGCGCTGCGCGGCACACCGGGCGGGGCACGGTAGTCGAACAGGCGGCGCAGCGGCGAGGGCAGAGCAATGCGCAAAATGGCGTCGGGCACGCGGCGGGCTCCAGGCAGAAGGGCGCGATCTTAGCACGAGGCCCGGCGACGGCCGGCGTCAGCAGCGGCTTGCGTCGTGGCAGAGCTCTGGTATCATCGCCGGCCTAATTCAGTGCGGTACTCGACAATAGTGTCGGGTGGCGGCATGTCAGCCCCGAGGAATACACCATGAAAGCCGATATCCATCCGAACTACGAAGCCCTCACTGCTACCTGCAGCTGCGGCAACGTGATCGAAACCCGCTCCACCCTGGCCAAGCCGCTGAGCCTGGACGTGTGCAACGAGTGCCACCCGTTCTACACCGGCAAGCAAAAAATGCTGGATACCGGCGGCCGCGTCGATCGCTTCAAGCAGCGTTTCGGCATGTTCGGCGCCAAGCAGTAAGTTTGCGCGCAGCGACGGATGCCCTGATGGGTGGTTCCTCGCTAGTGAAAAAGGCGTCCCTGGTGGGCGCCTTTTTTGTGTCCGCGTTTTGCCTGGCCTCTGCCCAGGCGTTCTGCCCGGAGCCCGGCCAATTGCCGAGCTTCGGCGTGCAGCGGATCGTCGATGGCGACACCTTGCGCCTGGACGATGGCCGCAGTGTGCGCTTGATCGGTCTGAACAGCCCCGAACTCGGGCGTGAGGGGCGCAGCGCCGAACCCTTTGCCGAGGCCGCCCGCCGGCGCTTGAGCGAGCTGGTGGCGGCCAATGACGGGCGTGTCGGTTTGCAGCTTGGCGGTGAGGCGAAGGATCGCTACGGACGCACCCTGGCGCATGCCTACGACGGCCAGGGGCGCAACCTCGAAGCGCAACTGTTGGCCGAGGGGCTGGGCTATCTGGTGGCGATTGCGCCCAATGTGGCGCTGGTCGAGTGCCAGCAGGCGGCCGAACGGGTTGCCCGGCAGTCGCGCCTCGGTCTCTGGCGGCGCTCGCCGGTACAAACGCCCAGGCAGTTGAGTCGCGGCGGTTTTGCCCTGATCGAGGGGCGGGTCGCGCGAGTCGAGCGCAATCGCGGCGGGGTTTGGCTGGAGCTGGGCGATTCGTTGGTTCTGCGTGTGCCGCCGCAGGCGCTGAACGGCTTCGATATGCGTCAGTTGCAAGGCTTGGCTGGGCGCCAGGTCGAAGCCCGGGGCTGGGTGATTGACCGCTCCCGGCGCGCCGGGGTAAAACCAGGGCAGGCGCGCTGGATGTTGTCCGTGACCCATGAGGCGATGCTGGAGGTGCTGCCATGAGCGTGCGTTATTGGGCGGTAGGGCTGCTGATGCTCGGGCAACTGAGCGGTTGTGCGCTCAATCCGGCCACCGGGCGCAGCAATTTCGTGATGATGAGTGAGCAGCAGGAGCTGGAGCTCGGCCGGCGCCATAATCAGGAAATCCTCAAGCAATACCCCCGTTACGCCGATGAGACATTGCAGGCTTACGTTCAGCAAGTCGGCGAGCGGGTGGCCAAGCACAGCCATCGCAGCCAACTCAATTACCAGTTCACCGTGGTGGACAGCCCGGATATCAACGCCTTCGCCCTGCCGGGCGGCTACATCTACATTCACCGTGGATTGCTCGCCTATCTCAACTCGGAAGCCGAGTTGGCCGCGGTATTGGGCCACGAGGTCGGGCATGTCACCGCGCGGCACAGCGTACAGCAGCAAAGTCAGGCGAGTGCCTGGGGCATTCTCGGCCAGGCGCTGGCCATCGGCACCGGAGTCGGGGCGGCGGCTGACCTGACCGATGTGCTGGGTAGCGCCTTTGTGCGTGGCTACGGTCGCGACATGGAGCTGGAGGCCGACGGTCTGGGGGCTCAGTACCTGGCGCGCAGTGGCTATGATCCGCAGGCGATGAGCGAAGTGGTCAAGGTGCTGAAGAATCAGGAAGACTTCGCCCGTGAACAGGCGGCCAAGCGCGGTCAGGCGCAGCCGGCGGGCGGTTATCACGGCGTATTCGATACCCATCCGGATAATGATCGACGTTTGCAGCAGGTTCTGGGGCCTGCGCGGGCGCTGGCGACCGGGCAGCAAGAGATTAATCGTGATGCCTTTCTCAAGCGTTTGGATGGGCTGCCATTTGGCGACTCCGCCGCCAGTGGGGTACGCCGTGGCCAGCACTTCTACCATGCCGAGCTGGGCTTGACCCTGGCATTCCCGCAGGGCTGGAGCATGGTCAATCGACCGGATGCGCTGATCGGGCACAGTGCCGATCAGCAGGCCTTCATTGTCATGACCCAGCAGGCCAATCCGCAGCGCCTCTCTGCGGCGCAACTGCTGCGCCAGCGCGTCGGTGGGCAGCGCCTGGAAGCTGAGGGCGAATTGCAGCAGGCCGGATTGCCAGGCTACAGCGCCATCATCCCCGGTGCTGCCGCCAAGCGTGTCGCAGTGCTGCTGCACGGGCAGCGGGCTTACCTGTTTGTCGCGGCGCTGCGCGGGCGCGCATCGCTGGGCGCTCAGGATGACAAATTTCTCAAGGTGATCAATAGTTTGCGTCCGCTGACCGCGGCCGAACGGCGTCTGGCGGAGCCGCTACGCCTGCATCTGGTCAAGGCGCAAAGCGGGCAGGACATGGCGGCCCTGGCTAAGCAAAGCAAGTTGCCGGGCGATGCCCAGGCGACCTTGCGCCTGCTCAATAATCTCTACCCTGCGGGTGAGCCGGCCCCTGGCAGCTGGCTCAAGGTCGTGCGTTAGCGACGTGTAGCCAGGCAAGGCTCAACAGTCTTGTGCAGATGTATACAACTTGCGTATCCTCGGCCGCCTGCCTGTTCAACAGCCAAAAAGCGGAAATGCCCCTATGTCTGATCTGAAAACTGCCGCTCTCGAATATCATGCCAAGCCCCGTCCGGGCAAGCTGAGTGTCGAGCTGACCAAGCCCACCGCCACTGCTCGCGATCTGGCACTGGCCTACAGCCCGGGTGTGGCCGAGCCGGTGCGTGAAATCGCCCGTGACCCTGAATTGGCTTACCGCTATACCGGTAAAGGTAATCTGGTCGCGGTGATTTCCGACGGCACTGCGATTCTCGGTCTGGGCAACCTCGGCCCGTTGGCCTCCAAGCCGGTTATGGAAGGCAAGGGCGTGCTGTTCAAGCGCTTCGCCGGTATCGACGTATTCGACATCGAAGTCGACGCGGAAAGCCCGCAAGCCTTTATCGACACGGTCAAGCGCATTTCCATCACTTTTGGCGGCATCAATCTGGAAGACATCAAGGCACCCGAGTGCTTCGAGATCGAGCGCACGCTGATCGAACAGTGTGACATTCCGGTGTTCCACGATGACCAGCACGGTACCGCCATCGTTACCGCCGCCGGCATGCTCAATGCCCTGGAGATTGCCGGCAAGACCTTGGAGCAGGCGCAGATCGTTTGCCTGGGCGCCGGCGCCGCGGCGACATCCTGCATGAAATTGCTGGTGAGCATGGGTGCCAAGGTCGAAAACATCTACATGATCGACCGCAAGGGTGTGATCCACGCGGGTCGTGACGATCTGAACCAGTACAAGGCGATCTTCGCCACCGAAACCGACAAGCGCACGCTGTCCGAGGCTCTCGAGGGGGCCGATGTGTTCGTCGGCCTGTCCGGCGCCAATCTGCTCCAGGCGGAAGACCTCCAGCGTATGGCGGCCAACCCGATCGTATTCGCCTGTTCCAACCCCGATCCGGAAATCGCTCCGGAACTGGCCCATGCCGCGCGCAATGACGTGATCATGGCCACCGGTCGTTCGGATTACCCGAACCAGGTCAATAACGTGCTGGGCTTCCCGTTCATCTTCCGCGGTGCCCTGGACGTTCGCGCCACGCGCATCAACGAAGAGATGAAGATCGCCGCCGCCCTGGCCCTGCGTGACCTGGCCAAGCTGCCGGTGCCGCAGGAGGTCTGTGATGCCTACGGCGGCATTGCGCTGTCGTTCGGTCGTGAATACATCATTCCCAAGCCGATGGATCCGCGCCTGATCACCCTGGTCTGCGATGCCGTGGCCAAGGCCGCCATCGAAAGCGGTGTGGCGACGCTGCCCTACCCGCAACACTATCCGCTGACTTCGGTGGATGATGTGTTCAACGGCTAAGCCGGCCAGGAAAAACAAAAAACCCGCTTCGGCGGGTTTTTTTATACTTCCAAGCCATGCGTCTGGCCTCAATCGGGCTGGCAGTCACCGTCCGCTGCGGAACCCTGGATAAGCCTGAGCGCAATCCAGGCCTCCGGATTCTTGGGTAGCGGGACTTATTGCTTGCGGCTTGTCGCTGTTTTTCGTTCTCTAGAACAAGTCGATCGGTGCCGATTCGTCGGCTGGTAGCGGGCTGCCCGGGGCGCGGAAGCCTGGATCGAGTTCGCTCATCGGTGGCGGCGAGTCTTCGCTCTTGAACAGCTCGAAGTAGGCGTCAGCGGTTCCAGGCATGGCCGCACGGCCGCTATAGGGGTCGATGCGCAGGGTCAGCAGGCCTTTGGGTTCCGCGGGGGGGTGGCTGGGGCTGTCTTTGAGGGCGCTGCCCATGTAGCTCATCCAGATCGGCAGAGCGATGGTGCCGCCGTACTCCTGTTTGCCGAGGCTTTCCGGTTGATCGAAGCCGGCCCAGACGGTGGTTACGTAATCGGCGTTGTAACCGGAGAACCAACTGTCCTTGGACTCGTTGGTCGTGCCGGTTTTCCCGGCCAGGTCATTGCGTCCCAAGGCCAGGGCTCTGCGCCCGGTGCCGCGCTTGATCACATCCTGCAGCATGCTGGTCATGATGTAGGCGGTGCGTTCGTCGATGATCCGTTCGGCGGCAACCGGTTCGGCAACCAGCGCTTGCTCGGTGATGGTCTCGTGGCTGTTGCTGGCGATTATTGCATCGCCGTCATCGGGGGGCGGGGTGTCGGTGATTCTTGGAGTGCTTGCCGGGTTGGCGACAAACAGCGGTTCGCCGTGGCGGCTATCGATGCGCTCGATCAGGTAAGGCTGGGTTTTGTAACCGCCGTTGGCGAATGCGGCCCAGCCGCCAGCAACTTCCAGTGGCGTCAGGTTGGCGGTGCCGAGTGCCAGGGACAGGTTGCGCGGTAGTTCCTGCTTGTCGAAGCCAAAACGACTGACATAGTCCAAGGCGTAGTCGATGCCGATGGCTTGCAGCAGGCGAATCGAAACCAGGTTGCGCGACTTATACAGGGCTTCGCGCAGGCGGATCGGGCCAAGGAAGGTGTTGTTGTCGTTTTTCGGTCGCCAGTCCTGGTCGAGGTATTCGTCGACGAACACGATCGGTGCATCGTTCACCAGGCTCGCGGCCGTGTAGCCGCGATCCAGCGCGGCGCTGTAGATAAAGGGCTTGAAGCTGGAGCCCGGCTGGCGTTTGGCTTGTGCTGCGCGATTATAGTTGCTCTGTTCGAATGAGAAGCCGCCGACCAGTGCGCGGATCGCCCCGTTGTGTGGGTCGAGTGACACCAGGGCGCTCTGCGCCAGTGGTAACTGGACGAAGCGCAGGCTGCCGTCGCCCTGGCGCTGCACGCGAATCAGGTCGCCAGTCTGGACGACGTCGCCTGGCCGCTGCGGGCGGGGGCCGAGGCTGTTGGTGTTGAGGAAGGGCCGGGCCCATTTCATGCTGTCCCAGGCGACCGCTTCTTCCACGCCGCTACGCAATAACACGAGGATGCCGCTTTTTTCGATTTGGCTGACGATTGCAGGTTCAAGCCCACCCAGCGAACTGTGCTTGGCCAGTTCGCTCAGCCAGGCTGGTTTGCCCATGTCGGGCAGCCGGCGTATCGGGCCGCGATAGCCATGGCGCTGGTCATAGCTGATCAAGCCTTCGCGAACGGCAGTGTTGGCGGCGTTTTGCAGGCCGCTTGGGACGGTGGTGGTGACGTTGAATCCTTCGGTGTAGGCTTCGCTACCATAGCGGCCGACCATTTCTGCGCGAACCATTTCCGCCACATAGGGGGCGGTGACTTCGGGTGCAGCTACATGGAGGCTGGCGCCGCTCGGTTCGGCCAAGGCGGTTTCATAGCTCTGTTGATCGATGCGGCCGAGCATCTGCATGCGGCCGAGAATCCAGTCGCGGCGTTCTTTGGCGCGGCTGGGGTTGGTCAGCGGATTGAAGCGGGAGGGCGCTTTCGGCAGGCCTGCGATCATCGCCAGTTGGGCCAGGCTGAGCTGATTGATCGATTTGCCGTAATAGACTTGGGCGGCGGCTTCGATTCCGTAAGCGCGATGGCCGAGGTAGATCTTGTTGACATAGAGCTCGAGAATTTCATCCTTGCTCAGCTCGCGCTCGATCTGTAGCGCAAGCAGGATCTCATTGATCTTGCGCGAGAAGCTTCTCTCGTTAGACAGGAAGAAGTTCTTCGCCACCTGCATGGTGATGGTGCTGCCGCCACTCTGGATGTGCCCGCTTTTCAATATTTGCGTGGCAGCGCGCATCAAGCTGGTAAGGTCGACGCCATAATGATTCGCAAAATTGTCGTCTTCAGCCGCAAGCAGGGCGCCGATGAAGTCAGGTGGGATATCGTCGAATTTGATCGGTGAACGGCGCATTTCGCCAAATTCCGCGATCAGCTTGGCGTCGCTGCTGTATACCCGCAGAGGGATCTGCAGCTGGATGCTGCGCAACGACTCAACAGATGGCAGGCTGGGGCTAAGATAGAGAAAGGCGCCACTGAAACTGAGTAGCAGCGCACAAAAAGTGGCGACACCAGACCAACAGAAGAACTTCAGCAGACGCATCAAGATTTTTGGATTTCCAGATAAAAGAATGAGTTAAGCGAAGGGCAATGCTAAAAGGGGAAAACTGATCACATTATAAGCGTTTTTTTTCCCAGTGATCCATTTGCGCTTCTGTCAAGACTGTTATTTAATGTGAAAAAACATAAATAGTCCGTAAGTTACGGATGCCAATAGGAAATCGGTCGTGCTAGGGCTCTTCAATAAGAAAGCGAATACGCTGCTGGGGATCGATATCAGTTCGACCTCCGTCAAGCTCCTCGAATTGAGTCGCTCAGGAAGCCGCTACAAGGTAGAGGCTTACGCTGTCGAGCCGCTCCCACCCAATGCCGTGGTCGAGAAGAACATTGCCGAACTGGAAGGGGTCGGGCAAGCGCTTGCGCGCGTGCTGGCCAAAGCCAAGACCGGAGTGAAGTCCGTGGCAGTCGCCGTGGCCGGCTCTGCTGTGATCACCAAGACCATCGAGATGGAAGCCGGGCTTTCCGATGATGACCTCGAGAATCAGCTGAAAATCGAAGCCGACCAATATATTCCGTATCCGCTTGAGGAAGTGGCGATCGACTTCGAGGTGCAGGGTTCTTCGCTGCGCAACCCCGAACGGGTCGAGGTGCTTCTGGCCGCCTGCCGTAAGGAAAACGTCGAAGTTCGCGAAGCTGCCCTGGCCTTGGCCGGACTGGTCGCCAAAGTAGTTGATGTCGAAGCCTATGCCCTCGAGCGTGCTTATGGCTTGCTCACCGAGCAACTGGGCAGTGGGCATGACGAGCTGACGGTGGCGGTGGTCGATATTGGTGCCACCATGACCACCCTTAGCGTGTTGCACAACGGCCACACCATCTATACGCGTGAGCAACTCTTCGGCGGCAAACAGCTCACCGAGGAAATCCAGCGACGCTACGGCCTGTCCGTAGAAGAGGCTGGGCTTGCGAAAAAGCAGGGCGGCCTTCCCGATGATTACGACAGCGAAGTATTGCAGCCGTTCAAAGAAGCGGTCGTGCAACAAGTTTCGCGCTCCCTGCAGTTTTTCTTTGCCGCAGGTCAGTTCAACGATGTCGACTATATCCTCCTGGCGGGCGGCACGGCTTCTATTCCCGACCTCGATCGTCTGATTCAGCAGAAGATCGGCACGCAAACCCTGGTCGCCAATCCCTTTGCGGACATGGCGCTGAGTAGCAGGGTCAATGCGGGGGCGTTGGCCAGTGATGCTCCGGCATTGATGATTGCCTGTGGTTTGGCGATGAGGAGTTTCGATTAATGGCGCGGATTAACCTTCTTCCATGGCGTGAGCAGTTACGCGAGGAGCGCAAGCAGCGTTTTCTGGTGACTCTCGTCGGTGTCTTGATGGTCGCGGCCGGTGCGGTGTTCCTCGGTGATCAGTATCTAAGCGGCGCAATCGAACAGCAAAATGCACGCAACGAGTTCGTGCGCAAAGAAATTGCAGTGCTGGACGCGCGGATCAAGGAAATCAGCGAGCTGAAAACCCGGCGCCAGCAGTTGCTGGAGCGGATGAAGATTATTCAGGACTTGCAGGGCAACAGGCCGATCATTGGGCGAGTATTCGATCAGTTGGTGAGAACCTTGCCGGATGGTGTTTATTTTACCGGTCTTAAAATGACCGATAAGGTTGTTGCTGTCGTTGGCGCGGCTGAATCAAATAATCGAGTTTCTAACTTGATGCGAAATTTTGATTCGTCGGATTGGCTAGAATCTCCCAACCTGACAGAGGTGAAGGCTGTAACGGCTGGTGCGGTCGATCAAGCAAATGTCTTCAAGTTAACTGTGCAGCAGACGCAGCCGCAGCCGCAGTCTGAGGCGGGGGAGATGAACAATGAGCCTGAGTGAATCGCTAGACAACTTGCGTAAAATCGAGCTCAGTGAGCTGGACGTGAACAATCTTGGTTCTTGGCCGGCTGCGGTGAAGTTTATTTCTGGGGTGTTGGTCGTAATTGTGGTGGTGGGGCTAGGTTATAACTTTCATTTGAAAGACTTGCAGGCACGGCTTGATCAGCAACACAGTGAAGAGGTTACGCTAAAGGAGCAATTTGCCAATAAGGCATTCCAGGCGGCTAACCTTGAGGCATACAAGGAGCAAATGAAGGAGATGGAGGTTTCGTTTGGTGCTTTATTGAAACAGTTGCCGAGCGATACTGAGGTGCCTGGCCTGCTTGAGGATATAACTCGCACTGGCCTCGGTAGTGGCCTGGAGTTTGAGGAGATCAAGTTGTTGCCGGAAGTGATCCAGCAGTTTTATATTGAGCTTCCTATTGAAATAAAAGTTGTGGGTGCCTATCACGATTTGGCGACTTTTGTGAGTGGCGTCGCTAGTCTTCCGAGAATTGTTACTTTGCATGATTTTGAACTTGTACCGGCTACTGCAGAAACTACCTCCCAGTTACGTATGAGTATCCTGGCAAAGACGTATCGGTATAATGACAAGGGGGTGCAGCAATGAGGTTCTCCCTTCTATTGTGTCTGATCGCTGTGGGGCTTACTGGTTGCGGCTCCAGTGGCGATTTTGATGATTTGCAAGCGTATATGGATGAGGTTAGGGCGCGGCCGAAAGGCTCCATAGAGCCGGCGCCAAAATTCCAGCCTTATGAAAGCTTTGCTTATAGTGCTGCATCTTTGCGTAGTCCGTTTCAGCCGCCGATCAAGATAGACATGGTGAGCCGCCAGAAAGGTTCGCGAGAAGTAAAGCCTGATGATGCGCGGGTCAAACAGTTTCTCGAAGGTTTCAATATTGAAGTTTTCGAGATGGTTGGCACTCTTGGTAACGAGCAAGGTATTTTTGCTTTGGTTAGTGGGGCTGGGGGAGTGCATCGAGTCAAGCCGGGAGACTATCTGGGCCGAAATCATGGTCGCATTCTTGCTGTCGATGAATCAAAAATCGATGTGGTTGAAATCGTTCCAGACGGAGAAGGCGGCTGGCTCGAACGGCCGCGTAGCGTCTCCCTCAAGGAGCGCTCTTAAATGAGCGGAGTGAACATGAAAAAAAATAACCAGTCTGCTCAACGGAACCTGAGAATGAATAGCCCCTTTTCGCACCTAGGTATTTCTCTATTAGCACTGCTGCTATCGCCAGCATTGTTGGCAGCTAACTTGCAGGCGCTCGATGTTTCTGCGTTGCCTGGCGACCGTGTCGAGTTGAAGTTGGCTTTTGACGAGCCGGTGCTTGCCCCGCGCGGGTACACGATTGAGCAGCCAGCGCGTATTGCCCTGGACTTTCCCGGTGTTTCCAACAAGTTAGGCGCGAAAAATCGTGAGTTGGGGGTGGGGAATGCACGCAGTGTCACGGTGGTCGAGGCCAAAGACCGAACGCGGTTGATCATCAACCTGACCAACTTGGCTCCCTACAATACGCGGGTCGATGGCAACAACCTTTATGTCGTGGTTGGCGAGGGGGCATCTAGCGCGGCCGCCGTTCACCCTGTAGCGACGGCGGTGGCCAATACGGCTACGCCAGTAAAGAGCTATGTCGCACAAGGTAAGGCTATTAGCAATATTGATTTCCAGCGCGGCGAGCAAGGCGAAGGCAATGTGGTCATTACTTTGTCGGATGCTTCGGTAAGCCCTGATATTCAAGAGCAGAGCGGAAAAATTCGTTTGGATTTCGCCAAGACGCAACTGCCTGAGTCGTTGCGGGTTCGTCTCGACGTTAAGGATTTTTCCACGCCGGTGCAATTCGTCAGTGCGACTGGCTCGGCGGACAAGGCGAGTATCGTGATTGAGCCGACAGGTTTCTATGATTACTTGGCGTATCAAACCGATAATAAACTCACGCTCAGCATCAAGCCGTTGACTCAAGATGAAGTCGATACGCGGAAAAGCGAGCGGTTTGCTTACAGTGGCGAAAAGCTGTCCTTGAACTTTCAGAGTATCGATGTTCGTTCGGTGCTGCAGTTGATCGCAGATTTCACCGATCTAAACCTGGTGGCCAGCGACACGGTACAGGGTGACATCACCTTGCGCTTGCAGAATGTGCCTTGGGATCAAGCGCTGGATCTGGTGCTTAAAACCAAGGGGCTGGACAAGCGTAAAATCGGCAACGTGTTGTTGGTGGCGCCCGCCGATGAAATTGCCGCGCGCGAGCGTCAGGAGCTCGAGTCGCAGAAACAGATCGCGGAATTGGCGCCGCTGCGGCGCGAACTTATTCAAGTGAACTATGCCAAGGCCGCCGACATGGCCAAATTGTTTCAGTCTGTCACCAGTGCCGAGAGTTCTACTGATGAGCGTGGCACCATCACTGTAGATGATAGAACAAACAGTATTATTGCCTACCAAACACAGGAGCGTTTGGACGAGCTGCGGCGGATTGTCGCTCAGCTGGATATACCCGTTCGTCAAGTTATGATCGAGGCGCGCATAGTTGAGGCCAACGTCGATTATGATAAAAGTTTGGGTGTGCGTTGGGGGGGGACAAAGATATTTAATGATAAGTGGCTGGCCTATGGTAATGATGATAGGGGGGATGAGGGAGGTAAGTCTGGTAAAGAAGCGAATGGAAATTTTCCCTTTGTCGATCTCGGTGTGACTAATAGTACGTCTGGTATTGGTATTGGTTTTATTACCGATAATACAATTCTTGACCTGGAGTTGACGGCGATGGAGAAGACCGGTAACGGTGAAATTGTTTCTCAGCCTAAAGTCGTGACCTCTGATAAGGAAACCGCCAAGATTTTGAAAGGTACGGAGGTGCCATATCAAGAGGCAAGCTCCAGTGGGGCTACCACGGTGTCTTTCAAAGAGGCCGCTCTGTCGCTTGAAGTAACCCCGCAGATTACTCCAGATAATCGTATTATTATGGACGTTAAGGTTAATAAGGATGAGCCTGATTATCCGAATGCCGTGCTTAATGTGCCGCCAATCAAGAAAAACGAGGTCAATGCCAAAGTGCTGGTCAGTGACGGTGAGACCATTGTGATAGGCGGTGTATTTTCCAATACTCAAAGTCGATCCGTTGAAAAGGTTCCATTTCTTGGCGACCTGCCATTTCTCGGGCGCATGTTTCGCCGCGATATTGTTCGGGATCAAAAATCCGAACTGCTGATCTTCCTTACTCCTCGAATTCTGAATAACCAAGCGGTGGCGATAAATCGTTGAAATCTGTACGTAATGTAATCCTTGTTGGCCCGATGGGCGCGGGTAAGAGCACCATCGGGCGTTTGCTTGCCAAAGAGTTGCGACTGCTGTTCAAGGACTCCGACAAGGAAATAGAGCAGCGCAGCGGTGCCGACATTCCATGGATCTTCGATGTCGAGGGGGAGCAGGGCTTTCGCGAACGCGAACGAGCGGTGATTGCCGAGCTGTGCGAGCTGGACGGTCTGGTGCTGGCCACTGGCGGTGGTGCGGTGCTGCATCCGGACAACCGCGCAGCACTGAGGCGTGGTGGTCGAGTGGTGTATCTGTACGCCTCGGTCGAGCAGCAGCTCGATCGTACTTCGCGTGACCGTAATCGCCCTCTGTTGCGCGCTGCCGACCCGGGCAAGGTGCTCGCTGATCTGCTGGCGATTCGCGATCCGCTGTATCGCGAAATTGCCGATGTCATCGTGCAAACCGACGAGCGTCCGCCGCGGCTGGTTGTGCAGGAAATATTGGAGTGTCTCGAAGAGCTTTCTCCCCGTTAAAGCGCAGACCGAACTGCGCTATCCTAGAGCCCTTTTGACATCGGGGGCTCCATGCAAACTCTTCAGGTCGATCTCGGTGAACGTCGCTATCCCATTTATATCGGTGCCGACCTATTGCGTCGTGCGGATTTGCTGGCGCCGCATATCATTGGTCGCCAGGTGGCCATCGTTACCAATGAAACAGTCGCGCCGCTCTACCTGGATGCACTCAAGGCTGCACTTGGCGGTTATGCGGTAACCGCGATTGTCTTGCCGGATGGCGAGGCGTTTAAAACCTGGGAAACTTTGCAGGCAATTTTCGATGGCCTGCTTGGCGCACGGCATGATCGGCATACGACCGTGATTGCACTGGGTGGTGGGGTTGTCGGTGATATGGCCGGTTTTGCTGCGGCCTGTTATCAACGCGGGGTCAATTTCATCCAGATCCCGACCACGTTGCTGTCCCAGGTCGATTCCTCGGTTGGTGGCAAGACCGGTATCAACCACCCGCTTGGAAAAAACATGGTGGGGGCGTTCTACCAGCCCCAGGCCGTGTTGATCGATACCGCCAGCCTGGCCACTTTGCCGGCACGCGAGCTGTCGGCGGGCTTGGCCGAGGTGATCAAATATGGCTTGATCTGTGACGAGCCTTTTCTCTCTTGGCTGGAGCAGCACATGCCCGCACTGCGGGCACTCGATCAGGAGGCGTTGACTGCGGCGATTGAGCGCTCTTGTGCGGCCAAGGCGCGGATTGTCGGCGCGGATGAGCGCGAGGCAGGGCTGCGTGCCACGCTCAACCTTGGGCATACTTTCGGTCATGCCATCGAGACGCAGCAAGGTTATGGTGTTTGGTTGCACGGCGAGGCGGTTGCGGCGGGTACGGTCATGGCGCTGGAGATGTCGCAGCGTCTGGGCTGGATCTCGCTGGCCGAGCGCAATCGCGGTATTCGCCTGTTGCAGGCGGCGGGCTTGCCCGTTGTGCCGCCAAAAGGCATGACGCCCGAGCACTTTTTGGCTCATATGGCGGTCGATAAGAAGGTGCTGGATGGCCAGTTGCGCCTGGTGTTGTTGCGGCACATCGGCGAGGCCGTGGTTACCGGGGAGTTCCCGCGCGAAATTTTGAATGCCACGCTGAGCGTAGATTACGCCGCGCTGGTGGATCAGCTTGAAAATTAATGAGTGTCCAATGACCAGTTTGCATGCTGACGAGGCTTTTCTCGATCACTACCAGTTCAGCCACGATCCCTTTGCGGCGCGAGTGCCGGGCTTCAAGTTTTTTCCGGCTCAGCGCAAGCCGGTATTGGGCCAGTTGCATCACCTTGCGCGTTACAGCCAGTTGCTGTTGTTGGTGTGCGGCCCTCTGGGCAGCGGCAAAACCCTATTGCGCCAGGCGCTGGTGGCCAGTACCAACAAGCAAACTGTGCATAGCGTGGTTGTTTCCGCCCAGGGTGCAGCCGATACGGCGGGCATTCTGCGTCAGGTGGCCCAGGGTCTGCAGGTGCAGCAGGCAGAGTCGCAGGCGATTCTGGCGCAAGTCGGGCAGTTGGCATTGACTGGGCAGGACGTCTACTTGCTGGTCGACGATGCAGAGCAGTTGAGTGATGCGGCGCTCGCCAGCTTGCTGACTCTGGCGGCCGGCAACAGCGAAGGGCGGCCGCATGTTTTTCTGTTCGCCGAGCCGGGGTTGATTGCTCGGCTTGAGCTACTGGCCGATGGCGAGGAGTGTTTCCACGCCATCGAATTGCAGCCTTACGCCGAGGCTGAAACGCGTGAATACCTGACTCAGCGCCTAGAGGGCGCCGGGCGGGAACTCGAGTTGTTAACCGATGAGCAGATCGTCGCCATTCATGAGCAATCCGGGGGCTGGCCTGGGGTAATCAATCAGGTTGCCCGTGACGCCTTGGTCGAGGCCATGCTGATTCAGCGCGGCGCCGCCAAACGTGCAGGTTTTGTATTCAGTCTGCCGAGGAAGCATCTGCTGGCATTGGCTGTGGTGGGGCTTGGCGTATTGGCGGCCTGGCTGGTGCAAGGCCGCCCGGAGGGCGGGGCGCCCATGCCTGTTACGACACAGTTGCCGCTGGGGCGAGTCGAGCAGCCTGTGGTTGATGTCCCTGTTCCTGCTTCCGGGGCTGTTGGTGCGGGCGCGCCGGCAATTGAGTTCGAGGGTGGCAGTCAGCCCGTCCCGCTGCCCTTGGTTGGCGAGGCTCAGCCGGTTATGCGTGAGCCTTTGGCTCGGGCTGCTGGTTTGAGCGGGGTCGAGGAGGCCGATGTCGTGGAGGTGGCGGGGGCGAGTGCTGTCGGTGTGCTGGTGGACGAGCGGCCTGCGCCGATTGCGTCAGTGGCTCCAGTTCCAGTTCCAGTTCCAGTTCCAGCTCCAGCTCCAGCTCCAGCTCCGGTGAAACCTGTTGCGCCGGTCGTTCAGCCCGCACCAGTGGTGGCGCCTGCGCCGAAGTCGCCAGCGCCAACAGCTGCGCCGGCGAAGGTGGCGGTCGATGATTGGTACGCCGCTCAGGCAGGCTCGCGCTATACCTTGCAGATACTCGGCGCGCGCGCAGAGGGCGGGGCTCAATCGTTTGTGCGCGAGTTCGGTGGGCAGTACCACTATTTCAAGAAGCAGCATCAAGGTCAGCCGCTGTACGTCGTGACCTATGGCAGTTTCGCCACTCGCGAGGCGGCTCAGGCCGCCTTGAAAGGCTTGCCGGGCAAAGTGCAGGCAGGTAAACCCTGGCCGCGCACTTTTGCCAGCATCAAGCACGAGATTGCCCAGGCTCGCTAGCGGGTGCGGCGGTTGCTCGCGCGCCTGGCGGGGGTGTGCTGATGACTCGTGGGTTGTTAGCATGACCTTCCGGTCTATGCCTTCGTTTTCGCGACATAAGTTTTCGGTGGTTCGTCACATGGATTTGTGACGACCTTGGTGGATATGTACAATAACCTCCCTTTTGCCTGCGCTCAGCTGGGGCTATGCCCTGCTTGCACGGTAAGTGTCTGAATTAGAAAGCAATTTGCCTCGTTGAGAGGCAGCCTGGTGAGAGTCCCTATGAAAGCAGGTTTGTACCGTCCTGATGAGTTCAAGGATAACTGCGGCTTCGGCCTGATCGCCCATATGCAAGGCGAGGCGAGCCATCACCTGCTGCAGACCGCTATTGAAGCGCTGACATGCATGACCCATCGCGGCGGGATCAACGCCGACGGCAAGACGGGTGATGGTTGTGGTCTGTTGATTCAGAAGCCCGATGCCTTTCTGCGCGCCATGGCCCTGCAGCACTTCGCTGTCGAGCTGCCCAAGCAGTACGCGGTGGGCATGGTGTTCTTCAATCAGGATCCGGTAAAAGCCGAAGCTGCGCGCGTGAACATGAACCGCGAGATTCTGGCTGCCGGCTTGACCCTGGTTGGCTGGCGCAAAGTGCCGATCGACACCAGCGTGCTTGGCCGTCTGGCCCTGGAGCGTCTACCGCAGATCGAGCAGGTGTTCATCAGCGGCGAGGGGCTCGCCGATCAGGAGTTTGCGATCAAGCTGTTCAGCGCCCGCCGGCGTTCGTCGGTGAGCAACGCCGCGGACAGCGATCACTACATCTGCAGCTTTTCACCCAAGACCATCATCTACAAAGGCCTGATGATGCCGGCCGACCTGCAGCAGTTCTACCCGGATCTGGGTGACGAGCGCCTGCAGACCGCCATTTGCGTGTTCCACCAGCGTTTCTCGACCAACACCCTGCCGAAGTGGCCGCTGGCGCAACCGTTCCGGTTCCTCGCCCACAACGGCGAGATCAATACCATCACCGGCAATCGCAACTGGGCCCAGGCGCGTCGGTTGAAGTTCGCCAACGACCAGATCTTCGATCTGGAAGAGCTCGGCCCGCTGGTCAATCGCGTCGGTTCCGACTCCTCGAGTATGGACAACATGCTCGAACTGATGGTCACCGGGGGCATCGACCTGTTCCGCGGCGTGCGCATGATCATTCCGCCCGCCTGGCAGAACGTCGAGACCATGGACGCCGACCTGCGCGCGTTCTACGAATACAACTCCATGCACATGGAGCCCTGGGACGGTCCGGCGGGAGTGGTGCTGACCGATGGGCGTTATGCCGTCTGCCTGCTCGACCGCAACGGCCTGCGCCCGGCGCGCTGGGTCACCACCCGCAATGGTTACATCACCCTGGCTTCGGAAATCGGCGTGTGGGACTACCAGCCCGAGGACGTGATCGCCAAGGGGCGCGTCGGTCCGGGGCAGATCCTTGCGGTGGACACCGAAACCGGCCAGGTACTCGGTACCGACGATATCGACAACCGCCTGAAGTCGCGTCACCCCTACAAGCAGTGGTTGCGCAAGAACGCCTTGCGTATCCAGGCGACCATGGAAGACAACGACCATGGCTCGGCGTTCTATGACGTCGACCAGCTCAAGCAATACATGAAGATGTACCAGGTCACCTTCGAGGAGCGTGACCAGGTGCTGCGCCCGTTGGCCGAGCAAGGCCAGGAAGCGGTCGGTTCCATGGGCGACGACACGCCTATGGCGGTGTTGTCGCAGCGCGTGCGTTCGCCCTACGACTATTTCCGTCAACAGTTCGCCCAGGTCACCAATCCGCCGATCGATCCGCTGCGCGAAGCCATCGTCATGTCCTTGGAGATCTGCCTCGGTGCCGAGCGCAACATCTTCCAGGAGTCGCCGGAGCATGCTTCGCGGGTGATCCTCAGCTCGCCGGTGATCTCCCCGGCCAAGTGGCGCACGTTGATGACTTTGGAGCGCCCGGGCTTCGAGCGCCAGTTGATCGACATGAACTACGACGAGTCGATCGGTCTCGAAGCGGCCGTGCGCAACATGGCCGACCAGGCCGAGGAAGCCGTGCGCGCCGGCAAGGTGCTGCTGGTGCTGAGCGACCGCCATATCGGCCCCGGCAAGCTGCCGGCGCATGCCGCGCTGGTGACCGGTGCCGTGCACCATCGCCTGACCGAGAAGGGCCTGCGTTGCGATTGCAACATCCTGGTCGAGACCGCGACCGCGCGTGACTCGCACCACTATGCGGTGCTGCTCGGCTTCGGTGCCTCGGCGGTCTACCCGTTCCTGGCCTACGAAGTGCTGGGCGACCTGATCCGTACCGGTGAGGTGCTGGGCGACCTGTACGAAGTGTTCAAGTACTACCGCAAGGGCATCTCCAAGGGGCTGCTGAAGATCCTGTCGAAGATGGGCATCTCGACCGTTGCCTCCTACCGCGG
The DNA here is from genome assembly GCF_030376615.1 of Pseudomonas sp. sp1636. Classification (GTDB taxonomy): domain Bacteria; phylum Pseudomonadota; class Gammaproteobacteria; order Pseudomonadales; family Pseudomonadaceae; genus Aquipseudomonas. The sequence goes on from NZ_JARRAB010000004.1 coordinate 127,255, forward strand.
CGCGCAGCTGTTCGAAGCGGTCGGTCTGGCCGATGAAGTCACCGAGCTGTGCTTCCGTGGTGTGGCCAGCCGGATCAAGGGCGCGCGTTTCGTCGACCTCGAAGCCGAGCAGAAATTGCTCGCGGCCGAGGCCTGGAACAATCGCAAGCCGATTCAGCAGGGCGGTTTGCTCAAGTTCGTCTATGGCGGCGAGTTCCACGCCTACAACCCGGACGTGGTCAGTACCCTGCAAGTCGCCGTGCAGCAAGGCAGTTACGAGAAGTACAAGGAATACAGCAGCCTGGTCGACACCCGGCCGGTGTCGATGCTGCGCGATCTGCTCAAGCTGAAACTGGCCGAGCAACCGCTGGGCCTCGACCAGGTCGAGCCGCTGGAGGCCATCTTCAAGCGCTTCGACTCCGCCGGTATTTCCCTCGGCGCGCTGTCGCCGGAAGCTCACGAAGCCATTGCCGAGGCGATGAACCGCCTCGGTGCGCGCTCCAACTCCGGCGAAGGCGGCGAAGACCCGGCCCGTTACGGCACGGTGCGCAGTTCGAAGATCAAGCAGGTGGCCACCGGCCGCTTCGGCGTGACCCCGGAATACCTGGTCAACGCCGAAGTGCTGCAGATCAAGGTGGCCCAGGGCGCCAAGCCCGGAGAGGGCGGCCAGCTGCCCGGCGGCAAGGTCAACGGCCTGATCGCGCGGCTGCGTTACGCCGTACCTGGGGTGACCCTGATTTCGCCGCCGCCGCACCACGACATCTATTCCATCGAAGATCTGGCGCAGCTGATCTATGACCTCAAACAGGTCAATCCGGCCGCGCTGGTCTCGGTCAAATTGGTGGCGGAAGCCGGTGTCGGCACCATCGCCGCCGGCGTGGCCAAGGCCTACGCCGACCTGATCACCATCTCCGGCTACGATGGCGGCACCGGCGCATCGCCGCTGAGCTCGATCAAGTACGCCGGCGCGCCCTGGGAGCTGGGCCTGGCGGAAACCCACCAGACTTTGCGCGGCAACGACCTGCGCGGCAAGGTGCGGGTGCAGACCGACGGCGGCCTGAAGACCGGCCTGGATGTGGTCAAGGCCGCCATCCTCGGCGCCGAGAGCTTCGGTTTCGGCACCGCGCCGATGATCGCCCTGGGCTGCAAGTACCTGCGTATCTGTCACCTCAACAACTGCGCCACTGGCATCGCCACGCAGAACGACAAACTGCGCAAGGATCACTTCATCGGCACCGTCGAGATGGTGATGAACTTCTTCACCTACGTCGCCGAAGAGACCCGCGAGTGGCTGGCCAAGCTGGGCGTGCGCAGCCTGGAAGAGCTGATCGGGCGAACCGACCTGTTGGAGATACTGCCGGGCGAAAGCGCCAAGCAGAATCACCTGGATATCAGCCCGCTGCTCGGCAGCGAACATATCCCGGCCGACAAACCGCAGTTCTGCATGGTCGAGCGCAACCCGCCGTTCGATCAGGGTCTGCTGGCCGAGCAGATGGTTGAGCTGGCCAAGCCGGCAATCGATGCCGCCAGCGGTGCCGAGTTCGAACTGGATATCTGCAACTGCGACCGTTCCATCGGTGCCCGCGTCTCCGGCGAAATCGCCCGGGTGCATGGCAACCAGGGCATGGCCAAGGCGCCGATCACCTTCCGCTTCAAGGGCACTGCCGGGCAGAGCTTCGGCGTGTGGAATGCCGGTGGCCTGAATCTGTACCTGCAAGGCGATGCCAACGACTATGTCGGCAAGGGCATGACCGGCGGCAAGCTGATCATAGTTCCGCCCCAAGGCAGCCCGTTCAAGACCCAGGACAGCGCCATCATCGGCAACACCTGCCTGTACGGCGCCACGGGCGGCAAACTGCTCGCTGCCGGCACCGCAGGCGAACGTTTCGCCGTGCGCAACTCCGGTGCGCATGCCGTGGTCGAGGGCACTGGCGATCATTGCTGCGAGTACATGACCGGCGGCTTCGTCTGCGTACTGGGCAAGACCGGCTACAACTTCGGTTCCGGCATGACCGGCGGCTTTGCCTATGTGCTCGACCTGGACAACAGTTTCTACGACCGGGTCAATCATGAACTGGTGGAGATCCAGCGGATCAACAACGAGGCCATGGAGGCCTACCGCAGCCATCTGCAACGTGTGCTCGCCGAGTATGTGCAGGAGACCGCCAGCGAGTGGGGCGCCCACCTGCTGGAGAACCTGGATGACTACCTGCGCAAGTTCTGGCTGGTCAAGCCCAAGGCCGCAAGCCTGAAGTCGCTGCTCTCCAGCACCCGCGCCAACCCGCAGTAACGCAGTTTCAAGCGGCAAGCCTCACGCTAATAGCAGCGCGAGGCTTGCCTGCTACCGTGATGAGTCTTGCAGCTTGCAGCTTGTGGCTTGCGGCTGCTGTAAAGAGGTTTGCTATGACTGAACGTCTGAATAACGACTTCCAGTTCATCGATGTCGGGCGCAAAGACCCGAAGAAGAAGCTGTTGCGTCAGCGCAAGAAAGAATTCGTCGAGATCTACGACAACTTCAAGCCGGCCCAGGCCTGCGAGCAAGCGCATCGCTGCCTGGGTTGCGGTAACCCCTATTGCGAGTGGAAGTGCCCGGTGCACAACTACATTCCCAATTGGCTGAAGCTGGTGTCCGAGGGCAACATCCTCGCCGCCGCCGAGTTGTCGCACCAGACCAATACATTGCCGGAAGTTTGCGGTCGCGTATGCCCGCAGGATCGTCTGTGCGAGGGGGCCTGCACCCTCAACGACGGCTTTGGTGCGGTGACCATCGGCTCGGTGGAGAAGTACATCACCGACACCGCCTTTGCCATGGGCTGGCGTCCGGATATGTCGCGGGTCGTCCCGACCGGCAAGCGCGTCGCCGTGATCGGTGCCGGTCCGGCGGGCCTGGGTTGCGCCGACGTGCTGGCGCGCAACGGCGTGGCTGCGGTGGTGTTCGATAAGAACCCGGAAATCGGCGGCCTGCTGACGTTCGGCATTCCCGAGTTCAAGTTGGAAAAGACCGTGCTGAGCCATCGCCGCGATGTCTTCACTGGCATGGGCATCGAGTTCCGCCTGAACACCGAGATCGGCAAAGACGTGAGCATGCAGCAGTTGCTCGATGAGTACGATGCCGTGTTCATGGGCATGGGTACCTACACCTACATGAAAGGCGGCTTCCCCGGCGAAGACCTGCCCGGCGTGTACGACGCCCTGGATTTCCTGATTGCCAACGTCAACCGCAACCTCGGCTTCGAGAAGGATGCGCAAGACTTCATCGACACCAAGGGCAAGCGCATCGTCGTGCTCGGCGGCGGCGACACCGCCATGGACTGCAACCGCACCTCGATTCGCCAGGGCGCCAAGAGCGTCACCTGTGCCTATCGTCGCGACGAAGAGAACATGCCGGGCTCGCGCAAGGAAGTGAAGAACGCCAAGGAAGAGGGGGTTAAGTTCCTCTTCAACCGCCAGCCCATCGCCATCGTTGGCGAGGATCGGGTCGAAGGGGTCAAGGTGGTCGAGACTCGCCTCGGCGAGCCGGATGCCCGCGGTCGCCGCAGCCCCGAGCCGATTCCCGGTTCCGAGGAGATCATCCCGGCCGACGCGGTGCTGATCGCCTTCGGCTTCCGCCCGAGCCCGGCACCTTGGTTCAGCGATTTTCAGATCGAGACCGATGGCCAGGGCCGCGTGATCGCCCCGGAACAGTCGCAGTTCAAGCATCAGACCCGCAACCCGAAGATCTTCGCCGGTGGCGACATGGTGCGCGGTTCCGATCTGGTGGTGACGGCGATCTTCGAGGGGCGCAACGCCGCCGAAGGCATCCTGGATTACCTCGAGGTGTGATGCCTAGGATGGCTTAGCCGTAGGCGTAACCCATCGCAACGGTTGATGGCTAGCGCTGCGCTCAACCCATCCGACGTCGCGCTCTGCCGAGGCAAATTGTCGCAATGGAAAAAAGGCACGGCACCCGCCGTGCCTTTTGTTTGGGGGTCTGCGAAAATGCCGGCACTTTTATGCTGACGACTTATTGCACGGGAATTGCCATGACCGCCCTGAAGAACGATCGTTTCCTGCGTGCCCTGCTCAAGCAGCCCGTCGACGTCACCCCGGTGTGGATGATGCGCCAGGCCGGCCGTTATCTGCCGGAGTACCGCGCCAGTCGGGCCAAGGCCGGTGACTTCATGAAGCTGATGATGAACCCCGAGTTCGCCTGCGAAGTCACCCTGCAACCGCTGGATCGCTACCCGCAGCTGGACGCGGCGATCCTCTTCTCCGACATCCTGACCATCCCCCATGCCATGGGTCAGGGCCTGTACTTCGAGACCGGCGAAGGTCCGCGCTTCAAGAAAGTGATCAGCACTGCCGCCGATGTCGAGGCTCTGCCGATTCCCGACCCGGAACAAGACCTCGGCTACGTGATGGACGCCGTGCGCACCATCCGCCGCGAGCTGAACGGCCGGGTGCCGCTGATCGGCTTCTCCGGCAGCCCCTGGACCCTCGCCACCTACATGGTCGAGGGCGGCTCGTCGAAGGACTTCCGCAAGTCCAAGGCCATGCTCTACGACAACCCGCAGGCCATGCACACGCTGCTCGACAAGCTGGCGCAGTCGGTCGTCGGCTACCTCAACGGGCAGATCCTCGCCGGCGCCCAGGCAGTGCAAATCTTCGATACCTGGGGCGGCAACCTGTCCTCGGCGGCCTATCAGGAATTCTCCCTGGCCTACATGCAGAAGATCGTCGACGGCCTGATCCGCGAGCACGACGGGCGCAAGGTGCCGGTGATCCTGTTCACCAAGAACGGCGGCCTGTGGCTGGAGTCCATGGCGGCGACCGGCGCCGACGCCCTCGGTCTGGACTGGAGCTGCGACATCGGCGAGGCGCGTCGCCGCGTGGGCGCTCAGGTGGCCCTGCAAGGCAATATGGATCCGACCGTACTCTATGCCCAGCCGGCGGCGATCCGCGCCGAAGTGGCGCGCATCCTCGCCAGCTACGGCCAGGGCACGGGCCATGTGTTCAACCTCGGCCACGGCATCACCCCGGAAGTCGACCCGGCCCATGCCGGCGCCTTCCTCGAGGCGGTGCACGAGTTGTCGGCGCAGTATCACGGCGAGTAAACGAGCAGGGTCGCTGTGACGATCCTGTAGCCGGCTGTTGTGGCGTTATTCGGGGGCGTAAGAGTCATTGGATGACCGAAAGCCTCGCCCTTGTCACGCGCTTTGCATAGAATCCAAGACCATTCGGAATCAGGGAGGTGTGCGATGCGGCGTGTGGTGTTCAATCAGAAGGGCGGGGTGGGCAAGTCCAGCATTGCCTGCAACCTGGCGGCCGTGAGCGCCTCGCAGGGCTATCGCACGTTGTTGGTCGATCTGGATTCCCAGGCCAACTCCACCCACTACCTCACCGGCCTGACGGGCGCTGAGATCCCCATGGGTATCGCCGAGTTCTTCAAGCTCAGCCTGAGCAGCGGCCCTTTTGCCAAGAAAGGCCGGGTCGACATCTACGAGACGCCGTTCGACAACTTGCATGTGGTCACGGCGACGGCCGAACTGGCCGACCTGCAGCCCAAGCTCGAGTCGAAACACAAGATCAACAAGCTGCGCAAACTGCTCGATGAACTGGCCGGGGATTACGATCGGATCTACCTGGATACGCCGCCGGCGTTGAACTTCTACACGGTTTCCGCATTGATCGCCGCCGACCGGGTATTGATCCCCTTCGACTGTGACAGTTTCTCGCGTCAGGCCCTGTACGGCCTGTTGCGCGAGATTGAGGAGCTCAAGGAAGACCACAACGAAGGGCTGGAAGTGGAAGGCATAGTGGTCAATCAGTTTCAGCCCCGCGCGGCCTTGCCGCAGCAGTTGCTCGATGAGCTGGTCGCGGAGGGCCTGCCGGTATTGCCGGTGAACCTGATGAGTTCGGTGCGCATGCGTGAATCGCACCAAGCCTGCACGCCGCTGATCTATCTGGATGCACGGCACAAGTTGACCCGGCAGTTCGTCGAACTGCACGACTGGCTCAACCTGGCCGATTAGGCGGGCTTGAGTAACCACAAAGGCGCCAGTGGCGCCTTTGTGGTTGGTGCGGCTGGCGCTGGCTTAGCGCACGACCAGAATGTCGCAGGGGGCCTTGTGCAGGAAGTGCTGGGCCAGGCTGCCGAGCAATGCCTGGGACAGGGCGCTGCGGCCATGGCTGCCGAGCACCAGCAGCTCACTACGGCGGGTTTTCAGTTGTTCTTGCAGGCTGCGCAGGATGCCGCCCTGTTGCACCGCATGGGTCAGGGTCGGGCCGTCGGCGGGGAGGGTCTGCGCCTCGTCCTGCAGCAGCTGATCGATCAAGGCGTGCTGGATCTGCAGTTGCGCCTCGACTTGCTTGGCCGTGCCCTTGTCCGGTTCGAACACATGCAGCGCATGCAGCTCGGCCGTTGCCGGCAGCAGGCGGTAGGCCTGCTCCAGGGCGCTGCAGGCGCAGAGAGAGAAATCGATGGCGGCCAAGGCGCGCTGGTAGGGCTGGGAGTCGTTGCGCGCCACCAGCAGCAGCGGCACGCTGCAGTTCCTGGCGATACGATCCAGGCTGGTGCCGGAGAAGAAGTCGTGGCGTTGATGGTGGGCGCCCAGAACCAGGAGGTCGCAACCCAGCTCCTGCACTTGCTGCAGCACCGTCTCGGCAGGTTTGCCGCCGATCAAGCGCAGCTCGCTGCTCGGCGGGGCGTAGCGGGTCAGGCTGCGATCCAGGGCCTGATGGGCCTGTTCATGCGCCTGGCTGCCCTGGGTGGGGTCGAGTACGTGCAGTACCGTCAGCTTGGCATTGTGCTGCCGGGCCAGCTGGGTGGCACGGCACAGCGCTATATCGGCGGTGTCGCGCAAGTCATGGGCAATGAGGATGTGGGTGAACATGGGGTAAATCTCCGGCCGATGGATGTCGGCGATTTATTATCCTTCAAGCAATAGCCGTTCTTTTGATCTAAGGCAAGGCCAGGCGTCAGCGTGCGCGCAATTGATAGAGGCCGCGGCTCTCGGCCACCACTTCGCCACTGGCGTCGGTCAGCTGCAATTGCAGCAGGTAGTCGGCCTTGCCCTGGGAATGCGCCTCGCTCTGCAGCCGCTCGATCTGCCCGGCATCGAGTCGCGCCTCGACCTGAATATCGCCCATGGCCGGACGGCGGAAGCGCAGGTTCATTTCCTTGATCACCGGGTAGAAACGCTGGCTGTCGAAGCTGGTGAGAAACAGCGCGCCGCCGGGAATCTCCGCCAGGGTAAAAAGCGCGCCGGCGTACATGCTGCCGATATGGTTCTGGTTGCCGGCCAGCGGCATGCACAGGCGCACATGCCCCGGTTCGAGCACTTCGGCCCTGAGGCCGCTGCGTTTGACGAAGGCGATCTGTTCTTCGGTGAGCTGGCGGGCAATGTCGGCAGGTAGGGGCATGGCGTCGAGCCTCATGGGTTTGACTTGCCAGCCTAAGGCGTGGCTGGCGGCTTGCAATTGACCGCAACCGTCAGCGTGATTGACCCTTTCGCTCAGATGCCTTGGCCATGTAGCCAGGCCAGCAATTGTGGCAGTGGCAGGGCACCGCTCTGACGCGCGATTTCACGGCCGCCCTTGAACAGGATCAGGCTGGGAATCGAACGAATGCCCAGTTGCGCGGACAGTTGCGGGCTGGCTTCGCTATCCAGTTTGCCCAGGCGACAGCGTTCCTGCAGCTGCTTGGCGGCCTGGTCGAAGGTTGGGGCGAAGGCCTTGCAGGGGCCGCACCAATCGGCCCAGACATCCACCAGCAGCGGCAAGTCGCCCTTGAGCTGGCTGGCGAAGCTGGCCTGAGTCAGTTCGATCGGGGTGCCCGGCAGGACTTGCGCCTTGCAGCGCCCGCAGCGCGGCGCCTCGGCGAGACGCTCGGCGGGGATACGATTGAGGCCGTTGCAGCTCGGGCAAGGGATCAGCAGCGGATTGGACATGGGCGGCTCCAGAGACGGGATAGCCCTTATCTGGAGCCGGCAGGCCGAATTATCAAGGCCGAGCCAGGAGGGTGGGGCTCAAGCCCCGGCGGCCTGCAGGGCCTGTTGCAGGTCGGCCAGAATGTCGTCGCTGTGCTCGATGCCGATCGACAGGCGGATCATGTCGCGCGGCACGCCGGCCTTGGCCAGTTCCTCGTCGTTGAGCTGGCGGTGGGTGGTGGAAGCCGGATGGCAGGCCAGCGACTTGGCGTCGCCGATATTGACCAGGCGCACCACCAGCTTGAGCGCGTCGATAAAGCGCGCCCCGGCATCGAAGCCGCCGACGATGCCGAAGGAGAGGATCGAGGCCGGTTTGCCCTGGCAGTATTTTTGCGCCAGGCCATGCTCGGGGTGATCGCTCAGGCCGGCGTACTTGACCCAGGCCACCTGCGGGTGATTCTGCAGGTATTCGGCCACCTTGAGCGCGTTGTCGCAGTGACGCTGCATGCGCAGGGCCAGGGTTTCCAGGCCTTGCAGGATCAGGAAGGAATTGAACGGCGAGATCGCCGCGCCCATGTTGCGCAGCGGCACCACCCGGCAGCGGCCGATGAAGGCGGCCGGGCCGAAGGCTTCGGTGTAGGTCACGCCGTGGTAGGAGGCGTCCGGGGTATTGAGCAGTGCGAAGCGCTGCTGGTGCTGCGCCCAGGGGAAGTTGCCGGAGTCGACCACGATGCCGCCGATGCTGGTGCCGTGGCCGCCCATGTACTTGGTCAGCGAGTGCACGACGATGTCGGCGCCGTGTTCGAAGGGGCGGCAGAGCATCGGCGTGGCCACGGTGTTGTCGACGATCAGCGGTACGCCATGGCGGTGGGCCGCGTCGGCCAGCGCTTGCAGGTCGATGATGTTGCCGGCCGGGTTGCCGATGGACTCGCAGAATACGGCCTTGGTTTTATCGTCGATCAGCGCTTCCAGGGCGGCAATGTCGTCATGGGCGGCGAAGCGCACTTCGATGCCCTGGCGCGGCAGGGTGTGGGCGAACAGGTTGTAGGTGCCGCCATACAGCTTGGCCACCGAAACGATATTGTCGCCGACTTCGGCGATGGTCTGGATGGCGTAGGTGATGGCCGCCATGCCGGAGGCCACGGCCAGCGCGCCGACTCCGTTTTCCAGGGCCGCCACGCGCTTTTCCAGCACGTCGGTGGTGGGGTTCATGATCCGCGTGTAGATGTTGCCGGCGACCTTGAGGTCGAACAGGTCGGCGCCGTGCTGGGTGTCGTCGAAGGCGTAGGAGGTGGTCTGGTAGATCGGCACCGCCACCGCCCTGGTGGTCGGGTCGGGGCTGTAGCCGGCGTGGATGGCCAGGGTTTCCAGTTTCATGCGAGCTTTCCTTCGGGCAGATTGAAAGAGTCGCAGCATGGGGAGGGAAGGCAAGCCTGGTCAATGATTTGCGGCAATAAAACCCGCGCGATTAGGCGCAATGGCGTTGACCTTGTGTCGCGCAATGGCTCACAGCGGCGTCAGCGGCCAGAACCAGGGAATCACCAAGCTGGCCACCAGCCAGAGCAGCAGGTTGAGCGGGATGCCGACTTTCATGAAGTCGCTGAAGCGGTAACCGCCGGCGTTGTAGACGAAGGTGTTGGTCTGGTAACCGATGGGCGTGGCGAAGCTGGCGCTGGCGGCGAACATCACCGCGACCACGAAGGCGCGCGGGTCGACCCCCAGGTGCTGGGCCATGCCGATGGCGATCGGGGTGACCAGCACCGCCACGGCGTTGTTCGACAGCATCTCGGTGAGGATCGAGGTGAACAGGTAGATGAACGACAGCATCAGCAGCGGCCCGGCCCAGGGCAGCAGGCCCATGACGTTCTCCACCAGCAGCCTGACCAGGCCGACCTTGTCCATGGCGATGCTGATCGCCAGCATGCCGAAGATCAGGCTGAGGATCTTCCAGTCCACCGCCTTGTAGGCGTCTTCCACGTCCAGGCAGCGGGTCGCCAGCACGCTCACCGCGCCGATGATCGCCAGCCCCTCGATCGGCATCAGGCCGAAGGCGGCGAGGAGCATCACCGCCAGGGTGGCGATGATCGCGATCGGCGCCTTGTCGCGGCGGAAGGCGCGCTCCTGCACGGCGTTGAGGCTGATCAGCTCGCCGTTGTCGGCGAAACGCTTGATCTGCGCCGGGGTGCCCTCGACCAGCATGACGTCGCCGAATTGCAGCTCGAAGTCGTCGAGGTTGCCCTGGATGTTCTCGTCCTGGCGGTGCACGGCGAGCACGGCGATGCCGTAGCGCGCGGTCAGGTCGAGGTCGCGCATGGGTCTGTGGCTGTAGCGCGAGTTGCGCCCGACTATGGCCTCGGCGAGGATCACGTCGTGGCTGCTGATGGTTTCGAAGGCGTCGCCGCGGTTGAAGCTCAGGTGGCCGCTCTCGCGCAGTTCCACCACGTTCTTCACCTGGCCGTGCAGCACCAGGCGGTCGCCGCTGGCCAGCAGGGTGTGATGATCCGGCTCGGTGAGTTCTTGTTCCTGACGAAACAGCTTGAGCACCTGCAGGCCGCTGCCGCCATTGAGGTTGGCTTCGGCCAGGGTCTTGCCGATCACCGGCGAGTCGTGCGGCACCAGCAGCTCGGTCATGAAGGTGCGATCCAGATTCGGCCGCAGCTGGCGCGACAGGGTGTCGCGTTCGGGCAGCAGGTGGCGGCCGATGGTCAGCAGATAAAGCATGCCGACCGTGGCCAGGATCAGTCCGGCGCCGGTGATCTCGAAGATGCCGAACGGCGCCAGGCCGGCCTTGCGCGCCACCCCGTCGACCAGGATGTTGGTCGAGGTGCCGATCATGGTCAGGGTGCCGCCGAGGATGGTGGCGTAGGACAGCGGGATCAGCAGTTTGGACGGCAGGGTGCCGGCGCGGCGGGCCAGGGAGATCGCCACCGGGGTGAGGATGGCCACCACCGGGGTGTTGTTGAGGAAGGCGGAGATTGCCAGCGCGGTGACCGTCAGCCCGGTGAGCACGCGAATCGGGCTGGTGCCGACCAGGTCGCCCAGCCAGTTGCCCAGGGCGTCGATGCAGCCGGTGCGCTCCAGGGCGGCAGACAGCACGAACATGCAGGCGATGGTCACCGGCGCCGAGTTGGAGAGGACGCTGAGCACTTCCTTGGGTTCGAGCAGTTGAGTAATCAACAGCGCCGCCACGGCGATGGCCGCGACTATGTCCGGACTCCACTTCTCGCGCACGAAGGCGTACAGCACCCAGAGCAGCAGGGCGCCGACAAACAGCAAGGGCAGGGGGAGTGAATCCCAGAACATGAATGTCCTTAGCGTACGAGTCTCGTGTGAGGTGGCGGCCGTGCTCAAGGGCGGTCACCCGAGGCGCTGAAGATAAGGGTTGCGGCTTAGAGAGTCTAAGAATGTTTGATAAGGTTTATATGCCTTTTCGGTTTAACAAATAAGGCTGTACCGCCGCTCTGGTCACGCACTGTCTCTGTCTCAGTCGGTCATTGGCCGGGTAGGCTCGGGTTTTTCATGGCGATGTCCCCGTTACGTGGTGCAGGGCGGGCGAGCTTTGGGGGCGGAGCTACCCGCGCAGCTCGCGGCCGAAGCCGCTTGCACGGGTACCCCCCCACGCCTGGGCCTGTTAACGGGGACATCGTCTTTTCCATGCAGGAGCTGACCTATGCAACCGTTAGGCATTGTCGGAGGCATGAGCTGGGAGTCCACCGCGAGCTATTACCGCCTGCTCAATCAGGGCGTGCGCGAGCGTTTGGGCGGGCTGCACTCGGCGTCCCTGCTGCTGCATTCGCTGGACTTCGCCGGCATCGCTGCCTTGCAGAAGCAGGGCGACTGGGCCGAAGCCGGGCGCCAGCTGGCGGTCGCCGCGCAGGGGTTGGAACGGGCCGGGGCCGGGGCGTTGCTGTTGGCGACCAATACCATGCACAAGGTGGCGCCGGCCATCGAGGCGGCGGTCGACATCCCCCTGCTGCATATCGGCGATGCCGTCGGCCAGGCCCTGCAGCGGCAAGGCGTCCAGCGTGCGGCGCTGCTCGGCACACGTTTCACCGTGCAGCAGGACTTCTATCGCCAGCGTCTGGCCGAGCGCTTCGCCATCGAGGTGCTGACTCCTGCTCCGGCACAGGTCGAGGAGATCGACCGGGTGATCTTCGCCGAGTTGTGCCAAGGGGTATTTCAGGCCAGTGCCCGGCGCTTTTACCTGGATTGCCTGGCGCAACTGCGCGAGCAGGGCGCCGCGGTGGCGATTCTCGGCTGCACCGAGATCGGCCTGCTGCTCGAAGGCGTCGCAGCGCCGCTGCCGCTGCTCGACAGTACCGAGTTGCATGTGAAGATGGGACTGGAGTGGCTGTTGGGTGGTGCGTAACTGCAAGCTCAAAGACAAGGCCAGCGCGGGAAGCCAGATCCGCCTTGATGCCGCTGCGCTCGCCTGCCGCCGTTGCTACGACGAGCAGCTGATCTCCAGGTGCTTGCCCCACTCCGGCGGGCGCTGGGCGTAACGCTCGCAACCCGGTTGCTCGTCGAACGGCCGGCTGAGCACCGCGTGCAGTTCGCGCACCGGAGCGTAGTCTCCCTGTTCGGCCGCGTCGATGACTTGCTGGGCCAGGTAATTGCGCAGGATGTACTTGGGGTTGACGGCCTGCATGCGCGTGCGCCGCGCCGCCTGGCTGTCGGTTTCGCTGGCGACGCGGGCGCGGTAGTCGGCGGCCCAGGTGTCGAAGCCTTGCAGATCGCGGAAGTCCTCGCGCAAACGGGCGAGCGCCTGCTGCGGCGCGCTGTCGCCCAGTTCGCGGAAGAAGTTCGTGTAGTCCACGGCGCTGCCCTGCATCAGCTGCAGCAGGCGCCGGATCAGCGCCTCGTCGGCCTCGGCGGCTGTCAGCAAGCCGAGGCGGCGGCGCATCAGGTCGAGGTAGTGCGCCTGGTACAGCGGCAGGAACAACCCCAGGGTCTCGCGCAGCGCATCGATCTCGACGAAAGGGGTCAGCGCCTGGCCGAGGGCGGCGAGGTTCCATTGGGCGATCGGCACCTGATTGCTGAAGCTGTAGCGGCCGTTGTCGTCCGAGTGGTTGCAGATGAAGTCGGCGTCGAAGTCGTCGAGAAAGGCGTAGGGGCCGTAGTCGAAGGTGACGCCGAGGATCGACATGTTGTCGCTGTTCATCACCCCGTGACAGAAGCCATAGGCTTGCCAGCGGGCGATCAGCTCGGCGTTGCCTTCGACCACCTCGCGGAACATGGCCAGGTAGGGCTCGGCTTGCTCCCGGCATGCCGGGAAGTGGCAGCTCAGGACATGCTCGCCGAGTTGCTTCAGCAGTGCGTGTTGCTGGGTGTAATAGAAGTACTCGAAGTGACCGAAGCGCACATGGCTGCGCGACAGGCGCAGCAGCATGGCCGCGGTTTCCTGTTTCTCGCGCCACACCGGGGTGCTCGAGGCGGTCACGCACAGCGCCCGCGAGGTCGGGATGCCGAGGGCATGCAGGTGTTCGCTGGCGAGGAACTCGCGGATCGATGAACGCAGCACCGCGCGGCCGTCGCCCATGCGCGAGTAAGGGGTCTGCCCGGCGCCCTTGAGGTGCAGATCCCAGTATTCGCCGGCTTGGTTGACCACTTCGCCGAGCAGCAGGCCGCGACCGTCGCCCAGGCGCGGGTTGTAGCTGCCGAACTGGTGGCCGGAATAGACCATGGCCCGCGGTTCGGCCGCGCCCCACAGCTTGTGCCCGGCGAACAGTTGGGCGAACTCCTCGCGCTCGGCCTCCGCCGGATCGAGGTCGAGCAGGGCCATGGCCGCCGGGCTGACGACCACCAGGCGCGGTTCGGCAATCGGCTCGGGCAGCACTGGGGTGGAAAAGGCGTCGCCGAGACGGGCGAAGCGATTGTCGAAGGTCAGATCGGTGAGCGACTTCAAAGCAACACTCCAGTGGGCGAGTGATCGGCGGGCGCGCTATGGTCTAGACCTCGACCATAGCGCGCTGCTTATTGCGGGTCGACTGCGGGGGCGGCCGGTGCCAGTTGTGGCGGCGACGACGGCTGTGCCGGTTGCAGTCTGTGGGGCTGCCCGCTGCCCAGGTTGAGCTCCTGGCCCTGGTGGTTTTTCACCATGACCTCGACCTGGTTGAAGGCCATCTCCACCTTGTTCTCGCGGAAGAGCAGGGCGATGCGCGTGAGGATCTCGTCGGTCGCCGCGTTGCGGTCGCCCAGCTCGCGCACATGAAAGCGCAGCTCGTAGTCGAAGGTGCTGGCGCTGATGGTGAGGAAGAACAGTTGCGGCTCGGGGTCGCGCAATACCCGCGGGTTCTCCGCGGCGGCCTGCATCATCAACTGGCGCGCCAGCGGCAGGTCGGTCTCGTAGGCCACGCCGATCTTGATGATCACTCGGGTGACGGTGTCGTTCAGCGACCAGTTGATCAACTGGTCGGTGACGAAGGTCTTGTTCGGCACGATGATTTCTTTGCGGTCGAAATCGGTGATGGTGGTGGCGCGGATGCGAATCCGGCTGACCGTGCCGGACAGGTTGCCGATGGTCACCACGTCGCCGATGCGCACCGGGCGCTCGAACAGGATGATCAAGCCGGAAATGAAATTGGCGAAAATCTCCTGCAAACCGAAGCCGAGGCCGACCGAGAGCGCCGCCACCAGCCACTGCAGCTTGTCCCAGCTGACCCCCAGGGTCGACAGGGTAATGACGAAACCGATGCCGACAATCGCATAGGACAGCAAGGTGGTGGTGGCGTAGGCGCTGCCTTGCGCCAGGCGCAGACGCGACAACACCAGTACTTCGAGCAGGCCGGGCAGGTTGCGCGCCAGGGCCACGGTAATGGCGACGATGATCAGCGCGCCGAGCACGTCGCTGAGGCTGATCGGCACCAGGCTGGCGCTTTCGCCGCTGCCGCTGCTGTATTCGTAGAGGCTGATGTTGTCCAGGTAGGCGAACACCGAGATCAGGTCGGCCCAGACCCAGTAGAGCGCGCCGATGAACAGGCCGAGCAGGGTCAGGCGAATCAGGCGCAGCGACTGCTGGTTGACCTGTTCGATATCCAGGGTCGGCTCCTCGACCAGCGCCTCGCCGCCCTCGGCGCCTTCCTTGGCCAGTGCCTGGCGCTTGGCCATGGCGCGTTGGTAGGCCAGGCGCCGGGCGGCGACCGCCAGGCCGCGGACGAAGGCCGCCTCGACGATCGGCCAGATCATCAGCAGGTAGAGGGTGTTGATCAGGCGGTCGCTGAGCTTCAGCGCGGTGTAGTAGTAGCCGAAGCCGACCGCGACTATCAGGGTCAGCGGCAGCAGGCCGAACAGCAGGCCGATGAGCGTGCGGAAGGTCGAGGAATGCTCGCGCGCCGGGCCACTGAGCAGCAGCTTGTGCAGCAACCAGGCCATCAGGCCGTAACAGGTCAGCACCACGGCGATGCCGATCACGTCTTCGGCCAGGCTGGCGGGCTGGTGTTCGGCCACGGTGACCACCGCCACCAGGGCCAGCACCACCAGGCCGAGGTAGCGGATCTGTCGGTGGAGGAAATTCACTTGCACGTGTGGCCAGCGGAAATGCAGCTCGGCCACCCCGCCGGGGGTGAGGATGCGGTAGACGG
Source organism: Pseudomonas sp. sp1636 (assembly GCF_030376615.1). Lineage (GTDB taxonomy): Bacteria > Pseudomonadota > Gammaproteobacteria > Pseudomonadales > Pseudomonadaceae > Aquipseudomonas. The sequence continues at coordinate 142,721 of NZ_JARRAB010000004.1, forward strand.
TGTAGAACACCAGCCAGGCCTGGGCCATTTCTAGCTGGGCGGCGCCGAGGAAGAGGTTCTGCCCGCGGGCGTCGAGCTGCAGGGCCAGGCCGGAGAGGGCGAGGAACAGCGTGCCGGGCAGGGCCAGCAGCACCGTGAGCAGGATTGCCATCGGCGTGTGCAGCTGGCTGTCGCGCTTGAAGTGGCCGATGTCCTGGTGCAGCTCGGCCAGCTTGCGGTAGAGGAAGCCGCGCTTCCACAGCAGCAGGCCGATCAGCAGCAGCAGCGGCAGGAACAGCAGCGGCCGCTCGGCCAGGCCGGCGCCCAGGGCGCGCAGGTTGGAGCCCCAGGGCAGGTCGGCGATCTGGCGCTGGAACAGTTCCGGCGCGCTGACGAACCAGTCCAGGTTCAGCGGCTTGTTGCTGGGGATCCAGAACATCTGCTCGTCCAGGGTGGCGCGCAGGGTGCCGGCGGTGCTCTGCAGTTGTTTCTGGTTGAGCTGCAGGGTGATCGACTCGTTGAGCAGCGTATTGAGTTCGCGGTTGAGGCGGTCGAGCAGCTCGCGGCGGGAGTTGATCAGCTCGAGCAGGGTGTCGCGCAGCTCCGGAGCGGCGGTGTCGGCGGCGGGCTGCTTGGCCAGCAGTTTGTCGACATAGGCGTCGGGATTGCTGAGCCGCTCACGTTGCTGGTTGAGCTCGAACTGGTACAGGCGCAGGTCGGCGATCTCGTTGGCCAGATTGCTGTCGAGTTCCAGGGCGGGCAGCGCCTGTTTCTGCTGGTAGAGGATCTTCGCCAGCAGCAGGCTGCCCTGCAGCACGCTGATCTGCTCGTCCAAGGCCTGGTCGGCCTGGTTGAGGCTGTCGAGCTTCTGCTTGATCTGCAGGTTCTGCTGGGTCAGCTGGTTGAGGCGCTCGGTGGCGCTGAGCAGGTAGTCGGACAACTTGAGGTTGTGGCTGCTGACGCTGGTCAGCAGCTTGCCGGAACCGGCTTTCTCTGCTTCGAGCGATTGTTCGGCGACGGTTTTCTCGGATTGCGCCCGGCGTTTTTCGTTGATCAGCGACTGCAGGTCGAGCAGTTCCTGCTCCAGACGCTTGATCCGCTCGTCGAGTAAATCGCGCTGGCTGCCGCCGAAATCCTGCAGCAGGCTGTTGCCGGCCAGTTCCTGGCGGCGCAGCAGGGTTTGCGCACTGAGTGCGGCAAGTTCGGCATTGAGCAGGTTGCGCCGCTCGCCGGTCAGCGCCTTGCCGGCGTCCTTGCCGTTTTTTAGCAGGTTGTTAATGTCCTGGGTGCGCGTCTGATTGTGGCTGATTTCCGCTTGCGCCCGTTCGGGGCGGGTTTGCGCGGTGATGATCAGGCTGTTGGCGTCGGCGATCTGCTTCTGCCAGTCGTTCAGCTGGCTGTTACGCTCGCCGAGCAATTGCTCCAATTGCGGCACAGTTGCATTGGCATGGCGCTGGGTGGCCGAGGCGGGTTGACTGGCCTTGAGACGGGTTAGCTCGCGCTGTGCTTCATGGATCAGCCGTGGCGCCTGTTCGAGCTGTTGCTTGAGGTCGGCCAGGCGTTTTTCGCTGTCGGCCTGTGCATTGAGGAAGCCGAGGGTCTGCTCGAGCGTTTGCTTGAGCGCCAATTGCTCGGCCTCCGGCAGTTTGCGCTCGGCCAGGCCGTCCAGGCTGCGCTGCACGTCGGCGCTTTGGGGCGGCTCGACGGCGTGGCTCGGGGCCGCACTCAGGCAGAACCCGAGTAGGGCTAGGATTAAATAGGTGCGTAGAGAGGGCATGGTCGCGATCGTGCGGCTCGAAAAGATATTGAGTCTAACAGGCTGCTGAAAGGGGTGGCGCAGCAGGTTTGCAGCCGCCGATCAGAGAAACAGACCTGACCCTGGACGGCTACCTTCGGGGAATTTGACGCCGACTTTACGGATCTTGTTCCCTTCCATTGCCGCCACTGTCCAGATCAGGCTCTGCCATTCGACCTGGTCGCCGATCACAGGTTCACCGCCGATCTCGTGGGCGATAAAGCGCGCGAGCGATTGTTGGCCATTGATGCCCTCCAGCTTCAGACCGTACAGCGCGGCAACCGCGGCGAGTTCGGCATCGCCTTCCAGGACGAAGTCGCCGAAGAAGCGCAGATCCTGGCCACGTTTGGGAGCCTGGCTGAACAGTTTGCCCAGGGCGGGCAGGTCGTGTTCGTGGCCAATCACACAGAGCAGGTCGCCGGCCTCCAGCTGGGTGCTGCCGGAAGGGTGGAGCAGTTCCGTGCCGCGAAACAGGGCGGCGATACGCGTGCCCTCCGGCATCTTCAGTTCGCGCAGGGCGGCACCGATGCACCACTTCTCGGCGCCGAGGCGGTAGATGAACAGCTCCCACTGGCTGGTCGGGTGCACCTCCAGGCCGGCGCGCGACACCGGCGCCGGTTCCGGCGGCACCGTGACGCGCAGCCACTTGGCCACCCAGGGCAGGCTGGTGCCCTGCAGCAGCAGCGAGACCAGGACGATGAAGAAGGCCAGGTTGAAGAACAGCTGGGCATGCTCCAGGCCGGCCATCAGCGGGAACACCGCGAGAATGATCGGCACCGCGCCGCGCAGGCCGACCCAGGCGATGAACAGCTTCTCGCGGTCATGGAAGGCGCGAAACGGCAGCAGGCCGAGGTAGATCGACAACGGCCGGGCGATCAGGATCATCCACAGCGCCAGGCCCAGGGCCGGCAGGGCGATGGGCAGCAGCTCGCGGGGGGTGACCAGCAGGCCGAGCACCAGGAACATGCCGATCTGGCTGAGCCAGGCCAGGCCGTCGAGCATGTGTAGGATGCCGTGGCGCGAGCGGATCGGCCGGTTGCCCAGCAGCAGGCCGCACAGGTAGATGGCGAGGAAACCGCTGCCGCCGACGGCGTTGGTGATGGCGAAGATGATCAATCCGCCGCTGACCACCAGCAGCGGATAGAGGCCGCCCGCCAGGCTCATGCGATTGACCAGGTTGAGCAGCAGCCAGCCTGCGCCCAGGCCGAACAGACCGCCGAGGCCGAACTGCAACAGCAGCTGGCTCAGCAGATCCCAGCCGAAACCGCTTTGGCCCTTGGCCAGCAGGGCGATCAGGGTGACGGTGAGGAACACCGCCATGGGGTCGTTGCTGCCGGATTCGATTTCCAGGGTGGCGCTGACCCGCTCGTTGAGGCCGCGGCCGCCGAGCAGGCCGAACACCGCGGCGGCATCGGTGGAGCCGACGATGGCGCCGATCAGCAGGCCCTCCATCAGGCTTAGCTCGAACAGCCAGGCGGCGGCGACGCCGGTCAGTCCGGCGGTGACCAGCACCCCGGCGGTGGCCAGCGACAGCGACGGCCACAGCGCCACGCGAAAGCTCTTGACCCGGGTGCGCATGCCGCCGTCGAGCAGGATCACCGCCAGCGCCAGGTTGCCGACCAGGTAGGCCAGGGAGTAGTCGGCGAAGAGGATGCCGCCGGGGCCGTCGACCCCGGCGAGCATGCCGACGGCGAGGAAGATCACCAGGATGGGGATGCCGAAGCGCGAGCCGAAGGCGCTGACCAGAATGCTCAGGGCCACCAGCAATGCACCGATCAAGAACAGATTATTGATGGTGCTGGCGTCCAAGGAGGTACTCCGGTTCGAAAGGCGGTCACACCGATATGCATGGTGCGTGCCACGGATTCTAACCGTTGCCTTTGCCCGGCTGTCAAAAAAAACGCCTCGCGAATGCGAGGCGTTGGATGATTCCTCCTGGGGGTTCTAGAACCAGGCGTCCTGCATGCCCAGGCAGGTGTCGTCGCGGGCTTCGAGGATGGCCAGGTGGTGCTGGCAACTCGGCACTTCCCAGGTCAGGAAGTAGCGCGCGGCTTGCAGCTTGCCCCGGTAGAAGTCGGCATCCGCCGGATTGCCCGCCGCCAAACCCTGTTCGGCCTTGATCGCTTGCTCCAGCCAGCGCCAGCCGATCACCATATGGCCGAAGGCATTCAGGTACAGCGCCGAGTTGGCCAGGCCCTGGTTGACCTGGCCGCCGAGCAAATCGCCCAGCAGCGCCAGGGTCACCGCCGACAGCCGCGCCAGCAACTGTTCCAGCGGTTGGCGCAGGGCATTCAGCGCCTGGTATTGGCTGGCCTGTTGGCAGCATTGCTGGATCAGTTTGACCAGTTGCTTGAGCGCCGCGCCGCCGTTCATCGACACCTTGCGCCCGAGCAGGTCGAGCGATTGGATGCCGTGGGTGCCTTCATGGATCGGATTCAGGCGGTTGTCGCGGTAGTACTGCTCCACCGGGTAATCGCGGGTGTAGCCGTGGCCGCCGAGAACCTGGATCGCCAGCTCGTTGGCCTTGAGGCAGAACTCCGAAGGCCAGGATTTGACGATCGGGGTGAGCAGATCCAGCAGTTCCAGGGCGCTCTGGCGCTGTTCCTCGCTTGCCAGGGTCTGGGTGTCGTCGAACAGCCGCGCGGCATACAGGCCGAGGTCGAAGGCGCCTTCCACATAGGCCTTCTGGATCAGCAGCATGCGCCGCACATCGGCGTGCTCGATGATCGCCACCTGGCTCGAGGTCGGATCCTTGCCGTCCGGCAGGCGGCCTTGCGGGCGCTGGCGGGCGTAGTCCAGCGAATACAGGTAACCGGCGTAGCCGAGCATCACCGCGCCCATGCCGACGCCGATGCGCGCCTCGTTCATCATCTGGAACATGTAGCTCAGGCCTTGGTGCGGTTGGCCCACCAGGTAGCCGACGCAGCCGTCGTTGTCGCCCCCCGCGTTATCACCAAAGTTGAGCGCGGTGGAGGTGGTGCCGCGCCAGCCCATCTTGTGCAGCAGCCCGGCCAGCACCACGTCGTTGCGTCGGCCCAGGCTGGCGTCGTCGTTGACCAGAAACTTGGGCACGATAAACAGCGAGATGCCTTTCACCCCGGGCGGTGCGTCCGGCAGCTTGGCCAGCACCATGTGCACGATGTTTTCGCTCAATGGGTGGTCGCCGCCGGAGATGAAGATCTTGTTGCCCTTGAGCCGGTAAGTGCCATCGCCCGCCGGTTCGGCGCGGGTGCGGATGTCCGACAGCGAGGAGCCGGCGTGCGGTTCGGTCAGGGCCATGGTGCCGAAGCAGCGGCCGTCGATCATCGGTTGCAGAAAGCGCCGCTTTTGCTCGGCGCTGCCGAAGGTCTCGATCAGGTTGGCCGCGCCCATGGTCAGGAACGGGTAGGAGGCGGTCGCCGCGTTGGCCGATTGGAAGTGGGCGAAGCAGGCCTGCGACAGCAGGTTGGGCAGCTGCATGCCGCCCTGTTCGAATTCGCGGGTGGCGTTAAGAAAGCCGGCCGCGAGGAAGGCGTCCACCGCCGGCTTGACCTCGGGGATCAGCCGCGCCGCGCCGTCGACGAACTCGGGTTCGTGCTCGTCGTTCTTGCGGTTATGCGGGGCGAACAGCTTCTCGGCGATGCTGCGGGCGGTGTCGATGGCCGCGTCGAAGGTCTCGCGGCTGTGCTCGGCGAAGCGCTCGCGCTGGGTCAGGGCTTCGGCGTCCAGCACTTCGTAAAGTTCGAAGGCCAGGTTGCGGGAACTGAGCAGGGACTCGGACATGGACGTATCTCCAATGGCGTTGAGCCGGAGTCTAAGGAGCGCCGCTAGTGCCTGCCCAGTATTATCCATGGGGGTGATAAAGCTTCAGCGGGCACAGCCGCTGGCCAGTTCCCGGGTCAAGTCGGCGGCGGGTATGTTGCGGCAGCCGCTCGCATTCTGCCCCGCCCACAAGGGTGAAAAATCGCCACTGCCGAGGCTTTCCGCCGTGCTACGCAGCGGTGCGACCGCGGCCGTGGCCAGGGGGAAGCCGGGCGCCATGGAACTGATCGGGCCCAGCTCGCGGATCAGCCGATTGACGATGCTCCGCGCCGGGCGGCCGCTAAACAGGTTGGTCAGCGCGGTGTGGCGGGCTTCTGGGCTGGTCAGCGCGGCGCGATGCACGGCGCTGGTGGTGGCTTCCGGGCAGCACAGATAAGCCGTGCCGACCTGTACTCCGGCCGCGCCCAGCGCCATGGCCGCGCGCACGCCTGAGGCATCGGCGATACCGCCCGCGGCGATCACGGGCACGCGCACCGCCTGCACGATCTGTGGCAACAGGGCGAAGGTGCCGAGCTGGCGGCTGATATCCAGGTCGAGAAAGTGGCCGCGATGGCCGCCGGCTTCCAGGCCCTGGGCGATGATCGCATCGACGCCCTGGGCCTCAAGCCAGAGCGCTTCTTCGACCGTGGTCGCCGAGCTGAGCACCTTGGCGCCGCAGGCTTTGACGCGGGCCAGCAACTCGGCGCCGGGCAGGCCGAAGTGGAAGCTGACCACGGCCGGGCGGTATTCCTCGACGACCCTGGCCAACTCATCACTGAACGGCTGTCGGCCGGCGCCGGCGCTGATGCTGGCCGGGTCGATGCCTAGTTCGCGGTAATAGGGCGCGAGGCTGCTGCGCCATGCGTCTTCCTGCTGCGGCTCGGCGGCTGCCGGGGTATGGCAGAAGAAGTTCAGGTTGAACGGCTGGGCGGTCTTGGCCTTGAGCGCCGCCAGTTCGGCGCGCAAGCCGCTGGCGTCGAGCATGGCGCAGGGCAGGGATCCCAGGCCGCCGGCATTGCACACTGCGGCGGCGAGCCTGTGGTTTTGCGCGCCGGCCATGGGCGCCTGGATGATTGGCCATTGGCAGTCGAACAGCGATTGCAGGGTCATGGATGCGCGGCTCCTGATGCAGGGTGAGTACAGATTGGGGTTGGCCAGATCCAGGCGAGCGCCCATAACAGCGCGGCGACACCCAGGGCGAAGCTTTCTGTGAGGCTGCCGCCGGCGCCCAGCCATACCCCGGCCAGCCAGGGGCCGGCTAGTTGCGCTCCGCCGTACAGGGCGATCAGCGCGGCCGACAGGCGTGGCCCCTGATGCGGCTGCAGGGTGCGCGCCAGGCGCTGGGTCAGCAGTACGCTACCCATAAAAGTGCCGCCCACCAGCAGGGCGCAGAGCAGCACGCCGGCGGCGCCGGGGTACAGCAGGGGGGCGGCGCAACCCAGGGCTTGCAGCAGGTAGGTGGCGAGCAAGGCACGCCGGTCGCCGAAGCCTACGCCGAGGGCATTCCACAGTGGGATGGAGAACACGCAGGCCAGGGCGCTCCATTGCCAGGCACCGCCGATCAGGGCGTGGCCGGCGGGTAATTGTTCCTGCGCCAGGGTTGGCAAGAACGTCATCGGCAGGATGTAGCCCAGGCCGGCGCCGGCGTAGGCCAGAAACAGCGGCGTGCTGGCGCGATCGAACAAGCGGCTGCGGGCTGCGACGGGCTCGCCTTGCGGCTGCTGCAGGTGCAGGCGGCTGAGCAACCAGGCGCTGAGCAGGGCCAGTGGCAGGGCAAAGGCGGCGACCGGCCACCAACGTTCGGGGCCGTGCAGCCAGTTGGCGGGCGCGTCGGCCAGCCAGCCGGCCAACATCAGCCCGGCGGCGAAGCCGAGGTAGACCAGGCCGCTGAGGCTGGCGCGCTGACGCTGGGCCAGCCACTCCAGCACCAGGGCCGGAGCCAGCACGAAGACCACGCCGTTACTGATGCCATTGGCCAGACGTAACCCCAGCAGCAGCGGATAATCGCTGCAGAAACCTTGCGCCAGAGTCAGCAGGGCATTCAGCAGCAGGGCCAGCGGCAGCGCCAGACGCAGGCGTGATGGCGTGTACAGGGCCAGGGCCAACAGCGCGCCGAGCAGGTAACCGAGGTAGTTCCAGCTAGCCAGGTGCGCGCCCTGTTCCAGGCTGAGCAGCTGATCGCCGAGCAAGTGCGGCAGGAGCGGGGTGAAGGCGAAGCGCCCCAGGGCATGCACCACCACCAGAGCAGCGCCGCCAGCGAGCAGGGCGAGAAAGATCTGGCGGGGCGATACCGGCTGCATAAGGGCGCTCTACGGGATGACCCGGCTACCTTAACGGTTGCCGAATCAAGACTGCCAGTGAAGAATACTGCGCCTGTTTTTCACTTTTAATGAAAGTCGAGGTGGCGGTGTCATCCTGGGAACGTCTGAATCCGCAGTTGTTACGTCATTTTCTCGCGGTCAGTCGCAGCGGTTCGTTAACCGCTGCCGCGCAGCAGCTGCACTGTGTGCCGTCGAATGTGTCGGCGCGTCTGCGGCAACTGGAAGAGCAGCTTGGCGTCAGCCTGTTCCAGCGCCAGGCGCAGCGCTTGCGCCTGACCCCGTCCGGTGAGCGTCTGCTGCCTCACGCCGAAGCGCTGGAGCAGCTCTGTCGACAGGCTTGGAGCAGCGTGCAGGAGGACAACTGGGGCGGTGAGTTGCGTCTCGGCGCCATGGAAACCACCGCTGCCGTACGCCTGCCGGAGGTGCTGGCGGCCTTTCATCGCGATGCGCCGCGGGTCGATCTGAGCCTGCTGACGGGCACCAGCCGTCACCTGCTCGATGAGCTGCTGGCCGGGCGTCTGGAGGCGGCGCTGATCGGCGGGCCGTTCGAGCATCCGCAACTGCAGGGCGAAGTGCTCTGGCACGAAGAGCTGGTGCTGGTGCTGCCGATCGGGCAGGATCCCGAGCGGCTGCTGCAGGAGCCGCTGAGTCTGCTCGGCTTTCCCATCGGCTGTCACTACCGCGAGCGTCTGCAGAGCTGGAGCGAACGCCATGCGCTGCAGGTGGTAGCGCGCCAGAGCTACGGCTCTATCGATGCGATCCTCGGCGGTATCGCTGCCGGTATGGGCATCGGCCTGCTGCCGCGCAGCCTGCTGCAGTCGCACCCGCGTGGGCAACTGGTGGCCTGGCGGGCCATCGAGGCAGATCTGGCGGCGGCGCCGACCCTGCTGATGCGTCGTCGCGATGCCGCCGAACATGCCGCGCTGGAACGCCTGCTCGAGTTGTTGCGGGCGCCACTGGGGCAATCGATCCGCTAGCACGCCAAGCCAGGGCGCCTGTTAAACTGTGCGGCCTGAGGAGCCCCGCCACCATGAACTACCGTCACGCCTTCCATGCCGGCAACCATGCCGATGTGTTGAAACACGTTATCTTGAGCCGCCTGATCGCTCTGCTGTCGCGCAAGGAGGCGCCGTTCGCCTACCTCGACAGCCACGCCGGCGTGGGTCTCTACGACCTCGCCGGGGATCAGGCCAGCCGCACCGGCGAATGGCTGCAGGGCATCGCCCGGCTGTGGCGGGCCGAGGATGTACCGGATCAGCTGGTCGATTACCTGGAAGTGATCCGCGCCATGAACCCCGACGGCGTGCTGCGCCATTACCCCGGTTCGCCGGAGTTGGCACGCATGCTGACGCGCGAACAGGACCGCCTGCACCTCAACGAAAAACACCCGGAAGACGGCCGCCTGCTCAAGGAAAACATGGCCGCTGACCGCCGCGTCGCCGTGCACCTGGGCGAAGGCTGGTACGTGCCGCGAGCCTTGCTGCCGACCCGCGAGAAGCGCGTATTGCTGCTGATCGACCCACCGTTCGAGCAGGCCGATGAACAGGAGCGTTGCGTGCAAGCGTTGAGCGAAGCCATTGGCCGCATGCGCCAGGCGGTGGTGGCGATCTGGTACCCGATCAAGGAACTGGGCCAGCTCCGGCGCTTCTACCGCGATCTGGAAAAGAGCAACGCGCCCAAGCTGCTGCGCATCGAACTCTATGTGCACCCCGCCGATGATGCGCAACGCCTGAACGGTTCCGGCCTGGTGATCAGCAATCCGCCCTGGGGCCTGGAGGACGAGCTCAAGCAGATCCTGCCCTGGCTGACCTCGTTGCTCGGGCAAAGCCAGGCCGGCTGGCGGATGGACTGGCTGATCGAGGAGCAAGCGGCAGGCGGCAAGCCATAAGCTTCAAGTGAAAAGCTCGTAGGGCGGGTTGCACCCGCCCTACAAGGCTTGCAGCTGCCGGCTACGCCGGCAGGCACACCCCGGTGCCGCCCAGGCCGCAATAGCCGCCGGGGTTCTTCGCCAGGTATTGCTGATGGTAGGCCTCGGCATAGTAGAAGGGCGGCGCTTCGCGGATTTCCGTGGTGATGGGGCCGAAGCCGGCCTTCTCCAGTTCGCCCTGGAATTGTGCCTGGCTGGCCTGGGCGGCGGCCAGTTGCTCGGCGCCGTAGCAGTAGATCGCCGAGCGGTACTGGCTGCCGCTGTCGTTGCCCTGGCGCATGCCTTGGGTCGGGTTGTGCGCTTCCCAGAAGACTTTCAGCAGCGCCGCGTAACTGATCTGTTGCGGGTCGAACACCACCAGCACCGCTTCGGTGTGGCCGGTCAGGCCGGAGCAGGTTTCCTCGTAGGTCGGGTTGGGCGTATGGCCGCCGACATAGCCGACGGCGGTGCTCCACACGCCCGGTTGCTGCCAGAAGCGTCGCTCGGCGCCCCAGAAACAGCCGAGGGCGAATAGCGCTTGCTGCAGGCCGGCCGGGAATGGCGCTTGCAGGGAGTGGCCGTTGACGTAGTGGGCAGCCGGCACCGGCAGTGGCGTATCGCGGCCGGGCAGCGCCTGCTCGGCGCTGGGCAGTTCGAGTTGCTGGGCAAGAATTTGCGAACGCAGAACCATGGGCGATTTCCTCAACATAAGCGCGTGTATCGATAGACCGCGCGGGTGGCGCGTCGTTACAGGCCGGTGCCTGGGCGGCTAGCCGTGGCCGGGGTAGCGCTGCAGTCGTGCGATCAGCTCGCTTGCCGCGATTGGCCGGTCGAACAGGTAGCCCTGGCCGATGTCGCAGCGCTGGCGGCGCAGGAAGCCCAGTTGCGCGGCGGTTTCGATGCCTTCGGCGACTACCTTGAGTTTCAACTTGTGGGCCATGGCGATCACCGCCGAGGTGATCTCCACGTCGTCCTGGTTGTCCGGGATGTCCTTGATGAAGCTGCGATCGATCTTGATCACATCGATAGGGAATTTCTTCAGGTAACTCAGCGACGAGTAGCCGGTGCCGAAATCGTCCATCGCCAGGGACAGCCCCAGGTTTTTCAGGCGGCTGAGCTGGTGGTGGGTGTCGGTGGTGGCCTCCAGCAGCAGGCTTTCGGTCAACTCCAGCTCGAGCAGGCTTGGCGACAACAGTTCCTCGCGCAGGATCGCGGCGATCGAGCCAACCAGGTCGGGGTCGGAGAACTGCTTGGGCGACAGGTTGATCGCCACCTGCAGGTTGCCCAGACCGGCCGCGCTCAGCTGTTTGCTCATGAGGCAGGCTTGGCGCACCACCCATTTGCCGATGGGAATGATCAGCCCGGTTTCCTCGGCCACGCCGATGAACTGATCCGGTTGGATCATGCCTTTCTCCGGGTGGCGCCAGCGCAGCAGTGCTTCCATGCCGACCACCCGGCCCGTCTTCAGGCACAGTTTGGGTTGATAGAACACCTCCAGCTCGTTCTGGGTCAGTGCGCGGCGCAGGTTGTTTTCGACGAACAGTTTGTAGTCGGCCTCGGCGTTCAGCGCCGTGGTGAAAACCTGCAGCTGGTGCTTGCCGTTGGCCTTGGCCTTGTGCAGCGCCAGGCCGGCATGCTTCATCAGGGTTTGTGGATCCGTGCCGTGCTCGGGTGCGTTGGCCACCCCCACCGAGCCGGTGACGCTGATCAATTGATTGTCGACGAACAGCGGCTTGTCCAGGGTATGCAGCACCTGGTGGGCCAGCTGTTGGGCATCCGCCAGGTCGGCGACCTCCAGCAGGATGGCGAATTCGTTACTGGCGAAGCGCGCGAGTATGCCCGCTGGGCTGAGGCTGTTGCGCAGGCGCCGGGCCAGGCTGACGAGCAGCTTGTCGCCGGTCTGGTGGCCGAGGCTGTCGTTGATCCGCTTGAAGTTGTCGATATCCACCAGCAGCAGGCTGAACGGCTTGCCGTCATCGTTGGCAACGCGCTGTTCCAGGGCGCGGATAAAGGCGTAGCGATTGCCCAGGCCGGTAAGGTTGTCGCTGTAGGCCAGACGCTCGATGCGTTGCTGGGCCTGCTTGGTTTCGGTGATGTCTTCGTAGATGCCGATGTAGTGGGTCAGGCTGCCGTCATCGGCATGCACCTTGGATATCGACAATTGCCCCCAGTAGGGGTCGAGGTTCTTACGCCGGCTCTTGAACTCGCCGTGCCAACTGTTGTGTTCGGAGAGGCTGCTGGACGCCTCGAAGAGCAGCTCGCCGAGGTTTTCCAGGGCCGGCAGCTCGGACAGGCGCTGGCCTTGTACCTCGTCGGAACTGTACAGGGTGATGGCGGTAAAACTCGGGTTGACGTATTCCACCAGCCCGTCGCGGTCGACCAGGATAAAGGCGCTGGCGCTCTGCTCGACGGCGCGCTTGAACAGGTGCAGTTCGCCGGTGGCGTTGCGCCGTTGCTGATTGCTCAGCACTTGTGCGTACTGATCGGCCAGCTCGCCGGCAAAGGCGATTTCGTCGACCTGCCACACCCGCTGAGAACCGATGTGCTCCAGGCACAGCACGCCGACCACTTCGCCGTCGACCCGGATACTGGCATCGAGCATGGCCTCGATGCCCATTGGTTGCAGGTAGCTGGCACTCAGCTCATGGGTGCGCGGGTCGAGCGCCGCATCGTGGGCATCGATCGCCCGGCCAGCTTGGAGGGCTTGCAGGTAGGCGGGGAATTCGCCGATGGCGATCGGCGTTGCGCGTTCATGGCGGTGGAGGTCGCGGCGAAACAGGGCCACCGGCTCGAGGCAGGCGCCATTTAGGTTCCAGATGCTCGCCCGCGCCACCTTATAGAGGCTGCAAGCCGTGCGGGTGATCAGCTCGGCGGCTTCGCGCAACGGATCGTTGGCCGTGTAGCGCTGACGCGCCAGGCGCACGATCAGACTTTGCTGGGCGTGTGAGCGCTGCTGCCGTTGCTGCGCCTCACCGTTCTGCGCGGGCAGGGTCGGGGCGCTGTCGGTGACTATCAGGTAGCCGCACAGCAGATGGCGGTCGTGCTGCTTGAACGGCTCGCCCATTTCCATCAGGCAGACCGGGCCGTGCGCGGTATGCAGGGTGTAATGGATCAGATAATGCGCGTGCTGCGCCAGTTGCAACTGAATGCTGTCATGCAGCCGATGGCGGGCTTCAGGTTCCATCAGGCAGGCATAGGGGGCGTCGATCAGCGCGCAGAGCTCGCTGGCGGGGATGCCAAATTGGCGTTCGCAGGCCGGGTCGAGAAACAACAACGCCCAGCTGGCCTCATTCAAACGCTCGAAGCGCAGCATGCCGAGCCTCGACGGCACTGGCAACTGCGTCACAACCTCGGATGCTAATCGACTCGCGGCATCGGGATGGCTTTTCATCAAGCGGCTGGCTTCCAGTATGCTGGCTGAGGCGAGGGTTCGGCCCACTTCACTATAACGGCGAGTAAGGGTGCATCATGCAATTGCGACTGACAAGAAAACTAATGCCCGCCACGTTATTGCTGGGCTGCCTGGTTGCACTACCGGGCTTGGCCAGCGAGCCGGCAGCGGGGCTGAGCAGCGTCGAGCAGGCCGGTTATCTGGCGAACTTGAAGCGCCTGTACCTGCAGCAGGACGAGCGCCAAGCCCTGCTCTTGCACTGCAATGCGTTGCTCTCGAGCTACGCCTTGCGCGCCGGTTATCAGGTGGGCCAGGCGCAGCGCCAGGATCGGCTCTATCAGCTGCGCCTGGGCGCGCCCGGTGAGTTGCTGCTGCGCGAGGAGATCCGTGGCCAAGGCAGCGACATGGCTGTGCGCAACCAGCGTATTGCGTTGTTCGGGGTCGACCCGTTCATCCGTTACGACTGCCCGTCCAGCGGCATCAGCTGCGTGCTGTATAACCCGGTGGATGGCAGCCCGCTGCTGACCATCGTGCGCGACCACCAGGGCGCCGCTGAGTTGGCCAAGGCGCTGAGCTTTCTGATCCGCAAGGTGCAGCGGGGCTGAGGCACGCCGGCGATGTCGGCGATGTCGGCGTCTTTGCGCGATGGGGCGAATCCGGGTTGGAACGTTTCGCTGTCCCGCCCCCCCCTCATGCGACCCGTAACGAGGACATGGGCAAAAAAAACCCCGCCAAACAGGGCGGGGTTGAGGTACGAGCGTGGCGTGCTCGAAAGTTGAAACCGAGGGTTACAGCAGCATGCTGCGGATGTCTGCCAGCACATCGCCGAGGCGCTTGGTGAAACGCGCGGCGGCGGCGCCGTTGATCACCCGGTGGTCGTAGGACAGCGACAGCGGCAGCATCAGCTTGGGCTGGAACGCCTTGCCGTCCCAGACCGGCTGAATGGTCGCCTTGCTCACGCCGAGGATCGCCACTTCCGGCGCGTTGACGATCGGCGTGAAGCCGGTGCCGCCGATGTGGCCGAGGCTGGAGATGGTGAAGCAGGCGCCCTGCATGTCGTCGGCGGCGAGCTTCTTGGTGCGCGCTTTTTCCGCCAGGGCGGCGGCTTCGGCGGCCAGTTGCAGCAGGCTCTTCTGCTCGACGTTCTTGATCACCGGCACCAGCAGGCCGTCCGGGGTGTCCACGGCGAAGCCGATGTGCACGTATTTCTTGCGGATCAGCGCCTTGCCGCTCGGCGCCAGCGAGCTGTTGAAGTCCGGCAGCTCCTTGAGCAGGTAAGCACAGGCTTTCAATAGCAGCGGCAGCACGGTGAGCTTGACCCCGGCCTTCTCGGCCACCGCCTTCTGCGCGACGCGGAAGGCTTCCAGCTCGGTGATGTCGGCCGAGTCGAACTGGGTCACGTGCGGCACATTGAGCCAGCTGCGGTGCAGGTTGGCGGCGCCGACCTGCATCAGGCGGGTCATGGCCACTTCTTCCACTTCGCCGAAGCGGCTGAAGTCCACTTCCGGAATCGGCGGGATGCCTGCACCGCCAGTGGCACCAGCAGCTGCGCTCGGGGCTTCCTTGGCTTTCAGCAGCATCGCCTTGACGTGGGCCTGCACGTCTTCCTTGAGCACCCGGCCTTTCGGGCCGCTGCCAGGCACGGTCGACAGCTCGACGCCGAAGTCGCGGGCCAGCTGGCGCACGGCCGGACCGGCGTGCACCTTGTCGCCGCTGGATGCCGGAGGCGTGGCCGCGGCAATGGCGGCGGCTGCCGCCAGCTTGGCGATGGCATTGACTTCGGCGACCACTTCTGGCGCGGCGCCGGGCGGCGTGGTGTGCATCGCCGCCGGTGCCGCCGGCGCCGGTGCGGCCCCGGTCACTTTCAGTTTGAGGATCAGGTCGCCGGTGCCGACTTCGGCGTCCAGCTGGACCACGACGCTTTCCACCACGCCGGCAACCGGCGAGGGGATCTCCATGCTGGCCTTGTCCGACTCCAGGGTGATCAGCGACTGCTCGGCCTCGACCCTGTCGCCGGCCTTGACCAGCACCTCGATGACCTTGGCCTTGCCGGCCGAGCCGATGTCGGGCACGTGGATGTCCTGCACGGCCGCGGCGGCCGCCGCTGCTGGTGCCGCCGCGACAGGCTCCGCAGCCTTGGGCGCTGCGGCGGGTGCGGCGGGTGCGGCTGGCGTTGCGGCAGGGGCCGCAGCCGCTGCGCTGGCGCCTTCGACTTCCAGTTCGAGCAACTCGTCGCCTTCTTTCAGGCGGTCGCCCAGTTTGACCTTGAGGCTCTTGATCACCCCGGCCTTGGGTGCCGGGATTTCCATGCTGGCCTTGTCCGACTCCAGGGTCAGCAGGCTCTGGTCGGCCTCGATGCGATCGCCGACCTTGACCATCAGTTCGATTACTTCGCCCTCACCGCTGCCGATGTCGGGTACGCGAATCAGTTCACTCACAATGCGTCTCCTTAACAGTCCAGTGGGTTGCGTTTTTCCGGGTCGATGCCGAACTTGGCGATGGCCTCGGCCACTACCTTGGGTTCGATATCGCCGCGGTCGGCGAGGGCTTCCAGGGCGGCCAGCACTACCCAGTGGCGATCCACTTCGAAGAAGTGACGCAGCTTCTTGCGGCTGTCGCTGCGACCGAAGCCATCGGTGCCCAGCACCTTGTATTCCTTGCTCGGTACCCACTGACGGATCTGGTCGGCGAACAGCTTCATGTAGTCGGTGCTGGCGATGACCGGGCCGTGGCGGCCGCTCAGGCACTGCTCGACATAGCTCTGCTGCGGCTTCTGTTCCGGGTGCAGGCGGTTGTGCCGTTCGACGGCCAGGGCTTCGCGGCGCAGCTCGTTGAAGCTGGTCACGCTCCACACGTCGGCGCCGACGTTGAACTGCTCGCGGAGGATTTTCGCCGCCTCGCGCACTTCGCGCAGGATGGTGCCGCTGCCCAGCAGCTGCACATGGTGGGCGGCTTCCTTCTGGTCTTCCTCGAGCAGGTACATGCCCTTGATGATGCCGGCCTCGACGCCTTCCGGCATGGCCGGCTGCTGGTAGGACTCGTTCATCACGGTGATGTAGTAGTAGATGCTCTGCTGCTCTTCGATCATCTGCCGCGTGCCTTCGCGGATGATCACCGCCAGCTCGTAGCCGTAGGTCGGGTCATAGGTGCGGCAGTTGGGAATGGTCGAGGCCAGCAGGTGGCTGTGACCGTCTTCGTGCTGCAGGCCTTCGCCGTTGAGCGTGGTGCGCCCGGCAGTACCGCCGATCAGGAAGCCGCGGGCACGGCTGTCGCCGGCGGCCCAGGCCAGGTCGCCGATGCGCTGGAAGCCGAACATCGAGTAGAACACGTAGAACGGCAGCATCGGCTGGTTGTGGCAGCTGTAGCTGGTGCCCGCGGCGATCCAACTGGACATGGCGCCGGCCTCGTTGATGCCTTCCTCGAGGATCTGGCCCTTCTTGTCCTCGCGGTAGAACATCACCTGATCCTTGTCCACCGGCTCGTACAGCTGGCCGACCGAGGAGTAGATGCCGAGCTGACGGAACATGCCTTCCATGCCGAAGGTGCGCGCCTCGTCGGGGATGATCGGGACGATGCGCTCGCCCAGCTGCTTGTCCTTGATCAGTTGCGCGAGGATGCGCACGAAGGCCATGGTGGTGGAGATTTCGCGGTCGCCGCTGCCGTCGAGGATGGCTTTCAGGGTGTCCAGCGGCGGGGTCGGGATGCTGAAGCTGTTGACCCGGCGCTGCGGCACGAAACCGCCGAGGGCGGCGCGGCGCTTGGCCAGGTACTTGGCCTCGGCGCTGCCTTCCTCGGGACGGAAGAACGGCAGGTTTTCCAGCTCGTCGTCCTTGACCGGGATGTCGAAGCGGTCGCGGAATTTTTTCAGGCTGTCGACGTCGACCTTCTTGACGTTGTGCGCGATGTTCTTCGCTTCGCCGCTGCCGGTGCCGTAGCCCTTGATGGTCTTGGCCAGCACCACGGTCGGCTGGCCCTGGTGGTTGACCGCCTGGTGGTAGGCCGCGTAGACCTTGTAGGGGTCGTGGCCGCCGCGGTTGAGCTTCCAGATCTCGTCGTCGGAGAGGTCTTCGACCATCGCCTTGAGTTCCGGGGTGTTGAAGAAATGCTCACGGACGAAGGCGCCGTCTTTGGCCTTGTAGTTCTGGTACTCGCCGTCGACCACTTCGTCCATCCGCCGTTGCAGGATGCCGTCTTTGTCCTTGGCCAGCAGCGGATCCCAGAAGCGACCCCAGACCACCTTGTTGACGTTCCATTGGGCGCCGCGGAACACCCCTTCGAGCTCCTGGATGATCTTGCCGTTGCCGCGCACCGGGCCGTCGAGGCGCTGCAGGTTGCAGTTGATGACGAAGATCAGGTTGTCCAGCTTCTCGCGGCCGGCCAGGGAGATGGCGCCGAGGGATTCCGGCTCGTCGCACTCGCCGTCGCCCATGAAGCACCAGACCTTCTGCTTGCCGGCGGGAATGAAGCCGCGGCTTTCCAGGTACTTCATGAAGCGCGCCTGGTAGATCGCCTGGATCGGGCCCAGACCCATGGACACGGTGGGGAACTGCCAGAAATCGGGCATCAGCCAGGGGTGCGGATAGGACGACAGGCCCTGGCCGTCGACTTCCTGGCGGAAGTTGTCGAGTTGCTCTTCGCTGATCCGGCCTTCCATGAAGGCGCGGGCGTAGACGCCTGGCGAGGCGTGGCCCTGGAAGAAGATCAGATCGCCGCCGTGTTCCTCGGTCGGGGCCTGGAAGAAGTAGTTGAAGCCGACGTCGTAGAGGGTCGCGCTGGAGGCGAAGGTGCCGATGTGGCCACCCAGGTCGGGGTCTTTCAGGTTGGTGCGCATCACCATGGCCAGGGCGTTCCAGCGCACCAGCGAGCGAATGCGGCGTTCCATGAACAGGTCGCCAGGCATGCGTGCTTCGTGGTTCAGCGGGATGGTGTTGCGGTACGGGGTGGTGATCGCATAAGGCAACTGGGTACCACTGCGGGTGGCCAGTTCGCCTAAGCGGGTCATCAGGTAATGCGCGCGGTCTTCGCCTTCCTTGTCGAGAACAGACTCAAGGGCGTCCAGCCATTCCTGGGTTTCGACGGGATCGAGGTCTTGCATGGCTTGCTCCAGGGCGGAAAGGCTTCCAGAATCGGAGGCCAGGATTCGTGACCGGCTTCGTGAGCGGGGCACGTGAATTCTTGGATTTACCGGAGGGTAGGGCCGGCTCCGTGTAGTTTTACTACATATGGACGCTAATTTCAGCCCTTCGGATACATTCTTTAGTAGCAAAACTACACTTTATTTGTCTGTCAGTTGTGCGCGCCGTATCAACCCAGCGGGTTTCCGGCTTTCAGCGTGTCACTTGCAGTTCGCCAAAAAGGATAGACCATGAGCCTGCCCGTGCTGGCTTCTTTGCCTGCCACCCTTGCCCCCCTTGCTCTGCGTGCGGAGCAGTCCTTGCAGGCGGCTTTCGCCGAGCACTCGGCGGCTGCCGCGGCCGCTTTTGCCGCCTGGCCGAGTGCGCGGCGCGAGGTGCTCCGACGCGTGGCGGCGAGCAGCGATTTCGTCGTCGAACAAGCCCGGCGCGACCCGCAGATGCTCCTCGGCCTGGGCGACTGCGGCGAGCTGGAGCGCCCGTTGCGAGCCGGCGAGCTGCGCGCGCAACTGGCTGCGGCATTGCTCGATTGCGCCGATGAAGATGAGCTGGGGCGGCGTCTGCGGCGTTTTCGCAACCGCCAGCAGCTGCGCATCATCTGGCGCGACATCAGCCGTCAGGCCGACTTGATCGAAACCTGCCGCGACCTCTCGACGCTGGCCGATGCCTGCATCGATCTGGCCTATCGCTGGCTCTATCCGCAGCACTGCGCCCAGTTCGGCACGCCCATGGGTCGGCGCAGCGGCCAGGCGCAGCACATGGTGGTGCTCGGCATGGGCAAGCTGGGTGCCCATGAGCTGAACCTGTCCTCGGACATCGACCTGATTTTCGGCTACCCGGAGGGTGGCGAGACCGAGGGGGTCAAGCGTCCGCTGGATAATCAGGAATTCTTCATTCGTCTGGGGCAGCGCCTGATCAAGGCCCTGGACGCGATCACCGTCGACGGCTTCGTCTTTCGCACCGACATGCGCCTGCGCCCTTATGGCTCCTCGGGTTCGCTGGTGTTCAGCTTCAACGCGCTGGAACAGTACTACCAGGATCAGGGCCGCGACTGGGAGCGCTACGCCATGATCAAGGCGCGGGTGGTCGCCGGCGATCAGGTCGCCGGAGCGCAGTTGCTGGAGATGCTGCGGCCGTTCGTCTATCGGCGCTACCTGGATTTTTCCGCGATCGAAGCGCTGCGCACCATGAAACAACTGATCCAGCAGGAGGTGCGGCGCAAGGGCATGGCCGAGAACATCAAGCTCGGTGCCGGCGGCATTCGCGAGGTGGAATTTATCGCCCAGGCCTTCCAGTTGATTCACGGCGGGCGCGACCTGAGTCTGCAGCAACGGCCGCTGCTGCAGGTGCTCGGCACCCTGGAGGGGCAGGGTTATCTGCCGGCCGCGGTGGTCGACGAGTTGCGCCAGGGTTACGAGTTTCTGCGCTATACCGAACACGCCTTGCAGGCGATCGGCGATCGGCAGACGCAGATGCTCCCCGATAACGACCGGGATCGGGCGCGGGTGGCCTTTATCCTCGGTTTCGCCGACTGGGCGGCGTTTCACCGGCAACTGATGCACTGGCGGGGCCGGGTCGACTGGCATTTCCGCCAGGTCATCGCCGATCCGGATGAGGACGCCGAAAGCGCCGCCGATGAAGCGGTCGGCGGTGAGTGGCTGCCGCTGTGGGACGCGGTTCAGGACGAGGCGGCGGCCTGTCGGCAACTGGCCGAAGCGGGGTTCGCCGATCCCCAGTCGGCGTGGCAGCGCCTGGCCGGCTTGCGCAACGGCAATCAGGTGCGGGCCATGCAGCGTCTCGGTCGTGAGCGCCTGGATGCCTTCATGCCCAGGCTGTTGGCGCAGGCGGTGGAGCACGACAACCCCGACCTGGTTTTGGAGCGTGTGCTGCCGCTGATCGAGGCGGTGGCGCGGCGCTCGGCCTACCTGGTGCTGCTGACGGAAAACCCCGGTGCCCTGCAGCGCCTGCTGACCCTCTGCGCCGCCAGCCCCTGGATCGCCGAGCAGATCGCCCGGTTTCCTTTATTGCTCGACGAATTGCTCAACGAGGGGCGCTTGTTCAAGCCGCCGCTGGCGCCGGAACTGGCGGCCGAGCTGCGTGAGCGGCTGATGCGCATCCCCGAGGACGACCTCGAACAGCAGATGGAGGCGCTGCGTCACTTCAAGCTGGCGCACCGCCTGCGCGTGGCCGCCTCGGAGATCGCCGGCAGCCTGCCGCTGATGAAGGTCAGCGACTACCTGACCTGGCTGGCCGAGGCGATCCTCGAGCAGGTGCTGGCCCTGGCCTGGCGGCATACCGTCGGTAAATACGGGGTGCCGCAGCGTGCCGATGGCAGTGTCTGCGATCCGGATTTCATCATCGTCGGCTATGGCAAGGTCGGCGGCATCGAGTTGGGCCATGGCTCGGATCTGGATCTGGTGTTCATCCACGATGGCGATTCCCAGGCCGAGACCAATGGCGCCAAGCCCATCGACGGCGCGCAGTTCTTCAATCGCCTGGGCCAGCGCA
Source organism: Pseudomonas sp. sp1636 (assembly GCF_030376615.1). Classification (GTDB taxonomy): domain Bacteria; phylum Pseudomonadota; class Gammaproteobacteria; order Pseudomonadales; family Pseudomonadaceae; genus Aquipseudomonas. The sequence continues at coordinate 163,533 of NZ_JARRAB010000004.1, forward strand.
TCATCCACCTGCTGACCACCCAGACCAACTCCGGCCAGCTCTACGAGGTCGACATGCGCCTGCGGCCCTCGGGGGTGGCGGGGTTGTTGGTCAGCTCGCTGGGCGCCTTCCAGCGTTATCAGGAAAACGAAGCCTGGACCTGGGAGCACCAGGCCCTGGTGCGCGCCCGCGTGCTGGTCGGTTGTCCGCGGGTCGGCAAGGCGTTCGAGGCGGTGCGCGCGGCGGTGCTCGGCCGCGAGCGTGATCTCGACCTGTTGCGCGTCGAGGTCGGCGAGATGCGCGCGAAGATGCGCGACAACCTCGGCACCCGGGCCACGGCTGCCGGCACCGCCGTCAATGCGTTCGAGGCCTCGGCGCCGTTCGACCTCAAGCAGGATGCCGGTGGTATCGTCGATATTGAATTTATGGTGCAATACGCGGCCTTGGCTTGGTCGCGAGAATATCCCGAGCTGGTGGAATTCACCGATAACATCCGCATCCTGGAAGGCCTGGAACGCGTTGGCTTGCTGGCCGTCGAGGATGCCCGCCTGTTGCGGGAGGCCTACAAGGCCTACCGCGCGGCGGCCCATCGCCAGGCATTGCAAAAGCAGCCGGGGGTGGTGGGCGGCGACCAGTTCCATGAGCAAAGACGCAGCGTGCTGCGCATCTGGCGGGAACTGGGCTTGAACTGAACTTTGCGTGGGCGGGTAGCGTATAGCGCCCCGGCTACTGTGTACGAATCGAATGTGAGGAGCAGGCAACTATGTCGATGGCCGATCGTGATGGCGTGATTTGGTATGACGGCAAACTGGTGCCGTGGCGTGACGCGACCACCCATGTGTTGACCCACACCCTGCACTACGGCATGGGCGTGTTCGAGGGCGTGCGCGCCTACGACACCCCGGACGGCACGGCGATCTTCCGTCTGCAGGCGCACACCGACCGCCTGTTCGACTCCGCCCACATCATGGGCATGAAGATCCCGTTCAGCAAAGACGAGATCAACCAGGCGACCCGCGCCGCCGTGCGCGAGAACAACCTGGACAGCGCCTATATCCGCCCGATGGTGTTCTACGGATCGGAAGCCATGGGCCTGCGCGCCACTGGTCTGAAGGTGCATGTGATAGTCGCGGCCTGGAGCTGGGGCGCCTATATGGGCGACGAAGCCCTGCAGGTCGGGATCAAGGTGCGCACCAGTTCCTTCACCCGTCACCACGTCAACATCTCGATGACCCGCGCCAAGGCCAACGGCAACTACATCAACTCGATGCTGGCCCTGCAGGAAGCCATCTCCGGCGGCGCCGACGAGGCCATGCTGCTGGACACCGAAGGCTATGTGGCCGAAGGCTCGGGCGAGAACATCTTCCTGGTCAAGAACGGCGTGGTCTACACCCCGGAAGTGACTTCCTGCCTCAACGGCATCACCCGCAGCACCATCCTGACCCTGGCCGCCGAGCTGGGCATCCCGGTGATCGAGAAGCGCATCACCCGCGACGAGGTGTACATCGCCGACGAGGCCTTCTTCACCGGCACCGCCGCCGAAGTCACGCCGATTCGCGAAGTCGATGACCGCCAGATCGGCGCCGGCCGCCGCGGCCCGGTGACCGAGAAACTGCAAAAAGCCTATTTCGACCTGGTGGCCGGCAAGGCCAGTGGCCACGCCGAGTGGCGTACGCTGGTCAAATAACGCTTGTTCGAGGCTATGGCAGGGAGGCGTAAGCCTCCCTGCGCGTTTGTGGAAAATACATGCGAATTCTGATCGTTGGGCCCAGCTGGGTCGGTGACATGGTGATGGCGCAGACGCTGTTTCAGTGCCTGCAGCAGCGTCACCCCGGGTGCGAGATCGACGTGCTGGCGCCCGAGTGGAGCCGGCCGATTCTCGAACGCATGCCCGAGGTGCGCCGCGCCCTGAGCTTTCCGCTCGGCCACGGGGTGCTGCAACTGGCGACCCGGCGCAAGATCGGCAAATCCCTGGCCGGCCAGTACGATCATGCGATCCTGTTGCCCAATTCGCTGAAGTCGGCGCTGGTGCCGTTCTTCGCCGGCATCGCCAAGCGCACCGGCTGGAAGGGCGAGATGCGCTATGGTCTGCTCAACGATGTGCGCGTCCTGGATAAACAACGCTACCCGCTGATGATCGAGCGCTTCATGGCGCTGGCCTTCGAACCGGGTGCGGAGCTGACCAGGCCTTATCCGCGGCCGTCCCTGCACATCGACCAAGGCAGCCGGGCGGCGGCGCAGGCCAAGTTCGGCCTGAGTCTGGATCGGCCGGTGCTGGCGCTCTGCCCCGGTGCCGAGTTCGGCGAGGCCAAGCGCTGGCCGAGCGAGCATTACGCCCAGGTCGCCGAGGCGAAGATCCGCGCCGGCTGGCAGGTGTGGCTGTTCGGCTCGCAGAACGACCATGCGGTCGGTGAGGAAATCCGCCTGCGGCTGATCCCCGGGCTGCGCGAGGAAGCGCTGAACCTGGCCGGCGAGACCAGCCTGGCCGAAGCCATTGACCTGCTGTCCTGCGCCAGCGCCGTGGTCTCCAACGACTCGGGCCTGATGCATGTGGCCGCCGCGCTGAATCGGCCGCTGGTGGCGGTCTACGGCTCCACCTCGCCGCAGTTCACCCCGCCGCTGGCCGAGCAGGTGGAGATCGTCCGGCTGGGCATCGACTGCAGTCCCTGCTTCGAGCGCACCTGCCGCTACGGCCACTACAACTGCCTGCGCGAGCTGCCGGCGCGGCCGGTGCTCGAGGCGCTGGAGCGTCTGGTGGCCGATCCGGTCGAGGTCGAATAGTGCGGGTTTTGCTGATCAAGACGTCCTCGCTCGGCGATGTCATCCACACCTTGCCGGCGCTCACCGATGCGGCGCGGGCGATTCCCGGTATCCAGTTCGATTGGGTGGTGGAAGAGGGCTTCGCCGAGATTCCCGCCTGGCACCCGGCCGTGGCCCAGGTGATCCCCGTGGCGCTGCGGCGCTGGCGCAAGCACCTCTGGCAGACCCTGAAAAACGGCGAGTGGCGCCGTTTCAAGCAGCGGCTGGGCGAGACCCGTTACGACCTGGTGATCGATGCCCAGGGCTTGTTGAAAAGTGCCTGGCTGAGCCGTTACGTCAAGGCCCCGGTGGCGGGCCTGGGGGCGGATTCCGCGCGCGAGCCGATTGCCAGCCGCTTCTATGACCGCCGATACCGCGTGCCCCGCGAGCAGCACGCGCTGGAGCGGGTGCGCCAGTTGTTCGCCCAGGCGCTGGGCTATCCGCTGCCGGCGGGCATGGGCGACTACGGCCTGAATCGCGCGCGCCTGGCCGGTGCGGTGGAGCAGCCGTATCTGCTGTTCCTGCACGGCACCACCTGGCCGAGCAAGCATTGGCCGGAGGCCTGCTGGCGCGAGCTGGCCGAACGCATGAGCGAACAGGGCTGGGCGATTCGTCTGCCCTGGGCCAACGAGGTCGAGAAGGCCCGCGCCGAAGGCATAGTCGCCGGCCTGGAGCATGCCGCGTTGCTACCCAAATTGAATCTGGCCGGCGTGGCCAAGGCGATCGCCGGCGCCAGCGCCTGCGTGGCGGTCGACACCGGGCTCGGCCATCTGGCCGCGGCGCTGGATGTGCCGACCATCTCGCTGTACGGACCGACCTTGCCGGGGCGGGTGGGCGCCTATGGCCGTTGCCAGGTTCATTTGTGCGCCACCGGGCCGGCGGCGGGTTCCGGCGACCGCCATAAGCCCTGCTTCGAGACGCTGTTGCCGGAGCGGGTGGCCGGCGAGTTGCAGGCATTGCTGCTGGCCGAGGACGCCGTCTGATGCGGGTGCCGAGCATTTTCCCCGGAGTGCATCCGGGCTACGCGATTGAAGGGCACGCCTGATGCAGTTGGCTTTTATCCTCTACAAATACTTCCCCTTTGGCGGCCTGCAGCGCGATTTCCTGCGCATCGCTCTGGAGTGCCAGCAGCGCGGCCACGCCATTCGCGTGTATACGCCGATCTGGGAAGGCGAGATTCCCGCCGGCTTCGAGGTGGTGGTGGTGCCGGTCAAGGCGCTGTTCAACCATAAGCGCAACGAGAAGCTCACGGCCTGGGTCGAGGCCGATCTGGCCAGGCGTCCGGTAGCGCGGGTGATCGGCTTCAACAAGATGCCGGGGCTGGATGTGTATTACGCCGCCGACGGTTGTTTCGAGGACAAGGCGCAGACCCTGCGCCACCCGATTTACCGCAAGTGGGGCCGTTACAAGCATTTCGCCGACTACGAGCGGGCGGTGTTCGCGCCTGAAGCGAAGACCGCGATTCTGATGATCTCCGAGGTGCAGCAGCCGCTGTTCGTCAAGCATTACCACACCCCGCGGCAGCGCTTTCACCTGCTGCCGCCGGGCATCGCCCAGGATCGTCGGGCGCCGGCCAATGCCGGCGAGATTCGCGCCGGGTTCCGCCGCGAGTTCGGCCTGGCGGATGACCAACTGTTGCTGGTGCAGATCGGTTCCGGGTTCAAGACCAAGGGCCTGGATCGCAGCCTGAAAGCCGTCGCCGCCCTGCCGCGCGAGCTGCGCCAGCGCAGCAGGCTGATCGTCATCGGCCAGGACGACCCGCGCACCTTTCAGCTGCAGGCCAAGGCGCTGGGGATTGCCGAGCAGGTGCAGATACTCAAGGGCCGCAGCGATATCCCGCGGTTCCTGCTCGGCGCCGACCTGCTGATCCATCCGGCCTACAACGAAAACACCGGCACCGTGCTGCTCGAGGCGCTGGTCGCCGGCTTGCCGGTGCTGGTGACCGATGTCTGCGGCTATGCCCATTACATTCGCGATGCGGATGCCGGCCGGGTGCTGCCCAGCCCCTTCGTGCAGGAGCGGCTCAATCACTGTTTGGCCGATATGCTGGCCGACGATCGGCGCCGCGCGTTCTGGGGGCGCAACGGCCTGGCCTATGCCGGCTGCGCCGATCTGTATTCCATGCCGCAGCGCGCGGCCGATGTGATCCTGGCGGAGCGTCCATGAAATTGTTGCTCAGCGAACCCTTCGAGACGCTATGGGCCGGCAAGGATGCCTTTGCCGAGGTGGAAGCCTTGCAGGGCCAGGTTTACCGCGAGCTGGAAGGCCGCCGTACCCTGCGCACCGAAGTGGCCGGGTGCGGCTACTTCGTCAAGATTCACCGCGGCATCGGTTGGCGCGAGATCGCCAAGAACCTGCTGACCGCCAAGTGGCCGGTGCTCGGCGCGGGTCAGGAGTGGCGGGCGATCCGGCGTTTGCAGGAGGTCGGCGTGGCGACCATGACCGCGGTGGCCTATGGCGAATGCGGCAGCAATCCGGCGCGGCAGCATTCCTTCATCGTCACCGAGGAGCTGGCGCCCACCGTCAGCCTGGAGGACTTCAGCCTCGACTGGCCGCAGCACCCGCCGGCGCCAGCACTCAAGCGCGCGCTGATCGCCGAAGTGGCGAAGATGACCGGCGCCATGCACCGCGGCGGGGTCAATCACCGCGATTGCTACATCTGCCACTTCCTACTGCACACCGACAAGCCGGTCAGCGCCGCCGATTTTCGCCTGTCGCTGATCGATCTGCACCGCGCGCAGACCCATGCCCGCTTGCCGCGGCGCTGGCGCGACAAGGATCTCGCCGCGCTGTACTTCTCGGCCCTGAATATCGGCCTGAGCCGGCGCGACAAACTGCGTTTTCTCCAGGGCTATTTTCGTCTGCCGCTACGCCAGATTCTGCGCGACGAAGCGCGCCTGTTGGCCTGGCTGCAGCGCAAGGCGGACAAGCTGTATGCGCGCAAGCAGCGTTACGGGGATGCGCTCTGATGGCCGGTTGGCACCTCGATCCGGCCTATGCCCAACTGGCGAGCGACTTTGCCAGCCTGGAGGCGGTGTTTGCCCTGGAAGGCGAGCGCCTGACCCGCGACCCCCTGTCCGAGGTCATCCGCATCGAGCGCGCCGGCGTGCGCTATTACGTCAAACGCTACTGGGGCGCCGGCAAGGGCCTGCGTCGCTACATTGGCCGGCCGCGGGTCAAGGCCGAGTGGCAGAACCTCAAGTGTTTCGCCAAATGGGGCATCGCCACCGCGCCCATCGTCGCCTATGGCTTGGAGCGCAAGGCCGGAGCCTTCGTTCGCGGCGCATTGATCACCCGCGAGCTGGATCGTACCGAGGATCTGGCGCTGCTGGCCGGTCGCGGCGATCCCCGGCTCGGTGATGCGCGCTGGGTGGATGGCATCAGCCGCCAGCTGGCGCGCGCCACGCGGGTTCTGCATGACCACCACTTCACCCATAACGATCTGAAGTGGCGCAACCTGCTGGTCAACGACCGGGCCGAGTTGTTCCTGATCGACTGCCCGACCGGTGCCTTCTGGTGGGGGCCGTTGTTGCGTTATCGCGAAGTCAAGGATCTGGCCTGCCTGGACAAGGTCGCCAAGCACCAGCTGTCGCGCACTCAGCGTCTGCGCTTTTATCTGCAGTACCGCGGGCGTCAGCGCCTGAATGGCAGCGATAAGCGACGCGTGCGGCAGATCGTGGGTTTTTTCGAGGGCCGGGAATGATCGACTTTATTGCGCCGCCGGAGCGCGCGCTGCTCGAACGCCATGGGCTGGCCAGCTTCGATGCGCTCTGGGCGCTCAAGCTGGAAGCGGTGGACGAGCCCAATACCGAGCGCGGTGGCTGGAGCAGTGTCTATCGCCTGGAGCTGGGCGAGGCGGCGTTCTACCTCAAGCGGCAGAGCAATCACCTGACCCGCCGCCTGACCTGCCCCTTGGGTGAGCCGACCTTCGCCCGCGAGTTTCGCAATATCCAGCGCTACCGGCAGCTGGGCATTCCGGCGTTGCAAGCGACGTTTTTCGCCGAGCGCAAGGTGGCACGCGAGCGCCGGGCGATCCTGCTGACCCAGGCCCTGGATGGCTGGCAGGATCTGGATAGCCTGTTGCCCGGCTGGAATGCCCGGCCTGAGGCGCAACGCACAGGCATCCTGCGAGCCTGCGGTGAGCTGGCCCGCTGTCTGCACGCTGCCGGGCAGATGCACGGTTGTTTTTATCCCAAGCATATTTTCCTCAAGGGCCGCGCCGGCGGTTTTCAGGCGCAGTTGATCGACCTGGAAAAGACCCGGCCGCTGCTGTTCGGCGAGCGTGACCGGGTCAAGGATCTTGAACCGTTACTGCGCCGTGCCAGTGTTTGGGGGGAGCGCGAGGTGCGTCAGCTACTGGCGGCCTATCTGGGCGCGGACGCTGATGTCGAACACTGGTGGCAACGTCTCGGCAGCCGCCGGCGCAACAAGGAGGCGCGCCGATGAGACTCGCCGAGCTGAGCCGGGCCGGGCGCTGCCCGTCGTTGCCGCTGCGCATCGAACTGGCGGACGCCGCCGGCCCCGCCACCCTGGTGCTGGAACAACTGCTGCGGGTGCTGCCGGGGCAGCGCTATGTCGGTGTGGCCGAATGGCGTGGGCGCAGGGTGCTGGCCAAGTTGCTGGTGGGCGGTAAGGCCGACCGGCAGTTTCAGCGTGAACTGGACGGTGCGCGCTTGCTCGCCGGGCAGGGGCTGCCGACGCCGCTGCTGCTGGCCGATGGCCTGCGCGAAGGCGAGGGCGGCTGGCTGCTGTTCGAGTACCTCGACCCGGCTGAGAGTCTGGGGGATGCCTGGCGCGCCGTCGAGGCGCCGCCGTGGTTGTCCGCGGCCCAGCAAGCCGTACTGGCTGACGCCCTGGCGATGATCGCGCAGCTGCATGCCAGGGGGCTGTGGCAGGCCGATCTGCATCTGGACAACCTGCTGCGGCATAACGGCCAGCTGTTTGTCATCGATGGCGGCGGGGTCAGGACGCAGATACCGGGACAGCCACTGGTGCGCGACAAGGTGCTGGAAAATCTCGGGGTGTTCTTTGCCCAACTGCCGGCCGAACTGGAACCGCATATCGAAGAGCTGCTGGTGCATTACCTGCTGGTCAATGGTGAGCATGCCCTGCCGCTGGAAGCCTTGCTCAAGCAGATCGCCAAGTCCAAGCGCTGGCGGGTGCGCGACTACCTGAAGAAGATCGCCCGCGATTGCAGTCTGTTCTCGGCCCGGGTCGGCGCGTTCGGTTTGCGTGTCGTGCATCGCGAGGCGCAGCAAGACCTGGCGCCGCTGCTGGCTAACCTCGACCGGTTCACCGAACAGGGGCATGTCTACAAGACCGGCGGCGCCGCCACTGTGGCGCGGGTCGAGTTGGCGGATCGGACGCTGGTGGTCAAACGCTACAACATCAAGCACCTCGGCCACTGGTTGAAGCGCTTCTGGCGCCCCAGTCGCGCTTGGCACAGCTGGGTGGCGGGCCATCGCCTGCAGGTGCTCGGCATCGCCACCCCGCGTCCGCTGGCCGTGCTGGAGCGGCGCTGGTGCTGGCTGCGCGGGCGCGCCTACCTGATTACCGAATATTGCGACGGGCAGGATATAATCGCGCGTTTTCAGCCCTGCCTGCAGGGCGCCCCGACGGAAATCGAGCTGTTGGCGCTGGATCAGCTGTTCGCCGCCTTGTTGCGCGAACGCATCAGTCACGGCGATTTCAAGGGGCACAACCTGTTTTGGGATGAACAGCGGCAGAGCTGGTCGCTGATCGACCTCGATGCCATGCAGCATCACCACAGCATGCGCAGCTTCGCCCGGGCCTATGCCCGCGATCGCGCCCGCTTTCTGCGCAACTGGCCGGCCGATTCGGCCTTGCACCAGCTGCTCGACGAACGTTTACCGCAGGTGCCCGGCACCTGCCCTGAATAGAGGTCTTCACCTGTGGCATTGACCATTCTTGGCCTGTCCGGCGCTCTCAGTCACGATCCTTCCGCCGCCCTGTACATCGACGGCAAGTTGATCGCGGCCGCCGAAGAGGAGCGCTTCGTGCGCGACAAGCACGCGAAGAACCGCATGCCCTACGAGTCGGCCAAGTTCTGTCTGGAGCAGGCCGGAATCAAACCGAGCGACGTCGACGTGGTGGCGATTCCCTTTGCCCCGATCAGTCTGTTCGGCGAAGCCCGCTGGAAATACGCCAAGCGCTACTGGTACGCCCCGGATCGTGCTCTCGACGCCATCCTGATGGGCAACCGGCGCTATAAGCGTTACCGCAACAAGATCGTCTGGTGCCTGGAGCAACTGGGCTTCGATCCGAAGCAAATCAAGATCGAGCCGGTCGAACACCACCTGGCCCACGCCGCCAGCGCCTACCACTGCTCCGGGTTCCAGGAAAAGACCGCGATCCTCGGCATCGACGGCAAGGGCGAGTACGCCACCACCTTCTTCGGCTACGGCGAGCACGGCAAGATCCACAAGATCAAGGAATTCTACGATCCGGATTCGCTCGGTGGCCTGTACGGCGCGATCACCGAATTCCTCGGCTTCGAGATGCTCGATGGCGAGTTCAAGGTGATGGGCATGGCGCCCTACGGCGACGCCAGCAAGTACGATTTCTCCCGTCTGGCCAAGTTCGAGAACGGCGAACTGATCATCAACACCGAGTACGCCAACGTCATCGGCCTGCGCCGTTATAAAGAAAAGGGCAAGGGCTTCTACTTCTCGCCCAAGCTGATCGAGTGGCTGGGGCCCAAGCGCGAAGGCGACATCGCCGACGACCCCTACATCCACTACGCGGCGAGCATGCAGGCGCTGTTCGAGAAGCTGGCGCTGCAGATGATGGATTACTACCTGGGCGACATCCTCAAGCAGACCGGCAAGCTCGCCTTCGCCGGCGGCTGCGCGCTGAACGTCAAACTCAACCAGAAGATCATCGCCCGCGACGAGGTCAAGGAGCTGTTCGTCCAGCCGGCCTCCGGCGACGCCGGCACCGCAGTCGGCGCCGCCGCCTATGTGTCGCATGCCCGCGGCGTGCCGGTGGAGAAGATGGAGCACGTCTACCTCGGCCCATCCTTCTCCAACGAAGACGTGATCGCCGCCTGCGCCAAGCACCCGAGTCAGCCTGCGTTCAAGCAGATCGACGACATGCCGCAGCGCATCGCCCAGATCATGGTCGCGGGCAACCCGGTGGCCTGGTTCCAGGGGCGCATGGAGTTCGGCCCGCGCGCCCTCGGCGGCCGTTCGATCGTCGGTTGTCCGAGCATCCCCGGGGTGGCCAATCGGATCAACGAGCAGATCAAATTCCGCGAGCGCTGGCGCCCGTTCTGTCCGTCGATGCTCGACACCGTCGGCCCGCAGATGCTCAAGGTCGATCATCCGTCGCCATTCATGACCTTCACCTTCGAAGTCGTTGATGAGTGGAAGAGCCGGGTCAGCGAAGTGGTGCACGAAGACGGCACCTCGCGCGCCCAAGTGCTCAAGCGCGAATACAACCCGCGCTACTACGACATGATGCTCGAACTGGAAAAACTCACCGGCAACGGCGTGTCGCTGAACACCTCGCTCAATCGCCGCGGCGAGCCGATGATCTGCTCGCCGACCGATGCGCTGAACATGTTCTATGGCTCGGACCTGCAGTACTTGATCATGGAGGACATCCTGGTGGTCAAGGATGGCAAGGACTGGTATGAGCAGCGCTGAGCCGGCGTCGGCCGAACAGCCCTGGGTACTGCAATTCTGCCATGGCTATGATGGGCCTTTTCTCGACTGTGCCCGTCAATACGCGGCACTGTTCGTCGATACGCCCTACAAGGTCTGCACCGTGTATCTGACGGGCAAGCCGAGTATGCAGGTCGAGCAAGGCTCGGCCTCCGACGAGGTGATCTTTCTCGATTACTCGAGCCGCGAAGTGCGCGGCCTCAAGCTCAAGGCGATTCGCGACATCAAGCGGCTCGTTGCGCAGCGTAACTTCAAGCTGTGCATCGCCCACCGCTTCAAGCCGATCTACGTCGCCTTGCTCGGTAGCGATCTGCCGGTAATCGGCGTGCACCATGCCTTCGGCGACTACCAGCGTCGCACGCGGCAACTGTTCGCCAACTTCTTTAGCAAACGTCTGGCCTTGCTCGGCGTCTCCAACGCGGTGCGCAACGACATGCGCGCCTGCCTGCCATCCTGGCCGAGCGAGCGCATCGAAACCCTGTACAACCGTATCGATATCGCTGCGGTTCAGGCCGAGCAGGTTTCCCGTGAGGCGGCCCGCGCGCACCTTGGCTTGCCGCAGAACGCCTGGGTGGTCGGCAATGTTGGCCGCCTGCATCCAGACAAGGATCAGGCCACCTTGATTCGCGGTTTTGCCCAGGCATTGCCGCAGCTGCCGGCGGGCAGTTTGTTGGCAATTATGGGCAGCGGGCGCCTGGAGTCAGCCCTGAAGGCGCTGGCGCAGGAACTGGGGGTGGCTGAGTCCGTACGCTTTCTCGGTCAGGTGGCTAATGGACGGCGTTATTTCAAGGCATTTGACCTGTTTGCCTTGACCTCCGACCATGAGCCTTTCGGGATGGTTCTGTTGGAGGCGATGGCGGCGGGGGTGGCGGTGATAGGCAGCGACTGTGGCGGTGGCCGCGAGGTGATAGAGGGCGTCGGGGTGCTGTTTCCCTTGGCCGACGCCGCGGCGCTGGCGGCGGCCATGCGCCACATGGCCGGACTCGACGCCGAGCACAGAGCGCTCTGCGCCACCTTGATGCTGCAGCGACTCGAGACGCTGTTTTCCGATAGAGCGGTTGCCGAGGCATTCTGGCGCTTGCCGCTGGTCGTGAGCGAACAGGGGCAGGCTCTTTGAGGCGACTCATTGCTGAGTACCGTTGCAGGCGTATGCTCAGGCGCCACGGCATCAAGTTTTCGCCCCGCCTGGCAGACTTGGCGACGCGCGCGCAACTTCTGCTCGAGGAAGGCGTCTCGCTCGGCTTGGTGAAGATGGACTTCAGGTTCCTGAGCATTGGCGCCATGAGCTATATCCGCAGCTCGGCCGAGCTGCTCAACGTCAGTCGTATCGGGCGATTCTGCTCCATCGGCAGCGGCGTGATCCTCGGTCAGGATCGGGCGGGGCATCCGCTGGACTGGGTCAGTAGTCACCCTTTCCAGCACGCCAGGGCCGAACTGCAGTATGACGCCCAGCTGCCACCCCTGGAGGTCGGGCACGATGTCTGGATCGGCCGTGAAGCCATGCTGCTGGAGGGCATTGTCGTCGGCACGGGGGCGGTGGTGGCCGCCCGCGCCCTGGTCACTCGCGATGTGCCGCCCTACGCGATAGTCGCGGGTACGCCGGCGAAGATAATCCGCTACCGCCACGCCGAGGCGGTTATCCGGGGGCTGCTGGACAGCGCCTGGTGGAATGCTCCCGTACAGTCGCTGCTCGAGCACCCCCTGAACCAACCCGAGCCGTTCCTGGCATCCTGGAGGATCAGGCACGACGCGCCCGCGGCCAGGTACAAACGCATCCGCCTCACACGCGCCGGCGCAGAGGACATGGGTGATCAACTTGAGGAGTAGTCATCCGCGATGAATGTTCTGTTCTTGGTGCAGCGCGAGCAGCGCGCCATTCTCGATCGTTTTTATGAGGGCATTGCCGACAGCTGCCAGTGCGACCTGCGCTGGCTGGACAAGGCCGAGCAGGCCGATCTAAGGCGCTACTTTCGCGACCAGGTGGATCTGTCCCGTTACGACCGTATTCTGTTCTTCCTGCGCTTCAAGCAGGAGATCAAGCAGGTGGCCTTCATCCGTTCGATCCCCAATCTGGTGATTCTCGAGCACGATGCTTACCAGAATTACATTCCCTGCAAGTACACCGGGAAGTTCAGCGAGCATTACCGCAAACTGCCCGGTTCCAGGGTCATCAGTTCGGGCGCCGAGGTGACGAGGCGTCTGCGCGAGGAGGGGTTCGACGCGGTATTCGTGCCCAAGGGCTATGACCAGGCGTTGTTGCGCGACCTGGGGCTGGAGCGCGACATAGAGCTGGCCTTCGTCGGCAGCACCAAGAGCGTCGCCTACAGTGGCCGCAAGGCCTTGCTCGACGAGTTGGGGCGGGTGGAAAACCTCACGGTGACGCGTACCAAGTCGGGAGAGGAGTACCTCAACACCCTCAATCGCATCCGCTTCTTCGTCAGTGCCGACGTCGGCATGGGCGAGTACATGATCAAGAACTTCGAGGCGATGGCCTGTGGTTGCGTCCTGCTGGCCTACTGGCAGGGCGGCGCCGAGGAGCAGGCGCTCGGCTTCGAGGATATGGGCAATCTCGTGCTCTACCGCGATGTGGCCGAATTGCAGCAGAAGTTGCAGATCCTGCGCGGCGATCCGCAGCTGGCGCAACGCATCGCCCGGGCCGGTCAGCAGTTGGTCACCGAACGCTACAGTTTCGCCGCGGTCGGTCGGTCGGTAGTCGAGGCCATGACGCCGCCACTCGCCGCGCAGCCGCCGCTGACGACCGCGGAGCGGATCCGCGCTCGCTGGAGCTGGTTGGGATGATGCGTATTCGAATCCTGATCCCTTATTTCGGCCGCTGGCCGCACTGGATGCCATTCTTCGTCGCCAGCTGCCGTGCCAATCCCGATATCGACTGGCTGCTGTTTAGCGACTGCGGCGAGCTGCCGGGAGCGCCCGACAATCTCGAGGTCAGGGCGATCAGCTTTGCCGATTATTGCCAGCAGGCGGGTGCCAAGTTGGAGATTGCTTTTGCGCCCGAAAGCCCCTACAAACTGTGCGACCTCAAGCCGGCGCTGGGGTTCATTCACGCCGACGAGCTCGAAGGCTACGATTTCTGGGGTTTCAGCGACATCGACCTGGTGTACGGGCAGTTGCGCCGCTACTTCACCGACCAGCGCCTGGCGCGCTATGAGTTGCTGTCCACTCATGAGCGGCGGGTCTCCGGGCACTTCTGCCTGCTGAGAAACAATGCGCGCATGCGCGAGGCGTTCCGCTCTGTCGAGGGCTGGCGCCGCCTGCTGGCGAACCCCCGGCACCAGGCATTCGACGAGGTGGCCTTCAGTCGGCTGTTCATTCGCCGCAAGAACTGGCCGGCGGGGCTGCGCCGGCTGCTCGATGCGGCCAACCCGTGGCGCCGGCGCAGCGAATTTGCCGAGGCCTACAGCACACCCAACGGCCGGATCGCCTGGGTGGATGGCAGCTTCGACTTTCCGCAGCGTTGGTTCTGGGATAACGGGGTCATGCGTACCGACAGGGGCGACGAGCGAGAATTCCCCTACTTTCATTTCATAGCCTGGAAGACCGGCTGGCATGCTGCCTTGCCCGAACAGGGCGCAGACTGGGCATTAGGTTCACGCTGGTCGATCAGCGCAACCGGCTTTCACAAGGACTGAGCTCCGATGATTTTTTCTCCTGACAGTGACATTACGGTCGTCGTGACCAGTTGTGGGCGTTTCGATCTGTTGCGCCGTACTCTCGAAAGTCTCGATCGTTTCAATACCGCGCCGATTCGCGCGGTCTATATCACCGAGGACTCCGGCAGTGCCCAGGTGGAATCTTGCATTCCGGAGCACTGGCGCCCCCACACTCGTTTCTGGGTCAACAATCCCCGCTTGGGCCAGCTGCGTTCGATCGATGCGGCCTACGCGGCAGTGGCAACGCCGTGGATCTTTCATTGCGAGGATGACTGGGAGTTCTATCGTCCGGGATTCATCGAGGATTCCCAGCGCCTCCTGGAAAGCGACCCCCAGGCGCTGCAGGTCTGGCTGCGCAGTGCGGCGCATGACCTGGCAGTGCACAGCCCGTACGTGTATCTCGGCGAGCGCCGGCTCGTGGACGGTATCGCCTGCTATCGGGTGTGTTCGCGCAAGGTCGAGTGGCAGGGTTTCTCCTTCAATCCCGGCTTGCGCCGCCTGAAGGATTACCAGGCATCCGCTCCCTTCGCCCAGTATTCGGGCGAGAAGGAGCTGTCCGCCCTGTACGCCGAACGTCATGCGCTGATTCTGGAGAACGATGCGGTATTGCACACCGGCTTCGGCGAGCATGTGGCTGTGCCTGAAGAGCGTTCGAAGAAAATCAAGCGCAAACGTCTGGACAGAGTGAAGTTGCTGTTGGCATTTACCGCGGGTGTATTGATTGGATGGTGGATTTGAGAGGGTTTATTGGGCAGTTATCATTACGGTTTAAATTGAACTACCACACCCTGGCGCTGTTGCTCTTTATCGCCAGCTTTCTGCTGCTGCCGACCGCGAAGATGGTCAATAACGTGTACTACGCCTTGGTGGCGCTGCCTGGTCTGTTTGCGTTGCTTCGCGACCGGGGCCGCCTGCTGCCGTTGCAGGGCGTCGAGTGGGGTTGGCTGGCCTTCCTCGCCTGGGCGCTGGGTGTTGGCGCCATCAGTGGCGATCTGCAGTTCTTCAAGCATGTTGGCTATGTGATGTTGTTCCTCGCCTGCGTGGTGCTGCTGGTGCGTCCGGAGCTGTTTCGTCACCCGCGCTTCGCGCGCGCGCTGTTCTGGACGTTGACCGCCTATGTGGTGCTGTCGGCGTTGCTTTACTGGGTGACCGGCCGTTACGCCGTGGGGCAGCGGGTGCTCTGGTTGCCGGGGCGCATGACCGGTCCCATCTACACCAGCATCTGGCTGGCAAGCTGCCTGGCGCTGGTGGCACCAGCCTGGATCCGCGAGCGACGCTATATCGAGGGTTTGTCGGGCCTCTGCCTGATGCTGTTCTGCATCGGCTTCATTCTGCAGAGCCGTTCCGGTCTGGTTGGTGTTGCGGTATTGGGTGTCCTGTTGGCTGGCTGGTACCTGGCGCGCGCGGGACGTCCTGCGCTTCTGGGCGTGTTTGCGGTCTCGGTGCTGGTCGCTGCCCTGCTCGGCCTGCTGACCTACGACGGGCATTTCGAGTCGTTGTTGCGCCGCGCGGATGCAGGGCGTTTCGAGCTG
Source organism: Pseudomonas sp. sp1636 (assembly GCF_030376615.1). Taxonomy (GTDB): domain Bacteria; phylum Pseudomonadota; class Gammaproteobacteria; order Pseudomonadales; family Pseudomonadaceae; genus Aquipseudomonas. The sequence goes on from NZ_JARRAB010000004.1 coordinate 179,199, forward strand.
TGGGGTATTCTGCTGGCGGACTGGTGGCGCTGCGGCCTGCTGAGCGGTTGTGGGTTGGACTACGAGACCCAGGCGCTTATTTTGGGCGGTAGTCCGATCCAGCATCCTCACAATATCTTTCTGGCCTTGGGGCTTTATTACGGTCTTCCGGCGCTACTGCTATTTCTGACGGCAATGCTGTTGACGCTTTGGCGTGCCTGGTGCTGCCGCGATGCCTGGGGCCTATATCTGCTTGTGGCGCTTTGCATGCTCAACTTCGATGGTAGTTCGCTGATCGGCAATCCCGACGAGCTCTGGCTGTTGGTACTCCTGCCGGCCGCCTTGATCATCAATCGCTATCGCAATTTTTCACAGAGGGCCCAGAGCGCCTGACAAGGGAAGGGTAGGCCCTCCTTCTCGACGTACTTTTCGAAGTGAGCACGGTTGCGGCTAATCTGCCAGCGATTGAGTGGCAGTCGGAAGAAGCGCATGTCGGCGATGTCGATCAGCCCGAATTGACCATCGGGACACTCGACGATGTTACCCAAGTGTAGCGAGCGGAAATAAACGCCCTTGCGGTGCAGTTGATTGATGAAGTGGGCCAGGCGGATCTGCTCGGGCTCCGTGGGCCGCTTGTCGGTATCGAGCTTCTGTCGCAGGGTGACGCCTGGAATCGGTTGGTACAGTGCGGCGAATACGCGGTTGTCGGCGCGGTAAACCTGCTCAACCTGCAAGCTCGGAATGCTCAATGCGCGCAACCGCTCGGCGTTGCGGGCAAAGCGTAGTGCGGTGGGGAACAGGCGGGAGAGGCTGAGTCCTTTGCGCGGGTAGAAGATTTTAAGCATCCGCCCGTTGCTCTGGCGGATCACCTTGGGGCCATGGCTGTCCTGCTCCAGCACCTGGCCGCCGCGCCCCAGGGCCTCGAGTTGTTGGCTGGAGATCGAGCTGATGTGGTGGGAAAGGGTCATTTGTCCTGGCTCAAGTTTGGCGGGCTGGCGATCATGCCTCAATAGCCGAAGCTTGGCCATTCCACAGGCGGTGCCTACAGCCTGCTAGAATGTCGGCCACTTTGTAGCAAGGTCACCGAATGATGTCTGCTGATTCTTCCAAGTCGCAGGACGCAACCAGTCTGAAGATTTACTGGCGCTTGCTGAACTATGTGGTGCCATATTGGGGGCTGTTCGCCATCAGCATCCTGGGGTTTCTGATTTTCTCCTCTACCCAGCCGATGCTTGGCTACATCCTCAAGTACTTCGTTGACGGATTGGCCAATCCGGACGCCAGCCTGTTTCCGAACGTTCCCTACCTTCAGGATCTTCAGCTGGTCGAGGCGGTACCGCTGCTGATCGTGCTGATCGCCTTATGGCAAGGGGTCGGCTCCTATCTGGGCAACTACTTCCTGGCCAAGGTATCGCTGGGGTTGGTGCACGATTTGCGCGTGGCGTTGTTCAACAATCTGCTGATCCTGCCCAATCGTTATTTCGATAGCCACAATTCGGGCCATTTGATCTCTCGCATCACCTATAACGTGACTATGGTCACCGGGGCCGCTACCGATGCGATCAAGGTGCTGGTGCGCGAGGGGATGACGGTGATCTTCCTCTTCGCCACCTTGCTGTGGATGAATTGGCAGCTGACTCTGGTGATGGTCGCCATTCTTCCCGTGATCGGCGTGATGGTCAGCAGCGCGAGTAAGAAATTCCGCAAGCAGAGCAAGAAAATTCAGGTGGCCATGGGCGATGTCACCCATGTGGCCTCGGAAACCATTCAGGGTTACCGGGTAGTGCGCAGTTTCGGCGGTGAAGCCTATGAGCAAACACGTTTTCTGGGGGCGAGCCAGAGCAATACCGAAAAGCAGTTGCGTATGACCAAGACTTCGGCGGTCTATACCCCGATGTTGCAGTTGGTGATTTACAGTGCCATGGCTGTGTTGATGTTCCTCGTATTGTTGATGCGCGGCGATGCGTCGGCTGGCGATCTGGTGGCCTACATCACCCTGGCCGGTTTGCTGCCCAAGCCCATTCGTCAGCTCTCGGAAGTCAGTTCCACCATTCAGAAGGGCGTGGCGGGAGCGGAGAGCATCTTCGAACAGCTCGATGAAACCCCGGAGACTGACCACGGTACTCAGGAGCGTGAGCAAGTCAGTGGTCGTCTTGAGGTGGCTAACCTGAGCTTCCAGTACCCGGGCGCCGAGACGCCGGTGCTCAAAGATATTTCCTTCAGCGTCGAGCCGGGGCAGATGATCGCTCTGGTCGGTCGATCCGGCAGCGGCAAGTCGACCTTGGCCAGCCTGATCCCGCGCTTCTACCATCATGAACAGGGGCAGATTCTGCTCGATGGGCTGGATGTCGAGGATTACAACCTGCGCAACCTGCGCCGGCATATCGCCCTGGTCACCCAGCACGTCACCCTGTTCAACGACACCGTCAGCAACAACATCGCCTATGGCGATCTGGCCGGTGCGCCTTTGGACGATGTGCGCAAGGCGTCCGAATCGGCCTATGCCGCCGAGTTCATCGAGCAGATGCCGCAGGGTTACGACACCCTGGTCGGCGAGAACGGCGTGCTGCTCTCCGGCGGTCAGCGCCAGCGCCTGGCCATCGCCCGGGCCTTGCTCAAGGATGCTCCCGTGTTGATTCTCGACGAGGCCACCTCGGCGCTGGATACCGAATCCGAGCGGCATATCCAGGCGGCGCTGGACGAGGTGATGAGGGGGCGTACCACGCTGGTGATCGCCCATCGCCTGAGCACCATCGAGAAGGCCGACCTGATTCTGGTGATGGATCAGGGGCGCATCGTCGAGCGCGGCACCCATCGCGAGTTGCTGGCGCAGAATGGCTACTACGCCCGCCTGCACTCCAGGCAGTTTACCGAAGGCGATGAGCTCGTCCCGGTAGAGCAGGGCGCTTGATGCTGAGTCATTTGCGCGCCTGGCGTGAGCAGGGTTGGACGCCGATTGATGCACCCGCCTATGCCGAGGCCTGGCAGCGCTTCGGCGGCAGTGTGGCGACTCATCCTCAGGTGGTCGAGCGGTTGGCCTGCTTGGCGGGCATCCCGGTGCGCTATCTGGGTTGGTTGCAACAGGGGGAATTGCAGGCGGCGTTGCCGACCTGGGGTCGCCACTTGGCCTTGTCCAAGGATGTGTTGAAGCAACAGGGCAAGCGCGGCCTGTTCGATCTGGGCAATGCCGAGATTATTGTGCCGCTGGCCGCGGTCGCGCAGGTGCCGCTGCGGCACAAGGCGCGCTACCTGTCCGATCTGCACGCCGGGCGCATCAGCACCCTGCGCGAGCAGACGGAAGGCTTGGCCCTGGCCCGTGAGCCGGAGCAATACAGCAAGAAGTTCCGCTACAACCAGCGCCGCGAGCAACGCTTGCTGGAAGAGGCGGGCGGCGTTATCCGGCCCATGCTGGAGCTGTCCGCTGCCGAGCAGGCGCGGATATATGCCGATCTGTTCCAGCGCCGCTGGGGCTTCGAGGCCACCGGCCAGGCGCACCTGGCCGAGGTCTTCGCCTTGATGCGCGAGTTCATCACCGGTTCGCTGATTTACCTCAATGACGAGCCGGTGGCCATTCAAGTGCTCTATCGGGTCGAGGCGCCGCAGTGGGTCAGCCTGGAGTACATCAATGGCGGCGTCGACCCGCAAAACCGCGAGTTCAGCCCCGGCAGCGTGTTGAGTTTTATCAACACCCAGAGCGCCTGGGCCGAGGCGCGGGCCATCGGCAAGCCGCTGCGCTACTCCTTTGGGCGTGCCGATCGGGAATATAAAGATCGCTGGTGCAACCGGGTGCCGGTCTATCAGGTTTGAATATGTCTGGACGCAAGCAAGCTCTTCTTAGCCGCCATCGCCGGCAAAAGCGCATCGCCCTGGTGCTGGCCTTGCTGCTGCTGGCGGTATGCGGGGTGTTCGTCGCTTGGTGGTGGCTGCCCATTCTGCTGGTGCTGGGCTGGGTCGCGCACGAGGCCTGGTTCGCCGACCATCTGTTCTATGCCCCGCGCGACGACTATCGCTATGACTTTGCGCCTGCAACGCCGCGGTTTGCCGCGCGCCTTGCCGGCGCTTGCCTGCAGGTCGACGGCGACTTCGCGGCGGCCGATTGCCTGATTCTGCAACTGCGAATCGAGGCGAACTGGCTGGGCCGCTGGCTCGATCCCTATGTGCTGTTGGGCGACGATCGCCAGGACTTCGAGCGTGGGGTTGGCGGCCAGCGCTACCTCAATCTTTCCGGGCAAGGCGAGGCGTTGGCCAGCGGGCAACTGCAGTTGCGCGGGCGTTTTTGCCGCCTGGCGCAGACCGGCACCTTGTATGCATTGACTAACCCCGACTATGCCAGTCGGCGCTTGATGGTCATTGCGCCGCATGCCGATGACGCCGAGCTGGCGGCCTTCGGCCTCTATAGCCGGGCTGCCGAGGCCAGTATCGTCACCCTGACTCAGGGCGAGATCGAGGCCGACGCCTATCGCCGTCTGGGCCTGGGCCAGGTCGCCGCTGCGCGTCTCAAGGGCCGCCTGCGCGCCTGGGACAGCCTGGCCATACCGCTATGGGGCGGTGTGCCGCAGGCGCGTTGCGCGCAGCTCGGCTATTACTGCCTGCAATTGCCGGCGATGGCGCTGCAGCCGGAGCAGGGCTTCGCTTCGCGCGACTCCGGGGACGGCGATACGCGCCCGGTGCGCCGGCATAACCCGTTGACGCTGCCCGGCGATGCCGATGGTGTACCCAGTTGGCAGAATCTGTTGGCCGACCTGGTGGCCTTGCTCGAACACTTCCGCCCGGAGGCGATCGTCACCCCGCACCCGCAGCTGGATCCGCACAGCGACCATGTGGCCAGCACCCAGGCGCTGCTCGAGGCCATCGAGCTGAGCAGTTGGAAACCCAAGACCTTGCTGTTGTACGCCAACCACCTGCACGACAACGACCGTTGGCCGATGGGCTCGGCGGGCATGGGCATCGCCCTGCCGCCGGCCATCGAGAGTCTGCCGGCGGACGGCTTGTGGAGCCCGAGCCTGAGCGCCGAGGTGCAAGTGGACAAGGCCATGGCCCTGGCTATGCAGCATGATCTGCAGGGCCGCTTGCCGGCCAAGAAACGCCTGCGCCGAGTGATCCAGCGTGTACTGGCCGGACGCCGCTGGCCGGCCAGCGGTGAGGACGAGTTCTTCCGCAAGGCCGTGCGCCGCCACGAACTGTTCTGGGTGCGTGCGCTCGACGAGTGAGATCGGCCCGTTACCCTCTCCATGCTATGATTCGCGGCGATTTTGCCGCTCCCGGAGCCCCCATGAAGTTGTCCATGCCCCGTTTCGACCAAGCCCCCGTTCTGGTGGTGGGCGATGTCATGCTCGATCGTTATTGGCACGGCGGCACCTCGCGGATTTCGCCGGAGGCGCCGGTGCCGGTGGTCAAGGTCGAGCAGATCGAAGACCGTCCGGGCGGTGCCGCCAACGTGGCGTTGAACATCGCCGCGCTGGGTGCGCCGGCCGTTTTGGTGGGCGTGACCGGTGCCGACGAGGCGGCCGAGAGCCTGTGCAATAGCCTGGCGGCCGTGGGGGTGAAAACCTGTTTTCAGCGGATTGCCGCGCAGCCGACCATCGTCAAGCTGCGGGTCATGAGCCGGCACCAGCAGTTGCTGCGGCTGGACTTCGAAGAGCCGTTCAATACCGATGCGGCGGCCCTGGCCGTGCAAGTCGAGCAGCAGCTGGCCGGGGTCAAGGTGCTGGTGCTGTCCGACTACGGCAAAGGCGCGCTGAGGAACCATCAGGCACTGATCCAGGCGGCGCGGGCCAAGGGTATTGCGGTGCTGGCCGACCCCAAGGGCAAGGATTTCTCGATTTATCGCGGCGCCAGCCTGATCACGCCGAACCTCCATGAGTTCGAGACCATCGTCGGCCATTGCGTCGACGAGGCCGAGCTGGTGGCCAAGGGCGCCCGCATGATGCACGAGTTGGAGCTGGGTGCGCTGCTGATCACCCGCGGCGAGCACGGCATGACCCTGTTGCGCCCCGCGCATGCGCCGCTGCACCTGCCGGCCCGTGCCCGGGAAGTGTTCGACGTCACCGGTGCCGGCGATACGGTGATTTCGACCCTGGCGGCGTCCCTGGCGGCTGGCGAGGAATTGCCCCAGGCCGTCGCTTTGGCCAACCTGGCCGCCGGTATCGTGGTCGGCAAGCTGGGTACCGCCGCCATCAGCGCTCCCGAGTTGCGTCGGGCGATCCAGCGCGAGGCGGGTTCCGAACGCGGTGTGCTGAGCCCGGAACAACTGTTGCTCGCCATCGAGGATGCCCGCGCCCATGGCGAGAAAATCGTCTTCACCAACGGCTGCTTCGACATCCTGCATGCCGGCCATGTGGCTTATCTGGAGCAGGCCCGTGCCCAAGGCGATCGCCTGGTGCTGGCGGTCAACGACGACGCCTCGGTCAGCCGCCTGAAAGGCCCCGGTCGACCGATCAATGCGGTGGATCGGCGCATGGCCGTGCTCGCCGGCCTCGGCGCGGTGGACTGGGTGGTGAGCTTTAGCGAAGACACCCCGGAAAACCTGCTGCGCGAGGTCAAACCGGATGTGCTGGTCAAGGGCGGCGACTATGGCATTGAGCAGGTGGTCGGCGCCGAGATTGTCAGCGCCTACGGTGGCGAAGTGCGGGTGCTGGGCCTGGTGGAGAACAGCTCGACCACCGCCATCGTCGAGAAAATCCGCAGCAACTGATCCGAGAGCATGCCGTTCAGCCCAGTTGGGCGGCGTTCAGCTTGGGTGGCGCTGACAGCGCCGGCGCTCGCGGCTTCGCCGTCGGTTTGGGCGGCGCGGCGCTGAGCTTCTGTTGCTTCAGCCAGTCTTTCCAGCGAATCCGTTCGTCACGCACCAGCCAGCCATCCTGCGCCGCGAAGCTCTCCGCCAGCCACAGGCCCCGGGTGCTGGCGGCTTTCAGTACGCCTTTGTTGAGGGTCAGCAGTTCGGCGCTCGGTCGACCCTGTTGCAGCGGTATCAGGTACAGATCCGGGCGGCAACGATCGAGGCGGGCGAGCAGCTTGCCGTCTTCCAGGCGTTCGTCGACGTGGAACAGGCTGAGTTGCCTGGCCTCTTTGGGCAGCTCCAGGCGCAGGTCATAGACCAGCTGCAACGAGGCGGTGGGCAGGTGCACATAGGCGCGTGGCCGTTCCAGCAGGGGCAGGTTGCCGCATTGCACCGGGCGTGCCGCGCCGGACAGCGGGCTGAGGTGGAAGTGCAGGGTTTCGCGGTAGCGCAAGGCGCCGTGATAGGGCGAGGGCAGCCAGGTTTCGCCGAAGCGGCCACTCAGCCAGCCTTCCGGGGTTTCCAGCAGGCACTCTTCGGCAACCTCCTGAATAGCGGTGAGCAGCGGCAGATTGAGTTCGTGGGCGGGCACGTAGCCGGAGATCAGCTTGAGTACCACATCGCCCCGATCCTGGCGCCGTTGGCGAACCAGCACCCAGTAGTCGCGACCTTGCCAGTTCAGGGTCAGGCGTACCGAAACCCCCAGGTTGGCCAGTTCCACGGCGAAACGTTGATTATCGCTGACCTCGATCGCGCGACGGCGTTCCAGCATCTCGCTGAAGTTCAGCGGCCGCCCCAGGCTCTGGTAGCTGAGGCCGTCCGTAGTCGCCTCGACGAACAAGGGCAGGGTCTTGAAGGCACTGGGATCATGGCGGCTAAGCGTGCGCGACATGTCGGCTCCTGCGTTGCGTTGGGCTCGGCCCCCGAGCGGACAGCTGGCCAGGCGTGTCCGCCGGGGGTGCTGGGGCACGGTCGAAACCACTGCCGCAGATGCGCGCGGCGGGTTATGGCGGGTCAGGCAATATCCTGAATCACCGCCGCGGCAGCCGCGACATTATGGGCCAGGTGCTGCGCATTGATGGTGCCGACGATCGCGCAGCTCGCGGCCGGGTGGGCAAAGATCAGCTCGAAGCTGGCGCGTACCGGATCTTCGCCCGGTTGCAGGCAGGCATGCCCGCTGGCCAGGGCTTTCTTGATCAGAATGCCTTTGCCGTGCTGCTCAGCGTAGTCCAGTACCGGCAGCTCGCTCTGTTCGTTGAGGTTGTAGGTGATCATCGCGCAGTCGCCTTGCTCGAGCGCCAGCAGGCCGCCCTCGACGGTTTTGCCGGAGAGGCCGAAACCGCGAATCTTGCCTTCGCGCTTGAGCTCGGCGAGGGTCTCGTAGACGCCGCTGTCCTGCACAATGGCGACGTCGTTGCCGTCGGAGTGCACCAGCAGCAGGTCGATAAAGTCGGTTTGCAGGCGCTTGAGGCTGCGCTCCACGGAGAAGCGCGTGTGCTCTGGGGAAAAATCGAAACTGGAGTGGCCGCCCTCGAACTCTTCGCCGACTTTGCTGACGATCACCCAGCGCTGGCGCTGGCCGCGCAACAGTGGGCCGAGGCGGCTTTCGCTGTTGCCGTAGGCGGGGGCGGTGTCGATCAGGTTGATCCCCAGATCGAAGGCCTGGGCGAGCAACTCACGCACCGTCGCGTCGTCCGGGATGGTGAAGCCGTTGGGGTACTTGACGCCCTGGTCGCGGCCGATCTTCACCGTGCCGAGGCCCAGTGGCGAGATCAGCAGGTCGGTCGCGCCGAACGGGCGGTGCAGGTTATGCAGCGTGTGCAAGTTATGCATTAAAACAACTCCTCCCAGGCCGGGCGCGCGATGGCCGGGCGCGGCAGGGCGGGTAACGGCGCATGGCTGGCGGGTTGGATGCCGTCACGGTCGAGAGCCGCCAGCACGCGGTCGGCGAAGTCCGGGGCTAATGCCAGTTTAGTCGGCCAGCCGACCAGCAGCGGGCCTTGCTCGGCGAGAAAGGCGTTGTCCGGGCGGGTCAGGCCGGACTGCGCCGGCTCGGCGCGTTCGACGCGCAGGGTCGCCCAATGGGCGCTGGAGAGATCGACCCAGGGCAACAGGGCGCCAAGCTCCTTCTGGGCGGCTTTGATCTGCGCGGCTGCGTCGCGGGCCACCCCTTCGGCCTCGGCCAACTCGCCGCCGAGGTACCAGATCCATTCGCCATCGGCCGCCGGATGGGTGGTGACGGTGACCCGCGGTTTCGGTCCGCCGCCGAGGCAGTGGGCATACAGCGGTTTCAGGCTCGGGCCCTTGACCAGCACCATGTGCAGCGGCCGCAGTTGCTGCACGGGCTGAGCCAGGCCCAGCGCGGCGAGCAGTTGCGCGTTGCCGCTGCCGGCACTGAGCACGATGCGTTGCGCGCGAATCTCGCGGCCATCGACGATCAGGCCGACCAGTTCACCCCGTTCGTGCAGCGGGGCGATGGCCGCGGCGGCCAGCAGGCCGTCGGCGGCCAATGCGGCCAGGCGCTCGATCAGGCTGGGGGCATCCAGCACCAGTTCGGCCAGGCGGTAGACCTTGCCCTTGAATTGCGGGTGTTGCAGGGCCAGCGGCAGCTGCTCGCCCTTGACCTGGTCGACCCGGCCGCGTACCGCCTTGCTGGCGAAGAAGCTGGTGATATTGCCGGCCAGGCTGCCGGGCGACCACAGGTAGTGCGCATCGGACAGCAGGCGCACGCCGGTGAGATCCAGTTCGCCGCTGCCGGCCAGCGCTTCGCGCCAGCGGCGTGGCATGTCGGCGATGGCCTCCGAGGCACCGGTGAGCGCGCCGTGCAGGGCGTACTTGGCGCCGCCGTGGATGATGCCTTGCGATTTGACGCTTTGCCCACCGCCCAGGCTGGCGTTTTCCACCAGCAGGGTGGCAAAGCCCTGGCGGCGCAAGCGCGCATTCAGCCAGAGGCCGGCGATACCGCCGCCGACGATCAGAACGTCAGTGCTCAGTGCCTGGGACATGCGAGGGCCTCGTTGGGAAACAGACCCGCAGTATAACGGCAAGTGGCAAATGGCAAGCTGCGCGCGACAAGTTTTAAGCCACGGGCACGTAGCCGTTTTGGGCGACCGCCGGGAAGTTTGGCGCTTCTCTCAATGGCTGACGCTGTGCGAGAACAATTGAATCACCACCACGCCGCAGACGATCAGGATCATGCCGAGCATGGCCGGCAGATCGAGGCGCTGCTGGTAGAGAAACACCGCGGCAATGCTCACCAGGACGATGCCCAGGCCCGCCCAGACGGCGTAGGCAACGCCGACCGGAATGGTTTTGACCACCAGGCTGAGCATCCAGAAGGAAATGGCGTAGCCGATGACCACCAGCAGCAGGGGCAGCGGTTTGTTGAAACCGTCCAGTGCCTTCATCGACGTAGTTGCGATGACTTCGGCGGTGATGGCGACGGCGAGATAGAGATAGCCGCTCATGGTGGGCCTCCTGTTTGATCTGTCGGCCATTCTAGTCGTTCATCTGATGGGATAAAGTGATTACCTATCTGTTTTGGAGATGGGTTATGCAGTGGAGTCTGGAGCAAATTCGACTGTTCGTCAGCGTGGCCGAGGGCCAATCGTTCTCTGCCGTCGCCCGGCAGATGAATCGCGTGCAATCGGCGGTCAGCACTGCCATTGCCATGCTGGAAGCCGATCTCGGGGTGCTGTTGTTCGAGCGCAGCAGTGGCCGCCAGCCACGCCTGACCGATGCCGGTGCGGCCTTGCTGGAAGAAGCGCGCGAGGTGTTGCGCCAGTGCGAACGCCTGGAAGGCCGGGCGCTGGGGCTGGTGCGCGGTGAGGAAGTGCGCCTGCGTCTGGCCCAGGACGAGGCCATGCCCTATCAGCCGGTGCTCGACAGTCTCGAAGCCCTGGCCCAGGCTTTTCCGCTGCTGGAGGTGCAACTGGCCAGCGGCGCCCAGGGCGATGTGGCGCGCAAGCTGCTCGAACGCCGCGCCGACCTCGGCCTGCTGTTCCACCACGAGCAGATGCCTGAAGCCCTCGAGCGGCAACGACTGGGCACCATCGAGATGGTCACGGTGTGTGGGGCCGGGCATGCGCTGGCGGGGGCGGGGCATGTCGACCGGCGCGAGTTGGCCCGCCACCGGCAATTGCTGATGGCGCCGCAGGACAGCCTCTATCCGGGCGGCGAGCAGATCAGCCCCTCGGTCTGGCGCGCCGACAGCTTCTACGCCATGGCCGAGTTGTTGATGCGCAACCTGGGTTGGGCCTGGTTGCCGCGCCATGTGGTGCAGTACCCGACCTATCAGGGTCAATTGGTCGAGTTGAGTAGCGATTGGACTCCGCCGCCGCTGGTCGTGGAGCTGGTCTGCCGCCGCGACGAGGCTCTGGGGCCGGCGGCGCTGTGGCTGGCCGAGTGTTTTGCCGAGAGCCTGCGCGCCATCGGCTGATTGCTGGCGGCCGCTCTGCTAAGCTGCGCGTCCATGAATAGAGCCCTTTACAGTCTGCTGTTGCATCTCGGCCTGCCTCTGGTCGCCGGGCGTCTGGCTTGGCGCGCGTGGCGCGCACCGGCGTATGCCAAACGTATCGCTGAACGCTTCGCCCTTGGCTTGCCGCCGCTGCGGCCCGGCGGCATCTGGCTGCATGCGGTGTCGGTGGGCGAGAGCATTGCCGCCGCGCCTTTGATTGCCGAATTGCTGGCGCGCTACCCGCAGTTGCCGATCACCATCACCTGTATGACGCCGACCGGCTCCGAACGGATTCAGGCCATGTTCGCCGGGCCCGACTATGCCGGGCGCGTGCAGCACTGCTATCTGCCCTATGACCTGCCGTGGGCCGCGGCGCGTTTCCTCGACCGCGCCCAGCCGCGCTTGGCGGTGGTCATGGAGACCGAATTGTGGCCCAACCACATCCATCAGTGCGCCAGGCGCGGCATTCCCGTGGCTCTGGCCAATGCGCGGCTGTCCGAGCGCTCGGCACGCGGTTATGCGCGTTTCGCCAGGCTGACCGCGCCGATGCTCGCCGAGTTGAGCCTGGTCGCGGTGCAGACCGCTGTCGAGGCCGAGCGCTTTCGCCGCTTGGGTGCGCGGCCGGAGTGCGTCGAGGTGACCGGCTCGATCAAGTTCGACCTGGCCATCGATCCCGCGCTGCTTGCTCAGGCCGCCGCGTTGCGCGAGCAGTGGGGCGCCACGCGGCGGCCGGTGTGGATCGCCGCCAGCACCCATGCCGGTGAAGATGAAATTGTCCTGGCGGCGCACCGCTTGCTACTTGAGCAGCGGCCAGAGACCTTGTTGATTCTGGTGCCGCGGCACCCGGAGCGCTTCGGCGCGGTGTTCGAATTGTGCCGGCGCCAAGGCTTCGCCACGCGCCGGCGCGCCAGTGGCGAGGCGGTGGTGGCGGCTGACCAGGTGTTGCTCGGCGACACCATGGGCGAGCTGCTGTTGCTCTATGCCCTGGCCGATCTGGCCTTCGTCGGCGGCAGCCTGGTCGGCAATGGCGGGCATAACCTGCTGGAGCCCGCCGCACTGGGCAAGCCGGTGCTCAGCGGGCCGCACCTGTTCAACTTCCTCGAAATTGCCGCGCAGTTGCGTGAGGCTGGCGCCTTGCTCGAAGTGGCAGATGCCGACGGCCTGGCACAACGGCTCGACCGGCTTTGGCGCGAGCCTGCCCAGGCGCAGAACATGCGCGAGGCGGGGCTGGCCGTGATGCAGGCCAACCAGGGGGCGCTGGCGCGCTTGCTGGCGGGGCTGGCGCGCCTGTTGCGGCGCTGATGAACGTCCTGGTGCGCGCGGCGCACCACGAGTCGCCAGCACCCACAAAAAAGCCCGACTCGCATCGGGCTTCTTCGTTGCACGGGACGGCTCAATAATCCAGGTTGCCGCGCAGCTGCGCTTCGGCGGCCTTGGCCAAGTCGGGTGGCAGGAAGTCACGATCCGGGTCGTAGTCCGACTTGAGGTATTGCTCGAGGGCTTCCAGATCGGCTGGGCTGAGGGTGCCGGCAGCCTGCTTGAGGCGCAGGTTGTTGATGATGTAGTCGTAGCGCGCGTCGTTGTAGTTGCGCACCGAACTGTATAGCTGGCGCTGGGCATCGAGCACGTCGACGATGTTGCGGGTGCCGACCTGGTAGCCGATTTCGGTGGCTTCCAGGGCGCTCTGGTTGGAGATGATCGACTGCTTGCGCGCCTGCACGGTTTCCACGTCGGTGTTCACCGCGCGGTGCAGGTTGCGGGTGTTCTGCACCACCTGACGGCGCAGGCTCTCGCGCAGTTGTTCGCTCTGGTTGACGCGCTGATAGGCTTCACGCACCTGCGAGCTGGTCAGGCCGCCGCTGTACAGCGGGATATTCAGTTGCAGGCCAAGCGAGCGCTGTTCGGCATCACCGCTGAAGCGATTAACGGCGGCCGCGTTGTTGCTGAAACCAAGGCTGTCGTTGTCGCCTTTCTGGTAGCTGGCCACCGCATCCAGAGTCGGCGCGTGGCCGGACTTGCGCTGGCGCAGGGTTTCTTCGGCGGCGCTCACCGCGTAATTGCTGGCTTGCAGGTTGAGGTTCTGCGTGGCGGCGGTATCGACCCAGGCTTTGGCGTCATTCGGTGTCGGCGCCAATATCGGCAGGCTGTGTTCGATGCCTTCGAGTGCCACATATTCGCGGTTGGTCAAGGTGATCAGCGCCTGGAAGGCGTCCTCGACCTGGCGCTGGGCGATGATCCGATTGGCCCGCGCGGTGTCGAAGCCGGCCTGGGCCTCGAGCACGTCGGTCTTGTCCGACAGGCCGACGTCGAAGCGCTCGTTGGCTTGGTCGAGCTGGCGTTTGAACGCCGCTTCTTCGGCCTTGGTCGAAGCCAGGGTGTCCTGGGCGCGGAGTACCGCGAAGTAGGTTTCCGCGCTCTGCAGGATCAGGTTCTGCTCGGTGGCCGACAGCTCCAGCGCGGCTTGCTCGCTGCTGGCTTCGGCGGCCTGCAACTGGAACCAACGGTCGGCGCGGAACAGCGGCTGGCTGAGATTGGCCTGGTACACCGTGCCGCTGCGCGAGGTTGATTGCGAGCCGAGCGAGGTGTCGACCTCGGTATGGGTGTCGCTCAGGTTGGCGCCGGCCGAGAGGTTGGGCAGCAAGCCGGAACGTGCCTGCGGCACCACTTCGCGGCGAGCCCGATAATCCGCACGCGCGGCCGCCAGGTCGGCATTGTTGTTGGCGGCTTCCTGATACACCGTGACCAGGTCTGTTTTGGTGGACAGCGGGGCTTGTTCAGCCCAGGCCAATCCGCTGGAAGCGGAGGCCACAGCAAGAGCCAGGGAAAGTCTGCGCAACATTAGGGCGATCCTGAATTTGGCGGTAATCGGCAAGGCTAAGGGGCGCTGCCGAGAGGGTCAAGCGCGCTTACAGTGGCGTCAGTGTAGTTTGCAACAAGCTATGTTGCCTACGCGCAACAATCTGCCCGGGCGGGGGGGCTGCATCGCTATCCGACGCATGGGTCATGGTTTTTTGACCCTCCGGTTGGTTTTATCGCGGCGTGTTGATTAGACTGGCCGGGTTCTTGTCGGGGTGCCCCATACTGCGGGGCTGAGATTGGCAGCTGCCGGATCCCGTTGAACCTGATCAGGTTAAGGCCTGCGTAGGGAACAAGATGTCCTCGCCACCCTCTCGGCGAGTCTTCTCGGCACCGTTCCAGGTGCCCCCGCGCACCGCTCAGTTCCTCCCAGGTTCACCCCGACATATAGTCCCAGGAGAGAGCCAGTCGATGAGCACACAAGAAAAAAACCTCAACACCCCAAATCTGAGTGATTCCGCCCAGGTCGACCAGCAGTCGATCCAGCCCTTCCCGCGTTCGCAGAAAATCTACGTGCAAGGCTCGCGCCCGGACATCCGCGTGCCGATGCGCGAGATCAGCCTGGACATCACCCCCACCGAGTTCGGTGGCGAGGTCAATGCGCCGGTGCTGGTCTACGACACCTCCGGCCCCTACACCGACCCGAGCGTGAGCATCGATGTGCGTCAGGGTCTGGCCGACGTGCGTTCGGCCTGGATCGACGACCGTGGCGACACCGAACTGCTCGACGGCCTGTCCTCGCACTTCGGCCAGGAACGCCTGGTCAATCCCGAGCTGACCAAGATGCGCTTCGCCCATGTGCGCAACCCGCGCCGGGCCAAGGCCGGCAAGAACGTCAGCCAGATGCACTACGCGCGCCAGGGCATCATCACCCCGGAGATGGAATACGTCGCCATCCGCGAGAACATGAAGTTGCAGGAAGCCCGCGCCGCCGGTCTGCTCGATCAGCAGCATGCCGGGCATAGCTTCGGCGCTTCCGTGCCGAAGGAGATCAGCGCCGAGTTCGTCCGCGAGGAGATCGCCCGCGGCCGCGCCATCATCCCCGCGAATATCAACCACACCGAGTTGGAGCCGATGATCATCGGCCGCAACTTCCTGGTGAAGATCAACGGCAACATCGGCAACTCGGCGCTGGGTTCCTCCATCGAGGAAGAAGTGGCCAAGCTGACCTGGGGCATCCGCTGGGGCTCGGACACCGTGATGGACCTGTCCACCGGCAAGCACATCCACGAAACCCGCGAGTGGATCATCCGTAACTCGCCGGTGCCGATCGGCACCGTGCCGATCTACCAGGCGCTGGAGAAGGTCAACGGGGTGGCCGAAGACCTGACTTGGGAGCTGTTTCGCGACACCCTGATCGAGCAGGCCGAGCAGGGCGTGGACTACTTCACCATCCACGCCGGCGTGTTGCTGCGCTATGTGCCGCTGACCGCCAAGCGGGTCACCGGTATCGTCAGCCGCGGCGGCTCGATCATGGCCAAGTGGTGCCTGGCGCACCACCAGGAAAACTTCCTCTACACCCACTTCGAGGAAATCTGCCAGATCATGAAGGCCTACGACGTCAGCTTCTCGCTGGGCGACGGCCTGCGTCCGGGTTCGATTGCCGACGCCAACGACGCCGCCCAGTTCGGCGAGCTGGAAACCCTCGGCGAGCTGACCAAGATCGCCTGGAAGCACGACGTGCAGTGCATGATCGAAGGCCCCGGCCACGTGCCGATGCAGCTGATCAAGGAGAACATGGACAAGCAGCTGGAATGCTGCGACGAGGCGCCGTTCTACACCCTCGGCCCGCTGACCACCGACATCGCCCCGGGTTACGACCACATCACCTCGGGCATCGGCGCGGCGATGATCGGCTGGTTCGGTTGCGCCATGCTCTGCTACGTCACGCCCAAGGAGCACCTCGGTCTGCCGAACAAGGATGACGTCAAGACCGGCATCATCACCTACAAGATCGCCGCGCATGCCGCCGATCTGGCCAAGGGCCATCCGGGCGCGCAGATCCGCGACAACGCCCTGAGCAAGGCGCGTTTCGAGTTCCGCTGGGAAGACCAGTTCAACCTCGGCCTCGATCCCGACACCGCGCGCAGCTACCACGACGAGACCCTGCCCAAGGACTCGGCCAAGGTCGCGCATTTCTGCTCCATGTGCGGGCCGAAGTTCTGCTCGATGAAGATCACCCAGGAAGTGCGCGACTACGCCAAGGTCAATGGCCTGTCCGACGAGAGCAAGGCGGTCGAGGCCGGCTTCAAGGAACAAGCCGCGCGTTTCAAGGATGAAGGTTCGGTGATCTACAAGCAGGTCTGATGCGTTACCCGACGCCGGGAGCGAAGGTGCTCCCGGTGTTGCCTTTTTTGGCTATTTGCGACCTGCCTCAGGCTGAGTCCCCACCCTCCCCAGTAGTTACTCCGCGCACTTGCCGGCGTCGACCGGCCTGCGTGTGCGTGGCGTGCGCGATCGTCTCCTTCAGCCGCGCGCGGGAAAGTATTGCGCTTTGAGGATGCCCTGGAGTTGGCTGTAAGGAATCGTCAGCTGCGGATGCCCGCTGGAGTAGGGCGCAATGCTGTAGACATCGTATTTCAGCAGCACCGCGGCCTGGCCGAGGGCGACGTTGTCGGTGCGCTCGAACGGCCAGTTGCGGATGAACTCGGGGTTCTGCTCCAGCTGGTTGGCTGCCAGCCAGCGCTGGTGGGCCTGGCCGGCGAGTTTCCAGAAGGCATCTGTCTGCCCGGGTAGCAGCATGTCCTCCAGGCTCAGGGCCTTTTTCAGTGTGCGGTCGTAGTTGAGGAAGCCGCGCCCCGGCATGCCGTGTGCCCCGCCCGTGGCCAGGTAACTGGAAAACTCGATGATTACCAGTTGGTCGTACTGTTCGCGCAGCTTGGCCTGCAGGTAAGTGCTCCAGCCGCGTTTGGCGTGGAGCAGGAAAGCCTTTTCGTAGGACTGCAGCGAGGCGGGCAGGGGCGCGTCCGGCGAGTCGCCGGTCATCTGCAGCAGGCGCTGTTCGATCAACTCGCTGAGCGGCGCTTCGTCGGGAAAAATCAGGGTGTCGACATTCACCAGTGGGCAGCTATCGCCCTGGCAATCCGGTTGAATGCTCTCCCAGGCGATCCGTTGCAGCGGCAGCGCGCGATCGCCTGGAAGCAGGCTCTGGCAGGCGCTGAGGAGTAGGCCAAGGCCGATTATTACGAGTTGTTTGCGTGCAAGCATGGAGTTCGGCGCCAGGCGGAGAGAGGGTTGGGCTAGCTGGGTTGGACTCGCTGTTATGCCGAAGGTTCGCCAGGGCCGGCAGTCGCAACAGCGCTGCATGATCCCAGCCAGCGCCTAATCTGCAAAGAGGCTGCGCAAGGCCGGAGGCCGGGGTAGGATGCGCGAAAGCCCTGATTATCGGATTGAGCGAGACGTGGATGACCGACACCTTTAAACCCGGCCCGGATGCGGTGCAAATTATCGAGCGCGAAGCCTGCTTTCGCGGGTTTTATAGCCTCGACCGCCTGCGCCTGCGCCATCTGCAGTTTTCCGGCGCAATGGGCCCGACGCTCAGCCGCGAGCTGTTTATCCGCCACGATGCCGTCTGCGTGCTGCCCTATGACCCGCAGCGCGACGAAGTGGTATTGATCGAGCAGTTTCGCGTTGGCGCCATGGGCAAATGCGCCAACCCCTGGCTGCTGGAGTTGGTCGCCGGCTTGATCGATACCGACGAGCAGCCGGAGCAGGTGGCGCTGCGTGAGGCGGTGGAGGAGGCCAACCTGGTTCTGACCTCGCTGTGGCCGATCAGCGAATATTTTCCATCGTCCGGTGGCTCGGACGAGCGGGTGCACCTGTACCTCGGGCGCTGTAGCAGTCAGGGCGCCGGGGGCGTGCATGGTCTGGCCGAGGAGGGTGAGGACATCCGGGTGCATGTCCTGCCGCTGGAGGATGCCCTGGACGCGGTCAAGGACGGACGGATCAACAATGCGGCGAGCATCATCGCCTTGCAATGGCTGGCGCTGAACCGCGCCGAGGTTAGGGGGTTATGGTCGTGAACCTGCTGCGTGACCGTTATCGGGTTGACTTGATCGAGCTGCAGGCGGCCTGTGAAGCCAACTATGCACGCTTGATGCGCCTGCTGCCGGACATGCGCGAGGCGTCATGTGCGCGGCGGGTGGCCCTGAGTCAGGGCGAGCACCTGCTCGGCGTGCTGACCCTGGAGGTGCTGGAAACCTGTCCCTATACCTCGACCGTGCGGGCGCACCAGGAGCACAGTCTGCCCTGGTTGCCGGTGCCGCAACTGGAAGTGCGGGTGTACCACGATGCGCGCATGGCCGAGGTGATCGGCGCCCAGAACGCGCGGCGTTTTCGCAGCATCTACCCTTACCCGAATGCCGCCATGCATCAGCCGGATGAAAAATCCCAGCTCAATCTGTTCCTCGGCGAATGGCTGAGCCATTGCCTGGCCTGTGGCCATGAGCTGGAACCGGTGGTTTAAGGGCTGCTGCGCAATAACCTACTCCCGTCCTGGGACTTCAACCGGTTTTCTGTGATCCATGCCCGCTTCGCGGGTTTACCTCTGCCGGGACTACCCAGCATAATCCATGCATTCCGCCCAAGGAGACGGCCTTGCCGAGCGCGCCCAATTCTGCTGCTGATTCCCCGGTTCTGCTGGTGCAGTTGTCCGACAGCCATCTATTTGCCGAAGCGGCCGGTAAACTGCTGGGCATGGATACCCAGGACAGCCTGCAACAAGTGCTCGACCGGGTGCTGCAAGAGCAGCCGCAGATCGACTTGATGCTCGCCACTGGCGACCTCTCGCAAGACGGTAGTCAGGCCTCTTATGAGCGTTTCCGGCAGATGACCGCGGCGCTTGCGGCGCCTGCGCGCTGGTTTCCCGGCAACCATGACGACGTCCCGGCCATGCAGGCCGCCTGCGCCGATAGCGATCTGCTGGAGCCGGTGATCGACCTGGGCAATTGGCGCATCATTCTGCTCGACTCGTCGATTCCCGGTGCGGTGCCGGGCTATCTTGACCAGCAACAGCTGGCCCTGCTGGAACGCGCACTCGGCGAAGCGCCGGAACGCCATCACCTGATTTGCCTGCACCATCACCCGGTGTCCATCGGTTGCCGCTGGATGGAGCCCATCGGCCTGCGCAACCCCGAGGCGCTATTCGCCGTGCTGGAGCGCTTCAGTCAGGTGCGCGCGCTGCTCTGGGGGCATATCCACCAGGAGTTCGATCGTCAGCGTGAGGCTGTGCGGCTGCTGGCCTCACCGTCCACCTGCGTGCAATTCGCTCCGGGCAGCGAAGAATTCCAGGTCGACACCACGGCGCCCGGCTACCGCTGGCTGCGTCTGTACGCCGACGGGCGGCTGGATACCGGGGTGTCGCGGGTCACCGGGATCGAGTTCGAGGTGGATTACACGGTGAAAGGTTATTAGCCGCTGCACGCTCCAAGCATGGGCTGGAGCGGCATGCGTACCTCCTTGCAGCTTGCAGCCTGATGCTTGGCACTAGTAGCCTCCCGCTCCATGACTGCATCTATTCTCTATCTCCACGGCCTCAACAGCTCGCCTGCTTCGCTCAAGGCCAGCCAGCTGTCGCGCGCCATGGCGCGTCTTGGGTTGGCCGCGCAGCTGCGGGTGCCGGCCCTGGATCATCATCCGCGCCGGGCGATTGCCCAGCTTGAGGCCTTGATCGCCGAACTCGGCCGGCCTGTGCTGGTCGGCAGCTCCCTGGGCGGCTACTATGCGACCCACCTGGCCGAGCGCCATGGCTTGCGCGCGCTGTTGATCAATCCGGCAGTGCGTCCGCATCTGCGTTTCGATGGTTACCTGGGCCCGCAACTCAACTTCTACAGTGGTGAAACCTGGGAGCTGACGGCCGATCATGTGCGGGCCCTGGCCGAGCTGGAGGTGCCGCCTCCGCACGATCCCGCGCGTTATCAGGTATGGTTGCAGACCGCCGACGAAACCCTCGATTACCGTCATGCCCAGGCCTACTACCGCGCCTGTGCGCTGCGCATTCAGGCCGGCGGCGAGCATGGTTTTCAGGGTTTTGCCGCACGCTTGCCGATGCTCTTTGCCTTCGCCGGTATGGCGGCCCAGCTGTGGCGCGATACCGACTTTTCCGACCTTTAATCACAACCAGAGACCCCATGGCCCACGGAGCTCGTACTCATATCATTTCGCTGCCGCGACGGCGGCCACTTCGCTACGGAACAAGAAAGGAGGAGAGTGGTTTGGTTATTCCAAATGAGCGACGACTGACGCAGTGCCGTAGCGAAATGGCCCCGTCCCTCCGGGTTACGCCGCAAAGCGACGGTGAAGTGATATGAGTGCGAGCTCCTATAACGCAGACGCCATCGAAGTCCTTTCCGGCCTGGATCCGGTGCGTAAGCGCCCGGGCATGTACACCGACACCAGCCGGCCCAACCACCTGGCCCAGGAAGTCATCGACAACAGCGTCGACGAGGCCTTGGCTGGGCATGCCAGTTCGATCCAGGTGATCCTCCACGAGGACAACTCCCTGCAAGTAGTGGACGACGGCCGTGGCATGCCGGTGGATATTCACCCCGAGGAGGGGGTCTCGGGGGTCGAGCTGATCCTCACCAAACTGCATGCCGGCGGCAAGTTCTCCAACAAGAACTACCAGTTCTCTGGCGGGTTGCACGGCGTTGGGATTTCCGTGGTCAACGCCCTGTCGACCCGCGTCGAGGTGCGGGTCAAACGCGATGGCAGCGAATACCGCATGGCCTTTGCCGATGGCTTCAAGGCCAGCGATCTGGCCGTGATCGGCACGGTCGGCAAGCGCAACACCGGCACCAGTGTGCATTTCTGGGCCGATAGCAAGTATTTCGATTCGCCCAAGTACTCGGTCAGCCGCCTCAAGCACGTGCTCAAGGCCAAAGCCGTGCTCTGTCCGGGGCTGCACGTCAGCTTCGAGGACAAGGCCAGTGGCGAACGGGTCGAGTGGCTGTACGAGGAGGGCCTGCGCTCCTACCTGGTGGATGCGGTCAGCGAGTTCGAGCGCCTGCCGCTTGAGCCGTTCTGCGGCAGCCTCAGCGGTAACAAGGAGGCGGTCGATTGGGCGCTGCTGTGGCTGCCGGAGGGCGGCGATACGGTGCAGGAAAGCTACGTCAACCTGATCCCCACGGCCCAGGGCGGTACCCATGTCAACGGCCTGCGCCAGGGTCTGCTGGACGCCATGCGCGAGTTCTGCGAGTTCCGCAGCCTGTTGCCGCGCGGGGTCAAGCTGGCCCCGGAAGACATCTGGGAGCGCATCGCCTTCGTCCTCTCGACCAAGATGCAGGACGCGCAGTTCTCCGGTCAGACCAAGGAACGCCTGTCCTCGCGCGAGGCCGCGGCGTTCGTCTCCGGGGTGGTCAAGGATGCCTTCAGCCTGTGGCTCAACGCCCACCCGGAACTCGGTCAGCAACTCGCCGAACTGGCGATCAGCAACGCCAACCGCCGCCTCAAGGCCGGCAAGAAGGTCGAGCGTAAGCGCATCACCCAGGGTCCGGCGCTGCCCGGCAAGCTGGCGGACTGCGCCGGCCAGGATCCAATGCGCTCGGAACTGTTTCTGGTCGAGGGCGATTCCGCCGGCGGTTCGGCCAAACAGGCGCGCGACAAGGAGTTCCAGGCGATCATGCCGCTGCGCGGCAAGATCCTCAACACCTGGGAAGTGGATGTCGGTGAAGTGCTGGCTTCCCAGGAAGTGCATAACATCGCCGTGGCCATCGGCATCGACCCGGGCTCCAACGACCTGACGCAGTTGCGCTACGGCAAGATCTGCATCCTCGCCGACGCCGACTCCGACGGCCTGCACATCGCCACCTTGCTGTGTGCGCTGTTCGTCCAGCATTTTCGCCCGCTGGTGGACGCCGGGCACATCTACGTGGCCATGCCGCCGCTGTACCGCATCGACTTGGGTAAGGAGGTTTTCTACGCCCTGGACGACGCCGAGCGCGACGGCATCCTCGACCGCCTGGTGGCCGAGAAGCGCCGCGGCAAGCCGCAGGTGACCCGCTTCAAGGGCCTCGGCGAGATGAACCCGCCGCAACTGCGCGAAACCACCATGGATCCCAATACCCGGCGCCTGGTGCAGTTGACCCTGGAGGATTATCCGGGCACCCAGGAACTCATGGACATGCTGCTGGCGAAGAAGCGCGCCGGTGACCGTAAATCCTGGCTGGAGTCCAAGGGCAACCTGGCCGAGGTGCTGCTCTGATGCGGCGACTGGCTGTCGTCCTGTTGCTGGCCGTCGCTCCGGCGCTGGCCGAGACCCGGGCCTTGGAAGAGCTGGTGTTGCTCAGCGAGCACCCGATCGACGGCATCGCCGCCGGCAACCTGTCGGGGCTGGCCTGGTGCGGCGAGGCGCTGTGGGCGGTGTCGGATCGCGAGGATGACCGGCTGTATCGGCTGGCCGCCGGCGACGCTGTCTGGCAGGCCGAGGCCGAATACTTCGTCGCGCCGCCTCCGCCCTCGACCCAGTTGCCCTGGGGCATGCGCATGCGTACCTGGGTCAGCGGCCTGGTACGGGGCGGTGCCCTGGATTTCGAAGACTTGTCCTGCGATGCCATCGGCAATCGCTACCTGGTCAGCGAGGCGCGCGCCGCCGTGTTGCAGATTCCTCCTGCCGGGACGCCGCAGTGGCTGGCGCTGCCCGCTGGCCTGGTGCGCCAGGCGCGTGCCAGCAGCATGCTCTGGCACTTCAATGCGCTACTCGAGGGGGTGGCGGTCGACCCCGCCGGCGAGCGCCTGTGGTTGGCGGCCGAACGCCAGCGCCGCGGTCTGCTGGTGCTGCACAAGCGCGGTTCTAGTTGGCGCTGCAGCGCTGGTTGTGTGCTGATGAGCGAAGGCGGTGACGAGCCATCACCGCCGCAGTTGGGCCACGAGGCGCAACCCCGGGACTTTTCCGCCGTGGTGTTGCACAAGGAGAAACTCTTCACCCTCGAGCGCCAGGCCCATCGCATCTGTCGGCGCAAGCTGAGCGATGGCGAGGTCGAGCGCTGCTGGTCGTTCGCCAGCGAAGCCTTGACCGATGCCCGACGTTACCCGTCGCCCTATGGCTTGGCCGAGGCGCTGTGGATCGATGAACAGGGGGCCTGGATCGGTAGCGACAATGGCCGGCACAGCCGGGCCGATGGCGAGCAGCGGCCGGTTGTCTGGCGTTTCGCCGCGCCCAAGGGCGGTTGGGGAGGTAGCCGGTGAGCACGCAAACTACGGGGCGGCGGGCCGGCCGGGTGATGCTGGTGCTGGCCTGGGGCGCCGCGTTGCTGCTGGCCACGCACTTCTTCGGCAAATGGGAGGAGCGGCGCAATAACCCCAACCAGGCGCCGCAATCGGTGCAGGGCGATGGCTATATCGAGGTGCGCCTGCTCAGCAGCCGTGGCGGCCATTACCTGCTGAGCGGCCAGATCAACGGCGCCAGCGTGACCCTGCTGCTCGATACCGGCGCCACCGCCGTCGCCGTGCCCGCGGCCCTGGCCGAACGCCTCGGTCTTACGCGCGGTGCGCCGGTGCAGATCCGTACCGCCAATGGCACCGTGGTCGGCTACCGTACCCGGCTGGCCAGCCTGCAACTCGGCGAGATCCAGTTGCGCGACGTCGCCGCCCTGATCACCCCGGGCATGGACGGCGACGAGGTGCTGCTCGGCATGAGCGCCCTGAAACAACTCGAATTTACCCAGCGCGACGGCACCCTGGTGCTGCGCCAGACCACTTCGCTTGACTAAATTTTCTTACCATGAGGCACGCATGAGCGAACCCCTCGATTTGAGCCTGGACGGTGTCGAACGCCGCTCCCTTGCCGACTTCACCGAGCAGGCTTATCTCAATTATTCGATGTACGTGATCATGGATCGCGCCTTGCCGCATATCGGCGACGGCCTCAAGCCGGTGCAGCGGCGCATCGTCTACGCCATGAGCGAGCTGGGCCTGGACGCCGACTCCAAGCACAAGAAGTCGGCGCGCACCGTCGGCGACGTGCTCGGCAAGTTCCACCCGCACGGCGACTCGGCCTGCTACGAGGCTATGGTGCTGATGGCGCAGCCGTTCAGCTACCGCTACACCCTGGTCGACGGCCAGGGCAACTGGGGCGCGCCGGACGATCCCAAGTCGTTCGCCGCCATGCGTTACACCGAGGCGCGTCTGTCGCGCTATTCCGAGGTGTTGCTGAGCGAGCTGGGCCAGGGCACGGTGGACTGGGTACCGAACTTCGACGGCACCCTCAACGAGCCGGCGACTTTGCCGGCGCGCCTGCCCAACCTCCTGTTGAATGGCACCACCGGCATCGCCGTGGGCATGGCCACCGACGTGCCGCCGCACAACCTGCGCGAGGTCGCGGCGGCCTGCATCCGCCTGCTCGACCAGCCGGACGCCACGGTCGAGCAGCTCTGCGAGCATGTGCTCGGCCCGGATTACCCGACCGAGGCGGAGATCATCACCCCGCGCGCGGATCTGCTGAAAATCTACGAAACTGGACGCGGCTCGGTGCGCATGCGCGCCGTGTACCGCGTCGAGGACGGCGACATCGTGGTCACCGCGCTGCCGCACCAGGTGTCCGGGGCCAAGGTGCTGGAGCAGATCGCCGCGCAGATGCAGGCGAAGAAGCTGCCGATGGTCGCCGACCTGCGCGACGAGTCGGATCACGAGCACCCCTGCCGCATCGTCATCATCCCGCGCTCCAATCGGGTCGATGCCGATGAGCTGATGCAGCACCTGTTCGCCACCACCGAGCTGGAATCCAGTTACCGGGTCAACAGCAACGTCATCGGCCTGGACGGCAAACCGCAGGTGAAGAACCTGCGTCAGTTGCTGAAGGAGTGGTTGGAGTATCGGGTGGCTACCGTGCGCCGGCGTTTGCAGTTCCGCCTGGACAAGGTCGAGAAGCGCCTGCACCTGTTGGAAGGCCTGTTGGTCGCCTTCCTCAACCTCGACGAAGTGATCCATATCATCCGCAGCGAGGATCAGCCCAAGCCGGTGCTGATGGCGCGCTTCGGCCTGACCGAGGTACAGGCCGACTATATCCTCGACACCCGCCTGCGCCAGCTGGCGCGCCTGGAGGAGATGAAGATCCGTGGCGAGCAGGACGAGCTGGCCAAGGAGCGCGCCAAGCTGCTGAGCCTGCTCGGCAGCGAAGCCAAGCTGAAGAAGCTGGTGCGCCAGGAAATCCTCGACGACGCCGAGAAATACGGCGACGCGCGGCGTTCGCCGATCGTCGCCCGCGCCGAGGCCAGGGCGCTGAGCGAAACCGAGCTGCTGCCCACCGAGCCGGTCACCGTGGTGATCTCGGAGAAGGGCTGGGTGCGCTGCGGCAAGGGCCACGATATCGATGCCACGGGCCTGTCGTACAAGGCCGGCGACGGCTTCAAGACCGCCGCGCCGGGGCGCTCGAACCAGTACGCGGTGTTTATCGATTCGACCGGCAGGAGCTATTCGCTGGCGGCGCATTCGCTGCCCTCCGCGCGCGGCCAGGGCGAGCCGCTGACCGGACGCCTGACCCCGCCACCGGGGGCGACCTTCGAGTGTGTGTTGCTGCCGGACGACAGCGCCCTCTATGTGGTCGCCTCGGATGCGGGCTACGGCTTCGTGGTCAAGGGCGAGGATCTGCAGGCCAAGAACAAGGCCGGTAAGGCGCTGCTCAGCCTGCCGCCTGGCGCCAAGGTGCTGGCGCCCAAGCCGCTGGCCAGTCGCGAGCTGGACTGGCTGGCGGCGGTGACCACCGAGGGCCGGCTGCTGTTGTTCCCGGTGCGCGACTTGCCGCAACTGGGCAAGGGCAAGGGCAACAAGATCATCGGCATCCCCGGCGAGCGGGTTGCCAGCCGCGAGGAATACCTCACCGATCTGCTGGTGTTGCCGAGCGGGGCGACCTTGGTGTTGCAGGCCGGTAAGCGTACCTTGTCGCTCAAGGCCGATGACCTGGAACACTACAAGGGTGAGCGCGGGCGGCGCGGCAACAAGCTGCCGCGCGGCTTTCAGCGGGTCGATGCGTTGCTGGTGGAACAGCAGGGCTAACGGGCGGAGGTCTGGATGGTTGGGGGCGGGCAGGGCGCTGGCTTGCACTGGTTGGTAGCGGATGGCCAACCGGTACGCCTGCGGGTGGACGGCGCCTGGCTGCTGCAGGCGCCCAAGCCCGACCTCGAGGCCGTCTGGTACAGCCAGCGGCAATTGCCCGCGCAGGTGCAGGTGGAGGTTGCCGTGGCCGCCTGGGACAGTAGCCTGTTGGCGCTGCTGCGCCGTCTGCAGCGCTTGGCCGTGGCGCAGGAGGTGGCGCTGCACTGGCAAGGCCTGCCCGAGGGCGTCGAACGGCTGTTGCAGATGGCCGCCAAGCCGTCTACCCAGGCCCAGGAGGAGCCGGCGCCCGACTATGGGGCGGTGTCCCGCCTGGGCCTGCTGCTGCTTGGCGTGCAGGCCAGTGTCGGCCAGGCCTGTCGTTTCCTCGGCGAGGTGGTGTTGGCTCTGGGGCGCCAGCTGCGCGGCCGCGGACGGATGCGCCGGGGCGATTTCTGGTTGGCCCTGCAGCAGTGCGGGCCGGGCGCGCTGCCGATAGTGGCGCTGATTGCCATTCTGGTCGGCCTGATCCTGGCGTTCGTCGGCGCCGCCCAGTTGGAGGCCTTCGGTGCCCAGCTGTACATCGCCAATATGGTGGCCATCGGCATGACCCGCGAGATGGGCGCGTTGATGACCGCGGTGATCATGGCCGGGCGCACCGGTGCGGCCTACGCGGCGGAACTGGGCAGCATGCAGGCCAACGAGGAAATCGATGCGTTGAAGACCTTCGGTTTTCCGCCGTTGGAGTTCCTGGTGCTGCCGCGGTTGCTGGCGCTGCTGGTGAGCATGCCGCTGCTCTGCGTGTTCGCCGATGCGCTCGGCATTCTCGGCGGTTTCATCATCGGCTCCGGCCTGTTCGATATTTCTGCACAGCTTTACCTCAAGCAGAGTCTGGAGATGCTCAGCCTCAGCGATTTCCTGGTGGGGATCGGCAAGAGCCTGGTGTTCGCCGTGCTGATCGGCCTGATCGGCTGTCACTACGGCCTGGCCTGCGGGCGCAATGCCCAGGCCGTGGGGCAGGCCACCACCCGGGCGGTGGTCAGCATCATAGTGGCGCTGGTGGTCAGCGATGCACTGATCACCCTGATCTGCACCCGGTTGGGGGTCTGAGATGAGCGATGCGCTGTTGGTCGCCGAGGGCCTGAGTGCCGGCTACGGCAGCCTGGTGATCCAACGCGAGCTGAATTTTGCCATCCGCCGTGGCGAGGTGTTCGTCATCATGGGTGCCAGTGGTTGCGGTAAAAGCACCCTGTTGCGTCATTTGATCGGCCTGCAGGCGCCGCTGGCCGGACGGGTGCTGTTCAATGGCGAGGATTTCTGGGCCCGTGACGAGGACAGCCGCGGCGCCTTGCAGCAGCATTTTGGCGTGCTCTACCAGAATGCCGCCTTGTGGGGCTCGATGACCCTGCGCGAGAATATCTGCCTGCCGCTGGCGGCCTACCGCCGGCATCTGCAACCGGCCGAGTTGGTCGAGCTGGCGGCGTTGAAGCTGGCCTTGGTCGGCCTGGCCGGCTGCGACGAGCTGTATCCGGCCCAGCTCTCCGGCGGCATGCGCAAGCGCGCCGCCCTGGCCAGGGCGCTGGCGCTCGACCCGCAGGTGTTGTTCTTCGATGAGCCCTCGGCCGGCCTCGATCCGATCAGTTCGCAATCCCTCGACGCATTGATCCTGCAATTGCGTGATAGCCTGGGCTCGAGCATCGTGCTGGTGACCCATGAGCTGCCGAGCATTCAGGCGGTGGCCGACAGGTGTCTGTTCCTCGACAACCAGACCCATACCCAGATTGCCCTGGGCAGTCTGCAGGAGTTGCTGGCCGATGGGCCGGAGCAGGTGCAGCGCTTTCTACGCCGGGGCGCAGCGGCTCGTACAATGGAGGCGTCATGAGCGAAGCGCGCAAACCCTTTATGATCGGCGCCTTTCTGCTCGGCGGCCTAGCCCTGCTGGCCGCGGGGCTGCTGTTGCTGTCGCGTGACAGTTGGTTCAGCCAGCCCAGCGAGTATGTGGTGTATTTTACCGGCGCCCTGGACGGTCTGGATGTGGGCGCCGATGTCACCTACCGTGGGGTCAAGGTCGGCATGGTGCGCGAGATTCGCCTGTCCTACGACCCTGAACTCAAGGATGTGGTGATGCCGGTGGTGCTGCGCATCAATTCTCCAGAGCAGCAGCAGGCCAGCTCTCACGGTTTCGATCAGGTCATCGGGCAACTGGTCGAGCGTGGTCTGCGTGCCCAGCTGCAGACGCCCAGCCTGCTGACCGGCAAGGCGATAGTCGCGTTGGATCTGTTCCCGGAGCAGGCCGGCTATGTGCGCACGCCGCACGAGCTGGATCTGCCGAGCATTCCCAGTGTGCCGTCGCGGATCGACGAGGTTGCCGATGTGTTGCGCGAGCTGGCGGGCAGCCTGCGCGAATTGCCGTTGCAGGAGATGGCCGTGGCGGCCACGCAGACCCTGCAATCCCTGGAGAAACTGACCAGCTCTGCGGAACTGCAGCAGGGTCTGGTGAGCATGAGTCAGTTGCTGGTCAAGCTCGATCGCTTGAGTGGGCGGCTGGAGCAACAACTGCCGGCGATCATGGATAATGTCCAGCAAAGCAGCGTTGACCTGCATGGCGCGGTGGGCGAAATTCGCCGCGCGGCGCAAAATGCCGCACAGGCGTTACAGCAGGTTAATCAGCTGGCGGCTGACAGTCGTCGCAGTCTCGGCCCGGAATCCGAGGTACAGTACGAAGCATTGCGTGCCCTGCAGGAACTCAGTCAGGCTGGAAAAGCCCTGCAGCGCACCATGGAAGGGCTCGACCAGCAGCCTCAATCGCTCATATTTGGCAAATCAAGGTAATGTTTTGATGAGACCGTTGCACTTCTCACCGCCGCTGTTGCTGCTTCTCGCGGCGCTTACCCTGCCCGGCTGTGCCGTGCTGCAACCGCCGGCGCAGTTCTACCAACTCGAGCAGGGCCGTCCGGAACTGCCGCAGGACGATAAAGGGCCGGCACTGCTGCTCGGCCCGCTGAAGCTGGCGGACTATCTGCAACGCGAGAACCTGGTGCAGCGCGAGCTCGATGACAGCCTCTCGCTCAGCCAGAAGACCCGCTGGGCCGGTAGCTTGCAGGACGATGTCGGCCAATTGCTGTTGCGCCAACTGGCTGGACAGCTGGATACCAGCCGCGTCGCGCTGTACCCGGATCGCGTTGGGTTCTCCAGCCAGGTTCAGGTTGTGCTGAGCATCAGTCGGCTGGACTCGGGGGTGCAGCAGCCGGCGGTGCTCGAAGCGCAATGGCGCTTGCTGGATTCCGCCGGGGTGCAGCGTGGCAGCCGGATCGTCCGCCTGCAGGCCGCACACATGGGCACGGTGATCGACCAGGTGCGCGCCCAGAGCGACCTGCTCCGGCAGTTGGCTGACGAGTTGGCCGGCGCGATCAAGGCCATGCCGGTCGCCGAAACAGTCGCGCCGCGCAAACCGGCGGCTGCCGCACCGGCCAAGCCTGCGGTAAAGAGTTCGCCGGCGCCGCTGATCGAGCCGGCCACGCAAACGGAAGTGTTCCGCTTCTAAGCGTGTGCCGCCGGTCGGATTCGCGTGGCGAGGCCCGGCCGGCTATCAGTTCTCAGAGGCTGTGAAAATATCGAACGCAACGCCGCAGCGGGTGTTTTGGCGATCCGTAGGCGGTATATGGATTCCTCCGCAGGCGGTGCGGCGTGGTTGATCGCCGCGGCACCTATCCTGGCGGGTTGTCGCTGCGCTCCGGGCGGAACACTGCCCGAGCCGCCCCGGGCCTGGGCGGGCTGTGGAGCCTGAGGCGGTCGCAGCAGGCGAGGTTTTCTCAGTGCGGATGGTGCTCGTGCATGTGCGCCAGCTGGCGCTCCAGCAGTGACGGATAAGGCTCCAGCAGGCGCTCCACGCAGCAGGCGCCTTCCGGGCTGGCGATGGTGCGAATGCGCGCGCGCTGACGTACCAGTGCATCATCACCCACGGCTCGCTCGAGCAGCAGCAGGTTGCGGCTGTGCTGGGACAGGGCCAGGGCATTCTGAGCCGTCTCGCTGAGCAACAGGTCGCCTTGGCTCAAGTCGAGCAAGTCTTCGCCCTGGGTCAGGCCCAGCTGCAGCTGCAGGGTGATGCCGCTGTCGGCGACTTCGATCTGCAAGGCATGGCCGAGCGCGCGCATCAATTCGCCGCAGCAGATGGCGTGGGTCAAGTAATCCTCGGCACTGTCCTGGCGATGGAACAGTATCAGGCTGCTGCCGTCGTTGAGGGTGTGCAGTTCGCCCCGATAGAGGGCCGAGGCCTGGTTCAGGCAATCGCGATAGCGCTGCAGCAGATCCAGCAGGCGCACCCGCGGCAAGCGGCGTAGCTGTTCTTGGGCGCCCAGTTGGATGGCCAGTACGGCGCTCTGCTGGGGGCCGCTGACCGTCAGCGTGGGAATCGCTGGCGAGTCATCGCGCAGCTCGGCGAAGGGGTCAGTATCGTGCGGTTGGCCGAGTGTGCGGTCATTGTCCGTCTGCTTGAGGTCGTCAAAGCGCTCGTCGTGCAGGTCGCGTACCTCGAAGGCCGGCTCATCGTCGTCGTCGTCGTCGCCGAAGTCGTGCTCATCGGCCTGTGCGTCGTGGAGGTCGTCAGGTTCTGCTTCGGGCTCTGGTTTTTCCGCTACCAGACGCATTTGCAGCTGCCGCGCCAGATCGCCGATTTCATCCTGGCGGCCGGCCCCGGGCGCCGGGTCGTCCGGGTCGCGTAACCAGATGCGCAGCTGCAGCAGTGGGGTGGAGATGTGGCGGCCCAGGCGCATGCTCAGGGACAATGCCAGTGCCAGCAGAATCAGGCTGAGGATGCCCATGCTCTGCAAGCTGATGGTCATCGGTTGCTGGAACTGACGCATATCCAGGCTGATGCGCAATTGACCGGCGATCACTTCCTGGAAGGCGATGGGCACCGAATAGATGCCGTCGGTGTCGCCCAGCAGACCTTGCACGGGGCGTGAGCCGGATTCGGCGAGAATGCGATTGTCGACGCTGTAGATGACCGCATGGGCCACCAGCGGATTTTTTACCAGGTCGTTGAGCAGGACATTGAGGCTGAGGCCATCATTGGATACCAGCGGCTCTTTGGCGGAGGCAGCCGTCTGCTCGATCAGGCTCTGACCGATGGCATTGGCCTGCTGCTCCATCGCATGCTTGAACTGCATGCCGATCACCCAGGCATAGATCACCAGTG
This sequence comes from Pseudomonas sp. sp1636, assembly GCF_030376615.1. GTDB lineage: Bacteria > Pseudomonadota > Gammaproteobacteria > Pseudomonadales > Pseudomonadaceae > Aquipseudomonas. Next base: position 210,489 of record NZ_JARRAB010000004.1, read on the forward strand.
CCAGAGCCACCAGTAGCAGGCTGTGGCTGGCAATGCGCAGGGCCAGGGGCACGCGGCGTTGGCGTAGCGCCTGGAACAGCAGCAGGAAGAAATTATCGGGCTTGACGGGGGCGGGCCGGTTCACAGAGCTCGGCTCTTATCGACTATAGATGGCGCGCAGTATAGCGACCGCCCTGCATAGGGCAAAGCGCCGTGCATGCCCGGATGGCGGTGAAAATGGGTAGAATGTGCGGCTTTCGGCAAGCCTGCTCTGCTGCGGCAGGCGGTTGACCATTAATCAAGCCCCGGAGGGTGCGCCTTGCGCGAAATCGTCCTGATCAACATTACCGGCGAAGACCGTCCCGGTCTGACTGCCGCCATCACCGGCGTGCTGGCCCAAGGCGGGGTGAATATCCTCGATATCGGCCAGGCGGTGATCCACGACACCCTCTCGTTCGGCATTCTGGTGGAGATTCCACCGACCGAGCAGGGCTCGTCGGTGCTCAAGGATCTGCTGTTCACCGCCTACAAGCTCGACCAACAGGTGCGCTTCACCCCGGTGGCGGCGGCAGATTACCAGCAGTGGGTCGGCGGCCAGGGCAAGGCGCGGCATATCGTGACCCTGTTGACCCGCAAGGTGACCGCCGAGCAATTGCAGCGGGTCAGCGCTATTACCGCCAAGTACGACCTGAACATCGACCATATCGATCGTCTGTCCGGGCGCATGCCGCTGGATATGCCGGCCGAGCAGGGCAAGGGCTGCATCGAATTTTCCGTACGCGGCGAGCCCGCCGATCAGGCGGCCTTGCGTGCCGAGTTTCTCAGCGTGGCGCAGGAGCTCAACGTCGATATCGCTTTCCAGCGTGACTCGCTGTTTCGCCGTAATCGCCGCCTGGCGGTGTTCGACATGGACTCGACACTGATCGAGGCCGAGGTGATCGACGAGTTGGCCAAGGCTGCCGGGGTCGGCGAACAGGTTTCGGCGATTACCGAACGGGCCATGCGCGGCGAGCTGGATTTTGCCGCCAGCTTCAGGGAGCGTCTGGCGCTGCTCAAGGGCCTGCCGGAAAGCGTGTTGAGTGAGGTCGGTGCCTCGTTACGCCTGACCGAAGGGGCCGAGACGCTGTTCAGCGAGTTGCGGCGGCTCGGCTACAAGACCGCGATCCTGTCGGGCGGCTTCAGCTATTTCGCCAGGCAACTGCAGGTCAAGCTGGGCATCGACTACGTCTTCGCCAACGAACTGCAGATCGTCGACGGCCTGGTCACCGGTGTCGCCGTCGAACCGATCGTCGACGCCCAACGCAAGGCCGACCTGCTGCGCGAGCTGGCAGAGAAAGAAGGTTTGCGCCTGGAACAGACCATCGCCGTCGGCGATGGTGCCAACGACCTGCCGATGCTGGCCATCGCCGGCCTGGGCGTGGCCTTCCGCGCCAAGCCGCTGGTCAAGCAGTCGGCCAAACAGGCGATCTCGACCCTGGGCCTGGACGGCATCCTCTATCTGCTCGGTTTCCGCGATCGCGACGGCCTGGAGTAACCGCCCGGCCATGGACAAGCCGCCCTCGGGCGGCTTTTTCGTTGCGCTGGCAGCTACTCGTCGCCCGCGGAGAAGTCGTAGTCCATCGACTGGCTGGGGCCTTGCAGGTAGTAACCCTGGATGTAATTGACCCCGGCCTGCCAGAGCGTGGCCAGTACGCTGGCGCTCTCGATAAAAGGCACTATGGTCAACTTGGCCTGGGCGTGCAGGCTGGCCAGCAGGGTTTTCAGGGCTTCCTGGCTGTCTGGCGTGGACAGATCCTGGGAGAAGGAACCGTCGATTTTGACAAAATCGACGTGCAGGTGCTTGAGGGTGTTGAAGGGGTTGATTGCGCAGCCGAACTGGCTGAGTGCCACCTTGCAGTGCAGTTCGTGCAAACCCTGGGTCAGTGCCTTGGCCTGCTTGAGGTAGGCGATGGCGTCCGGTTCGCTGAGTTGGAAGACCAGTGCGTCCGAGGGTAGGCGCGCGGCTTTCAAGGCGACGCTGAGCCACGGCAGCAGGGTTTGATCCTGCAGGCTGGCGCTCGACAGGTGGATGAACAGGTGGGTGTTGTGGCCCTTGTTGCGGTGGTTGGCGAGCAACTTGACCGAGTTGAGGATCACCCAGCGGTCGATTTTCTCGCCCAGACCGCACTCTTTGGCAGCGTTGAGAAAATCACGCGGTGGAACCTCTTCGCCTTGCGGGTTAAGCAGGCGCAACAACACTTCGTAGTATTCATGGCTGTCGCCGCGCAAGCTGATGACTGGCTGGAACAGCAGGCGGAAGCTGTTGTGCTCCAATGCCTGCTGCACCATGGCGATCATGTCGCCGCGGTTGGCCGCTGCGGCCCGTTCATCGCCAGGGTTGAACAGCTTCAGCGCGTTGCCCTGGTTCAGTTCGTCGGCGCAGCGCTGGGCGCGGTCGACCACTTCCTGGGCTTTCGGGGTTTTTTCGTTGAGGCCGGCGACGCCAATCGACAGGGTGCTCTGTGCCGTGCGGCCGTTGACATCGAACAGGTTGCCTTCGACCTTTTTCAGCAGGCTGGCCAGGCCGGCTTCGGTTTGCTCCGGCGTCTTGCCGGGCTGCAGGACGGTGAAGACGTCATCGCCAAAACGCGCCAGTTGCACCTCTGGGGTGAAGTGGCCGCGCAGCAGGTTGGCCAGGTCGGTGAGGAGCAGGTCGATGCCGGCCAGGCCGACGTCGGCCAGCAGGCTGGCATAGCGGTCGAGGCGGATATAGGCCAGGCTGGCCGGCTGGCCGGCATTCACTGCGCGCTCGGCGGCGGCATCCATCAGGCCGAGGAAATAGTTGCGGTTGTACAGGCCGGTCACCAGATCCTGGCTGCTGATTTCGCGCAGCTTCTCTTCCAGCTCGGCATTGCCGCTTTCCGCGTGGATCACCACCTGGATGCAGGGCTCGCCATCGTAGTTGGCCGGCGAGAAGCTCATGCGCGCCGGGAAGGTCTGGCCGCAGGCCTGGACGCCGGAGCAGGCCAGTTCGGCGTTGCCTTCGGCGCTCTGGTAGTTTTTCAGGAAGTCTTTGAAGTCGCTTTGGTCGGCGCTGGCGATCAGGTCGATCATCGGCATGCCTTCCAGCTCATCGGCATCTTGATACGCGAAGAGTTCGAGGTAGGCGCGGTTGGCATAGATGTGCATGCCGTCATGCACGTAGGTGATGGCATCGACCGAGCTGTCGAGCAGTAACTGGCAACGCTTTTCCGTTTCGCGCAGGGCTACTTCGGCGGCGCGCCGGGCGCGGCGTTCTTCGAGGTTGGCCAGCTCGCGTTTGGCCACCAGCACCAGGCGCTCGTCTTCGCCTTGCGGCAGCGCGTCCTGGGCGCCTAGCGCCAAGGCTTCGGTGATGCTGTCGGAGTCATTGTCGGCGAGTAGCTGGATGACTGGAATATCTTTCGCCTGGCGGCGAATCGCGTTGATCGCTTCGCCCGGGTCGAGTTGTTCGCTGCTGGGCGCGCAGATCAACAGATCCCAGCTCTGCTGCAGGGTCTCGGTCAGGTCGGCGCTGGAGGTCAGGCGATGTACGCGCGTGGCGCGACCGGCGTTACGGAACAGGCTGACGAGACGCTCGGCCTCGTTCTGCGAGTCTTCGAGAATCAGCAGTCGAATGGTTTTTTTTTCGATGGCCATATCAGGAGTCAAATCTGCGGCAAACGGGCGCGAAAATGCGACGAAAGTTGATGTGTCGGCAATCTACAGCGACTTCCATAGCGAGTCAAAGTCTTCCTCCCCGCTTGTGTTTTGACTGCCTTGGGCTGTGACGGACTTCCCTGGATCGCTGGGTTTCGGTTCGGTACTGCGGTATTCGAACTGGTTGAAGCTGCCGGTGCTGGTTTGGCGGCGACTGAGCACGGCGCGGCGTTCTGCTCCGTTGATGTTGATCATCACTTTGTTGCCTTCCTGGAAGGGCAGGCGTGGTGTGAGCAGGGTGGCAGGGCGGGAGATGGCGCTGATTTCCGGCAGCAGCAGTGTGCGCAGATATTGACTGTGGTGTTCGGCCTTGCGCAGCAGTTGCAGGCCGCAGGCTTGGGCATGCGGGGCGATCAGTTCGATGCCCATCTGGGTTCCGCCGCCGCGTACCTGACGAATCCAGCGCACCACTGCAATGCTCCAGCTTTGTTCGGGCGAATCCTGCACGCCGAGCAGTTCGCCGGCTTGCAGTTGGCTAGGCACCTCTTTTGGCCAGGACAGGCAATAACCCCCTGGGCTGTGGTTGATGATCGGCAAGGCGAAGGTCGGGTAGCTTTCGCTACCGGCGGGCTCTGTTTGCGTATCCTGATCCGTGGGTTTGCGGTACTCGATTTCCTCGAAGGGCAGGCCATTTTCCCAGTTATTGGCCTTCTGGGCGTCGAAGGCGTTTGACCAGACATCCGGGGTGCCGGTCTCGGCTTTGAATACCGCCGTTTTGGTTTCCGCCGGAAGTTGCAGGATTTCGTTGAAGGGGCGCTTGCCGGCCAGGAAAAAGTGCACAGCGCTCATGCCGATGCACAGGGCCAGGGTGCCCTGGCCGTGGGTGCGGTTGAAGCTCCGTTCGGCGATGTCGCCCCAGGCGGCGCTCAGGTGTTGCAGCATATCCAGGCTGAACCCCTCGGGTACCAGCAGGCGCGATTTGCCGGTGTTTTCCGCAGGCAGCAGCAGGTGCTCCTGGATCGCCTCCACCAGAGGGCGTGGGTCGATGCCCAGTGCGTTATGCCGCTCTTTGTCCTGAAACAGCGAGGAGTAGCGCGGCGGGCCGTCCACTTGCGGGGCTACCGCAAACAGACTCGAGGACGCCTCGCCGGCTTGCAGTCTGACCAGTGCGCTCCAGGGTTCAAGGACTTCGGCGAGGCGCGCGATAGTATTCTGGCGCATCTGGTTGCAGCGGGCGCAGCCGAGCAGCAGGGCGACCACATAGCTCTGCTCGGTGCTCAGGCCTTGAGTGTGGCGGGCCAGTGGGTCGCGGATGGCGAGCTTGTGCAGGCGGCGCTCACTGGCGATCTGATAGAGCTGGTGCAGTTCCAGCCAGAGGCCTTCGGGCACGGGGCAATATAATTGGCTGGCGCGAATCAGCGGGCCGCACAAGCTATGGGTCGCGCGCTGCAGGGCGACGCTCAGCAGCGTGTTGTGCTCGCGATTACTTGGTGCGGCCAGGCTGGCAATGATCAGCTTATAACCGACGGCCAGGTGGTTCTGCAGGGCCTGGCAGAGATTGGCGACTTTGCGTGGGCGTTCATCGAGGACAATCGCCTGGTTGAGGAAGTGCCGCTCGAGGTGTTGGCAGACGAAGTAAACCTCCGGACGCAGTAACTCCAGCAAATGCAGGCGATTGTCCGCCGGGGTGCGCAACTGGTTGAGCTCGACCAGGGCCTGGTAAAGCTGGCGGGCGGTTTCGCCGATATTGGCTTTCGGCAGCCCCGCGATCCAGCGCTTGAGGTCGCGCGGGCTGGCATCGCAAAAAGACAGGATCGGCTTGTGCGGTGTCGGAACGCGGAGCAGTAGGTGGGGACTCTGTTTATCCATCTAGCTTGGATACTCCAATGCCCAGAGGTCAGGCGAGCGGCTTTCCCAATCAATAATGCTGCGAACTTTAACAGTATCTCGCCGCCGCCGCAGCCGTGCATCGAGCGGGCCGGCGGCTGGCGCGCAGAGGCCATGCTGGGCCCTGCCAGGCCGGTGCGCGGCCACCCTTGAACTGGCGGAAATCGGCACGTCCGCGATTATGGCGACTGGGGTGCGGGGCGTTCGGGCTTGGCGCAACGCTGCGGGTATTTGGCCTCAGCCGACCTGGCCGTTGCCGATGCCTTGCCCCATCCGCACGCTGCTGTTGGCGCTCAGCGTTGCGGCCCAGCGAACCTGCTCCGGGCCGAACAAGACGATGGCCGTCGAACCCAACTTGAAGCGACCCAGCTCCGCCCCCTTGTCCAGGACGATAGGCGCGCGCGCCGCCGCGTCATAGCGGACGCTTTTCAGCTGGCGCTTGGGCGGCGTGACCAGGCCGGCCCAGACGGTTTCGATCGAGGCGACGATCATGGCGCCGACCAGTACCACGGCCATGGGGCCGCGCTCGGTATCGAACAGGCAGACGACCCGCTCATTGCGGGCGAACAGTTCAGGGACGTTTTCCGCGGTGCTCTGGTTGACCGAGAACAGCCGGCCCGGCACGTAGACCATTTCCTTGAGGGTGCCGGCCAGCGGCATGTGCACGCGGTGGTAGTCCTTGGGCGACAGGTAAATGGTCGCGAATTCTCCGCCCATGAACGGGCTGGCGCGTTCACTGTCGCCGCCGAGCAGTTCGAGCACGCTGAAGCTGTGGCCCTTGGCCTGGAATATGCGGCCGTGCTCGATCTGACCCAGTTGGCTGACGGCGCCGTCGGCCGGGCTGAGGATCGCGTCGGGGGTGGTGTCGAGCGGGCGTGCCCCCTCTTTCAGGGCGCGGGTGAAGAACGCATTGAAGTGCTCGAAAGCGCTCGGGTCTTCGATCTGCGCCTCGCTCATGTCGACCCGATATTGCTTGATGAACCAGCTGATCAGGCGATTCTTGAACCAGCCGGAGCGGCATTCGGCTGCGCCGCCGATCAGGCGCGACAGCAGGTGATGCGGCAGCAGGTACTGGCTGAGGATGAATAGGCGTTGTTTCATGGGCGTTCCTTCAGGATTCGATAGCGTTCGGGCGGCAATGATGCATTGTTCAGCGTTCGACTGGGGTGTCGGGATGGTTGCCCCACTCGCCCCAGGAGCCGGCGTAGGCCTTGACCCGCGGATAGCCGAGCGCCTTGGCCACCAGGTAGGTGAAGCCGGAGCGGTGGTGAGTCTGGCAGTGGGTGATGATTTCCTTGTCCGGGCTGATGCCGAGGCCGGCGAGCAGCGCGGGCATGTCCTGGCGAATGCGCAAGGCCCGGGCCGGATCCATGCCGGCCGTCCACTCGAGGTTGACCGCGCCAGGGATGTGCCCGGCTTTTGCGGCCAAGGCCTTTTCGCCGCGGTACTCGGCGGGCGAGCGGGCATCCCAGATCGCCAGGTCGGCGGCGCCCAGGCGGCCTTGCAGGTATTCGCGGCTGGCTGTTGGGCGCTCGTCGAGCGTCAGCTTGAGCGTGCCGGTGCACACTGCGGGCTGTTCCGTGCTCAGCGGGCGCTCCTCGGCCAGCCAGGCCTGCAGGCCGCCGTCGAGGTAGTGGTAATGGGTGTGGCCGATCACGTCCAGCAGCCAGATGAACCGCCCGGCCCAGCCGCCGCCTTCGTCGTCGTAGACCGCGTAGACGGCGTCCGGGTTATGCCCCAGTTCGGCGAATAGCTGTTCGAGTTGCGCCAGTTCCGGCAGCAGGCCGGGTGCCGGGGGCTGGCCCAGTTGGGTGCGTTTGGGGTCGACGAAGCGCGCGCCGGGAATATGCCCGGCGGCATAGCGGGCGTTACTGCTCAGGTCGACCAGGATCAGTTCGGCGGCTTCCAGGCGCTCAGCCAGTTCGGCCGCTTCGATAACCAATGGCAACGCAGCGAAGGCAGTCATGCCGGGCCTCTTCATGAGTGGAGAAAGGGACGGATTGTAACGGAAAGCCTAGCGCTCACGTTTGGCAAAACTGTCCAGGGCGCGTTGAATGCATTGCACGGTTTTACCGAAGGCTTGCACGCTGACATCGCTGAGTGCGGCGCCGTTTTGGTCGGCGATGATGATCATCACCACGCGACCGTTGCTGGCCAGTGAGCGGAGCAGCAGGTGCTCGCTGGGAAACAGCACTTTCAGCGAGCCTGGCAGCAGTGCCGAGAACTGCGCGATATTGGCCGGGGTCAGGCGCAGTTGTGCCGGTGTCTTGAGCAGCCGGCGCAGCACCTGGCTGTGCAGCGGGTCGATGACCAACGTGCCGGCCGACGGATCCAGGCCGGCCTGTTGCTGGGCGTGCAGGCGGCTGTGGCTGCGGTCGGCCAAGAGCAGTAGCACCCGCGACATGCCGCAGGCCTGCAGGGCTTGAGTGGTGCGGGTGGTGAGCTGGCCGAGGTTGTGGAAGGCACTCGGCTGCGCGAGCAATTGCGCGCAGTGCTGGCGCCAGCCATTGTCTGCGCTGGCGCTGGCGCTGGCGGTCGCCGGTGGGGGGTTGGTTTGGCTTTGCAGGCGCCGAGTGTCCCAGGGCCAGAGCAAGGCTTGGGCGGGGTGCCAGAGTTCCGCCGAGGCTTGCTGGCGCGCACTCTGCACGGCGTGCTGGTGTACCTGTTGCTGTACATCGTTCAGCGGCAGTTGCAGGTAGAGTCCGGTCAGGTGCTGCCAACGCAGGCTGTGCGGGCTGCTCCAGGCGTGGTGGGCCGACAGTGCCAGGCCGTTGGCCAGCAAGATGCTGTTGGCCGGCTGGGTCAGCCAGCGCCGCAAAGGCGTGTCGGCATCGAGCATTTGCTGCTGACGCAGGGGGTGTTGATTGTCGCGCGCGATGTGCAGGGCCTTGACCAGTTGGCGCCGGTCTTCAACCAGCAGGCGGTAGCCTTGGACTACCCAGTCGGGCAGGCGCCAGCGCTCGGCCAATGCCAGGCACAGGGCGAGCAAGGGGACGCCGAGCAGATCCTGCTCGACTCTGGCGGCCGGTTCGGCTCGGGCTAGCACGCGTTGCTCCCACTCCTTGAACAGTTCGGGATGGGCCGCCAGCAACGACCAGATAGGCGCGAGAAACAGCAGGCTGCCCCAGTGGATCTCCTGCCAGAGACGCGCCAGGCGTGCGCTGAACAAGCCGCTGGCTTGTTGCGCGGCGTGTTGGCTGATCAGCTGAATCTGCCGCAGGGCCAGGGGGATTTCGTCGAGCGGGCGAGCGGGCTGGCGTTTGACCAGCTCCAGGGTGCGCTGCAATCCCAGTCGACCGATAGCGCTTTCCAGGCTTTCGGCGGGGGTGCTGAAACTGCCAGCCTGTCGATTGGCCTCGCGTAGCACGCTCAAGGCCAGGGCAGGGCTGGCCTGCATCAGCGCGGCTATTTCGCGCAGCGAGCGGCGGCTGTCGGACAGGGCGCGACAGACCGTCAGGTGGCTTTCGGCGGGCACCGGCAACAAGTGTTTGTCCAGCTGTTTGAGCCAGTCTTCGAGGGTGCGCGGCAGGGGTTTGGAAATGGGCATCGGTGCTTAGCCATGCTGGCTTTTAGACTTAACTGGCTATAGTCTCGCGCATAAGTTCCGATAAATAGAAGGGTTGTTTTGCATAACCCTCACTACAGGCTCTCGCAAGTTTCCTTTTTATGGCAAAAATCATTGGCATCATCGTTGTATTTGCTAGCGTGCTCGGCGGATTTATCCTGTCCGGCGGTCAGTTCATGGCCCTGGTGCATCCATTTGAAGTCATGATCATCGGCGGCGCCGCGCTGGGGGCTTTTTTGCAGGCCAACCCGGGCAGCATGTTCATGCAGGTGTTCAAGAAGTCGCTGAAGATGTTCAGTTCGCGCTTCAGCCACGCCTATTACCTGGAAGTGCTGAAGCTGGTCTACGAAATCCTCAACAAGAGCCGGCGCGAAGGCATGATGGCCATCGAGTCCGACATCGAGGAGCCTACGGCCAGCCCGATCTTCAGCAAGTATCCGACCATCCTCAAAGACGAGCGGATGACGGCCTATCTCTGCGATTACCTGCGCATCATGTCTTCCGGCAATATGGCGCCGCATGAGCTGGAAGGCTTGTTCGATATGGAGATTGCCAGCCTCAAGGAAGAACTGGAACATCCCGCGCATGCCGTGGCCAAGGTTGCCGACGCCATGCCGGCCATGGGTATCGTCGCCGCGGTACTGGGCATCGTGATCACCATGTCGATCCTTGCCGAAGCGGATAACGCCCAGATCGGCGAGAAGGTCGGCACCGCGCTGGTCGGCACCTTCCTCGGCATTCTGGCTTCCTATGGCTTCTTCGGCCCGCTGGCCACGGCGCTGGAGCATGACGCCAAGGAAGAGATCAACGTATTCGAAGCGATCAAGACCGGCCTGGTCGCTTCGGCGTCCGGGATGCCGCCGTCGCTGGCCGTCGAGTTCGCACGCAAGGTGCTCTATCCGGCCCATCGTCCGAGTTTTGCCGAGCTCGAGCAGGCGATGCGCGGAAACTAACGAAAAATGGACAACAATCAGCCGATCATCGTCAAGCGGGTCAAGAAGGTTGCTGGGGGCCACCATGGCGGTGCCTGGAAGATTGCCTTTGCCGACTTCGCCACGGCGATGATGGCGTTCTTCATGGTGATGTGGCTGATGTCGGTGGCGACACCTGAACAGAAGAAGCTGATTTCCGGTTATTTCAAGGATCCGATCGGCTTTTCCGAAAGCGCCAGTCCCTTCGTCATCGACCTCGGCGGCTCGCCCACCCCAGCGCCGGATCGCACGCTGAACCAGCAAGTCGACGATCAAACCGAGGGCGAGGAAGTCGAGATCGAGCCGGCGCAGCCCGACCCCGCGCAGGCCGAAGGGATGGCTGAGGAGCTGGAGCGCGAACGCCTCGAGTTGTTGTTGCAGGAGCTGCAGAACAAGGTCGAGGAGAATCCGCAGTTACAGCGCTTCAAGGATCAGATCCTGTTCGAGATCACCCAGGATGGCTTGCGTATCCAGATCATCGACGCCGAGAGCCGGCCGATGTTCGACAGTGGCAGTGCGCGTTTGCAGCCGTATTTCGAGGACATCCTGCTGGCCCTGGCCGACACCATCAAGGCGGTGCCGAACAAAATCAGCATCAGCGGCCACACCGACGCCAAGCCGTTTGCCGGTGCCGGCGAGTTCGGCAATTGGGAGCTCTCGGCCAACCGGGCCAATGCCGCTCGACGCGCCCTGGTCGCTGGCGGTTACGACGAGGCGCAGGTGGCTCGGGTGGTGGGCTATGCGTCGTCGGCGCTGTTCGATCGAGACGATCCGCTGAACCCGGTCAATCGGCGTATCGACATCGTCGTGTTGACGAGAAAGGCTCAACGCGCCATCGAGGGCGAGCAGGATGGCGCCGTCGACGCAGCGCCTGCGGTGCCTGGCGCCGTCGCACCTGAAGTGCCGCCGCTCATCCCGGATGCGGTTGCGCCGGATCAGCTGCGTGAGCGTTTGAATATCTTCGAGGATGGCGTGTTACGGCTCGATAGGTCGAGCGAATGAGCGGCGGGTTGGGCGCCCCAGGCCGCGAGTGATCGCGGCCTGGTCGTTTCAGTAATCCGCTTCGGGCAGGCTGGCGAGGATATGCCGGTAGCTGGCCATTCGCTGTGGCTGGACGCGTCCGTCTGCCAAGGCCTTGAGCAGGGCGCAGCCGGGTTCGCGGTCATGCTTGCAGTCGCGAAAACGACACTGGCCGATCAGCTCGTGGAACTCGATGAAGCCGGCCTCGACATCCGCGCGGCTGACATGCACCAGGCCGAATTCGCGAATGCCGGGCGAGTCGACCAGTTCGCCGCCGCCGGGGAAGTGGAACAGGCGTGCGGTGGTGGTGGTGTGGGTGCCCTTGCCGGTCAGTTCCGACAGTGGCCCGACGCGGGTGTCCACGCCTGGCAGCAGGCTGTTGACCAGCGATGATTTGCCAACCCCGGACTGGCCGACGAAGACGCTGACGTGGCCGTCGAGCTGCTGCTTGAGCTGCTCCATGCCGTCGCCCTGATGGGCCGAGACTTCCAGCACGGGATAACCCAGCTGGCGGTACACGCCGAGCAGGACGTTCAGCGCCACGGCGTTCTGCTCATCGATCAGGTCGGCCTTGTTCAGCAGCAGCAAGGGGCGAATGCCGGCATGTTCGGCGGCCACCAGGTAGCGGTCGATCAGGTTGGCGTGGGGTTCGGGCAGGGGCGCGAAGACGATCACGATCAGGTCGACGTTGGCCGCCACCGGCTTCAGCTGGCCGCGGGTATCCGGGCGGCACAGTTCGGTGCTGCGTGGCAGTTGCGCGACTATGACGCCGATGCCCTGATTGCCGGCACGCCAGACCACGCGATCGCCGGTGACCATGGCCGGCAGGTTGGCGCGCAGGTGGCAGCGGAAGACTTGGCCGGCCAGCTCGCCGTCCTGTGCTTCGACTTCGACCTGCACGCCGAAGTGGGCGATGACCAGGCCGAGCTGTTCCGGGCCGAGGTCGCCGCCCTCCAGGGTTTGTACGGCCTGCGATTCGCGTTTGGCCGCGCGGGCGGCCCGTTCGCCCTGAATTTTGTCGATGCGCCAGCTTTGCCGGCGGTTGAGTTGGCGTTTGGCCATGAAGGTTCCGAGGTTGACTGGCGGTGAAATCCGCCAGCGAGTCTAGCACGCGGCACATGCAGACTCGCGCTGCAGCGTTGCGCGAAGCTGGGGGTTAGACTGCGGCGCAGTGAGGATAGGCAAGTAGAGGCGATAAATGGTGGCGAGGGTGCGGATAATTCGTCGAGTGGCCGGTCGCTACCCGGCGCTGCTGGCGTTACTGGCGCAGCTGTGTGCGGCGCTCTTGGTGGGCGCGGCGATTGTCCTGGCCGGGCAGTTCTCGAGCTGGCGTCCCAGCGGATTGGCCGCCGGTTTAATCCAGGGCTTGCTGGCGGCGAGTTTCGCTCGCCGGCTCGGTTTGGCGCCTTGGTGGTGGTGGCTGAACCTGGGGTTTGTCCCGGCGCTGCTCCTGTTCAGCGGTGCGCCGCTGCCGTCCTGGGTGTTTCTTGCCGGTTTTCTGCTGCTCTTGCTGGGCAATTGGAACAGTTTCGGCGAGCGGGTGCCGCTGTATCTGAGCGGGGCGCGCAGCCGCCAGCAACTGGCCGAGTTGCTCGCCCAGCAAACGGCAGATTTCCGTTTCGTCGACCTTGGCTGCGGCCCGGCGGGAGCCTTGCTCTGGCTGGCGCGGCGCTTCCCCCGGGCGCAGTTCGTCGGGGTGGAGACCGCGCCCTTGCCGTTCGCCATCGCCTGGCTGCGCGCGTTGCCGCAGAACAACTGCCGGATCCGCTACGAGAACCTCTGGCGCACCGATTTGGCGCAATTCGACGTGGTCTATTGCTTCCTCTCGCCCGCGCCGATGGCGGCGCTCTGGGCCAAGGCCGTGGCGCAAATGGCCAGCGGCGCCTGGCTGATCAGCAACAGCTTCGAGGTGCCGGGGGGGCCGGCCGATCAGCAAGTCGAGCTGCATGACTGGCGCCGCTCGCGCCTGTTGTTATGGCGGATGCGAGGCTGATTTATTCGTTAAACTGCCGGTTCAAGCCGAGGAGTGCAGCATGCAAAACCCACTGAACCTGATCTGGATCGACCTGGAAATGACCGGGCTCGATCCGGAAAAAGACCTGATCATCGAAATGGCCACCATCATCACCGACAGCCAGCTGAATATTCTCGCCGAAGGCCCGGTGATCGCGGTGCACCAGAGTGACGAGGCGCTCGCCGGGATGGATGACTGGAATACCCGCACCCATGGCGAAAGTGGCCTGACCAAGCGGGTGCGTGAGAGCACGATCGGCCCGGCCGAGGCCGAGGCGCAGACCATCGCCTTTCTCGAACAGTGGGTGGGCAAGGGCCAGTCGCCGATCTGCGGCAACAGCATCGGCCAGGATCGGCGCTTCCTCTATCGCTACATGCCGGATCTGGAAGCCTATTTCCATTACCGCTACCTGGATGTCTCGACCCTGAAGATCCTCGCCGAGCGCTGGGCGCCGCAGCTCAAGGAAGGCTTCCAGAAAAAAGCCAGCCACCAGGCGCTGGACGACATTCGCGAGTCCATCGCCGAACTGCAGTACTACCGCGCGCATTTCATCAAGGCTTGAGCCTCGGTTTTAGCAGGCCGTTTTTAACGCAGTATTGCCAACGCAGGTGGTTTTTCAACGACCTGCTAGGGTGCGCCGCGCTCGGCGTGGCGTGCCAGCGCCCACTCGACATGCTCGCGCACCAGCGCCGAGGGGTGTGCGCGGCGGGCCTGCAGCGCCTCGAGCACCGGGATGCTCGAGGGTGCATTGCCCAGGCCCACCGCCAGGTTGCGCAGCCAGCGTTCGTAGCCGGCGCGGCGCAGCGGCGAGCCTTCGGTACGGCTGAGAAACTCTTCTTCGCTCCAACGGAACAGTGCGGCCAGCTCGGCGTTGTCCAGCTGGTGGCGCGGCTGGAAGTCGCCCTGTTCGGTGGGGCGGGCGAAACGGTTCCATGGGCACACCAGTTGGCAGTCGTCGCAGCCGAACACGCGGTTGCCGATCGGTGCGCGCAGTTCCTCGGGGATCGAGCCTTTCAGTTCGATGGTCAGGTAGGAAATGCAGCGTCGCGCATCCAGCACGTAAGGGCCGACAAAGGCGTCGGTCGGGCAGATGTCCAGACACGCGCGGCAGCGCCCGCAATGCTCGCCGGCGTGGGGCGGGTCGATTGGCAGCGGCAGGTCGACGAACAGCTCGCCAAGGAAGAAGTAGCTGCCGGCGCTGCGGTTGAGCACCAGGCTGTTCTTGCCGATCCAGCCGAGGCCGGCCTGTTCGGCAATGGCTTTCTCCAGCACCGGCGCGCTGTCGACGAAGGCCCGATAGCCGAACGGGCCGCTCTGTTGCTGGATACGCTCGGCCAGTTGCTGCAGGCGTTTGCGGATCAGCTTGTGGTAATCGCGGCCCAGGGCGTAGCGCGAGACATAGGCTTTCTCCGGCTCGCCGAGGCGTTCGGCCATTTGCGTGTCGGCGGGCAGGTAGTCCATGCGCAGCGAGACTATCCGTAACGTCCCGGGCACCAGTTGGTCGGGATGGGAGCGCTTGCTGCCGTGGGCGGCCATGTAGTCCATCTCGCCCTGATAACCGGCGTCCAGCCAGCGTTGCAGGTGCGCCTCGTGTTCACCCAGCGCCACTCCGGTAATGCCGACCTGTTGAAAGCCCAGTTCGCGCCCCCAATCCTTGATCGACTGGGCGAGGGCGGTGAAGTCGAGTGCGACAGTTGTCATATGGGGCGGGTAACCGTGATGGAGGTGGGTATAATTCTGCCAGACATCGGAGCCGACGCATGCCGCAATCGCCAGACAATCTTCCCCTCGCTTTATATAGCGCCACCCAGGTGCGCGAGCTGGATGCGCGCCTGATCGCCGCTGGCACCCCCGGCTTCGAGCTGATGAGCCGTGCCGCCCATGCCATCTGGCGGGCGCTGCGCCGCCGTTGGCCGGACGCAGGCACGCTGACGGTGCTGGCCGGGCGCGGCAACAATGCCGGCGACGGCTATCTGGTGGCGGCCCTGGCGCTGCGTGCCGGCTGGCGCGTGCAACTGCTGGCGGTGGGCGATCCGGCGCAGTTGCAGGGCGCTGCAGCGCAGGCGCGGGACGAGGCGCAGGCCGCTGGCGTGACGATCCAGCCCTGGAGCGAGTGCGCCGCGCTGAATGGCATTGTGCTCGATGCGCTGCTCGGCACCGGCCTCAACGGCGCGGTGCGCGAACCCTATGCCCAGGCGATCCGCCTGCTCAACGCCAGTGGCCTGCCGGTGGTGGCGGTGGATATTCCCTCGGGCCTGTGCGCCGACAGCGGTCAGGTGCTGGGCGTGGCTGTGCGGGCGCAGCTGACGGTGAGCCTGATCGGTCTGAAACTGGGGCTGTTCACCGGGGAGGCGCGCGATTGGGTCGGCGAACTGGTGTTCGATGACCTGCAGGCCGACCCGGCGCTGGTCGCGGCGCAGGCGTGCGCGACGCGGCGCCTGGCCGGGAGCAATGTGCCGCGCATGGCGGCGCGACCGCGCAGCGTGCACAAGGGGCAGTTGGGCCATGTGCTGGTGGTCGGCGGCGATTACGGCTTGGCCGGCGCGGCCCTGCTCGCCGCGCAGAGCGCCTTGCGCGCCGGCGCCGGGATGGTGTCCCTGGCCACCCGTGGCGAACATTTGGCGGCGGCGCAGGCGCGCATCCCCGAGGTGATGGGCTTCGCCGTGGCCTCGGCCAATCAGCTACGGGCGCTGGGCGCCGCAGCCAGCGTCTGGGTGGTCGGGCCGGGCCTGGGCCAGGGCGCCTGGGGCCGCAGCCTGCTGTCGCTGGCGGCGATCACCGGCGCGCCGCAGGTGTGGGATGCCGACGCCCTGAACTTGCTGGCTATGGGCGCGGTCAAGTTGCCGGCTGACGGCGTGATCACCCCGCATCCGGGCGAGGCCGCGCGCTTGCTGGGTATCAGTGCGGCCGCGGTACAGGCTGATCGCCCCGCTGCGGCGCGGGCTCTGGCTCAGCGCTACCAGACGGTGTGCGTGCTCAAGGGCGCGGGCACCCTGGTGGCCGATTCCGCCGGGCAGTTGTTGCTCTGCGATCGCGGTCACCCGGCAATGGCTGGCGCCGGCCTGGGCGATGTCCTGGCGGGGCTGATTGGCGCACTGCTGGCGCAGGGCCTGCCGGCGCTGGCGGCGGCCAGTCTGGCGGTGTGGCTGCACGCAAGTGCCGGTGAGCGCTTGGCCGAGCAGGGCTGTGGGTTGGCGGCAAGCGATCTGTGCGCCGCCATTCGTCAATTATTGCAGGAGCAGTCAGCTTGGCCGAATTAGAACTGTATGCCGCCGATGAAGCGGCGATGCTGGTGCTGGGTGCGCGTATTGCCCGGGTGAGTGGCGGGCGTGGGGTGATTTATCTGCATGGCGACCTGGGGGCGGGCAAAACCACCCTGTCGCGCGGGATCATTCGCGGCCTGGGCCATGCCGGGGCGGTGAAGAGCCCAACCTTTACCCTGGTCGAGCCTTACGAGCTCGACGCGGTTCGCGTGTTCCATTTCGACCTGTATCGCCTGGTCGACCCGGAAGAGTTGGAGTACCTGGGGGTACGCGACTACTTCGAGGCTGAGGCCTTGTGCCTGGTCGAGTGGCCGGAGCGCGGAGCAGGCGTTTTGCCAAAGGCCGACATGGACATTACCATTACCACGCAAGCGAGCGGCCGCACCCTGCATCTGCAGGGGCAAGGCGAGCGCGGCGAAACCTGGTGTGCCGCTTTGGCCTCCGGGGCATGATCAAAACAAAATGGGGTCGGGTATGCGCATAGGCGCGCGTTTCATCGCGGTTGGAGTGGTACTGGCGGCGCTGGCTGTCGAGGTTCTTGCCGCTTCGGATGTGCGCAGCGTCAGGCTGTGGCGGGCACCGGACAACACGCGCCTGGTGTTCGACCTGTCCGGTCCGGTGCAGCACAGCGTGTTTACCCTCACGGCACCGGATCGCATCGTCATCGATGTCAGTGGCGCCAAGCTGGCGACCCAGTTCGATAACCTGGCCTTGAGCAATACGCCGATTACCGGTATGCGCTCGGCGCAACGCACGGCCGAGGATCTGCGGGTGGTGATCGATCTGGCGGCGCAGGTCACGCCGAAGAGTTTCGTCCTGGCGCCCAACCAGCAATACGGCCATCGCCTGGTGGTCGACCTGTTCGACCAGGAGGCGGGCGCTGCCCCCGCTCTGCCCGTGACTCAGGTGGCCAGCGCGCCGCCGGTGCCGGTCGCGCCGACCCAGGCGTCGGCCAAGTTGACGCCGATGCCCAGCGGCAAGCGCGATATCGTCATCGCCATCGATGCCGGCCACGGTGGCGAAGACCCGGGCGCGCTGTCGCCGGTCAAGGGCCAGTTCGAGAAGCACGTGACCCTGGCCATCGCCAAGGAATTGCAGCGCCAGGTCAATGCCGAGAAGGGCTTTCGCGGTGAGTTGGTGCGCACCGGCGACTACTTTATTCCCTTGCGCAAGCGAACCGACATCGCGCGCAAGAAGGGCGCCGACCTGTTCGTCTCGATTCATGCCGATGCGGCGCCGCGGGCGGCGGCCTTCGGTGCGTCGGTGTACGCCCTGTCGGATCGCGGCGCCACCTCGGAGACGGCGCGCTGGTTGGCCGACTCGGAGAACCAGTCGGATCTGATCGGCGGCGCCGGCAATGTCAGTCTGGATGATAAAGACCGCATGCTGGCCGGGGTGTTGCTGGATCTGTCGATGACCGCTTCGCTGTCGTCCAGCCTGAATGTCGGCAACAAGGTGCTGAGCAATATGGGGCGCATCACCCCGCTGCATAAGCGCCGGGTCGAGCAGGCCGGCTTCATGGTGTTGAAATCGCCGGATATACCGTCGATCCTGGTCGAGACCGGCTTCATCTCCAACCCCAATGAGGCGCGCAAGCTGGCCAGTGCCGGCCATCAGCAGGCGCTGGCGCGCTCTATCGTGACCGGGGTGCGGCAGTTTTTTCAGCAGAACCCGCCGCCCGGCAGCTACCTCGCCTGGCAGCGCGATAACGGCAAACTTGCCCAGGGGCCGCACGAGCACCTGGTCAGTTCCGGTGAGAGCCTGGCGTTGATCGCGCTGCGTTACCAGGTCAGCCTGGGCGCCCTGCGCAGTGCCAACGCACTGCGCTCCGACGTGATCAAGGTCGGCCAGACCCTGCAAATCCCGACCGCTACGCTGGCGGTTCAGCCATGACTGGTGACCCGCGCATCCAGCTGCTCAGTCCGCGACTGGCCAACCAGATCGCCGCCGGCGAGGTGGTCGAACGGCCGGCCTCGGTGATCAAGGAGCTGCTCGAGAACAGCCTGGATTCCGGTGCCCGCCGCATCGAAGTGGACGTCGAACAAGGCGGGGTCAAGCTGCTGCGGGTGCGCGACGACGGCAGTGGCATTGCCCCGGACGACCTGCCGCTGGCATTGGCCCGGCATGCCACCAGCAAGATTCGCGAGCTCGAAGACCTCGAACAGGTGATGAGCCTGGGCTTTCGTGGCGAGGCCCTGGCCTCGATCAGCTCGGTCGCGCGGCTGACCCTGACCTCGCGCACGGCCGCTGCCGGGCAGGCCTGGCAGGTGGAAACCGAAGGCCGCGACATGCAGCCGCGGGTGCAGCCGGCGGCGCACCCGGTGGGCACCTCGGTGGAAGTGCGCGACCTGTTCTTCAACACCCCGGCGCGGCGCAAGTTTCTCAAGGCCGAAAAAACCGAATTCGATCACCTGCAGGAAGTCATCAAGCGCCTGGCGCTGGCACGTTTCGACGTGGCCTTTCACCTGCGCCATAACGGCAAGAGCGTACTCGGGCTGCATGAGGCGCATGACGATGTCAGTCGTGCGCGGCGCGTGGCGGCGGTCTGCGGCTCGGCTTTTCTCGAGCAGGCGCTGCCCATCGAGGTCGAGCGCAATGGCTTGCGCCTGTGGGGCTGGGTCGGTTTGCCGACCTTCTCGCGCAGTCAGGCGGATCTGCAGTATTTCTACGTCAACGGGCGCACGGTGCGCGACAAGCTGGTCGCCCACGCGGTGCGTCAGGCCTATCGCGATGTGCTGTTCAATGGCCGGCATCCGACCTTTGTGCTGTTCCTGGAGATCGATCCCGCGGTGGTCGATGTCAACGTGCACCCGACCAAGCACGAAGTGCGCTTTCGCGACGGGCGCATGGTTCATGATTTTCTTTACGGCACCCTGCATCGTGCCCTGGGCGATGTGCGCCCGGAGGATCAGCTGGCAGCGCCGGCGGCGGTGAGCGGCATGCTGACTCCGACCGGGCAGGCGGCCGGCGAGTTCGGCGCCCAGGGCGAGATCGGTCTGGCGGCCAGCTTGCTCGAGCCGACGCCGGGCGAGTCGATCTGGCGTTCGCCGGGGGCCGGTTATCAGGGCCAACGGCCGCCGGCCGGAGTGCCGACTGGCGAAGCACAGGGGGCTTATCGTGAGTTTTTCGCACCGCTGAGCGTGACTCCGGCGAGCCTGCCCGAGGCGCAGGACGATGTGCCGCCGCTCGGTTATGCCATCGCCCAGCTCAAGGGCGTGTATATCCTCGCCGAAAACGTGCCGGGGCTGGTGCTGGTCGACATGCATGCGGCGCACGAGCGGATCACCTATGAGCGGCTGAAAGTCGCCATGGCCAGCGAAGGCCTGCGCGGCCAGCCATTGTTGGTGCCCGAATCGCTGGCGGTCAGTCAGCGCGAGGCGGATTGCGCCGAGGAGCATGCCGAATGGTTCCAGCGCCTGGGTTTCGAGTTGCAGCGCCTGGGCCCGGAAAGCCTGGCGATCCGGCAGATTCCCGCGCTGCTCAAGCAGGCCGAAGCCAATCGCCTGGTGGCCGATGTGCTGGCCGACTTGCTCGAGTACGGCACCAGCGACCGGATTCAGGCGCACCTCAACGAGCTGCTCGGCACCATGGCCTGTCACGGGGCGATACGCGCCAATCGGCGCCTGAGCCTGCCGGAAATGAATGCCCTGCTGCGCGACATGGAACACACCGAGCGCAGCGGCCAGTGCAACCATGGTCGGCCGACCTGGACGCAGTTGGGCATGGACGATCTAGATAAGCTGTTCCTGCGTGGCCGCTGACCAGGCGGCGGCCGATTGGCGTTCGCACCCCACCGAGAAGCATTGACGATGTCCGAGCGCCTGCCCCCGGCGATTTTCCTGATGGGCCCGACTGCGGCCGGCAAGACCGATCTGGCTCTGGAGCTGGCGCGGGTGCTGCCGTGCGAACTGATCAGCGTCGACTCGGCCTTGATCTATCGTGGCATGGACATTGGCACCGCCAAGCCCGACAAAGCCACCCTCGCCGAGTTTCCCCATCGTCTGATCGACATTCGCGACCCGGCCGAAAGCTACTCGGCCGCCGAGTTTCGTGCCGACGCCCTGGCGGCGATGGCCGAGATCAGCGCGCGCGGGCGTATCCCGCTGCTGGTCGGCGGCACCATGCTGTATTACAAGGCGCTGCTCGAAGGCTTGGCCGATATGCCCGGCGCCGATCCGCAGGTGCGCGCCGAGCTGGAGGCCCGCGCCCAGGCCGAAGGCTGGGATGCCCTGCACCGCGAGCTGCAGGCGCTCGACCCCGAGTCCGCGGCGCGCATCCATCCCAACGATCCGCAGCGCTTGATTCGGGCGCTGGAGGTGTACCGCCTCAGTGGTCTGAGCATGACCGCGCACCGCCAGCGCCAGGCTGCGCAAAATCATCTCACGGGCGCCTCCGGCGCGGGACAATTCCCCTATACTGTCGCGCGCTTGGCCATTGCCCCGGCGCAGCGCCAGATGTTGCATGGGCGCATTGCACAACGATTTCAGGCGATGTTGGAACAGGGCTTTGTCGACGAGGTCGAACGCCTGCGTCAGAGAAGTGACCTGCACCCGGGGTTGCCGTCTATACGGGCGGTGGGTTATCGCCAGGTGTGGGATTTCCTGGAGGGCAACCTGAGCGAGGCGCAGATGCGCGAGCGCGGCATCATTGCCACGCGACAGCTGGCCAAAAGACAGTTTACCTGGTTGCGCAGTTGGGCCGATTTGCACTGGCTGGATAGCCTGGCGTGTGACAATCTGCCGCGCACCTTGAAATACCTGGCAGCGGCCTCCATATTGACCTGAGACCTTGCCATGGGCCGTCTATCCTTGGGGGTAAGGGCCTGAAATTGTTTATTGCTTTACTAAAACTATTAATTATTGATTTTCAAAGGAGTGCGACACATGTCAAAAGGGCATTCGCTACAAGACCCTTACCTGAATACCCTGCGTAAGGAACGCGTCCCGGTTTCCATCTACCTGGTCAACGGCATCAAGCTGCAAGGTCAGATCGAGTCTTTCGACCAGTTCGTGATTTTGCTGAAAAACACCGTCAGCCAGATGGTCTACAAGCACGCCATCTCCACTGTGGTGCCAAGCCGTCCGGTGCGTTTGCCGAGCGTTTCCGAGACTGAGCTGGCTGAAGCCGAACCAGGCAACGCCTGATTTAGGAGGTTGTATTGTTCTTCGAGCGCCATGAAGGGGGTGAGCGGGCTGTCCTGGTTCATCTGGATGGTCAAGATTGCGCGGCGCGCGAAGATCCGCAAGAGTTTCAGGAGCTGGCCGTCTCGGCCGGTGCCGATACTGTGGCCTTTCTTAGCGTGCCGAGCAGCCGGCTGACCGCGAAATACCTGATTGGCAGCGGCAAGGTCGAGGAGTTGCGCGATCAGGTCAAGACCCTCGAGGCCGATCTGGTTATCTTCAACCACATCCTCACGCCCAGTCAGGAGCGTAACCTTGAGCGGGTTTTCGAGTGTCGGGTGCTGGATCGCACCGGTCTGATTCTCGATATTTTCGCCCAGCGCGCGCGTACTCACGAAGGCAAGCTGCAGGTCGAACTGGCCCAGTTGGATCACCTGAGTACTCGCCTGGTGCGCGGCTGGACCCACTTGGAGCGGCAGAAGGGGGGTATCGGTCTGCGGGGGCCGGGCGAGACCCAGCTGGAAACCGACCGCCGCTTGTTGCGGGTACGCATTCGCCAGATCAAGCAGAAGCTGGAGAAGGTGCGTAGCCAGCGCGAGCAGGCGCGGCGCGGACGCAAGCGCGCAGATATCCCTTCGGTGTCTCTGGTCGGCTATACCAACGCCGGCAAGTCGACCCTGTTCAATGCGCTGACCGAGTCGGATGTGTACGCTGCCGATCAGCTGTTCGCTACCCTGGATCCGACCTTGCGCCGGCTGGAGCTGGACGACCTGGGGCCGGTGGTGTTGGCCGATACGGTGGGCTTTATTCGCCATCTCCCGCATAAACTGGTCGAGGCCTTCCGGGCGACCCTCGAGGAATCGAGCAATTCCGACTTGCTCCTGCATGTGATCGATGCCCATGAGTCTGAGCGCGATCAGCAGATCGAGCAGGTCATGGCGGTGCTGGGCGAGATCGGTGCGCACGAGTTGCCGATACTCGAGGTGTACAACAAGCTGGATCTGCTCGAAGGGGTTGATCCGCAGATTCAGCGCGATGCCGATGGCAAGCCGCAGCGGGTCTGGTTGTCCGCTCGTGACGGGCGTGGCCTGCCGCTGTTGAAACAGGCGATTGCCGAGTTGCTGGGCGATGACCTGTTTATCGCGACCTTGCAGTTGCCGCAGCGCCTGGCGCGGCTGCGGGCACAGTTTTTCGCCCTGGGTGCGGTGCAAAGCGAGGAGCATGCCGAGGATGGCAGCAGTTTGTTAGCCGTCCGCCTGCCGCGGATTGAGTTGAATCGACTGGTCACTCGGGCAGGTTTGCAGCCGTTGGAGTTTATCGAGCAACACACTTTGCAATAAAGCCTGCGGCAGTGGCTTTGCCGCTGATGGCTGGCATTCGGTAGCATTGGTCGGCGCGCCGTGGGCGCGTCTTTGCTTTATTAGATGGAGAGCGCTATGGCTTGGAATGAGCCGGGTGGCAACTCGAACAATCAGGATCCTTGGGGCGGCCGCCGTGGCGGTGATCGCAAGGGGCCGCCGGATCTCGACGAGGCCTTCCGCAAGCTGCAGGAAAGCCTCAATGGGCTGTTCGGTGGCGGTAAGAAACGTGGCAGTGACGACGGCGCTGGTAAAAGCGGTGGTTTCGGTCTGCTATTCATAGGTTTGGGCTTGCTCGCGGCCGTGTGGCTGTACAGCGCGATCTACGTGGTCGATGAGCAGGAGCAGGCCGTGGTGCTGCGTTTCGGCAAATACTACGAAACCGTAGGGCCGGGCCTGAACATCTACTTCCCGCCGATCGATCGCAAGTTCCAGGAGAACGTCACCCGCGAGCGTGCTTACAGCAAGCAGGGGCAGATGCTCACCGAGGACGAAAACATCATCGAAGTACCGCTGACCGTGCAGTACAAGATCGGCAATCTGCAGGATTTCGTGCTCAACGTCGATCAGCCGGAAATGAGCCTGCAACACGCCACCGACAGCGCCGTGCGCCATGTGGTCGGTTCCACCGAGATGGATCAGGTGCTGACCGAAGGCCGTGAGCTGATGGCCAGTGAGGTCAAGGAGCGCTTGCAGCGTTTCCTCGATACCTATCGCACCGGTATCAATGTGACCCAGGTCAACCTGCAGAGTGCGGCTGCGCCGCGCGAAGTACAGGAAGCCTTCGACGATGTGATCCGTGCCCGTGAAGACGAGCAGCGCGAGAAGAACCAGGCGGAAACCTACGCCAACGGCGTGGTGCCCGAGGCGCGCGGCCAGGCTCAGCGCTTGATCGAGGATGCCAGTGGTTACCGCGATGAAGTGATTTCGCGTTCCCAGGGTGAGGCGGATCGCTTTACCGCCTTGGTGGCCGAGTACCGCAAGGCGCCGGAAGTCACGCGTGAGCGTTTGTATCTGGACACCATGCAGGAGCTGATGAGCAATACCAGCAAGGTGTTGGTGACTGGCGACAAGGGGCAGAACAACCTGCTTTACCTGCCGCTGGATAAAATGATCGACGGTCGCAGCAGTGCTGGATCCAGTGCCATATCGGGTGCGGGCGCCGCCGACCTGGGGGCGCGCGTGAGCAGCGACCCGCGTCAGGTTGAGCTGCGTACAAGGGAGAGCCGCTGATGAGCAATAAATCGCTGATCGCCCTGATTGTTGGTGTTGTCCTGGCTTTGGTTGCCTGGAACAGCTTCTATATCGTGGCGCAAACCGAGCGGGCGGTACTGCTGCAGTTCGGTCGCATCGTCCAGCCGGACGTGCAGCCGGGCTTGCATGTGAAGGTTCCTTACGTCAATCAGGTGCGCAAGTTCGATGCGCGCCTGCTGACCCTGGATTCCTCCAGCTCGCGTTTCCTTACGCTGGAAAAGAAAGCGTTGATGGTCGATGCCTTCGCCAAGTGGCGGGTGCTGGATGCCGAGCGCTATTACACGGCCACCTCCGGGGTCAAGCAGATTGCCGACGAGCGTCTGGCGCGCCGTCTGGAAGCTTCGCTGCGTGACCAGTTCGGTAAGCGCACGTTGCACGAGTCGGTGTCGGGCGAGCGTGATGCGCTGATGGCGGATGTCACCGCTTCGCTGAACCGGGCCGCGCAGTCCGAGTTGGGGATCGAGGTGGTGGATGTGCGGGTCAAGGGCATCGACTTGCCGAAAGAGG
Source organism: Pseudomonas sp. sp1636 (assembly GCF_030376615.1). GTDB lineage: Bacteria > Pseudomonadota > Gammaproteobacteria > Pseudomonadales > Pseudomonadaceae > Aquipseudomonas. The sequence continues at coordinate 235,084 of NZ_JARRAB010000004.1, forward strand.
TCAACCGCAGCGTATTCGACCGCATGGGCTCCGAACGTGAGCGCGAAGCGCGCGAGCACCGCGCCAAGGGTCGGGAGTTGGCCGAAGGGATTCGTGCCGACGCCGACCGTCAGCGGCGCGTGCTGCTGGCCGATGCCTACCGTCAAGCTGAAGAGCTGCGCGGCGATGGGGATGCCCAGGCGGCGGCTATCTACTCCAAGGCGTATGGCCAGGATCAGGAGTTCTACTCGTTCTATCGCAGCCTGAGGGCTTACCGCGAGAGCTTCGCCGATAAGCGTGACGTGCTGGTGTTGGATCCGAGCAGTGACTTCTTCCGTTATTTGGAAAAGTCCAAGCCTTGACCTTCGTCCCGGCGGGCGCGAAGCGTCCGCCGGGGTGACCGCTGAGGAAAACGTGGTATTATGCGGCAGCCGGGAAAATCCCGGCTTTTTTGCGTCTGTGGGTATCATGTGGCAGGAATTGGGCATTGCGTTTTGTCTATTGCTGGTTCTGGAAGGCATCCTGCCCTTCCTCTATCCACGCCTTTGGCGTGGGGCAGTCGCACAGCTTGCAAGGCTGTCGGATCGACGGCTGCGACTGACGGGGCTGACCAGCATGTTGCTGGGTACGGCTTTCCTTTATTTGCTTCACTGATGGCTTGTGCCGCCCGGTTCAAGAGGGGAATGGCGAAATGGCAACGGTAGACCGCTGGCTATTGCCAGATGGCATCGAAGAAGTACTGCCGCCGCAAGCGGCGCGCATTGAAGTCGCGCGCCGTCAGGTGCTGGATCTGTTCCAGCGCTGGGGCTATGAATTCGTGGTGACGCCGCATATCGAATACCTGGAATCGCTGCTTACCGGCGCCGGTCGGGATCTGGATCTGCGCACCTTCAAGGTGACCGACCCGTTGTCGGGCCGGCAGATGGGTTTTCGTGCCGATATCACGCCGCAAGTGGCGCGGATCGATGCGCATACCCTGCGCCGCGAAGGGCCGAGCCGGCTGTGTTATGCCGGTAGCGTGGTGCATGCCCAACCGCGCGCCCTGACCACCTCGCGCAGCCCGATCCAGTTGGGTGCCGAGCTGTATGGCGACGCCAGCCCGGCCAGTGATGTGGAGGTTATCAGCCTGTTGGTGGATACCTTGGGGCTGGCGCAGGTGCCCGATATCCATATGGATCTCGGCCATGTCGGTATCTATCGTGGCCTGGCGCGCGCCGCCGGTTTGTCTGGCGAGGTCGAGCAGCAGCTGTTCGATGCGCTGCAGCGCAAGGCCATGGATGAGATTGTGCAGTTGACGGAGGCCTTGCCGGCGGCGCTGTGCAAGATGCTGCGCGCCCTGGCCGAACTCTGTGGGGGGCGTGAGGTGCTGGACTTGGCGCAGGCTTGCCTGGTCGAGGCGCCGGACGATGTACATGCCGCGCTGGACGACTTGCTGGCGATTGCCGATGCGCTGAGTCTGCGTTACCCGGAGTTGCCGTTGTACTTCGATCTGGGTGAGTTGCGCGGCTATCGCTATCACACCGGCGTGGTCTTCGCCGCCTTCGTGCCGGGGGTCGGTCAGTCGATAGCCCAGGGCGGCCGCTATGACGATATCGGCGCGGACTTCGGCCGGGCGCGTCCGGCGACGGGGTTCTCCACCGATCTGAAAACCCTGGTCAGCCTCGGGCAGATGCCGCTCGGCGAACTGCCGGCGGGTATCTGGGCGCCGGATAATCATGATGTGTACCTGTGGCAGGCGCTGCAGCGACTGCGTGGCGAAGGTGAGCGTGTGGTGCAGGCCCTGCCTGGACAGGCTTTGGCCGATGCGCGTGCGGTGGGCTGCGATCGTCAATTATTGCTGTGTGATGGCCGTTGGCAGGTGACGCCGCTGGCTGGCTGAGCTGATTCAGGTTGGTCATGCGCGGGCTGCGCCCCATGGCGGGTCGTTCGCGCTGGCCACCCCAAATTGTTTCCGTCGGCCGTGGTCGACATCAAGCTTGCGCGAAGAGGACAAGTGTTATGGGTAAGAATGTCGTAGTCCTGGGTACCCAGTGGGGCGATGAGGGCAAGGGTAAGATCGTCGACCTGCTCACCGAACAGGCTGCCGCCGTCGTGCGTTATCAGGGTGGCCATAATGCCGGTCATACCCTGGTTATCGACGGTGAAAAAACCGTCCTGCACCTGATCCCCTCGGGCATCCTGCGCGAGAACGTCCAGTGCCTTATCGGCAATGGCGTGGTGGTTGCTCCTGATGCGCTGATGCGAGAAATCATCAAGCTGGAAGAAAAGGGTGTGCCGGTGCGCGAGCGTCTGCGCATCAGCCCGTCTTGCCCGCTGATCCTGCCCTATCACGTGGCCCTGGATCAGGCCCGCGAGAAAGCCCGTGGCGATGCCAAGATCGGCACCACGGGCCGCGGCATCGGCCCGGCTTACGAAGACAAGGTGGCGCGGCGCGGCTTGCGTATCGGCGATCTGTTCCATCGCGAGCGTTTCGCCGCCAAGCTCGGCGAGCTGCTCGATTACCACAACTTCGTGTTGCAGAACTATTACAAAGAGCCGGCCATCGACTTCCAGAAAACCCTGGACGAGTGCATGGAATACGCCGAGTTGCTCAAGCCGATGATGGCCGACGTGACGGCGGTGCTGCACGAGATGCGTCGCGAATCCAAGGACATCATGTTCGAGGGCGCCCAGGGTTCGCTGCTGGACATCGATCACGGCACCTACCCCTACGTCACCAGCTCCAATACCACCGCTGGCGGCATTGCCACCGGCTCGGGTTTCGGGCCGATGTACCTGGATTACATCCTCGGCATCACCAAGGCCTACACCACCCGCGTCGGCTCGGGGCCGTTCCCGACCGAACTGTTCGATGAGACCGGTGCTTTTCTCGCCAAGCGTGGCCATGAGTTCGGTTCCACCACCGGCCGCGCCCGTCGTTGTGGTTGGTTCGACGCGGTGATCCTGCGTCGCGCCATCGAAATCAACAGTATTTCCGGCCTGTGTCTGACCAAGCTGGATGTGCTCGATGGTCTGGAGACCATCCGTATCTGCGTCGGCTACAAGGATCAGAACGGCGAAGTGCTGGTCGATGCGCCGACCGATGCCGACAGCTATCTGGGTCTGCAGCCGGTGTATGAGGATCTGCCGGGCTGGAGCGAGTCGACCCTGGGCGCCAAGACCCTGGACGAATTGCCGGCCAATGCGCGGGCCTATATCAAGCGCGTGGAAGAGTTGGTCGGTGCGCCGATCGACATCATCTCTACGGGCCCTGATCGCAACGAGACCATCGTGCTGCGCCATCCGTTCGCCTGATTGTCGTGAGCGGTAGGGCAAAGGGTCGCCATGGGCGGCCCTTTGTCGTTTTATGCGGTTGGCTTCAGCTTTGTATTTTGCGGCCGATCAATGGCTATAAGCTGTCCTGATTTGAAAGAAGTGGAGCCTTGTCCGCCATGTTCGCATTACTGCACAGTCGCTTGTTGCGTCCGGTATTTATCGCCTTGGGTGTTGCCATGTTGGTACAGGTGCTCCTGGCTGGATGGCTGACCAGCACGACGGTGGACGATCTGGTGGCCGATCTGGCGACGCGCCTGGAGGGCGATAGCCAGCGCTTGGGCGGTGAGTTGGACGCCGCCGAGCGTGAGGTGGTGCAGGGCTTGGTCGCCTTGTCGGCAAATACCCGCGAGAGCCTTGGTGCGTCGTTATCTGGGCGGCTGCAGGCGGAGCAGGAGCAGTTGCGTGGCGTGCTCGAGGAGAATCTCAAGCAGTCGGGCAGCGCCATGGCGCAGCTGCTGGCTGGTGTTGCGCCCAAGGCCATATGGGATGGCGATGTGCCGGCGCTGACGGCGTTCACGCGAATCGCTCAGCGCGATCCGGCGGTCTTGTTTGCCGTCTATTACGATGCGCAAGGGCAGCGCCTGACCCGCAACTTCAACCGCAGCGATGCGCGGGTGCGGGCTTTGGTTGCGGCGGGTCAGGGCGATACCGCGCTGGATAAGCTGGTCGAGGCGGCGTCGCGCGATCCCCAGGTGTATATGGTCGAGGTGGCCATCAATCCCATGGGCGCGTCGATCGGCAAGGTTCAGTTGGGCCTGTCGAGGGCGGCGGTGGAGCAGGAGTTGCAAGCGCTGGATCGGCGTTTCTCTGCTCTGGTGGATAATGCCGGCGAGTTGGTGGACGTCAGCCTGGCCAGTGCTGCAGGCAAAAGTACTCAGGCGTTGCAGCGGCGCTTGAACGAGGCGCAGCAGGCGGCCGAAGCTATGGCGCAGGGTAGCCTGAGCTCGGTTCGAGCGGCCGCGGAGAGCTTGCGCTGGCGCATCGCCGTCGGGTTGTTGGTGGTCGGTTTGCTGGCATTGCTGGCGGTGGCGCTGGTGCTCGGTTGGCGGGTGCTGAGTCGCCTGCAATTGCTGATCGCGGCCTTGCAGGACTTGGCGCAGGGCGAGGGCGATCTGACCCGGCGAGTCGAGCTGGACAGCCGTGACGAGGTGGGCGAGATGGCGGCCGCGGTCAATCGGTTTGTCGCCAGGTTGCAGCCCATCGTGCGCGAGGCGGGCGAGGTGGCGGTGCTTACCGGGCAGGAAATCGGCAGTCTGGCCTCGCGCAGTGCGGCGGCCGAGGCGGCGGCTGGCCGTCAGCGCGACGAGGTGGCGGGCAGTCTGCAGGCTTTGGCGCAGATGGCAGGCGAGGCGCAGGCGGAAAGCCAGGCCATGCAGGAAGCCTTGCAGCGGGTGGCGGCGATTCGTCAGGCCACCCAGGATAATGCGGCGATTGCGGCGCGGGTCGGTGGGGCGATGGAGACCCTGGTGCTGCGGGTTGGCGATGGTGCGGCGGTGATCGAGCGCCTGGCCAGGCAGAGCGAGCAGATCGAAGTGGTGCTGACGGTGATCCATGGCATCGCCGAGCAGACCAATCTGTTGGCCTTGAATGCCGCCATCGAGGCGGCGCGCGCCGGCGAGAGCGGTCGCGGTTTTGCCGTGGTGGCCGACGAGGTGCGTGCGCTGGCGAGCAAGACCCAGCAGTCGACCGGCGATATTCAGGCGCATATCGGTGCCTTGCAAAAAGGCGCGCGCGAGGCGGTGGGCGCCATCGGCCAGGCCGGGCAGCAGGCGGATCAGGGCCTGGCTGCGCTGCTGGAAAGCGCTAAGGTGCAGCAGTCGGTGCAGGCGGCGGTAGAGGAAGTGCATGGCGCCATCAATGCGGCGACTCAGGCGGCGGCGCATCAGGCGCAAGGTGCCGATGCGGTGCGTGGGCGGGTCGAGGTGATTCATGTCGAGGCGCAGCGGGCGGCCGAAGCGGTGGCGGCTACGGCCGACAGTGGGCGGGTGCTGGATGGCTTGGCCAGGCAGCTGAAAGCCAGTCTGGGGCAGTTTCGCGTATAGCTGCCGGACGGGGCCGTCACCTGGCGTGAGTGCTGATACGCCCTGCTGGGTGATGGTTGATTTAACCGCCGGTGCGCGCCCGTCTGGCGCGCTGGGTGGGTGCCGAGGTAAATCGCAGGCAAGAAAAAACCGAGCGCTTGGCTCGGTTTTTTTGAATTGGTGCCCAGGAGAAGACTCGAACTTCCACGACCGTAAGGTCACCAGCACCTGAAGCTGGCGTGTCTACCAATTTCACCACCTGGGCATTGATTGCAAATGTTGCTTGTTTGCTATCAACTACAACTCGGTTAACTTCGTTTCCCGTCGTTGTGGCGCGCATAATACGGATCGACTTTTTACTTGTAAAGCCCTGCGCGCAAAAAATTTTATTCTGTGTGCTGGGCTGACCCGGGTAGTGGTTTCGCGCTTCAATAGGCACATGGCAAATCGAATTTATATAGAAAAGGTGAACTCTCTCTAATGGCCGACTGGCAATCCCTCGACCCTGAGGCCGCTCGTGAAGCGGAAAAATACGAAAACCCCATCCCGAGTCGCGAGCTAATCCTGCAACACCTCGCCGAGCGTGGTTCCCCGGCGAACCGTGAACAGTTGCTCGACGAGTTCGGCCTGACCACCGAAGAGCAGGTCGAGGCGTTGCGCCGTCGGCTGCGCGCCATGGAGCGCGACGGCCAATTAATCTATACCCGCCGTGGCACTTATGCGCCGGTGGATAAGCTGGACTTGATCCTCGGGCGGGTCAGCGGCCACCGCGACGGTTTCGGCTTTCTGATTCCGGACGACGGCAGCGATGATCTGTTCCTCAGCCCGGCACAAATGCGCCTGGTCTTCGATGGCGACCGTGGCTTGGCGCGGGTCACCGGCCTGGATCGGCGTGGGCGCCGCGAGGGCGGCATCGTCGAAGTGCTGACCCGCGCCCATGAAACCATCGTCGGCCGCTACTACGAAGAGAGCGGTATCGGTTTCGTGGTCGCCGACAACCCGAAGATCCAGCAGGAGGTGCTGGTTACTCCGGGGCGCAATGCCGGCGCCAAGCAGGGTCAGTTCGTCGAGGTGAAAATCACCCATTGGCCGACCCCGCGCTTTCAGCCACAGGGCGATGTGCTCGAGGTGGTTGGCAACTATATGGCGCCGGGCATGGAAATCGATGTCGCGCTGCGCAGCTACGACATTCCCCACGTCTGGCCCGAGGCCGTGGTCAAGGAGGCGCGCAAGCTCAAGCCTGAGGTCGAAGACAAGGACAAGGAAAAACGCATCGATCTGCGTCATCTGCCGTTCGTCACCATCGACGGCGAAGATGCCCGCGATTTCGACGATGCCGTCTATTGCGAGAAGAATGGCGGCAACTGGCGGCTGTTTTCCGGCGGCTGGAAGCTGTACGTGGCGATCGCCGACGTCTCCCACTATGTGAAGGTCGATTCGGCGCTGGATGCCGAGGCGCAGGTGCGCGGCAACTCGGTGTATTTCCCCGAGCGGGTGATCCCGATGCTGCCGGAGGAGCTGTCCAACGGCCTCTGCTCGCTGAATCCGCAGGTGGATCGTCTGGCCCTGGTCTGCGAGATGAGCATCTCCAAGACCGGCAAAATGATCGACTACCAGTTCTGCGAGGCGGTGATCCACTCCCACGCGCGCCTGACCTACAACAAGGTCAGTGCCATGCTCGAAGAGCCGAAAGGCGTTGAAGGCAAGGCCCTGCGCGGCGAGTACAAGGCAGTGCTGCCGCACCTCAAGCAGCTCTACTCCTTGTATCAGGTGTTGCTGGCGGCGCGCCACGAGCGTGGTGCCATCGACTTCGAGACCCAGGAGACGCGGATCGTCTTCGGCGCCGGACGCAAGATCGCCGAGATCCGGCCGACCCAGCGCAACGATGCGCACAAGCTGATCGAGGAGTGCATGCTCGCCGCCAACGTGGCCACCGCGGCGTTCATGCAGAAGCATGAAATCCCGGCGCTGTATCGCGTGCACGACGGTCCGCCGCCCGAGCGGGTGGAGAAGCTCAAGGCTTTTCTCACCGAGTTGGGGCTGTCCCTGCACCGTGGCAAATCCAAGGATGGCCCGACGCCCAAGGACTACCAGGCGCTGCTGGAGAGCATTCGCGGTCGTGCGGATTACCACCTGATCCAGACCGTGATGCTGCGCTCGCTCAGTCAGGCGGTGTACAGCGCCGACAATCAGGGCCACTTCGGCCTGAACTACGAAGCCTATGCCCACTTCACCTCGCCGATCCGGCGTTACCCGGATCTGTTGATCCATCGGGCGATTCGCAGCGTGATCCGCTCCAAGCACGACACCCCGCACGTCAAGCGCGCGGGGGCGGCGAGCATGCCCAAGGCGCGCATCTATCCCTATGACGAGCCGACTCTGGAACAGCTCGGCGAACAGTGTTCGATGTCCGAGCGGCGCGCCGACGAGGCGACCCGCGATGTGGTGAACTGGCTGAAGTGCGAGTTCATGAAAGATCGCGTCGGCGAGACCTTCCCGGGGGTGATCACCGCCGTGACCGGTTTTGGCCTGTTCGTCGAGCTGACCGATATCTATGTCGAAGGCCTGGTGCACGTCACCGCGTTGCCGGCCGACTACTACCACTTCGATCCGGTGCACCATCGCCTGGCCGGCGAGCGCAGTGGGCGTCACTTCCGCCTTGGCGACACGGTCGAGGTCAAGGTCATGCGGGTCGATCTGGACGAGCGCAAGATCGACTTCGAAATGGCCCAGAGCGTCGTGGATGCACCGGCCGGGCGCCGGCGCGGCGGTTTCGAATCGGCCGCGAGCCGAACCGGGCGCCGGGGTGAGCGGGTTGCCGCTGCCGGCGGTAGCGATGTGGAGAAAAGCCGCGAGCTGAAGAAAGCGCTGCTGGCCGAGTCCAAGGGCAAGGGCCGTGGCGCCAAAAGCGAGTCCGCCAGGCCGGCCAGTACGGACGCCAAATCCGCCAAGCACCGTAAAGGGCCGCCCAAGAGCGGGGCGCCAACCGCCGGTAGTGGGCCGCGCAAACGTAAGGCAAAACCATGAGTCAGTTGGAAAAGATCTACGGCGTGCATGCCGTGGAAGCGTTGCTGCGTCATCACCCCAAGCGGGTCAAGCAGGTGTGGCTGGCGGAAGGACGCAACGATCCGCGGGTGCAGGTTCTGCTGGAATTGGCCGCGCAGGCGCGGGTCGCCGTCGGTCAGTGCGAGCGCCGCGAGATGGATGCTTGGGTCGAGGGCGTGCATCAGGGGGTGGTCGCCGATGTCAGCCCCAGCCAGGTGTGGGGCGAGGCGATGCTCGAGGAGTTGCTCGATCGCGCCATCGGCCCGCCGCTGTTGCTGGTGTTGGATGGGGTGACCGATCCGCATAACCTCGGCGCCTGCCTGCGCACCGCCGATGCGGCGGGTGCGCTGGCGGTGATAGTGCCCAAGGACAAATCGGCCACGCTGAATGCCACGGTGCGCAAAGTGGCTTGTGGCGCTGCCGAGGTGATTCCGCTGGTGGCGGTGACCAACCTGGCGCGCAGCCTGGAAAAGCTCCAGCAGCGCGGGCTGTGGGTGGTTGGCACTGCCGGTGAGGCCGAGCAGGAGCTGTATCAGCACGACATGACCGGGCCGACGGTGCTGGTCATGGGCGCCGAGGGCAAGGGCATGCGTCGCCTGACCCGGGAGCATTGCGATTACCTGGTCAAGCTGCCGATGGCCGGCAGCGTCAGCAGTCTCAACGTCTCGGTGGCGACCGGGGTCTGTCTGTTCGAGGCGCTGCGCCAGCGCAGCAGCAAGAGCAAGCCGTAACTCGCGGTAGTCTGCTGGCTGGCGATCCGCTGTCCCTGTGGCCCTGTCGCCGGCCAGCGGGCCTGCCGGTTGGGCTTTCCCGTTGCTGTCGCTGCTCAAATAATCACCAGTCCACCTTGCTTGTGCTCAGGGGCTTCTCTAGAATGGCGCCCCTTGCCGCGACGGCAGGCGCTCTTGCGCCCTTCTGTTGCAGCAAGACTCACAAGTGATATTCACTCCTTGCCTGACCGCGTTTGGCGGCAGGCTACAACCCGTAAGGAGCATTTATGCGTCATTACGAAATCATCTTTCTGGTTCACCCGGATCAGAGCGAGCAAGTCGGCGGCATGGTTGAGCGTTACACCAAGCTGATCGAAGAAGACGGCGGCAAGATTCACCGCCTGGAAGATTGGGGCCGTCGTCAGCTGGCTTACGCCATCAACAACGTCCACAAGGCTCACTACGTGATGCTCAACGTCGAGTGCACCGGCAAGGCCCTGGCCGAGCTGGAAGACAACTTCCGTTACAACGATGCCGTGATCCGTAACCTGGTCATCCGTCGCGACGAGGCCGTTATCGACCAGTCCGAGATGCTCAAGGCCGAAGAAAATCGCAGTGAGCGCCGTGAGCGTCGCGACCGTCCTGACAGTGCCGATTCCGCCGATGGCGATGACAGCGACTCCAGTGACAGCAGCGATAACGCTGACGAGTAATCCACGGATCTATTGAGGAGCCAATTACATGGCACGTTTCTTCCGTCGTCGTAAATTCTGCCGTTTCACCGCTGAAGACGTGAAAGAGATCGATTTCAAAGATCTCAACACCCTGAAAGCCTACATCTCGGAAACCGGCAAGATCGTTCCTAGCCGTATCACCGGTACCAAGGCTCGTTATCAGCGTCAGCTGGCTACCGCTATCAAGCGCGCCCGCTTCCTGGCCCTGCTGCCCTACACCGACAGCCACGGCCGCTGAGATCGGATGTTCGACAAGAAGTAAGGGATAACACGCATGCGCGCCTTAGCTGAATTCATTATGCGCGGCCGTATGCAGGCCATCCTTGTGGTGGTGGTTTCGGCGGCATTGCCGCTGCTGTTCTGGTTAAGTGCTGCCGCGGGTTGCCTGGTGCTCCTGCGGCGCGGTTTGAGCGATGCCCTGGGCATCCTCGCTTGGGCGATGCTGCCGGCGATAGGCTGGTGGTATTTCGGTGAGCCGCGCACCCTGTTGGTGTTGCTCGGTGCGCTGGGGCTGGCGTTGTTGTTGCGCGCCAGCCTGTCCTGGAATCGTGTGCTGCTGTGCAGCGTGGCATTAGGCCTGGTGTACGGGTTGGTTTTGGGTGCGGTGTTCCGCGAACCCATCGAGTTGATGGCGGGTGAGCTGCAGAAGCTCATGCCGCAAATGCTCGATGGGGTTCACCAGCAGATGTCGGTGGACGAGCGAGCGCGCCTGGATAGCCTGATTGCACCGGTGTTGACCGGCTTATTGGCGGCGTTGCTGCAGATTGTCAGCCTGCTGAGTCTGATGCTTGGGCGTTATTGGCAGGCGCAGTTGTATAACCCTGGCGGTTTCGGGCGCGAGTTTCGCGCGTTGCGACTGCCGCTGGCGCCGGCGATGTTGCTGCTGGTCGGCATGCTACTGGGCCCCAATCTGGGGCCGCAGATGGCCATGTTGACTCCGTTGTGCAGCGTGCCGTTGGTGTTCGCCGCCATTGCCCTGTTGCATGGGTTGGTGGCGCAAGAGCGACTGGCCAAGTTCTGGTTGGTCGGGTTGTACATCACGCTGCTGCTGTTTATGCAGCTGACTTATCCGTTACTGGTGGTTTTGGCCATTGTCGACAGCCTGTTTGATTTTCGTGGTCGCTGCGAGCGCAAGAACGGCTCGGGTTCCGCGAACGGTGAAGGTTAAAAGTTAAGAGGTTATTACCAAATGGAACTGATCCTGCTGGAAAAAATCGCCAACCTGGGCAACCTGGGCGATAAAGTTAACGTTAAGGCCGGTTACGGCCGTAACTTCCTGCTGCCATTCGGCAAAGCCACTGCTGCAACCGCTGCCAACGTGGCTGCGTTTGAAGCGCGTCGCGCCGAACTGGAACAGCTGGCTGCCGATAAGAAAGCGTCTGCTGAAACTCGCGCCGCTCAATTGGCTGAACTGGAAGTCACCATCACCGCTACCGCGGGCGATGAGGGCAAGCTGTTCGGCTCCATCGGCACGCACGACATCGCTGATGCCCTGACCGCCTCTGGCGTGGAAGTGGCCAAAGCCGAAGTGCGTCTGCCGAACGGTACCATTCGCCAGGTTGGCGAATACGACGTGGCTGTGCACCTGCACTCCGACGTTGAAGCGACCGTCCGCGTCGTTGTGGTTGCAGCCGCCTAAGAGCCTCGCTCTGAAGCTAGCCGCTCAACGGGCTTGCGCTTAGGCGCAAGCCCGTTAACATCGGGCACGGCATTGCGCAAGCGATGCCGTGCCCTTTGTTTTTCAACACCAGATTTCTTACCCCGAGTCCTATGAACGACATCAGCATTCCCGAGCAATACGACCTGCAAACCTCTGCCCTGAAAGTGCCGCCGCACTCGATCGAGGCCGAGCAAGCCGTGCTGGGTGGCCTGATGCTCGACAACAATGCCTGGGAGCGGGTGCTCGATGCGGTGTCCGATGGCGATTTCTATCGACACGACCATCGCCTGATCTTTCGCGCCATCTACAAGCTGGCCGAGCGCAACCACCCCTTCGACGTGGTCACTGTGTCCGAGCAGCTGGACAAGGAAGGGCAGCTGCCGCAGGTCGGCGGCCTGGCCTACCTCGGCGAGCTGGCGAAAAACATTCCGTCGGTGGCCAACATCAAGGCCTATGCGCAGATCATTCGCGAGCGCGCCACCCTGCGTCAGTTGATCGGCATCAGCGGCGAAATCGCCGACAGTGCCTATGCCCCGCAGGGGCGCACCGGCGAGGAAATTCTCGACGAGGCCGAGCGGCTGATCTTCCAGATCGCCGAGGCGCGGCCGAAGAGCGGTGGCCCGGTGGGCATCAACGACATCCTGGTCAAGGCCATCGACCGCATCGACAGCCTGTTCAACTCGGGCGATGCGATCACCGGGCTGTCCACCGGCTTTAACGATCTGGATGCGCAGACCAGCGGCTTGCAGCCGGCGGATCTGATCATCGTCGCCGGCCGCCCGTCCATGGGTAAGACCACCTTTGCCATGAACCTGGTGGAAAACGCCGTGCTGCGCAGCGACAAGGCCATCGTGGTGTACTCCCTGGAAATGCCCTCCGACTCTATCGTCATGCGGATGCTCGCTTCCCTGGGGCGCATCGACCAGACCAAGGTGCGCGCCGGCCGCCTGGACGACGACGATTGGCCGCGCCTGACCTCGGCGGTCAATCTGCTCAACGACCGCAAGCTGTTCATCGACGATACCGCCGGTATTTCGCCGTCGGAGATGCGCGCACGCACCCGGCGCCTGGCCCGCGAGCACGGCGAGATCGGCATGATCATGGTCGACTACCTGCAGTTGATGCAGATTCCAGGCTCCAGCAGCGAAAGCCGGGTCAACGAGATCTCCGAGATTTCCCGTTCGCTCAAGGCCCTGGCCAAGGAATTCAATTGCCCGGTGATCGCCCTGTCGCAGCTCAACCGTTCCCTGGAGCAGCGGCCCAACAAGCGCCCGATCAACTCCGACTTGCGCGAATCCGGGGCCATCGAGCAGGACGCCGACATCATCATGTTCGTCTACCGCGACGAGGTGTATCACCCGGAGACCGAACTCAAGGGCGTGGCCGAGATCATCATCGGCAAGCAGCGTAACGGGCCGATCGGCACCACCCGGCTGGCCTTTCTCGGCAAATACTCGCGCTTCGAGAACCTGGCGCCGGGCAGCTACCAGTTCGACGAGGACTGATCCGCCCGCGGTTGCAGGCGGGCAGATTGCCCGCGCCAGTCAAGGTCGATCAGTAAAAACCGGCGCTCAGCGGTTAAACTGGGCGCCGGTTTTTTAGGGATGTTTACCTGTATGCGCCCGCTAGTCGCCACCATCGATCTCGCCGCCATCCGCCATAACTATGCCGTTGCCAAGCGCTGTGCACCGGGCCGGCAGGCCTTTGCGGTGGTCAAGGCGAATGCCTATGGGCATGGCGTGGGCGCGGTGGTGGCGGCGCTGCACGATCAGGCCGACGGCTTTGCCGTGGCCTGTCTGGAGGAGGCGGTCGAGGTGCGGGCGCGGCATGGCGAGGCGCGCATCCTGCTGCTGGAGGGTTGTTTCGAGGCGGCGGAATATCAACTGGCGGCGCAATTGGGCCTGGATCTGGTGCTGCAGGACGAACGGCAGGCGGCGGATTTTCTCGCGGCCAAGTTGAGTCGGCCGCTGAACGTTTGGCTGAAACTGGACACTGGCATGCATCGTCTGGGCTTTACCGCGCTCGCCCTGCGCACCTGGCATGCACGTTTGCAGGGGGCGGCGCAGGTTGCCGAGTTGAACCTGCTCAGCCACTTCGCCTGCGCCGACGAGCGTGGCCATGAAATGACCGAGCGACAGCTCGAGGAATTTCTGGACGTGCTCGATCTGGACTTCGCCCAGCGTTCGCTGGCCAACTCGGCCGCCATTCTGACCATTCCGGCGGCGCATATGGATTGGCTGCGGCCGGGCATCATGCTCTACGGCGCCACGCCGTTCGCCGAGCTGGGGGCCGCCGAGCTGGGCCTTGCGCCGGCGATGACCCTGACCGCGCAGCTGATTGCCTGCCGCGATGTGGCCGTGGGCGAAAGTGTCGGCTATGGCGCCAGCTGGGTTGCGGCACGGCCGTCGCGCATCGGTACGGTGAGTTGCGGCTACGCCGACGGTTACCCGCGCCACGCGCCGAGCGGTACGCCGTTGCTGGTGCGCGGGCAGCGGGTGGCGCTGGCGGGGCGCGTGTCGATGGATATGCTGGCGGTCGACCTCACCGACCTGCCGGCGGCCCAGGTTGGCGATGAAGTGCAGCTGTGGGGCGCGCAACTGCCGGTGGACGAAGTCGCCCGGGCGGCCGGCACCATCGGCTATGAGCTGCTGAGCAAGGTCACTCAGCGCGTACCGCGAGATTACCGCAACGCTTGAGCGGCTATTCAGAGGCCGCTGGTGACCTTGATCACGTCCAGTTGCAGGCGTGCCCTGCTGCTCAGTTCGCCGTCTTCGCCGCAGACCGACGAGCCCGAGCGGCCGCGTGCCTTGACCTTGTACAGCGCCTCGTCGGCCGCCTTGTAGAGGCTGGCGAAGTGGCTGGCGTGTTGCGGATAAAGAGCCACGCCGATGCTGATGGTCACGCTCAGCGGCTCGGCGCCATAGAGTACTGGCTGCGCCAGCCCGTGGAGCAGGCGCGCGGCGATCTCGCGAGCGTGGCGTTCGGCCTCGTCGCCGCAGATCAGTACGGCGAACTCATCGCCGCCCAGGCGTGCCACGGTATCGCCGCTGCGCACATGCTCGCGCAGGCGCTTGGCAACCATTTGCAGCATCAGGTCGCCGGCATCGTGGCCGAAACGGTCGTTGATCGGCTTGAAATGATCGAGGTCGATCAACATCAAGGCCACGCTTTCGCCGTGGCGCTCGGCGTGGGCCAGGGCGGTTTCGGTGCGTTCGACCAGGTAGCGGCGGTTCGGCAACTCGGTCAGCGGATCGTGAAAGGCCGCGTGCTGCAGTTCCAGTTCGCGTTGGCGTAAGCGCTGGTTGGTTGCCGCCAGCTCGGCGGTGCGTTGCTTCACCGCGTGCTGCAGTTCGTCGGCGTTGCCCTGGGCCAGCGCCAGGCGCGCAGTTTTCTCGCGATCGGCCTGTCTTTGCGCTTCGGCCTTCTCTTGCTTGAGCCTCTGGATGCGGTAGGCCAGGGCAAAGGAAAACAGGATGGTTTCCGCGGCGACCGACAGCGGGAACAGGTAGGCGGTGAAGTTGTACGGCTCGATCAGCCCGGCCGCGCGCATCACCAGCACCACGGTGCTGCCCAGCACCGCACCGTAGCCGAGCAGGTAGAAGCGTGCCGGAAAGAAACCCTGGCGACAGCGCACGGCGGCACTGAACAGCGCGCTAGGTACCGTGATGATCGGGGTCAGGGCAATCATCAGGGCGCCTTCGGCGCGGTAGCCGAAAGCGTTGATCGCGATGGCCACGAGATACAGCGCGCAGCCGGCATTCAGCAGGCGATGGGGCCAGATCAGTCCGCGTTTGGTGTAGAGCAGCTCCTGGGTGAAGCGCATGACGAAGATGCCCCACAGCGAGGGCAGGGTGATGCGATCCAGCCAGAAGGGCACGGCGCTGCCCGGCCACAGGTACTGGAAGCCGTGACCGGTCATGCTGAGGATAAACACCAGTACGCAAGCGGTGGCCAGCACGTACCAGAGATAGGCCCGATCGCGCAGGGCGATGAGGATGAACAGGTTGTACAGCAGCAGTGCCAGGATCATCCCGTAGATCAGGCCGAAGCCGATATTTTCGTTGCTGGCATGGTGTTCGAGGTCGTCGAGTTGCCAAACGGTCAACGGGAAGGAGTTGCCGGCGGGATCGAAGCTGCGGAAATACAGGGTCAGGGGTTCCTCGTCCAGCTCGGGCAGTTGGAACAGCATGCGCCGATAGGCGTGGTCGCGGCCCTCGGCGTAGGGCACGGCCGTGCCCGTTGTGCGCGCGTGCCAGCCGCCCTGGCCGTCGGGCAGGTAGAGCTGCAGGTCGAAGAGGGTGATGCCGGCGTTTTCCAGCCACCACTGGCGGGGGGCGTTCGGGCTGCGTTGCAGGCTGACCTTGATCCACCAGGGATGGCGGCTTTGGCCGACGGTGGCCCGGCCATCGGCCGGCTGGAAGCGACGTTGCACGAGCGGATCCGCCATGTCGGCGATGCTCAGTTGGGCGTCGCGGTCTTCCAATAGTTCGATCTGCCCGTTGAGCAGGCGCCCGCTGCTGGCGCTGTCGAGCACGATGGTGGTCGCACTGACCGCGGCGGATAGGCAGGTCAGGCTCAACAGTAGAACGAAAGAGGAGACTATCCGCAGCACTGCATGCACTCCTTCTGCCCGGCGCCGTTACGGGGGCGTGGTTGCTCGAGTATAGGCATAAAGTGCGCCTGTGATCACAGATGCCAGGCGTCCGGTGCAAGCGCGGGCGCACGGAATTGTCCTAGTGTCAGGGTCGGACTTGGTCAAATTTTGTGCTATATTCCGCGACCGTCTAACCCCTGACATCGCGGTCATTTCCATGCACACAGCCAAGCCGTTGTTCGACTATCCCAAATACTGGGCCGAGTGCTTCGGCCCGGCGCCTTTCCTGCCGATGAGCCGGGAAGAGATGGATACGCTTGGCTGGGATAGTTGCGACATCATCATCGTCACCGGCGATGCCTATGTCGACCATCCGTCGTTCGGCATGGCGATCATCGGTCGCCTGCTCGAGGCCCAGGGCTTTCGCGTCGGCATCATTGCCCAGCCGGACTGGCAGTCGAAAGACGATTTCATGAAGCTCGGCGAGCCCAATCTGTTTTTTGGCGTCGCCGCCGGCAACATGGACTCGATGATCAATCGCTACACCGCCGACAAGAAGATCCGCTCGGACGATGCCTACACCCCCGGCGGTGCGGCCGGCAAACGCCCGGATCGCGCCAGCCTGCTGTACAGCCAGCGCTGCAAGGAGGCTTACAGGCGCGTGCCGATCGTGCTTGGCGGCATCGAGGCCTCGCTACGGCGGATTGCCCATTACGATTACTGGCAGGACAAGGTGCGCCACTCGATCCTGGTCGACTCCTGCGCCGACATCCTGCTGTATGGCAACGCCGAGCGGGCCATCGTCGAGATCGCCCAGCGCCTGTCCTACGGCCACAAGATCGAGGACATCACCGATATCCGCGGCACCTCCTTCATTCGTCGTGACACGCCGCAAGACTGGATGGAAATCGATTCCAGTCGTATCGACCGGCCGGGCAAGATCGACAAGGTCATCAACCCCTATGTGAACACCCAGGACACCAGCGCCTGCGCGATCGAGAAGGGGAACGCGGCGGCCGGACAAGGCCCGCAGGAGGATCCCAACGAGGCCAAGGTGGTGCAGCTGCTGGCGCACCCGCGCCTGGAGCGCGACAAGACGGTGATCCGCCTGCCGTCGTTCGAGAAGGTGCGCGCCGATGCGGTGTTATACGCCCACGCCAACCGCGTGCTGCACCTGGAAACCAACCCGGGTAACGCCCGCGCCCTGGTGCAGAAGCACGGCGAGGTGGATGTGTGGCTCAACCCGCCACCCATCCCCATGACCACCGAAGAGATGGATTACGTGTTCGGCATGCCCTTTGCGCGCGTGCCGCACCCGGTGTACGGCCAAGCGAAGATCCCGGCCTATGAGATGATCCGCTTCTCCATCAACATCATGCGTGGCTGCTTCGGCGGCTGCACCTTCTGCTCGATCACCGAGCATGAAGGGCGGATCATCCAGAGCCGCTCGCAGGAGTCGATCATTCGCGAGATCGAAGACATCCGCGACAACGTGGCGGGCTTCACCGGGGTGATTTCCGACCTCGGCGGGCCGACCGCCAATATGTATCGGCTGGCCTGCAAGAGCCCGGAAATCGAAGCGGCCTGCCGCAAACCGTCCTGCGTGTTCCCCGGCATCTGCGACAACCTCAATACCGATCACTCTTCCTTGATTCAGCTGTACCGCTCGGCGCGCGCCTTGCCGGGGGTGAAGAAGATCCTGATCGCCTCGGGTCTGCGCTACGACCTGGCGGTCGAGTCGCCGGAGTACGTCAAGGAACTGGTGACCCACCACGTTGGCGGCTACCTGAAAATTGCCCCGGAGCACACCGAGCAAGGCCCGCTGTCGAAGATGATGAAGCCGGGCATCGGCACCTATGACCGCTTCAAGCAAATGTTCGAGAAGTACACCCGGGAGGCCGGCAAAGAGCAGTACCTGATTCCGTACTTTATCGCCGCTCACCCCGGTACCAGTGACGAGGACATGCTCAACCTCGCCCTGTGGCTCAAGACTAACGGCTTCCGTGCCGACCAGGTGCAGGCCTTCTACCCCTCGCCGATGGCCACCGCCACCGCCATGTACCACTCGGGCAAGAACCCGCTGCGCAAGATCACCTACAAGAGCGACGGCGTGGCTATCGTCAAGAGCGAAGCCCAGCGCCGCCTGCACAAGGCCTTCCTGCGTTACCACGACCCCAAGGGCTGGCCGCTGCTGCGCGAGGCGCTGGAGCGCATGGGTCGCAGCGACCTGATCGGGCCGGGCAAGCATCAGCTGATTCCGTTGCATCAACCGGCTAGCGACGGTTACCAGAGCGCACGGCGCAAGAACTCCACCCCGGTCGGCAGCAAGAAGGTCGGCGCAACCGCTCGCGGCACGGCGGATAAGACCCGGCCGCTGCTGACCCAGCACACCGGCTTGCCGCCGCGCGATACAGGCGCCGGTGCTGGCGCGGGCAATCCCTGGGACAAGCGCGAGCAGGCCAAGGCCGCCGCCCAGGCGCGCAATCAGCAGGCCGCCAAGGAACGCGTCGATGCCGCCAAGGGCAAAGGCAAGAAGCCGCCGAGGAAGCCTGTAGCGCCGCGTTGATTGGTTTGTAAGCGGCCGCGAGCTGTTCTGCAGTCAGGTGCCATGAGGCCCTGCTAGCCCGGATTGCATCCGGGCTAGGGGACGACGCTCATCAGCCGTAGCGCTTCTTCGCCTCGATGGCCAGGCCGCTGCCGATGCTGCCGAAGGTGTTGCCTTCCACCTGGCGGGCCTTGGGCAACATGGCCGCGACGCTCTGGCGCAAGGCCGGGATGCCGCTGGAGCCGCCGGTAAAGAACAGCGTATCGACCTGCTCGACGCCCACCCCGGCATCGCCGAGCAGTTGCGTCATGCTGGCGCGCACGCGCTCGAGCAGCGGCTCGATGGCACCTTCGAACAGCGTGCGGGTCAGTTCGGCGACCAGGCCGGGTTCGACCCGGCTCAGGTCGATGGGCCGCGCGGCCTGCTCGCTCAGGGCTATCTTGCTGTCTTCCACCTGCATCGCCAGCCAATGGCCGTCGCGGCGCTCGATCAGTGTGAACAGGCGGTCGATGCCGCTCGGGTCGAGGATGTCGTAGCGCATGCTCTGCAGCTGGCGCTGCGACTGCGCCGAGTAGACCGCGTTGATGGTGTGCCAGGTGGCCAGGTTGAGGTGGGTGCTGGTGGGCATCGGCGCGGCGCTCTTCATCCGGCTGCCGTAGCCGAACAGCGGCATCACGCCGGCCAGCGAGAGTTGCTTGTCGAAGTCGGTGCCGCCGATATGCACGCCGCCGGTGGCGAGAATGTCCGTATGCCGCTCGGCCACGCTGCGCCGCTGCGGTGACAGGCGCACCAGGGAGAAGTCCGAGGTGCCGCCGCCGATGTCGACGATCAGCACCAGTTCCTCGCGGGCGATGCCCGACTCGTAGTCGAAGGCCGCGGCGATCGGTTCGTACTGGAAGGACACCTCCTTGAAGCCGAGCTTGTGCGCCACGGCCACCAGGGTGTTCTGCGCTTCGAGATCGGCCACCGGATCGTCGTCGACGAAAAACACCGGGCGACCGAGTACCACTTCCTCGAATGGCCGCTGGGCCACGGCTTCGGCGCGATTTTTCAGTTCGCCGATAAAGAACCCGAGCAGATCCTTGAACGGCAGGGCGCTGCCCAGCACCGTGGTTTCGCTCTTCAGCAGTTTGGAGCCGAGCAGGCTCTTCAGCGAGCGCATCAGCCGCCCTTCATAGCCTTCCAGGTATTCCTGCAGGGCCAGGCGGCCATAGACCGGGCGGCGCTCCTCGAGGTTGAAGAACACCACCGAGGGCAGGGTGATCTTGCCGTCTTCGAGGGTGAGCAGGGTCTCGGCGTCCGGGCGCAGCCAGCCGACGG
The DNA here is from genome assembly GCF_030376615.1 of Pseudomonas sp. sp1636. Taxonomy (GTDB): domain Bacteria; phylum Pseudomonadota; class Gammaproteobacteria; order Pseudomonadales; family Pseudomonadaceae; genus Aquipseudomonas. The sequence continues at coordinate 255,007 of NZ_JARRAB010000004.1, forward strand.
TGGAGTTGGAGGTGCCGAAGTCGATGCCGCAGGCGCGGGCGGGAGTGGAGAAAGGCATGCGGCGCGCTGTTCCTAGAAAAAATTACCGGGAGAAATTTTTGACGTCGCCTAGCGACGGCCCGGAGGGTGGCCGCCATGGATGGCATGGCCACAAAAACGGCCGCGCATTCTATGGGATACGCCGCGCAAATGCTGCGTCGATTGCGCTATGCCGCGACGAATGAACCCCAGCCCAGGGTCAGTGCGGCCAGTGTCAGGTAGCGCCCGGTCTTGGCCAGGCCGACGATCAACAGGAAAATCCAGCAACGCTCACGCATCACCCCGGCGACCAGGGTCAAAGGGTCGCCGATGATCGGCAGCCAACTGAGCAACAGCGACCAGCGTCCGTAGCGCGTATACCAGCCCTGTGCCTGTTGCAGCCGCTGCTCGCTGACCGGGAACCAGCGGCGCTGGCGAAAGTGCTCGAGGTAGCGCCCGAGCAGCCAGTTGACCAGCGCGCCGAGGACATTGCCGACGCTGGCCACTGCGACCAGCAGCCACAACAGGTAGGCATCGCTGAGCAGCAGGCTGACCAGCACCGCCTCGGACTGCAAGGGCAGCAGGGTGGCGGCGCCGAAGGCGGAGAGGAACAAGCCCAGGTAGGCGGTAAGCGTCAGCATGCGGCGGCAGGCCTGGGCGCCATGCGCTGCCGTGCAACAAACAGCGTGTTCAGCCGCGCGCTCAGGGCTGCGGGGCCATGATTTCTTCCAGCTTCAAGCCGGTCAGGCCATGAATGGTGCGCCACAGGTAATAGAAGATCGCCATCAGCATGATCATCGAGGGGATGGCGATCATCGGGTAGCTGAGCAGGTTCATCCGCCCCAACTCGGCATTGAAGGCCTCGCTGCCGGATGCGCTGACCACGATCCACTTGGCCAGCGCATAGTTCATCGCCGAGGAAAAGAAGAAAGTGCCGCTCAGCCAGTAGGTGGCGGTCAGCAGACGGGTTTCGAAGTGCTGGGTATGGCCGCCCTGTTCCAGGCGCTCATGGATCTTGTCGACATTGAGCACGCTTTTATTGAACAGCAGGGTGCGGATCAACGGGTAGCGGGTGCGGGTCGACACCAGCACGGCAATGCCGATCAAGCCGGGAATCGTCGCTTCCTTGATCGCCAGCCACTGGTTGTCCAGCTTGAGCAGGCCGATGCCGCCGGTGAGCAATACGCTGAGCAGGCCGAGCAGGGCGATGAAGTTGAATTTGCGGTACTTGACCAGCTCGAACGTGCCCCAGCCGAGGGGGAAGGCCAGGGCCAGGATCAGCGCACCATCGGCGCCGAGGTTGGCCTCGCCGCTGAGCTTCATGAGGATCAGGGAAGGAATCAGGATGCTGATCAGCAAATCCACCAGCGGGCGGGGCTTGTGTGTGGCGGTGGAGCTGTGTGTGGTATCGGTCATGTCGGTCATGGCGCAGGAATGAATGCTGATGATCGCCTGCTTGGGCTTCGGCCGCCAGTCCGATTGTCGGCTGGACTGAGCGACTGTGACAAAGTTGTGCCGGGGCTTGCCTGTAGCCGCCCCTCAACCACCGCCTGCCCGAAGGTGGCAGAGCCTGGGCCGAGGAATATATGGCGATGAAGGAATGGCGCGACGGATAGCACTTGAGATTCACCGCGCGCGGGCGCATATCTCTGCGGGAGACGACACCTGGGAGGGCAGACGATGGCTGGCGGCTGGGCAAGTGACGACGCGGTGCAGGAGCAGATCGACAGCAGTATCGAGGACGCGGTTCAGCGCGCCCGCCGCCAACTGCCGCGCGGCGAAAGCCTGAGCCACTGCGAAGAGTGCGACTCCAGTATTCCCGAGGCGCGGCGCCAGGCTGTTCCTGGCGTGCGCCTGTGCATCGCCTGCCAGGCGGCGCATGACCAGGAACAAGCGCGGTACAGTGGCTACAACCGCCGTGGCAGCAAGGACAGCCAGCTGCGTTGAGCCCGCCCCATGGGGTGATGTGCTGAGAGGCCGGGAAGCGCGGCAGCCTGGGCAGACGTGCCGCTATGTCCCAGTTAGGTGTCGCATGGGGGCGTGCGCTTTGATTGCCGTGTCGATGCGCGCCACCACCTTCGCCCGTACATCCTGGCCAGGGGCAGGTTGCCGAAGGCCATGTCGGCCCGGTTCTGGGTCAGCAACTGGCGGTCAGGCCGCTCTCGCCGATTCAGAGCACGAGGTAGTTTTTCACCCCGGTGAAGATGATCTGCGCGGCCAGGGCGCAGACGAACAGGCCCATCAGGCGGCTGACGATCTGCAGGCCCTGATCGCCGAGCAGGCGTTCGAACTGGTTGGACAGGTACAGCACCACGCCCACTGTCAGGCTGGCCAGGACAATGCCGAAGACGGCCAGCAGCTTGTCCTCCCAATGCGGCTGGCTGGCGCCCATCAACAGCAACGCACCGATGGTGCCGGGGCCGACGGTGAGCGGGATGGTCAACGGTACTATGGTCACGTCCTGCTGCACGTTGTCGCTTTGCACCGCCGACTTGCCTTGCGCCATGCCCAGCGCCGAGATGAACAGCACGCTGCCGGCACCGATACGGAAGGCGTCGATGGTGATGCCGAACAGGGTGAAGATGTGCCTGCCGAACAGGTACAGCAGCACGCTGGCGATCAGCACGCCGAGGGCCACCTTCCAGGCCAGGCGTTTGCGTTCCTTGCCCGTGTAACCACGGCTCAGGCTGATAAAGCAGGACAACACGAAGAACGGGCTGTAGAGCACCAGTAACTTCAGATACAGACTGAACAACTCGGACGCCATGGCGTGGACTCGTCTCTGGGTGGATGGGTTGGGGGCAGGAGCCGGCTGGGCGACTGCTTCTTCGTGGGGCCGCATGATCCGGGATTGTTGCCCCGATCTCCAGTGCGCAGCCCGCTGGGACGAGAGGCCGCTCGGCATCGGGCCGACCCGGCAGGCGCATGGGCAAGCCCAGCGCCACAGTGCCGTGCGGGGCGCCGGGGGTCAGTCTCCGTGTGGCTGGGCGGTGTGCGGCTGGCGGATTTCGCGCTGGGCGATCCAGTATTCGAGCAGCTCGCGCAATTGCGAGAGTTCCACCGGCTTGGCCATGTGGCCGTCCATGCCGGCCTGGCGAGCGCGATCCTTGTGTTCGTTGAGGATGTGCGCGGTCAGCGCCACCACCGGCGTGTGCGGACGTTGCTCGGCGGCTTCCCAGGCGCGCAGCTGTTCGGTGGCGGAGAAGCCGTCGAGTACCGGCATTTCGCAGTCCATCAGCACCAGGTCGTAGGGCTGCGCCTTCATCGCGTCGAGGGCTTCTTCGCCGTTGTTGGCGGTGTCTGGCTGCAGGTTGAGCTTGCCGAGCATGCCGCGGATCACCTTGGTCGAGATGCTGTTGTCTTCGGCGACCAGGATGCGGAAATCGCTCGGTACCTTCAGTGGGGCGCTGACCTGGGCCGGGGCGAACACCGGCGAGTGGCCGCCGCCACGTTGGGACAGCTCATCGGCCAGGGTGGTTTTCAGGGTGTAGCCGGCCACCGGTTTGGCCAGGATGCGTTTGATCCCGGCATTGCGTGCGATGATCTTGCTCGGTGCATTGCTGATGCCGGTGAGCATGATCAGCAGGATGTCGTGGTTGAGGCTGGGGTCTTCCTTGATCTTCGCCGCCAGCTGCATGCCGGTCATGCCGGGCATGTTCTGGTCGAGCAGCACCACGTCGAAGTATTCGCGCATGTGCGCCTTGGTGCGCAGCAGGGCCAGGGCTTCCTTGCCCGAGGGCACGGCGCTGACCTGCAGCCCCCAGGCGTTGCATTGTTGCACCAGAACCTTGCGGCAGGTGTCGTTGTCATCCACTACCAGCAGGCGCGCGCCTTGCAGCGGGCCGTCGAGGTCGGCCGTGGGCTGTTCGAGGCGCTGGCCATCCAGCGGCAGGGTCAGCCACAGGGTCGAGCCCTGGGCGTCGCCGCTCTGGATGCCGAACTCGCCGTGCATCAGGCGCACCAGTTGACGGGCGATGATCAGGCCGAGACGGCCACCGAGCTTGGTCGCCGCGAGGAAGTCCTTGCTGTGCAGTTCGGTATTGAGCAGGGCATTGCGTTCGCTGGCCGGCAGCGGGCGGCCGCTGTCCTGCACGGCGATGCGCAAACGCGGGCGTCCGCCGCCGGTGTCGAGGGCCACGACCAGGAGGATTTCGCCTTCGCTGGTCTGCTTGAAGGCGTTGTCGAGCAGGCTCAGCAAGATCTGCCGCAAACGCGTCGGGTCGCCGCTGACTACCCGCGGCACCTGCGGTTGCATGAAACTGATCAGTTCGACCTTCTGCTGCTCGGCCTTGGCGCGGAAGATGTTCAGGCAGTCCTCGACCAGCGCATCCAGGTCGAACTGCACGTCGTCCAGCTCGATCTGCCCGGACTCGAGCTTGGATATGTCGAGAATCTCGTTGATCAGCGCCAGTAGTTCGTTGCCCGAACTGTGGATGGTCTGCACGTAATCGCGTTGCTTGACCGACAGCGGGGTGTCGAGCAGCAGCTCGGTCATGCCCAGCACGCCGTTCATCGGTGTGCGGATTTCGTGACTGATCTTGGCGAGGAATTCGGCCTTGGCCTTGAGTTCGGCCGAGCTGGCGGCCAGGGCGGTACGTTCGTTGAGGTGGGTGCGCTGGATCTGCCGTTGCCGCTCGGCGAGCGAGAGGCTGAGGAATATGCCGCCGAGGGTGGCGATGCTGAAGACGGCGATCACCAGCCAGCCGGGGTCGAGTTGGTCGAGGCCGAGCAGTACCGGGATAAATGCGCTGAAACCGAGGGTGAATACCAGCATGCCGACGGCGATGAAACGGGCGGGCTGATAACCGTCATGCCAGAGCCGGCCGGCCACCAGCAAAACGCTCAGGGCACTGAGCAGCACCAACAGATAGATCAGCGAGCTGTACCAGAGCAGGCCGGTGCTGGCGATCAGCAGAGCGATGCCCAGGATCAGCACGGCATTGCCTTGCAGCAGGTGCTTGAGCCGGCCGGGCTGTGCCGGTGTGCGCTGCATGAAACCGAGGCAGAAGGTCTGCAGGCAGAAGGCTGCCAGCAGCGCCGACAAGTCGGCGAGTAGCGACTGGTTGTAGCTCTGGCTGGGCACCCAGACGGCGAAGAGGCCGAGATTGGCCGCCGCACAGACCGCCAGGCTGGCGTGCAGGGCGCTCAGCCACAGGCTGCTGATGGCGCGGCTGTAGAAAAAGCGGACGAGGTTGTACAGCGTGAGCAGCAGCAGGCCGCCGAGCAAGGCGCCAAAGGCATAGGCGGGTTTTTCCTCGGCCACCAAGCCGGCGGCGTCGATGAGCTTGAACCAGGCCATCAGCGGATGGTTCGAGGTCATGCGGACATAGGCTTCGCGTGCTTGCCCATCGTTCGGGAGGGGCATCAGGTAGGCCCGGGAGCCGAGCGGTCGCGCGCTCATCGGCCTGGATTCGCCGGTCTGGAGCTCGCGCTCGAGCTTGCCGTCGCGCAACAGGTGGTAGTCGAGGTACTGCACGCGCGGGGCGAAGATCCACAGCCAACTCGGCTGCTGGTTGCGCGGCAGTTCGACATGCAGCCAAACGGCCTGTTCGCTGGGGGGGAAAGTAAAGGCCAGGTTGCCCAGGGGCTGGAACTGCTGGCGGCGTGCGCGCACCTCTTCCAGCGTCAGCGTGGCACTCGGGTCGAGTAGGTACGCCCAGTTCCCGGGCTGGCCGGCAGTTGCGCCCGGTGCGCTCTCGGCCATGGCGGTCGGCAACAGACAGGCCATGAGCAAGCCGACGAGTAGTCCTGTGGCAATCCTGAGCCCGCGCACGCTGAAGTCCCTTTGAAAGTAAGTGGCCAGATTATAGCCGAGCCGTTATTTAGCGGAATATGCCGGGGTGGCCAGTCCAGAGGCGCTGTAAACGCCCGCTGGCGCTGCTGCACCGCCTGTACCGTGGCGGATTTAATGCCTGGCGCTCATGGCTCAGGTTGCGACGGCACGATCCCCTGGCTTGTGGATCGTGCCGTGCCCGTGCGGTCTGGTCGGATTCAGCCGGCCGTTATGCCTCGCCACGTTCGCGGGCAATTGCGCGGTAACCGATGTCCTGGCGGTAGAAACAGCCGTTCCAGCGGATCTTCTCGGCCAGGCGATAGGCCTGCTGCTGGGCGTCGGCAACGCTGGCACCAATGGCCGTGGCGCAGAGTACCCGGCCGCCGGCGGTGACCACCTGGCCGTCCTTGAGGGCGGTGCCGGCATGGAACACCTTGCCGTCCAGGGCGGCGGCGTCAGCCAGGCCCTCGATCACCTCGCCCTTGGCATAGTCGCCCGGGTAGCCGCCGGCGGCCAATACCACGCCAACGGTCGGGCGCGGATCCCAGCGGGCCTCGACCTTGTCCAGGGCGGCGGCCAGGGCGGCCTCGACCAGCAGCACCAGCGACGACTCCAGGCGCACCATGATCGGCTGGGTCTCCGGGTCGCCGAAGCGGCAGTTGAACTCGATGACTTTCGGCTGGCCGGCTTTGTCGATCATCAGGCCGGCGTAGAGGAAACCGGTGTAGACGTTGCCCTCGCTGGCCATGCCGTTGACGGTGGGGTAGATCACCTCGTCCATCACCCGCTGATGCACTGCGGCGGTGACCACCGGCGCTGGCGAATAGGCGCCCATGCCGCCGGTATTCGGGCCGCTGTCGCCGTCGCCGACGCGTTTGTGGTCCTGGCTAGTGGCCATCGGCAGCACGTTCTTGCCGTCGACCATGACGATAAAACTGGCTTCCTCGCCGTCGAGGAACTCCTCGATCACCACCCGCGAACCGGCTGCGCCGAAGGCATTGCCGGCGAGCATGTCGCGCACCGCGTCTTCGGCCTCGCTCAGGCTCATGGCGACAATCACGCCCTTGCCGGCCGCCAGGCCGTCGGCCTTGATCACGATCGGCGCACCGACTTGTTGCAGGTAGGCCAGCGCCGGCTCGACTTCGCTGAAGTTCTGGTAGTCGGCTGTCGGAATGTTGTGGCGGGCGAGGAAGTCCTTGGTGAAGGCCTTGGAGCCTTCCAGCTGGGCAGCGCCGGCGCTGGGGCCGAAGATGTCCAGTTGGCGCGAGCGGAACAGATCGACCACGCCGGCCACCAGCGGCGCCTCCGGGCCGACTATGGTCAGTTGCACGTTGTTTTCGGCGAAGTCGGCCAGTTGCTCCAGCGCCAGCACGTCGATGGCGACGTTCTCGCACTTGGCTTCGGTGGCGGTGCCGGCGTTGCCCGGGGCGACGAAGACCTTCTCGACGCGCGGGTCCTGGGCGACTTTCCAGGCCAGTGCGTGTTCGCGACCGCCGCTGCCGATGATCAATACGTTCATGGGGTTCTCCTTCAGGAGGCGGGCCTGCGGCCCGTTTGGTGGATAGGCAAAGCGCTATCCACCCTACGAATGTCGAGGTCGCGATCGGGCTGGTAGATGCAAGGCGCCCGGCCCTTCACCCAGCGCAGTTGCCTTCTGGCAATGAGCATGGGGGAAGGGCCGGGCAACGCCGCAGATGCCTGTCCGAGTGCGGCCGATTTTAATGCCTAAAGTGGCGCATGCCGGTAAACACCATGGCGATATTCGCTTCGTCGGCGGCGGCGATCACTTCCGCGTCGCGCATCGAGCCACCCGGCTGGATCACCGCAGTAATGCCGGCTTTAGCGGCATTATCCAGGCCGTCGCGGAACGGGAAAAAGGCGTCGCTGGCCATCACCGAGCCGGCTACCTGTAGGCCGGCGTGTTCGGCCTTGATCGCGGCGATCCGCGCCGAGTTGACCCGGCTCATCTGGCCGGCGCCGACGCCGACGGTCTGGCGGTTCTTGGCGTAGACGATGGCATTGGACTTGACGAACTTGGCCACTTTCCAGGCGAAGATCAGGTCGTGGATCTCCTGCTCGCTGGGCGCGCGCTGGGTGACGATTTGCAGGTCTTCTGCCTTGATCATGCCGATGTCGCGGCTCTGTACCAGCAGGCCGCCGTTGACCCGCTTGAAGTCCCAGCCGGCACTGCGTTCGGCCGGCCATTCGCCGCATTCGAGCAGGCGTACGTTGGCTTTCGCCGCAACCACCTCGCGGGCGGCCTGGGAGATCTTCGGCGCGATGATCACTTCGACGAACTGACGCTCGACGATGGCTTGGGCGGTGGCGCCGTCCAGCTCGCGGTTGAAGGCGATGATGCCGCCGAAGGCGGACTCGGTATCGGTGGCGTAGGCCAGCTCGTAGGCCTGGCGGATGCCGCCTTCCGCGTCGGTGGCCACGGCCACGCCGCAGGGGTTGGCGTGTTTGACGATGACGCAGGCTGGCTTGACGAAGCTCTTCACGCACTCCAGCGCGGCGTCGGTGTCGGCGACGTTGTTGAACGACAGTTCCTTGCCCTGCAGTTGCACGGCGCTGGAAATGCTGGCTTCGCCTTTCTTCGCCTCCACGTAGAAAGCCGCGCTCTGGTGCGGGTTTTCGCCGTAACGCATTTCCTGGGCCTTGACGAACTGGCTGTTGAAGGTGCGCGGGAAGGCGCCACGCTCTTCGGTGGAGAGGGTCTCGCGCGACTGGTCGATGGTGCCCAGGTAGTTGGCGATCATGCCGTCGTAGGCGGCGGTGTGCTCGAAGGCCTTGAGCGCCAGGTCGAAGCGCTGGGCGTAGCTCAGGCCGCCGGCCTTGAGGCTTTCCAGGATGCTGGCGTAGTCGCCGGCACTGACCACGATGGCCACGTCTTTGTGGTTTTTCGCCGCGGAGCGGATCATGGTCGGGCCGCCGATATCGATGTTCTCGATGGCGTCGGCCAGGTCGCAATCAGGCTTGGCGACGGTGGCTTCGAAGGGGTAGAGGTTGACCGCGACCAGGTCGATCGGCTTGATTCCGTGCTGTTCCATCACCTCGCCATCGAGGGCGCGGCGGCCGAGGATGCCGCCGTGGATCTTCGGGTGCAGGGTCTTCACCCGGCCGTCCATCATCTCCGGGAAACCGGTGTAGTCGGCGACTTCCACTGCGGCCACGCCGTTGTCCTTGAGCAGCTTGTAGGTGCCGCCGGTGGAGAGGATTTCCACATTCAGGGCGACGAGCTCGCGGGCGAATTCAAGGATGCCGGTCTTGTCGGAAACGCTGATCAGGGCACGGCGAACGGGGAGGCGGGTGGTCTGGTCGGTCATCAATCGGATCCGGTTGCGTGATAAAAAAATCGGGTTGGGCGGTAAACCGCGAACGTCAGGCTGCACGGGGCGGCAGTCTGCCTGGCGCGCAGCTTTAGAGCAGGTCGTACTGTTTGAGTTTCTTGCGCAGGGTGCCGCGATTCAGGCCGAGCAGTTCGGAGGCCTTGGTCTGGTTGCCCTTGACGTAGTTCATCACGGTTTCCAGCAGTGGCGCTTCCACTTCGCTGAGCACCAGGTTGTAGACGTCAGTGACGTCCGCGCCCTCGAGGTGGGCAAAATAATTGTGCAGGGCTTTCTCGACGCTGCCGCGCAGGGTTTGCCCTTCTTCGCTCAGCGTATTGAGGTGCTGTTTCAAGCTTGTGCTGTCGCTCACGGGAGCCATGTCACTTCCTAAAGTCTCGGTCAATATCGTCATGCGGCCACCCCCTCGCCATCATTATGCCGTTCGCCGAAGAACTCGCGAACGTTGCGGCACTGCGCGTCCGTGCTTTCCAAGCGATTGAATCGGGCGCGAAACTCCCTGGCGCCCGGCAGGGTTGCGAGATACCAGCCGACATGCTTGCGGGCGATGCGCACGCCCATCACCTCGCCATAGAACAGGTGCAGTTCGGCCAGATGCTCCAGCAGGATACCTTCCACCTCGAACAGGCTCGGCGCCGCCAACTGCTGCCCGGTGCGCAGGTAATGCTCGATCTCGCGGAAAATCCACGGCCGGCCCTGGGCGGCGCGGCCGATCAGCAGGCCGTCGGCGCCGGTGGCGGCAAGCACGGCCTTGGCCTTTTCCGGCGAGTCGATGTCGCCATTGGCCAGCACCGGAATCGACACCGCCTGCTTGATCGCCGCGATGCTGTCGTATTCGGCCTCGCCGGTGTAGAGGTCGGCGCGGGTGCGGCCATGCACGGCCAACGCCACTATCCCTGCCTGTTCGGCAATTTTCGCCACATCGAGGCCGTTCTTGTTCTGCCGATCCCAGCCGGTGCGGATTTTCAGGGTCACCGGCACATCCACCGCGGCGACCACTGCCTGCAAAATCTGCCGTACCAGGGGCTCGTCCTTCAGCAGGGCGGAGCCGGCCGCCTTGTTACAGACCTTCTTGGCCGGGCAGCCCATGTTGATGTCAATGATCTGCGCGCCCAATTCGACGTTGCGCTGAGCGGCTTCGGCGAGCATCTGCGGGTCGCCACCGGCGATCTGCACCGAGCGCGGCTCGGCATCGTCCTGATGGATCAAGCGCAGGCTCGACTTGCGGGTGTTCCACAGGCGCACATCGCTGGTGACCATTTCCGAGACCACCATGCCCGCACCCAGGCGGTGGCAGAGCTGGCGGAACGGCCGGTCGGTGACTCCGGCCATGGGCGCGAGAATCAGCGAGTTGGGCAATGTGTAGGGGCCGATGCATAACGCCGACATGGGGCTTCCCTGCTCAAGAGACGTGCTGTTGAGACCAAGAGACTGCGAAAAAGGGAGGGAATGATACCCGCTCTGGATGACCGGATAAAGGCCGTTTTGAACAAATTATGAACAGCTACAAGCTTGTCGCCAAAGGTTCGCTGGTGCGCGTATCGCCCCCAGGCCGAGGCGTGCAGGTTATTCCGGCGAGTGGAAACTCAGGCTGTAGTTCACCGCCTGGGTGCCCGGGTCGAGGATGTCCAGGGACACGTGAATGGGCGTCTGTGGCGGCATTTCCGCCTGTCCGGCCAGTTCGCCGGCGAGGTACTCGCTGGGTTTGAAGCGGCGGCTGGCCAGTAGCCGACCATTGATGTCGGCAAAGCGCATTTCCAACAAGGGGAATGGCTGGGAAAAAGGCGCTCGGTTATACAAGATCGCATCGACTACCAGGGCGCCGCTGAATTCTGGATGGCTGCGCACCACCAGGTTGCTGCTTTTGATCTGGCCGATATCGACCTTGGACGGCAGGGTGCAGCCAAGTGCCGGGCAGAGCTGCTCGAACCAGGGGCGGTATTGATCCTGGCGGGCCAATTCGTCGAAGTTGTAGTGAATGTGCTGGCCGATCAGGGCTGTCGCGGCCAGCAGGTTCAGTGCCGCCCAGCCGAGCCGGCGGCCCCAGGGCTGGCGGGGTGGTTGCCAGTCCAGCTGCAGTGGTTCGTCGTCCAGCTCGAACAGGTGTTCGTCGCGCAGGCCGGGCTCGCTACGGGCTGGTTTGCCATCGGGCTGGCGTGGCGTTCGGGCGTCCGGGGTGTCGAGGGGCTCCGCCTCGATGTCCTGGTCGAGGCGGGGATCATGGCGCTGGGCGCTCAAGCCCGCTTCGTCCCGCTCGGGCTCCAGGTTGTCCTTGTCCAGTGCGCTCGGTTTGAATGACGGTTCATTGTGCGCAGGGTCATGCTCCGCTTGGGCGGTGCTGGGCGGCGCTGCTGTCGGCGTAGCGTCCTGCCGGCTGAGGGGCTGGGGCGCGTCGCCGGGGGTGAGCGGGGTACTGTTCGAGGGCGCGGCGTCTTCGCGCAGCAGGGCTTCGGCCCAGTCCTCGTTATGCCCCGGCGTCCCGGCGTCCTTGGCTGTGCGGAAGGTCTCGGTATGCCGAGAGGCTTGGCTCAGGTCGCGGAACTGCTGCGACAGCTGATGTTCCTGCGCTTCCAGCTTGGCCAGCTCTTCGTCGAGGTCGAGGCTGTCGAGATCCAGATCGTCATGAATCCATAGCGTGCCGTCGCCGTCGTGGTTCTGTGGGGGCGTCGGTGCGGGCTTGGCCTGGGGCATCGGTGCGGCGGCCGGGGGCGGCAGGCGAGTGCTGTCAGGCAGGCGTTGGCCGTGCTCGAGCAGTTGCTGCGCCGCATTGAAGACGTGCAGGCAGGCTCCGCAGCGCACGGCGCCGCGAGCGGCGCCGAGTTGCACGAGATTGACCCGAAAGCTGGTGCGGCAATGGGGGCACTGGGTGACGAAACTTTCGGGCATGCGGCGATCCGGTGGCCTGCAATCGGGTACGACAGGGCGATTAGTCTAACGCAGTGCCTGAACAAGCGGCAGTGCCCGGCCCCGCCTGCGGATTTTGTCGGGCTTCGTTGCGCCGCGCCAACCTACAGGTTGGGGCCTACTCTTGGGGCGTGTCTTGGCGGCGGCTGCCGCTGATGCGTACCCAGCCGTCCTTCACCGCGGTCGGGTCGAGCACGAAGGCCTCGCTGTAGGCCGCGCGTACTTCCTCGGCCTGCTCGGCGAGTATGCCCGACAGGGCCAGACGTCCGCCGCTCTTGACCAGGCTGGTGATCTGCGCGGCCAGGGCGACCAGCGGCCCGGCGAGGATATTGGCGACCACCACGTCGGCCTGTTGCGGCGGCAGGTCGGCCGGCAGGTACAGCGGGAAACGGGCAGGGTCGATGCCGTTGCGCCCGGCATTGTCGCGCGAAGCTTCCAGGGCCTGCGGGTCGATGTCGGTGCCGACCGCCCGGGGGGCGCCCAGCAGCAGGGCGGCGATGGCCAAAATTCCCGAGCCGCAGCCGAAATCCAGCACCTGGCAGTGGCGCAGATCCTGGCTGTCGAGCCATTCCAGGCACAGCGCGGTGGTCGGGTGGGTGCCGGTGCCGAAGGCCAGGCCCGGGTCGAGCAGCAGGTTGACGGCGTCCGGCTCAGGTGCCGCATGCCAGCTGGGCACTATCCACAGGCGTTGGCCGAAGCGCATGGGGTGGAAGTTATCCATCCAGCTGCGTTCCCAGTCCTGATCGGCGATCACCTCGGCCTGATGTTCCGGTAGCTCGGCGCCAGTCAGCAGTTGCAGGTGGGCAAACACCGCCTCGGCCGCGGTGTCGGCTTCGAACAGGGCGAGCAGGTGGGTGTGCGACCACAGCGGGGTGGTGCCCAGATCCGGCTCGAAAATCGGTTGATCTTCGGCGTCCATAAAGGTCACCGACACCGCGCCCACTTCCAGCAGGGCGTCTTCGTAGGTTTCTGCCTGCTCCGGGGCGATGGCGAGACGGACTTGTAACCAGGGCATGGGAAACCTCGTGAGCGCTGGGGCGTGATGGTGCAATTGGCCGCGCAGCTTACTGTAAGCCTGGGGTTGCCTGCCACCGCCGGGCGGGTCAGAAGCGACAAGGGCCGCCCAATGGCAGCCCTTGTCTAGCATTTCAGTCATGACCTCGCGAGCTAGAGCGAGACAAGGCGCTACGTAGTAACAGCCTTTGGCTGGTCAAAACGGCCGAGGAAGCGGAGTTTACGTCTGTAAATGAGCATTACTCGCTCCGCTCGCCCTTCGGGCCGCGCTAAAGCGCGTTAGCCGCAAGCGGCTGCCTGAGGCCGTTTTTAACGCAGTATCGCCGACGCGCAGCAGGTCATTGGGCTTAGTGCTTGTCCATACCCAGCTTCTTCTCCAGGTAATGGATATTCACGCCGCCCTTGCAGAAGCCCTTGTCGCGCACCAGGTCGCGGTGCAGCGGCACGTTGGTCTTGATGCCGTCGACCACGATCTCGTCCAGGGCGTTGCGCATGCGCGCCATGGCCTCGTCGCGGGTCGCGCCGTAGGTGATCAGCTTGCCGATCAGCGAGTCGTAGTGCGGCGGTACGGTGTAGCCGCTGTACAGGTGCGAGTCGACCCGCACGCCATTGCCGCCGGGGGCATGGAAGTGCTTGACCTTGCCCGGGCAGGGCATGAAGTTGTCCGGGTCTTCGGCGTTGATCCGGCATTCCAGGGCGTGGCCGCGGATCACCACGTCGTCCTGGGTGAACGACAGCTTGTTGCCGGCGGCGATGCTGAGCATCTCCTTGACGATGTCGATGCCGGTGACCATTTCCGAGACCGGGTGCTCGACCTGCACGCGGGTGTTCATCTCGATGAAGTAGAAGTGGCCGTCCTCGTAGAGGAACTCGAAGGTGCCGGCGCCGCGATAACCGATCTCGATACAGGCATCGACGCAGCGCTTGAGCACTTCGGCGCGCGACTGTTCGTTGATGAACGGCGCCGGCGCTTCTTCCAATACCTTCTGGTGGCGGCGCTGCAGCGAGCAGTCGCGGTCGCCCAGGTGGATGGCTTGGCCCTGGCCGTCGGACAGAACCTGGACTTCCACGTGGCGTGGGTTGCCGAGGAACTTCTCCAGATAGACCATCGGGTTGCCGAACACCGAACCGGCTTCGCTGCGGGTCAGCTTGGCCGATTTGATCAGGTCTTCTTCCTTGTACACCACGCGCATGCCGCGACCGCCGCCGCCGCCGGCGGCCTTGATGATCACCGGGTAGCCGACTTCACGGGCAATCGCCAGGGCGGTTTCCTCGTCTTCCGGCAGCGGGCCGTCGGAGCCGGGTACCACCGGCACGCCGGCGCGCTTCATGGCGTCCTTGGCCGAGACCTTGTCGCCCATCAGGCGAATGGTTGCCGCGGTTGGGCCGATAAAGGCGAAGCCGGAGTTTTCCACCTGCTCGGCAAAATCGGCGTTTTCCGCGAGGAAGCCGTAGCCGGGGTGGATGGCGGTGGCGCCGGTGACTTCGGCGGCGCTGATGATCGCCGGAATATTCAGGTAGGACAGGGCGCCGGAAGCCGGGCCGATGCACACCGATTCGTCGGCCAGGCCCAGGTGCATCAACTCGCGGTCGGCGGTGGAGTGCACCGCGACGGTCTTGATGCCCAGCTCTTTGCAGGCGCGCAAGACGCGCAGGGCGATCTCGCCGCGGTTGGCGATCAGAACTTTTTCCAACATCGCAGGCTCTCCGCGGTTCAAACGATGGTGAACAGGGGCTGGTCGTATTCCACCGGCTGGCCGTTCTCGCCCAGGATGGATTCGATGGTGCCGCTGCTCTCTGCCTCGATGTGGTTCATCATCTTCATGGCTTCGACGATGCACAGGATGTCGCCTTTCTTCACGCTCGAACCCACTTCAACGAAGTTGGCCGAGGTCGGCGAGGCGGCGCGGAAGAAGGTGCCGACCATCGGCGAACGCACCACGGTGCCGTTCAGCTTGGCGGCCGCCGGGGCGGCGGTTTCGGCGCTTGCAACGGGGGCGGCAGGCGCTGCCGGTGCAGGCTGTGGGGCGTACACGGGTGGCTGGGCGTAGGCCGGTTGCTTGCCGTGACGGCTGATGCGCACGGACTCTTCGCCTTCGCGAATCTCCAGCTCGTCGATGCCGGACTCTTCCAGCAGTTCGATCAGTTTCTTGACTTTACGTATATCCATAGTGGCTCAACTCCCAGTGAGGTCAGGGCTGTTCAAGTTGTTCGAGTGCGGCCTCCAGGGCCAGCCGGTAACCGCTGGCGCCAAGGCCGCAGATCACCCCTACGGCAACATCGGAAAAGTAGGAGTGATGGCGGAAAGCTTCGCGTTTGTGCACGTTGGACAGGTGCACTTCGATGAATGGGATGCTCACCGCCAGCAATGCGTCACGTAATGCGACGCTGGTGTGGGTGAAAGCGGCGGGATTGATCAGGATAAAGTCGACACCTTCGCCTTTTGCGGCGTGAATGCGCTCGATCAGCTCGTACTCGGCATTGCTCTGCAGATAGAGCAGATGGTGGCCGGCCTCGCGGGCGCGGCGCTCCAGGTCGAGGTTGATCTGCTCCAGGGTGGTGGCGCCATAGACGCCCGGCTCGCGGCTGCCGAGCAAATTGAGATTGGGGCCGTGCAGCACCAGTAAGGTGGCCATGATCCGGTGTTCCTTGTTGTTGGCACTGGCGGACTATGCCGGAGACGGCGCAAGGCTGTCCAGTTGCCGGCAATAGCCGGCACGATGCCGGTAGTTTGCGTTATTTATCTGACTGTGAGCGTTAGCGGCGTTCGCTGGCCTGGCTTAGGCGAGCGGCAAAGGCTGGCGCGTCGATTTCACCGACCACCCGCAGATCCTGCCATTCGTTACCCTTGGCATCGAACAACAGGATGGCTGGCGGGCCAAACAGTTGGTAGCGATCGAGCAGGGCGCGCTGGGCGCTGTTGCTCTCGGTGATATCGAAGCGCACCAGGCGATAGCCGCCCAGTTGGCTGGCGACTGGCGGGGCGTTGAGCACTTCGCGCTCGATCACCTTGCAGCTGATGCACCAGTCGGCGTACCAGTCGAGCAGCAGGGGTTGGCCTGCGGCTTGCGCGGCGGCGAAGGCGGCGTCCAGTTCGGCCGGGCGGCTGATGGTCTGCCAGCGGTTGCTCTCCGGTTGCTCGCTGGCGCTGCCGGCCAATGGCATCTGCCCGAGCGGCCGCAGGGGGTCGTCCTGGCCTTGCAGCGCGCCGGTCCAGGCGGCCAGGGCATAGACCAGCAGTGCCAGGCCGGCCAATTGGCTGAGCTTCTGTTTGTGGGTTTTCGGCCCGAGTTCGAGGGCGCCGAGGAACAGCGCCACGCCGCCGGCGAGCAGGCCCCACAAGGCCAGGGACAGCTGACCCGGCAGCACCCGTTCGAGCAACCACACGGCCACCGCCAGCAGCAGCACGCCGAAGGCGTTGCGCACGCCAATCATCCAGGTGCCCGACTTTGGCAACAGGGCGCCGCCACCGGTGGCGAACAGCACCAGCGGCGCACCCATGCCCAGGCCCAGGGCGAACAGTTTCAAGCCGCCGCCCAAAGCATCGCCGCTGGCGCTGATATACAGCAGGGCGCCGGCCAGGGGGGCCGACACGCAGGGCGACACCAGCAGGCTGGAGAGTACGCCGAGCAGGGCGGCGTTAGCGTAAGAGCCGCCGCGGGTCTTGCCGGCCAGGCGATCGAGCGGTTCGCTGAAACGGCGCGGCAGGCGCAGTTCGTAGACGCCGAACATGGCCAGGGCGAACACCGCGAAGAAGGCGGCGAAGGGCACCAGAATCCACGCCGATTGCAGGCGCGCCTGCAGGTTGAGGCCGGCACCGAACACCCCCATCAGGGCGCCAAGCACGGCGAAGCAGGCGGCCATCGGCAGCACATAGGCCAACGACAGGCTGAAGCTGCGCAGCCCGCCAACCTGGCCGCGCAGCACCACGCCGGAGAGGATCGGCAGCATCGGCAAGACGCAGGGGGTAAAGGTCAGGCCCAGTCCGGCGAGAAAGAACAGCGCCAGGTCGGCCCAGCTCCAGCTGCTGCCCGTGGCGTCCGGCGGGGCGGGGGTGGCGCCGGGGGCAGGCAGGCCGCCGCCGATCTTCAGCTGTTCGGTTTCCGGTGGGTAACACAGGCCCTTGTCGGCGCAGCCCTGGTAGCTGACGTTGAGATTGAACGGGCGCTTGTCCGGGTTATTCAGCGGCAACTCGACATCCAGTACGCCGTGGTACACCTCGACATCGCCGAAGTATTCGTCGAACTTCGCCTCGCCGGCCGGCAATTGCGCGGTGCCCAGGCCGACATCGGCGGGTTCGCTGCTGAATTGGAAGCGGTGTCTGTAGAGGTAGTAACCCTCGGCGGCGACGAAACGCAGTTTGATCGACTCGGTCGAACTGTCGATCAGGCTCAGGCGGAACGCCTCGCGCACGGGGAGGAAGTCTGCGCTGTTGTTCAATGGCGCGCCCAGCGCTGCCGGGGCGGGACGGTTGTCGAACAGACCCGCGCCAGCGGGCAGGGCAAGCAGCAGCAGGATCAGGCAGAGCAAACGACGCATGGTGGTCTCGCGGGTCGGAAGTACCTGCATCATAACCAAGGCTGCGCTCTAGCGGCAGGGAGCAGCCTGTAAGCAGGCTTGTCGGGCGGGGCAGAAGCCGGCTGGCGCGCTTGCACGGCGATCCTGCGACCGATGGTCGCGCCTGCTCCTTGCCCGGCGTCTATAGGCGAAACGCCTGCACCGCGGAGTGCAGCTGACCGCCCACTTGCAACAAGCGATCGCCTTGTTGGCGACCTGCGCCGATACGCACCAGGTTGTCGCCGCCGAGCCGGTGGATGCGTTCGCTGTGGCCGCGAATCTCGCTGACCGCGCCGCTCTGCTGGGCGGTGGCGTCGGCGATGCGTCCGGCCATGCTGGCGATGGTGCGAATCGCCGCGATGATTTCATCCAAGGCTCCATCGGCCGCCTCGGCCTGACCGGCGCTGGCCTGGGCGTGCTCGACCTGGGTGCGCATGGCGCTGACGGATTGCTGGGCGGCCTGTTGCAGGCGGCCGATCAGTTCCTGGATTTGCGCGGTGGCGCCGCTGGTGCGCTGCGACAGCGAGCGCACCTCGTCGGCGACCACGGCGAAGCCGCGGCCGGCCTCGCCGGCGCGGGCCGCTTCGATGGCGGCGTTGAGGGCCAGCAGGTTGGTTTGCTCGGCGATGCCGCGGATCACCGTCAATACCTTGCCGATGGTCGCGGTTTCCTCGGCCAGGTGTTCGATGGCCTGGGCGTTACCCTGCACTTCGCCGACCAGCGCATGCAGCCCGCTGAGACTTTGGCCGATCACTTGCTGGCCCTGCTCCAGGGCGCGGTCGGCATCGCGGCTGGCGTCGGCGGCCTGGCTGGCGTCGCCGGCGACTTGCTGGATGGTCGCTTCCAGTTCGCCGAGGGCGTCGCGAATCTGCGCGGTATCGCCGGCCTGGCGTTCGGCACCGGCATGCAGGCCGCCGCTGAGGTCGGCCAGGGTGCGACTGGAGCCGGCAACCTGTTCGGCATGCAGGCGGATGCTGCCGACCAGGTCGACCAGATAGGCACGCAGGCGGTTCAGCGATGCCTCGATATCGGCCAGTTCGCGGGTGCGCGACGCCAGGCGGATGTCCTCGGCGAAATCGCCCTGGGCCCAGGCCGACAGGGCCGGCACCAGGTGCTTGAGCACCCGGCTCAGGCGCCGCTGAATGGTATCGATGGTCAGGGCGATCAGCAGGATCAGGCCGATCATCAGGCCCTGCAGCAGGCGCACCTCGCCCTGAATCCGCGCATGCTCGGCGCGCACGGCCGGTTCCAGGGTGGCGAGGGCGTCTTGCACGCCATCGACCTGGTTGCGGGTGGCGTTGGTCAGGGCGGCGCGTTGTTCGATCAGGCCGCGGGTGCGCCGCAGTTCGCTCGGGTAGCGGCTGATCAGGCTGGCCAGGTCGCGTTTGAGGGCGATGCCGCGGTCTTCTGCCGGGGCGCGGTCGTCATCCCCGCTCAGGCCGAGCAGGGCGGAAAAGGCCGCGCTGGCGGAGTGGCTGTCAGCGGCGACGCCCAGTAGCGGCAGAGCGTTGAGGGCTCGGGCCTGCAGGTCGAGCGCCGCCAGCTCGCGCTCGACGTCGTCGGCCAGTGCGCTGCGCCCGCTGCTGACCAGTTTGTCGCGGGCATGGGCCAGGCGGCTCAGGTGCAGGGCGGCGGCGAACAATGGCCGGCGGTAGTCGCCGGCCTGGCTGGCGTCGCCGTTGTCGGCGTAGCGCGCGAGTTGTTCCAGGGCTCCGCCCATCTCGCGTTCGGCTTGCAGCAGCAGGCCTTGGGGGTCGCCGGCCAGCTTGCCGGCGGCGAGCAGTTGGTTGGCGCTGAAGGACTGCAACGCCGCTAGGCTGGGGCGCAGCTCCTCGGCCAGGGATGGCGGCAGCTCGGCCAGGGCGGGGGTCAGATTTTCCAGGGCCTGGATGGCCGCGCTGTGCCGCAGGGCATCGCCGCTGCCGAGGTAGCCGAGGATATTGTGCGCCGCTTCCCGCTGAAACTGCTGGGACAGGCTCAGGTAGCGCTCCATCAGCAGGTAAGGCCGCTCCAGGGCGCGTTGCGACCACCAGAGGGTGGTTGCCAGGGCGACGCAGACGGTGACCAGCAGCAGGGTGTTGAGGTTGGTAAGTGATTTCAGGCGCATAGGACTCGACCGGCGACGGAACGCTACTGGCGGCGCCCGACGAGGTCTGGGCGCTGCTTCCCAGGCCCTGAAGTTATTGCGTTTTCATGACAGGGTTATGACGCTGCGGGCGCCGTCACAGATTTCTCGCGAGGCCTGGTTAGCCGCCGAAGACCTCGACCCGGTTGCGCCCGCCGTGTTTGGCCACGTAGAGCGCCTCGTCGGCCTGCTGGGTCAGGGCCTGGCTGTTCATTTCGCCCTGCAACTGGGCGACGCCAGCGCTGAAGGTGCAGGACAGATCCAGCGGTTGCGCCGGGTAGTGGATCTCGGCGAAGCGTTGGCGAATTTCGTCGAGCACCCGGTGAGCGGCCTGGGCGCTGGTGTTGGGCATGACCACGGCGAACTCTTCGCCGCCGTAGCGGCCGATGTGGTCGCTCTTGCGCAGGCGCTGCTTGAGGAACAGCGCCAGGCCCTTGATCACCCGGTCACCCATGGGGTGGCCGTAGTTGTCGTTGACCTTCTTGAAGAAGTCGATATCGAGCATGGCGAAACTCAGCGGCTGCCGGTCACGCCGGGCGCGATAGAGGGCATCTTCGAGTAGTTGCAGGGTGTGGGTGTGGTTGTACAGGCCGGTCAGGCTGTCGCGCACCATGCGCGCCTTGAGGTTGCGCGCGCGGGCGGCGCGGTTGCGCACGGTGGCGATCAGGTGGCGCGGCTTGATCGGTTTGGTGAGGAAATCGTCGCCGCCTTCGCTCATGGCGTCGAGCTGCTTGTCGAGGTCGTCTTCGGCGGACAGGTAGATGATCGGCACGCTGACGTAGCGGTCGTTGTGGCGGATCACCTTGGCCAGTTCGGTGCCGTTGCAGTCCGGCATGTACATGTCGAGGATGATCAGGTCGGGCTGGAATTCGGCCAGTTCATTCATGGCCTGGATCGGCTCGGTCAGCGTGCGGGTGAGGATCCCGGCGCTGTTGAGCACCCGTTCGGTGTGGGTGGCCTGGGCGCGTGAGTCGTCGACGATCAGCACTCTATAGGGCTCGTACTGCGCCACATGGGCCAGCACTTCGATGCGCTCGAGCAGGCTGGAGGCATCCAGGGTACCGGTGAAGAATTCCTGGCCGCCGGCGCGTACCGCGGCGAGGCGGGTCGGCGTGTCGGTGTCCTGGTGGCTGTAGAACAGCAGGGGGATTTTCTCTTCCAGGCCTTGCTGTGCCGCGTGGGCCAGTTGCAGGCCGGCGCCGGGGCCGGAGAAGTCCACTTCCATGAGGATGGCCGCCGGGTGGCGCTCGAGCATGGCCGAGTGGAAGGCGTTGGCGCTGTCCAGCGGTAGCGCGGCCATGCCGAAGTATTCCAGTTGCTGCGCCAGACGCTCGGCCCGTTCGAAGTGCTGCAGGGCCAGGTACACCGGTTTGCGCAGCGGCGGCAGCACGGTTTGTTCGAAGCGGTCGCCGCGGCGTAGCCCGGTGCGCGACAGGCGTTGCATGAGCTGGTTGAGTTGGCTGATCAGCTCGCTGTTGAGGCGCCCGCGATTGTCCGCCGTCGCTTGCAGGCAAGCGCCGATGCTCTGGGCCAGTTGGAGGTGTTCGGCCTGCTCGAAACGCTCGGCATAGCGTTGCAGCAACAGGGTGGCCTCGCGCAGTTCATGCATGCCGCGCTGGTTCCACTCGTTGCGCTGCAGACGTTGCCAGACTTCCAGGGTTTGCCGCGCCTGATGGATCACGCGCTGGGCAAAGTGCTGCTTGAGGCGGTCGCGGCTGGGGTCTTCGTGCTCGGTCATGGCCCGGATTCCAAATTGAAGGCGGCGTAAACGATCTTCCTTAGTGGCTTCATGCTATCACCGCTGGTTTGGCCAGTAATACCGTCGATCTTTCGGTGTGAGCCTCCGGTCACATTGACCGCCGTGCGGATCAGGAGTTTCGGCGCGGCCAAGTTTGTTACCCGGCACTGCGCATCGGCCTGCGCTTCACTTATAGTGCGAGGCTGTTGTGCAACCTTGGATCAAGCAACCTGTCAGACTTAGGACTGTCCTACTGCGGAAAAGCCGGTTTGGTTATTTTCTGCGCACTTTTTCGTTAAATAGAGCGACTATTCCTCTCAAAAGCGCGCAAAAACTGCCTCAAACCGGACTTTCCCTCGCGACGGACGCCAAAGTCAGACAGGCTGCCTGGGTTGTGGTCGAACAGCCAAATGCCGTAGATAAAGGACATTGCCATGCTGGACTGGAAAAAACGCGCTGCAGGCGCGCGCGACAGCGTTGATGACTCTGTGGATGACGTGCGCAGCTACCTCGGAGGTGGCTGGCTCAGCCGCTCAGTGGGCGGCTTGCTCGGTCTCTACCTGTTGCTGGCGCTGGTGGTCGGTTGGTACTGGAGTCAGGAACCGGAGCAATTCCCGGTGCAGCAGCGTGCCGAGACTGCGGCGCAACGCGCGCAGCACCAGATGGTCAATGGCTACACCACGGCGGTCACCCTCAAGCATGTCGCCAGCACCTTGCTGGATAAACCGGGCGGTTACCTGTCCAACGACCTGGCTCCGCCGGGGCTGTGGCTGGACAATATGCCGAGCTGGGAATTTGGGGTGCTGGTGCAGGTGCGTGACATGGCGCGCGCCATGCGCAAGGACTTCACCCGTTCGCAGTCGCAGTCCACCGAAGATCCGGATCTGGCCAAGGCCGAACCGCGCTTCCACTTCGACAACAAGAGCTGGGCGCTGCCGGCATCCGAGGCGGAGTACCGCGAAGCGATCAAATCACTGGATCGCTATATGGCGCGGTTGGGCGATCCGAGCCAGTCGAGCGGGCAGTTTTATACCCGTGCCGACAACCTTAGCGCCTGGCTGGGCGATGCGGCGACTCGTCTGGGTTCGCTGTCGCAGCGTTTGTCGGCCAGCGTCGGCCAGGTGCGCCTGAACACCGGTAGCGATCTGCAAGACGTGGTCGAAGGTCAGGTGGTGCACGTCAACGAGGGCACTTACGAGACGCCGTGGATGCAGATCGACAACGTGTTCTACGAAGCCCGTGGCCAGGCCTGGGCGTTGGCGCACCTGTTGCGCGCCATCGAAGTGGATTTCGCCGATGTCCTGGTGAAGAAGAACGCCACCGTCAGCCTGCGCCAGGTGATCCGCGAACTGGAGGCGGCGCAGGAAACCCTGTGGAGCCCGATGATCCTCAATGGCAGTGGCTATGGCCTGCTGGCCAACCATTCGCTGGTGATGGCCAACTATATTTCGCGGGCCAATGCCGGGCTCATCGATCTGCGCCAACTGTTGTCGCAGGGCTAGTCATGCGTATTTCCGCCGCCGAGATGGCGCATCGCGCCGCCTCCGATGCCGAACTGATCGCCTGGGTCGACGAACAGGATCGGCCGCTCGGCGGGGTGTTGCGCGCCGAGTTGCGCGAGCGCCGGCTGATTGGTCGTGGCACCTATATCCTGCTGTTCAACTCGGCCGGTGAGTTGTGCGTGCACCGGCGTACCCTGAGCAAGGCGCTGTACCCGGGCTATTGGGATGTGGCCGCCGGCGGCATGGTGCTGGAGGGTGAGAGTTACGCCGAGTCTGCTGCGCGCGAACTGGCCGAGGAGCTTGGGGTCGAGGATGCGCTGCTGGTCGAGCATGCGCATTTCTTCTACGACGCCGCGGAAAGCCGTCTGTGGTGCAGGGCTTACTCGGCGGTGTCCGATGCGCCGCTGGTGCTGCAGCCGGAGGAAGTGCTGGAGGCGCGGTTCATGCCCATCGACGAGGCCTTGGCCGATACCAAACGCAAGCCCTATTGCCCCGACTCGCTGGCGGCGCTCGAGCGCTACTTGGCGAGAACCTAGGATGGGTGGCGCCTCGCGATCCCCATGCGGTTTGGGCGTTTCCTGAGTCTCGGGGGTGATGGGTTACGCCTGCTCACCCATCCTAGGTCGCGGCCTGTCAGGGATTTCGAGCGTTGCTGTGGAGGATCCCGAACGGCGTCGCCAATCCAGCGATTAATGGTGCATCTTGGCTCTTAGCAATCGCCCGCTTTGCCGTTACACTGCGCGCCCTCCAAGCCCGAGCCGTCCAGCTCGGGTGCGCCGCCCCTGCCAGAGTGGGGCTTCGCGGTCGATGCAGATCGGCCAGTCGCTATCCTGACCCCACATGAGGAAAAGCCCGGTGGTCAAGAAAGCCTCGTCATTCGCCGCCCTCGGCGGCCTGGTGTATTCCACCGACAGCGGCCGGCATTGCCCGGACTGCGCTCAGCCGGTGGCTGCCTGCATCTGTAAAAACACCCAGATTCCCGCCGGTGACGGCATCGCCCGCGTGCGCCGCGAAAGCAAAGGCCGTGGCGGCAAGACGGTGACCACCGTCAGTGGCGTGCCCCTGGCCGAAGACGCCCTGAAAGAACTGACCACGGCGCTGAAGAAGCGTTGCGGCTGCGGTGGCTCGCTGAAGGAGGGGGTGATCGAGATTCAGGGCGATCAAGTCGAGCTGTTGCTCGAGGAACTGCTCAAACGCGGCTTCAAAGCCAAAAAATCCGGCGGCTAGCCCCAGGTTTTCTAAACTTCCCCGGCAAATGGTTCGTCCATTGCCGGGCAATCGTCATTTCCAGACGTTAATCTGCACGGGCCCCGGTTGATCCGGGGCTTCAATCGCCAGCAAGGGAGACTTCGATGTCTGCACGACGCACACGCAAAGATGACGGCAGCCAGTGGACAGTAGCGGACAGTCGCAGCGTCTACGGCATTCGCCATTGGGGCGCGGGCTATTTTGCAATCAATGACAGCGGCCGCGTCGAAGTGCGTCCGAATGGCCCCGAGAGCACGCCGATCGATTTGTTCGAACAGGTCGAGGAGTTGCGCCAGAGTGGCCTCAGCCTGCCGCTGCTGGTGCGTTTTCCGGACATTTTGCAAGATCGCGTGCGCCAGCTGACCGGTGCCTTCGATGCCAACATCGCCCGTCTCGACTACCAGAGCCGCTACACCGCGCTCTACCCGATCAAGGTCAACCAGCAGGAAGCGGTGATCGAGAACATCATCGCCACCCAGAATGTCTCCATCGGCCTGGAAGCCGGTTCCAAACCCGAGCTGCTGGCCGTGCTGGCGTTGGCGCCCAAGGGCGGCACCATCGTCTGCAATGGCTACAAGGATCGCGAGTTCATCAAGCTGGCGCTGATGGGGCAGAAGCTCGGCCACAACGTGTTCATCGTGATCGAGAAGGAATCCGAAGTGCAGTTGGTGATCGAGGAGGCGGCCGAACTTCGGGTCGCCCCGCAGATCGGCCTGCGCGTGCGCCTGTCGTCGCTGGCTTCGAGCAAGTGGGCGGACACCGGCGGCGAGAAATCCAAGTTCGGCCTGTCGGCGGCGCAGCTATTGTCCGTGGTCGAGCGTTTCCGCGCGGCCAAGCTGGATCAGGGCATTCGCCTGCTGCATTTCCACATGGGTTCGCAGATCGCCAACCTGGCCGATTACCAGCACGGCTTCAAGGAAGCCATCCGTTACTACGGCGAGCTGCGTGGTCTGGGTCTGCCGGTCGACCATATCGACGTCGGCGGCGGCCTGGGGGTCGATTACGACGGCACCCACTCGCGCAATGCCAGCTCGATCAACTACGACATGGACGACTATGCCGGGGTGGTGGTCGGCATGTTGAAAGAATTCTGCGACGCCCAGGAACTGCCGCACCCGCACATCTTCTCCGAGAGCGGCCGCTCGCTGACCGCGCACCACGCCATGCTGGTGGTGCAGGTCACCGACGTGGAGAAGCACAACGACGAAATTCCGCGGATCGAAGACGTCACCAGCCTGCCGGAAACCGTGCGTTATCTGGTCGAGCTGCTCGGCCCGACCGATATCGAGATGGTCACCGAGACCTACTGGCGCGCCACCCATTACATGAGCGACGTGGCCAGCCAGTACGCCGACGGCAAGCTCAGCCTGACCGAGAAGGCCCTGGCCGAACAGTGCTACTTCGCCGTGTGCCGGCGCCTGCACAACTCGCTGAAGGCGCGTCAGCGCTCGCACCGTCAGGTGCTCGACGAGCTCAACGACAAGCTGGCCGACAAGTACATCTGCAACTTCTCGGTGTTCCAGAGCCTGCCGGATACCTGGGCCATCGGCCAGGTGCTGCCGATTCTGCCGCTGCATCGCCTCGATGAAGAACCGTTGCGCCGCGCCGTGCTGCAGGATCTGACCTGCGACTCGGACGGCAAGATCAAGCAGTACGTCGACGAGCAGAGCATCGAAACCAGCCTGCCGGTGCACGAGGTGCGCGAGGCTGAGGACTATCTGCTGGGGATCTTCCTGGTCGGTGCCTACCAGGAAATCCTCGGCGACATGCACAACCTGTTCGGCGACACCGACTCGGTGAACATCTACCAGAACAGCGATGGCAGCGTGTACCACGCCGGCATCGAGACCCACGACACCATCGAGGACATGCTGCGTTACGTGCACCTGTCGCCGGAGGAGTTGATGACCCACTACCGCGACAAGGTGGCCAGCGCCAAGATCAGCGCCCGCGAGCGCACCCAGTTCCTCGACGCCCTGCGTCTGGGCCTGACCCGTTCGTCCTACCTGTCGTCCTGAAGGGAGGGGCGTGGCCAAACGGGCGCCCTGGCCGGCGTTCGGCTTTGCGCTGTTATCGGCTGACGGGACGCCCGCATGGCACCGGCGCTGCAGCGAACCAGCGGTCGTCGCGGGTCAGCTGGTAAGCATAGACACCCAGGCAAAGGCTGCGCAGCAGCATGAAGCCGAGGAAGGCCAGCCACAGCCCGTGATTGCCGAGGGGTTGCAGCAGCCAGACCAGCGGCAGGCTCAAGCCGACGGCCAGGAGCATGGCGTTGCGCATCTCGCGGGCGCGGGTGGCGCCGATAAACAGGCCGTCGAGCAGATAGCTCCACACCGCCAGCAGCGGCAGCAGCGCCAGATACGTCAGGTAGTCGAGGGCCAGGCTGCGCACCGCGGCGATGGTGGTTTGCAACTGGATAAACCAGTGCCCGCCGAGCAGAAACAACAGGGCAAAGCCGAGGCTGGCCAGCAGCGACCAGCCGCCGGCGACGATCAGGCTGCGTCGTAGCGCGTTGCGGTCGCGGGCGCCGAGGGCATGCCCGCACAGGGCTTCCAGCGCGTGGGCGAGGCCGTCGAGGGAGTGGGCGGTGAGCAGCAGGCCGTTGAGCAACAGGGCGTTGGCCGCCACCGTGGCGTCGCCCAGGCGCGTGCCCTGCACGGTAATCAGGAAGAACACCAACTGCAGCGCCAGGGTGCGGATAAAGATGTCGCGGTTCACCGCCAATAGCGGCCGCCAGTTCGGCCAGCGGCGCAGCGCCGGCCAGTCGATCTGCCCGGCATAGCCGCGTAACGCACGGCGTGCCAGCCACAGGCCGAGCAGTGCGCCACTCCACTCGGCGATCACCGAGGCCCAGGCCGCCCCGGCCACGCCCCAGTGCAAGCCGAGGACGAAGAGCAGGTCGAGGGCCACGTTGAGCAAGTTGGTGCTCAGCAGGATCGCCAGCGGCCCGCGGGCGTTCTGGGTGCCGAGCAGCCAACCGATCAGGGCATACGTGGCCAGCGCCGCGGGCAGGCCGAGCAGGCGGATCTGGAAGTAGCGGCGAGCCAGCGCATCCAGCTCGGCCGAGGGCTGCATCAGGCCCAGCGCCGCCGCACTGAATGGCAGCGCCAGCAGGATCAGCAGCAGCGCCAGCAGGGCGCCCAGTAACAGACCTTGCAGCAACACCTGGCGCAACGCACTGCCGTCCGCCCGTCCGCTGGCCTGGGCGGCGAAGCCGGTGGTGCCCATGCGCAGAAAACCCACGGCCCAGGTCAGCAAGGTATACAGGCTGCCGCCGACCGCCACCGCCGCCAGTTGATGGGCGTGGGGCAGATGACCGACCACCGCGCTGTCGACCAGTGCCACCAGCGGCACCGACAGGTTGGACACGATCATCGGCGCAGCCAGGGCCCAGACCCGCTTATGGGTGGGCGCGTGCTGCCAGGCATCGAGCAGTGCGGACATGGCGACTCCGGGCAAACGCCGATTATAGGCACGCGGCAGGCTGGGGGCAGGCGCGATAGTGCATTTTCGACTATGCCTGACGAGCGATAGCAGTAAGCGTTGCTTGGCGGCGTCGTTGCAGGCATGCAGGCTGACTAAACTTAGACAGGGAAATCAGCAATGGCCGCGAACGACACGGCCGAGGAGGTGGCTCATGCACATGGCGCAAACTCTGGAGCGCAGCCTGGAACGGGCGCATTGTCAGTTCAAGCTGGTCGAGCACATGCCCTCGGCGACCAGCCTGGAATCGGCGCGCAAGGCCGGGATTCCGGCTTCGCGCATGGCTAAATCGGTGATTCTCGACGATCGGCGCGGACACTACTTGATGGCGGTGTTGCCGGCCAATCGCCAGCTGGATCTGAACAAGGTGCACAAGGGCCCGCAGCGTTGGCAGTTGAGCGGCGAACAAGCACTGGTGGGCCTGTTCAAGGATTGCGAGCGCGGCGCGGTGCCGGCGCTGGGCGCAGTCTATGGCCTCGACATGCTGGTCGATCCGATGCTGGCACGGCAGCAGGACATCTACCTGGAGGCCGGCGATCACGAAAGCCTGGTGCACATGTCGGTCGACGAGTTTTTCAAACTGGCACCCAATGCCGAGGTTTGCGAGCTCTGCGAGTGAGTTCAGGCACAGTTCAGGCATATGATGCGGTTGCCGCAAGGCGAGGGGGGCGTCATGTGCTGCTTTTGTCGGGCCGGTCTCGTTGCTCCAAGGCGGCTCGACTATAGTGACGGGTTTCTGCACCCGTCATTTCGTTGGATCCTGCAATGCCGAACAAAGGACTGCTTCTGGCACTTATCCTGAGCCTGCTCAGCGCCTGTGATTCCTCCACCCCCGAACCGGCCGGAGTCGGCTCGAGCGCCGCCGTTGCCAGCCGCGTAGCGGCCAAGCCGGCGAGCGATCGCGCGGCCTTGGCCGCGCGCTATGCCGGGCGCGAGCTGAGCGTGGTGGACGTTTCCGAAGTGCAATTGGATGGCGCCAGCGCGCTGTCCGTGAGCTTTTCCGTGCCGCTGCAACCTGAGCAACAGTTCGCCGAGCGCGTGCACCTGGTCGACAGTAAAAGCGGCAAGGTCGATGGCGCCTGGGAGCTGAGCGACAACCTGATGGAGCTGCGTCTGCGTCACCTGGAGCCCAAGCGCAAGCTGGTGCTGACGGTGGATGCCGGGTTGCAGGCACTGGCCGGCAAGCCACTGGCCGCCGAGCACGTCAGCCGCCTGCAGACCCGCGACCTGCAAGCCAGTGTCGGCTTCGCCAGCCGTGGCTCCTTGCTGCCAACCCGGCTGGGCGAAGGCTTGCCGGTGATCGCGTTGAACGTCGATGCGGTCAATGTCGAGTTCTTCCGCATCAAGGCCGAGTCCCTGCCGGTCTTTCTCAACCGCTGGGGCCGCGCCAGCAATCTCGATACCTGGGAGGCCCGCTCGCTGTTGCCGATGGCCGAGCTGGTGTATGGCGGCCGTTTCGACCTCGATCCGCTGCGCAACACGCGCGAGACCCTGCTCCTGCCGATTGCCGGCCTGGCGCCGTTCAAGCAGCCCGGGGTGTACTTGGCGGTGATGCGCGAGGCCGGCAGTTACAATTATTCGCAGCCGGCGACCCTGTTCACGCTGAGCGACATAGGTCTGTCCGCCCACCGCTATCGCAATCGCCTGGACGTGTTCACCCAGGCTCTGGCTGGCGGCCAGGCATTGGCCGGGGTCGAGCTGGAGTTGCTCGATGGCAAGGGCCAACTGCTGGCCGAGGGCAAAACCGACGGCGCCGGGCATGCCGAGCTGCCGTTGCCGGCCAAGGCCGAGGTGTTGCTCGCGCACCTGGGCGAGCAGACCAGTTTGCTGCGTTTGCACGGCTCGGCGCTGGATCTGGCCGAGTTCGACATCGCCGGGCCCCAGGCCCATCCCCTGCAGTTCTTCGTGTTTGGCCCGCGCGACCTCTATCGTCCCGGCGAAAGCGTGCTGCTCAATGGTTTGCTGCGCGATGCCGATGGCCGCGCGGTCAAGGCGCAGCCGGTGCATGTCGAGGTGCGTCGACCGGACGCCCAGGTCAGCCGCAAGTTCGTCTGGCAGGCCGATGCGTCCGGCCTCTACCAATACCGGTTGCAGCTGGCCGAAGAGGCGCCGACCGGGCGCTGGCAGTTGCTCTTCGACCTCGGCGATGGCAAGCCGCAGCTGTATGAGTTCGCGGTCGAGGATTTCCTGCCCGAGCGCCTGGCGCTGGAGCTGCAGGGCAGCGATGCGCCGTTCGAACCGAGTGATAGCGCGCGTTTCGAGGTGAGCGGACGCTACCTGTATGGCGCGCCGGCCGCTGGCAATCGCCTCAGTGGCCAGCTCTACGTACGGCCGCTGCGCGAGGCGCTGGCGAGCCTGCCGGGTTACCAGTTCGGTTCGGTCACCGAGGAGGAGCTGAGCCAGGACATCGAACTGGACGAGGTCAAGCTGGATGAGCAAGGCCGGGCCAGTCTGACCATCGACAGCCGCTGGGCCGAGGCCAAGTCGCCGCTGCAGCTGATCCTGCAGGCCAGCCTGCAGGAGTCCGGTGGCCGGCCGATCACCCGCCGCCTGGTTCAGCCGGTATGGCCGGCCGAACGGTTGCCGGGGGTGCGCGGGTTGTTCGATGGCGAGCGGGTCGATGCCGACAGCCTGGCCGAGTTCGAGGTGCTGCTGGCCGATGCCGCTGGCAACAAGCTGGCCGCCGAGCAACTGAGCGTGCGCCTGATCCGCGAGCGCCGCGACTACTACTGGAATTTCTCCGACAGCGACGGCTGGAGCCATAACTACAACGAGAAATTCCTCACCCTCAATGAAGAAACCCTCAAGGTCGCGACTGGCGCTACGGCGAAGATCGGCTTTCCGGTGGAGTGGGGCCCGTATCGCGTCGAGGTGATCGACGCGCAGACCGGCCTGCTCAGCAGCCTGCGCTTCTGGGCCGGCTACCGCTGGCAGGACAACGCCGACGGCGGCGCGGTGCGCCCGGATCAGGTCAAGCTGGCGCTGGATAAGCCGGCCTATGCCGACGGTGAAACCGCCTCTGTCACGGTGACCCCGCCAGCCGCCGGTAGCGGCTACCTGCTGGTCGAGTCCAGTGACGGCCCGCTCTGGTGGCAGGAGATCGCGGTGCCGGCCGAGGGCAAGGCCTTCGCGATCCCGATTGCCAGGGACTGGGCGCGGCATGACCTGTACGTCAGCGCCCTGGTGATCCGCCCCGGCGAGCGGCAGAGCAACGCCACGCCGAAACGCGCGGTCGGCCTGCTCCATCTGCCGTTGCAGCGTGCGCCGCGCAAGCTGGCGCTGAGCCTGCACGCCCCGGAGCAGATGCGGCCGAACCAGCCGCTCAGGGTCAAGATCCAAGCGCGCAACGCCGACGGCAGTGTGCCCGAGCAAGTGCAGGTGCTGGTGGCCGCGGTGGACGCCGGCATTCTCAACATTACCGACTACGCCACACCCGACCCCTTTGCCGCGCTGTTCGGGCGCAAGGCCTACGGCGCCGATCAACTGGACGTCTACGGCCAACTGATCGAAGCCGGCCAGGGGCGGCTGGCCAAGCTGGCCTTCGGTGGCGATGCGGCTCTGGCCGGCGGCGGCAAGCGTCCGGACACCAGCGTGTTGATCGTCGCCGAGCAAAGCCAGGCGCTGCGCTTGAACGAGCAGGGCGAGGGCGAAGTCAGTCTGGATATTCCCGACTTCAACGGCGAACTGCGCCTGATGGCGCAAGCCTGGAACGATGAGCGCTATGGCATGGCCGAAGGCAAGAGCGTGGTGGCCGCACCCTTGATTGCCGAGCTGTCGGCGCCGCGTTTCCTCGCCGGCGGCGACGAAACCGCAGTGGCCCTGGATCTGAGCAACCTGTCCGGCCAGGCCCAGCAACTGCAGGTGCACTTCGGTGTCGAGGGCCAATTGAGCCTGATCGAGCCGGACGCGGCAGCGACGCCCCTCAGCTTGGCCGATGGCGAGCGGCGCATCCTGCGCATTCCAGTGCGCGCCCTCGGCGGCTTCGGCCAGGGCCGGCTCAAGGTGACGGTGCAAGGGCTCGCGCTACCCGGCGAAGACCTGCCGCCGTTCAGCCGCGAGTGGAGCCTGGGCGTGCGCCCGGCCTATCCGGCGCAGTTGCAGCACTTTCGCGCGGTGCTCAAGGAGCAGGCCTGGAACCTGCCGGCCGGCGCGCTGGAGGCCTTCGAAACGGCCGGGCTGGAGGCGCGCCTGGCGCTTTCCAGTCGGCCGCCGCTCAACCTCGGCGAGCAAATCCGTGCGCTCAAGGCCTATCCCTACGGCTGCCTGGAGCAGACCACCAGCGGCCTGTATCCGTCGTTGTATGCCGACGCGGCCAGCCTCAAACGCCTGGGCCTGGAAGCCGAGCCCGACGAGCAGCGCCAGCGCGCCATCGAACTGGGCATCGAGCGCCTGCTGAGCATGCAGCGCTACAACGGCAGCTTCGGCCTGTGGGGCGCCGACAGCGACGAGGAGTACTGGCTGAGCGCCTATGTCAGCGACTTCCTCCTGCGCGCCCGCGAGCAGGGTTTCGGCGTGCCGGCCGAGGCGTTGCACAAGGCCAGTGAGCGCCTGCTGCGCTACGTGCAGGAGCGCAACCTGATCGAGGTCGACTACAGCGACAACGCCAACCACAGCCGTTTTGCCGTGCAGGCCTACGCCGGTTATGTGCTGGCGCGCAGCCAGCAGGCGCCGCTCGGTGCCTTGCGCAGTTTGTATGAGCGGCGTAACGAGGCGCTGTCCGGGCTGCCGCTGGTGCACCTGGCGCTGGCCTTGCAGAAAATGGGCGACCAGCCGCGCGCCGACGCCGCCCTGGCCGCTGGCCTGGCGCGCCGCCGCGAGCGCAACAGCTGGCTGGCCGACTACGGCAGTCCGCTGCGCGATCAGGCACTGATCCTGGCCTTGCTGGAGGAGCATGGATTGGCCGCCGGCAGTCGCGAGGAGCGCCTGTTCGCCCTGGCCGATGAAGTGGCCGGTCAGCAGTGGCTG
Source organism: Pseudomonas sp. sp1636 (assembly GCF_030376615.1). Taxonomy (GTDB): domain Bacteria; phylum Pseudomonadota; class Gammaproteobacteria; order Pseudomonadales; family Pseudomonadaceae; genus Aquipseudomonas. The sequence goes on from NZ_JARRAB010000004.1 coordinate 287,681, forward strand.
TCGACCCAGGAGCGCAATTCGCTGTACCTGGCCGGGCGCAATCTGCTCGGCCAGCCGGAGGCGGCTTGGCAGGCCAGTCTGAGCAGCGGAGCGTTCCAGTTCGAACTGAGCAATAGCCAACCCGCTCTCAAGCTGGACGGCAGCCAACTGGCTGCGCCCATGACGCTCAGCAATCCGGGCAGCCAGCCGCTGTATCAACAGCTGACCCTGTCCGGCTACCCGGTCAAGGCGCCGGCCGCCGGTGGCGACAACCTGAGTATTACCCGCGAGTACCTGGGCATGGACGGTAGCCCGCTGGATCTCGCTGCCCTGAAAAGCGGCGAACTGGTGCTGGTGCACTTGGCCGTGGCGGCCAGGCAACGGGTGCCGGATGCCCTGGTGGTCGACCTGTTGCCGGCCGGCCTGGAACTGGAAAACCAGAACCTGGGACTGAGCGCCGCCAGCCTGGAGGACGCCGGCAGCGCGGTGCAGGAGTGGCAGCAGTCGATGCACAACGCCCGCATCAAGCATCAGGAGTTCCGCGGCGACCGCTATGTCGCGGCCCTCGACGTCGGCGGCTACGACACCAGCCATCTGCTCTACCTGGCCCGCGCCGTGACCCCGGGCAGTTATCGTGTGCCGCCGCCGCAGGTGGAATCCATGTACCGGCCCAACTGGCAGGCCCTGGGTGAAACGCCGGGGAGGATGGTGGTCAGGGATCGTTGATGTAAAACTTCCCGGATGCAATCCGGGGGAATGGCAGTCGCTAGCTGATCAGCCCGCCGAGCAGCCACAGGCCGAAAAACAACCAGATCAATCCGGCGATGATCGAGCCGCGCAAGAAGGCGCGCACGGCGGCGTAGAGCAGCAGCAGGCCAATTACCAGCACGACCACGCCGAGCAGCGAGGGGGTTATGCCGAGCGCCTTGGACATGCCATCGATAAAGCCGCCGACCGCATCGCCGAATATGCCGAGGAACCCGCTCAGGCCTTCGACGATAAAGCGGATGACCGCGCCGAACGCCTGGCCGAGGGATTCAAAAAAACCTTCAACACTCATATTTTTTCTGTTCCGGTTGGTCTGGTGTAATTGCTGCTGGGCGCCAGTGTGCCAGTCATTTTGCGGCATCGCTGGCCTATTGGGCGTTTGGCGGCTGAGTGGGTTCCCGCCATTCGCGGATTGAATCTGGGCTGCCAGGGTTGTCGCTGGATCCAATATACGAGGAGTTCCGTGTGTTTAAGCCGATCGGCCGGGGAACCGGGCTATGGCCTGTGCTGCGCCGCCCATGGCTGGCAGCGCCCCTGTGCCTGGTGCTTGTGCTGCTTGCGGCCGACCGCCTGTTCCCGCTGCCGCTGCCCGAGGACGACCTGGCCCGGGTGGTGCTGGCCGAGGATGGCACGCCGTTGTGGCGTTTCGCCGATCAGGACGGGGTGTGGCGCTACCCGGTCAGCCCTGACGAGGTTTCGCCCTATTATCTGGAGGCATTGCTGACCTACGAGGATCGCTGGTTCTATCGGCATCCCGGGGTTAACCCCTTGGCATTGGCCCGTGCCGCCTGGCAGAACCTCGGTGGCGGGCGCTGGGTGTCCGGCGGCAGCACCCTGTCGATGCAGGTGGCGCGGCTGCTCGATCCGCATGCGCGCAGCTACGCCGGCAAGCTCAAGCAGCTGTGGCGTACCCTGCAGCTGGAGTGGCACCTGTCCAAGGACGAGATTCTGACTCTCTACCTCAATCGCGCCCCCTTCGGCGGTACCCTGCAGGGCGTGGCGGCCGCCAGCTGGAGCTACCTGGGCAAGTCGCCGTCCAGCCTGACCCGTGCCGAAGCGGCCCTGCTCGCGGTGTTGCCGCAGGCGCCCAGCCGGCTGCGCCCGGATCGTCATCCCGAACGCGCCCAGGCGGCGCGCGACAAGGTGCTCAAGCGCCTGGCCAGTTTCGACGTGTGGCCGCATGCGGCGATCGAGGATGCCCTGCAAGAGCCGGTGCTCCTCGCGCCGCGCCGGGAGCCACGGTTGGCGCCTTTGCTGGCGCGGCGGCTGAACCGCCGCGGCGGCCCGGCACTGATTCGCACCACCTTGGATGCGAGCCTGCAACGCCGCCTGGAAGACCTGCTGCTGGGCTGGCGCGCGCGGCTGCCGGAGCGCACTTCGGCGGCGATCCTGGTGGTCGAGCAGCCGAGCATGGCGGTGCGCGCTTATCTCGGCTCGCTGGATATTGGCGATGGCAAGCGCTTCGGCCATGTCGACATGATCAGTGCGCTGCGCTCGCCGGGCTCGACCCTCAAGCCGTTCCTCTATGGCATGGCGCTGGACGAAGGGCTGATTCATTCCGAGTCGCTGCTGCAGGACGTGCCGCGGCGTTATGGCGACTACCGTCCGGGCAACTTCGCCGCCGGCTTCAGCGGTGCGGTGGCGGCCAGCGAGGCGCTGGGCCGCTCGCTCAACCTGCCGGCGGTGCAACTGCTGGAAGCCTACGGGCCGAAGCGCTTCGCCGGCCAACTGCGCAGCGCTGGAGTGCCCCTGGCGCTGCCGCCCTTGGCCGAGCCGAACCTGGCGCTGATCCTCGGCGGCGCCGGCAGCCGCCTGGAGGAGCTGGTCGGCGGCTACAGCGCCTTTGCCCGTGGCGGCAAGGCTGCGCGCCTGCGTTTTCAGCCGCAGGACGCGCTGCACGAGCGCCGTCTGCTGTCGCCCGGAGCGGCCTGGATAGTGCGGCGCATTCTCAGCGGCCAGGCGCGTCCGGATCGCGACCCGCGTGCGCAGTTGTTGCAACGCCCGAGCCTGGCCTGGAAGACCGGTACCAGTTACGGCTTTCGCGATGCCTGGGCCATAGGCGTGGCGCCGCGTTATGTCATCGGCGTGTGGCTCGGTCGGCCGGACGGTACGCCGGTGCCCGGCCAGTTCGGCCTGGCTTCGGCGGCGCCATTGCTGCTGCAAGTGCATGACCTGCTGAGCAACCGCGACAGCCAGCGCGGCCTCGGCGTGCCGGCCGATCCACAGCCGGCCACGGTTGGGGTGGCGGCGATCTGCTGGCCGCTGGGCCAGCCATTGGCCAGGGCCGATCGCAACTGCCGACGCCAGCGCTTCGCCTGGATCCTGGAGGGCACCACGCCACCGACCTTGCAGGCACTGGATCAGCCGCTGGGGCTGGGCTTGCAGGAGCAGATCTGGCTCGACCACGGCGGGCGGCGGGTCGATGCCGGCTGTCCCGGCGCCCAGCCGCACACCCTGGCCCTGTGGCCGGCGCCGCTGGAGCCCTGGCTGCCGCGTCGCGAGCGGCGCAGCGCACGCCTGCCCGCCGTCGATCCCGCGTGTCCGCCGCAGCTCATGGCGCAAGCCGCGCCGCTGTCGATCGTCGGGGTTCGCGACGGCGACCGCCTGCAGCGCCCGGCCGGCAGCGCCGAAGCGCTGCGCCTGCGCCTCTCGGCCCTGGGCGGCAGTGGCCGGCGCTGGTGGTTCGTCGACGGCCGGCCGATCGCCGCGACCGCCGCCGAGGAGGCCGAGTTCAGCCATGCCTTCGAGCGCAGCGGCCGGTACCAGCTCAGCGTGCTGGACGAGAGCGGGCAGACCGCGCGGCTGGAGTTCAGCGTGCGCGACTAGCTGGCCGATTGGATCAGGTGCGATCCTGGTCAGGGGCAGCAGGATTGCTCCTCGGTCGCTGAACGGGTGCTGTCGCCCTCTGCTGGGGTGCAACAGGGGGAGGGGTGGCGCTCGGTTGTTGTGTCGGCTTGGTACTTCTGCAGGATGGCCTGCCAGGCCGGGTCGGCGTGCATCTGCTCGATGAGCGGCAGCAGATAGGCATGCACGGCGGCTTTGTCCTGGGGAACCAGAATGCGCCGTTCGAACACGTCGTGGGGCGTCTTGGAGACATGGAATGGCCCCTGCCGGGGCTCTGTGGCCAGCAGGTAATCCAGGGTCGAGCGGCTGACGATGCCGACATCGACACGTCCCTTGAGGATCATCTGCAAGACCTCCCGCTCGCCTGCGGTATTGCTCCTGAAGATCTTGCCGGCGCTCACCCGCTCATCGATGCCGGCGTAGGAAAACCCCAGCACCCCCGCGAGCCGCCTGCCGTCCAGCGACTCGGGGCCGCGGTAGTCGAAGGGGTTGCCGGCCAGGGAGACGATTTCGTCCTGGTCGTGAAACAGGCTCGGGGTCCAGAGGTATTTCTGCTGCTGCGGGTCATGGAACCAGAGCGGGGTCACGCCTATCACCACCCCGTCGAGCTGCCGGCGGGCCAGCGCATGTTCCAGCCGATTGCGCGGCAGAAACACGGTCTGAAAGCGGTAGCCGCGACCCTTGCGGTTGAGGTAGTCGGAAAAATCGTAATAGAGCCCCTGGCGCCGCTCGAGGTCGACGATGAACGGCGGCTTCAGGTGATAGGCATAGACGCTGATGAGCGGGCTTTCGTGCGCTTGAGACTGGGCCATGCAGGCGGCGCAGAAGAGTAACAAGGAAGCGAGGGTTGCCTTCATCATATTCCCATTGGTTCGGCCAACGTGTCGTTATCTGCTGTGATCAGCCTGAAAAAGGCGGTATTGCCGAGGGTGCCATGGCCGTGGCTGAGCGTGCAGGTGCTCTGCGGGCCACCTGGCGGGTGAATGTTGTGGGCACAGGGTGCTGGTGTTGGACTGCGCTCGTCAACCGGGCGATGCAGGCCGTTACGGCTGCGGCTCGCAAGACACTCCTGCGGCCTCCGGGCTCCGGGCTCCGGCGCGGGCCGCCCGCATCGTCCCCGGCCGCGGCCTGTTCGCCGCGCTCGGTAGCCACGGAGGGCTATCACTATTCGATTGTTTGTGCACAATACTGTATACAAAATTCCTGCCTGTGCATCGACAATAATTCTAGGAGATCCTCCATGCGCCTCTGGCAACGCAGTATTCAGTGGCAACTGATCCTCAGCATGGGCGCGGCTCTGCTCGCCAGCATCCTCATAGTGGCGGGCATCTACTCGGCGCTGGTTAATCGTCTGGCCGAGCGCTATCTGGTCGAGCAGGCGTTGCCGGCGAGCATCCTGGCGATCCGCAACGACCTGGAGCGGGTGCTCGCCGAGCCTCTGACCGCTGCCCGCGGCATCGCCGAGAACAGTCTGGTGCAGGACTGGCTGGAAAATGGCGAGGACGCCGCCCGGCAGGCCACCTTCGCCCGTTACCTGACGGGCGTGCAACGCCAGCAGAAGGCCCTGACCACCTTTATCGTCGGCCTGGACAGCGGCCACTATTTCACCGGCAAGGGCCTCGAGCGCCGCCTGGCGCGCGGGCCGGCCGAGAACGACTGGTTCTATGGCTTCGTCGACGGCGGCAAGGCCCGCTCGCTGGATATCGACATCGACCAGACCACCGGCGAGCCGACCCTGTTTATCAACCAGCGGGTCGCCGCCGGAGGGCAGACGCTTGGGGTGGCGGGCCTGGGCTTCAGCCTCGGCGCGATGTCCGAGATGATTCGCGACTTTCGTTTCGGCGAGGCCGGCCGGGTCTACCTGGTCGGTGCGGACGGCAGGGTCAAGGTGCATCCGCAGTCGGCGTTCAACAACAGCCGCGAGCTCGGCCAACTGGTCGGCGCCCAGGCGGCCGAGTTGCTCGGCAAAACCCGCGGTGCGGTGACTTTCCAGCGCGACGGCGAGGGCTTCCTGGCCATCGCCCAGCCATTGCAGGCGCTGGACTGGCTACTGGTGAGCGAGATACCCGAGGCGGAGATCTATGCCGAGGCGCGCCAGGCGCTGCTGATGAGCAGCCTGATCGGCATCGGCGTAGCCTTGGCTTTCCTCTGTCTGCTGGTGTGGCTGGCCCGTGGCCTGGTCAGACCGATCCGCCAGGTCACCGCCGCACTGGTCGAGATCGGTGGCGGCGGCGGCGATCTGACCCGCCAGCTGGACGAGTCGCGGGCCGATGAGCTGGGCGACTTGGCGCGCGGCTTCAACCGCTTCATCGGCAGCCAGCGCAGCCTGATCGGCGAGGTGCTGGCCACCAGCGAACGCCTGCGCAGTGCGGTCGGCCAGGTCGCCCTGGTGGTGGAGAACACCGCCGGGCGCGCCAGCCAGCAGCAGGAGATGACCGACATGGTCGCCACCGCGGTGCACGAGATGGGCCTGACCGTGCAGGAGATCGCGCGCAACGCCAGCAGCGCCGCCGATGCTTCGCACAACGCCCGCGATGAGGCACAGCGGGCCGGACTGGTGGTTGGCCAGTCGATCGAGCATATCGAACGGATGTCCGCCGACATCGGCGGCGCGGCCGCGGCGGTCAGCGAGCTGGCCGCGCAGGTGGCGTCCATCGATCAGGTGTTGGCGGTGATCCGCGGCATCTCCGAGCAGACCAACCTGCTGGCCCTGAACGCGGCCATCGAAGCGGCGCGCGCCGGCGAGCTTGGGCGCGGTTTTGCCGTGGTGGCCGACGAGGTGCGTACCCTGGCCAGCCGCACCCAGGCCTCCACCGATGAAATCCAGCAGATGATCCAGCGCTTGAAGCAGGGCGCGGACACGGCGGTGAGCTCGATGCATGCCGGGCAAGCGGCGACCAGTACCGGGGTCGCGGCCAGCCAGCGTACGGGCCAGTCGCTTGGCGCGATCACCACGCAGGTGGAAAGCATCAGCGACATGAACACCCAGGTCGCGGCGGCAACCGAGGAGCAGTCGTCGGTGACCGAGGAAATCAACCGCAACGTACAGGGTATTGCCGACCTGGCCCATGCCACTGCCGCCGAGGTACGTACCTGTCGCGCGGATTGCCAGATCCTGAGCAGCCTGGCCGATGCTCTGAGCAGGCAGATGGGTAGCTTTAGGCTCTAGCAGGTGTCAGGCCAGTTCGAGCCGATTGCGGCCCCTGGCCTTGGCCCGATAGAGGGCGTCGTCGACCCGCTTGTAGAAGGTTTCCGCCGAGTCGTCGCAGAGCGGCTGGAAGTTGCCGACCCCGAGGCTGCACGTGAGTGGCAGCTCCTGCACCTGCGCCTTTACCGGCAGGGGTTGCGCGGCCAGCGTAGCGCGAAAGCGCTCGGCCAGCGGGATGGCCTGCTCCAGCGCGGTGTCGGGCATCAGTACGGCGAACTCCTCACCCCCCAGGCGCAGCAGGATATCGCTGTCGCGGCGGAACACCTGGTTCATGCGTTCGGCAAAGGCCTGCAGGCAGAGGTCGCCGGTGCGGTGGCCGAACTGGTCGTTGACCTGCTTGAAGAAGTCGATATCCAGCAGAACCAGGGTCAGCGGGCTATTTTGCCGGCGCGCGTTGGCCAGCCAGCTGGGCAGCAGGGCGTTGAACTGATAACGATTGCCCAGCCCGGTCAGGGCGTCGGTGCGGCTGCGCAGATCCAGTTGCTCGCCGTGCTGCAGCAGGCGCAGCTCGCGCTCGAGGCCGATGCGGTACTCGCGGTTCCAGCGATAGAGGAACAGGCCCAGATAGCCCAGGTAGATCACCAAGGCTATGGATTCGCCGATATCGCCGATGCCCAGGTGGAACTTGACCGCGATGCTGGGCAGGTAGGTCAGCAGGATGGCCAGCGCGCAACGGCCCATGCGCATGGGGTAGGTAAATGCCAGGGCCGTGCCGAACACCACCACGCTGAGCATGGCCAACAAGTGCGAGGCGACTATCTCAGGGTGCAGCTGGATGCCCGCCAGCATCAGGCCCCAGGTCATTGACTGGAGGAGGATGACGAGCCAGTGCAGATCCAGCCAGCGCTGCAGGTGCGCCTGGTCGAGGCGTTCGGATGGGCGATGGCGGCTGCGCAGGGCGAAGAAAATCAGCAACAACAAGCTGCCGCCGGCCCACGCCCAGAGGTTCTGCCAGGGGTCGCTGCTGGTGAACCAGAGCAGAGCCCAGGCGAGCAGGTAGTAATAGCCGGCGAACCTGGAGCGGATATGGGTGTCGCTTGTCTCCCGCCACAAGCTGAGGCGGGTGCTGGGGGCCGCAGGCTCGGGCGTCATCGGCGTCGTACTCGGGAAGGTGCAGTTTCAGCCTAGTCGAACGATGCCTATTTGCCCTTGCCGGTGCGCGGGTCGCTGCAACGGCTAGTGCGGCCGCGGCCATAGTGCGTCAGCCAGAGCGGGTGCAGCGCTCTTGCTAGCGCAGGATCAGCAGCGGGCTGACGCTGGTGCGCAGCAAGTGGCTGGTGGTGCTGCCGACCAGGAACTGGCGAATCCGCGAATGGCCATAGGCGCCCATGGCCAGCAGGTCGATGCCGTGCTCGGCCTGGTAGGCGTGCAGGGTCGGTTCGACTTCGCCGGCGCGGATCGCCAGGTGCACCGCGCTGGCCGAACCTTGCAGCACGCGCTCGGCGGACTTGAGCTGTTCCCAGGCGTCGCTGGTATCGGCGCCGACCATTAGCAAGTGACACGGCAGGCCCTTGAGCAGCGGGCTGGCGGCGATCATCTCGATGCTTTTGCGCGCGGTGGCGCTGCCGTCGTAGGCGAACAGGTAGCTTTGCGGCGTCTTGAACTCGCCGCAGCTGATCAGGATCGGCCGTTGCAGGGTGCGGATGACGTTCTCCAGGTGGCTGCCGACCAGTTGGCTGAGGCTGGCACTGGTTTCGCCCTGGCGGCCGATCACCAGCAGGCGGATGTCCGCTTGCAGTTCGCTGAGGCTTTCCACCAGGTCGCCATGCCGTTGGCGCAGTTGCGGGTTGCTCACGCCATCGGCGATGGCGCGGGCCTTGGCCGCTTCGAGCAGGTGATGGCCCTGTTCCAGGGCCAACTTGCCGCGTTTCTCGTCGAGCGCCGCCAGTTCTTCCAGCAGGTGTTCGCGGCTGCCCAGGCCGATGGTGCCGCTGAGGTCGCTGTGCTGCGGGTACTGCACCTGATCCAGGACATGCAGGAAGCACAGCGGCGCGCCGAGGCGCTGGCTGGCCCAGGCGGCGTAGTCGCAGACGCCGGTGCTGGACTGCGAACCATCGATACAAGCCATTACGTGGGTCATGTTGTGCTCCTTTTAGTGGCCCATCAGTTGGTCGACGGCATCGGGTTTGTCGTGCACGCCAAAGCGGTCGACGATGGTGGCGCTGGCTTCGTTAAGGCCCAGCACTTCGACCTCGGTGCCCTCGCGGCGCAGCTTGAGTACCACCTTGTCCAGGGCTGCGACCGCGGTGATGTCCCAGAAGTGCGCGCGGGACAGGTCGATGACGACCTTATCAAGGGCTTCCTTGAAATCAAAGGCGGCGGTGAATTGATCCGCCGAGGCGAAGAACACCTGGCCGACCACGCGGTAGCTGCGCAGGCTGCCGTCGTTGTCGACGGCGGAGTCGACGTACAGGAAGTGGCCGATCTTGTTGGCGAAGAACAGCGCCGCCAGCAGCACGCCGACCAGCACGCCATAGGCCAGGTTGTGGCTATAGACGGTGACCGCCACGGTGGCGAGCATGACCAGGTTGGTCGACAGCGGGAAGCTCTTCAGGTTGCGCAGCGAGTCCCAGCTGAAGGTGCCGATCGACACCATGATCATCACCGCGACCAGCGCGGCCATGGGGATCTGGCTGACCCAATCGCTGAGGAACACCACCATCAGCAACAGCACCGAGCCGGCCACCAGGCAGGACAGGCGGCCACGGCCGCCGGATTTCACGTTGATCACCGACTGGCCGATCATCGCGCAGCCGGCCATGCCGCCGAGCAGGCCCGAGGCGATGTTGGCCACGCCCTGGCCCTTGCACTCGCGGTTCTTGTCGCTGCCGGTGTCGGTCAGGTCGTCGACGATGGTCGCGGTCATCATCGACTCGAGCAGGCCGACCACCGCCAGCGCGGCGGCGTAGGGAAAGATGATCGCCAGGGTCTCGAAGGTCAGCGGCACCTGGGGCCAGAGGAAGATCGGCAGGGTGTCCGGCAGCTCGCCCATGTCGCCGACGGTGCGGATATCCAGGCCGAGGGTCATGGCCACGGCGGTCATCGCCAGGATGCACACCAGCGGCGAGGGGATCAGCTTGCCGATCTTGGGCACATAGGGGAACAGGTAGATGATGCCCAGGCCGGCGGCGGTCATGGCGTAGACGTGCCAGCTGACGTTGGTCAGTTCCGGCAGCTGGGCCATGAAGATCAGGATCGCCAGGGCATTGACGAAACCGGTGACCACCGAGCGCGAGACGAAGCGCATCAGCGAGCCGAGCTTGAGGTAGCCGGCGCCGATCTGCAGCAGCCCGGTGAGCAGGGTGGCAGCCAGCAGGTATTGCAGGCCGTGATCCCTGACCAGGGTCACCATGACCAGGGCCATGGCCCCGGTGGCCGCGGAGATCATGCCCGGACGGCCGCCGACGAAGGCGATCACCACGGCGATGCAGAAGGAGGCGTAGAGGCCGACCTTGGGGTCGACCCCGGCGATGATCGAGAAGGCGATGGCCTCCGGAATCAGCGCCAGGGCGACCACCAGGCCGGCGAGCACGTCGCCGCGGATGTTGAACAACCAGGTGTTTTTCAGGCTTTGCAGCATGGCGTATTCCCAAAGGGCAGTGTTGCGCTGTCGCGCGAAAGCGCACGGCGAACTGGGTGAATGGCAGATTGAAAAATACAGCAGGCGCATGACTGAACGGCGTTCAGACGCGCAAGGGCGCACAGCCGAGCAATCGGGAGAGCCGACGAGGCGATGCAGGAGGGGGCGTAACGCTAAGGCGGCTTAGGCAGCCAGCGTAATGGTTGGGCCAGTGTCATGACGACCTGTCTCTATCCATGTAAGCAAAAAGGCCGCGCACCTTAACACGGCCAGGGCTTGCGCGCACCCGCGACCCGCGACCCGCGGCGTCAGGCGCAACCTGGCCGCACGCGATGATCGGGTTTGCGCGCCAACGGGCGCGGGTTTCATCCGTTATGCGAACCCAGGTGAAGCAGCCGCCGAGCGGGCCGCGAGACGATTTACAGGGCCTTGTCGAATTGGATCAGGGCCACCCGCGCGCCCTGCGGATCACGCCGTTCGACGATGCCGCTGAGCCGATAGCCAAGCTTGGGGTAGAGCAGCAGGCCGGCGCTGTTGGCATTGAAACAGGACACCTGCATGCGCGTGGCTTGGTACTGCTCGCGCGCCTGCTCCTCCATCACTGCCACCAGGTAGTGCGCCACCCCTTGGCCGCGGGCCTGGGGCGCGACCATCAGGTTGCCCAAGGCGCAGAAGTCGCCATGCTGCCACTGGTAGAAATTGGCGAAACCGGCCACCTGGCCATTCAGCAGCGCCACGGTGCTGCCGCGCCGTTCGGCCATGGCCGCGGCCAGCTGAGCGACGCTCAATGGCCAGACGGCCTTCGGATAGCTGAAAAACAGCTCAGTGGCGTTCTGGGCAAAGGTGGCGATGTCCACCAGGTCGCTGGTCGTGGCCGGGCGATGGCTGAGTTGCGGGTTGTGCTTCATTTAACCTCCTTGTTTAGGTTAGATAGCGGGCTGTCAGTATGGCGGATATTGGCTGAGTACCTTGGCCACCGTTTCGCGAATCTGCGCGCTACGTTCGCTCGGGTTCGGTTGGGCGCCGCGCAGGGTTTGCGCAGCGCTGCCGCGCCATACCAGCTTGCCGTCCCGGCCGTCGAACAGGTCGATTTGCAGGGTGCCGAC